>NZ_JBHTMN010000001.1:0-672 GCF_042679525.1 Rhodanobacter aciditrophus
CCGTGCACGCTTGGTCACTTGACCATATAACCCAAAATAGTTTTTTATCTAACCTAAGTTAGTCGCTACTTTGAACTACATACCAACGCTGCTTTTGTTCAGCACTGGATTTACGATCTTAGAATCTCACTGGGTTAGAGTGGATTCCACCGGTTTGACGCTTGATTATCGTCTATTTCAAAAAGTCTAAATTGTTAAAGAGCAAGTTTAGTGCAAAGCACTAAGTCAGAGACTAGGAAGTTTCAGTCGACATCGATATAAGACTTACTGTCTCTCGATTGACTGTCCAAGCATCTTGCTTAAGGCTTTGTGTGTTGTGTCATGTACCACTTGGGAAGTGGTGGAGCTATGCGGGATCGAACCGCAGACCTCCTGCGTGCAAAGCAGGCGCTCTCCCAGCTGAGCTATAGCCCCATATCTCATTGTTGTTCCACCAAAATCTCAATAACAAAGTTACGGGAGTTTTGGTGGGTCTGGGCCGATTTGAACGGCCGACCTCACCCTTATCAGGGGTGCGCTCTAACCAACTGAGCTACAGACCCAAAACAACTGCCTGCATCCAAATTCAAATCTGAATCAGACGACAACACTCTAAACTACAGATATCAGATAATTTGTGTGAACGCTCACCAGAGCTTCATATCGTTTAAGGAGGTGATCCAGCCCCAGGTT
>NZ_JBHTMN010000002.1:0-143635 GCF_042679525.1 Rhodanobacter aciditrophus
ACACTTTAGCGTTTCGTTTGATTCGCTTTGCAGTCCGTGGTGGCCTGCCGTGTCAGTGGGTGCGTATATTACCTTCGCGAATTTTTAACGCAACCCTTTTTTGAGCTTTTTTGTTAAAAAAACGGCTTTATTTTCTTCCCACAGGTTATACACATTTAATACGCAAAAAGCCCACCGAAAGGTGGGCTTTTCTGTACATAACTTAGAGGAAGAGTTGTTTACCCCCCCACATAACTCAGCATAACACCCGCAGCTACCGCAGATCCGATTACGCCGGCTACGTTTGGCCCCATGGCATGCATTAACAGGAAGTTCTGCTTGTTAGCTTCAAGCCCCACTTTATTGGCAACTCGAGCAGCCATTGGAACCGCTGACACACCTGCAGCACCAATCAATGGGTTAATTGGTGATGCTGACATCTTGTTCATCAGTTTCGCCATCAAAACACCCGTTGCAGTACCGATTGCAAACGCCACCAATCCAAGGGACAAAATACCTAGGGTTTCTATATTAAGGAAGGCTTCAGAGCTAAGCTTCGACCCCACTCCCAATCCTAAGAAAATCGTCACAGTATTAATCAATGCGTTTTGAGCCGTATCACTCAAACGATCGACCACTCCAGACTCTTTCATCAGGTTACCGAAACAGAACATACCTAACAGTGGTGCAGCAGAAGGCAAAAATGCCGCTGCCAGCAAGGTCACTACGATTGGAAAGACAATCTTTTCGGTTTTAGATACATGACGAAGCTGCACCATTTGAATAGCACGCTCTTCTTTAGAAGTCAGTGCCTTCATGATGGGCGGCTGAATCAAAGGTACCAACGCCATGTAGGAATATGCAGCCACTGCAATCGCCCCTAGCAGGTCAGGAGCCAAGCGGCTTGCCACGAAGATAGCTGTTGGACCATCCGCACCACCAATGATGCCAATCGCTGCTGCATCCGCGAGAGAGAAATCCATAATGCCAGTAGCACCTAAAACCACAGCACCAATCACGGTTGCAAAAATACCGAACTGAGCCGCAGCCCCAAGCAATAGGGTCTTGGGGTTAGCCAGCATGGGCCCGAAATCAGTCATGGCCCCCACTCCCATAAAGATAAGCAATGGGAATAGGCCCGTTTCAATACCACCATGATAGATGTAGTACTGCAATCCACCCGGTGACACCATGTGCCCCGTCGCATCATAGACTGGCGCAGCCATAAACCCGGCACCAGGAATATTCACTAGGATGGCCCCTATGCCGATTGGCAGTAGCAGCAAGGGTTCAAAGCCTTTTTTGATGGCAAGGTAAATGAGCAGCAAGCCCACACACATCATAACGAACTGACCAAACTCCAACTGATAGATACCAGTATCGTGGTACAGGTTTAATAATTTCTCTTCCATTTTATTATCTCACCCTGCTTTATAGAGTCAGCAACGCTTGACCAACCTGAACAGCATCACCCTCTTTCACAAGGATAGAACCGACAGTCCCTGATTTTGGTGCAGAAATTTCCGTTTCCATTTTCATGGCTTCCATGATCATTAAGGTATCCCCTTCAGCAACTTGCTCACCTGGCGACACTAAAACCTTAAAGATATTCCCTGCTAAAGGTGCCGGCACATCTTCACCACCCGCTGCTGGAGCTGGTGCAGCAGGCTGAGCTGGTGCAGACACTGGAGCGGTAGCTGGCTGAATGCTATTAACATCCCCGCCCTCGCTCACCTGCACAACAAAGGTCTCACCCGCAACACTGACAGTATAAACAGAAGCATCACCTGCCTCTTTGCTTGACACTTCAGCTTTTGGTGTTGCTGGCGCTGCCACCTCCTCTAATGTTGGAGCTGGTTCAAACGCTGACGCATCACCACGGTTTTGCAGGAATTTAAGACCAATTTGTGGGAACAAGGCATAGGTCAGCACATCATCAATTTCGTCATTAGCAAGTTTAAGACCTTTGTCTTTTGCAAGCTCAGACAGCTCTGCCGAAAGCTTATCCATTTCTGGATCCAACAAATCAGCAGGTCGACATGTAATAGCTTCTGCACCATTTAAAACGCGAGCCTGTAGCTCTTCATTAAACGGCGCTGGCGCTGCACCGTATTCACCTTTCAAGATACCTGCGGTTTCTTTAGAGATTGATTTATAACGCTCGCCTGTTAACACGTTTAGCACCGCTTGAGTACCAACAATCTGAGACGTTGGAGTCACCAAAGGAATCATACCTAAGTCTTGACGCACACGAGGAATCTCCTCTAGTACAGCATCAAACTTGTCGGAAGCCCCTTGCTCGCGCAGTTGGTTTTCCATATTGGTCAACATGCCACCAGGCACTTGAGCGATTAAGATACGAGAATCCGTACCACGCAAAGAGCCTTCAAACTTCGCATACTTCTTACGAACAGTACGGAAGTATGCAGCAACCTCTTCCAGTTTAGTTAGATCTAGACCCGTATCACGATCTGTACCCTGTAGTGCCGCAACAACAGACTCTGTAGAGGAATGTCCATAGGTCATAGACATTGAAGAGATAGCGGTATCTACGCGGTCGATACCCGCCTCGATAGATTTCAGAATGGTCATGTCAGACAAGCCTGAGGTGGCATGGGCATGCAACTGCACTTCTAGGTCTGTTTGCTCTTTAAGCTTACTTACCAATTCAAATGCATCATAAGGCGTCAAAATACCAGACATGTCTTTAATGGCGATCGAATCGGCCCCCATGTCTTCAAGGGTTTTCGCATAATCAACCCAAGTTTTCAAAGTATGGACTGGGCTCTTTGTATAAGAGATCGTTCCTTGCGCATGCTTCCCTTCAGTTTTAACAGCCTTAATCGCTGTCTCAAGGTTACGCGGATCATTCATAGCATCAAAAATACGGAACACATCCACGCCATTTTTCGCTGCACGCTCAACAAACTTAGCAACCACATCGTCTGCATAATGACGGTAACCTAAAAGGTTTTGTCCGCGCAGTAGCATTTGTTGTGGCGTATTAGGCATCGCTTTTTTCAATTCACGGATACGATCCCACGGATCTTCACCGATAAAACGAATACAAGAGTCAAATGTTGCCCCACCCCATGATTCCAAAGACCAGAAACCAATCTGATCCAGTTTTTCTGCGATTGGAAGCATATCGTCGATACGCATACGAGTAGCAAAAAGCGATTGATGTGCATCTCGTAATACAACATCAGTGATACCGAGAGGGCGTTTGTTATCTGACATGTCTTGGCCTCTAAAAAGATTAGCTAAAAATTATTTACGGTTACGGTGTTGGTGAATCGCAGCAGTAATAGCTGCTGTTATTTTAGGATCCACGCCGGAGGACTTAGCAGCAGGTGCCGTAGCAGTCGCTGCCCTTGGTTTTACCACCGGCATTGCTTCAGGAAAGTAGCGAGTTAACAGCTTTGACATGTATGTCGTTGCAAATATCAACACGCCAAGAAATAGGAATACAAACCCCATCCCTAGTAACATCAACCCAAAACCATCGTTAATTAAGTTATTCATAGCACTTTCCATAAAAATCTGAATAATTCAAAACGTGACAAAAGCAGACGTTTAATACTCACACGTGCACATTAAGTCCGCAATGTAAGTTCTTTTGTATCACAAACCATAACAGTTTCATATTTTTTTTGCATAACAGTTAGATAACGTGACCCTAAACACACACCCCAAAGCCTCACCAGACATACTACTCGCTGTCGCCCCAATGGAAGGCGTCATGGATCACACCATGCGCGCTCTACTTTCAAAAATAGGCGGCATGGATTATCTCGTATCAGAATTTGTCCGAGTCACTCAGCAGCCTACTTCCAGCCAAGCTTTTAAAAAACTTGTACCGGAACTCAATACAGGTGCCAAAACGATTCACGGTCACCCTGTCCACATTCAATTACTCGGATCTGATGCTGAGATCATGGGCGCCAGTGCTGCCAATGCAGTGGACGCCGGCGCAACTCATATTGATATTAATTTTGGCTGCCCTGCTAAGCGTGTTAATGGGCATGGCGGAGGTTCATTTTTACTACAAACTCCCGAGGCGCTTTTTAATATAGTACATACCGTCAAGACATCCCTGCCTAAAAACATACCTTTATCTGCCAAAATGCGTCTTGGCTTTATGGATGAGGCACTTTTCTATGAAAATCTAGCCGCCATCGAAGCTGCAGGCGCTCAGACACTCACAATACACGGACGCACCAAGAAAGACGGCTATGGCCCTCCTGCGCGCTGGGAAAAAATAGGACATGCAAAACAACAATCGACTATGAACATCATCGCTAACGGAGACATTAATAGTCGGTTAAATCTGGAAGCTTGTTTAGAGCAAACTCAATGTCATCATTTCATGATTGGCCGAGGTAGCCTAAGCAACCCGTTCATCTTTCGGGAGCTAAAAGGAGGGGAAGCAGGCACATTTACAGAATTGTACGACCTCATCCAGGGATATATGACCACCCTAGGAGAGCACTACGATGACTTCGCAACCCTCGGTCGCATTAAGCAATGGAGCGCACACTTGCGCCAAGATTGGCCGATCATAGCCGAAAACCTAAAAAGCATTCGACAGACCCAAAGCACCTATGAGCTCAAACAGGTACTCGATAAATTAAGTGGAAGCGAAATATAAAAAAACAAAGCACTAGACCTGAAGTAAACCAAGGAAGGTTTTGATCAGAAATAAAAGAATGAAATCTAAATTTGAAATATCTAGAAGGGATTAAACGAAAGGAAAACTTAGGAGAATATTAAGTGTGGCGCATCCGGGAGGATTCGAACCTCCGACCGCTCGGTTCGTAGCCGAGTACTCTATCCAGCTGAGCTACGGATGCGTAACTACTTAATTGATGTTAGATGGCGCATCCGGGAGGATTCGAACCTCCGACCGCTCGGTTCGTAGCCGAGTACTCTATCCAGCTGAGCTACGGATGCGTAATCTAATTTTTCGAATTAAGATGGATAGCTCTTTATTCGTCACTTGTTAACACGTAATGGCGCATCCGGGAGGATTCGAACCTCCGACCGCTCGGTTCGTAGCCGAGTACTCTATCCAGCTGAGCTACGGATGCGTAAATGGCGGAGAGTGAGGGATTCGAACCCTCGATGAGTTTCACCCCATACTCCCTTAGCAGGGGAGCGCCTTCGGCCACTCGGCCAACTCTCCGAAACAAGTGCCGCGTATTATAGAGACACCAAATGTGTTGTAAAGACTTTTTTTAAAAAAAATTAATCTTCTGTTTGTTCGTCTTGTTCTTTCTGAATGCGAAGGTAGATTTCTTCACGGTGCACAGAAACATCTTTTGGTGCATTGATACCGATACGAACCTGATTACCTTTTACACCTAGTACAGTGACAGACACTTCATCACCAACCATAAGTGTTTCACCTACACGACGAGTTAAAATAAGCATAGCATTTCTCCTTAAATATCCTTGTGAGACATTGGAAATCCCTGACTACTTTGTAGGGATTTCCTTACAAGACGAATTGTAGCCGCTCTCTAACCCCGAATCTACCCATGCACCAGATGATCTTGTGTCAAAGTGTTACGCTTCGCTAACACCTGCATCTGCTTCGTTAAGTTTGAATGCAGAATGTAGAGCTCGAACCGCTAACTCCATATATTTCTCATCAATGATTACAGAAACTTTAATCTCTGAGGTAGAGATCAACTGAATATTGATGGACTCATCAGCTAAAGCTTTAAACATAGAGCTGGCAACACCCGCATGGGAGCGCATCCCCACCCCAACGATAGACACCTTAGCGATCTTATCGTTTGAAATAACTTCTTTCGCTTCCAGAGACTCAGCAACCCCCTTCAGAACAGAGATCGCTTTCTCATAGTCGTTACGATGCACAGTAAAGGTAAAATCCGTTGTGCCGTCCACAGAGACGTTCTGAACAATCATGTCCACTTCGATGTTCGCATCACTTACAGGACCAAGAATCTTTGATGCCACACCTGGAATATCAGGTACGCCCTTAAGAGTTAATTTGGCTTCATCACGATTAAACGCGATACCAGAAACAGCAGGCTGTTCCATATTTTCATCTCCATCAGTAGTAATAAGCGTCCCTTCTCCTTCAATGAAGCTAGATAGGACACGTAACGGAACTTGGTATTTCCCCGCAAACTCAACAGAGCGGATTTGCAGAACCTTTGAACCTAAGCTGGCCATTTCCAACATTTCTTCAAAGGTGATTTTTTCTAGACGACGGGCACTGTCTACCACTCGCGGATCCGTGGTGTACACGCCATCTACGTCAGTATAGATTTGGCACTCATCAGCTTTCAAAGCAGCGGCCAAAGCCACCCCCGTGGTATCAGAGCCACCACGTCCTAGCGTTGTGATATTGCCCTGAGCGTCAGCCCCTTGAAAGCCAGCCACAACCAGCACCTTGCCTTCAGCCAGATCCGCTTGCATGGCTTCCGTATCAATACTCTCAATACGCGCTTTACCATGGGCATTGTCAGTCGTGATTCGCACTTGGCTACCGGTATAAGATTTTGCCAATAGACCGCGTTTCATCAACGCCATACTCAGTAGGGCGATAGTGACTTGCTCACCAGTAGACAGAAGCACATCCATTTCACGCTCATTTGGCGTGTTTTGGACACTCTTTGCCAACTCGATTAAGCGGTTTGTCTCACCACTCATTGCTGACACCACAACAACGATGTCATCACCTTGCTGCTTGTGCTTAAGCACTCGGTCTGCCACCGCTTCGATACGTTCAACAGAGCCTACCGAGGTGCCACCATATTTTTGAACTAACAATGCCATTTTCTAAACTTCCACTAAAAAGCGCCCCGTAGGGCGCATAAAACTAAACTCGCTCGCTCACCCATTCAGGCACTAGCGATAACACTTCAGCAACCCCTTCGGGTTTGCTTCCGCCTGCTTGAGCCATGTCTGGACGACCACCACCGCGACCATCCACATAAGGCGCAGCCATTTTAATCAGATCGCCTGCTTTGACTTTCGCTGTTAGCTCTTTCGTCACACCAGCAATCAAGCTCACTTTGCCATCATTAACAGCCGCCAACAGGATCACCGCGGATTCAAGCTTACTCTTTAACTCGTCCAGTAGATCTCGCAGCCCTTTTGGATCGTCAATCTCAACTTGCGCCACCAACAACTTACCGCCGTTGATTTCCACCGCTTGAGACGCCAAATCAGCGCCAGCTTGAGCCGCCAACTTAGATTTTAGCTGATCGATTTCTTTTTGCAGGGCACGAGCCTGATCATTAAGCGCCACTACCTTATCCAAGGCAGCCTCTTTGCTTGCCTTAAATAGCCCAGCAATCTGAGCCAAAGTCGCATCCGTTTGACGGGTTGCATCAATTGCCGCTTTACCTGTTATTGCTTCAATACGGCGTACACCTGCAGCAATACCACTTTCCTGAACGATCTTAAACAGGCCAATATCACCGGTACGCTTAACATGTGTACCACCACACAACTCAATGGAGTAATCAGACCCCATGGTCAGAACTCGAACTTGCGCTTCGTATTTTTCGCCGAATAGAGCGTGAGCGCCTTTCGCTTTGGCCGCTTCAATGTCCATGACTTCGGTAATGGTTTCATGGTTCAAGCGCACCTGCTCATTTACCATATCTTCCACTTGTTCTAGCTCTGCTGCAGTCAGACCTTCAAAATGAGAGAAGTCAAAACGTAGACGCTCCGCATTGACTAAAGAGCCCTTCTGCAACACATGATCACCCAACACACGGCGCAATGCTTCGTGCAATAAGTGAGTCGCTGAGTGGTTTAGTGCCGTAGCATTACGTAAAGAACGATCCACTTCCGTGGTGACCACGTCACCGACTTTCAAAGCGCCTTCACGAACTTCCACATGATGCAAATGCACCTTGCCTTGCTTAGTAGTATTGCTCACTTTTACGGCAGCGGGACCACGGAACCAACCTTGATCACCCGCCTGACCACCAGACTCTCCGTAGAAAGGAGTTTCTGTTAGCACGACCAATCCTTTTTGACCTTGCTGAAGCACTTCAACCGAAGCACCATCAACTAGAATCTGCTCAACAGGGCTTTGACCTTCAAGGAAAGAGTAGCCTGTGAATTCTGTCTGACCGTCCACACTGACAGAACCAGACATATCCAAACTGAAGTTACTCGCAGAACGGGCACGGGCACGTTGCTCTTCCATGGCCGCTTCAAAACCTGCCTCGTCGATTTCAAGACCTGCTTCACGGGCAACATCATTCGTCAAATCTGCAGGGAAGCCATAGGTATCGTAAAGCTTAAAGATAGTCGCTCCTGGAATGACTTTGCTATCACCAAGGTTAGCAATATCTTCTTCAAGGATGCGCATCCCTTGATCTAGGGTTTTCGCGAACTGCTCTTCTTCTTTGAGTAGAATAGAGGCAACGCGATCAGCCAACTTACGTAGCTCTGGGTAGGCTTCGCCCATTTCCGCATCCAGTGCTGCCACTAGCTTATGGAAGAATGGCTGTTTTTGGCCCAGTTTATTTCCATGACGTACAGCACGGCGGATAATACGGCGCAATACATAACCACGTCCCTCATTAGATGGCACAACACCATCCACAATCATGAAGGAACAGGAGCGAATATGGTCAGCAATAACCCGCAGTGACTGAGAAGAAAGATCTTCTGTCCCCACAGCCAAGGCAGCTGCCTTGATTAGATTTTGGAACAAGTCGATTTCGTAGTTAGAGTGTACCCCCTGCAAAATAGCAGAAATACGCTCAAGCCCCATTCCAGTATCAACAGAAGGCTTAGGCAAATTCGCCATCGTGCCATCTGCAGAACGATTGTACTGCATGAATACAACGTTCCAGATTTCGATAAAACGGTCGCCATCTTCTTCAGGAGAACCTGGAGGCCCACCCCAAATATGCTCACCGTGATCGTAGAATACTTCGGTACATGGACCACATGGCCCCGTATCACCCATTGCCCAGAAGTTATCTGATGCATAACGGGCACCCTTGTTGTCACCGATACGGATGATTTTTTCCGCTGGCACGCCGATTTTGTCTTTCCAAATACCATAGGCTTCATCGTCTTCCGCATAGACAGTGACGAGCAGCTTTTCTTTTGGCAAACCTAAAACACCGGTTAAAAACTCCCAGGCGTAAGAGATAGCCTCTTCTTTGAAGTAATCACCAAAGCTGAAGTTACCCAACATCTCAAAGAATGTATGGTGACGGGCGGTGTAACCTACGTTTTCAAGGTCATTATGCTTACCACCGGCTCGCACACAGCGCTGGGACGTCGTCGCTCGCGTGTATGGACGTTTATCAGCCCCTAGAAATACATCTTTAAATTGCACCATACCCGCGTTTGTGAACAACAGGGTCGGATCATTGCCCGGAATCAGTGAGCTGGATTCCACGATCTGGTGCTGCTTGCTTTCAAAGAAAGACAAAAATGACTGGCGTAACTCAGAACTCTTCATAATTGGATGAGACTCTATCTCTAAATATCTGGCGAATTGAATTGCGTCAAAGCCTCCTTAAGAAGACACTTTGGCAATTAAAAGGTAGAAAATAGTACACGGAAAAGGCGTAAATGATCAAAACCTAAAGAACAGATTTTGCGCTTATTTTTAGCAATCCCTCCCAATTACCCATGATTTAACATAAGTAATTGGGAGAAAACCGTCAGAAAGGAGGTAAAAGAGGTTACGACTCGCTGGTATAAACCAACTTAGGTCGAGTCGTCATGCGTGTAACCAGCTCATAGCCGATGGTATCTGACCAGTACGCCACCTTCTCTACTGGCATACCTTCACCCCAAAGTACCACTTCATCACCAATCGCCAAGGACTGATCTGTGTGGCTAAATTTGGCGGTGATCATGTCCATAGACACACGCCCTGCCAGCTCAGCAGGTTTGCCGTTAATCAACAAAGGGGTGCCTGCTGGTGCGCTACGTGGATAGCCATCCCCGTAACCAATGGCAATCGTACCTAACTCATGATCTTCCTCAGCCTGGTAACCTAACCCATAACCCACTCGATCACCGGCCACCAAAGAGCGAACAGAAATCACCTTGGACGTTAAAGTCATAGCAGGAGTCAATCCCAACTCGGCACCGCTCAATTCGGAAAATGGGGAAATGCCGTACAACATAATCCCAGGACGAATCCAGCCATTTTCAGGCACACTCCATTTCATAATGGCCGCAGAGTTCGCCACACTGGACCCGATCTCACCAATCAATTGGCGAGCTTGCTCAAAGTAAGTGAGCTGCTTCATGGTGGTTAAGTCTGCCAAGTCATCTGCACAAGAGAAGTGTGTCATTAGCAAGACCTCACCTACTTTCCCTGAAGCCCGTAAAGCATGGACATAATCGTCTGCGACTTCCTTGGTCACACCCAAACGATGCATCCCTGAATCCAATTTCACAAAGATTTTTTCAATCTGGATATCACGCTCGAGCAAACCATGGAGTTGGACTTCATTTTCTACGGCAGCCCAAAAACCATGTTGCTGACACAACTCCCATTCGGAGTCTTCAAAGACACCTTCCAAAAGCATGACCGGTGATTCAATACCGGCTTCACGCAATTCCAAAGCCTCTTCGATCGTAGCGACGGCAAAGGCATCCGCCTCCTCGTCGAGAAAAGTTGCAACACGAACGGCACCATGGCCGTAGGCGTTACTTTTTACGACAGCAAAAGCATGACAAGTAGGATGCAATTGCTTTGCATAGCGGTAGTTTGACAGGATCGCGTCTAAATTGACGGTCGCTGTAAGTGGCCTAGACATCTGCGCCCCTTAATGTGCGTAACGTTTAACTGCAAGATCCGATGAGTCGATCGCAGTCTTCTCACCTAACATGATATCAGCAATCAGTGCTGCAGATCCGCAACTCATGGTCCATCCTAAGGTTCCATGCCCAGTATTTAGGAATAAACCCTTAATCGGCGTTCCACCGACCACTGGCGTGCCATCTGGCGTCATGGGGCGCAATCCAGTCCAATATTCCGCTTCTGATAAATCCCCTCCTTGAGGAAAGACATCACCGACCACATGAGCAATCGTATCCGTTCGGACTTTTGGCATTGTTAGATTATAACCCGTTAGCTCCGCTGTACCTGCCGCACGAATGCGATTTCCCAATCGAGTCACCGCCACCTTGTACGTTTCATCCATAATGGTTGACGTCGGTGCAAACTCAGATTGTGTGATTGGCACCGTCAAGGAATACCCTTTTACAGGGTAAATGGGCACATCCAAATCAATCGCTTTGAGCAACTCTTTGGAGTAGCTACCAAGACACACCAACACCTGATCAAAGTTAAGCATAGCTTCTTTAGTTTGTACGCCCTTGATAGCACCTTGATTGATTTCCAGACGTTCAACGGAAGTATTGAACTTAAAATCCACTCCAAGCTTGTCGCACTCAGCCTTTAGCGCTTCACAAAACATATAGCAATCACCGGTTTCGTCTCCCGTTAATCGCAATGCACCTTTAAACTTATCAATCACAGGTGCCAACCCCGGCTCGACTTTAAGAATATCAGCGGGGGTTAACTCTTCATGAGGCACTCCCAAGGCCTTGAGCACCTTGATATCTTTTGCGGCGCCTTCTACCTGCTCATCCGTACGAAACAGTTGTGTGGTACCACCTTGCCCATCGTCATAACGAATGCCCAACTCTTTGCGCAAATCAATAAAGCAATCACGACTGAACTCCGCTAAAGCCATCATTCGAGATTTATTTACGTTATAGGCTTGATTGGTGCAGTTAGCCAACATCTTGGTCATCCAAAGCAACTTTTTAACTTCTGGCTCTGGGCTAATTTTCAGCGGCGCATGCTTTTGCATCAACCATTTGACGGCTTTCATTGGTATCCCAGGAGCCGCCCAAGGGGCAGAGTACCCGGGAGAAATCTGACCTGCATTGGCAAAGCTTGTTTCCAAAGCCACACCTGGCTGACGGTCCAAAACTGTCACCTGCACACCTTGCTTTGCTAAATAATAGGCAGACGTCAAACCCACAACCCCTGCCCCTAAGATACAAACATTCATAGCGAACCTCCAAAAGAACTATCCACTATTCTTCCAAAAGATAACTAGAATTTCTCACCATATTTAAAATCATATAAAGAATTAAAAACCATAAGATCAACACTAAACAGATAATCATATAATTTATCAATTCAAATTATTTCAGCTATAATCTTTCCTTTTGCAGTACCAATATCCTATGACTCATCAAGCTTCCGCCTACAACCACGCCTTATGGCTGTTAGGCGCCCGCGAACACTCTGTTCGAGAACTTCAACAAAAGCTAAGTCGCAAAGAGTTTTCGGCTGAGGACATTCAAGCGGCTATCGACAAACTCATCGAATATAACTACGTCAATGATCAGCGTTTTGCTGAAGCCTTTGCTCGCAGCAAAGCCGCAAAACCACTGGGCAAGCAACGCATCCTGAATGAACTTAAAATGAAAGGCATTGATGAGGCATCCGCTAAGCAGGCACTCAATGCTCTGGAGGCTGATTGGTTTGAATTAGCTCTAGAGTTAAAGCTTAAAAAATTTGGAGAAGCTGTCAGTCGCGATTATAAAGAAAAAGCCAAACAAACAAGGTATTTGGCTTACAGAGGGTTTGGCTTCGACGAAATCAAACACGCCATCGAATACAGAGAAGAGGATTAAGACATAAGAGAATTAAGGTAACGCTCCTCCATGTTCACGTAATTTGCCTGAACCGTATCAATTTTAGCATCCAGATCAGCTATTTTTTTCTGCAACAGCAGGACTTCTTCGTTATCATCAGCACCAGAATCAAGCTGATCCAACAAACGCCGCTTTTCGTCTTCAAGCTCTGCATTAATCTCTTTTAAATTCTCAATTTCTTCTTGCTCTTGAGACGTTGGAACTACCTCTCCCACGTCTCCATTTAAGCGCTGAGTTAATTGATCGTACTCCAACTTAGCCTTATCCAAGTCTCGCTCAAGCACATTCACATATAACTCTGAGTCATCCACCATCTTCTTAAGGGAAGCAAGTTTTTCCAGCTGTTCACTTTCAAATTCTTCGTAGTCCTTATGGAATGGCATTGCATCGATAAAGCCAGACAAGGCTTCTACCGAGTCATACTCATTAGCCAACGCCTCTTGAGCAGACATCACACTAACTTCATCTTTAGACTCAAGCTGAGCACCTTTCAAGCGCAACGCTTCCTCACGCTTACGTACATCCACATTCAAGTTGTACTTGATGGTCTGCAAGCTCTCTAGCTTATTTTCGAGAGACTTTATTACGCGATTACTTTCTAACAAACTCTTCTCGAAACGCGCAAAAGCAATGTCGTATTCCGCTAAATGATCGTCCTTACCATGGGCAACTTCACGCTTTTGACTGACACGATCCTTTAGCTCATTGATCACAGAGGCGCGGTAATCTGCTAAATGCTGTAGCTCGTCTACCTTATCATCCAACTCTGTACGCATAGGCGCCAAGAAACCATCGGAGGAAGTTTCACCTAAGAACTCAGATAATGCATCTAAATACTGCTCACTGGAGCTGTTGCCAGCATCAGCTTTCAAACGCTCACCCAATTCATACATGGAAGCCAACTCTGCACGAACACTGGCAAGCTCTTGGTCGACTTCATGTTCTTCGTTAAGTTTTTCCTGCTGCTTATCAAGCTTGGCATTTAGATCGGCCGTAATATTCATTTGATCAAATACCAAGTCGCCAGTGTGCTGAATCACCTTATTGAGTTCTTTCAGCAGATTGTTACTAACAGATAAACGTTTAAGTAAGACATCAATCTCTTGGGCTTGCTGCAGTTGCTCTAAGACAAACTCGAACTGACTCAGGTATGGCGTGACATCCTCGTCATCCCCAGAGAGCAACTCACGCTCAATACTCAGGAACGTATGCCAACATTTTAGAGAAAGATCTTGCTGCTCCTCGGAAAGCTGTTCACAGACTGCAAGCTGTTGATCCAATAGCGCCAACCAATGGCTATTTTGAGACAGTTGATCATCTGTGACAGCCTCATCATCAAAGTCCTCGGAGTCTTCAACTGAATCAACAGGCGTTTCAACTTTGGATTTTTGCTTGACGCGCCAGTACCACACACCGCTTGCAATAAGCAGTAGAGCAGACACTCCGGTTGTGATCATCAACACAAACACCAAATTCATCGAGAACACCTAGTCATCCTATCTTCCCTTTAGAATAGTTGTTTAAAAAATAAGACTCCACACAGCGTACTATTTTTAACAGTCGAATTACCAAAATGTCACAGCAATCAAGCTTAACAATATGATGCAGACAAGGTTTAAAACAAAACCTACCCGCATCATCTCGCTCTGATTTATATGCCCTGACGCAAACACAATAGCGTTAGGAGGGGTTGCCACTGGCAACATAAAGGCACAAGAAGCGGAGATGGCAATCAACACAGCTAGAATCACCGGAGATACTCCGAAGGCCTCAGCCAAACCGCTGAACACAGGAATTAATAACGCTGCACTGGCAGTATTGCTAGCAAATTCCGTTAGAAACACCACAAACGCTGCAATAACTAGGATTACTACCACAATATTCAGATCTGCAATCAAGACGCTCAGCTCGTTCGCAAGAAACATGCTAGTACCCGTTTCCCGCAAAATATTACTTAAACAAATCCCACCTCCGAATAAGAGTAACACCCCCCAATCTGCGGTTTTCTCCACATCCTTCCATTTCGCAGCCCCAGAAAAACACACCAAGATAATCGCTCCGAGAGCAATAATTGTGTCAAAGCTTTTGATTCCCCCTAGCATGCCATTAATCGGCTTACTAAAGATCCACATAAAGACGGTTAAGAAGAAAATCACCAAGGTTAGTACTTTACCTTGGCTCCAGACCACAGGTTCCACATTAAGATCAAAACCACCACGAAGGTCAGGTTTCAAAATCAAATACAGCAAGGCAACGGCAATGGGTAGTAAGATCAAGGACACAGGCAAACCAAATGCCATCCACTCAGAGAAAGACAATCCTACCTGGGCCGCAGCAATAGCATTTGGCGGACTCCCCACCAAGGTGGCAATCCCACCAATGCTGGAACTGTAGGCAATCCCCAATAAAACAAACACATAGGTACTGTGGCCACGCTCCTGATCCACCTTGCTTAAGATACCCAACACCAAAGGCAACATCATAGCGGCTGTGGCCGTATTACTGATCCACATAGACAGCACCGCCGTTACACCAAACAGCATAAAGATAGCGAGATTCATCCGCCCTCGCGCCATTTGCAATACCTTATCGGCAATGACCCTATCCAAACCTTGTACTCGCATGGCTGCGGCCAAGGCAAAGCCCCCTAAGAACAGAAAAATAGTGGCATTTGCGAAATTATTCAGCGCCGTTTGCGTATTAAAAACACCAAATAAAACCGCCATAACAGGAACCAAAATAGCGGTGACCGTGACATGCAAAGCTTCTGTTAACCAAAGAATGGCGACAAACACCAATATACTTAAGCCAAGCACCACATTAGACTCAAAGGGTAAGGTGTTATAAAGCAACGCAAACAAAAGCACATCGAACACAACAATTAATGACTTGATATTAAAAACACCAGTGGCCGAGCTAACGACTGGCCGTGAGGAAGGTTTACTACTCATTCTTATATTCCTTTATCGGAGTAGCCAAGCGTGATCATCATGCTTGAACAACAATTAAACAACAAGCCCAGCATTAAAACGGTCTATTGGGGTTCACAGCAATGCTAGAAGTGGGAAAAATATGTCAGATTCCATCCTGATTGACATTTAACATAAGTACTCTTCAAATCACCGATGAACCCACCTCTGAAACAAAAAAAGCAGCCTATTGGCTGCTTTTTTAGAAATCGAAAGTATCTGGAAACGTTAGGACTAAAGGTCTAACTCAGCATTTTCAGTTGAGTCAGCCTCTGCCGCAGCTTCTTCTTTGGTGGCTTTTTTCACTAACAGGGTTTCACGAATCTTAGCTTCTACTTCTTGAGCAATCTCAGGATTGTCCGCCAAGAACTGAGCAGCATTCGCTTTACCTTGACCAATCTTATTGCCATTGTAGGCATACCAAGCACCGGACTTATCAACGAATCCTTGCTTCACACCTAGATCAATGATCTCACCCATACGGTAAATACCCGCACCATACATGATCTGGAATTCAGCCTGTTTAAATGGCGGCGCAATTTTGTTCTTCACAACTTTTACGCGGGTTTCGTTACCAATGACTTCATCGCCTTGCTTAACAGAGCCGATACGGCGAATATCCAAACGTACGGAGCTATAGAATTTCAGTGCATTACCACCTGTAGTGGTTTCTGGAGAGCCAAACATGACACCGATCTTCATACGAATCTGGTTAATGAAGACAACAAGACAGTTAGCATGCTTGATAGAGCCAGTAAGTTTACGCATGGCTTGCGACAAAAGACGCGCCTGAACACCGACAGAAGAATCACCCATCTCCCCTTCAATCTCAGACTTAGGCACCAAGGCTGCAACCGAGTCAACAATGACTACATCTACACTGTTAGAGCGTACCAACATGTCACAGATTTCTAGGGCTTGCTCACCCGTATCTGGCTGAGAAACCAACAGGTCACCAATGTTAACACCTAGCTTTTCCGCATAAGACGGATCTAAAGCATGCTCGGCGTCGATGAAGGCACAGGTTTTACCTTGCTTCTGAGCTTCTGCGATAACACTAAGCGTTAATGTGGTTTTACCTGAAGACTCAGGACCATAGATTTCACAAATACGGCCATAAGGCAAACCACCAGCACCCAGTGCAATATCAAGACCTAGAGAGCCAGTAGAAACGGTTTCGATGTCCAGCTTTGCGCCTTCACCCATCTTCATGATGGCGCCTTTACCAAACTGACGCTCGATTTGAGAAAGCGCTGCGTCTAACGCTTTTTTCTTGTTGTCTGCTGTAGATGCCATATCAAAATCCTAGTGGTATTTACCTGTAAATTTAAACTGAGACTAATGTAACGCGTTTTAAAATTGCACTCAAGAAAATACTGTATAAAAACACATGCTTTTTATTTAGAGTGACAACACACCTTCTAACGCACGTATCACAGTGGCATCACGAATCCCTTTACGATCACCGGAAAACAGGCATCTTTCGACCTGAGCTGGCTGGCCTTTATGTTGCCACCCAATATACACACAGCCGACAGGCTTTTCCTTCGAGCCGCCCCCTGGTCCAGCCACTCCGCTAACCGCCACAGCAATATCACCACCGAGCGCCAAGGCTCCGGCACACATTTGTACAACGGTTTCTTCACTGACTGCACCGTGTGTGGCGAGGGTTTGTTCTGATACCCCCAACCCACGGACTTTCGCTTCATTCGCGTAACTCATGACACCGCCGAAAAACCAAGCGGAGCTGCCAGCTAATTCAGTACAACTGGCCCCAATTAAACCACCGGTACATGACTCAGCCGTGACCAACATCTTACCGTCTGCTGTCAATGCTTCTGCGACTTTGACGACCAAATCATGAATGATTGCTTCACTCACTTCCATCACTCCCTTAAATCTGATGAGATTTTCCCTTAGAATATCCGCCCTGTTTCACACACACAAATACACAACGCGAGCCGCTGCATGAGTCAACACGACAAAGACAACCACACCCCCATGATGCGCCAGTATTTTGGCTTAAAGTCGCAGCATCATAACCAGCTGCTATTTTACCGCATGGGCGATTTTTATGAGTTGTTTTACGACGATGCAAAACGCGCGGCAGAGCTACTGGATATCACGCTGACGGCCCGCGGGCATTCCGGGGGTAAACCCATTCCTATGGCAGGAATCCCCTATCATGCAGCGGAAAACTACATTGCCCGCCTTGTTCGCATGGGAGAATCCGTAGTCATCGCTGAACAGACTGGCGATCCAGCCACCAGTAAAGGCCCGGTCGAACGTCAAGTCGCCCGTATCGTTACCCCTGGCACCATCAGTGATGAAGCTTTTTTAGAGGAAAAGCGAGAAAACCTACTTCTATCTATTGCCCACGTACAACGCAAAGGGCTGGATGTCTTTGGCTTTTCTTATTTGGATATGGCCAGTGGTCGCTTCTGCGTATTTGAAGTGGATGGCTTTGAAGCGCTAGCTAGCGAATTGCAACGCCTAACACCTAAAGAAGTCCTGATTTCTGAAGACTTCCCTGCTCGAGACCTCATTACCCTTGAGCGCGGCGTGAGCGAATTGGGCCCATGGCATTTTGACTTCGACTCCAGCTACCGCCAACTCATCCAACAATTCAATACAAAAGACCTATCTGGCTTTGGCTGTGAAGCCATGAGTGCGGCCATCGCTTCCGCAGGGGCACTGCTCCAGTACGCCAAAGATACACAAAGGTCTGCACTACCCCATATTCAATCCATCAGCGTGGAGCAGCGGGACAATTCGGTACTCATCGATGGCGCTACTCGTCGTAACTTAGAGATCGACCAAAACTTAAATGGCACCACAACCAACACCCTAATGAGTGTCATTGATAGCTGTGCTACCCCGATGGGATCCCGCTTACTTAAACGCTGGCTGCACACTCCTATTCGTGACCTAGATGAAATTAATGCTCGTCAGGACGCTATCGGAGCGCTACTCGAAGGCTTCCATTTTGAAACGTTACACGACAGCATCAAAAAGATCGGCGACCTAGAACGTATTCTATCCCGCGTTGCCTTACGCTCCGCACGTCCGCGAGATTTGGTTCGTTTACGGATGGCATTAGAAGCGATGCCCGCCATTCGCGATCAATTAGACCAAGTTAGCAGCAGCACTCGTCTGACGCTTCTAAAAGACCGCTTAGTAGAACTACCAGAACTGACTCAGGAGCTAACGAACGCCCTAGTGGAAAACCCACCTTCGGTCGTACGTGACGGAGGAGTCATTGCATTCGGTTACGATGAAGAACTGGACGAACTGATCTCCTTGTCTACCAATGCGACAGATTACTTAGCTGAAATGGAACGCCGAGAAAAAGAACGCACCGGCATAGCCTCTTTAAAAGTAGGCTTCAACCGAGTGCACGGTTATTACATTGAAATCAGCCGCTTGCATTCTGATCAAGCGCCAGCTGAGTACATTCGCCGACAAACATTAAAAAATGCCGAGCGTTTCATCACACCTGAATTAAAAGAATTTGAAGACAAGGCCCTGAGTGCAAAATCCAAAGCCTTGGCCCGTGAAAAGCAACTTTATGAACAACTTCTAGACAAACTTAATGATGAGCTAGGGCCGCTTCAAACAGGTAGCCAAGCCGTTTCCCAGCTTGACGTACTACACTGTTTTGCAGAACGAGCAAACCGCTTGAGCTTTGTGCGACCAAGCCTACACAATGAGGGAGGCATTGCTATCCAAGCGGGCCGTCATCCGGTTGTCGAATCCGTCATTACCGATCCCTTTATCCCCAACGACTTAGAGCTCAACGATGGCCGTAGCCTACTCATGATCACTGGTCCAAACATGGGCGGTAAATCTACCTATATGCGCCAAATAGCCATTATTACCTTGCTTGCGCATACCGGCTGCTTCGTCCCAGCGGAGTCCGCCTCCATTTCTGTTGTGGATCGCATCTTTACCCGTATGGGTTCATCTGATGATTTAGCTGGCGGGCGCTCCACCTTCATGGTGGAAATGACTGAAACCGCAAACATTTTAAATAACGCCACCAAAGACAGCTTGGTACTCATGGATGAGGTAGGACGAGGCACCAGTACTTTCGACGGTCTCTCTCTGGCTTGGTCGGCGGTAGAATATCTGGCTAATAACTTGGGTAGCTATGTGCTTTTCGCAACCCACTATTTTGAATTAACCACCTTAGCGGATCGCCTTCCAAACGCGGCAAACGTTCACCTAACGGCCACCGAGTACGAAGACGAAATTGTCTTTATGCATCAGGTGCATGACGGCCCTGCAAGCCAGTCGTATGGTTTACAGGTGGCGCAATTAGCAGGCGTACCAAGAGACGTTATTATTGAGGCGCGCCAAAAACTTACTGAACTGGAGCAAGACAGCTTCAAAACTGCACCTGAAATCAGCCCCGAGCCAGTGAAAAAATCCGCACCAAAAGCCAAATCAGCAGCAACTCAGTCTCCCATGCAGCCAGACATGTTTGCCTTGGACGAGCAAAATGAGTTGAAAGAAGCGATCAAATCACTGGATCTGGATAACACAACTCCCCTTGAAGCCCTAAATATGCTTTATAATCTTAAAAAGGATCTTTAGCAGCATAAGCTAATGACAGATAAATTTAGAGCGATTAGCATTTCTCCCTTGCTGGTAAACAGCCTAACGCTCTAAAATATCCGCAAAATTTTGAACCGTTTCTAGGAGAAGTCGTATGGCTTTCATCGTCACTGATAACTGTATTCGTTGTAAGTACACGGACTGCGTAGAAGTCTGCCCTGTGGACTGTTTTTATGAAGGCCCAAACTTTCTAGCCATTAACCCTGATGAATGTATCGACTGTGCATTATGCGAGCCTGAATGCCCTGCTGGCGCAATCTTCTCTGAAGACGAGTTGCCAGATGGTCAAGATATCTTTGTTGAGCTAAACCAAGAATTAGCATTAATTTGGCCAAACATCACTGAGAAAAAAGATGCGTTGCCAGATGCTACAGAGTGGGATGGTGTGGAAGATAAGCTTGAGCACCTAGAGCGCTAACACAGCGACTCCAGACGAAAAAAAGGGCAGCCTAGTGGCTGCCCATTTTTTTGCTCTTCGTCCTGAAAAGCGCTCATCCGATGAGTAAAACATTCTGTTTAACTATCCGTGAGATCCAACCGTTCATGTTCGCATGATTTCGCTCCATGAAATCATTCACATCCTGTGATCTAGATCCATCTAAAAAGCTGTCCTAGCTTTCATTCATGTTTACAGAGATCCTACTCTGTTGCGCATCATGCGCCCCTCGATCCATGAGTTCCGTTTGGATAAGTACACTTTAACCGATCAGCGCCAAGAATCAACTCACAAAAAAACAACCAAAAAACAAAAAAGTCATTTAAAATCAGACAATTAGATTTTATGAAGCCGTAATTTCCAAAACTTCCCGCAACACACTGAATTCCCTTACGAGCAACGTCGGAAAATTCATACAAGCAATTAGATATCTCCTGACACCTTACCCTGATCTCTATAAAGAAGAGCGAAATCCTTCTACCCATTTAACCGCTTCAGTATAGGTTTCCGCCAATAGAGTGACATCCTCAGGAGCTTTAATGGGACGCTGTTTTTCATACGCTTCGATCAAGTCCAAGGTATAGCCCACACGCCCTGAGCGCTCAACAATGGCACTGGTAAACTCTAACGGTAAAGGTAGCTCAGACAAGATGGTATCCAGATCAATGCCCACACACACATCTATCAGGGACAACATGCCCGCGAGAAAATAACGATCTTCGTTGGCGTACTGGCGCTTTTTAGCAAACAATTCAGCATGCTTAGCACGGAGTAATACTTGAGATTGCAAAGCTTCCCGGTCAGCCGTCATTTCTGACATCAGCAATAAATTAGTAATGGCTTTAAGTTGATCAATACCGATTAGCATGATGGCTAAACGAAGGGAATCTACGGAGGCCATCAAGCCCGTCATAGGAGAGTTAAGATACTTGAGCAACTTGTGAACCAAGCCTATGTCTTGACTGACAATGCTTTCAAGCTCGGAAATGGATAAGTCGCTGGCTTTCATCATAGCGGCCATCAACTGCAACAGAGTCATTTGATTGACGCGGGAAGCTTTACGAGAAATCGATTCAGGCTTTTCGAAGAAATAGCCTTGGTAATAATCTACCTCGAGCAACTTAGCGAAATGATAATCTTCCCAAGTTTCGACCTTTTCGGCGATCAACTTAACTTTGAAGGGTTTAAGCATCTCAACCTGTTTATGAAAGGCTTCTTTACCTAAGGCCTTCATATCCAGTTTGACGTAATCCGCAATCTCAACAAAAGGCGACAACTTAGGCTCAAACACAAAATCATCTAAAGCCAACTTGAAACCAGCCCCGTGCCAACGACGCAGTGACGCCAACAGCACAGCATCAAAGCCCGCTGTTTCCAGCACCTCTATTACCGTATGCTCTTTGGGAAGCGGCACACCGCTTGGGTTAATCAAATAACCCCGAGGAAAATTTACAAACGCCTTACCTGAACCAACGAGATTGTGTAACCCCAAATCCAGCAAACTGGTTGTAATAACTTGAGCTGTCGCACCCACTTGATCGTAAACATCAGCATCCATTGCCTGGGCATCGCGACGATACAGCAACTCATATGCAATCGTTGACAGTTTATTATCGACAATTGGCTGACGAGCTATCGCTACGTTTTGGTAGTTCATACGTGCTAGAACCTTTGACGTCATACTTAGTTAGGCAACGAGCTCTGACAATTGCACTCTATATGCTCACTGTATTGCCAAATTTGTCTTTGGGCGAATGCAATAAACTTGGTAACATGACCGGATAAATAAAGCAAAATAAATTGTGGGGATACCAATGCCAGAATATCGCTCGAAAACCTCTACCGCCGGCCGCAATATGGCAGGCGCTCGTGCCCTTTGGCGCGCAACGGGCATGAAGGATGAAGACTTTCACAAACCTATTATCGCCGTAGCTAACTCATTCACTCAGTTCGTTCCAGGTCACGTACATCTAAAAGACCTTGGACAATTGGTCGCCCGTGAAATTGAAAACGCTGGCGGTGTGGCTAAAGAATTCAACACCATTGCGGTGGATGACGGTATCGCAATGGGCCATGACGGGATGCTTTACAGCTTGCCGTCCCGTGACCTTATTGCTGATTCTGTCGAGTACATGGTCAATGCACACTGTGCCGATGCACTGGTATGTATTTCTAACTGTGACAAGATCACACCTGGGATGCTAATGGCCGCTATGCGCCTTAACATTCCTGTTATCTTCGTCTCTGGCGGACCAATGGAAGCAGGCAAAACCAAGCTTTCTGAGCACAAGCTTGATCTAGTGGATGCTATGGTTATTGCCGCAGACGACAGTGTTTCCGACGAAGTTGTTGCCGAAATCGAGCGTTCTGCTTGTCCTACCTGTGGTTCTTGTTCCGGTATGTTCACTGCGAACTCGATGAACTGTTTAACAGAAGCACTAGGGTTAAGTCTTCCAGGTAACGGTACCGTCGTCGCCACCCACGCAGATCGTGAGCGCTTGTTCCTCGAAGCAGGTCAGCGCATCGTTCAGATCGCTAAGAATTACTACGAAAAAGACGAAGCTAAGTGGTTGCCACGCTCCATCGCAACATTCGAAGCCTTTGAAAATGCTATGACATTGGACATCGCCATGGGCGGTTCCACCAACACCATTCTTCACCTATTGGCAATTGCACGTGAAGCAGGTGTTGATTTCACCATGCAAGATATTGATCGCCTATCTCGTAAAGTGCCTCAGCTATGTAAAGTGGCTCCTAACACCCAGAAATACCATATTGAAGACGTTCACCGTGCTGGGGGTATTTTTGGTCTATTAGGCGAACTCAATCGCGCAGGTATCTTACATAACCACGTACATACGGTTCACTCAGACACCATGCTAGATGGCCTTAAGAAGTGGGACATCATGGAATCACCGTCTCCTGAAGTTGTAGAATTCTACAAAGCAGGCCCTGGTGGCATTCCAACACAAGTCGCCTTTAGCCAAGACTGCCGCTGGCCAACTCTAGACGGAGACCGCGCAAATGGCTGTATTCGTTCTCTTGAAAATGCCTTCTCTTTAGAAGGTGGTCTGGCGGTTCTATACGGTAACATTGCCCTAGACGGTTGTGTGGTGAAGAGTGCCGGTGTAGACGAATCAATCCTTGTATTCGAAGGTCGTGCCCACGTAACAGAATCTCAAGACGAAGCCGTCAGCAACATCTTGGCTGATAAAGTGGAAGCTGGCGACATCGTTATCGTTCGCTACGAAGGACCTAAAGGCGGTCCTGGCATGCAGGAAATGCTGTACCCAACCTCTTACATCAAGTCGAAAGGTCTAGGCAAAGCCTGTGCCCTACTGACGGATGGTCGTTTCTCTGGTGGTACTTCTGGCCTATCGATCGGTCACGTTTCACCTGAAGCCGCAGCCGGCGGCGCAATTGGCCTAGTGGAAAATGGCGATCGCATCTTAATCGACATTCCAAATCGCTCCATCAACGTCATGATCTCTGATGAAGAATTGGCAGAACGTCGTGCAGCAATGGAAGCCAAAGGCACTGCAGCATGGAAACCTGTCGAAGAGCGCCCACGTAAAGTGTCAACAGCGTTGAAAGTTTACGCCCACTTTGCCACCAGTGCCGATAAAGGTGCCGTGCGCGACTTGGATCAACTTGACTGATCAACGCTTACAAAGCTCAAGCCGCGCCTCCTATGAGGGGCGGCTTTTTTAATTTTTAGGATCATCACTATGCTTAGCTATCGCCACATATACCATGCGGGCAATCACGCGGATATTTTGAAGCACTTAGTTGCCAGCCAAATATGCCGCCACCTAACCAAAAAAGAAGCCCCTTTCTTTTATTTGGATACCCATGCAGGTATTGGGCTGTACGAGCTTGAATCAGACCAAGCACAACTCAACCAAGAATTCGCCACGGGCATCAGTCGATTGCTTGAAAAAGAAGACCTACCTGAGCCCTTAGAAGCCTTTGTAGAGATCGTCCGAGAGCTCAACCCTGACGGTCAATTACAATTTTATCCCGGCAGCCCAATGGTGGTAGATCACTATTTGCGGATGAAGGATAAAATGCATCTATGTGAGTTGCACCCCAACGACTTTCCATTACTTGCTGCACTTTTCCCCAAAAAAAGAGTCGCAAATGTGGTAAAAGATGATGGATTCCTTGCGGTAAAATCCATGCTGCCACCCCCTCAAAAGCGAGGTTTTGTGCTGATGGATCCGCCTTATGAAGTGAAAAACGACTATCAAAAAGTCGTTAAAGCACTCGAAGAAGGCCATAAACGTTTTGCCCAAGGGACCTACGCCATCTGGTATCCTGTACTCAATCGCCGTCAGGCTGACAGCTTGCTTGATGCCGTTGAAGCGACCAAAATTAAGAATACCCTGCTACTAGAATTGAATATTCGTGGCACGGAAACAAAACGCGGCATGGCTGGCAGTGGCATGATAGTTGTTAACCCACCATGGACGCTGGAAAGCGAAGCAAAGACCTTCCTACCGTATCTAGTGGATACCTTAGCAGAAGACTCTGACGCACATTTCCAACTGCGATGGATCACCCCAGAGTAAACTTATTATTAGGCGTCACATTGATTGACAGAGGAGTCTCAAATGACCATTCCATTTCACACTGCTTTTCTTCGCATGCCAACACCAGCCTTTGTGGCCGATATTGAAAGCGGCGAGATCAAAGCAGCGAACGGAAGCTTGGAAAACCTCTACCTCAATGTGGGCGCCACGCGCCCAGAAAGCTGGGCAGAGTTTATCCACGACCACCAAACATCTTTGAGTCAAACGGTTGCCCTGATTAAACAAGGCACCATTGAACGGGTTACTGCACCTTTACAAGTTGGTGATCGCTTACTTGCCGCAGAAATCAGCCTCAGTCTGCTCGATGAGACAAATGTACTCGGATACATCTCCCACACGGACCATCTTGATTTTTCCGTAGCAGAAAACACCTTACTCAAATTTGCCTTGACCGAATCCTCTGCAGGCCTGTGGATGTGGGAGGTCGAAGGGGACACTATTTCCTGCTCTCAATCCATTGCCTCTTTACTAGGCTGTCCTCTAGAAGACACGCCACACAACACCGTTGACTGGCACAGTCGTATTCACAAAGATGATGCAGCCAAGCTCATTCAAACGGTAAAAGAGCACATTGAACACCGGCAAAAATACTACGAAGCAGAATACCGTATTCGTCGCGCCAACGATGAGTACATCTGGGTCCGCGAACGTGGCCGTACCTACAGCCAAAGCAATGCGGGCGAGGTGAAGAAGATCATAGGTTTTGTAGAAGACATCAGTCACCAAAAAGCCCTCGAAGAACACCTACGCTCACAGGCCACCTTTGATGAATTAACAGGATTGTTAAATAAGGGCGCTGCACTGACCCATTTCACTAAGCAATTGGGGCTTGCCCGTCGCCAGTACACACCGCTTACCATGGCAAAAATCGACCTTGATGCCCGAGGCTTACTGGCAGACATGCCCCTAGATCAGCGCAATACCGCTATTCACACCACAGCGCGCTTCATCTACAAGAAAATCCGTGAAGCGGACATCTTAGCTCGTGTAGCCCATGACAAGCTCTTGCTTCTATTGCCCAACACCAGCCTTAAAGACGCCGAAAAACTGATGAAAACCTTCCTAACCCCCAAGGAAGACGAGCGTAAAGTACTGGAGTTTTCCGACGCCAGCCACTTAAACCTCTGTGTTGGCTTAGCCACTTTCCCAGAAGATGGGGAGAACATTGAAGAATTGGCTCAAAGCGCCAACGCAGCCGTCGAGAAAGCACGTACATCCGGCCTGACCTTGTCTATTGCCGAATAAATTGCCACAGACAAAAGCCTCTATCGAATAAATAAAAAGGAGCCCTTGGGCTCCTTTTTATTTATATGAAATCTACTCCCCTTGGAGCGTCAACACTAATGTCCTAGAGCCACCGTGGTTGCGGTGTTCACATAAATAGATACCCTGCCAAATCCCTAGGTTTAAATCGCCACGGGTGACAGGAATATTTAAGCTTGCCCCTAAAATACTACTTTTTAGATGGGCAGGCATGTCATCACTGCCCTCGTAAACGTGCTGGTAATAAGGCTCGTTTTCTGGGACCGCGTGATTAAAGAAACTCTCAAAATCCACACGCACCGTAGGATCCGCGTTTTCATTAATGGTCAAAGAGGCAGATGAGTGCTTAATAAACACATTCAGCAGACCCACCTCTAAGCGAGTCATTTCGGGAATCTGACGTAAGATTTCATCGGTCACCAGATGAAAACCTCGCTTGCGCGGGGATAGAGTAATCTCTCTTTGTAACCACATAGCTTAGCCTTTCTGATAGACGCTAAAACGGTAATCGTAAGGGTTATGACCTTCAGCAGCGAAAGTTTCTTCACCAATTTTTTCGTAGTTTGCCCAGTTCACTTCTGGGAAAAACGCATCGCCATTAATCTCTGCATCCACATGAGTAATGTATAAACGATCTGCTCGCTCTAACGCCAAAGAATAGATCTGGGCACCACCAATGATCATTACCTCTTCTTGCCCATCTACTAGGCAAATGTCTTCACCAAGCTGGATCGCAGCATCCAAAGAGCTGACCACATCGACCCCATCTGGCTGATAGTCTGGATTGCGACTGATCACAATATTGCGACGACCAGGCAACGGCTTACCGATGGACTCAAACGTGTTACGCCCCATGATAATTGGCTTGCCCATGGTCGCTTGCTTAAAGTACTTCAGATCATTTGGCAGATGCCAAGGTAGGGAATTATTCACACCGATGACCCGGTTAGACGACATAGCAACAATTAAAGACAGCATTTTCACTCCGATACACACAAGGGGCAATTTGATATACTCTGCGCCAATATTATACCGACCATGGACTCAATTGCATGAAACAATATCTAGATCTTTGTCGTCGCATTATTGACGAGGGCGAATGGGTAGCAAACGAACGCACTGGCAAGCGCTGTTTAACAGTGATCAATGCTGACCTGACCTATGATGTAAGTGCTGGGGAATTTCCTTTGGTCACCACCCGTAAAAGCTACTGGAAGTCTGCCATTGCTGAGATCATCGGCTACTTACGTGGCTACGATAACGCAGCAGATTTTCGCGCCTTGGGCACTAAAACATGGGACGCCAACGCCAATGAAAACCAAGTATGGCTCAACAACCCCTACCGCAAAGGGGAAGATGACATGGGCTTATGCTACGGCGCTATTGGACGTAACTTCCCGAAACCTGATGGGGGCTCCGTTGATCAGCTACAACAGATTGTTGACGACTTAACCCGTGGCGTTGATAACCGTGGAGAGATTTTTACCTTCTATCACCCTGGGGCACTGCATATGGCCTGCCTACGCCCTTGCATGTACAGCCATCATTTTTCCCTATTGGGTGATACTCTCTATTTAAACAGCACCCAGCGCAGCTGTGACGTCCCTCTAGGCCTGAATTTCAACATGGTTCAAGTGTACTTCCTACTTGCCATCATGGCGCAGATTACTGGCAAGAAACCAGGCAAGGCTTATCATAAAATCGTCAACGCTCACATTTACGAAGATCAACTAGAGCTGATGCGCGATGTACAACTCAAACGCGAGCCATTGGCCGCACCGCGCTTTAAGATCAACCCAGATATTAAGACGTTAAAAGACTTAGAAACTTGGGTGACTTTGGACGATTTTGACGTGGAAGGATATGAGTTCCACGAGCCAATCGCGTACCCATTTTCGGTTTAAGACAGTGTCAGACACCTAGCCAAGGCTAGGTGTCTTCTTCAGGTTATTTTTGAGGAAACACCTGACGTTTGTAACCAACCCAAATCATCCCCGCACCCAATAAAACCATAGGCACAGATAACAGCTGCCCTTGAGTCAACCAACCAAATGCTAAGTAGCCGATTTGTGGATCTGGCTCCCGTACAAACTCCACCAAGATACGGAAAAGACCGTAGCAAAGTAGGAATAGCCCCGAAATACAATAACGCGGCTTAGGCTTGCGAGAGAAGAACCAAAGGATGGCAAAGAGGGCAACCCCTTCTAACGCAAACTGGTACAGTTGAGAAGGATGACGCGCCAACTGCATCGGATCGGTTGGGAAGATCATCGCCCAAGAGACATCTGTAGGCTTACCCCATAACTCACCACCAATGAAGTTACCCAAACGTCCAAGGCCCAAACCTATCGGCACAAAAGGGGCGCCAAAGTCAGTGATGTCGATAATATGTTTTTGGGTTTTACGGGCGAACCACCACATGGCGATTATGACGCCCAGCAATCCACCGTGGAAGGACATGCCCCCTTCCCAGATTCTAAACAATACCAGTGGATTATCAATAAAAGACGGGAACTGATAAAACAGAATATAGCCAACACGGCCGCCTAATATAACGCCTACGGCACCAAAAAAAATCATGTCACTGACTTGTTCTGGTGTCCACAGACCATTGGAACGCTTGGCGCGATACACACCTAAGAAGTAAGCCGATAAAAAACCGATTAAATACATTAAGCCATACCAATGGATGGCTAGAGGACCCACCGAAATAGCGATTGGGTCGATGTCTGGATAGGAAATCATAGAAGGCCTTAGTGAGGTCTGATTACTGTAGGGCTGCCGTTTTAGAAGGGCGAATTAGGCGTTCGACACCCGCCTCTCGAACAAGTTTCATCAAGGTTTGCTTCACTGCGTCCGCGTGGGCAAGAGACATCACTTGAGCGAGCATATCTTCTGCTTGTTCCATAGTCAGCTTGCGCAATACGGCTTTCACTTTAGGTAAGCTGGTGGAGCTCATCGACAAGGTGTCGTAACCCATGGCCATAATTAGAATCGCTCCCAATGGATCGCCGGCCATCTCGCCACAAACGCTTAATTTAATTCCTTCGCCCTTGGTCTGCTCGACGATATCATTCAAGGCACGCAATACCGCTGGATGGAAGGTATGATACAAACCAGCCACCCGTGAGTTGTTACGGTCCACCGCAAGCAAGTATTGGGTTAAGTCATTACTGCCCACAGACATAAAGTCCACCATGCCAGCCAGTTCTTTGACTTGGTACACAGCAGCTGGCACCTCAATCATCACCCCAACTTTAGGCATGATGACATCGTAACCTTCCTCTTTGACTTCCGCGTATGCGCGACGAATCAGCGACTGGGCTTCTTCTACTTCTGCGACGTTGGATATCATGGGCAACATGATCTTCAAATTATGAAGACCTGCACTGGCTTTGATCATGGCACGTATTTGCGCCATAAAAATTTCCAAATGATCTAGGGTCACTCGAATCCCGCGCCAACCCAAGAAGGGGTTTTCTTCTTTAATGGGGAAATAAGGCAGGGCTTTATCGCCTCCCACATCCAGGGTACGAATCGTCACTGGCGCAGGGGCAAAACCTTGAAGCTGCTGGCGGTAAATCTGCTCTTGTTCCGCTTCTGTTGGGAAACGGTCACGAATCATGAAAGGCACTTCGGTACGGTACAAGCCCACACCTTCAGCACCACGATCCAGGGAACGGTTAATGTCTGCCAACAATCCGGTGTTCACGTACAAACCTATGCGCTGGCCATCTAGGGTTTCGCAAGGTAGGTCTTTTAGCTGTTCATACTCGCTTTCTAACAAGCGTTCTTCGTCAACGATCTGCTGATAGCTGTCAATAATGGCGTCGGAAGGGTAGGTAAAAATCTGACCAGAATAGCCATCAACGATCATGTCGACTTTATCGAGTTTACTGTAGGGCAGATCCACCGCCCCCATGACAGTAGGAATGCCCATGGCTCGTGCAAGGATAGCGACGTGGGAGCTACTGGAGCCCATCACGGACACCAGACCTTTTACCTTGTCGAGGGGGAATTCCCCTAACATGGAGGCCGTCAGCTCTTCCCCTACGATGATAACTGGCTCAGTAAGCTCTTCTGTAACACTAGGGGTTTTCTCTTGCAAATGGGACAAAATACGACGCCCAAGGTCACGAATATCAGTCGCTCTCTCACGTAAGTACGGGTCTTCCATTTACTCAAAGAAGGAAATGTGTAACTTGATAACTTGGCGCAGTGCACCCGGTGCCCAGTTACCCTCTTCAATCTTACTGACAATTTCTGCCGCCAAGGAGTTGTCGTCTAAGATTTTCAAATACACATCAAACAGCGCCTTTTCGTCACTGCTGATATGCTGACTTAGACGACTGCTGACTTTGCGAATGTCGCCACGAACGGCTTCTAGAGCTTGGTAAAAATCTTCAACTTCCTGTTCGACGCTTTGTGGAACGCGATCTGGAATGACGTCCAAATCCGCAGGAGGAAAGATCACCGCAGCTTTACCAATCGCCACACCAGAACTGCCCGCAATCCCTTTGTAACGGAAGTCTGCTCCCACCGGCGGTGAATTTGGTGTCAAAGACATCATCGCACCGGTCGCTTCCGCGTGAGCAATAACACCTGCTAATTGGGCTGAAAGGGTAATTAGAAAAGCTTCTTCACCTTCATCAAAGCGGCGACGTTCTTCGTGTTGAACAACCAATACGCCTAACACTTGACGATGATGGATGATAGGCACACCCAAGAAGGAACGATAACGTTCCTCACCCGTACCACTTAGGTAGTGGAACGCAGGGTGAACATGGGCGTCTTCAAGATTAACTGGCTCGGCACGACGGCCCACCAAACTTACGAGGCCTTCATCAGCCTTAAGACTCAGCTTACCCGCTGCATCCGCATTCAGACCGCGGGTCGCCATTAAAATGTAATCTTGAGAGTTGGGATCGACTAAGTAAATTGAGCACACTTCCGAACGCATGGCGCGGCGCACACGGCGTACGATAATATCCAACGCCGCCTGCAACGACTGGGCGGCCGTTACTTCTTGAGTGATACGTCTCAATAAACTTAACATAAATCCTCTACTCTCAATGTAGGGTCAAGCTTATGCTGGCTTTTTCCTACGACTTAGCCACCTATGCGCATTGGGGATTAGCTCCTTAAGTGCGCGACGATAGACATCCTTTTTAAACGAGACAACCTGCCCTAACGGATACCAATAGCTTACCCAGCGCCAACCATCGAACTCTGGGCAATCCGAACTGTCTACACAGACACAGGCGTCTGCGCAGCGAATGGAAAGCAAAAACCATTTCTGTTTCTGTCCGATACACAGGGGTTTGCTATTATGGCGCAACATACGTTTTGGCAATCGGTAACGTAACCATCCGCGAGTTCTTCCGACAATTTCTACTTGATGGGGTTCAAGCCCCACCTCTTCTTTCAATTCTCGGTATAACGCTTGCTCTGGAGTTTCATCCGATTTGATACCACCTTGGGGGAACTGCCATGCGTTTTGACCCACTCGTCTCGCCCAAAGTAGCTGGCCTCGCTCGTTCATCAAAATGATGCCTACATTCGGTCTATATCCGTCTGCATCAATCACGAGACTCACCTTATAACTAAAATCTAATACACATCATTGTTCCACAATTCGGTCATTCACACAATTAATCGGGCTGTTATTTGTGACCTGCATCGCTATACTGACGCTCTCAATTTATGATGATAGGTGACATTGTGACTCTGGCAATTTTTGATTTGGACGGCACCCTGTTAAGCGGTGATAGTGACTACAACTGGGGACAGTTTTTAGTTGAAAAAGGCTTAGTGGACGTGGCGGTTTATAAAGAAGCCAATGATCGCTTTTTTGAACAATATCAAGCTGGCACGCTAGACATTCATGAGTACCTCGCTTTCAGTCTTAAACCACTGACTCAGTTTAGCAAAGCAGAGCGTGAAACCTTGCATGAGGAGTTTATGGACACCAAAGTACGCCCTATGATGCAAGCTGAGGCCACCAAGCTCCTAAAATTCCATAAGGATCAAGGTCATTTCCTATTACTCATCACGGCCACTAACGAATTTGTCACGGGGCCGATCTCAGCAGAATTAGGAATGGATCACATTATTGCACCGGTTCCAGAAGTCATTGATGATGTCTACACAGGGAATATCGTCGGTGTCCCCAGTTTCCAAGGAGGCAAGGTCACTCGCCTTAATCAATGGCTAGAGGAAACTGGGCATTCTATGGAAGGCAGCTATTTCTATAGCGATTCCAGAAATGATCTTCCTTTGCTGGAGCTAGTCGATCACCCTGTGGCCGTGGATGCCGACCCAACATTAACCGATATCGCTAAAGAGCGTGGCTGGCCTCATATTTCATTACGAGATAACCAAGCCTAAAACTTCTTCTAAACGCAGCTTCGGCTGCGTTTTTTTATTTCCCATTGCGACATTTTCCATGCATGTTTTTGCCAACTCTACTTTTCCCCATTTCCCAGAACTGAGCTTTTGATATGATCCAAGCTTTCTCTTTTTAGAAACAAGGAATCCGCGCCATGAGCCAAGCGACTGTTCAACTCTTGCAAAATTACTACGATGCTTTCAACGCACAAGACATGGACACTTTTTTGTCATTGTTAACAGAGGATGTGATCCACGATATCAACCAAGGTGATCGCGAAGTGGGGAAGGAAACTTTTAAACATTTCATGGATCGAATGAATCGCAACTACAAAGAGACGATTACTGACATTGTCATCATGTCGAACCCAGAAGGGAATCGTGCAGCCGTTGAGTTCACTGTACTAGGGGAATATTTGGCCACAGACGAAGGTTTACCAGAAGCCAACGGCCAAACTTACCGCCTTCCAGCAGGGGCATTTTTTGATATCAAGGACAATAAAGTGGCTCGGGTTACCAACTACTACAATCTAGAAGATTGGATCGCTCAAGTGTCTAAGTAATGACTATGTTAACTTTTAAACGTTTTAGCGGTTTGGAGCTGATTCAATACCTTGATGAATTAGCGCATTTGCGCATGACTGTCTTTCGCGACTTCCCTTACCTATATGAGGGAGATCTTGCCTACGAAGCCAACTATTTGAAAACCTATATTGAAGCCCCTAACAGCGTGATCGTACTGGCGTTTGATGGTGACAAAATAGTCGGGGCTTCCACAGGCGTCCCCCTTAAAGAGGAAGTTGAAGAGGTACAGCGCCCGTTTCTCGAAGCCGGTCATGACATAGACAGTATCTTTTATTGTGGTGAATCCGTGCTATTGGCCACCTACCGGGGCAAAGGGGCAGGCGTTGCGTTCTTTGAACACAGGGAAGCCCATGCAAAAGCCATCAAAGGCATGGAACACGCCTGTTTTTGTGGGGTGCAAAGGCCTGACGATCACCCTGCCAAGCCAAAAGATTACCACCCCCTCGATGATTTCTGGCGCAATCGCGGCTATCAGAAGCACCCTGAGCTCAGCACATACTTTAGTTGGAAAGATATTGGTCAGGCAACGGAAACTGAAAAACCTATGATGTTTTGGATGAAATCATTGATATGAGTGTATTTAAAATTGCGACAGCACAATACGACATTGGCTTTTTTGACACTTGGCAGGATGCAAAAGCTAAGCTCACCCACTGGGTAGACGCTGCGGCAAAAGAGAACGCCGAACTGTTGGTGTTCCCCGAATACGGCAGCATGGAATTAGCCTCTTTATTTGGTCAGGATGTATACAGCGACCTACACAAACAAATCGAAGCAATGCAGTCCTTATTGCCAGATTGGTATGCACTGCACATTGATCTGGCGAAGCAATTTAATGTGATCATCCTGGCAAGCTCCTTCCCTACGCAAATCGGGGAAGGTCAGTTTGTGAATCGTGCATCCCTGTTTGGGCCAGAAGGCTTTATTGGCTTCCAAGACAAACTCATGATGACGCGTTTTGAAAACGAACAATGGCACATCTCCGCTGGGGAGCAGATTCAAGTGTTCGATACGCACTTGGGGCGCATCGGCATCCATATCTGTTACGACTCAGAGTTTCCAATGATCGCCCACCAGCAGGTGGCCGCTGGCGCTGACTTATTATTAGTGCCAAGTTGCACCGATACCGAAGCAGGCTTCCACCGAGTACGCATTGGCTGCCAAGCGAGAGCTTTGGAAAACCAATGCTATGTGGTGCAATCCCCTACCGTCGGCCTAGCCCCTTGGTCTGAGGCGGTGGATATCAATACAGGACGGGGCAGCGTCTATACACCAGTGGATTATGGTTTTCCTGACAATGGCATCTTGGCTGAAGGTAATCCAGACCACTTTGGTTGGGTTTATGCCACGGTGGATTTAAGTCAAATCTCTAGAATTCGTTCCCAAGGACAAGTTTTTAACTATCGAGACTGGCGTAAGCAATTCATTCCTAAAGGCCCATCCCAAGCCTCTTAATGGTTATGCGACCTACATAAAAAACGCAGCCAAGGCTGCGTTTTTTATGAATTGTGGGTTATAGCCCCATATTGTTATGCACCCGATAAAACAGAGCTTTAAGATACTCCGTCTCTGGGATGGCAGGGTGCACGGGATGATCTGGTGCTTGAGTACCGCGATAGATCAACTGAGAAAAGCGCTCTAATTGACGGCTATTGCTGCGCACAATGTCATGCAAACGGCTGGTTTCCAGGTGCATTGAGCAAGACCCTGACACCAAAATACCGCCCTTCGCGACCAGACGCATGGCTAGCTGGTTGGCACGGTGATAAGCCCCTTCACCTGCTTTAATGTCTTTGCGTCGAGCAATGAAGGCTGGCGGATCCATAACGACCACATCAAAGCGCTGCTTTTCTTCGATCAAGGACTGCATGGCTTCAAAAGCATCCCCATGCATTAAACTCGCTTCACCTTCGTATTGGTTTAGCGCCAAGTTGGCATCCACGTGCTCTAGGGCAGCGTCAGAAGCATCAATAAAAGTCACGTCTGTGGCACCTGCGGCAGCAGCCTGAACACCCCATCCACCCACGTAAGAAAACACGTCCAATACACGTTTACCAGAACAAAAGCCCTGCATGGTTTTACGGTTTTCACGGTGGTCATAGAACCAGCCAGTTTTCTGTCCATCCCACACAGGGGCCTGGAACAACACATCATTCTCTTTTAGATAGACCACTTCAGGCACATGGCCGAACACCTCTTCAACATAAGTGTCCAAACCTTCGATGTTTCGCATCTTGCCATCATTCTTCATCAGAATAGCGCTTGGCTTGACCACTTCCTGTAAAGCTTCGATGACTTCCTCTTTAATACGCTCGATACCTGCGGTGGAGATTTGCACCACAAGAATGTCTGCAAAGCGATCGACCACTAAGCCAGATAAGCCATCTGAATCGCCAAACACCAAGCGGTAGTAGGGTTCTGGATAGCTCATCTCACGTAGAGACAGGGCGATTTTCAAGCGGTGAATCAGGGTTGATTTGTTTAATACGGTATCCGTACTACGACTAATCAAACGCCCACAAATCAGCGTATTAGGATTGATTGTTGCAATCCCTAACGGCTTCCCTTGAGCGGTTTCCACCACTACCTGATCACCAGGATTGAACTGCTTCAAAGGGGTAGCATCCGTGTTCACTTCGTTGCTGTATATCCACTGATGGCCCGCACGAATACGTCTGTCCGCCTGCCCTTTTAACCTAATTACACTCAAAGTACTCACCAAGATTACAAAAAAAACGCTATTATAGAAGATCGTATCTGTTTTGCTACGCTAGCTATAATTTTTAAACAAAATTCACCAATCAAAATATTTCGAGGGCAGGATGTCGACAGGGTTAACTGATGATCAAGTGAAGCGTGTACTTCAAGGAATAGCCATCCCTCCTCAACCTCAAGTCATGGTTGATTTGCACATGGAGCAAGTCATGCCTGAACCCGATATGGCGAGAATTGCACAAATCATTTCGCAAGATGTTGGGCTCTCCGCCGCAGTGCTCAAGTTCGTAAACTCCGCTTACTATGGCTTACCTCGCAAGATTTCTTCTATCCAACAGGCGGTCATGATGCTCGGCATCAACTCCATTGCCAATATTGTGAATGGGTTATCCGTTAAAAGTGAGCTGTCTGATGGTGCCATAGAGAGCTTGCACCAGTTCTGGGACAACGCCATGGATGTAGCGGCCGTCTGCTCTAGCATTGCCCAGCAGATCGGCTTTAAATACCAAGACGAGTGTTACGCTCTGGGTCTATTCCACAACGCAGGCATTCCCTTAATGATGTCTCGGTTCTCAGGTTATCGGGAAGTGTTAGAGCAAGGGTATCAGTCACCGACCTTTGAGCTGACAGACCTTGAAAATCAAAACTTTCGAACCAACCACTCTGTGGTCGGCTACTATTTGGCGAAGTCTTGGGCTTTACCCAAATCCAGCTGCTATGTCATTGCCAACCTCCACAGAGCCTCCCATATTTACACCAACCGCCATGCTGGAGACAGCAAGAACCTAACCTTCTTATCCGTACTAAAAATGGCGGAACACATCAGTGGCACCTACCGCCACATAGGTAAAGCCAGTGAGGACTACGAATGGATGGCAATGGGGCATTATGCCCTAGAACATCTAGAGCTCACGGAATATGACTTTGAGGGCATGATTGACGTTTGCCACGAACAAGGGATCGGTAACCTATAACCGATCAATTGCCTAAAAAAGGGCCAAACGGCCCTTTTTTTGTATCGTTATTCGCTAATCGTCGGGAACATAACCAGATGGTCTAGATCCACACTCAAGCCGATCTCTTGACCAATAGAATGGTTATGGTGGGACGAAGCAAAGCAGTAAATCACCTTTCCAGAAGGTAATTTTACACGGTATAAAAAGTAGGATCCTCGGAACCACTTACTGACAATCAAACCTTTGAACTCACTGTCATCATCATGTAGCACATCATCGGGACGGACCAACAAATCCACCTTAGCACCTGTCTCAAAACCATGATGCAACTCACCACGGATATTACCCAAGTCCGAGTGTACGCAATCAGGGCCACATACCACCGCAGGCAAAAAATCCCCTTGACCAATAAACATAGCCACAAAGCGTGATATCGGTTCGTGATAAATCTGATAGGGCGTACCTACTTGCAGAATCTTCCCCGCTTCCATAATGGCCACTTGGTCCGCCATAGCAAAGGCCTCGGCCTGATCATGGGTCACTAAGATTGCACTGACCTTCTCATGGAGCAGAATAGCTCGGATGTCCGGTACTAGCTCTTCGCGAAGCTTTGCATCCAGCCCTGAAAAAGGCTCATCCATTAACAACAGCTTTGGCCTTGGAGCAATCGCACGAGCCAAGGCTACCCGTTGCTGTTGGCCACCGGAAAGTGAGCTAGGGTAGCGGGCACCAAAACCAGCTAACCCAACCAAGCCCAACAAATACTCCACCCGGGCTTTTACATCGCTCTTAGACCAGTCTTTTAGGCCAAAGGCGATATTGTCGTAAATGGTAAGATGGGGAAATAGAGCAATATCCTGAAACACCATGCCAATGCTGCGCTTTTCAGGACTTACCACATGGCTCTTAGAGGACAAGACGTCATTATCTAAGGTAATCTCGCCATCCATTAGAGGTTCAAAACCAGCAATCGCTCGTAACAAAGTAGACTTGCCACAGCCACTTGGGCCGAGTAAACAACCAATCTGACCTTCAACCAAACGGAAGTTCGCATCTTGCACCACAGGGGTATCTTGATAGCCAACACAGATATCAGTCAGCTTTAGTTCTTTCAGCATTTTACTTGGGGGCATTGCAGTCATATTTTATCTCTTCACCCTAGTGATGCGTGGCAGAAATAGATCGGCTCAACAAAATAACCGGCAGTAATCCCACTAATACAATCATTAGTGATGCTGGAGCCGCATCGATCAAACGCTCGTCCGACGCCAACTCAAATGCACGAACCGCCAACGTATTAAAATTAAATGGCCGCAAGATCAGAGTTGCGGGCAGCTCTTTTAGCACGTCCACAAACACGATTAAAAGAGCCGTCAGCACTGAACTCTTCATCAGTGGAATATGAATGCGCTTCAACACCTGAGATGGCGAACAACCTAACGAACGCCCAGCCATGTCCATACTAGGCTTCACTTTACCAAGGCCACTTTGCACCGAGCCTAAGGATACCGCCATAAAACGAACAGTATAAGCAAACAACAAGGCGGCAATGGTGCCAGAAAAGAATAACCCGATTTTGACCCCGAACACAGCCTTGGCAAAATCAATCAGGCGATGATCCAACCAAGCAAGGGGGACTATCACACCTATGGCGATAATCGTACCTGGCAAGGCATACCCTAACCCTGCACTCGTCACTGCGGTATTAACCGAACGCGTATTATGCAAGCGTGCAGCATAGGCCAGTACGAGGGCCAAAGACACAGCTATAAGCGCAGCCAAGGCCGCCAAATAAAACGAATTCCAAGACAGAATCACAAAGTCCCAGCCAACGCTTTCAGCCTTAAATATAGCCCAATAAGACAACACCCCAGCCGGCAGTATAAATCCACCTAAAATAGGCAAAAAGCACATGGCAAAGGCCAAACATCCTTTTATACCAGTTAGTTTTAGAGTTCTATCGCTGGCTTTACGTAGCCCAGAAGCATGGTAAGAAATACGGCGACGTGAATAGCGTTCGGTAAAAATCAGCACGGCCACAAACAACAGCAGAATACCTGCCAACTGAGAAGCAGCCGCCAAATCACCAAAACCATAAAAGGTACGCATGATGCCAGTGGTGAAGGTGGTCACGCCAAAATACTGCACCGTACCGTAGTCCGCTAGTGTCTCCATCATGGCAAGAGTAACCCCTGCCACAATTGCAGGACGCGCCATGGGCAAAGCCAAACGTAAAAACGCCGCGGGAGCGGAGTAACCCAATGTTCTGGAGACTTCTAGGGTGTTAGCAGATTGCTCTAAAAAGGCTGCTCGACTCATGAGGTACACATAGGGATACAACACCAAGGACAGCATCACCAGGGCACCGCCTAAGGAGCGCATCTCAAAGAACCAATAGTCGCCATACCCTAATCCAGTGACGTCACGAATAAAGGTTTGCACTGGGCCAGCAAAATCCAACAACCCAGTGTAGGTATAAGCAATAATGTAAGCTGGCATGGCCAAAGGTAACAGCAGCGCCCAAGAGAAAACTCTTCGTCCAGGAAAATCACAGACACTGGTAAGCCATGCGGCGGGCACACCAATAACCAAGGTACCAAGAGTCACCCCAATCATCAGCAATAGAGAGTTGGAAATATAATCCCACAACAAAGTGTTATAGAGATGGGTCCATACTTCACCGCCCCCTAAAAACACATTGATCGAAATAATGGCAACAGGAAGCGCTAACAACAGAGCAACACTGATGGCACTGATTTTTAACCAAGGAAGCCCGCGACGCTCCTGCGCTGCGGGCAAACGACTTGTTATCGATGACATAAAGTCAAATTCTCAAATATATTTATTTCCAGCCGGCAATATCCATCATCTCAACCGCCTTACGGTTGTTATCACCTAGAACACTCAAAGACATGGTATCAGCACGGAAATCCCCAAATGGTTGCAAGCTCTTTGGCGGGGCAATGCCTTCCACCACTGGGTATTCATTATTGACATCCGCATACCAAACTTGGCTTTCATGGTTCGTTAGGAACTCCACCAACAATTTTGCGTTTTCAATGTTTGATGCCGCCGCAGTCAGGCCAATGCCACTTACGTTCACATGGGCACCACGGTCCCCTTCCTCTTGGTTAGGCCAGAACAGTGCCACGTCGTCATATACTGCACGATCATTTGCATCGTCACTTTGACCTAAACGACCATAATAATAAGTATTTGCTAAAGTAATGTCACACACACCCGCTGCGACCGCTTTCAATTGGTCAGTATCCCCTCCAACAGGTGGGCGAGCAAAGTTTTTCACTATGCCATTGAGCCACTCCTGGGTCGCAGCTTCACCGTCCGACTCAATCATAGATGCAACAAGGGACTGGTTATAGATATTTGATGACGAGCGCATGCAAATACGACCTTTCCATTTCGCATCAGCTAGGGCTTCGTAGGTAGATAATTCAGACGCTTGGACTTTCTCAGGGTTATAGAAAATCACTCGGGCACGCTGGGACAGGCCGTACCAGTAACCATCACGGTCATGTAGGTTGTCGGGCACCACATCATTTAGCACATCGGTCTCAAATGCTTGCAGTACACCCGCATCTTTCGCACGATATAAACGTCCCGCATCCACGGTAATAAAGACATCCGCAGGGCTCGCATCTCCCTCAACTTGAAGACGACGCAACAAAGCATCGGCACTGCCTGTGACAAGGTTTACGGTCACATTATGAGCTTTTGAAAAGGCATCAAGAGCAGGTTCAATCAAAGCTTCTTTGCGTGCTGAGTAGACATTCACCTCACCTGCCGCATAGGTCATTACAGAACCAAAAGAAGATCCTAAGATCACAGCAAGGGAAACACCTTTAGCCATATGAGAAGAGTTTTTCAGAGCTAGAGTTTTAAGCGATGACATCATTACACAACCTTTTTCTTGTTTGCGACGGTTTCATTGAATGCAACCCATGGGCTAACGTGCCCGCACCAATGAAACTATAAATGAAAACCGTTTTTGTTTACATATTTTTCAAGCTTAGCAAGCACAAACTTGCTTTAAATCTAATATATGAAATGACATAGACAAAAAAAGAGAACCAAGGTTCTCTTTTAATCAGAATGATTGAATAGGTTATTTTATACCCGCAGCATGGGCGACGAGCTGCCGCTTTACGGAAACAGACCTATGGCACAGACTCATCCCTATATTGCGCAACTGAACCACCATAGGTTGCTGGGTAGAGAAGGTACGCTTAAACGCTTCCATGGAGGCAGACATGGCAATGTTATCCAACATGCGAGCACGCTGATAACGGCGCAAGATTTTTAAGCTGCCTAGGGCTTCACCACGCTGATGGGCTTTCACCAAAATAGGAACCAAGGCACTCACATCTGAAAAGCCTAAGTTCGCCCCTTGACCGGCTAAAGGGTGGATCGTATGAGCCGCATCCCCCACTAGGGCAATGTTCTCTTGCACATAGTGTTTTGCATGGCGCTGGCGTAAAGGAATGGCTTGGCGCGGCACGGTCAAAGACAAGGCGTTAAAGCGGCGGTTCGTCGCATAATGTAATCGCTGACAGAATTTAGCTTCGTCCAGCGCCATTAGCGCTTGCGCATCTTCTGGCGTTACGGACCAGACAATGGAGACGAAATGGCGATCCGCCACACTGGGCAAAGGTAAAAATGCCAAGATCCCCTCTTCACCAAAGGCTTGCCAAGCGGTGTTTTGGTGGGGCTGGTCGATTTCAACAGTCGTCACTATGGCATGGTGACCATAGTCCCATTCCACAGTATCAAAGCCGTTATTCAAACGGACCTGAGAATTTGCGCCATCCGCGGCAATCAATACGGAGGCCTCTAATTGACGGTCGGACGTCAATGTCACAGCGACACCCTGGGCAGTATAACCTTGCTCTTCAACACTTTGACCGAGATAAAGATCAATACCACGGGTGTCTTGTACGCACTGCATTAACGCATCGCATAACACGGCGTTTTCAACGAGTTGCCCAAGATCCCCACGTTGAAATTGGTGTGCATCAAAATCCACATAGCCATCACCTAAACCATCCCAGACGACCATTTTGTGATAGGGTGCTAGGCGGCTTTTATCGATTCTTTGCCAGGCTCCCGCCGCTTCTAACAGCTGCTGAGAAGACAAGGAAATAGCACTGACTCGAGCGTCATAAGCGGGTGGAACGGATAAATCAAACTGCCCCGAGTGCTTATCTATTAGAGCAACCGTCAGCCCCTTTTGTGCTGTCAGCACTGCAGTCAATGCGCCGACCATACCGGCACCTAAGATAATTACGTCATATTCTCTGGCCATGCTACTTCCTGCCTTTACTAGGCTCCCTTTATCGGGACGCCATTAACGCTTCAATATCATCAATTTCTTTTGCTAACCCATGAGTCAGTACGTAAGGACCTTCTTCTCGTATCAAAATATCGTCTTCGATGCGAATGCCGATACCACGCCACTGCTCGTCAACGGATTCATTGTCTGGGTTCACATACAGTCCAGGTTCAAGGGTCACCACCATGCCAGCTTCAAGAGGGCGAGACACCCCATCGACTTTATATCGGCCACAATCATGAACATCTAATCCCAGCCAGTGTCCGGTATTGTGCATGTAAAAGTCGCGATAGGCTTTGCGCTCAATCAAGTCCGCCACATCCCCTTGCAGCAATCCGTGAGTGACTAAACCTTGGGTCAGCACTTCCACCGCGGCATTGTGAAAGTCTTCATAGGCAGCACCAACGGTCATTTTCGCCAAGCCTGCGTGGTAGGCATCCAGCACCACTTGATACAACTTAGCTTGTGGTTCAGAAAATTTGCCATTGGCAGGGAAGGTACGAGTGATGTCTGAGGCATAGCAACTAAGCTCTCCCCCTGCATCAATCAAGATGAGATCACCATCTTCGATCAATTCGTCGTTTTTAATGTAATGCAGTACACAAGCATTACTACCAGAGGCCACTATGTTGTTGTAAGCGGGAACACGGGCTCCGTTTTTCATAAAGACGTAGTTCAGCTCGGCTTCGAGTTGATATTCCATCATGCCTGGCTGCACGGATTTCATCGCTTGTTTGTGCGCTTCCACGCTGATTTGCGCGGCCTTTTCCATGATCTCTATTTCCGCAGCATCTTTGATTAAGCGCATTTCAAACAATGGATCAGACAGATCCAGCAAAGACACAGGTGCCACAGCCCCCATGCGAGCTTTAGCCGCTAAAGCATCGCGCCAGGCGAGGGCTTGATCACGTAAGTATTCATCCGCCATCAAAAGTGCGATGTCGCTCGCGCCATCAAGCAGCTCTAGTGCCAGATCATCCAGCTCATCTAATTCAACCGCTTGGTCCATTCCAAAATCTTGCATGGCCCCCGTAATGCCATGGCGAAAGCCATCCCATTGCTCTCGTTCAGGGTCTTTCGGTAGGACCGCCAGATGGCTTGTACCATCACCAAGAATGAACAAAACCGCGCTGGGCTCACTGAAACCCGTCAAGTAATAGAAGCTCGAATTCGGACGGAACTCATAATCACAGTCGTTGTTACGGGTGCACAACTCGCCTGCGCGAATCACAGCTACCGTGTTGTCTGGCAAAGCAGCCATCAATTGACGACGGCGGGCTTGATAGATTTCTTTAGATAACGTCATGTACACCTCGTTTAACACTCACAACTGAATTAACTTTCTGACACTTTAGAGCCGCATAGTATTAGTGGAAACGTGGCGACTGCTCCGCATCAGGCGACTCTGACACCCCATGGTGCTCTGAGTAGAGCATCATAGCGGACAAACGAACGTACTCAATTAATTCCATTAGGTCCGTTTCATTGTCATTGTTCTCTTCAAGATCCTTCATATCTCCCTGCATGGCGGAAATGTTGGCAAAATCTTGCAGCACTTGTTTCGTGTCATCTGACAATTTTTCTTTACGGCCAGACAAGCCATAACCTGCTAAGAATCCATGAGCCCACTGGGATAAAGTAGTGCCACGCTCACTGATTGGCGCATCGTCATCACTGATGCAAGGCACCAGAGCATACTCGCCATTTTTAAATAGCGCTTGTGTTGATTGGTACAGCTCAACGATGGCTTCACGACTAGCATCTTCTTTCCAGCCTTCGATGTCGCAGAATTCAGCCACCATGGTCAACCAATCTTCCAATGGTAGGTTCACACCGGAAGCAAGATAACCACACAACTGACCGTGAAGTTCTGCAGGAGACGCAGAAATCGATTCGGTCACAAAGACATCGGCAATCAGATCAAAGTCGAGGGCGTCGAGCAGCATTTCTGTAGACATGGATTTAGCCTTTTTGTATTCGATAAAAAACAAAGCCGTACCCGAAGGCACGGCTCTCTATGTTGACCTATATTAGGGTCACATATCTAGATTCAAGTTTAGCCTATTTGTTTTAGGCCAGATTCTAGTGTTTGCAGAATCAAAGTATTGATGGTCATCGGACCCACACCGCCTGGTACCGGTGTGTAAGCGGCTACACGATCCACCAAAGGTGCCAACTCGATGTCACCAACACCGCCAGGATGGTAGCCAGCATCGACAACCACTGCGCCATCTTTAATCCATTCCGCTTTGATCAGCTCAGGCTTGCCTACAGCCCCAACGATCACGTCTGCTTGCTTCACAAACTCAGGAAGGTTTTGGGTGCGTGAGTGACAGATAGTCACGGTAGCATTGGCATTCAACATCATCATTGCCATTGGCTTACCAAGAATAGGACTACGACCTACTACCACAACGTGTTTGCCTTCTAACGGGATATTGTAGGCTTCAAGTATACGCATGATGCCAGCAGGCGTTGCTGCTCCGTATGCAGGTTCTTGCATCGCCATGCGACCAAAGCCTAGACAGGTAACGCCGTCTACATCTTTGTGGGCAGCAATCGCGTCAAAACATGCACGTTCGTCAATTTGATGTGGTACAGGGTGTTGCAATAGGATGCCATGTACATCTGAGTTGTTATTCAACTCATCGATTTTTGCCAACAGCTCTTCAGTTGTGGTTGTTTCTGGCAATTCAATAGCAAGCGAATCCATGCCTACACGGCGACAAGCGTTTCCTTTCATCTTTACGTAGGTTGCGGATGCTGGATCAGCACCAACCAAAATGGTTGCTAAAATTGGGGTACCGCCGGTACGCGCTTTCAGTTCAGCAACTTGTTTTGCTAAACGCTCTTCGGTTTCTTTCGCGCATTGCTTGCCGTCAAGAACCAGTGCAGCCATGAATGAACTCCTGGAAATAGTATATGTGGTTAAATGGGGGCCGCAGATTATATCCTATTCTCAGCAAGTTGCCGCCCCTGATAATGCAAATACTCGTGTTTTAACGCCCTATTTATGCAATCGGCTCTATGTAGTCCACCATCAATTGCAAGTTACGTTGCCCTCGAAACTCATTGACGTCCAGCTTGTACACCAATCGTGCTCGGGACGCGGTATTTGGCCATAAGGACAAATCCACAAAAAAGTGAATTCCATCCACCAGCAACCCGGAGCTAGGCTCTCTTAAGGTCAGTTTTAGATGCTTTTGCCCCACAATACGCTGTTGCAAAAGCTCAAACTCCCCGTCAAAACAGGGCTCAGGAAATGCCTGTCCCCAAGGGCCAGCGCGATGCAGCTGTTCTGCAAATTCCAAACTAAAGTCTTGAGGCAACAACGGGCCATCTGTGTACAGAGTGGCTTCAAGCTGTTCAGGCGTCACCCAGTCCGTAATGATCTCATCAAATGCTTTTGCAAATTCAGCATAATCCGCTTCACGGATGGACATTCCTGCGGCCATGGCATGCCCCCCAAACTTACTCAATAGATGCGGATGGCGCTTGGCTAAGAGATCCAAAGCATCTCGAATATGCACCCCTGGAATGGAGCGAGCTGAGCCTTTCAGGTTAACGTCATCGACTTTTGCGAACGCTATCACAGGTCGGTGGCACTTTTCTTTCATGCGCGATGCGAGAATCCCTATCACCCCTTGGTGCCAATCTGGCTGGTAAAAACACATGCCATTAGGTAAATCCTGATCGTCATCCAATCCAGCCAGATACTGCTCCGCCTGTTGCTTCATGTCCGACTCAATGGACTTGCGCTCTCGGTTTAACTGATCCAGTTGCTCCGCATAGGAGCGCGCCAACATAGGCTGCTCTGCTAATAGGCATTCAATACCAATAGACATGTCATCCAATCGACCTGCGGCATTCAGTCTTGGTCCCACCACAAAGCCCAAGTCTGTGGCCTTGATACGAGCATGATCACGCCCACCTAGCTCCAGCAGAGCTAGGATCCCAGGGCGGGCCTTGCCTTCCTGAATACGCTGCAGTCCTTGCTGCACCAAGATACGGTTATTTGCATCCAGTGCCACCACATCCGCCACAGTGCCGAGAGACACAAGATCCAAATAATCCCCCATATTTGGACGAGGAATGTGCTCACGTTCAAACCAATTCCGAGAAGACAGTTCTGCCCTGAGCGCGGACATCACATAAAAAATCACCCCAACGCCCGCCAAGGCTTTGCTAGAAAACCCACACTCAGGATGGTTCGGGTTCACAATCGCATCCGCATTGGGCAACTCATCCCCTGGAAGGTGATGATCTGTGACGACCACTTTCATGCCTGCCGCCTTTGCCGCCGCTACACCGTCAAGACTGGCAATGCCATTATCCACCGTGACCAACACATCCGGCTCTAGCTCTTGAGCCAATTCAACGATTTCGGGGGTCAACCCGTAGCCGTATTCAAAACGATTCGGAACCAGGTACTGGGGATCGATAGCTCCCATGGCACGCATTGCCAAGATACCTAAGGTCGTGGAAGTGGCACCGTCTGCATCAAAATCGCCAACAATGAGTATGCGCTGCCCTGTTTCGATCGCATCTGCCAGAATATTGGCCGCGTTGCTAATATCAAAAAAGTGCTTGGGATGCTCTAAACTGGCTAGTTTGTATTCCAATTCTTGAAAATTGTTAACGCCTCGGGATTGATAAATACGCGCCAAGGTCGGAGGGAAACTCGCGGGAAACGTAGACGGGCTCTCGGGTACAACTTCTCGTGTCAAAACTCGCATTGTGGTACTCATTTAAATTTTTACTAATATTAACACAAACCCTACATTTCAAAGGGGTAGACAGGACTGAAACTTGCTTAATAAACACACCCCCTTTACCTACTAGCAAACAAGGAATTCGTGCATGGGTTTGACTATCAAATCAAGAATCATTTTATTAGGGACCTGTTTAGCCTTTGTCCCTGCCCTGATTATTGGCTTCACTCTGAGCCAAAACGCTCTGGAAGAAGGTTCTAGATCCCTCACACAAAACGCCCAAGAAAAACTCACTGGAGTGTCTTCTCTAACTGCTGAATCGATTAGTACCTATTTTGGTTTTATCGACAAACAAGTACGAACTTTTGCCACTGACAAGGCCATCATTGATGCGGCCAAGGAATTCACCAAAGCTTTCTTTGTATATGAGCAACAACACAGGCAGGATCTCGCACAAAGCAAAGCCGCTTTGAGAGACTATTACGTAAACGAATTCGACCAGCAATTTGCTTCACTCAATCTAGACCGCTCCTCTAATCCAACCGCCTTGCTGGATCAAATAAGCCCCGTTGCGACCCTACTCCAAGCGAACTACATTGCCAATAACCCTGCGCCGCTAGGTGAAAAAGACACGCTGATCAGTGCTAAAAATGGCAGCGAATACGATGCTGTACACAGCCACTACCATTCTATGATGCGCACTTTTCAACAGAATTTTGGCTACTACGATGTGTTCATTGCTGATGCGAACTCCGGCAATATAGTCTATAGCGTATTTAAGGAGCTGGACTTCGCCACCTCCCTTAAAACAGGCCCTTATAAAGACACAGGGATAGGTAAAGCTTTTGCTGGCGCATTAACCGCATCAAAACCTGGCGATATCACCCTAACGGACTTCGCCGCCTATGGCCCTTCCTACAATGCCCCCGCATCGTTTATCTCAACTCCAATCTTCGACGGCAATAATCTGATTGCCGTTCTCATTTTCCAAATGCCTGTGGATGAGATAAATAACACCGTCAACTCGGGTCAAAACTGGAAACAAGTGGGACTTGGTAACACTGGACAAAGCTACTTAGTTGGTAGCGATCACACTCTGCGCAGTAATGTGCGACCTTTTTATGAAGATAAACAAAGCTATCTGGCTGACCTTGCAGACACAGGAATCGACCAGAACATACTCAGTGAAATCGATAGTTTAAACACAACGATCAGTAGTTTTCCGATTCAAGGCACCACAATAGACGCCGCTTTAGCAGGGAAATCTGGCAATGATCAAATAACAAACTATCTGGGGCAAGATGTATTAGTCAGCTACCAACCTCTTACGATTCATGGTCTAAAGTGGGGCTTGATAACCGAGCAGAGCGTGGACGAAGCCTTAGCCCCCATTGCAGCGCTGCAACAAACAATAGAACGCAATACCCTGCTACTCTCAGTTATTGCTTTGATCGTAGGTCCCCTTTTGAGCTATGTATTAGCGCTCTACATTACTCGCCCCATTAAACAAATGGTGCATTTAGTAGAAGATCTGGCCCAAGGTGAGGGCAACCTGACGCAACGTTTACCAGTGCAATCCAAAGACGAAGTGGGAATGCTAGCCAATGGCATCAACGATTTTATCGCTCAAATCGATAACACCCTGTCTACTGTCTTAAAATCCGTAGTGCGCTTGGAACCTATCTCTCAAGACACCTCTGCCGTAATCAATCGCCTCAATGCAGCCAACGACAGTCAAAAAGCGCAGGCAGATAACGTAAGAGACTTCCTCGACCAAACCCACCAATCATCGGCTGACGTCGCACAAGAACTAACAGACATCGATGATTCAAGTAACCAAGGTCTTGCTACGGTTGCTGACAGTATGCAGAGCATTTCAACCGTTTCAGCCACCATGCAAACCATGTCTGAAGATCTTTCCCGTGCGCTAGACGCTTTAGGGGTTTTGAAACAAGACACGACCCAGATCACAGGCATCATCAGTGTCATTAATGACATTGCAGAGCAGACCAACTTACTGGCATTGAATGCAGCCATTGAAGCAGCCCGTGCAGGAGAAGCGGGACGCGGGTTTGCGGTGGTCGCAGACGAAGTGCGAACCCTCGCGTCCCGAACTCGAGAGTCCACTAACGAAGTCAGCAATATGGTTTCCGCCATCCAAAACAGTACATCAGAGGTTGCCAAATTGATGGAGGAAAGCGGTGCCAGCGCCTCCTTATCCGTGCAACAAGTTGAGGACAGCAAGGTGACTCTCAATACTGTGAACGATGCCATGGAAATGATTGCTAACAAGGTCAAAAGTATTGGCCTGTCTATTTCCCAGCAGCAAAGTAACTTTGTCGAAGTAACTCATAGCTATGAGCGTATGAATGACAGCTTTGAAGAAGTGCAAATGCACAGCGCCGAGTCAGCTAAGGTCGGTAGCGATGTGATGAAACTGGGCCATAAAATCACCCAGCAGATCCAGCGATTTACCGTCACCGATAACAACCACTCTACTGCCCCCCGAGCCACCATTCGAGATCCAGAATAAATACCTTTCACAAGCTAACCTACTCTTCCGCAAAATATGCGGAAGAGTATCTTTCATAATGCAAGAATCCGTTACACTTCTCTTTTGAATATGCATGATACGTGGATTTATACCGTATCTTTCACAATATTTGATCAACATACAACCGAGCTCGGGTATGATCCAGCGCCCTATAACCATCCCATTTAAACGATTGTAATAGGTCGATACTATGAGCTCTCAAACCTCTGTTTCGAGCCAGGGCGCGTCCAGTCAACGCTTCGCGCTTGTTGCTCTAACTTCGTTGTTTTTTATGTGGGGTTTCATCACCTCTCTAAATGACGTTCTTATCCCTCACCTTAAATCAGTTTTCTCACTGAACTACACCCAAGCCATGTTGATTCAAATGTGTTTCTTCGGCGCTTACTTCTTGGTGTCTGTGCCAGCAGGGAACCTGATTAAAAAGGTAGGATTCCAACGAGGCCTAGGGATCGGCCTATTAATCGCAGCAGCAGGCTGCCTACTATTCATCGCCGCAGCAAAAGCACAAACCTACTGGATTTTCCTAACGGCCTTATTTGTGTTGGCATCCGGCATCACTATCCTGCAAGTGGCAGCGAACCCTTTAGTGACCGTAATGGGACCTTCAGAGACCGCCTCTAGCCGCTTGACCATGACTCAAGCATTCAACTCCTTGGGTACAACAGTGGCACCTATCATCGGCAGTGTATTGATTTTCTCCGCCGTCACAGAGTTTGCAACGGACACAGCCGAAGCTGAAAGCGTCATCGTGCCTTACTTCGGTTTAGCCGTGATGTTGGTGCTATTGGCGCTGATCTTCACAAAAATCTCTTTGCCAACCCCCAACCTTGAAGAAGACGAAACCGCCACTGGAGATGAAAATACTCGTCTCACAGAATACCGCCACCTGATCCTTGGAGCCGTTGCTCTGTTCATGTATGTGGGCGCGGAAGTATCGATTGGTAGCTTCTTGGTGAACTTCTTCGGTCTAGAAGAAGTGGCAGGCCTACCTGAAGCACAAGCTGCCCATTACATTGCCTACTACTGGGGCGGAGCAATGATAGGCCGCTTTGCTGGTGCCGTGCTGATGCAGAAAATCGCTGCAGGCAAGCTACTAGCCTTTAACAGTGTGGCTGCGGTTGCCTTAATCCTGATTGCGATCTTTAGCTCTGGCAGCGTTGCCATGTGGTCGATCTTGCTTGTGGGTCTATGTAACTCCATCATGTTCCCGACGATCTTCAGCTTGGCGCTAAAAGGTCTTGGGGTAAACACCAGCCGTGGCTCAGGTTTGCTTTGTCTGGCGATTGTAGGTGGTGCCATCGTACCGGTAGTTCAAGGCGGCTTTGCAGACACAATTGGCCTACAGGTATCCTTCATCCTGCCAGCCCTTTGTTATGTCTTTATTGCATACTATGGTTTGATCGGCTCAAAAGTCCGTAACCATTAATTAAAAAAAGCGCTCCAAGGAGCGCTTTTTTTATACCTAATTCTTTCTAGAACGAGGCTCAAACCTTCTCAATGCGGTTTCGCCCCATTTCTTTCGCTTGGTACAATGCCTTGTCTGCACGCCCAAGCGCCGTTGTAATCGACTCTCCTGCACGCATCATAGTGACCCCAATACTCACTGAAGAAGAGATACTCTTACGTTGCCCATCAGACACCTGAACCGATGCCAAACCCAGCACTTCACGTAACTTGTTTGCCAATTCACTTTGATCTTCCATATTATTCAGCACAATCAAGAACTCTTCACCACCCCATCTAGAAATCAAAACAGGCTTACCCTGAAAAAAAGTCGACATAGTATCTGCTAATGCTTTGAGATATTCATCTCCAAGGTCGTGACCGAATTCATCGTTAATACGTTTAAAAAAGTCCACGTCCATAAGCCATACATTAGGCATCAACCACTCTTCTGCCAAAAAGTGCTGCTCTAACCCTCGACGATTAAGCAGCCCTGTCAAAGGGTCTGTCGTAGCGGCTTGCTCTAATTTTATCGATAGTTGCTGTAAGGATTTATTGAATCGAGAGGATATGTATTCATAAATGGTCGACAAAAAGCTTATTAAAACAAAGGAATAGACAATTCGAGACTTCAGATCTGGGTGATAACCGAGATCATCAAAGGGCGTATCAAGCAAAAATAAAATCACCACTAAGCCAACGGTAAACAACACAACTTCAGTTAAGCCGCGCTTTAACCCATGCAAAAATAACGAAACCGGAGGGATACAATAAATCCAAACGTGCCCAGTTCCATTCACTCCACCGCTGTACACCAAATACAGCATCAAAGCATAAAGAGGATAGAGAATGACATTGCCAGAGAGCACGTGATTTTGAGTGCGGCGAATAAAAAGGTGGTTAAAAAAGTACAAGACAGCGACAGATATCAGGCCAAACCCGACCAATAGACTGCCATGAATAAGAGCCAAAATGCCTAATGGCGCAGTAAACAACACCCCCACCAGGCAAAACAAATTAATAATAAATGTGCGGCGCGAATCATCCGAAATGGATTTAGAAGAGGTCCCTGCACGTAAAGTGGCTAATAACCATCTTCTAAATTTCTGATGTAGGACACTATTTGACACTTTTCCCATTAACAGCCCAGCTTTGCATTTACTCAATCAGTGCACAATAGCTTAAAAGTTGACCACACAACCAGTAAAGTTTTATTAATTTGGTGGATATTTGCGTGACTGAGGAATAGAAAAAACACTAATAACGCGATTTAAAGGGAATCAACTCGGTTCCGCCCAGCCTCTTTAGCTTGATACAAAGCTTTATAAGCACGTCCAAGCGTTGTTGAAATGGGTTCGCCTGCACGCATTATAGTGATCCCTATACTTACTGAGGTAGATATGGTCCTGCGCTGCCTGCTTGACACCTGAACTGAAGCCTTTGCCATCATTTCACGCAGCTCATTTGCGAGCTCACTTTGATCACCGGTGTCATTTAAAACAATTAAGAATTCTTCTCCGCCCCATCTGGATATCAGAACAGATCTACCTTCAAAAAAGGCATGCATGCTATCCACCAAAGCTTTGAGGTATTCATCCCCTAGAGTATGACCAAATTCCTCATTAATGCCTTTTAAACAATCCACATTGACAAGCCATACATTAGGCATCCACCATTCTTCTGCCTGTAAACGTTGCTCCAAACCATGACGACTTAATAACCCCGTTAGGTGATCCGTCATAGCAACCTCCTCTAACTTTACCGATAACTGATGGCGTAAAGAGTGATTAAAACGAGACGAGACATATTCATAAATAAGCGAAAGGCAGGCGATTAAAAGAAAGGAATACACAATTCGAGATTTAAGATCTGGATGGTAACCTAGCTCGTCAAACGGTGTTTTCATAACAAATAAAATCACCACTAAGCCAATGGTAAACAGCGCTACCTCGATGCCTCCACGCTTAACCCCATGCAAAAACAACGTCATTGGCGGAATACAATAAATCCAAACAAGGCCCGTACCATGGACACCACCACTGTAGACCAAATACAGCATCACAACATAAAGGGGATAAAGAACTAAGTTGCCGCAAAGGACATGATTTTGAGTACGACGAAGCCAGAAATAAATAAAAACATACAGAGCAGTAAAAGGAAGCAAATCATAAATCACCTCCCATTTACTCTGTATTAGTCCGTAAACGGCAAATGATGCCGTAAACAAAACCATTACCAGACAAAACAAGTTAATAATAAATATTTTGCGCGAAGCATCTGAAACAGCTTGAGAGGAGGCACTAGGGCGCAATATAGCGGACAACCACCTACTAAGCGTCTGAAATGAAGTACTCCGCGGCTCTTTTTGCATTAAAAATCCAATTTCCAATGTTTTCAATTAACCACAATAGCCTAAAAGTTAGCCGTACCGCTAATTTAGTTTTATCAATTAGGTGGGTATAAACGCGATAAAAGTACCGGAACAGCCGTTTCCACTTTAAGAATACGATCACCGATATGAACCATTTCCATACCGGCTTCTAACCATTTCTCAACTTCAAACTCATTCCAACCGCCTTCTGGGCCAATCCCTAAAACACAGGGCTCATCCAACGCCACAGGGCAAGGGGATGCTTGATAGGGATGCGCTAACAAGCCTCGCTGCGTTTTTAGCAACTCGGGTAAAACATCTTCAACAAATGGACGAAAACGTTTATGGAAAGTAATCGTAGGTAATACCGTATCCCTAGCCTGCTCCAAACCTTCTAAGAGAAACTGATGCAGTGATTCCGGCTCTAATACTGGACTCTGCCAGTAGCTCTTTTCGACTTTCGCTGAGTTTAATAAATGGATGCGCTTTACCCCCATGGCTGTCACGTTTAACAAGGTACGTTTCAGCATGTTTGGTCTTGGTAAAGCCAATACAAGTTCAATCGGTAAGGCTTCAGGAGGGGCGGTAGACAAGCTCTTTAGCTCAACCTGTTGCAATGCTGTATCCAGCTCAGCCTCGCCGATTAAGCCATTCATTAAACCCACTCGAACACTGTCTCCTTGGGACTTCTTCAACACTTCGGCTAAGTGCTTAGACTGGCGTTCAGACAAGGCATAGCGCTGTTCCGATAGCTGTTGCTCAGGCGACAGTAGGATTAGGTTCATAGAAAAGGTACTCAGGAGAGGAAGCAGGGTAAACGAGAAGACTCGTTTACCCTATTGCGTTAGCAATTAGATATTCTTAGCAACGTAGGATTGTACGTCTGCCAAGCTGTTCTCAAGCACTTCGTAAGCCTCTGTGCGCTCGAACAAGTCTTTCATATGCTCTGGTAAGCTAGGAGATTCACAGCCCGCTTTCTCTACCGCTTCAGGGAATTTCACAGGGTGCGCCGTTGCCAATGTAATCATAGGCACAGACTTGTCTTTCCAGCACTGACGCGCTGCTTCAAGACCAATAGCCGTATGAGGGTCAAGCAGATACTGAGTGGCGTTAAACACCTCTGAGATCACTTCACAAGTACGAGTATCATCCACTTTGTAGCTATCGAAGTTCTCTTTTACAAACGACCATGCTTGGTCATTCAAGGTCACATCCCCTGCATTAAAGCGCGCCATAAGATCAGCTATTGCTGCACTGTCACGGCCATGGGCATCAAACAATAGACGTTCGAAGTTACTCGACACCATAATATCCATACTAGGAGAAAGCGTCACATTCAAAGCTTGACGACTCATGTCGTTGGTCGCGATCGTGCGGTGCAGAATATCGTTTTGGTTCGTCGCTACCACAAGCTGGTCAATAGGTAAGCCCATTTGCTTCGCTAAGTAACCGGCAAAGATGTCACCGAAGTTACCCGTTGGCACAGAGAAAGACACTTTACGATGTGGACCGCCTACCGCTAGAGCAGAAGAGAAGTAGTAAACGATCTGAGCCATAATACGCGCCCAGTTAATCGAGTTCACCGCACCCAGTTTAGCACCTTTTAGGAAACCTTGATCTGCGAAGCTGGCTTTGACCATGCCCTGACAATCGTCGAAGTTACCCTTCACAGCAATGTTGAACACGTTATCATCAATCACTGTGGTCATTTGACGGCGCTGTACTTCAGACACGCGCTGGTAAGGATGCAGGATGAAAATGTCCAAATGCTCAGAATGGCGGCAACCCTCAATCGCAGCAGAACCTGTGTCACCAGAAGTCGCCCCTAGAATCACTAGCTTCTCGCCACGTTGGCCTAGCACGTAGTCCATCAAACGACCCAGCAATTGCAACGCAAAGTCTTTGAATGCCAAGGTTGGACCACGGAATAATTCCAACACCCACTCGTTGTTATCCGTTTGCACCATAGGTGCGACAGCAGAGTGATTAAAGCCAGCGTAGGCTTCGTCGATCATGCGCTTGAATTCATCAGCAGGCACTTCCCCTTCAACGAATGGCCACATCACCTTAAAAGCAAGCTCTTGATAGCTTAAAGACGCCCAAGATGCGATTTCATCTTTGGAGTATGTTGGTAGTTTTTCTGGCACATACAAGCCACCATCACTGGCCAAACCAGCCAATAACACATCACCAAAGCTTAATGCTGGAGCTTGGCCGCGAGTAGAAATGTATTTCATTGTCTTATCCTCTTATGCCAAATTCTCAACGCGAATACGCTGAACCGCACCCGCTACATCTGGCAAAGCTTCAATGGCTGCGATGGCAGCATTCATATTGCGTTCTTTTACGTCGTGGGTCATCACAACCAATGGCACAAGCTCACTGCCTTCGCGCTCACGCTGAATCACAGATTCAATGCTGATGCCGTTGGTAGAAAGGATTTGAGTGATGTTTGCCAACACGCCAGCACGATCTTGAATGGTCATATTCAAGAAGAAGCCGCACTCAATTTCTTCCATAGGCAAAACTTCCAGATCAGACAAACGGTCTGCTTGGAAGGCCAAATGAGGTACACGATTAGTCGGATCGGCAGTCAGGGTACGTGCCACATCGATAATGTCAGCGACGACAGAAGACCCTGTTGGCATCGCTCCAGCACCAGCACCGTAAGTCAATGTTGGCCCTACAGCATCGCCTTTAACCATTACGGCGTTCATGACGCCATTAACGCTTGCAAGCAATGTTTTATGAGAAATCAGCGTAGGGTGAACACGTAACTCAACACCCAGTTTAGTACGACGGGCGATACCCAAATGCTTGATGGAATATCCTAGTTCACTAGCAAAGGCCACATCTTCCGCTGTAATGCGGCTGATGCCTTCGGTGTAGGTTTTTTCAAATTGCAGTGGAATGCCGTAGGCAATGGAAGCCAGGATAGTCAGCTTGTGGGCTGCATCGATCCCTTCAACATCAAAGGTTGGATCCGCTTCAGCGTAGCCTAGCTCTTGGGCTTCTTTCAACACATCATCAAAAGCACGGCCCTTTTCACTCATCTCAGTCATGATGAAATTGCCAGTACCATTAATGATACCAGCCAGCCACTCGATATGGTTGGAAGACAAGCCTTCGCGTAAGGTCTTGATGATTGGAATGCCACCCGCAACAGCCGCTTCAAAAGCAACCATAACGCCCTTTTCCTGAGCTTTAGCAAAAATCTCGTTGCCGCACTCAGCAATCAGCGCTTTGTTTGCCGTAACAACATGTTTGCCATTTTCGATGGCGAGCAACACAAGGTCACGAGCAACAGATGTACCGCCAATTAATTCCACGACGATGTCGATTTCAGGATTGCTGGCAACATCAAAAATATCACGGGTAATGTTTACGTCTGTGGTATCGCAGGTAGGGTTATCTCGACGTGCGCCAATTTGCTCAATAATAATGCTACGGCCAACACGACGTGTAATTTCTTCTGCGTTGTCACGCAAAATGTTAAATGTACCGGAACCAACAGTTCCTAACCCACAAAGTCCGACTTTTACCGGTTTCAAAACGATACCCCACAATTGACGGTTTTAATAATATTGATTCGCTGATGACAAGCGATTAGGTGACCAAGGATTATACCGCCAGACGGCCATAAACCCAACGTAGAAAAACCTGAGTTGGGCTCATGTTTAAGAGAATTTTTCGCTATAAATCTATAAGTTTAGTTCTTTCGCCAATTCTTCTGCTGGCAAGTATCCAGGAATGAATTTTCCATTATCCAAAATGATACTCGGCGTACCACGCACACCCACCGCATTTCCTAAACGGTATTGGCTAGCAACGGGATTGGTACAGGTGTTTTGTGGCACTGATTTACCCAATTTGGCATCGGTTAGCCATTTCTTAGGATCATCGGAACACCAGATGCTGACCATATCATTGTAAGCTTCTGAGCCTATACCTGCTCGAGGATAAGCAAGGTAACGCACGGTCACTCCCATATCATTCAAGGTTTCTACTTCTTTGTGAAGCATGCGACAGTAACCACAGGTGATATCGGTAAACACTGAAATATGCGCTTTTTCATTGGCAGCTTTGTAAACCACCATTTCAGACTCTGGGATTTGCTCTATCTTCGCCAGCTTCGCCTGCTCTGTTTCATTGACTAGGTTCCCGCCCTCTACACGGTACATGTCCCCTGCCAATAAGTAGCTGCCATCAGCGGTTACGTGCAGCACAGGGCCATTCTGCAAGGTGGCAACATATAGCCCAGTCCCCTCATGACGTTCAAGGGATTCTAATTGGTATTGAGGTAATGCCTGAGCAATGGCGTCGCGAACGGTTTGCTCATCTGCTTGAGCCGCTGTGCTTACTCCAAAAAATAAAGCCGTGGCCACAAATAAGCTTTTTGCTACGTGTTTCATAATAACCTCTACGTCCTAGGAAGCTCTATTAGGCCATTTTTACTGGGTGAAGTTCCATAAAAAAAGGCGACCGAAGTCGCCTTTTTTTGAATCCAAACAGGAATTAGCGCTTAGCCAATTTCTCTTTGATACGTGCAGATTTACCTGAACGATCACGTAGGAAGTAGATTTTAGCTTGACGAACGTCACCACGACGTTTCACTTCAATGCTGTCTACTAGTGGGCTGTAAGTTTGGAACGCACGCTCCACACCAACACCGCTAGAAATCTTACGTACAGTGAACGCAGAGTTAAGACCACGGTTGCGTTTTGCAATCACAACACCTTCATAGGCCTGTAGACGCTCACGAGAACCTTCTTTAACTTTAACTTGAACAACAACAGTATCACCAGGACCGAAGGCTGGGATCTCTTTGTTCATTTGTTCTGCTTCTAGCTGTTGAATCAGCTTAGTTTTGTTGCTCATGGATTTGACTCCTAATGATATGGTTTCTAATCGGCGCGAAGGTTATAACGTTCCGACTAGCTCGTGATTCCTACTCTGCCGAGGTTGAAACTTCAGTTTCACGAATAAACTCTTTTAACAACTTCTGCTGTTCCTTGTCCAACTCAAGGTTCTGCAGAAGGTCAGGCCGACGTTGCCAAGTTCTTCCGAGCTTTTGCTTTAATCGCCAGCGCCGTATCGCCTCATGGTTGCCACTAAGTAGTACCGGTGGTACAGGTTCACCGTCTAGTACTTCGGGGCGAGTATAATGTGGGCAATCAAGCAATCCATCTGCAAACGAATCTTCGTCTGCGGAAGCCTGCTTACCTAACACACCGGGAACCATGCGAAAGACAGAGTCCATCAACACCATTGCCGGTAACTCACCACCACTTAGGACAAAGTCGCCAATGGACCACTCTTCATCAACCTGAGATTGAATCAAACGCTCATCAACGCCTTCATAACGGCCTGCTACCAGAATAAATTCTGCTTGTTTAGCAAGCTGTTGCACGCCTTCCTGCGTTAGCGTGCGCCCCTGAGGGGATAGATAAATAACTTTTGCATTGGGCACCCATTGTTTGGCGCTCTCAATAGCATCTTTTAGGGGCTGAACTTTCATCAGCATCCCAGGGCCACCACCATAAGGTCGATCATCGACCGTATTGTGCCTATCATGGGTAAACGTTCGAGGGTTGAAAAAATCAATCTCGATCAATCCAGATTTGATTGCCCTGCCCGTTACACCATGTTGGGTAATGGCTTGGAACATTTCCGGAAACAGTGTTACCACACCGATGCGCACGCTAGGCCTCGCTCGATTTTAAAAGTCTGGATCCCAATCCACGACCATCTCTTGTTTCTCTAAATCAATGTTTAGCACAAACTGATCTGGCACATAGGGAATCAAACGTTCTTCGCGATCAAAGCTGCCTTCACAACCACGAACCACCAACACATCATTTGCGCCAGTTTCCATAAGTTGAGAAACCTTACCTAGAAGAACACCTTCTTTGGTGATTACCTTTAGACCTTCCAACTGACTCCAGTAAAAATCACCTTCGTCCAGTTCTGGTAGATCTTTTGCATCAATATAGACATCCATACCGCAGATCTCTTTTACCTGATCACGATCTGAATAGCCTTTAATCGCTGCTACCAAACCACGTCCTTGAACGCGACCTTGGCTTAACTCTATGACTTTCCACCCACTAGGAGTTTTCAGCCACCAATGCTTGTAATCAAAGATTCCAGTCATTGGGTCGGTGTGTGAATATAACTTCACCCACCCTTTAACACCGTACACTGATGTAATGCGTCCTACGACAAGCGCCTGCTCAGGAGCTTTTGCTTGCTTTAATGAAGACATTGCATTACCTCAGTATTAAGCGTTTTTGCCAGCTTCTTTAACAAGCTGAGCAACACGGTCAGAAAGTTGTGCGCCTTGACCTACCCAGTGATTAACACGGTCTAGATCAATACGTAGACGTTCTTCTTGACCACGTGCAATTGGGTTAAAGAACCCTACACGCTCGATAAAACGACCATCACGTGCACGACGGCTATCAGCCACGCTCAAGTGATAGAAAGGGCGCTTCTTAGAGCCACCACGAGAAAGACGAATAGTTACCATATTATTGGTTCCTTATTGCTTAACGAAACACCTCTTGTTAGGCTGGTTATCGGCCTAGTACAAGAAGGCGGCATATTCTAGTCGATTCCACAGAAAAACAAAAGGGCGAATTGATCGCCCTTTCAACAATTTTTTAATTCTACTTTGTTGCCTAGAACTTAGGTGCAAAAGAATTAGAATTTCGGGAAGTTGCCGCCCCCAGGAAAGCCACCACCGCCCGGCATCATACCACTCATTCCGCGCATCATTTTCTTCATTCCGCCTTTTGAGCTGAACTTCTTCATCATCTTTTGCATTTGCTTGTGCTGTTTAAGAAGACGATTTAGATCTTGGATCTGAAGACCCGCACCGGCAGAGATACGTTTTTTGCGTGAACCATTGATTACATCTGGGTTACGGCGTTCTGCTGGAGTCATAGAGTTGATCAAGGCTTCCATCTGAACGAACATCTTATCGTTTACCTGATCTTGGATATTACCCAGCTGCCCACCCATACCTGGAAGCTTGTCTAACATAGACGACATACCGCCCATGTTTTTCATTTGCTGCAACTGCTCTTTAAAGTCTTCTAGATCGAAGCCCTTACCTTTTTTCAGTTTGCCTGCCAGCTTCTCCGCTTTGTCTTTGTCGATCTTCTGCTCTGCTTCTTCTATTAAAGAGAGCATGTCCCCCATCCCTAAGATTCGGGACGCTAGACGATCAGGGTAAAACGGCTCAAGGGCATCGGTCTTCTCACCCACACCCAAAAATTTAATGGGTTTGCCCGTCACATGACGTACAGACAGTGCAGCACCGCCACGGGCATCACCATCGGTCTTCGTTAGGATGACACCGGTTAACGGCAACACATCACCAAAGGCTTTAGCCGTGTTGGCAGCATCCTGACCGGTCATGGCATCCACGACAAACAGAGTTTCAACAGGATTAATGGCACCGTGCAGAGCTTTGATTTCCGCCATCATATCTTCGTCGACAGCCAAACGACCGGCCGTATCGACAATCAACACATCTTTGTGAGCTTTCTTCGCCACATCTATGGCATTGTTCGCGATATCAATTGGCTTTTGAGAAATATCACTTGGAATAAAGTCCACACCAATATCATTGGCAAGGGTTTCCAACTGTTTGATCGCTGCCGGACGATAGACGTCGGCACTGACCACCGAAACCGATTTCTTTTGGCGCTCTTTAAGGTATTTCGCCAATTTACCTGCAGAGGTGGTTTTACCTGCACCTTGAAGACCTGCTAACAAGATCACCGCGGGAGGTGTAGCACGTAGATTCAGCTCATCATTCTGCTGCCCCATAACGGCTTCAAGTTCTTGCTTAACAATTTTAAGGAAGACTTGGCCAGGACTAAGACTACGGGTGACTTCTGTTCCCACCGCACGCTCTTTCACGGCAGCGATAAAGTCTTTCACCACTGGCAACGCCACGTCGGCTTCCAAAAGTGCCATGCGTACTTCACGCAACACATCTTTAATGTTGTCTTCGGTGAGTTTGGCTCGACCGCGAATGCGATCTAAGGATGACGTTAAGCGATTCGATAAATTGTCGAACATGTTGCCCTCAAAAAATTGCTCTAGATGGAAAAAACCGTGTTATTCAGTTTATCCAAGGTGAAATTGACTTTATTATAACGAAGATTTGATCGTCACCCTATAGTTTTAACCAGTGGATCGGCTTATACATGACTCAGTTTTCGCTTTGGCTCGCTTGCATTCTCGCGCTTGTTGCCGGTGGTACGTACTTCTTACGTCCCAGCACCCGCACTACACAGACCTTTGGGGCGCTAGCAATCGTCATCCATACCATGGCTTTAATTCAGTTGCTGGGAAGCAAAGATGGCTTTGATTTTTTAACCATTGGCCTACTGATTTCCTTAATTGGCAACCTATTGCTTTGGTTTAGTAACCGAGATAAGGACTTATCGCTCTTATTAAGCGTGGCATTTCCGCTGGCAGCCATCATGATCGCCTTAAACGCCATTGCCCCTTGGGATCTAAAACAATTGCACAGCACATCCCTTGGCACATCCATGCACATACTGATTGCCTCGGTCGCCTACAGCCTATTTACGGCAGCTTGCGGTGTGGGCATTTTGTTAGCAATCCAAGAATATCAATTAAAGCATCACCATCTGCGCCAGTTGCTGCGTGTACCGCCGTTACAGGTTCTAGAACGCGTTATGTTTGAATTTATTTGGGCGGCATTTGTCTTACTTAGCATTACCATGGCGACTGGCTTCTATTTTATTGAAGACATGTTTGCGCAACACTTAGTCCACAAGACGGTGTTTACCATTGCATCATGGTTTGTGTTTGCAGGCTTATTAACAGGCAGACACTTCCTAGGGTGGCGCGGTCAGCTTGCCGTTAAATTGACGCTAAGTGGTTTTATTTTGCTTATGATCGGCTATTTTGGAACACAAATCGCAGTGGAAATATTCAATAATTGATCGTTGCATTTGACACCGAACAAACGAGAACTAATAATCCGTTCTTACTCCAAATTTGAGGCATTATTTTTTTGAACGACGTTCCCTTAAGTATTCTGGCTGGAATACTGGTTTTCTTAATCATTCTCTCTGCGTTTTTCTCTAGTTCCGAAACCAGCATGCTTTCGATCAATAAGTATCGTTTGAAGCATTTGGTTAAGAATGGACACCGTTCTGCCAAGAAGGCTAGCAAACTTCTTGAGCGACCAGATCGTCTTATTGGCGTAATCCTAATCGGTAACAACTTCGTCAACATCCTGGCTTCCGCCATCGCGACCATTATTGCGGTTCGCCTTTGGGGAGACGCTGGTGTGGCCATTGCAACAGGTGCTCTGACTCTGATCATCTTGATCTTTGCCGAAGTGACACCAAAAACCATGGCAACGATTCACCCAGAAAAAATCGCATTCCCAGCTTCTTGGGGATTGACCGTTCTGTTAAAAGCCTTATACCCCTTGGTGGTGATTGTGAACACCATGTCTAACGGCTTATTACGCCTCTTTGGCGTTCACAGCAGCCACGGCAGCAATGACAAACTAGGCTCTGAAGAGCTGCGCACCGTGGTAAATGAAGCCAGTGGCCTAATTCCACCCGCTCACCAAGAGATGTTGCTGTCCATTTTGGATTTAGAGAATGTCTCTGTTGAAGACATCATGGTGCCAAGAAACGAAGTCATCGGCATCGACATTGAAGACTCTATCGAAGAGATCATTGAACAAATTTGTGAATCCCGTCACACCCGTATGCCGGTTTACAATGGCGAGATCAACAAGGTCATCGGTATTCTGCATGCCCGCCATGCGGCGCAATTCTTACGCGAACCGAACCCTTCTAAAGCCGCGCTGCTGAAAGCTACCCTAGAACCTTACTTCATCCCAGAAAGTACCTCTATCAACACAGTACTGCTGAACTTCCAAAAAGATCACCAGCAAATGGGTATCGTGGTAGACGAATACGGTGATGTACAAGGTATTGCAGCACTAGAAGACATCTTGGAAGAGATCGTAGGTGAATTCACCCCTCCCACCCAAGACGAAGAAGAAGAAATCGCCCTACTGGATGACGGCTCTTTCCGTATCGAAGGGTCCACACACATTCGCGACATTAACAAGGCCCTAAGCTGGCATTTGCCCACTGACGGACCTAAAACTCTAAACGGCCTCATCATAGAAACACTGGAGTTCATCCCTGAGCACCCAATCAGCCTTTGGGTCGATAATTACATGATCGAAATTCAGGAGATCGAGGACAAGGTCGTCAAGTTTGCCCGTTTAGAGCACAGAAGATAAAAGGTATTGAGTATGAGATTCTGCCCGAAATGTGGTCACCAAGTGAATATGGAAATCCCCGCCGGTGATAATAGAGTTCGGGCAGTCTGTCCTAGTTGTGACTTTATCGATTACGACAACCCACGGTTAATCACAGGCACCATTCCTTTATACCAAGGTAAACTGCTGCTTTGCCGCCGTAATATCGAACCCCGCTTGGGCTACTGGACACTGCCAGCAGGCTTTATGGAAAATGGCGAAACAACCTTAGAAGGCGCTCTTCGAGAAACCCTTGAAGAAAGTGGCTCGGAAGTCATTCCCAAACAACCCTTCGCCTTGATCAGCATTCCGCAGTTTAATCAGGTACATCTATTTTACATTGCCGAATTGCCAAAACCTGATTTCCACCCAACTTCCGAAAGCTCTGAAGTGGAGCTATTCGATCTAGATCAGATCCCTTGGGACGAACTGGCCTTTAGCAGTGTCACCAAAGCACTGACATTCTTTATAGCGGATCATAAAACGGGCCAGTATGGCTTTCACGAAGACACCATCCTGCGCAACAGCCTTTAAGTCTCAACCCGAATCAGATGGTAAGCCACTTCTTCATAGGGGTGGCTGGCTTTTAACGCCGCAACCACGCCAGACTTAAGCTCATCCTGTAAAACCATTTCAACTCGATACTCCGCCACTTTCTCTAGCTGTCCCGCCTGACCGATAAAAGGATTCGCTTGGGAAGCAGGACAAAACTGCCCTTCACCCTTTACCTGCCAACAACAATCAGCATAATCACCGATCGCCCCCGCCCCAGCGGCAAACACCGCCGTTTTAACGGATTCGAGATGGGTTTCTGGCACATAAAAAACCAAACTGTACATAGATTAAATTAACCCCATTTGTTCATGATGAGTGGGCAAGGCAATTTGAGGCTGATAATTCGGAAGACGCGCCAACAGTTTCTGATCCAGCCAGGAAGCCAAGGTGGGTGCAGCAATATTATCCGAGGAATGAATAAATACCGTAGGCGTCAGGCCAGATTCAAGCCATTGGGCAAGCTTGCTGACCCATTGATCGAGCCAAACATGATTACGATCTAAATCTGGATGACCAATAAAACGCACCACTGGATGGGCCCCCGTTGCCACAGGGTGACAAGGCACCCGAGGCTTTTTGCGTTGAGCATCCACTAAGCTGTCACAATAAGCGGGGGTAGAAAATACCGGACGAGAATCCATCACCACTTTATCCGCACCACTGTTGGCCAAGAGGCTTAAAAACGCCTTTTCGTTATTCCCCTTATCAAACAAATCAAGACTACGGACTTCAACACTCAAGGGGGCCTTCAGCGTCCAAGCATCACACAACGCTTGAATAACGGGTAAATGCTGAGCTGTCACCGTTGCAGGGAACTGGAGCATCGTTGCTCCCAACAGAGGTTCAATAGGCCGCAGTAAATCTTGAAAAGCTTGCCAAGCCGACATGCAGCTCGTCTCATCCAGCTCTTCAAACTGATGAGAGATATGGCGCGGCACTTTAAAGGAAAATCTGAAATCCTCCCCCACCATGGCGGCCCAACGCTCAATTTGCTCAGGGGCCACATCCGTATAGAAGGTACTCCCTACTTCCACGGCTTTAAAAAACTTGGCATAGTGACCTAGCCGTGCCCCGGTAGCTTCTGAACGGGGATACAACCAATCCACCCAAGCGGGATGCTGCCATTGTGCCATGCCATAGCGGATGACCATCTACAAAACTCCAATTTATCAGCGGCCATACCGCCTAGATAAGAACATTGAAGCCTTATTTTACCATTCGCTGGCGATCCTACCTAAACTAAAAACACCGATTACCTAACGGCAAAATAAAATAAATATTCCAAAATAATTTGATATGGAATTTTTAATACTATATCGTGTGGCTATTCGTGATAAATATGAACATAGATTTTTCTATTGTGGGAGTTGAGCATGTCGCATCTATTATCAAAAAAACAAACGCTAGAAGGCAGCACACAAACGCAGAAAATTACGCCCGAAAGCGCTAATTGGAACTACGTTGGCTTCGAAGCCCATACATTAAGGAAAGGCGAAACCTTTGCGGTGGAAACAGGTAGCAACGAAGTCTGTGTCGTACTGTTAAACGGTAAAGCTGACGCCAAGACCAACGAACAACAGTGGGACAATATTGGCGACCGCGAATCCGTATTTGACCAAAAAGCCCCTTTTGCCGTCTACGCTTCATCGAACGACTGCATTTCAATGACGGCTTTAACAGACATTGAGCTAGCGGTTTGCCAAGCACCAGCGAAAGGCAACTACCCTGCGCGATTAATTCGTCCAGAAGATTGCCAATTTGAAAGCCGCGGCGTGGGCAGCAACCGTCGTCACGTTTGCAACGTATTGTTTAGCAACTTAGAAGCCGACAGCCTACTGGTGTGTGAGGTCATCACTCCAAGCGGCAATTGGTCCAGCTATCCACCACACAAGCACGACCAAGACGCTGCGCCAGCGGAAACACAACTTGAAGAAACCTACTACCACCGGATCGATCCACCTCAAGGCTTTGTATTCCAGCGGGTTTACACCGATGACCGCAGCCTAGACGAAACGATGGCAGTGGAAGATGGTGATGTGGTCATGGTGCCAGAAGGCTACCATCCTGTGGGCGTTCCACACGGTTACCAGTCTTACTACCTGAATGTCATGGCTGGTCCATCCCGTAACTGGATTTTCCACAACGACAAAGACCATGAATGGATTATTGAGCGAGACAAGAAGATCGCTGCTGACCAATAGAGGCGAGTCCGACGCAACACCAACAAAAAAGCGGAAGTGCATGCACTTCCGCTTTTTTAATGCGCTCTAAAACAGGCCAATCACTTAGGCTTCTTGAAGCTTATAGGCCAAACCAATAGAAAGCGCCTGAGCCAAACATAACGACGAAGAAAGGGAACGAAACGAATCGATCTCCGCCTCTTTCACCACAAAGCATACGGACGCCACAGACGCCAAAGGACTTAGGTGATTATCCGTAATCACTATCACTGGGATCCCCCTTTCCACTGCCACTTTCGCCACTTGTTGAGTTTCTTCCGCATAGGGGTGAAAGCTCACCGCAATCAATACATCTTTGTCATCGAAGGTGCTGGCCTGCTCTTTGTACATCCCCCCCACGCCATCAACCAAATACGCTTTGCGATCAATATGGCGCAAGGCATAAGCAAAATAACTCGACACAACAAACGCTCGACGCACGCCAACAATATGGGCAGCTTGAGCCTGACTTAAAATATCAATGGCCTTATCCAAGTCTTCTGCGCGAATATTATCCCCTAGGTGCTCCAACGCTAGGGTATTAGCTTCCGTAAAACGAGTCAGCAGCTGATAAGAAGACTGACTGCTATCAGGTTGCCCTGATGCTTGACGCGCCATACGAATGCGGTCTTGATAGCTTGGGGAATCCGCCATCAAACTTTGTTGAAACAGCTTTTGCATTTCACTGAAGCCGCTAAAACCAAACGCATTGGCAAATCGAACCCAAGTAGAAGGATGAACGCCCGCATCTTTTGACAAAACAGCCACGGTTCCGAACGCCACTTCATTTGGGTAATCCAACACAAACTCCGCCACTTGGCGCAGGCGCTTACTGAGCTGAGAATGGTTTTGTTTGATAGTTTCGTTTAAATCGGAAAGAGAGGCGGGTGAGTTAGTCGTCATAAAAGGCTCGCATCATTCACTCCCTTTAGGCACAAAGCAGAGGAAGCAAGTTCGTAGTATTGTTATTGGCGCACAGTCTTTTTGCTATGCCTGTAAATGCATATTACATAAATGGAACAAAAGTTCTATATTTTTATTGTACATTATCTAGTGTTCAGTCCGCCACGAACCCCAGTCTTAATGAAAAGGAAAAACACTTCTCAGGCGAGATAGACTGACCTGGAATGAATATTTAGCAATATATTTGATTGAATGCTACATTCTATTGTTGACGATAAACGGAATATACGTTCCAATTCAGACAATAGATAATCCGTATCCATAGGAAAGCGCTTCTTTGATAGACAGCACTTCAGCACGGAAGACCATTCAATAAAAATAATCGAAAAGGTTTTGCTATGAAAATTGCACTCGATCCATATATGCACCGCCACCTTTCTTTGGAAGAGCTATGCCGCGCCACCAAAGAAATGGGATACGATCACATCGAACTGTCTCCTCGGGCAGACTTCCTACAGTGGTGGACACGCCCACGTGTTTACCCAGAGCGCCTTCAAAGCTTCAAAAAAGCCATGAAGGACCACGATGTATCCATTTCAACCCTTCAGCCTATGTACCGTTGGTCTAGCCCTTATGAGGACGAATGGAAAATGGCTATGGACAACTGGAAGCGCGTCATTGAGATTGCCGTTGAATTAGACAACCCTCTACTGATTTCTGAATTTGGACGAGGTGGTTCTCCAGAGCGTTCAAATGCCGATACCCAAGGGATTCATACCCCTGAAGCCTGTGAAAACGCCTTCTGGCGCTCTATGGATGTGTTAGTCCCCTTGCTTGAAAAAGAAGGTCTAACCTTATGTGTTGAACCTCATCCAGAAGACTGGGTTGAAGAAATGGCGCCAGCGGCGGACATCATTCGCACGATCAACTCTTCAGCAGTTCAATGCTCTTATATCGCGCCTCACTCGTTTTACTATGGGGACGACCTAGCGCAGACCATTCGTGACACCAAAGGTATTCTGCAGCACGCTCGTGTAGCGGACACCTTTAATCACAAGGGCTCATCTCAGTTACGCTACATCGTGAACCCACCTGGTTCCAATGCTCGAGTTCACCAACACCTGGACATGGGTGAAGGCGAAGTGGATTGGGATACTTTCTTCAAGACCCTACATGAGATCGGTTTTGACGGCGTTCTATCAAGCTGTGTGTTTGCATGGGAAGAACGCGCTGAACAATCGTCTCGCTTTATGCGCGACGAAATCCAGCGCTACGTGGACAAATACTGGAAATAGCGTGAGCCACGTAATCGTGAGATGACACAAAAGCCACCTAAGAAAACCTTAGGTGGCTTTTTAATGAACACAGGGTAGCAATTCAACCCTAAAAAGAATCTTCAACGCTCACACAAAAGCGCTGAAATATTTCAAAAATAGAACGAGAAAAATATTTATTCTATTTTGTTGAATTTTTGGAAAATAAATTCTATTCTGATCTCAGTGAATCAAAACTATAAAAATACAGCCTCAGTCTTACCCTAGAACTGACTCGTGGTTTCCAGGTGACAAGGCTGACACGGGAGATAAAGAAACATGCCCAGCGATAAAACCTTAGATTTAATTTGTCTCGGCCGCGCGGCAGTCGACATTTACTCAGAGCAAATCGGCAGCCGACTTGAAGACGTCACCAGTTTTGCGAAGTACCTAGGTGGCTCCTCAGGGAACATCGCCTACGGAACCGCTCGCCTAGGTCTGAAAAGCGCCATGCTTACCCGTGTTGGCAACGAACACATGGGGCGCTTCGTGAAAGAAGAGCTAGAGCGTGTTGGCTGTGATACCAGCCACGTGGTGACAGATTCAGAACGCCTAACAGGCCTAGTACTTCTAGGCATTAAAGACAGCGACACCTTCCCTCTTATCTTCTACCGCAATGATTGTGCGGACATGGCCGTGAGCCCAGAAGATTTCGACGCTGACTTCATTGGCTCAGCGAAAGCACTGGTCATCACTGGCACACACTTCTCTACCGATGGCACGTACGCAGCCAGCAAAAAAGCCATCGAGTACGCGAAAGCTAACGACACAAAATGTGTGTTAGACATCGATTACCGTCCCGTACTTTGGGGCTTAACAAACCCTGGCGATGGCGAAACCCGCTTTATTTCCAATGACCAAGTTACCACTCACCTGCAAGGTATTTTGGGTGACTTTGACCTAATCGTGGGTACTGAAGAAGAAGTTCACATTGCAGGCGGCAGCACTGACACTATTACTGCACTGAAGAAAATTCGCGAATTGAGTAACGCGACCATCGTTCTAAAATTGGGTGCACTAGGTTGTACCGTTCTAGAAGGCGACATCCCTGCAAGCGAAGACGACTTTGATGTATTCACTGGCGTTCGCGTTGATGTGATGAACGTGTTGGGGGCGGGTGATGCCTTTATGAGTGGTTTCTTACGGGGCTGGATCCGTGGCGAGTCACCTAAACAATGCTGTGCTTACGCGAATGCTTGTGGTGCTTTGGTTGTATCACGCCACGGCTGTGCACCCGCCATTCCAAGTGCGGAAGAGTTGGATTACTACCTTGAGCACGCTGAAGGAATCCCGCGCCCAGATCTAGACGATGAACTGAATCACCTACACCGAGTGACCACTGAACGTCTTCCATACGATTGGCAAGACCTATGTATCTTTGCATTTGACCACCGTAAACAGTTGTTTGATATGGCCACTGAAGAAGGCACAGATCCAGAGCGCATCAAAACCTTGAAGCGTTTGTTAGTCCAAGCTCTAAATAAAGGCATCAAAGAAATCGGCGATAGCCAATACGGTGTATTGATCGACGACACTTATGGTCAAGATGCATTAAACGATGTAACCGGACGCAACATGTGGATCGGACGCCCTGTTGAGTTTCCAAGCTCACGTCCAATTGAGCTTGAAGGTGGTCGCAGTATCGGTTCACGCCTAAAAACTTGGCCAAAAGAGCACATTATCAAATGTTTGGTGTTCTATTCTCACAAGGACACGCCAGAGATGTTGGCTGCTCAAGAGCGCCAAGTGATCGAGCTTTATAAAGCTGCGTGTGTATCTGGCCATGAATTATTACTGGAAATCATCTCACCTCGAGATCAAGCACCTGACGACACGGTTTACACCGAGTCTCTAAAACGCTTTTATGATCTAGGTGTTCGTCCAGACTGGTGGAAACTACCGCCACAAACACCAAGCAACTGGCAGCAAATCACAGACATCGTGAATACCAATGACCCGCACTGTCGCGGTGTGGTAATGCTTGGACTGGATGCGCCACTGGATGAGCTGAAACAAGGGTTTGCAAACAGCGCTGGCTTCGACATTGTGAAAGGCTTTGCGGTGGGTCGCTCTATCTTTGGCGTACCAAGCCGTGAATGGCTAGGCGGTCGTTTCGACGATGAACAACTTATCAACGCCTGTGTCTCCAACTATTTAGAATTGGTTTCCTACTGGAAAGACCGCCACTAACCTAGGCATTTAAGGAATCAACATGAGCACTATTAAATTAACCATGGCGCAAGCGGTAATCCGCTACATGATGGCGCAAAAGATCGAGACTGATGAAGGCATCAAGCCTATGTTCGCAGGTGTCTGGGCGATCTTCGGTCACGGCAACGTGGCAGGTCTGGGTGAAGCACTTTACCACGTGAAGGAACAGCTACCGACTTACCGTGCGCACAACGAGCAAGGCATGGCACACGCGGCCATCGCCTTCGCAAAGACAAAAAACCGTCAACAAATGATGGCTTGTACCGCATCGGCTGGTCCAGGTGCTGTAAACATGGTCACGGCAGCCGCCGTTGCCCATGTTAACCGTATTCCTGTGTTGTTCTTACCTGGGGATACTTTTGCAACACGTATGCCTGACCCGGTATTGCAGCAAGTGGAAAACTTCCACGATCACACGTTAACGTCAAATGACTGTTTCCGCCCTGTGAGCCGTTTCTTCGACCGCATTACCCGTCCAGAGCAGCTTCTGACGTCTTTGCCACAAGCGATGCGCGTGCTAACAGATCCAGTGGAGTGTGGCCCAGTCACACTGGGCATGCCTCAAGACGTTCAAACCATGGCGTTTGATTTCCCTGAGTCATTTTTCGATGAGAAAGTTCACCGTCTGCGCCGCCAAGGCCCTGATGCGTTTGAACTTGCACAAGCGATCGAAGCTATCAAACAAGCGAAGAACCCTGTCGTCATCGCTGGTGGTGGCGTCCACTACTCTGGCGCATTAGAAGAGTTTGACGAATTTGTCTCAGCTCTAAAATTACCGGTGGGTGAAACCCAAGCTGGTAAAGGCGCACTGCCTTGGGATCACAAACAGAACATGGGCACCATAGGTGTGACCGGTGCAGGTTCCACTAACCGTTTAGTTCAAGACACAGATCTGATCATTGCGGTCGGCACACGTCTTGGTGACTTTGCGTCAGGCTCTCGATCTTTGATCAACCCTGATGCCAAATTGATTTCTCTAAACGTTGCCTCATTCGATGCCGTGAAACACAAAGCCGTGTCTTTGGTAGGTGATGCCAAACTGACGCTACCCATGCTAACCAAATCACTTGAAGGCTTTGAATCTGATGCAGCTTGGGTAGAGCGTGCTGAATCTGAGCGCCAAGCTTGGCAAGCGGACATTGATGAAGCAACACGCGACCGCGGTACTAACCTTCCTAGTGACGGTGAAGTGGTTGGTGCCGTTAACCGTGCTGCGGGCGAAAAAGACATCGTTGTTTGTGCTGCTGGGGGTCTTCCTGGGGAGCTACAAAAACTATGGCGTACCCGTTACAGCCGCGGTTACCACATGGAGTACGGCTACTCTTGTATGGGTTACGAAATCGCAGGTGGTGTCGGCACCAAGATGGCTGCGCCAGATTCTGAAGTGTACGTCATGGTGGGGGATGGCTCCTACCTAATGATGAACTCTGAAATCGCTACCTCTGTGATGCTTGGCCTAAAAGTTGTGTTCGTCGTGTTGGATAACCGTGGTTACGGCTGTATTCACCGTCTACAACAATTCTGTGGTGGCCCAGGCTTCAACAACATGCTGGAAGACTGCTTAACCGTCGAAGGTGGCGCACCTAAAACTGACTTCGTTGCACACGGTAAAGCATTGGGCGCAAACGGTGAGAAGGTGACAACCATCCAAGAACTGGAAGCCGCCCTTGAGCGCGCCAAAGCCTCCCCAATCAGCTACTTAATCGAAATCGATACGGATCCAGCCATTGTCACTGAAAGCGGTGGCCACTGGTGGGATGTTGCCGTACCGGAAGTATCTGAACGTGAAGAAGTGCGCAACGCTCGTAAAAACTACGAAGAGCACAAAGCACGTCAGTTCAAAAACCTATAAATCATTCAGTTAGAGAACGCCGCCTTTCGCGAGGCGGCTCAAACAATAAAAGGTACTCAAATGGAAACTTTAGGAAACTTCATTAACGGCCAGCACGTTGCCAGCCAAAGTGGCCGTATCGGTCCTGTTTACAACCCTGCAACGGGTGAGCAAAGCCTAAACGTTGCCCTATCTAGCGCGGACGAAACACGTGACGCGATTGCCGTTGCACAAACGGCATTTGAATCTTGGCGTAAAGTCACTCCGCTAAACCGTGCCCGCGTTCTTTTCAAGTACAAAGCACTTCTTGAGGAACACGCTGACGAAATCGCTGAAATGATTACTAAAGAACACGGTAAAGTGTTCTCTGACGCGAAAGGCGAATTGACTCGTGGCCTAGAAGTGGTTGAGTTTGCTTGTGGTATTCCTCACCTTCAAAAAGGCGAGCACAGCCTAAACGTTGGTCGTGGCGTTGACAGTATGTCTTTGATGCAACCGCTAGGTGTTTGTGCCGGTATCGCACCATTTAACTTCCCTGCCATGGTGCCAATGTGGATGTTCCCTGTTGCCATCGCCTGTGGTAACACTTTCGTTATGAAGCCGTCTGAAAAAGATCCTTCTGTTCCACTACGCTTAGCTGAACTTTTAACTGAAGCAGGTCTACCTGATGGCGTATTCAACGTTGTTAACGGTGACAAAGAGTCTGTGGACGTTCTATTGACTGACGAGCGTGTACAAGCAGTTAGCTTTGTAGGCTCAACGCCAATCGCAGAATACATCTACTCTACTGCGTCTGCCCACGGCAAACGTGTACAAGCACTAGGTGGCGCGAAAAACCACATGATCGTTATGCCTGACGCAGATCCTGCTCAAGTGGTCGGCTCTCTAATGGGTGCCGCTTACGGTTCGGCTGGTGAGCGCTGTATGGCCATCTCTGTTGCAGTTTGTGTGGGTGATGAAGTGGCTGACAACCTAATCTCTAGCCTAAGCAAAGAGATCGACACCATGCGTGTTGGCCCGGGTCTAGGTCTTCCTGAAGAAGCGCACATGGGTCCAGTTATCTCTAAAGAGCACTGTGCAAAAATCAAAGGCTACATCGATACGGGTGTAGAAGAAGGCGCTACCTTAGTACGCGATGGTCGTGAATTCGTTTACCCTGGCCATGAAAACGGTTACTTCGTAGGCCCAACACTGTTCGACAATGTTAAGAAAGGCATGCGTATTTACGAAGAAGAGATCTTCGGCCCTGTATTGTGTGTTGTTCGCGCAGAAAGCTACGCCGAAGCAGTTGAGATGATCAACGCTCACGAATACGGCAACGGTACTTCCATCTTCACCCGTGACGGCGACACGGCACGTCAATTCTGTGAAGAAATCCAAGTGGGCATGGTGGGTGTTAACGTACCGATCCCAGTCCCTATGGCATTCCACAGCTTCGGTGGTTGGAAACGTTCTTTGTTTGGACCGCTACACATGCATGGTCCAGATGGCGTTCGCTTCTACACTCGCATGAAGACTGTTACTGCTCGCTGGCCAACAGGTCTTCGCGCAGGCGCGGAATTCTCCATGCCGACCATGAAGTAGTTGATAGAGTTAGACACGAAAGATACTCCGACCACCTCCGTGGCTGCTGCTAGTTTGCTCCGGTAATCTCTCTCTAGTATGCAGTATTTTTAGCCCACTTTACGTGGGCTTTTTTCGTGTCATTTTGAAACAAAGCCGATACAAAAAATGACACAAACCTATAGATCGATTACCTATATCGACCTGAATTTTGATCACTAAACAAACTAAAGTGAAGTATGAGCCTTAACTCTATTGGCGAATAGAAGGTGTAATAAGACCTCAACAGCCCCTTATTTATCGACTGAAAGAGATCTAAAAAGAGGACGAAGGAACCCAAATAAAAGGGTAAATGAAAGGCGATTAAGCGGCCAAAATATGACCGCTTTAGTTAAGTAAAATCAGTGGATGAAATCAGTCGATGGAAACACACTGATTTTGCGCAGCACTCAAGGAAACCGCATCAATGACTTTAAGGACTTCAATGGCTTCTTCACAGGTCACAGGTGGTGTTTTACCTTGAGTCACAGCGTCGTAAAACTGCTGGTAATAGTCATGGTATCGACCTTGCTCTGAGGGGACAGTGCGTTTGTCTTCTGGGGTTGCAAGTAATGCCCAGTGGGCCTCATCTTGATATCCCCAGCCATCTAAATCCTCCACCGGGCGTTTGCCTGCAAAGATATCTTGAGCCTGTACGTCAGTCGCCAAAGAGTGATAACCACCGTTCTCTGCGTACACGAGAATCTCCTTCGCCACCAAGCCATTCACTTTACTTGCGGACAAGTGGGAGTGAACGCCATTTTTGTGGTTAAGGGTAATGCAAAAACTGGTGTTAGTAGTGCCTTCAGGCAGCTCCATGTTATCTAAGTTAGCATTCACTGACGCCACAGAGCCGAATAGGTGAATGGCTTGATCCACCACATGGCTACCAAGGTCACGGAGCAAACCGCCTTCTGGCCCCTTCTCTAGGGTGGCAGGATCATCCAAATCGAACCGTGATTGGAAGCGCCAGACTTGCCCTAATACACCACTCTCTAAAGTTTTCTTTAAGGTAACAATATCCGTATCAAAGCGTCGGTTATGGAACACACTTAACACCACACCACGATCTTGTGCCGCTTTAGTCAGCTCTCTGGCAACCTCGGCATTCGGAGCAAAGGGTTTATCCGCTACCACATGCAAGCCAGCTTCAATGGCCTTAAGCACCAGCTCTCGGCGCGTATGAGGCGGAGTGGTTACAGTCACCGCATCAAGAGACACGCTAGCCATCATGCTGTCTAAGGATTCAAATACCGGCACATCAGGAAAATCCGCCTTAGCCGCCGCAACCTTATCGGCTGCTCGCGCGACAATCCCCACCAACTGGATGCCATTCACCGCCTCAATAAAAGGCCCATGAAAATGCTGTCCACCTGTACCATATCCAACTAACCCTAAGCGCATGATTCTGCTCCCTACATCCATTTACATTATTATTTAGACAAAATACTCCAATACAATAAAAAATGGAATTTATATTCCAAAATAACCCAAGTTTTACACTTAAATATTGGTCGGCATCAGGATCTCAAAAGGCACGGTTTTCAACATAGTCGGCGTCGCTGAATCGTTTTGTACCGTTTCCACTAGACTCTCTACTAACATGGATGACATGCTCTCTAGAGGGTGACACAAGGAGGCGTTAATCAGCCCTTCTGACAAGCCTTTCATGGTGATTGGGCCCGAATCGCGACAGACCAAAATGATCTCGTTTCGCTTGTCTTCTGGCAGCTCCTTTAGAGCACGCACAACCCCAGATATCCCCCCACCAACGATCAAGATCCCCACTAAATCATCGGTGGAATTCACCAGCTCTTTCACCATATCGTAAGCCAGGTTTGGGTCTTCGTGGGTAGGACGAGTTTCATCAACAGTTAGCAAGTGATGGTATTCTCGAATATACGATCTGAACCCCGCATCCGCCACGTCCTGGCACTGATATCTATGGTTACCAATGAAGACCGCTACTCGCCCAGGACGCTTGCTCATCTGCCCCATTAGGTAACCCGCAGTTCGTCCAAGTTTCCAGTTATCCACCCCTACATAAGCCGCTTTTTGCGAGCTTGATTGGTCTGTGATGTAGGCCACCACTGGTGTGCCTTGTTGCGCTAAATCACTGATGGCATGACCAATCAAAGGATGGTCCGCGGCAATCACAGCCACCGCATCACACTCCTTACCCAAGGCAATTAAGCGTGAGGCGATATTCTCTGGCGTCAAAATATCAACAAAATCCACCAGCGGCTCGACGACTTCGTTCAATCTGTTTTGACAGGCCTGAACAATGTGGTCACGGAATAATTGATACAGAGGTCGGTGGGATTGTTGCAACAAAAAACCCAAACGATAGGTGGGTGTGGATTCTTTCACACGATACTCGATGGCTCCGATTCCATAGAAACCAATTTTCTCAGCGGCTTTTTTGACTTGCAGCATGGTGCTGTTTTTAACCGCCCCACTGCCATTAAGAATTCGGTTCACCGTTGAGGTAGATACCCCTGCAGCCTTTGATAGATCTGCGATGGTTGGTCGCTTCATACTCACTCCAACTATTTTTATTATGTCACTATGAATGATTCATAATGACACAATAAACCATCTTTAGCTCTTTTTCATTTCCCAACTTGCAAATTTTTTACTACTTTTATTTTGCGAATAAAAATAACCAGCTCTCCAACGAGAGAGCAAAACAAGCAATGGAAAGGAAAATAAAAATGAAAAAGCTGAACCGTTCTTTGTTGTTAAAAACTGCCGTAGCGACTTTCACTGCGTGCGCAACCACTGCTGTCATGGCAGCTAATATCTTTGTCGTTGGTGGCAAGCCTGACGATTCCTTCTGGTCAATCGTGAAGAAAGGTGCTGACGATGCAGGCTTAGTAGTAGAAGCTCAAGGGGGCTCTGTTACTTGGTTATCTCCTCAAAACTACGACAACCTAGGTGTGGATGCGGCGGAGCTGATTCGCCAAGCGATCTCCCAAGGTGCGGATGCCATTGTTGGCCCAGACTGGGTTCCTGCGGCAATGGATCCAGCCTTTGAAGCCGTTCGAGCTGCGGGCATTCCTCTGATCATCTACAACGCGGGTGGCATTCAAGCCGCTGACAAGCTTGATGCAATGAACTACATCGGTTCAGATGATTACAAAGCAGGCATCGCAGCCGCTCAATACCTAATTAAAAACGGCCAGAACAAACTGGTTTGTATCAACACTCTTCCTGGTGCTGCCAACATCGAAGCTAACTGTAAAGGTTTGACAGATGGTGCTGCGGCGGCAGGTGGTGAAGCTGAAGTACTTCCTCTTCCAGCAACTTCCTTTGGTAACGCAACAGCCGTTGCCCAAGCTATCAAAGCTTACCTACTTCGCAACCCTACGGTAAACGGCGTTTACACGATCGGTAACGTAGATGCGAACTCTGCCATCAATGGCGTTATGCAGTCTGGCAAAATGGGCCGCGTACAAGTGGGTAGCTTGAACATGGACGAAACCGTATTAAACAACATCAAGTCTGGCAAGCAACTGTTTGCGATTGACCAACAAGGCTACCTACAAGGTTACCTAGCTGTGTCCATCCTAAATGGCTATGTGAACTACGGCCTGACTGTACCGACTCGAGAAATCTTGACCGGCCCTGGCATCGTTGACAAAACCAACGTTGATTCAACGCTATCAGGTGTTAAACAAGGTACTCGTTAAGCGCGCTTTCACCCTGCGCACTCAATGTTGAGTGCGCAGCGGATTGCCAGTCTAAGAGCTGGCGTAAAGAAAAGCCGAAAGGTTTGTTTATTCTCGGGGAGTAGTACATGGCCTCTATTAGCCAAAATCAAAAGTCTGTCGTGACTTACAAAAACACATCTGGACCGTCGCTTGGACAGCTAATCAGAAGACCAGAAGCAGGATCATTCTTCGGAATGCTTGCGGTATTTGTTTTCTTCTCAATTTTCGGCGGCATGGTCTTCCTTTCACCTGCAGGTTTTGCAAGCTGGCTTAACGTTGCAGCAGAGATCGGTATTGTGGCACTGCCTATTGGCTTGCTCATGATCGCTGGTGAATTGGACTTATCCATTGGTGCCGTGATTCCAGCTTCTTCGCTGACCACTGCCATTGTCTCTGGTTACTTTGGTTTACCAGATTTTGTGGGCATCTTGGCCGCATTAGGGGTTGGTTTATTAGTGGGTCTTATTAACGGGCTAATCGTACTGCGTACGGAGATTCCGTCTCTGATTGTGACCATCGGTATGATGTTCGCTCTGATGGGTCTGACTCTTGGCTCTTCTATCTTGTTAACTGGCTCAACTACAGCGTCCATTATTCCAAGCGAACTGTCTCAAGCCATGTTAGGCCAGTTTATCGGCGGCATGTTCCAGATCACAATTTTCTGGTGGATCGGCTTCATCGTGGTAGTGGGCTTCATCTTACACGCGTCTCGTTTCGGTAACTGGATCTGTGCCTTAGGTGGCGACAAGATCAGTGCCCGTAACGCCGGTATCCCAACAGAAAAACTGACCATCTCTTTGTTTATGATGAGTGGTTTTGCGGCAGCCTTTGTGGGTGTGTCTCAAGCCATGGTGTATCAGAGTGCTCAAGTAGCAGGCGGTCAAGCTTTTATCTTTAACTCGATCATGTGTGTGGTCATCGGTGGTGTGTTATTGACCGGTGGTTTTGGTTCTGTGTTCGGCATTGTGTTCGGCACCATCACCTTCGCTGTGGTGAACCAAGGGATTTACTTCACCAGTTTTGATCCGAACGTTGGCAGTATCATCATCGGTGCCTTGCTATTGGTTGCCGTAATCACCAACGACTCGTTCAGAAAGCTTGCGCTAAGTTACTCCAAGAAAAAGAACAAATAAGAAGGCAGAGCTATGAATAACATATCTATCAGCAATTTTCTGACTCGCCCTGAATCCGGCTCAGTACTGAGCTTCGCGGCAGTCATTGTGTTCTACATCATTTTTGGTGGCGTTCAGCTAGACCACCTAGTGGGATCGGCAAGCTGGGTAAACTTTGCCGCTAACCTAGGCATCATCGCCTTGCCTGTGGGCTTGTTGATGATCGCTGGAGAACTGGACATTTCCATTGGTGCCATGATTCCTGCGGGCTCTATGACCGTAGCCATTCTGTCCGGTCACTATGGCTTCCCAATCGAAGTAGGCATTCTAGGTGCGATTGCACTTGGGGTGATCGTTGGACTGATCAATGGTTACTTAACGGTCAACACAACGGTACCGTCTTTGATTGTTACCCTAGGCACCTTGGTTGCCATGCAAGGTTTGGTATTGAGCTCTTCGGTCCTGCTTACCGGTAATGCCAGTGTTTCTTTGGCAGCCCCTGAATGGAGTAAATCCATCTTCGGCCAACTCATCGGTGGTAGCTATCAGGTGATCATCTTCTGGTGGTTGGCTTTGGTGGCCGTGTACTTCTTCGTGATTCACCGTACTCGTTTTGGTAACTGGATCTATGCCATGGGTGGCGACAAGGTCAGCGCCCACAACGCTGGTATTCCAGTACGTAACATGACGATTTGGTTGTTTGTCTTGTCTTCTACCAGCGCAGCATTTGTAGGCATGTGTGGGGCGATTCTATTCAACTCTGCGCAAGTATCCGGTGGTATGCAGTACATCTTTAACGTGATCGTTTCCATTGTGGTGGGCGGCGTGCTTCTTACAGGCGGCTTCGGATCCATCATGGGTATCTTCTTCGGCACGCTAACCTTTGCGGTCGTAAGCCAAGGTATTTACTTCACAGACATCGACCGTAACTGGTCCAGCTTGATCATCGGCGTGATGTTGATGGCAGCTGTATTGATGAACAATTTCTTCCGAAAAATGGCGTTAACACACGCGCCCAAACAAAAAAAATAAGAAGAGGGATTAGATATGACTACTCCAGTATTGGAACTTCGCAACGTAAATAAGTCATTTGGGCCAATTGATGTGTTGCACGATATTTCTTTGAAAGTACACCCAGGTGAAGTGCTGTGTCTATTGGGTGACAACGGTGCCGGTAAATCTACTTTGATTAAAACCTTGGCCGGTGTCCACAAACCGACTTCTGGTCAAATGTTTATGGATGGGGAAGAAGTCAACTTCGATCGTCCAAAGGATGCATCAGACCGAGGTATTTCAACCGTTCACCAATTCGGGGGCACCTTCCCATTGATGAGCATTGGTCGCTCCTTCTTCGTAGGGGTTGAGCCCACCAAAAAATGGGGCCCATTCACAGTATTTGACCGCAAGACAGCTAACGAAACCGCCGTTAAAGCGGTACGTGAATTCGGTATCACCCGTATCGATGACGGCGATCGTCTGATCGGTGGTTTGTCCGGTGGTGAGCGTCAATCCTTGGCCATTGCTCGTGCGGTTCACTTTGGTGCCCGCCTTCTTATTCTCGATGAGCCGACTGCGGCATTGGGTGTAAAAGAAGCGGCCCACGTATTGCGCATCATCTTCGAAGCTCGTAAACGCGGCCTAGCTGTTATCTTCATTACCCACCAAGTTATGCACGCCATGACAGTGGGTGACCACTTTGCTGTCTTGATTCGTGGCGCTCTGGCGGCGGACTTCCGTAAAGGCGACAAGACCCGTGAAGAAATCACGGATCTGATGGCGGGCGGTGAAGCCATGGCAGACCTTGAGAGCGAAATCGCGAGTCATATGGATGCCCATGATGGGCAGCCAGCAGCGGCTGCAAATCAATAACCCGTGGACGGCGTCTAACCAATAGACGCCCCTTACACAGCGCACAAAAAACAATAATTATTTACTCATTTATATTCTTTAAGGAATAGGGGGACTTATGTCTTTAAGAGTTGGCGTTATCGGGACTGGTATGATTGGACAAGATCATATTCGCCGTCTAACAAAAGTATTACAAGGTGTTGAAGTGGTTGCGGTCAATGACATCGATGAAAACCGCGCAACAGCTATCGCCCCTGAAGGTGCAAAAGTATTCACGTCCGTTAAAGAGTTGATTCACTCCGAGACAGTAGACGCTGTGGTGATTTGTTCTTGGGGAGCGGCCCACGAAGAACAATTGCTTGAATGTATCGCCGCCGGTAAACCCGTGTTTTGCGAGAAGCCAATGGTGATCTCGGAAGAATCAGCGCTGAAAGTCTTGGCTGCGGAAGTAGCTTATGGCAAGCGTCTTGTACAAGTGGGCTTTATGCGCCGATTTGACGCTGACTACCGTCGCCTTAAAGCTGTGATTGATGGTGGCACCTTGGGCACGCCTTTGATGTATCACTCCACTCACCGCAACCCGAGTGTGCCAGAGGGTTTATACACCTCTGACATGCCTCTCAATGACACGCTGGTTCATGATGCGGACATCTCACGCTGGTTACTTTCAGATGAAATTGACGCGGTAGAAGTTCGTGTACCACGTCGCTCAACCCGTGGCGGCGAGCTGCGTGACCCAACCATCGTCTTACTTCACATGGCAAGCGGTGCCATCGTGGATGTGGAAATCTCTGTAAACATTGCCTACGGCTACGATATTCGTGGCGAAGTAAGCTGTGAACTTGGGGTTGCGGCACTTCCAAATCGTCCTGCGACTGTGATTTCTGATCAACACGGTATTCGCCAAGCCATTCCTGAAGACTGGCGTGAACGTTTTATTGAAGCGTACGACCAAGAATTTAGAGAGTGGATCGCTGCGGCTTCTGCCGGTACAGCAACTGGGCCAAGTGCATGGGATGGCTATGCTGCCACACTGACGGCCGATGCCGCCCTTCGCGCTGTTACATCAGGTCAGCGTGAGCCAATTAAGCGCATTTCTAAACCAGACTTGTACAACTAACACTTTGTGAATTTATAGGCTTATTTATGAAACTCTCTATTTGTACCGATGTAATGGGCAATCTGTCGTTCACAGAGATGCTAGATAAATGTGTTGAACTGGGTTTAGAAGGTGTTGAAATGACGGGGGGTGGCTGGTCAAGCGCCCCTCACTTCCGCGCTGACGAACTGCTTGCTGATAAAGGCCTGCTAAAGAAAAAGCTAGCCGAGATCGAAGCCCGCGGCCTACAAATCGCCGCGCTAAACTGCTCTGCTAACCCTCTTGATCCAGGTGAGATGGGTAAGCGCCACCGTAAAGAGATGGAAGACACCATCCGCCTTGCAGGGGAAATTGGCGTTAAGAAAATCATCACCATGTCTGGCTTGCCTGAAGCGGCTCCAGGAGACATGGTGCCTAACTGGTTGGTGTACACCAAGAGCTGGCCAAATGAAATGCCTGAGCGTGACCGTTACCAGTGGGAAGATCGAGCATTCCCTCTATGGCACGATCTGGTGAAACTGGCGACTGAAGTAGGCGTAGAAAAATACGCTCTAGAAAACTTCTCTGCCATGTTGGTATGGAACCCTGAGACACTGTTCCGTTTGCGTAACGAAGTTGGCCCTATGGTAGGTATGAACCTAGATCCAAGTCACTTGTTCTGGAAAGGCGCTTGCCCCATCGCGGCTGCCCGCGCTCTAGGGGACGCCATTCACCACGTACACGGCAAAGACACTCGCATTGAGCGCGGTTTATGCGACATCAACGGCCTATTGGAACTTAAAGACGTGACGGACGTTGCAAACCGCTCTTGGAACTATGTGGCGGTCGGCGCGGGTCACGACCTCCAGTGGTGGAAAGAGTTTTTCTCTGTGGTCGGCATGCAAGGCTACCACGATTGGGTCTCTCTAGAGATGGAAGACTTCACCATGTCGGTTGAAGCGGGCATCCAATCCTCGGTGGATGCTCTGAAGCAAACGATCCTGCGTTAGGGACCGGCATCTTTTAGCAGGGTGGCCAATCTGCGGGCCCCCTGCTCTTTTTAATACTCTACGTATTCTATTTGATCAATATAATAGGTTTTTTCACCACCCGCCCTTTTCAGTACCACTTCATCTCCCTCGCTACGCTTCAGCAGTGCTTTTGCTACGGGTGAATCCATACTGATGTAATCTTCCTCATGATCGATTTCATCGGGCCCTACAATGCGAAAACGCTCTTGATTCCCGTCGTCATCTTCCAGTGTCACCCATGCCCCAAAGAACACAACGGAACGATCAATGGGCAAACGATCCACCACGGTACATTGATCTAACCGCTTTTCTAGATAGCGCACACGTCGGTCAATCTCACGTAACTGCTTCTTACCGTAGATGTATTCTGCGTTCTCCGAGCGATCCCCCAACTTTGCGGCATCACTGACGGTTTGAGTCACTTCAGGGCGTTTTTCCTTCCAAAGATATTTCAGCTCAGCCAACAGCTTATCCGCCCCTTGTTTGGTGATGTAAGCACCTTTTGGAGCACCCGGTGGACGGTATCGACTCATAGAACCTCTCTAACAGCGTCTTCAATAAACAAAGTATTCAACAAACAAAAATGGCGCCACGATTTCTCGCGACGCCATTGTATAACCTTTCGCAGTTTAGTCTGCTTTGGACAAATGCACGTCCATTTGTGGGTACGGAATACCAACACCGTTCTCATCAAAGGTGTATTTAACCTTCTCTAAGAAGTCAGACTTGAATTGCAACAAGTCGCTTGATTTCACCCAAATACGAACACTGAAGTTTACGGAGCTGTCCGCCAACTCTGAGACAAAAATCATGTACGCAGGATCAGGCAATACACGCTCTTCATTGTCCAGGATAGACTTCATCAAATCACGGGCCAGACGGATGTCTGCATCGTAGCTAATACCAATAACAAGATCTAAACGGCGAGTTGAATGGGCCGAATAGTTGACAATGGTACCGTCCATCACAGACGAGTTCGGCAGGATCACGCTGCGATTATCAAGGGTCTTCAGGTAGGTATGGAACAACTCAATGCGATCTACCGTTCCCATTTCGCCACCGACTTCAACGAAGTCCCCCGCTTTAAATGGACGCAATAGAATGATCAGTACGCCCGACGCAAAGTTTGACAAGGAACCTTGCAACGCAAGACCTACGGCTAAACCGGCGGCACCGAGAATAGCAATAAAGGATGTGGTCTGGACGCCAATTTGACCAAGCGCCATCAGAATCACAGCGGCAAACATCAAGGCATACAAGATGCTTGAGGTAAAGCCCACTACGGCATTGTCAATTTTTGAATTGCGCATACGTTGCTCAATCCAATTTGCGATACGCTTAGCAATCCACTTACCAACAAAGAAAATGATAATGCCAACAATAATGCTGACGCTTTTCTCTGTTAACCAAGGCAGCCAAGTACTCCCTTCTTCCATCCATTTTTCCAATTCATTCATATCTCATTTCCTGTGTTAAAAATTAAGCCAAATACTCGGCTTTATGCTGCCATTCATCTAACAGATGCTTTAAGCGTAAAATACCTTGCTTTGAAAACACAACATACACTTTGCCATCTTTACATTGCGTATTCACGACACATTCCTCATCGATCACAGCACACTCGTGACGCAAAGCTTCGATCTCCTGATCATATCGCACACTCATCCCAATAAAGACATGCCAGTCTCGCTCAAGCAGCCGCTGCTCCACGGCTTCACGCAGTACTTTGACACAGCCATTTGCATCTAACTGGTAATAAGGCGCTCGCTGCTTGTGTTTGATAAAAAACACCAGCAAGACAACCAACAATAAAAAGCAAACGAATGTACCGATCAGGATTTGTAAGATCATTCGTTAAAGTTATACGCCAACAAGTAAGTTTTAGCGCGACGCAAACGCTCCACATGGGTTGCTTCGAGTGCATCCATCTCGGCTTGATATTTACGTCGCGCAGCAAGTGGCAGAGCATTCCATTGATCATGAGTTGGAATATGTTGTGTGTGCTCTTCGACTAAGTACACAGCTTGCACATCTTCGTGCTCCGATAAATCAACGCTTAACTGATCTAACAGGTTCTTCACACGAATAGACGCTTCCGTCCAAGTTAGCTTTTCATCCTCTTCTACGGCGCGCATTAGGATTTGGATGCTTTCAATTCGCTTTGTCCGCTCTTCACGTAAGCGACCTTCTCCCGCCGCAATACGATCGGCACGCTCTTTATTCTGTTTCAACTGTCGTGCAATAAAATAAACCGACAAGCCAATGACGGCAAAACACACAATCAAAATTGCCCAAAATGCATTAGTAGACATATATTTCCTAGCATTAATATTAGGTTCAGTGGGTACTGAGCTTAGGAAGCCCAATAGACACTAAACGCTCAATTCAATTCGAGATTCTTGCAGCAGGGTATTGATAGCGTCATATAGCTCTGGCGTCGCAACGATTAAACTGTCGCCATTTATGGCCTTAGGCCACTCTGCGCGCTGAGCACCAAACGCCCCTATGGTAGCTCCAGCTTCTTCGGCAATTAAAGCTCCTGCTGCCATATCCCACGGCTTTACATTTTCGTAGTAAGCATCCATTTGCCCATTGGCCACTGCACACAGATCCAATGCAGCAGAACCATTTCGTCGTATGTCTTGGCAATTCGCCAATACGGCCGTCACATATCCCATCAACTCATATAAAGTATCTCGCTGATATGGGAATCCTGTAGCAACCACCGCATTACGCAATACATTACGACCACTAACGGAAATAGGCCTGTCGTTTAGCCAAGCCCCTTTCCCTTTTACGGCGGAATACATTTCATTTAAAAATGGTCCATAAACCACTCCCACCCAGCGCTCTCCACGGTAAAACACCGCAATAGACACCGCCACATGGGGCAAACCTTGAGCGAAGTTGACCGTACCATCAATGGGATCAATAACCCACACAGGCACATCCGACGCCATGGCGACATTTAAATCAGGGGACGACTCTTCAGACAAAATCAAATGCCCAGGGAAGGTTGATACAATTTGAGTGCACAAGTAATCGTCCACCGCTAAGTCCACCGAGGTGACCAGCTCGTGGCCGGCCTTATAATCTCGTTTGAACTCTGCATTTGCGCGACCTTGCTGCATCATACCGCCCGCATGAAGGGCCCATTCTTTAGCGGATTCTAACCAACGATCTGGCTCAAACTTAATTGACATTTACTCTCTCCTTAAGCAAAACGCTGATTCAACCACTCACCGATAACAGCCACCTGTTCTGCACACACTGAGTGAGGCATAGGGAAAGTGCTGTATTCTGTAACATACCCTTTATCATTTAATAGGGTATTGGCTCGTACCGCTAAACTCGGATCCACGACCGGATCCAAGGTGCCATGCTGAATTAAGAACGGGGTCTTTTCATTCTTATGACCCTGAGCGTCCTGAACTTGGTCTGGATCCGCAATGTAGGTAGATAAAGCCATCACGCCTGCAAGCTGATATTGACCACACAAAGCAACTTGATAAGCGATCACGCCCCCTTGCGAAAAACCAGCTATCACGACCTTGTCACTGGCAATGCCCTGTGCTTCAAGCTCAGAAATCATCTGCTCAATTTGCTCCACAGACTCTTTAATGTTGGCCATATCCACTTTGCGATCAAGAGTCATTTCTAAGATGTCGTACCATGCCCTCATTTTCATTCCACCATTAATGGTCACTGGGCGAATGGGCGCATTAGGGAACACAAAACGAATGGCTTTACCTTGTAAGCCTAACTGCGGAACGATTCCTTCAAAGTCATGGCAATCCGCTCCAAGGCCATGCATCCAGATGACGGCAGAGTTGGGGGATTCGGCGGTATCAACGGTGATAAATTCTAGTGGCTTTGACACAAAAACTGCTCCAAAAAATAGGCCATCACAATGGTGACAGCCTATCATAAATTGCTGATCGATGAATCCAGCTAGTGTGTTTCGGGTAATTTTACCGATTCAACCCCCTGGTCACCATTTAACATAAACTGAATATCTGCCCGTTGAATCATAGAACAAATCATATGGCGGGTAATACGCTCGTAGTATTGCATAAAGCCCTTTAGCATTTCTGGGGACATGACTTTAATGTCCAAGGTATCCAAAATCCCCCCATGAATATCATGTAGATGCTCTTCTAACACTCGCTCCTGCTTATTTCGCCAGTCATAAACGACTTCAAAACCTGGTGGCTGCATCCACATTTGCACATCAATAAGCTCAAATAGAGACTTATAGTCCGTGGCCAAATGCTCATTGACCGCTTTACGCCATATCGCCTCCGCATCTTTATCTTCTTCCAAGCGATTAATGGGTGTCAGTAAAGACTCTTCTGACATAGGGGAAGCTCCCACACACCAGCCTTCAAAAAAAATCACATCCACAGGCCCTGCAACTTCCTGCCAACGATGTACTGGCTTACGATCATCAAGTGACTTATCAAACATAGGCACATACATGACTTCCCCAGACTTGAGCTGCTTCATGCGTTCAAAGATATTCAGCGCCAGAGGAATATCATGGGTCCCTGGTACACCACGGGTCGCAAACAGAGGGTGCACTTGATGGGCATAGGACAAGCGATCTGAGCGGGTCAAATAAAGATCGTCCAAACTCACCACCACAGCATTACGGTCAAACCCCTTACACAGCACATGGCTGACCACCGAAGAGAATGTGGTTTTGCCACACCCTTGGGGCCCACCTAAGCCAATGACTAGGGGACCTTGTTTAGACTGCAAACGATCCTCTACCCAGCGTGCAAAGGGTAAATACAAATCATCCAGACGCTCCACTAATGACTCATCAGCATAGGTCCCTTTAAGAGTCTGCTCCACATCAAACCGTAAACGCTCTGCCAAAGAACCTGGCTGCCCTTGCGCTTGATTTATTAAACTGACCTTTTGAAAATTCATAATGAACACCCCCATTTCGCATGTCTTGTAGAAGTATAGGAGCTGCTCATTTTTTAACCAGAACAGAAAAGCATATTAGGATCCCCCCAATATTCCGTTGAAATACCGCAAAAATGACGCAAATCTGTGCAAATTTACTTCAAGAATAGGTAGTTTTAACCGTAAACTATAGGAGTAAACGAATATTGAGGTTTTGCGATGCACACAAAACAGTGGCTGATAGCTATTGGAGTTGCTGCCTTGGCGCTACAAGGCTGTACTTATAATCATTACTATCAAAACGGATCAGAAATGATGGCAACGCCCGCAGGTGAAACAGCCATCGCGAAATCCGCTGCGACAAAACCGACAAAAAAAGTAGTTATTTACCGAGTTCATTAATCGGTATTCATTACACCTATGTTAAACGGCTGAAAGCTGGCGCAGTATCTAATGGAGGATCCCCGATGACACATACGGGCAAACTAGTAACATTGATTGGCCTAGCAGCACTTTTAAGTGCCTGTAGCGGCAAACCAATAATGGAATCCCAGTGCACATCGGTAGCCCCTTGTACAGGAGGTATGCTGAGCAACTCTTCAGAATCAGAAGAGGAAACCCGCGACATCGAAATTATCGATGTGGTGCCTAGAGATCCCATCATCATTAATGCAACTGGCTACTCTGCTCCAATCTCCAGCAAACAACTGTCCAAATCCCAAGCCCGCCTCATGTCCCTGCGCGGCTCTAAACTTGACGCCTACCGTAATCTATCAGAGCGGGTATACGGCTTAAAAATTGATGGCACCAGCTCCCTCAGCAACATGATGATGCAGCATGACGAACTGCGCACCTATGTAGATGCCTACCTAGTGGGCGCTAAAGTGATTTCTCAGCGGGAACTGGAAGACGGCACATTTGAAACCGTTGTCGAAATGGCATTACAAGAAAACTTCCGAGCCTGCGTTAGCTCGCCGGAAAGTATCCGTTCGAACCCTACCTGCCAAATTCGTAAAAACTACAGCACGAGTACTGCTACGCCAGCGTCACAACCCTCTAGCTTTTATAGCGTTCAATAATGATTAGGCTGATTTTAACCACATGCTTACTGAGCTTAACCTTAAGCTCAGCTATCGGCCAAACCATTGAAGCTCAAGGGGAAGCCATCATCTATGACCAAGACCTAGATGATGCACGTTATCGGGCGACTCAGCAGGCTATCAAGCAAGCCACCTTGCAAGCCAGCTCAAGAGTCCGTTCCCATGACGCCATGGTCAATGGCACCATATCTTCCAATACCTCTATTCAAAGTGCCGGCGTTGCCAAAGATACTCGCATATTGTCTGAATCCGTGGATTCAGACATCTTAACGGTTCTGATCCAAACCGACATTTCCCCAGAAGGCATGTGTGAAAACGGCACCATCAACCCCTACAAGAAATCTGTTGGTATTACTGGGTTCGCACTGCAAACACCACAACAAGCAAACTTAGGTGCCCTGCACAATATACCTAGAGAATTCCCCAAAGCCCTAGCAGATGAAATCAATCAACAGGGCTACCTAAGAGCATTGGCTGCCACCAATTTATCGGTTTATCCTGATCTTATTAACGCCCCAACCTCCATGACCAATGACGGCTCCCTAACTGACGTGGCCAATATCGGTGAAGACTTAGGGGTGCAATACGTTATAAGTGGTGTTGTTCGAGATATCAGCGAGCGCTTTCCAAAGCGCCCCGATCAAAAGACCCCATTAAACAAATTACTAAGCTGGGCAAACAAAGAAGACAACCAACGTAAGTTCGTCCTAGACCTTTACATCTATGATGGCTTCAGTGGCGCTTTAATCTTCCAAGAGCGCTATGATGAGACCGGCAAATGGGATACAGATGAAACCAATAAAATAGGTTTTGGTACAGGTCAGTTCTGGACACTGCATTATGGTCAGATCGTTAAACAAACCCTTAAAAATATGGCCATCGACACCAGTGACAAATTAAATTGTCAGCCATTCGTCGCTAATATTTTTCGCACCGAAGGCAATCAAATACATATCAACGCAGGATCACTTGCAGGCATCAAGAAAGGTGATCAATTTCAAGTTTTTCGTCGTTACGAGATATTTGATCAGCTACAAAATGCGCAAACACAACTTAACAACGCCAACATCAATGTTACTATCACTCAGGTCCAACCCAATTTTGCCATTGGCGAACTTGCCGTGGACGCACGGGTATTAAATGTTCAACAACAAGATGTTGTGATTGCTTGGTAAACAATTAAAATCAAGCTTTTAAAATGCACTACACTGCTAGGATTAGATTTACATGAACAACGAACTACTTCACCACTTAGAACAACGCATCAATGCTGCTGTTGAGGAAATTTCTACACTACGCCAGCGCATCTCCGAGCTTGAAATGCAAAATTACGAGCTGACTGAGGAAAAAGAAGAAATTTCCAGCAAACTAAACCAACAATCAGAACAACACAGCAACTGGGAAAACAGCCTAAACCAGATGCTAAACAAACTAAACCAACTGGATTAATTGGGTCGAAATTGATGAAAAAACTTGTTTCAGCGGCTTTACTCGCAGGGGCGACCAGCGCATCGGCCGCTGGACAGTTTTCGAGCTTAGCAAGCTATGACTATGTCTTTAGCAAACCCTCAACCGCTACCAGCCACACTGCTAGCGTAATCAATACACTGGTCGAGTACACCTACCCACGTACCCTATCTATTTACGGCGGCTTTTCTTTTATTTTGCGGGACAGTTTTGAAAGCACCTTAACCCTTGGTGCCCGTTTATACACGCCAACCCCCATGTTTTACTGGGGCGGCTCGGTACCGATTTGGAGTTACGTCGGTGCAGGCACTTTTTTATTGGATAACGGCGCTTACTACCCAGAAGCTGGGTTGCGAATTGGTATAACCAACAACACACGACTAGACGTTTTCCTAAAAGTGTTTAACAGCGACGACACAGCTTATGATAAACATGCCACCATTGGCGTAGGTTTGACGTTCTAACGATAATAATGAAGCTGTTTTATATTTTTGTTGTGAGCATAACCATGATTAGCGTGTTTCGTTGGTGGAATACTAGCAATGTAGAAGTCATACTCCCAACAACACAACAGCTCAACGAAATGGTCGGTCGAGAAGGCGCTCCCAGCGTCCCTCTCCCTAACACACCATCCGGAAATTAATCTTTATGGATCGATTAATCAAAGCGCTAGAAGATAAAATCGACAACCTTTTAGCGGAGCTTAACCAAGCCAAGCAAGAGATTGAGCGCCTAAAACAAACGCCCCAAGAGACGGCCTACGAAGTTAACAGTCCGAGCGATGCCTCTCTGGACTTGCTATCCTCTATGACAAAGCGTTCTACAGAAGATCAGCTACAACTATACATCGAAGACTCATTAGACCTACTGAGCCCTTCACCCAGCAAGCCCGAAAACTCGGACTTGGAAAACCAACTCAGCTTTGACTTAATGCATCAAATGCAACAAGCCACTGAGACCAACGAAGACAACCAAGAAACGAAAGAATCTCTTATGACTACTGAACAAGACCTTACACCAGCCGCTGACCAACAAGAGACTGCTGTGACAGAAGTTGAGCAAACGCCCGTCGATTCAACACCTAGCCACACTCCTGAAGCGCCAGCACTCAGTGCCGAGGAGAAGCGTCGCCAAAAAAATCAAAAGAACAACCGTCGACTGATTCGTTTGTTGGAAGAGCGCTACCCTAAAGCCTTCGACTGGAACAACCCACGCCCACTTAAAGTTGGCATCGACAAAGACATGGTGCTTGACGACGAGTTCAACGACAGCAAACGTAAACGCGCCATGGCGGCCTACACGCGCTCTGATCGCTATAAGAAGTGCCTACTGTCTGGTCAGCCACGTATTGACCTTGAGGGCGTAGCGGTAAGCGATGAGCCAGCTCTACCTAACGCCAAGAAGCCCACAGCGCCGAAAAAACCAATGCCTAAAAGCAAGCAAAACGCTCATCCAGGTAACAAAGGCAAAGGTGGCTCTCAACAAAACCGTCCAAAGAAAGCCAAACAACAGCCAAAAGTTGACCCACAGTTCGAGAACCTAACGGAAGAAGAACGCATGCAGGCTAAATTGGCACAATTGCTGAAGAAAAACTAAAAAAAGTGTTTACACGGCGCGGCAAGCCTTATAATATATGCCGCGCTGCTGTGGAGGGGTTCCCGAGTGGCCAAAGGGAGCAGATTGTAAATCTGCCACGAAAGTTTCGGTGGTTCGAATCCACCTCCCTCCACCATTTCTCTTTTCTTCCTGATATTCCCTATCTTCTCCAATTCCATTCTCAGTAAAATCAACCAGTTAAATTTATACATTTTTAGCTATATACCGTACAGAAAGCACCACACAACTACCCCATCATTACCCTGATAGCCAATCAAGCACCTAGTAGATCAAGCACCAAATCAAGCTCCTAGCCGAAACAAGACAGACACCTTAAATCTACTTCACCCGACGCCCACCTACACGACACAAAACCAACACAAGCACAGAGCAGTAAGCAGTAAGCAGTAAGCAGTAAGCAGTAAGCAGTAAGCAGTAAGCAGTAAGCAGTAAGCAGTAAGCAGTAAGCAGTAAGCAGTAAGCAGTAAGCAGTAAGCAGTAAGCAGTAAGCAGTAAGCAGGTAAGCAGTAAGCCAGACTACAGGTCAGGAATATGACTACAAGAAGAAATAAGAGAAATATAGAAAGAAGGGAAAGTGGTGGGTCGTACTGGATTCGAACCAGTGACCAATTGATTAAAAGTCAACTGCTCTACCAACTGAGCTAACGACCCACTTAAGACAAATTGTCAGACTATCCTGATGGTCGGAGTAGAGGGATTCGAACCCCCGACATCCTGCTCCCAAAGCAGGCGCGCTACCAGACTGCGCTATACTCCGATGGCTCCCTGAACTGGACTCGAACCAGTGACCTAATGATTAACAGTCATTTGCTCTACCAACTGAGCTATCAGGGAATGTATCAGAAATAGGATGAAACCAAATTGGTTTCGAGGCATAGTTGGTGGGTCGTACTGGATTCGAACCAGTGACCAATTGATTAAAAGTCAACTGCTCTACCAACTGAGCTAACGACCCAACTATGAGGCAATGGGGTGGACGATGGGGCTCGAACCCACGACCGATGGAATCACAATCCATAGCTCTACCAACTGAGCTACGCCCACCATTACCAATTGATGCAAATTAGTGGTCGGAGTAGAGGGATTCGAACCCCCGACATCCTGCTCCCAAAGCAGGCGCGCTACCAGACTGCGCTATACTCCGATGGCTCCCTGAACTGGACTCGAACCAGTGACCTAATGATTAACAGTCATTTGCTCTACCAACTGAGCTATCAGGGAACAACTAATTTTTCTCACAACTTCCTTCCTAAAAGGAAGATGGCGGAGGAGGAGAGATTCGAACTCTCGGAAGGCTATTAACCTTCGCCGGTTTTCAAGACCGGTGCATTAAACCGCTCTGCCACCCCTCCGTTGCGAGCGAGGTGTATATTACGGATTCTAAATTTCAGTGCAACACTTTTTTGAATTTTTTTTAATTTTTTTGTGACACATAACGCTGGTCTTCCCCAGCACGAATCCAGACGTTGGAGAACCAGTAATACTGACTCCCCGCCCTATTTGGCATAGTACAGTTAATACGCCCACGACCGACACCAAATGGTTTCTCTGCCGCCGCAACAACAGTGGTATCGTCTAGCCAGTTTAATGCTGCTTTGCCCTGCCCTGACACATAACACGCCAAGTCTTTTAGACGATACTGCCCATCTTTAAATGAAAGCGTTAACGACACGGGCATCTCACCCGCAAAATCGCCACCGGCTTCAACTTTCTCTAGCGGCATCGGCATAGAATTCAACTTGGTTTTTAATGTAGAGAGCTTGGCGTAGTTGCCTGCTGCAGGGAAACGAGGCAAGTCGGCAAAATTAGAGTCTTTACTCACAACACCAGACTGCTGCCCAAAGCCCACAATCCCTTGATCAGTCAACAGAGTGCGAATCTCCTGATTAGACTCCCCGTAAGGATACGCCAACATTTTAGGGGATGTGCCTAAGTGCTCCTCTAATGCGGCCTCCACATCTGCCACTTCTTTTTCCATACGAGCCTTCCACTGCCCATGGGATTCCCCTTCTTCCATTCGTGCCATATAAGGGTGGCTGACTGTATGGTTCGCAAATACGCCACCTGATTGGGTCATTTCTTTGATTTGATCCCAAGTTAGGAAGCTACGGTTTTTTTGCTCGATGGGCTGAGTATTAATAAAGACAGTAAATGGGAACCCATGCTCTTTAAGGATTGGAAAGCCATTTTGATAAATATTGCGATAGGCATCATCAAAAGTAATCGCAACGGCTTTATCAGGTAATGCTACGCCATTACGAATGTCGTCTAGGGCTTTTGCCAAATCCACCACGTTAAAATTAGCTTCAGCCAAATAGTCCATGTGCTCTTTAAACTCTTCAGGAGAAAGAGAGGTGGATCGGGGAGTCGATGCGCTCACATGGTGATATTGCAAAATAGGCAAATAATCTTGTGCGAAGGTCGCCGACGCCAGCATGGTTGCAGCACCAATTAAACCTAGGTGTTTTAGTGACATTTCCAGTCCTTTAATTTAAGTATTTATTCACAGCATTGTACGCGACCCCTTTATAAAGGGACAACTCAACAACTGTTATGCTCATTTAGTACTACCACTGCATCTATCCCGTTTCTATTTCTTAGCACTACACTGAAATCAGATTAGGAGGAAAGAAACATGAGCAAACAGACACTCTATACAAAGCTTACCCAGCAACTTCACGAGCTGAAAACCGAAGGCCTATACAAGGAAGAACGAGCCTTAGCCAGCCCCCAGAGCGGCACAGTTTCTCTTGCCTCTGGCAATCCTTTAATCAATCTATGCGCTAACAATTATTTAGGCTTAGCCAATCATCCCCAAGTCATTAACGCCGCCCACCAAGCGTTAGATGATTTTGGCTATGGTATGGCATCGGTTCGCTTTATCTGTGGCACCCAAACGATCCATCAGCAATTGGAAGCTCGCCTAAGTCACTTTTTAGGCATGGAAGACACCATCCTGTACTCGTCTTGTTTTGATGCCAACGGCGGCTTATTTGAAACCCTACTGACAAAAGACGATGCAGTGATCAGCGACAGCTTGAACCACGCCAGCATCATTGATGGGGTACGCTTATGCAAAGCGCAACGCTACCGTTACGACAACAACGACATGCAGGATCTGGAAAAAGCACTACAAGAAGCAGACACAGCTGGCGCAAAAACTAAGCTGATTGTCACTGACGGCGTCTTCTCTATGGATGGCATCATTGCCAATTTAGCAGGAGTCTGTGATCTGGCTGACCAATACGATGCACTGGTGATGGTAGACGACTCCCATGCGGTGGGTTTTTTAGGTGCCCATGGCAAAGGCTCCCATGAATATTGTGAGGTTATGGGGCGCGTTGACATCATCACCGGCACTTTAGGTAAAGCCCTAGGCGGTGCATCCGGCGGCTATACCAGCGGCAAAAAGCCTGTCATCGACTGGCTACGCCAGCGCTCTCGCCCTTACCTTTTCTCCAACTCTCTGGCACCTATGATTGCAGCCACCAGCTTGGCTGTTGTGGACCTATTAGAAAGCGATTTAAAACCATTGCAACAACTACAAAGCAATGCAGAATACTTTAGAGCACAACTGAATGCATTAGGGTTTGAGCTCATCCCAGGGGAACATCCGATCATTCCCGTTATGTTAGGGGATGCCGCACTCGCGCAACGTATGGCCACTGCCCTTCAAGAAGAAGGCGTACTGGTCACAGGGTTCTCTTACCCAGTCGTCCCAATGAACAAAGCGCGAATTCGTACACAAATGTCTGCGGCCCTGACTCGTGAAGAATTGGATCAAGCCATTGCAGCATTTAAACGCGTTGGCCAAAGGTTAAACATTATCTAGGAGTCTTGGTCATGAAAACATTAAGCAAGCAGCACCCAAAAGAAGGCATTTGGTTAACCCAAACCAAGCGCCCTCAATGTGGTCACAACGACGTATTGATTAAAATCCAAAAAACCGCCATCTGCGGTACGGATATCCATATCTACAAATGGGACGAATGGGCACAAAAAACCATCCCCCACGGCATGACCGTAGGCCATGAATTCGTCGGTACCATTGCAGAAGTGGGAGCCGAAGTACGGGGCTTTAAAATTGGCGATCGCGTTTCTGGGGAAGGTCATATCACCTGTGGCCATTGCCGTAATTGCCGTGCAGGCAGAAGACACCTATGTCGCACAACCCTTGGGGTTGGGGTCAACCGTCCTGGCGCCTTCGCAGAATACTTAGCCATCCCAGCCAGCAACGCTTTCAAAATACCTGACGACATTAGTAGCGATATGGCGGCCATCTTCGACCCATTCGGTAACGCCACCCATACGGCTTTGTCATTTGATCTGGTTGGAGAAGATGTCTTAATTACCGGAGCCGGCCCAATTGGCGCCATGGCCGCCGCCATTGCCAAACATGTGGGAGCCCGCAACGTTGTCATTACCGACGTGAACGACTACCGACTCTCATTAGCCAAACAGTTAGGCGCCACCCGCACCGTCAACGTCATGAATGAATCTCTCAAAGATGTCATGGGGGAACTGCACATGACCGAAGGCTTTGATGTGGGCCTTGAAATGTCAGGTAATGGCAGCGCCTTTGAATCCATGCTGGAAAACCTCAACCATGGGGGCAAGATCGCCATGCTTGGCATTCCAAGCAGTGATACACGCATTGATTGGAATCAGGTTATTTTTAAAGGTCTGACAATCAAAGGCATTTATGGCCGAGAAATGTACGAAACCTGGTACAAAATGGTTGCCATGCTGCAATCGGGTCTCGACATCAGCCCTATCATTACTCACCATTTCTCTATCAACCAGTTCCAAGAGGGCTTTGACGCCATGCTATCCGGCAAGTCTGGCAAGGTGATTCTAGACTGGTAACCCCTAGCTCACTAAATCCGGTTGCCAATGACCTGACTGCACGTTAGTTTAGTGAGGTCATTGGACGGATAGTAGACTCATGATTGAAATAGGCACACACACTCACCCTTCCCCCCACGCAGCAGCGCGCTACATTCTATTAGCGAAACAAAAGGTTCTCATTGTTGGCGATCAATTTCTTTTCTCGCTGGGGGATTTTCATCCCACCTCAGAAATGCGCAGCGTCTATTGCGGCAAATTTGAAGAGAATGATGTGTTTGTGTGCTACTTTCCGCAAACCCCAAAAGGCTTTGAGGAAAAAGGGCTACGAGAACTTCTGTTTGAAACCACCGATTACTATTACGGACTGCTGAGTCGCGCCCAACAGCTGGCCACCTGGGATGCAGACCATCAGTTTTGCGGTCGCTGCGGTCATGCTTTAACGGTTAAACACCCAAAAGAGCATGCAAAAGTCTGTTCCCACTGCAATATCCGACACTACCCGCGAATTTCCCCCTGCATCATTGTATCGGTGCGTAAGGGTAATGACATTCTGCTCGCTCGACCATTAACAGCCAAAGAAGGCTTCTTCAGTAATATTGCGGGCTTTGTTGAAGCTGGAGAAACCTTGGAGCAGGCAGTACAACGGGAAGTCATGGAAGAAGTGGGCATCAAAGTCACCAATATTCGCTACATTGATAGCCAGCCATGGTCTTTTCCACATCAACTGATGGTGGGCTTTTTTGCGGAGTATGATTCTGGAGAGATCACCCCCGCCAAAGATGAAATCGCCGAGGCTCACTGGTGGCCCTATAACGATTTACCAAACACCCCCAACCCAACCAGCATTTCTGGTCAGCTGATCCTGGCGCAAGTAGCAGCCATCGCAAAAGACCAGGACCGCTAGCTCTGTACCTTGAATGAGGACATAAGGATTATGCAGCTCTTTAATTGCCAACAATGTGGTCAAACCTTACTGTTTGAAAACACCCAATGTGAAGCTTGCCAAGCTCAACTCGGATTTATACCTGAGCTGCTGACCTTGAGTGCCCTCACCCCTCTGGAGAATGGCTATCAGGCACAAGGAGACACAAGCGGACAAATATGGCATTTTTGCGCCAACCACCAACACAATGTCTGCAACTGGATGGTCAAGGAAGAAGGCACCCTATGCGAAGCTTGTGACCTAAACCGCCATATTCCAAACCTAGCGGGGATAGAAGAACACCAAGCTTGGCAGCAATTAGAATCTGCCAAACACCGTCTAGTCTTTTCTCTGTTAAAGCTAAAACTTCCAGTGATCAGCAAAAAAGAAGACCCACAGGATGGCCTATCGTTTGATTTCATTTCTGAAGAAAACCAAATCCCAGAGGACGCCCAAAGCACCACAGGTCATGCCCTAGGACAAATCACCATCAATACCGCCGAAGCAGATCCCGTGGATCGCGAGCAAGTACGTCAGGACATGAACGAATCCTATCGTACGTTAATCGGACATTTTCGCCATGAAGTGGGCCACTATTATTGGGATCAATTGATTGCCCCCAATGCCCAATTATTGGAGCAATACCGAGCAATGTTTGGTGATGAGCGCGCCAACTACAGTGACGCACTGCAACAACACTACAGCCAACCTCAGCCAGATTGGCAAACCTCTTTTGTCAGCAGCTACGCGGCCTCCCACCCTTGGGAAGATTGGGCAGAAACCTGGGCCCACTATTTACACATACTCGATACATTGGAAACAGCTTATGAATTCGGTTTGCAGGTACAACCTCCCAACCCTAGTCATCAAGCCTTAGCCACGCAGGCCAGCCTCGACCCATACCAGCATGGGAACTTTGAAGACATTCTCAACCAGTATTTACCTCTTACCTTCGCCGTCAATAATTTAAATCGGAGCATGGGACAACCGGATTTGTACCCCTTCATTATTGCACCGGCCGTACGCGAAAAACTTAGTTTTATTCATCAGGTAGTGCAGAGCTATTCCCAGTAAAGCGCCATATAAAACGCGCAATAAAAAGGCCGCATCTCAGTGCGGCCTTTTGATTCGAAGTATTGCTAGTCCGTAACAACTTTATAACAAGGAACGTAGGCACTGCCCGGCAACTTCATACGCTGTTGCTCAACAAAGGCTTGCAGCAGGGCATCTAACTTACGCATTAGCCCTTTATCCCCATGGATTTCAAAGGGACCTAGCTCCTTAATACTTGCCACCCCTTGGGGCTTCACATTACCCGCTACAATCGAAGAGAACGCTCGACGCAAATCCGCCGCTAACAAGTGAGTGTCCTGACCGAAATGCAGATTCAAACCACGCACGTTCTCGTGGGTCGGCTCGAAGGGACGCTGAAATTCATCAGGCACATGCAGCTTCCAGTTATAGTAGAAGGCATCTTGATGGGCTTTACGATATAGACGCACTTCTTCCATACCACGCTTCATGACACGGGAGACTTCCACAGCATCATCAATAATAATCTGATACTTGGCTTGAGCCGCTTCCCCTAACACTGCACCAATAAACTCATCGATCTGCTCAAAGTAAGCCGCACTTTCTTTCGGCCCAGTGAACACCAATGGGTAAGGGATGCCATCGTTTTTAGGGTGCAACAAGATACCCAGTAAATACAGGATCTCCTCAGCAGTACCAGCGCCGCCTGGGAACACCACAATACCGTGGCCAGTGCGGACAAAGGCTTCCAGACGCTTTTCAATGTCTGGCATGATCACCAGTTGGTTCACAATAGGATTCGGTGATTCCGCAGCAATGATGCCAGGCTCAGTTAAGCCCAAATACACACCATTGTTTAAGCGCTGCTTAGCATGGGCAATCGCAGCCCCTTTCATGGGACCCTTCATGGCCCCTGGACCACAGCCCGTACAAATATTTAATTCACGCAGCCCCAACTCATGGCCTACTTGCTTGGTGTAATCGTACTCGTGTCGGGCAATAGAGTGACCACCCCAGCAAACGATCATGTCTGGACTTTGAATGCGTCGAAACACATTGGCGTTACGCAACAGCTCAAACACGACGTTGGTGATTTTATCGGAAGAAGCCTCTCCCAAACCGCGAGAAAGGTTGTATTCATGGTAAGTAAAGATGATGTCACGCAAAACACTGAACAACATCTCACGGACGCTGCTGATCATCTTGCCATCGACGAATGCGCTGCCCGGTGCGTTTTTCAGTTCTAATTTAACGCCCCGCTCTTGCTGAATAATTCGGATTTCAAAATCTTTAAAGACCGACATAATTTCAGTCGGATCATCGGAGTCACTGCCACAGTTCAAAATGGCCAATGAACAACGTCGAAACAACTCATGCAACTCGCCAGAGTCTTCTGACATGCGAGCTATTTCATCCTGAGATAACATTTCCAGTGCGCCTTTTGGTGATACCAGCGCATCTACGCGATCGTTCAACATCATGATCGCCCTCCTTTTCAGTTATGTTCTTGTCTTATAAGTATATTGATCCGAAAGGCTCAAATTGCAAGACAAATTGTGTAGCCAAATTTTTCTGTCTTCCACAACACATAAAAAAGGCCGCTTACGCGGCCTATTTTTTATCACAACTGACTCAGCACATATTCCGCCGAGCTCACTTTAAACTCTCCGGGCTCATCAAGCCAAAGTTCTTGGATAATACCGTTATCCACCAACATGGCGTAACGACGACTTCTAATCCCCATTTTGGCAGCGGAAATATCCAGCTCCAATCCCATAGAAGTGGTCAGCTCTGCCAAGCCATCTGCCGCCATGACAATGTTTTCTGCGTTTTGTGCATTGCCCCAAGCATTCATCACAAACACATCATTCACTGAAAGACACATGATCTCATCAATGCCTTTTTCCTTGAAAGCATCGTAATGGACAACATAACCAGGTAAATGACTCGCACTACACGTCGGTGTAAAGGCTCCAGGTACAGCAAACATTAAGACTCTCTTGTTTGCGAAGAACTCTGTTACATCAATTGTTTGCGGGCCTTCTTCCCCCATGACCTGGAAGCTACCGTATGGCAGCATATCACCCATCTGTAAACTCATACCTTTCTCCAAATGTTGCGGATGCCAACATAGTACCCAAATGAATCTCAGCTAGCGATAGTCTTATGATGTTTTAAATTGCCCCACCAACTGACGTTGGTGCTCCGCTACTTCGTTCATCTTCTCACAGTTTTCCTTACCTATACGGGCTTCTTCCATAGCACTTTCTGAGCTGGAGGAAATTTCATGAACGCTTTGGTTAATCTCTTGGGCCACATGGGATTGCTGCTCAGCCGCTGTGGCAATTTGCATACTCAAGTCGCGGATTTCAACCATGAATTCACGTAGGTCATTCAAGACAACACCCACACTTTGTGCTTCTTCCATGCTGTCACGGGCATTTTGACGACTTTGATCCATAGAGCTTACCGCATCTTTGACCCCGCTTTGCAGATCAGAAATCACCGTTTGTATTTCTTCTGTAGAGGTATGCGTTCTATTCGCTAGGGTACGTACTTCATCCGCCACGACAGCGAATCCTCGACCTTGCTCACCGGCACGGGCTGCTTCAATCGCAGCGTTCAAAGCCAATAAGTTAGTTTGTTCAGCAATCTCTTGAATCACAGACAGAATTTGACCGATATTTTGCGAATGTTGGTCGACCCGCAAAACAATTTCAGACGACGCCTCGAGCTGAGACACTAAACTCTGAACCTGAGCAATGTTTTCATTCATCCTTTCAAGACTATGGTGCGCACTCTTATCCACGTCTTGGACCTTACTCAAAGTCACTTCGGCATTTTGGGCGACTTCCGCAACGGTTGCAGACATTTCATTCATAGCAGAAGCGACTGACGTCGTTTTGTCGTTTTGCTCTTGCATGATGTTCTGAGTATTTGACGACGTCTGATACACATGGCCAGCTGATTTCACCACTTCATGGGATGCGCCTTCAATCTGTTTCACCACAGATCCCAGCTTTTCTACCAGTATGTTCACCCAGCTCGATAACTGACCAAACTCGTCCTTGCTGGTGACAGTGACACGCTGGGTCAAGTCACCATTAGCGATAAGATCCAAGATCTCTAAAATCTTCGCTAACGGCTTACGGATACTTCTGCTAACCCATAACGCCACTAATACTGCAATGATGACGGAGACAGCCACCACTAAAATCGAAATGTATTTAGCATTAGAAGAGGCGCTTAGAGCATTATCTTTAGCCTGGTCACGTAGCTCATTCACCATGCCACTGAGCTCTTGCTGGTATCCTTGGATGACATTAAGGCTATTAAGTAAGCTCGCTGCGGCAATTTCCGCTTCTACCTCAATCTTATTTAACTCGTAGTACTCAGCAATCACACCATCTTCAGCTTGAGCCGCCTGACGAATGATCTCTATGTTCTCAACCACCATCTCATCATTAATGGTTTCTAATACTTGATCCACAGGACCAAATGAAGAATCAATATCGCTTTGCAGGTCTTCTAGATCACTGATATCAGAGGTATCAAAGTAATCACTAATCAGTAATTGCAAACTTTCCATTTGCGTACGGGCTAACCCAGACGCAAAAGATTGCTCATCACTCTCTGGGTAACGCTCAATCGCCTTCAGGTCATCAACCACAAAGCTCATTGTATCTTTCAGATCTAGCTTCTTATCCGCAAGATTGCGTTTAAGCTGTACTTGACGTGTATGATCTTCAATGGCGCTACTGGCCACAGCCATAAACTCATCGGATTGGTCATCCACCGCGGTCAATACCGCAAGGATGTCAGGGTAGTCTGAGACCAATGATTTAAGCGCCTCGCTTTGTGCAGCAAACGCATCACGGCCTTGATTGAACTGAGTCATCGCTTCTTCTAATGCTGCATCACTGGAGGCCACCAAATACTGCAATACAGCACTACTGGTTTCTCCCATTTGCGCACTCAAAGCATTACTGCCATCGGAGATATTAGCCATTTCTCCAGTTACAGTTTCTATACGTTCCTGAACACTGTTGAGACCTTGGACGCCAGCGCCAGCGACCACAAACAGCAACACCAATAACAGCACAAAACCAAGCAGCACACGCTGCACAACAGATAGAGACATCATTTCCTCTCAAAAAATAGTGTAAACATTTGGTTTCCGCGCCTCGCAATTATTATGTTTTCTTTACTCAACTTTGCCTGTAAACAAACGTAACCGCAAGTTCATTTAGGCCTCCGCTCCTTATCTGACTTATTTTATAGAGCGCAATCTGATAAATTGAACAGCTAGCAAACTTAAGGCCACTTTCATCCATGGATCAAACCCTCTATCAAAAAGTCGCGGATCAAATTGAAACGCATATCCAAGAGGGACTTTTTAAGCTAGGCGAGCGCATTCCATCCGTACGAAAAGCCAGCGCCCAGATGGAAGTCAGCATGGCAACCGTGCTACAGGCCTATCGTTTACTTGAGGATCGCGGGGTGATCAAAGCCCAGCCACAAAAAGGCTACTTTGTTCACAGTATTCCTACTCAACCCCTAAAAGTTCGTCCCCAGTCCACTGCAGATCAGGATGAAAGCATCCAGACCATGTTGGCTAACGTGCTACGGCTTTCTCAAGATACAAATGTGACTCAGTTTGGTGCAGCCATCCCTAACAACCAATTCTTACCCATCCGACAATTGCAGCGATCCGTTGGTCGCCTGATGCGTTTAGAACCCGATATCTGTGCCGCTTACGCTTTCACACCTGGCTCTGAAGTGTTGCGTAGACAGATTGCCATTCGCATGCTCGATACCGGCTGCAAGTTATCCCCTGAAGACATACTGATTACACTGGGTTGCCAACACGCCTTAATGCTTGCGCTACAGAGCACCACCATGCCGGGTGACACCATTGCGATAGAAAGCCCGAGCTATCATGGAATACTGCAAGCAGCCAAAGCATTACATTTAAAGGTCATCGAAATCCCATGTCACTGGGACACGGGCTTAGACCTAAGTATGCTGGCCAATGCTTTAGCGGAGCATCCGATTAAAGCTTGCGTGGTCTCCCCAGAGAATCAAAATCCAACGGGGGCGCAGATGCCTCAACCCGCACGCCATGAGCTACTCACGCTGGCCGCTAACTATGACATCACCATCATTGAAGACGATGTGTATGGAGAGCTTTGCTATCAATCTCCAAGACTGCCGTCATTAAAAGCATTAGACAGGCAAGATAAGGTTATCTACTGCGGGTCATTTTCAAAAAGTATCGCACCAGGATTTCGCGTCGGATGGATTATTGGCGGTAAACAACAAGCGGCAATTGCCCAACAGGCTTATGTGCAATCCTTTGCCACGCCTACGTTAACGCAGGTTGCCATCGCTAATTTTTTAGAAAATGGCGCCTATGACCGTCATCTACGTAAGACTCGCCAAACCTATCAACAAAACTTAAGCTACTTTCAAGGAGCAATCACTAAACACTTTCCCGTCGGTACTCACTACTCTGCGCCGAAAGGAGGGTTTATCCTTTGGGTTACTTTACCCAAAGAGATCAATGCTTTAGCACTCCATAAGCTAGCACTACAACATAAAATAGGTTTGCTACCAGGCCATGCCCTCAGCCATTCTGGAACCTTCACCCACCATATCCGTATTAATTACGCTCTCCCATGGAACAACCACACAGAAACGGCACTCAAAACACTTGGTCGCCTTTGCTTTGAATTAATGGACTGATATATGCATAGCGTTTTAATAGGTTAGGATGAAATTCCCACTGGCCTGAATTTTTCAGCCCATAATGGGTACTTATCACGCCTGTTCTAGTGGGATTTACGTGAGGCTCAGATACCAATAGTGAAAAATTATTTAGACCGTGGAATTTATCCTAAATTTCGTCTGTACAGCCAGATTAAAAAGCGTACAATTCGCTTTCTTTTAAACCTTATGGCTGTCTGGCCGATAAACCAATTAATTACATAGAACTGGCTTGTCGCGATGGAATTTGTTGCACATCCAAAAGACTTACCCTTAAACATCGAAGTGATTGAGGATCAGTCTTTTCCGACTGTAGGCACAGATCGGCACGGCTTTGTAGGCATTACCTACTTAGCCTCTAGCGCTTTTCAAACGGGCGCATCTGTACGCATAACATTGGAAGAAATTGACCCGCATTTCTGTGTTGTTGGGCGCATCGCTTGGTGTGACAATGAGCGGGACGAATATCGCATCGCTATCGAATTCCCTAACAAAGAAGACTGTTACTGTGTCCGCATGGTAGAACAGCTTTCACAGATCGAGCACTATCGCCGACAGGCGAAGTTTCAAGGCCGACGCTTAAACTATAACGAAGCGGCTGCCGAATGGATTCAGCAATTCGCAGCAAGCTTCCCAGCATTTACAATTTAAACTCTTCATGACTAGTACCCTATCTCAAGCTGATATTGACATCATTACTCAGCAATTAGGTCGCACACCTAGCGGAATTCGCAGCGTTGCACATTACTCACCCGATGGTGTTCCCCAAGTTCTTGAAATGGAAACCTGGGTCTTTGACCAACCTTTTCCAACTTTATTTTGGCTCTCCAGCAGCGCCATTGATAAAGCCCTTGCGCGCATCGAAAGCCAAGGTGTCGTAAAAGAGCTTGAGCAACGTATCAAAGACGATGAAGAACTCCGTGCTGCCTACCATAGATCCCACGAGGATTATGTGAAGCGCCGTTGGGATGCCATGAGCCAGGAACATAAAGCCATTATTGAAGAAAAAGGCTTCACTCACCTGTTTGAAACCTTAGGCATAGGCGGCATTAAAAACTGGGATCAGGTTCGCTGCTTACACATGCAATACGGACATCACCTTGCCGGAGAAAACATCATTGGTAAGATATTAGATGAAGAATATGGCATCCGAGATATTGCCGACGCCGAAGCGCGTCAAGCCTACAGTCGTTAAACGACCCTATGACAATAATAAGGCCAGCAATTGCTGGCCTTATTATTTTGATTAAGACAAAACTCTTTAGGTCACCCTTTCAGTGCTGCTCGAAGCTCATCTGGGCTCGATACTTTAGGAAGAATCTCACGCACCTTATTAAATGCATTGCAGGCAACTGCTGGGCGTTGGGCGTAAGTGGTTAAGGCACCACCGGTCCAGCCCGCTAGTTTTAACACTTCTTTTTTAAAATTATTACCAGTAACGCCATGGCCGCCTAAAGCCATCAACTCATCCTCGATATCGAGGTAACTCGGACGCTCGCCACCGAACTTCATAAAGTCGTCCTGCTGAACCTCTGCGTGTTGTTTAGCCATTCTGTAAACCCTTTGTGATACGAACACTGTATTCCTTACAGTAGCCAGTTCGCAGTCAATGCTCAAGCTACCACATGTATCAAAACGTAATGTTATTTGCTGCAATAAACAACACTTTCCATTCCCAAAGTTTAGGCTGGCATCTTAGAATACTAAGACATTCACCTATCTGATTAAGTTTACACAAGAGGATTGCACATGGACTGGCTTTTTCCGAATATTCCCTATTGGGCATTGATAGCCCTTTTTGCTACGGCCTTTGTTGCCGGATTAATAGATGCCCTAGCAGGCGGTGGCGGTTTGATTACTGTCCCCGTACTTATTGCCACAGGAGTGTCTCCCGTCGAAGCCTTAGCAACCAACAAGCTTCAAGGAAGCGCTGGGACGCTATCATCCTCTTATCATTTTGTTCGAACCGGAGCGGTGTCATTAAACTCCTTAAAAGTCCCGATCATAATGACGGCCATTGGCTCCGTGTCAGGCACGTTACTGGTGTCTTACCTAGACAGTAATCTGTTGATTAAAGTGATCCCTGGAATTCTCATCGGCGTCGCTATTTTCTTTTGGCTGTTACCCAAGATACAGCCAGCCATCGCCAAGTTTAAGCAACTAACAATGACGCAATTTGCGTTTGCAGCAGGACTGACTTTTGGTTTTTATGATGGTCTGATTGGCCCAGGCACCGGGGCCTTTTTCTCTACCGCATTCATTTGCTTCATGGGCTATTCAATTGTTTCCGCCACGGCTCATACCAAGGTGTTAAATGCCACCAGTAATGCCTCTTCATTGATCATTTTTAGCTTCAGCGGTCACGTACTTTGGGGGCTGGGAATTCTAATGGGGATTGGAAGCTGGCTTGGGGCTCAAGTCGGCTCACGACTGGTGATATCGAAAGGTGCAAAGCTCATTCGCCCATTAGTGATACTCATGTGTATCGCTCTCTCCACGAAATTATTACTGTCTAGTTAAGCTAACACGCAGGCAAAAAAACGGCGACCCGAGGGTCGCCGAACTAACACACATGCTTAAATGTGTCCGGTCATTATGCGGCTGCGCTTGCCACGGTCTCACCTTCAACCAGCGCCATTTGGGCTAGTTTTTCCATTAGGCGAACCACTTGGCAGCTGTAGCCGTATTCGTTGTCGTACCAAACGTATAGAGTCGCTTGGTTACCACGTACTTTTGTAGACAGTGAATCCAAGATTCCTGCTTGCTCACTACCGATGAAATCCGAGCTAACAGCATCAGATTCGGCACTGAAACCGATTTGACCTGCCAAGGCAGCGCTTGCTGAAGCATTTTTCAGCACTTCGTTAATCTCTTCGACGGAAGTACCAGCCTTTAGATTAAGACTTAACACTGCGATAGAAACGTTGATCACTGGAACACGGATAGCGCTACCACTTAGCTTGCCTTCTAGGGAAGGGATGGCTTTAGAAACGGCTTTTGCTGCGCCAGTTTCTGTCATAACCATGTTCATGGCTGCTGCACGTCCACGACGATCACCTTTGTGAACATTGTCAATTAGGTTTTGGTCGTTGGTGTAAGCGTGAACTGTCTCTACGTGACCAGATTCGATGCCGTATTTCGCTTCCAATACAGAAAGAATCGGAGTAATAGCATTGGTGGTACAAGATGCCGCAGACAAAATTTTGTCATCAAAATTGATGTCGCTGTCGTTCACACCGAACACAACGTTCTTCATCTCTTTACCAGGTGCAGTCAGCACAACACGCTCGATGCCAGGGCGAGCAAGATGCACGCTCAAGCCATCGTGATCACGCCAGCGGCCTGTGTTGTCAACAAGCAAGGCATTGTTGATACCAAATGCTGTGTAATCAACAGTGCTTGGATCCGATGCATAGATCACTTTAACGGGCTGACCATTGATAATGAGCTGTTCGTTTTCTGCGTCAGCTTTAACAACACCTTCGTAGGTGCCATGTACTGAATCAAATTTAAGTAGGCTAGCGCGTTTCGCTAGATCATTGTCGCAGGCTTTACGTACAACGATTGCGGCTAGGTGCATACCTGGCGTTGTATGGCCAAGAGTACACATACGACGAGCAAGCAATCGACCGATTCGACCGAAGCCGTACAGCACAACAGGCGTTGTAGATCCCGCCACAGCATTACCCGCTAGTGTCTCAAGATCTGCAGCAGCAAATACTTCTTCCAACTCAACGGTTGTGTTGGCGGTGTTGCCTTCGATCAGTTGCTCCAACACTTGATATACACGTGCTAGATCGATTTCAGGATATTGATCAAAAAGAGCCACTAATCCTGTGACAGAGTCAGACATAAGTGTTTGTCCAGCTAACTGAACTTTAACTGACTGCTCACGACCTAACTTACCCAAAAGAGGAATCATTGATTCAACTTTTGATACGGTTTCTATCCAAGTGTTTGCCATGTATCTGCCCCCGAGAAAAACAAACGATTTCTAACGATTTGGGCGCAGTTTACCCATTCAAAATGGCAAAAACAAATTGTAGCTCGACAACAAAAACCCTTTAAAATCGTGCATTTAAGGCGATTTTTTATGAAAACAACGTAATTCTGAAAGGTCTGTTATTAAATAACAACAATACATATAAAAGTCGGTTTTTAAGCCCTTTTAATCTAATAAAGTTACGTAATTTACTAACAGAAACTGGTGGAAACTTTCTTAAATTTTTTACACGTAACGCTTTCGTTCAGCCAAAAAACCTAAGAGACAGAAGCAAGCAAGGATAAAACTAGGGAGATATACCGAACTTATATGAGTCAGCAACCAATACACCATAGGCTGTCCCCATAAAGTCAAAAAGCCATATCCGAAGGTACACATCAAAACAAATGCACCAATACGGGCAAGGAAGAACCAATTGGCCACGGCACGTTTAAGCATACCATTAACATGATCACCGAAAATGACTAAAAGCGTCGCCACCAAGGCAAGGGAAATATCCTGTAGATAAGGTCGTAAGTTATACGCCAAAGAGGCGTTAAGATCATAAAGCACATTAATCATGAAGAAGCATTACCGAGCACGGCGCATCAGCGCCTCAACGTCAATTTGGCCAGAGGCTTGTTCTCGAGCAGGACGCGTATCCACATATAAAACGGACACATCAAAGGTGGTGTTGTGAAGTTCAATCTCAGTGCCATCGGACAATAACCAACGGGCTCTCCCAAAGCCATCGCGGACAAATCCTACATCAGGCTGGCCATATTTTTTAACTAACACATTACCCAAACTCGCCCGCTTTTCTTTACTCTCGACCACACCTGACATGGTAGCCTTCTCAACAAAATTAGACGTGTTGTAACGCACAGTCAGTTCACGAATTCCTAATATGCCCTCTTTTCCTAAGCTATAGCTGGCAATTCCAGCACGATAGGACGGATAAGGCTCTAAGCCCATTTTTTTAAGGTGCGCTTCAAAGGAAGACTTTGATAGGTCATTAAACCCAATACCAAATAGCTCTGCTCCTTTAGCATAGCTGGGGGCAACCACAGGTTCTGGCTCGGTCTGCTCTTGCGCAAAACTTTGTACGCTCACTAAACCCAACATTAGCGTAAACACTTGCAACGCAACTCGATAAAAAAACATGTTTCAACAAACCTAAATCTAATTTTAACCAAAAAGTCAGGAAGCGGATTTTACCTTTCTTTGATAATATAGCGCCATATTCCATACTTCATTGTAAACCACTTATCCATTTGAGGTAGCCCATGGCACTCGTAATTGGCGTAACCGGCATTTCTGGTAGCGGCAAAAGCCGTCTATGCTCACTGTTAGCAGAAGGCTTACAAGATAGACTGACCATAATTTGTCAGGATAGTTTCTACAAAGGCTGCGGCAGCATTGACCCTGATGTTTATAACTTTGATGATCTAAACTCGTTAGATTTGGAAAGCATCTCCCTTGCTATCCACAACTGCAAAAACCAAGAGCAGCCCAACGAAATCCCTGTGTACGATCACTCCCAACACAAGCGAGTTGGCTATCGTAACCTTGAGCCGAGTAAAGTCGTACTGGTTGAAGGGCACATGATGTTTCAAGATCCCGCTATCCGCGATGCTGTCGATTACCTTTTGTTTGTCGACACCGACATGGACATCGCCATCGTACGTCGATTGAAGCGCGATATCGCCGAGCGCGGACGTAATGTTAATGAGGTGACCAGCCGCTACATGCGCCATGTTCGCCAAGCATCATTAAAAACCATCGAGATTCGCAACAAAGCAGATTTCATTATTCCGAACAATAATAGCTTCACCAATGCGGCGAATTTATTACGCCATTATATTGAGTCATTATTAACGGAAAAAGGAGCCCGATAGGCTCCTTTTTTGATTCAAGACAAGATGTCAGTGTGACTATTTTTTGATGTCTTCAAAAAACTTCTTCACACCGTCAAACCAGCTCTTTTGCTTTGGCGAATGATCTGAATCATCCCCCATGCTGTCTGCCAGCTCTTGTAACAATTCTTTTTGGCGATCTGTCAGATTAACTGGCGTTTCAACTTGTACACGACAAATCAAATCCCCTACTGGGCCACCGCGTACAGGCTTAACACCCTTGTTACGCAAGCGGAACAATTTACCAGTCTGACATTCTGGTGTGACTTTCAAACGTACACGACCATCTAAAGTCGGCACGTCAATTTCGCCACCCAATGCTGCCGTAGCAAAACTGATCGGTACTTCGCAGTATAGGTTAGCGCCATCACGCTCAAAAATCGCGTGAGGTTTAACGGAGACTTGTACGAATAAGTCACCCGCTGGTCCACCATGAGTTCCGGCTTCCCCTTCCCCTGATAGGCGAATGCGATCGCCTGTATCAACCCCAGCTGGGATCTTAACATTCAGAGTCTTGTACTCTTGCTTACGACCTTGGCCGTGACAAGAGTTACACGGATCAGAGATGATCTGGCCTTGACCATGACACTCTGGACAGGTTTGCTGAACTGAGAAGAAACCTTGGGACATGCGCACTTGGCCAGCACCGCCACAGGTGCCACAAGTTTTCGGCTTAGAACCCGGTTTGGCACCAGAGCCATCACATACTTCACATTCCACAAGGGTTGGAATGCGGATCTTCTCTTCACAGCCCCATACTGCTTGCTCTAGGTCAAGCTCCAGGGTGTAACGTAAGTCAGAGCCACGACGGGTACGACTTTGTCCGCCACCGCCGCCGCCACCAAAGATGTCGCCAAATACGTCACCAAAGATGTCACTAAAACCGCCTGCACCACCGCCAAAGCCGCCTGCACCCGGCTGGCCATTTACGCCTTCGTGTCCGAAGCGATCATAGGCCGCGCGCTTGTCATCAGAAGACAGCACTTCGTAGGCTTCGGCGATTTCTTTAAATTTATCCAGTGCTTCTGGATTATCCGGATTTTTGTCCGGATGGTACTTGTTGGCTAACGAACGGTAAGACTTTTTGATGTCTTTTTTGTCCGCGTCTCGGCTTACACCAAGTACTTCATAATAATCACGTTTACTCATTGCAGGGTTTCCTGAATCTGTAGAGTGAGCTCTTTAGCCCGAAGACAGCAAAACACGGTGGCGTCCCGTGTTTTGCATAGTCCCTTCGGGACGACGATAAAACTAAGCTTTTGGCTTATTTTTTCTCGTCTTTTACTTCTTCAAACTCAGCATCCACTGCATCGTCTTGCTTCTGACCAGCCGCTTCTTCAGCACCGCCTTGGGCAGCACCTGCATCAGCTTGCTCGTATAGTTTTTGAGCTAGAGAGCCAGACGCTTGAGTCAACGCATTAGTTTTCTCTTCGATCTGATCTTTGTCGTTAGATTCTAGCGCAGCTTCAAGATCAGTGATCGCTTTTTCGATCGCTTCTTTCTCTTCTGCAGTCGCTTTATCACCCGCATCAGTCAGAGTTTTGCGCGTAGCGTGGATCATGCCGTCCGCAGTATTGCGAGCTTGTACAAGCTCTTCAAACTTACGGTCTTCTTCAGCATTCGCTTCTGCGTCTGCTACCATTTTTTCCACTTCATCATCGCTTAGACCTGAAGAGGCTTTGATTACGATAGACTGCTCTTTACCAGTCGCCTTATCTTTCGCAGAGATGCTCAAGATACCGTTGGCATCAATATCGAAGCTCACTTCGATTTGTGGCACACCACGTGGCGCTGGCGGAATGTCTGCAAGGTCAAAACGGCCTAGAGACTTGTTTTGAGACGCTTGTTTACGCTCACCCTGTAGGGCATGGATCGTTACAGCGTTCTGGTTATCTTCCGCAGTTGAGAATACTTGTGACTTCTTAGTTGGGATAGTCGTGTTCTTCTCGATAAGCGGAGTCATGACACCGCCCATTGTTTCGATACCTAGAGAAAGAGGCGTCACGTCTAGAAGAAGTACGTCTTTCACATCACCTGCAAGTACCGCACCTTGGATCGATGCACCGATTGCAACGGCTTCATCTGGGTTCACGTCTTTACGAGGCGCTTTACCAAAGAACTCAGTTACTTTCTCTTGTACAAGAGGCATACGCGTCTGACCACCAACTAGGATAACTTCGTCGATGTCAGAAGCAGATAGGTCTGCATCTTTTAGTGCTTGGCGGCAAGGCTCTAGGGACTTAGTCACTAGATCTTCAACCAAAGACTCAAGCTTAGAGCGAGTCAATTTAACGTTAAGGTGCTTAGGACCTGTTGCGTCAGCCGTGATGTAAGGAAGGTTCACTTCTGTCTGGCTAGAAGAAGACAACTCAACTTTCGCTTTCTCACCCGCTTCTTTTAGACGCTGTAGCGCTAATGGGTCGTTATGTAGATCAATACCTGTCTCTTTCTTGAACTCTGCAGCCAAGAATTCGATAACGCGCATGTCGAAGTCTTCACCACCTAGGAAGGTGTCACCGTTAGTCGACAATACTTCGAATTGCTTCTCGCCATCTACGTCAGCGATTTCGATGATAGAGATATCAAACGTACCACCACCCAAGTCGTAAACAGCAACCGTAGAGTCACCAGTCGCTTTGTCTAGACCGTAGGCTAGCGCCGCAGCAGTTGGCTCGTTAATGATACGCTTCACTTCAAGACCAGCGATCTTACCTGCGTCTTTCGTTGCTTGACGCTGAGAGTCGTTAAAGTAAGCCGGTACAGTGATAACGGCTTCTGTTACTTTTTCGCCTAGGTAGTCTTCTGCTGTTTTCTTCATTTTCTTAAGAACTTCAGCAGATACTTGTGGTGGCGCTTTCTTGTCGCCTTTCACTTCTACCCATGCATCACCGTTATCAGCGCTGATGATTTTGTAAGGCACCATAGAGATGTCTTTTTGAACCACGTCGTCTTGGAAACGACGACCGATCAGACGCTTAACAGCGAATAGAGTGTTCGTTGGGTTTGTTACCGCTTGGCGTTTCGCAGACTGACCTACTAGCGTCTCACCGTCTTCAGTGAATGCTACGATAGATGGGGTGGTGCGATCGCCTTCTGCGTTTTCAATTACGCGAGATTTGTCACCGTCTAGGACAGCAACACAAGAGTTGGTTGTACCTAAGTCAATACCAATGATTTTGCCCATGGTTTATCTCCAGTAAAAATTCGTTGTTCGTTTCGATAATTCTGTATTTGGGTGCAGTGATTTTAATTTCAAGAGCCCGGTGTCAAAAAAATGACAGTTTTTTAGGCAGCACTTGAAACCACTACCATCGCTGGGCGCAATAAACGGCCATTCAGCGTGTAACCTTTTTGAACCACATCCATAACGGTATTTGGTTCCATATTTGGGTTAGGCACCATTGTCATCGCTTGATGTAATTCTGGGTTGAACGGTTCACCCTGCGGATCAACGGCTACAACTTCAAAACGAGCCAAGGTTTCCACTAGGTCTTTGTACGTCAATTCAACTCCTTCACGCATTGGATCATTTTCAGACCCTTCCGCGGCAGAAGACAAAGCACGCTCCAAGTTATCGGCTACGGTAATCACCGATTTGGCGAATTTTTCCAACGCAAACTTGTGTGCTTTTTCAACATCCAGCTCAGCGCGACGGCGCACGTTTTGCGCGTCTGCTTGAGCACGTAATGCAGCTTCTCGGTAGGTCGCGACTTCTTCAAGCGCCTTAGCGAGCTCATCAGAAGCACCCGCTTCCTGAACTTCCTCAAGACCTTCTTCGGCCGTTGCGACTTCCTCTTCGTTTAGCAGTTCGTCCTGCTCGACTTCTTGGTTAGCTTTGTTCGGCTGATCACTCATTTTCATCTCCAAATAACAGGAAGTAATCACTGTCTGTGTGGGCTATATGGGGACACCTTTTAACCTTTCAACACCTAACCCCCATTAAATCTACGGAAATAATTTCTTTACGCCCCACTTGTCAAAAAACAACCAACTACTGTATAAATAACCATATCTATTTCGCCGTATCAGGAGCATCTCATGCTAACCAGTATCGCCATCTCAAATTTCGCCATTGTTGACTCTCTAGATCTTGAGCTCAAAAATGGCATGACCGCCATTTCAGGGGAAACCGGTGCCGGCAAATCCATCATGGTTGACGCCTTATCATTATGCTTAGGTGGGCGTACCGATGCAGGGGTTGTTCGACATGGGGAAAAGAAAGCCGATATCAGCGCCACCTTTGAGATAAGCAACTATCCAGACGTACAAGACTGGCTGGAAGAACGGGATTTAGAAAACGATCATCACTGCATACTGCGCCGGGTCATCACCAAAGAAGGTCGCTCTAAAGCCTACATTAATGGACGCCCTTGCACCCTTGCTGACCTAAAAGAGGCCGGCAGCTTTCTAGTGGACATTCATGGTCAACACGAACACCAGTCCCTATTAAAACGCAGCGCTCAACGCCAACAATTAGACGAGTATGGCCAGCTGACAGAGCTTGCCCGTCAAGTGCAATCGGAATACAGCGCCTGGAAAAAGCTACGTGAGGAATTGCACGCCAAGCAAAACCGCTCCACTGAAATGGAAGCGCGAGTACAGTTACTCTCCTATCAAGCAGAAGAGCTGTCTCAGCTTGATTTAAAGGAAGGCGAAATCGAGTCCCTTGAACAAGAGCAGTCTTTCTTGTCCAACATTGCTGACGCTCAATACAAGGCTTATCACGCCAGCGCCATCCTACGAGAAAGCGATGAAGGCAATGTGTGCTCCATGCTACATCAAGCCATTCAACAAGCCAGTAGTATTGAGCCGCCAACAAAAGAGCTCGAAAACGCCCTAGAGATGATGAACCAAGCTCTAATTCAAGCGGAAGAAGCGTCTTCTAGCTTAACCCATTACCAGGACACCCTTGAGCAAGATCCCGAGCGTTTGCAAGCCATCGAAAGCCGTTTAGAAGACATCTATGACACAGCGCGCAAACACAAGGTACTCCCAGAAGGTCTATTACTGTTGCGTGATGAAGTGGAAGCAGAACTAGACCAGCTTTCTGGTGGTGAAGAAAGCCTTGAAGCCCTTAAACTGAAAGAAGAGCAAAGCTACCAGCAGCTTACTACCAGCGCCACCTTGCTGACTGAAAAACGCATGCAAGCAAAAGAAGAATTGGCTCAACGAGTTGAGGAGCAAATTCACGGATTAGGCATGCCTTATGCGCGTTTCTACATTCATTGCCAACCCCTAGAACACATCAGCGCCAACGGCTTTGAAGAGATCGAATACATGATTGCTTCGAACCCAGGACAACCTGCTCAACCATTGCGAAAAGTTGCCTCCGGTGGTGAATTGTCACGCATCAGCCTAGGCATCCAAGTTGTCACTGCTAATACATCCGTGATTCCAACACTCGTATTTGACGAAGTAGACGTGGGCATCAGTGGCGGCATTGCAGAAGTCGTCGGACGCATGTTGCGTGCAGTGGGCGGACGAGGGCAAGTCTTCTGTGTGACACACTTAGCACAGGTTGCGGCCCAAGGGCATCAGCATTTGCGGGTAAGTAAAAGCGTGGCAAACAATGCTACCAGCTCTAAAGTAGAGTCCCTTGCGGAAATGAATAGAACGCAAGAAATTGCGCGTTTATTAGGGGGACTGGAGCTCACCGAGCAAACTCTCGCTCATGCGCAAGAGATGCTCGGTAACGTACAACTCCAATAGAGAGCGTTACACGCTTAGCCTTTCTTAGGGCGAACGTACAAAATCAGATTGTGATCTTCGATATCGTAGCCATGCTCGGCTGCGATTTCGTGTTGACGCTTCTCAATGATAGGGTCAACAAACTCAATCACTTTCCCTGTTTCTAGACAAATCATGTGATCGTGGTGATCGCCTTTCGCCAATTCAAATACCGCAGTACCCGCTTCAAAGTGATGACGAGCCACCAAACCCGCAGTTTCAAATTGGGTTAGCACACGGTAAACGGTTGCCAAGCCCACGTCTTCACCTTGCTCCAACAAAGTACGATACACATCGTCCGCACTCATATGATGGTCGCCTGCATTTTCAAGGATCTGTAAAATTTTCACACGCGGTAGCGTAACTTTCAGTCCTGCTTTCTTTAGTTCTTGATTTTCACTGCTCATGAGTCATTCTCTATTCGATCTTGTTAATAATTACTTTATCATTGGCTCACCAAACAAAGGATTTTACCAATGAAGAAAACGATTCTCCTGCTTTCAGCACTCTTCACTCTCAGTGCTTGCAGCCTACTACCGCAACCCTACAAACCAGCGGTTGAACAGGGCAACGTCATTAAAACAGAACAAGTGGAGCAACTCAAAATCGGAATGACCGAATCTCAGGTTATTTACGTTCTCGGCACGCCAATGGTGCGAGACACCTTCAAACCCGACGAGTGGCACTACTTATTCACTAGCCTCTACACCGATGAGAACAGCAAGTTAAGTGATGTAAAACACCTAACACTCACCTTTGACAGCGGCCTACTGCAAAGTATCCAGCAAAAGTAATCGTTTTATTTAGACGTTTTTGCTGCGCGGTTGGCTCGAGCCTGTTTCGGGTCAACCTTTAACTCTCGATAAATTTCCACACGCTCGCCAGGACGCAATACATGCTCCTCTGGATTACGAATGGCTTTACCAAAGATCCCCATTTTCGGCGCAGTCAAATCCAAACCAGGAAAAAACGCATCAATGTTTGACAGACGAACTGCCTCCATTGCCGTACAGCCTTCCTCGACATCCAAAGCTACGATTTTTTGTTTTTCGGGCAACGCATAGGCTACCTCGACGCGGATCTTATCCATATACGACTTTTGCTCTCTCGCTAAACGCTTCCACCATGGCATTGGTCACCTGACCAAATACACCACCAAAGGCAAACTTCAGTACACCTTTTAACTCAAAATCGATACTCAGCTCGATCTTGCAGCTGGTTTCAGACAGAGGCTGAAACGTCCACACACCATGCAAACGTTTAAACGGCCCTTCCACTAATGTCATTTCTACTTTCTCAGGCTCAGTAAGAATATTGCGTGTCGTAAACGACTGACTCACAGGACCTTTACCTACCTCTAATGTGGCCACGATCTCTTTGTCACTTTGAGACAAGGTTCGTGCACCCAAACAGCCCGGTAGAAATTGCGGGTATTGCTCAAAATCGTTTACCAAGTCAAACATCTGACGTTGACTGTAATTCACATGAGCAAACCTTTTTATATGACTCAAACTAAGCTCCTATCCATCCCGCCACTGTAATAAGAATCGCAGCGGGAATACTCACGTATTTTAACGTAGTGTACCACCAACGAAAATGCGTAGCGTTCTTAACCAACATTTCGTTCATCAGCATCTTTTTCGGCACCACCCATGCGACCAAGATTGACAAAGCAATGGCCGCCACAGGCAACATAATAAAAGAGGTCAGCTGATCGATGATTTCAAATAAATTCAAACCAAACAGCAATTTCGCGTCCCAATGGTTAAAGGACAAAACCACTGCCACACCGACCAGCCAAACACCAAGACCTAAAGTAAAGGCTGCTTTTAGACGACCAGTGTAAAAACGCTCATGGAGCCAAGCCACAAACAACTCCATCATAGAAATAGCTGACGTTAGCGCAGCCAAAACTAAGAGCGCAAAAAATAACAACCCAATCACCTGCCCTGCCGGCAAAGCGCCAAAAATCAGAGGCAAGGAAACAAAAGGCAAACTCGGACCCGCTGCCACATCCAAGCCAAACTTAAACGTCAGCGGAAAGATAACTAATGCCGCCAAAATCGAAACGATCAGATCCAGCCCTACGACAATCGTACAAGCCTTAGCGATGGACATACGCTTACTCATGTATGCGCCATAGGAGAACATTGCCCCTAACCCAACCCCTAAGCTAAATAACGCATGCCCAATGGCAGACAAGGCCACATCAAAGGTAAACCCACTCCAATCCCAACGGGTCAAAAAGAGCAACGCATCTGCACCTGCCCCCATCACCATGGAATAGACCGCCAGAATAAACAAAGTCACAATGAGAACGGGCAAAAGAATCCGCACCACATTCGACAAACCACGGGTCACCGCCTGCCCGACAGACAGCACTACTAGCCCCATAAACAAGGTATGCCAGAAAATCATCTCAACAGGCGAGGCCAAGAAGTCATCAAATACTGCTTGGGACTGAACCATATCCAGCCCTTGCAAAGCACCTGTCATTGCCCGTTGAGCGTAAGCGAATCCCCAACCAGCAATCACACTGTAAAAAGTCAGAATGAGCAGCCCCGTCGCGCCCGCCAGATAAGGAATCGCCACCCAAAAACGATGGATCACATGACGCTCAGCCAAATCATTGACCGTATCCACCGGGTTTGATCGTACCGTACGCCCTAATGCCACCTCAGCCATTAACATTGGCAGCCCCACTAGCAACAAACAGGCACAATAAATAAACAAGAACGCACCGCCGCCATTAGTCCCCAGCATATAAGGAAACTTCCAAATATTACCTAAACCAATCGCAGAACCTGCGGCGGCAAAAATAAATATCCAGGGACTGGACCAGATACCTTGTAAACAGCGACTCTCGGGCATACATTACGCTCTATTGTTTCAGGAGTAGTAGATTGCTCGCCTGTGCAAAGACACAGCTCGTCCTGCAATTGTGTAAAGAGTGGAATTTTCTTACATTAGGACGCATACCTCAAGAAAAGCATAGGTTTTTCCAACTATCGACCGTATAATTTTCGTCTATGAGTAAAGCAAAGAAAAAATCACCCAGTTCAGGCACCATCGCCCTTAACAAGCGCGCGCGCCATGAATACTTCATCGATCAGAAGTTCGAAGCAGGCCTACAGTTGGCCGGCTGGGAAGTAAAAAGCCTCCGTGAAGGCAAAGCCCAACTGGTGGATAGCTATGTCATCATCCACCAAAATGAAGCCTATCTGATCAATGCCCGCATCACGCCCTTACTAAGTGCCTCAACCCACGTAGTCTGCGAACCTTTGCGCATGCGCAAATTACTGATGCACCGTCGTGAAATCGACCGCATCATCCAGGTCACAGAGCAAAAAGGCAAAACCTGTGCGGCCATGGCATTGTACTGGAAAGGTAGCAAGATCAAATGTGAAGTAGCACTAGTGACCGGTAAAAAAGATCACGACAAACGGGATTCTGCCAAAGAACGTGATTGGGCTCGAGATAAAGAGCGCCTAATGAAGGCGAAAATCTAAGGCAAACGTGATTGATATATAAAAAGCTCACAAAGGTGGAGACGCCCACCTTTGTGAGAAAGTGCTTTTTCAAGCACACATCACTAAGGGAAACTCAACGCCTCTTTCTTAGCTGAGTATTTAGTCACTAATGAACTCGTCAACACAAACATGGCAATAACTAAAATAACCATACTCGAGAGCGCATTAATTTCAGGCTTAATACCGGTCGTCACCTCAGAGTAAATACGCATAGGCAACGTTGTAATCCCCGGCCCTGTCGTAAACGTCGTCATGACCAAGTTATCTAAAGACATTGCAAACGCCAACAAATAGGCCGACACAATAGCCGGTAAAATCGCCGGTAATGTCGCATGTAAAAATGCAGAAATAGGCCCGCATCCTAAATCCCTTGCCGCTTCTTCGGTAGATAAATCTAACGACGACATTCTCGCTGTAATAATCACCGATGAAAAACACATCGCAAGAGTGGTGTGAGCAATGATCACAGTGGCATAGCCGCGATCAATATGAAAAGCGGTAAACATCAACATCAAAGACAACCCTGTAATCACTTCAGGCAGCACTAAAGGCGCAATCGTCATCCCCAAAAAAATGGGTCTTGTTTTAAAACGTTTCATGCGGACGACTACGCAACTGATTAGTGTTCCCATAATGACCGCCAATGTCGACGCGACCAATGCAATACGTATCGTGACCCAAGCAGGGCCCCAATAAGAGCCATTGGTAAACAAGGTTTCATACCAGCGGGTAGATGGGTGCGTCCAGACAGTCACCATAGTCGAATCGTTAAAACTCAGAATAACCAGAGTTAAAATAGGCAAATACAAAAATGCCAAGCCAATGCCCAAAGATGTGAGGCTGAACCAAGTAAATTTACGATGCATTTTTATGCCTCCTTATCTTTTTTAAACACTTGCGACAGAATGATCGGAACCACCAAAAACATCATCAAAAAGATTGAAATCGCAGCCGCAATAGGCCAATCACCATTGGTAAAGAACTCAGTCCATAGCACACGTCCAATCACGGGCGTTGAAGAGTTACCCAACAGGCTTGGTACAATGAACTCGCCTGTCACGGGAATAAACACGAGAAAACATCCAGCCAAGATCCCGGGAAGACTTAACGGTAACGTAATGAAATAAAATGCTTTTGTGTGACTGCAACCGAGATCTCTTGCGGCTTCATATACGCTATTATCGAGTTTTTCCAACGTTGCAAAAACAGGAAAAATCATCAAAGGCAGATAGGCATACACCAACCCCAAATACACGGCAAAATTTGTATTTAGGATCGTTAGAGGAGTATCAATCACCCCCAATGCGATCAACAAGTGATTGATGACTCCTTCTTTACTGAGCAATACCATCCATGCATAAATACGAATCAAGAACGAGCACCAAAACGTTAGATTGATAGCCATGATAAGCTTGGGTTTCCAAGATGCTGGAGCACAGGACATCCCGTAGGCAATTGGAAAACCAATTATCAGACACCAAAAAACAGTAATGGCCGCCATTTCTAGACTATTCAAGTAGGACGCAAAATAGACCCTATCCTGAAAGACAGTAATAAAGTTCTCGACGTCCAACTCAGATAAATACTGCCAGACACCTTCCAAACCACGCTGCACTTCCAAAATCGGCGTATAGGGTGGAATAGAGAAAGCTGGATCAGACAGCGAAATACCTAAAATGATGAATAAAGGCGCTATGAAAAACAGTAGCAACCAGCCATATGGAATGCCGATTAAGACCCAACGATTGTAAAATAACTTGCTCATATTCACCTCAGCGCACCAGCAATTGTCCGTCTTGCGGATACCATGACACCCACACAACATCTCCTTCCGCAAAATGCTCTGTGTGTAATCGCTGACTGTTGGTCATTTGCGCCAAAACAGGTTTATCAAGGCCCACATCCACGTAATACGTTGACAGGTTGCCAAGGTAAGCGACATCGATAATAGTGCCCTTTAAGTAATTAGAACTGTCTTCTTCGTAATCTCGACTGACAGCCATTTTCTCCGGACGAACGTTGAGATACTTTATATTTCCGGAAGGAACACCAGTCAGTTCCGGTGCAACCAGAACGGTGTCTACTTTATCGAGGCAAAATTGCCATCCTGATTCTTTGACCGCATTGACGTGCCCACAAAACACATTGGTATCCCCGACAAACTCGGCCACATGACGACTCACTGGGTTCTCGTAGGTTTCTAACGGTGTTGAAACTTGCACAAGATGACCGTGATCCATGATTCCAATACGATTGGCTACTGTCATCGCCTCCTCTTGATCGTGCGTCACTATTACAAAAGTGGTTCCCAGCTGATGCTGGATATCCATCAGCTCAAGTTGGGTTTCGCGACGTAATTTTTTATCGAGTGCCGCCATGGGTTCATCAAGCAACAACATTTTGGGGCGTCGTGCTAGGGAACGAGCTAACGCAATGCGTTGACGCTGCCCCCCCGAAATTTGTCCGGGCTTGCGGCGTGCAAACTTTTCCATTTGTACCAACGACAACATTTCGGCCACACGGGAATGAATCTCGTCTTTCGCCATATTTAATCGCTTCAAACCAAACGCAATGTTTTGCTCCAAGGTAAGGTGTGGAAACAAAGCATAGGACTGAAACATCATATTTATTGGGCGTTTTTCTGGAGGAATCGACACCATATTCTCACCGTTTAATAAAATCTGACCGGAAGTAGGCGTCTCGAAGCCTGCTAGCATTCGTAACAAAGTACTTTTGCCACAGCCAGAAGGCCCAAGTAGTGCAAAAAACTCTTTTTCATAAATATTGAGAGACAAATCATTGATTGCCGTGAAGCTATGGAAGCTTTTTGAAATGCCTCGAATTTCAATTAAGGGAGTACGAGATTCTGTGTCGCGGCCAAACTGGCCTGCCGAGTTAATTACCGATTTTTCTGTTAAAGCCAGCATAACTTTTCCTAAACGTCTGAGGTTGGAAGCGTTTGTAGACATATTAAGCTCCAACCAAATTGACCACTTTTGCCTCTAAAGGCGGATACCATTCGTTAAAAGGGTAAAACTCATGGCCTCTACGTTTAGCCACAAAAGGGTCAAGTTGAATCTTTAAATCAAAAGTTGAATCAGTGAAGCAAGTCTGTAATGGCAGTTACCGTCATCACATATCGCGTTTCATCTTCACCAGTCCAAACATCTGCGAAATTAGCCCCGTAGGCACGCACATCCAAAGACCACGCTCGATCTAACTGCTTTGAAATGCCGACATTCCAGTTTCTATCACTGCTATCTTGGCTAATAGCCCCGGTCGTTTTTGATTGAGTCCAACCCTCATACGCCCCTGACACGCGCCATTGCTCTGAGAGTGCATAGCTCGCTTGCTGGCTTAACAAAGTGTTATCAAAGTTGGTGTAATACTTCACCAATAATCCGAGATCGAATTTTGGTGTCAGGCGATAATTAACCTTAGCGTTCAAGGTGTTACCGAAATGACCAGTATCGTCGTACGCAAAACGCCATGCGTTCAGATCTACATTCAGACGCTCAGTTAAACGTGCTCGATAACCTACATATATGTCGTACTCATACTCATTTTCATCCACTTTATACAAACCGTAAGGGGTATGCGCACAGTCACAAATTCCGCTCGATCCCCAAGCCCCTAAGTAATAACCTTGAGGCGCGTTGTACTCGATAAATGGTTGAAAGGCCGGCTTATTATTGGTCTGTGTATTGCCACCGATAATATAGTTACTGGTCAAAGACATACCGAGAATCAAAGCACCATCATTAGGCGGCGCCAATTTACCCGTCTGGGCGGCGGCTAAGTTAATGTCACTCGCCTCTTCAGAAAATGCCTGAGAAGTAGTTAATGAAATCAGCAAAGCCGGTAAAACAATTTTTTTTAGTTCCTTCATGATATTTCCTCATGGATTAATCGTTATATGTTTGTTTTAAGCGCTTTCATTAGTTGGGTTCATAAGTGGTGCGTAGACATGCTCTGTCCACCAATTGTGTTTCTCCTTATTGGGTTGTTGAATGACTTCGCAGTCGAGATCGAAACGCATGACGCTTCGTGTATTGGATTCGTATAAAGGCCAATTCAATGAATTGATGGTTGGGTTGGCATTCGGTGTGCCATGATGAATAAACGACAGCACTCGCTGGAAGAATGCTTGGGATAAGGTTTCACGCTCTTGTGTTTGCTCAGAATTCGCCGGTGCTTGAATGAGCTCACAGGCCGCCTCGTCGTTCGGACGACCAAAGAAAAATGGCAACTCGCAGGAGTGCATGGCCTTGAATGTGCTATTCACTTCCCAGTCAAATCGATACATCCAAACCTTGTTTTGACGTGCCGACATCTCCTCTGCAAACCACGTGATGGGGCTCACGAAGCCACAGTCACTCATGATCATAAGCCCCAACTCCCCTTCGCTAAGCGTTGGGTGAAACGTCCGATATTGAGCGACAACTTTCTCTTTTACGCGATCGCTAAGATTGCCATAAAGGTCCGCCATTTTTTGGGCGGGCCAATTTAACATGGCCTCTTCCGCCATGACCCAAAGACCGGCCTCATAGTTGGTATACCCCAACATAATATCGATCCCATCCAACATTCCTGCTCGAATGGCACGATACGGTTCGTTATCTGAAAACACCTCATCTACACAGGGGTAAAACAACCCATCTAAATCAAATAGGTGATCTTCTCCCGTCACACTGTTTGCAAGACGGTTAAACACATTTTGCGCCGCATCGGCTTGCATAACTTCGAACGAGTCATAGCCAAGACGCGCCATAAATTGCTTCGCGATAGTCTGAGAGAAACGCTTATCGTGGCGGGATAGTTTGTTCGGAGCCTCGCCAAATCCGGCCGGTCCTTTAACATTACTCATTAGGATGGCACGTTTAACTTTGCCCTTAAGACGACCACTCGCCAGCAACCAACTGATGTCCATCCCGCCTGCTGATTCTCCTGCGATCGTGACATTACCTGGGTCTGCGCCAAACGCTTCGGCATTGGATAGGATCCACTCAACTGCCATTAGTTGATCCATTAAGCCGTTACAAGATGATCCTAAGTAGTCCTCTCCGCCTAGCTCGCTGACATCCATAAACCCCATCATGCCTAAGCGGTAATTTAACGAGGCAAAAACAATATTGCCCTGCTCAGCCATGACTTCGCCGTTGTACATTCGACTTCGGCTCCCCTCCATGTGGTTTGCGCCACCATGAATCCATATAAACAGCGGACGCTTGGCTTGCTCATTTTCTGGCTTCCACACATTCAGCGTTAGGCAGTCTTCTGAACCAAAATAACCTTCCCCTACTGGGGTATTTTCATCAATAAAGTCGGCAACTTCATGTTCAGCTCCCATCATTTGTAGCGATGGCGAACCAAATTGCGTCGCTTCAAACGGTGTTTGCCACGGTTTAACCGGCTGTGTTGCCTTAAAACGTAACGCACCGATTGGCGGCTGTGCGTAAGGAATCCCCAAGAAGCTAGACACACGCCCACTTTCAAGCACTTTCCCGACAATAGGACCGGTACTGGTCATCACAACACCGGTTAGTTTCACCTCAGACATATTCACCTCAAATAGACGCAGCAATCCCTGCCACGGCAACTAGCATATTTTTTAAAAGTTAGAGAAAGTGCCTAACGTGTCAGGCACTAAGGTATAAGCGCGTTTACACTATTGCGCGCTGCGGAACTCAGACCACTTACGCTGTAAGTAACGACTCTGCTTAGCCGTTAATGGCCCTCCCATGAACAAACGCGCTAGCGTCGTTTCGGGTGGGTACAACATAGGGTTATTCACCATTTCTGGCGGCAAGTAGGCTTTTGCGCCTTCGACAGGGGTTGGGAAGCCAGTAAGCATCGACATTCTCGCCGAAACCTTAGGTTCAAGTAGGTAATTCATGAAGGCATTCGCAGCCTCTGAATTCGGAGCGTTATTTGGGATCGCGATCGTTGTCATCCACGCCATAGCGCCTTCTTTCGGAATAACGTAATCCAGCTCGACACCATTATTAGCTTTTTGCGCAATCATATTGGCGTGAGTGATGGAGCCAGAGAACCCCAATACAGCACAAGCAGAACCATTCGCCATATCGGTTTCAAATTTACCCGTATCCAAGTACACGTACTGACGAATTTCAGACAGTTTTTCCATCACCTTATCAACGGTTTCTTTATCCATCTTGGTTGGATCAAGATTGAGGTACGCGGCCATTGCTGGGATCACATCAAATGCAGAATCGACTAAATAAAGGCCACACTTTTGTAATTTCTGCGCGTACTGCGGCTCAAATATCAAGCCCCAGCTATTGGTTGGAGCGGTACTTAAATCCAAATGCTGGCCGATCAATTTCTTATTCAAACCGAGTCCTGTACTGCCCCATGCAGCAATAGCTGCGTACTCTAAAGTCGGATCGGACTGTCGCAGCAAATAGCGCATTTCAATATTGAGGTTTTTCATATTCGGCACTTTCGCCGGGTCGTACTTTTGCATGGCACCTACGGCAATTTCCCGTTGCAAATACGGCACAGCGGAAGGTATTACGATGTCGTATCCAGCTTGCCCTGACAGCAACTTGGTTTCCAACATGGCGTCAGAGCTGTAGTTATCTTGTTGTACTTTATAGCCTGTTTGCTCGGTGAAACCGTCTAATACCTGCTTATCAAAAATTCCGGCCCAACTGTATAAATGTAATGTGTCGTCCTTGGCCATGGCAGGTAGCGTCGTTAATGACAGCAGGACAGACAGTGAAACGCTTTTAATTTTTTTCATCATTTGTGTTCCTTTTTTGCGATTCAATTTGTTATGTCGGTTTAATAAATGAGTATCAACTTCCCGATACGCGATACATGGAAACGATGAGGGTGTTCTCCCCCTCAAAGTCATCAACTGTGCCAATAAACATGCTTTTATTTAGCCAATCGTGTGGACCTTCTGGAGCGATAAATTTGGGGTTAGTACGTAGATAATGTCCGTCTTTTGAGCCGTCTTCAGGCTGCGCCGATCGCCAAATACCTTGATTATCAATCAGGATAATTTGCCCGTTATCCGCTTTTAGTCGATATACGGCACCAATCTCCGCCACACCATCATTGCGCTCTAATGACACATCTGCGCCACCTGGAATCACAACCCCAGAAATATTTGGACCTTTAAAGTAGCCCCCTGTAATGGGGTAATTCTTACGACACCCGTCATGGGTTTTACCCATGTCTTCTGTCGGGCCTAGTTCGACATAAACGCGGAACGCCAGCTCCACTTGGAAACGGCCAGAATCATCTGGTGCCATCAATGCTTTCTCGATATGTTGACTCATTGTTATGTGTGCCTCGATTTTCATTAGTAATAAAAAGTAGAATGCGTTACACTAAAAATACTAGAACACATTCTATTTTTAAACAATAGGCAGAATGCATTCTATTTTTAGTTTTTTATGGGAGTCAAAATGACCACGTCAAAAGCGAGTGGAAGTAATCAGGAAACTGAGACTTTAAGTAAGCGTCAGCTCAAAGCTAAAACCATTCACCGCAACATTTTGAATGCGGCGCGCTCACTGATCTCTGAATTGGGATACGAAAAAGCCACCATTACCAAAATTCGTAAAAAGGCCGATGTCTCGATTGCTACGTTTTATAACTACTTCGAATCGAAGCAATCTGTCCTGCTTGGTTTACTCGCAGATGAAAGGGAATTAACCGCCGAAGCCATTGATCGAATGATTGAAATGCCATCAGATGATCCCGTGGTGTATCTCAGCAACATCATCTTAGGTGCACTACACCCTGAAAACGAAGCCATCGACATACACATGTGGCGTGAAATATTAGCCGCGTCATTACTCTTGCCTGAAGAGCATGACCGGATTGAAGGATTGGAATCTGAGCGTAGTTTTTACTCACAACAAATGCTGCGTGCTTTTGACAAAATGATTAACAGTCAACAGCTCTCGCCCGACTGCCCAACTGAGCAAGTTGCCAGCATCATTTATTGCATCAGTGCTCATGAATTTCAGGAATACGTTGGCGGACATTTCGCCACACGCGAAGAACTGGTTTTGCATTTGCGCGAACTGATTAGCGCATTGCTAAAACCTTGGATACTTAACTAATCTCGGACAACCAGTGATGACGGAAAGACCTCGTATTTCCACACAAAGTCTGAATTGCTTGCCAGTCTATAGAATTGGCAATGCCCTATGTAAAACGTGTCGAACCACTCATTAACACCCGATACATAGTCATTACTTTTTTATGTGGAGCAATTTATGCCAATCAATGCAGACATGCCAAACCGCGATGTCACGGACACCCCTGTTGTGGACACTACACGTCCAGCATCTAATCCAACAGGATTAATGTTAGAGCCTATTTTAGAGCAAGTCGGCGCCCCATCCAGCGTACCCATCGCGATTCAAAATGCGCGCTGGCATATGAATGACAAACAGGTTAACTCCGTCATGTTCCGCCAAATGGACATGCTATATACCACGCGCAAAGTACCAAAATCAGGACAGCCCAGCGCCCTAGATTATCAACTAGCGCCACTGGACTTTACCTATGAAATGGGCGGTGAAACTTTAACTCCAGAAGAGTTTTTAGATCGTACCTACACCAATGCCATGATGATCATTAAACAAGGAAAAGTGGTGTACGAGAAATACCACAACCACTCAACTCCAGATACCAAATTCATGGGCTGGTCGATGACCAAATCCATCACCTCTATCCTAATCGGGATTGCGGTTGAGGACGGTCTAATCCAATCCATCGAACAGGACATTACCGAATACCTGCCAGAACTAAAACCCGGTGCATACAACGGTGTGACCATTAAACAAATACTAGAAATGCGCTCTGGGGTAGATTATGTGGAAAGTTATGACTTCCACACAATGAGCGTAGCCAGCAAAAACCACATCGAAGCGCTAATTAAAAATGTCGTACGCTTTGTTGATGTCGCCAAAACCATTGGTCGCTCATCACAACCCGGAAAAGTATTTGCGTACAAAACAATCGACACCGCCGTACTCGGCTTACTGATCGAACGAGTTAGTGGCACAAACATCTCAAATTATATGGCTGAAAAATTGTGGGAGCCACTCGGCGCAGAACAGGATGGTTTTTTTATTATGGATGGAGAACCCGGTGTCGGTCGTGAGTTCAGTGGTGCAGGCTTTAATGCTTCACTGCGAGACTTTGCTCGGATTGGCCAAATGATCCTAAATAAAGGCCGAGTTAACGGTAAACAAATCGTACCTGAACAATGGGTCTTAGATTCCGCTCGCCCAGCGGGCGATGAAAGTGAACCTATTGATTATGGCTACCAGTGGTGGACCTTCTCCAAAACACCGGCGTTTTCCGCGATTGGCTTACAAGGACAATTCATCTTTGTAGACCCATCTACCGAGACCGTCATTGTGAAGCTAAGCTACTTCCCGTTAGATGTGGATGAAAACCTTTTACATGAAGAAACCGTTCGCTTCTTTATGACCGCATCCCATTGGCAAGCTCAATAAAACAGCGACGCTTAACAACCACTAAAGAAGTAGTCTGCCTACCTGGCAGACTACTTTCCTCTTTTATTACCGCATGTTAGTCGCATTCGACGCCTAGCGAAGCGGCACAAATTCCGTTAGAATGGTCGCAACTTCGGGGATGACATGGTTTCGACGCCGGTTACAAAACCTGAGGTGCATGTCGAGAGTGATACGTGATCTCGTAAATCCACATGTATCAATTATATAGTCGCAAACGACGAAAACTACGCTCTAGCAGCTTAATAACCTGCTAGTGTGCTGCCCCCAGGTTGCTTGTAGCCCGGGATTCCGCAGTATCATAAATTACGAGATGCTATCCGATGCCCTGCCTGGGGATAAGGATCTAAGATCAAACAGGCTCGCTGGTTACACCCTGTCCTTCGGGCGGTAAACAGTCAAAAAGTAGAAGAGACTAAACATGTAGATCCGATGGCAGAGGACTGGCGGACGGGGGTTCGACTCCCCCCATCTCCACCAATCATCGAAAAGGCCGCTCACCTGTGAGCGGCCTTTTTTTATATCCTGTGCTAGCTGCTTTTGACGCTGACGGTATGCCCAAACGAGCGTCTGTGCTCTACTCCCCGTTTCTTTATAAAGGCTTCATCTAAACATTTTCTGTTTATAAGAAATTATTATTACCCGATCCGCCAGATCCTCCGTATGTATCTATACTGAGATTGACCACTGTCAATTTAAGCATTTTTGAAATCCATGTCTCACAGCTGACGCGCAGCGAGGAGGTATCCATGATCAATCATGTATGGGGCTTAATCCATCACCCTGATAGAGAATGGCGAGAAATCAATAAAGAGCACGAATCCGTTAGTCATATGTATGCACACCACGTACTGATTCTGGCGGCTATCCCGGTAGTCAGTAGTTTTATCGGCACGACACAAGTTGGCTGGACACTCAATGGTGAAGAAGCCATTAAGCTGTCTACCATGACCGCCTTGGGTCTTGGGGTGCTGTTCTATGGGATCATTTTAGCGGCCGTTGCTGCGGTTGGATCTGTGATTCATGCCCTAGCCCGCAGTCACTCCCACCGCCCAAGTCGCTCTGAATGCATAGTGTTTGCAGGCTATATTGCGACACCAATGTTTCTAAGTGGCCTGTTTGCCCTCTACCCCATCATCTGGCTTTGCACGTTGGCATTAGTATTAGGCGTAGCCTACACGGGCTATCTTCTTTATAAAGGCACCCCTAGTTTCTTAGGTATCAGTCATAAAGAAGGTTTTATTTTGTCTAGCGGCACCTTGGGCATAGGCGTTTTGGTTTTAGAGTTCATGCTGGCTGTGGTGGTTTTACTCTGGAGCATGGGCTCTGAGCACAGCATCATGTGGATGTTCTTTGGTTAACCACTCTCTCTTGGCTTTAATAATCTACCCATTCCTGCTCTCGCTCTCCCAATAATTGATCGAGAGCAGGTTTTTTATATCTGATTACAAAAACACCACACATCCATCATAAATAACTTTTATCCTATGGTTACTTTCAATTAAGCCCCTAGCGCTTGTGTCGCCATACGGAGTAGAAGTTAAGATGTTTTTTCAAGGGTATAAGCAGCGAATCGCTGAACTTGAACAGCAGCTTCAGTCAGAGCGAGAGGAAAATGCGCAACGCATTGCCTCTCTAGAGTCCGAGCTGCATCGAGTGTCCCAGCAATCAGAACAAAACCAACAGGATGATTTGTGTAACGAGCTTCTTAGTTACCAACTCAAAGGCGGAGAGATGCTAGGCTCCATTCGACAAGGCTTAGCGGAAAGTGCTGAAACCCTTATCGACGAGCGCAAGAAGCTGAAAGAAGTTGATTCATTATTTAGCGAAACCCGAAACGCCCTTTCTCGTCTCAATGACCGAGCCCAGATTATTAATCAAGAAGCCAGCTCCAGTATGGACGCCGCCAATGTACTGGATAAAACCGCTAGTGGTATCAGTCAATTAGTGTCCAGCATCCAGGAAATTTCTGATCAAACCAACCTATTGGCATTAAATGCCGCTATTGAAGCAGCTCGCGCAGGCGAAGCGGGCCGAGGGTTCGCAGTCGTTGCAGATGAAGTACGCAATCTCGCCAGTAAAACCCATGCCGCCAGTGAGCAAGTCGAGGATTTGGTGCGCAAGGTGCTGGAGCAAACCCAACAGATCAAAACCATAGTAGACAAGAATCAGTCTAGCGCTGAAGATGTGGCCACATCAGCCGGTCAAATCGACAGTATTGTTGGAAGTGTGATTAACACCTCAGAACAAATGCAAAACGTCATTAAATTGGCTGCGACACAAGCCTTCCTTGATACTGTGAAGCTGGACCACTCCGTTTGGAAAAACCAAGTTTACACTAAAATCGATAAGCAGGACTTTGCTGAAGAAGTGAATGCTCACACTGAATGTCGCCTAGGTAAATGGTACTACCAAGGATATGGGCAAAAGCATTTCCAACAGTCTCGTAACTTTAAAGCCATTGAAGCGCCCCATAAATTGGTTCACGACTCTGGACGCGCAGCCGTTCAAGCCGCAATGGCTGGACAAGGCAAGGTGATGCTACAACATTTAGAGAAGATGGAAGGTGCCAGCCTCCAAGTGGTTCAAAACATAGAAGCTCTACTCGAAGAAATTAAAGAAGGTTGAACTTCCCCACCTCAACTCTGTCTATTTGAGCAGCGCTGGGCACCACCTAGCGCTTTTTAGCGTGTATGCAACACATTAATTTTGTTACTTTTTTCATGTACTTTTTTGCAGTAAATATTGCAATATCACGCTATCCTTACAAGATATTGAACATTAAGCGTCTGATTTGTATGGTATCGCTTAAAATCGGAGACGAGGGATCGGCTTTTTATCGGCTGCCCTGAATACATTGCTACAAAGGAGCAGATCCGTTGAACACTCTACTATGCATTCCCCTACTCGTTTTGTTGGGAACCTTAGTTCCGCTGTGCAGCGCCCGATATAGTCGAACAGCTTGCGCCTTTTGGACAGCAGCACTGCCTGCAATCGCACTATTTTTGATACTTCAGCTAGCGCCGGCTATTCTCGACGGGCAGCGCTTTCAAGCGGCCTTAGATTGGGTGCCAAGCATTGGCCTAAATCTGGCTTTTCGTTTAGATGGCCTGTCTTTTCTATTCTCTTTGCTGATCCTTGGGATTGGTCTTTTAGTTATTCTGTACGCCCGTTACTACCTGTCTGAAAAAGACAATATGGGTAAGTTCTACTCTTATCTGATTCTGTTCATGTTTGCCATGCTTGGCGTGGTGATGTCTGACAACCTCATTCAGATTTGGATGTTTTGGGAGTTGACGAGCATCAGCTCCTTCTTGCTCATCAGTTTCTGGGGACACAAGAGCGATGCCCGTAAAGGCGCGCGTATGGCCCTGACGATCACAGGCGCTGGCGGTTTATTCTTACTTGCGGGCTTGCTGATCTTAGGTAATGTGGTGGGTAGCTTTGAGCTCCAAACCGTATTAGACAGTGGCGATTTGATCCGTGCTCACCAGCTTTACCCTGTTATTGTGGTGCTGATTCTGCTTGGTGCATTTACAAAATCCGCCCAGTTCCCATTCCATTTCTGGCTGCCCAATGCCATGGCGGCACCCACTCCTGTTAGTGCCTACCTGCACTCCGCCACCATGGTTAAAGCAGGTATTTTCTTGATGGCACGCTTTTACCCTTCTTTGGCGGGTACAGAACTGTGGTTCCTAATCGTAAGTATGACTGGCCTGGCCACCTTCCTATTAGGCGGTTACTTAGCCCTGTTTCAGCACGATCTTAAAGGTTTGCTGGCCAACTCCACTATCAGTCATCTAGGGCTTATTACTCTACTGTTGGGCATGGGCTCAGATTTAGCCCTTGTGGCGGCCATCTTCCATATAATTAACCATGCCACCTTTAAGGCGTCTTTGTTTATGGCGGCGGGGATCATCGACCATGAGTCTGGCTCCCGTGACATGCGCCAACTCAATGGCCTGTGGAAATACATGCCCTATACCGCTACCTTGGCAATGGTGGCCGCATCAGCGATGGCTGGGGTTCCACTGCTAAATGGTTTCTTATCAAAAGAGATGTTCTTCACTGAGACCTTACATCAAGGGGCGCTGGGTTCCCTATCTTGGATGGTACCTGTGTTGGCGACCTTGGGTGGTGTCTTGTCCGTGGCTTACTCCACTCGCTTTGTCCACGATGTGTTTTTCAATGGCGAACCGATTAATCTTCCAAAAACGCCCCATGAGCCACCACGCTACATGCGCGTCCCCGTGGAGATTTTGGTAGCCCTGTGTTTGCTAGTGGGTATTCTACCTAGCTTGGTCGTAGGTGATTTGCTTTACAGCGCGTCTTTCTCGGCCTTGAATAGTCCTGTGCCTGATTACAGTTTGTCTATCTGGCATGGTTTCAATATGCCACTGCTTATGAGCTTTATCGCTTTCTTTGGCGGTCTTTTGGTGTACTACAACCGCCAACACTTGTTTAAATTTCAGGCCCAATTCCCCGCAAATGACCCTAAGTTGGTATTTGAGTACATTATCCAAGGGGGCGTCACCTGGTGTCAGAAGTTCATTAATCTATTCGAAAATGGTTCTCTGCAGAGATACATCTATTTTGTATTAAGCTTCACCATTATCGTCAGCGCTTACCCATTGTTAGATTTGAATACGACAGCAGGGCGTCGACCTGAAATCCCAGTGGATGCTTTATCCATAACGGGTGCCGTGCTCCTTGCAATTGGTTCTCTGGCAACGGTTGTATGGCATCGTCGTCGCATGGTTGCTCTGTTGACGCTCTCTGTTGTGGGGTTAATCGTGTCATTGGCGTTTGCCAAATTCTCCGCACCAGACTTAGCTTTGACTCAACTATCAGTAGAGGTCGTGACGGTTATCTTGCTGATGTTGGCGTTATTCTTTTTGCCTCAAAAAACACCTAAGGAATCAAGCCCTCGCCGCGTAGTTCGAGACTTGGGGATCTCAGCAATGGTTGGGGGTATTGTGGGCACGGTGATTTATGCCCTAATGACTCGCCCATTGGATTCGATCTCTACCTTCTTCACCGAAAACAGTAAAACGGGTGGCGGTGGAACCAACGTGGTCAATGTGATCTTGGTCGATTTTCGTGGTTTCGATACCTTGGGTGAGATCACGGTACTGGGGATCGCAGCACTGGGTATCTTTAAGCTGATCGCCCGTATGCGATTGTTTATGCCGACCAGTGATGATCATGGCCGCCCCTGGTCAACGGATCGTCATCCACTGATGCTGGCGGTGATTTCCCAAAGCTTGTTACCTTTGGCGCTGTTAGTATCGGCTTATATTTTCCTTCGCGGGCATAATATGCCTGGTGGTGGTTTTATCGCTGGTTTGATTACTTCGGTGGCCATTGTACAGCAGTATGTGGCCCACGGTGTTGATTGGATCAAGGACCGTCTGAAGCTGGATTATCAGATTATGATTGGCTCAGGGATCGGTATCGCAGCACTGACAGGTTTAGGCAGCTGGTTCTTTGGAGAGTCTTTCTTAACCTCTTGGTTTGATTACTTCTACTTACCTGTTATTGGCAAATTTGAGTTGGCAAGTGCCATGCTATTTGATTTGGGCGTGTACCTAACAGTGGTTGGCGCAACTATGTTGATTTTGGCGAACCTAGGACAATTAACAACCAGCGAGCGCCCGGTTTTTGAGGAGGACGCGTAAATGGAAGGTATCTACGCTTTTTGTGTCGGGCTGATGACAGCCTGCGGTATTTTTTTAACACTTCGGGGACGCACCTTCTCTGTGGTTGTGGGTCTGACCCTTTTATCTTATGCAGTGAACCTTTTCTTGTTTGCTAGCGGACGCTTGAAGCTAGACGCCGCTGCTGTATTGGGTATGTCTGATAGCTATGGAGATCCTCTCCCTCAAGCGCTGGTGTTGACCGCTATCGTTATCGGTTTTGCCATGACGGCATTCGCCGTTATCTTAGCGATGCGTGCCCGGGCAGATTTGGGTAACGATCATGTGGATGGTAGAACACCCACCACACGTCAGGAGCAACAACGCCAGAAGTCTGGAGGGCAGCGCTAGATGCTACAACACCTAAGTATTTTACCCGTATTACTCCCTTTGTTTACGGGTGCGCTGTTACTGTTGCCGCCTTTTTCGGGAACGATACAACGTCAACGATTACTTGCTCTACTATCGGCTGTTTTGCAGGTGTTTGTGGCCTTTTGGTTGGTGTATGACATTCAAACGAATGGGGTTACCCAATACATTTTAGGAGGCTGGCAACCGCCATTTGGGATTGTTCTCGTAGCAGACCCTCTGTCCAGCGTCATGGTGGCTTTAACCACTTTCCTAGGTTTGGGAGCCTTGAGTTACTCCACAGGTAGCCACGACCGTGCAGGGGGATACTTTTATCCCTTGTTTATGTTTCAAATCATGGGCATCAATGGCGCCTTCCTAACCGGTGACGTTTTTAACCTGTTCGTATTCTTTGAAGTCTTGCTCATTGCGTCTTATGCCTTGCTTGTTCACGGAGGCGGCAAACAAAAGACCCAAGCTACGGTGCATTACGTCATTCTAAACTTGGTGGGCTCAAGTGTGTTTTTGTTTGGCCTAGGGATTCTGTACGGCACTCTCGGCACCCTAAATATTGCCGATATGGCTCAGAAAATTTCAGAGCTATCTGGCAGTATGGCAATTCTTGCCAAGATCGGTGGCTTGTTGCTATTGGTCGTGTTTGGTCTCAAGTCTGCCATGTTGCCTTTGCATTTCTGGCTTCCAAAAACCTATTCAAGCGCTAGCGCACCTGTGGCAGCCATCTTTGCGGTTATGACGAAAGTCGGTATCTACAGCATTTTGCGCATCCACAATGTGGTATTCGGTGATGAGGCTGGGGAGTTAGCGAATATTGCCCAATCGTGGATCTGGCCATTGGCACTATTAACCATTGCCATCGGCACCATTGGCGCACTAGCAAGCCCAGGTCTAAAACTGCTGAACGCGAACTTGGTTATTTTGTCCGCAGGCTCTTTATTAGTGTGTGCCGCTTTGCAAAACGAAGCCGCTACCAGTGCAGCCGTCTACTATATGGTTCACAGTACTTTAGTGGCTGGCGGTATGTTCTTGTTGGCAGACATGATTTCGCGTCAACGAGGCAAAGCTGAAGACCGCTTTGTTGTGGCCAAAGGCATGGATAATCCTATTTTCTTAGGGATCTTTTTTGCCATCGCTGCCATTGCCATTATTGGCATGCCGCCCTTCTCAGGTTTTATCGGTAAAGTCATGATTCTGCAGGCGACCCAATCTGCCGCTGAGCACGTTTGGGTTTGGCCAGTTCTGTTGTTAAGCAGTCTGGGGGCTCTGATTGCTTTGTCTCGAGCAGGCACAACCTTATTCTGGCGCAAAGCAAATCAAAAACAGAGCGATGAGAAACAAGTCATCCATGTGGGTGAATGGATTGGCGTCGTGATGCTACTGATTGCGTCGCCATTGCTTGCTTTGTTCGCTGGTCCTATGGCGGAGCTAGCGGACTCTGCTGCAGCCTTCTTGCACGATCCTAGCTTATCAGTCGATGCGCTGTTGACCAGTCCACTTGTAGAAGGAGGTAGATAATATGGCTTTCTTCCCAATGCCTTTCCATAGCATCTTGCTGTTTGTTGTTTGGTTATTGCTGAATAACTCCATTCACCCTGGACATATATTGCTGGCAGCCTTTTTTGCTATTTCCATTCCTTTGCTTGTGAATAGCATGCGTGATGAGCACCCTAAGCTTAAAAAGCCTTGGTTAGCTGTACGCTATTTCTTTTTGGTTTTAGGCGATATTTTAAAAGCGAATTTCCAAGTGGCTTTGCTGGTTGTTGGCCCATTACGTAAGTTAGAGCCTGGCTTCATCGCCGTCCCTTTAGAGGTATCTTCAGATGTGGGCATTACCTTACTCGCCAGTACGGTTTCTCTTACTCCGGGCACCGTCAGTGCGGAAGTGTCTGAAGATAAGAAGTGGCTCTATGTTCATGCACTACATCTAACCGATGAGCAGGAGTTGATCAATGAAATCAAACAGCGCTACGAGCGCCCCATAAAGGAGATCCTAGGATGCTAAGTTGGGCGTTGTTTTTCGTCACCATCTGTATTTGTATTGCGCTCTTTTTAAATCTTTGGCGTCTGCTTGTGGGCCCCCATGTAGCCGATCGGATTTTAGCGCTAGATACCATGTACATTAATGCCATTGCTTTGATCATGCTGTACGGGATTTATGCGGGCACTAGCTTATATTTTGAAGCCGCGTTGCTTATCGCGATGCTTGGTTTTGTGAGTACATCCGCCCTTTGTAAATATCTACTTCGCGGCGACATCATAGAGTAAGGAGCCTAAAATGAGTTTTATGACTGAATTAGTAATTACGGCTCTGTTATTAGTGGGTGGGATTTTCTTGCTAGTAGGGTCTATTGGCCTAGCGCGCTTACCGGATATTTTTACCCGCCTTCACGGGCCAACTAAAGCTACGACGTTAGGCATCACAGGCGTGCTGCTATCGTCTTTGATTTATCATTCCCTGCGTCAAGGTAGCTTATCTGTTGCAGAACTATTGATTACCTTGTTTCTGCTCATCACAGCTCCAGTCGCTGCAAACATGGTAGCCAAGGTGGCCTTGCACCACAATACTCCGGCCATCCCTAGAACAAGCCGTCAGGAGCTGATGCCTCGAGCTAAAGAGCGTCAAGCACCTGATACAGAAGATTAAGCTAATCTTTTTGACTGTTGGCGTAAGCGTTCGCCAACAGTCTCTTCGCTTTCTGGACGGAAGTAATAAAAGCCTTGATGCAGATTACAGCCCAAATCATTTAATACTTTGGCCTGAAGCTCTGTCTCAACACCCTCAGCGATGACCTGTAAGTCCAGATTCTGTGCCAGCTGAATAATCGCCTCACAGATTTTATCTCCCTCTGCCCCATCACCACTCTCCAGTACAAATGACTGATCGATCTTCAAAATATCCAGAGGTAGCATTTTGAGGTAGTGCAAAGAGGAATACCCTGTCCCAAAGTCATCCACCGAGATTTCAACACCCAAGGTTTTTAACGCGCTCATGATCTCGATACTCTCATGAACATCATGAATAAAGACCCCCTCGGTGATTTCAATCTTTAACCAGCGGCCATCCACTTTATAATGGCGTAAGGAGCGCTCTATAAACTGCGGAAAACCTTCTGAGATGAGATGACGTCCAGAAATATTGACCGCTACAGGGACCACATCAACCTTGTCTTGCTGCCACTTAGAGAGACGACGTAGGACGCTATCAATCACGAATTCGCCGATCTTGTTAATCAAGGTAGATTCTTCCGCAACAGGAATAAACTCTGCCGGAGAGACTAACCCTTTTTCTGGGTGCTGCCAGCGAATCAGAGCTTCTAAGCCAAAAATGCGATCACTACTACTGTCCACTTGGGGTTGATAGACTAAGAACATTTGATGACTATCAAGCGCTTCTTTAATTTCCTGCTCAAACTGAAACTGGCCTGAAACCTTTTCAGCCATATGAGGTTCATAGAACTTTGCGTTGTCGCGACCGTTCTGCTTAGCCCAATACATGGCCATATCCGCCTGTTGGATTAACTTTTCAGCAGTAATGTCAGGGGTGGAAATCGCCATACCGATACTCGTGGCCACATTGACAGGTTTGTCTGTCAAGGTGACGGGCTCTCGCATGCTCTCTAAGATAGCCATTGCCAGCGAGCTGACGCGATCTTCTGTCACATCCTCCGTCATCATGATCAAGAACTCATCTCCCCCCCAACGAGAAATGACATCTGAGAGTGCTACCGCATTATTCAACCTAACAGCCACCTCACATAACAGCTCATCACCCGCCTTGTGACCTAATGTGTCATTTATGATCTTAAATTTATCTAAGTCTAAGAAAAGCAAAGCGACCGGCTCACCCGTACCATTCCTCAACGAACGCTCAAGCTGTTCATTCATGTAAGTACGATTATACAAATTAGTCAGAGGGTCGCTGTAAGCTAAGAAGCGAAGTCGCTGTTGCAGCTTCACATGGCGGGTCACATCACGAATGTGAAGGGTAAACTCTTGAAAGCCCCCATCATCATTTAAAGCTTTCGTTATGGCTATTTCCACAGGAAAAGACTGATCTCGGCCGCGCTGCAACTGAAAGTGGTTACGTCGATTCAAGACCCATCCTTTGGAAGATGAAAAGCCCGTATCCAAACTATTACTGATTTCTTCCCTGTCTTTAGGGGGTACAAATAGCTCGATAAAACTTTTCCCCCGAACCTGTCGCTTCAACATACCAAAGGTACGCTCTGCAGCGGGGTTGTATTCCATGATATTGCCATAGGCGTCTATGGTAATTATGCAATCCATTGAGGAATTAAGAATAGCCGACTTGCGCATCTCACTTTCTTTAAACCAAAACAAAGCCTGGTCACGCTCAGAGATTTCTTGGTTTACTCGGTCAATCACCTGATTATATTGCTTGGCGATTTGCCCAACTTCGGTGAATGGCTCTTCCGGGACACGACGTGAGAAGTCTGCTTCATCCTCCTGATACTGCATAGAATTCAGCAAATCAATGAGCTCCGTAGTCGCCTGATGTTCAGAAACATTCAGTCCTTTCTCTTCATCCTCAACGCTCACTCGTAGGGACACAAACAGCCCTATGCACTTCAATGACACATACGCTATTAGACAAGAATATAGACCAACAGAACCAATCCCTATAAGTTGAACTCCAAGCTGCTCTAATCGGCTTAATCCCGTGCCTATCACCTCCAAATCACCAAATAACGCTACGGCAGCAGTCCCCCAAATCCCTGCGAATAAATGCGCAGGTACGACATCTAAAGCATCGTCCAGCTTCCAGCGCTCCATAAAGCCACTGCCCACCACGGTTAGCATACCGCTCACAATACCAATGATAATCGCACCACTCACAGACACCACATGACAACCCGCAGTAATACCCACTAAGCCTGCAATCACACCATTTAAGATCTGAGAAACATCAATAAAGCCTTTCCGAACCAAGACAAAAGCACTGGAGGCAATCCCACCCCATACGGCCGCCACAAAAGTATTCAGTAGAATTCCAGGTACGTCATCGTTTAACGCTAAAGTGCTGCCACCATTAAAGCCAATCCAGCCTAACCAAATTAACAGCACCCCAAGCCCAGCAAGAGGCAAGTTACTCCCTTGAGGTAAATAAATCCCCTTATCAAAGCGTCGTAAGCGGGGCCCAATCAGCAATACCGCAATCAGAGCAACCCACCCCCCCACGGAATGCACGACAGTGGAGCCAGCGAAATCAATAAAGCCTAAGGACTCCAACCAACCTGACGTATTATTTTCCGAATAAATGCCATTCCAAGCCCAATGGCCCACAATAGGATAAATTAAGGCACTCAACACAACCGTGATCGCCAGATAACCCGTAAAGGTCATTCGCTCGGCCACGGCTCCAGAAACCAAGGTCGCAGCGGTACCGCAAAACATCATTTGGAAGAAGAAAAAGGCAATAGAGGTAGAAGACGCCCCATCGCCAAAAAGGAAATTTGATGTTCCAAATAAGCCCCCTTGAGAGAGGCCAAACATCAAACCAAAACCGACGAGATTAAAAATTGCAGAGGAGAGAATAAAATCAGAAATGTTTTTGGCAGCAACGTTAATGCTGTTCTTACTTCGGATGCGACCACTTTCTAAACACAAGAACCCAGCTTGCATTAAAAACACTAATGAGGCCGAGATTAAAAGCCAACCAACATCAATCATATGCGCTCCAATATCCTGTCTACATCACGCTTACGCACCAAACTTGATCATTCAGATGACAAAACCGATTAATTTTTGAATGAAAATCGATATCAAAGCGAGTCCTTATAATCATTCAATTGTCAGGCCACTTTTAAAAAATTAATAGCAATGGATACAAATGGATACAAAAAAGGCACCCAATAGGTGCCTTTTAAAAATCGACAGGATAGCCTAATTATCCAAGCACTAACTGGGCTAAGGCCATAGAAGCGACATAACCTATGCTATACACCAACAAAAGCACCAAGCTATAACGAGCATAAGAAGCAAACGTCAGCCCATCTACCTTACTCATCGCAACAATACCCGCAGCAGAACCAATGACAAGCAAGGAACCACCCACGCCCACCGCATAAGTCAGACCCAGCCATTCCGCTTCAGTCATGACAATGCCAGCTTTTAGAAGAGCTGCCGTCAGAGGCACGTTGTCGATGGCAGAGGACAAAACCCCCATCAAGAAATTGGCAATAGATGGCGGCAAGATTTCATACATACGTACAATCGAGTCTAATACTTCGATTTCTTTGAGCATACCCACGAGCAACAATATGCCCAAAAAGAACAACAACGTCTCAAACTCAATAACACGAATATATTCCAGAATGGACTGCTCTTCTTTTTCATCCGCATCAAAGAAACGAGCAATCAAGAACATAGTCGCCATCCCCAATAGGAACATCAAAACAGGGGGAATATTAAACAGAACGTTAGCAACAATTGTACTGACAATAGTACATAGGAAGGCCGCACCAATTAATAAATCCACACTACGGACTTCATTACGTGTGATGCTGATCTCAACGGTTTCCTTCATTCCTCTGCTGAGCAGAACAGCTAACAGCATAACCGCGATAAAGGCAGGCGCTGATAACATCATCAAATCTAGAATATCGACCTTATCTTCAAGGAAGATCATCAGCGTCGTCACATCACCAGTAATCAAAGAAACACCGCCTGAGTTCACCGCGAACACAACCAAAGTAGCAAAACGCACGGTTTTCTTAGTGGACAAATTAAGCGATAGAATCAAAGTAACCGACACCAAGGTCGCTGTGATATTGTCTGCTAGCGAAGAGAATATGAAACAGAAAATTGCCGTTAAAAACAGCAAGGCTCTTTCACTGATACGCTTTAGCATAAACAAGTGAATAACGTTTTCAATCATTCCCTTCTTGTTTAAATAAGCAACGAACGTCATTGCTGCCACCAGGAACAACCATAGACTTGCTATCTCAGCAACGTTCTCCTCAAACCCCCTCGCAACCGCTTCTCCTTGCTCAGGTGTATTTGAATGAAACACATACAAAAGCACCCAAGAAAAAGTGCCTAAAAATAGCGTCACCTTCGCTTTATTAACATGAATAACATCTTCTAACACCACCCCTAGCAAAGCGACAACCGCTAAGCCAATCAGGATGTACTCCAGTACAGCCGGCATCTCAATAACCTCAGTTCGTAAATGTAAAAGCCCAAAAATTTGATGCGCGAATTTTATACCTCTTTAGAGTGGAGTCCTACACACAAACAGCGGAATTATGAAACTTTATTTCATAACACCTCTTGCTAAAGCAAAAATGGACCTAAATTCGAGGAAAACTCTCTATATAAAACGCGAATGACGAACCAAAGTTACAAAAACAAATCATTTTCGTAAGTCGAGCCTTGAGCGAACTGTTTTAGCTCCAATACAAGCAAATGCAGCACATTAATTGAGCTCACAGGTTCCTTCTCCTTTTAAAGGAGAAGGCTAGGGTGGGGTTCGGACTCGTAGGGGTCGGATCCCTATCCTGTCAGTGGTTACTTGAAACTGATGTGCGTAAAGGGATTGCCTGAAACTGATGTACGTAAAGGGATCTGACCCCTTTTAACGCAGGTATTTCGTGTCCCTTCCCCTTTCTAAGGGGAAGGCTAGGATGGGGGTCGGATCCCTATCCTGTCAGTGGTTACTTGAAACTGATGTACGTAAAGGGATCTGACCCCTTTTAACGCAGGCATCTCAGGTTCCTTCCCCTTTCTAAGGGGAAGGCTAGGATGGGGTTAATCGCTTTTTAAACAAGCACAAAAAAGCCCTGACCATTTCTGATCAGGGCTTCGTATTTGAAGCTTGACGAC
>NZ_JBHTMN010000003.1:0-440016 GCF_042679525.1 Rhodanobacter aciditrophus
CATGTGAGAGTAGGTCGTCGTCAAGCTTCAAATACGAAGCCCTGATCAGAAATGGTCAGGGCTTTTTTAGATAGCATACTAGATTCTATGCTGTAGCAAATGAGCGGTTGAATAGAGTAAACCCTGTTTGTTCAAGCATGTACCAGTTTGCTTGACGATCATAGAGGCGTTGAACCACCTGATCCCATCCCGAACTCAGAAGTGAAAAGCGCCATCGCCGATGGTAGTGTGGGAGATCCCATGTGAGAGTAGGTCGTCGTCAAGCTTCAAATGAAAAGAACCCCGTCCTGCGAAGCAGGGCGGGGTTTTTTCGTTTTGAATCACGTCACCTGTCTGTCCACTACAATGGATCCATGTGATGACACCATGCTCCGTAGGAGCCAGTGGCAGACATCCGAAGGATGCCCGCAGGGGATGACGCGCAGCGTCAGATCATTGTAGGTCGTCGTCAAGCTTCAAATACGAAGTCCTGATCAGCGATGGTCAGGGCTTTTTTTGTGCTTGTTTAAAAAAGCGATTAACCCCATCCTAGCCTTCCCCTTAGAAAGGGGAAGGAACCTGAGACCTCAGTGCGTGAGTCCGCTTCTATAAAGGGGTCAGATCCCTTTACATACATTAGTCTCTAGTAGCCGCTAACAGGATTAGGATCTGACCCCTATGAGTACGATCCCCATCCTAGCCTTCCTTTTAAAAAAGGGGAGGGCACATTAAGTGGCTAGCATGCGCATTTTGTTCGTCATGCTTGGCATTTATCTGTCATGTCGCATGCTATTATCTTATGGATATCAATTACATCTATCTATTTAGTGCTGCGGAGTAATGAATGTCTCAACCCCATTGGCCTGTGCTTCTCTATCGGCGAATTGTTAAAACTCAAAATGATAATACGGATTCTAAGACCGCTAAGAATTTTTTGAAGCTTATTTTTGCTCAATTCCTAACGAACATCGGCGATGCTTTGGTCAATCCAAAAGTCACTTTACCCTGGCTGATGAACAGTGTTGGTGCGCCAACTTTTTTAATTGGTTGGTTGGTTCCCATTAGGGAGTCAGGTTCGCTATTGCCTCAGTTGTTTATTGCAAATGCTATCAAGCGGTTGAGTATTCGTAAGTGGGTGTGGGTGAGCGGCAGCTCGATTCAGGCATGTAGTTTATTAGGTATGGCGGCTGTGGCCGCGTTAGTTGAGGGCGCTCTTGCTGGTGTTTTGATTCTATTATTGCTGACGGTGTTCAGTTTTGCTCGGGGCTTGAATTCAGTTGCCAATAAAGATGTCTTGGGTAAGGCTATTCCTAAGGCACAGCGTGGACAGGTAACAGGTCTTTCCGCAAGTGCTGCTGGTTTAGTGACTGTTGGTATTGGGGGGTTGATGGCGGCTAGCTATGCCCTAGATTGGAATCAATCCGGTTACTTTGTCTGGGGGCTGGTGTTAGGGGCTGTTATGTGGCTGGTGGCTTCCCTTGTGTTTGCGAAGGTAGACGAGGATAAAGGGGAAACTGAGAATTCCGACTTGTCTGTGCTAGCTGTATTGAAGCAACTTTCTTTGCTTAAAACAGACAAGGCATTTAGGCGCTTTGTTATCACCCGTGCCATGTTTCTAGGAACCGCTCTGAGTGCCCCATATTATGTGTTGTTGGCGGAACAGAGTATTGGTAGCAGTATTTGGGTGTTAGCGCTGTTTATGGTGATCAGTGGCCTTGCTGGTTTGTTATCAGGCCCGTTTTGGGGAAGGTTTTCTGATGTTTCCAGCCGTAAGGTGTTGGTGTTTGCTTCTGCAATGGGGGGCGTTACTGGGGTGTTGCTTTGGGCTATTGGTTTTTGGCTGCCTGACCTGCTGGGAAGTATTTGGTTGTTACCGTTATTTTATTTTTTATTAACGGTATTTCATCAGGGCATTCGTGTGGGCCGTAAAACCTATTTAGTGGATATGGCGGAAGGTAATAAACGAACCAGTTATACCGCGGTAGGAAATACTGCGATTGGTATTTTGCTGTTGATACTCAGTACGCTTGGAATACTGAGTGAAGTGCTAAGTTTGCAGGCGCTTGTGGGAATTTATTCGTGCATTACGCTGGTAGGGGTTGTGTTTGCTCTACGCCTACCGGATGTGTCCCATTCTTAACTAGGTAATGGGACACTGCTACATTGTTTTACTTTGTTCAGGACAACGGTTGAGCTAGCGTCTCGAACACCTTCCATGTAGGCCAAATCTTCGCTTAGGAAATTAGCGAGGGCAGGTAAGTTTTGAGCAATCACTCTTAGCCAGTAGTCGCATTCGCCGGTGACTGAGTAGCACTCTAGGACTGTGTCCATTTGTTCGACTCGTTCTTGGAAATTTTTCCGTGCACGGGTATTACCTTTCTCAAGGGTTACTGTCACGAAAGCTGTTACTTGGTAACCGAGTTCTGCCGTATTGAGTTGGGTATTATAGGATTCGATTAACTTGCTTTGTTCTAAGCGTTGAAGCCGTCTAGAGCATTGAGAGGGTGATAAATTAACTTGTTCTGACAGGGCGACATTTGAAAGTCGAGCGTTAGCCTGTAGGGCTTGTAGCAGCTTCCAGTCGTAGCTGTCGAGTTCGAGTGTGTTCATTCAAGGTTCCTTGGAATTATCGCCCCAGCTTAATTGGTTATCGGAGATTAGCTGGCGTCTTTATAGTTATTATCCTAGGGAATTTTACATAATAAACAAGCACATTCTTTGCTTTATTTGCGAATACTTTGCAGATTTAGGTAGGAAAGTGAATGAAAAAAGGCTGCCCTAGGGCAGCCTTTTTCCTTATGCCTGAGACGGCAAATGTTGGCTTAGCCAAGCGAGCGCTTCGTCATAAGGCGCGGGCATTGTTTTAAGCTCTTTAAGGATGGTTTGTAGTTCTTCTAAATTGCCAGAACAGGCATTTAGATGGCCTACTTTTCGGCCAGGGCGTACTTCTTTTTTGTACCAATACAGCTCTAGGCCTTTGATCGCTAACCAGTTGTAATCCACGTCTACACCAATTAGGTTCACCATCATGCTTTGGTTCTTAATTTCGGCAGGGGCTAAGGGCAGTCCTGCTACAGCACGGATGTGATTTTCAAATTGGTCGACACTTGCTCCCGCTTGTGTCCAGTGGCCACTGTTATGAACCCGAGGGGCTAATTCATTGATCAATAGGTCGTCGCCACAACGGAAACATTCCATGGCCATGACACCAACGTAATCTAGGGCATCCATCAGCTTTCCGAGCATGGCTTCTGCTTTAGGCTGAAGGTGCTCAAGGCGCTGTAACGGGGAAATGGACGCGTACAAGATGCCATTGATGTGAAGGTTCAGAGTCAATGGGTAAAAGTACTTTTCGCCATTTTTACCGCGTACGCCGACAACGGATACTTCTTCGTCGAAGTTGATGGCTTGCTCAGCAATGGCGAAGCCTTTCCAGTCATCTGGAATTTCTGTGGCTTCAGCTTGTTTGAGCCAATATTGGCCCTTGCCATCGTAACCACCTCTGCGGCGTTTCATTAGGACGCGCTCGCCCAATGTTTCATAGGCTTTCGTGGCAGTAGAATCGGCTTCGACAGGGAACCAAGGGGCTGTTGCAAGCTCTAGTTTGTCGATCCATTGCTTTTGCGTCAATCGATCAGCCAGCTGAGGAAAAGTGTTGAGGTTTACAAAATTAGGGTGCGCTGCCAGCTGTTTTGTAGCGGCAGTTTCAGGCCAGTCTTCCCGCTCTGCGGTAACAATGTCGTCCGCCTGAAGGGGTAGGACTTCGTCTGTTTCAATGTCGACTGGCTTTACATCTAAGCCAAGCGGGTTAGCTGCTTGTTTTAGCATAGCGCCCAGTTGGCCTGCGCCAAGTACCCAAATAGAAGACATGAGTTACTCCTCTCGTGGATCTGGGTTAGCCAATACAGTGTCCGTTTGTTCGTCACGGAAGGCGTCAATACGCTGTGCTAGGGCTTCGTCTTCATTTGCTAAGATTTGGCAAGCGAGTAGGCCTGCATTGAAGGCACCTGCTGTACCAATGGCTAGGGTGCCTACTGCCACGCCTTTTGGCATTTGTGCAATAGACAGCAAGCTGTCCATGCCGTTTAGGGCTTTACTTTGAACCGGAACACCCAACACAGGTAAACGTGTGTGTGCTGCCACCATGCCTGGTAAGTGAGCTGCACCCCCAGCACCGCCAATGATGACCTTAAAACCGCGCTCTACGGCGCTTTCTGAAAATTCTGCTAGCTTAACGGGTGTGCGATGTGCAGAGACCACTTCTACATGGTAGGCAACGCCTAGTTTGTCCATGATTTCCGCGGCGGCTTCCATGGTTGCCCAGTCACTTTTTGATCCCATAATAAGGGCTACTTTCGCTTGCAAAATCGTTCTCCTGCGCTGTGCTCCAACGGGTATGAGGGGGAAGTGTCGGAGTAGTGGTACAAATCAGAGGAGGAGCTGTGCTCAACTCCAGCAAATAGGGGCGATAATATAGCCGATTTTCGTCGAAATCGCGAGCTGAGGACGGCTTATAAACGACTTTTTATTGCTTAGAAGTTAGGTGCTCTAAATAAAGAAGGCGAGTTAAAGTCTCGCCTTGAGGTAGGTTTCGTAATCTGGAATTTGCTTCTCAAACGGCGCATCGAACAAAGGCGAGCTGATTAAGAAGTTTGCAGAGGAGACGCTACAAGCAATTGGAATATTCCAAACCGCTGCGACTCGAAGCAAGGCTTTGATATCTGGGTCATGGGGCATGGGCTCAAAAGGATCCCAAAAGAAAATCAGGATGTCGATCTTGCCTTCTGCAATCAGACCACCAAGCTGTTGATCGCCTCCCAATGGGCCGCTGATTAGGGCATCCACAGGAACACCAAGCTGCTTCTGTAATAAATTACCGGTTGTGCCAGTGGCCATGAGTTTATGCTTAATCAGCTTTTCTTTATGCTGAACGGCCCAAGTGGTGAGCTCGGGCTTCATATTATCATGAGCCACCAAAGCAACGCGTTTCTGCGCTGCTGTGGTAACGGTCTTCTTTTCCATTAGGCGACTTCGCCTACTTTAACAACTTTGATCATGTTAGTTGTGCCATGGGATACCAAGTGGTCGCCTTTTGTCACAATAACTAGATCACCCTCTTTTACGTAGCCTAAGGATTTCACCTTGTTCACCAAGCCCGCGATGATGGTATCTACGTTGAATTCTTGTGAAGAGAAGGCAACAGGAGTAACACCACGGTAAAGGGCGGTTTTGTTAAGCGTTTCTTGGTTTGGCGATAACGCAAAGATTGGCAGACCTGATGAAATGCGAGACAGCAACAAAGGTGTTGTACCAGAAGCCGTCAGACTGATGATCGCACGCACACCTTCTAGGTGGTTAGCTGCATACATAGCAGACATAGCAATGGTTTCAGAGATGGACGTAAAGGTCACATCTAAGCGGTGCTTAGAGCGCATAACAGAAGGCTGCTTTTCTGCTCCTAAGCAGACGCGGTTCATCGTTTTAACCACTTCTTCTGGGTAGTCGCCTGCTGCTGTTTCCGCCGATAGCATCACCGCATCAGTGCCGTCTAATACCGCGTTTGCTACGTCGAATACTTCTGCACGTGTTGGCATGGCTTGAGTGATCATAGTTTCCATCATTTGAGTGGCAGTGATCACTGGACGGTTCAACTGTCGGCAGCGTTTGATCATGTGTTTTTGAACGCCGATCAATTCCGCATCACCGATTTCAACACCAAGGTCACCACGGGCAACCATCACAGCGTCAGAAGCTTTGATGATGGAATCTAGGGTTTCGTCGTCCGCAACGGCTTCAGCGCGCTCCACTTTAGAAACGATGCCAGTTTCTAGGCCAGCAGCCAGAGCAAGGGCGCGAGCTTCTTCTAGATCCGCAGCGCTACGTGGGAAAGATACCGCTAAGTAGTCCGCTTTAAGTGCTGCGGCAGTTTTGATGTCTTCTTTATCTTTGTCTGTCAGAGCAGCGGCAGATAAGCCACCACCTTGGCGGTTGATGCCTTTGTTGTTAGACAAGGCGCCACCCACGATGACTTTAGTGATAACTTCAGTGCCTTTTACTTCAAGTACTTCAAGTACTACTCGGCCATCGTCTAGCAATAATACGTTGCCAGGAGAAGAATCCTCAGCAAGTTGAGGGTAGTCGATACCGACTCGAGTTTCGTCGCCCGCATTTTTGTCAAAGCCAACGTCTAGAATGAAGGTTGCCCCTTGTTCTAGATGGATTTTTGTTTCTTTGAAGCGGGCGATACGGATTTTAGGGCCTTGAAGGTCTCCTAGAATGGCAACATGACGGTTGTTTTTCGCAGCCATCTCGCGAACGATCTTTGCTCGGTTGATATGGTCTTCCGGCTGTCCGTGAGAGAAGTTCAAGCGGAATACGTTAGCGCCTGCAAGGATAAGTTTCTCAATCATTTCTGGAGAGCTAGAAGCTGGGCCTAATGTAGCAACGATTTTTGTTCTGCGAGTCATATTCATTCCAAGAAAATTTATAAAGCGTGTGGGAGTAGTATAAGAGACGAAAAAGGCTGCGTCAGCAGCCTTTTTAAAAACGCCTTATTTAGCGTTCATCAATGCGATGGTGTTATCTAACATTCGGTTAGAGAAGCCCCACTCGTTGTCATACCAAGACATCACTTTAACAAGTTTGCCCTGAACGCGTGTTTGAGTCGCGTCAAAGTTAGATGTAAATGTGCTGTGGTTGAAGTCCATAGACACCAATGGCTCATTGTTAACGCACAATACTTGAGCTAGAACTGGGTCCGCTGCGATGGCGTCGGCAATGATTTGGTTAACTTCTTCTACTGTGGTTTCACGAGGAGCTTGGAACGTCAGGTCAACCAAGGAAACGTTGATCGTCGGTACACGAACCGCCATGCCGTCAAATTTACCTGCCAATTCTGGAACCACTAAGCCAACGGCTGCCGCAGCACCTGTTTTAGTTGGGATCATGTTCATCGCTGCTGCACGGGCGCGGTATAGATCAGAGTGGTATACGTCTGAAAGACGCTGGTCATTCGTGTAAGCGTGGATAGTAGTCATCAAGCCACTTTCGATGCCTAGCTTGTCGTTCAAAGGCTTAGCGATTGGTGCAAGACAGTTAGTTGTACAAGATGCGTTAGAGATAACCGTCATATCAGAAGTTAAAACGTCTTGGTTAACACCGTATACGACGGTTGCATCGACTTCTTTACCCGGTGCAGAAATGATGACTTTCTTCGCGCCGGCAGAGATATGAGCACCTGCTGTTTCTTTAGTTGTAAAGAAGCCAGTACATTCGTAAACAACGTCAACACCAAGATCCGCCCAAGGAAGTTTCGCTGGATCACGTTCAGAGAAAGTAAGAATCTTATCTTGGTTGATGTACAGAGCTTCGGCATCAAATGTCACATCGGCATTGAAACGCCCGTGAACTGTGTCATATTTAGTTAAGTGAGCATTGATTTTGGAATCGCCAAGATCGTTAATGGCAACAACTTGGATTTGGTCGCGTTTGCCAGACTCGTAAAGCGCTCGAAGAACGTTACGTCCGATACGTCCATAACCGTTGATAGCTACCTTAATCGTCATATCTCACTCCTAGAATAATTGAAGAATATATCTATCCTAAAGTTAGTGTAGGACAGATTTATTTAGATGTTATTGTAAAAATACTACAAAAATTAAAAATTACTTCCTAGAAAAAGACTTGGATCAACAGATTCAATCGAATCAACTTGTAAGAAGTCTCCAGAGTCTTTGTCCTTTAGCTTGCTAGTCGTCCTATTCTAACCAAAAAAAAGACCGTTGCTACAGTTTTTGGTAAATTAATTACACAAAAGGGCTTATAAAGTCATATTTAGGCTTGTTTGTCCCGATTAAATTATTAAAATGTAGTAAAATTACATAAATTAGATTTTTCAGGCTGTGCCAGCATGCCTGTACGGAGAGGAAGAATGAACCCTATCGTGGAAAAAGTCACACAGGCCATTATTGAGCGTAGTAAGCCACTGCGTACTCAATATCTCGCAGATATGCAGCAGGCTGAGTTGAAAGGTCCACACCGAGGGACGCTGTCTTGCGGTAACTTGGCCCACGGCTTTGCAGCATGTCAGCCACAGGAAAAGCAAAAGCTTAAGTTACTCGATGAAGCGAACATTGCCATCGTATCCTCTTACAACGATATGTTGTCTGCTCATAAACCTTACGAAGATTACCCAAACATTATTCGTAAAGCCGTAGCTGAAATGGGCTCCATTGCTCAGTTCGCTGGTGGTGTGCCGGCTATGTGTGATGGGGTCACTCAAGGTCAAGACGGCATGGAGCTTTCTCTTTTTAGCCGCGACAATATTGCACAAGGGGCAGCCATTGCCTTGTCCCACAATATGTTTGATGCGGCCTTGTTCTTAGGCATTTGTGACAAAATCATTCCAGGTTTGTTGATTGCGGCGTTACGCTTTGGTCATCTGCCATGTCTATTTGTACCTGCTGGTCCGATGCCTACAGGTATTACCAACGCCCAAAAAGCCGCAGTTCGTCAACGCTTTGCGAAAGGTGAAGCGACCCGCGATGAGTTACTGGAAGCTGAGTCCGCTGCTTACCACAGTGCGGGTACGTGTACCTTCTATGGTACTGCGAATTCCAACCAGCTATTGGTAGAAATTATGGGCTTGCAGTTGCCGGGCTCTTCTTTTGTGAACCCTGATTCGCCACTACGTGAAGCTCTGACGCGTCATACCGCTCAGTTGGCCACGAAAACAACCGCATTAGGCAAAGAGTTCCGCCCGATTTACCAAGTGATCGATGAGCGCTCTATTGTGAATGCCATCGTTGGTTTGTTGGCAACCGGTGGCTCGACTAACCACACCATGCACATCGTGGCCTTTGCCCGTGCTGCTGGCATCATTATTAACTGGGATGACTTTGCCGAGCTCTCTAAAGTGGTGCCATTGATGACTCGCATTTACCCGAATGGCCAAGCGGATATTAACCACTTCCAAGCGGCCGGTGGTATGGCATTCCTAATCGAGCAATTGCTAAAAGGTGGTTTGCTTCACGAAGACGTCAATACAATCGCTGGTAAAGGCTTGAAGCTATACACGAAAGAGCCGTTCTTGGATGGGGACAAAGTGGTTTGGCGTGACGGGGTGAGCAAGAGCCTAGATGAAGCGGTGGTGCGCCCAATCGAAAACCCATTCAGTAAAGAAGGTGGTTTGTCACTATTAAAAGGCAACCTAGGTCGCGCTGTGATTAAGGTGTCTGCGGTGAAAGAAGAGAACCGCATTATTGAAGCCCCTGCCGTGGTTTTCCATGATCAAAATGATTTAGCCAATGCCATTGCCAGTGGTGAGCTTAAGCGTGATTGTGTGGCAGTAGTTCGTTTCCAAGGGCCAAAAGCGTTAGGTATGCCAGAGTTGCATAAATTAACGCCTTACTTAGGTAACTTGCAGGATCAAGGCTATAAAGTGGCGTTAGTCACCGACGGGCGTATGTCCGGTGCATCCGGTAAAGTGCCAGCAGCCATTCATTTGACGCCTGAAGCATTGGCTGGTGGTTTGATTGCTAAGATTCAAGACGGTGATTTGGTTCGCCTAGATGCTGTGGAAGGCACACTTTCTGTTTTGGTAAGTGAAGCAGAGCTGGCTAAGCGTGATGCGGCAGAATGTGATTTGACGCGTTCTCATCAGGGTATGGGGCGTGAGCTGTTCAGTGGGCAACGTATGTTGGTGAACGGTGCAGAGCAAGGTGCTTGCAGCTTGTTTAACGATTAAGATTTCTCTGACTACTAACGTTTGTTAGTAATGGTGTTTAGGCCTCCTTCGGGAGGCCTTTTTTTTGCTTTTAAAAGCTAAGGCAAGTAAAAACTAAAGCAATAAAAAAGCCGAGCCCCAAATAAGGCTCGGCTTTTTAGTGTTAGCAGCGGGTGTTAATCAAGAGTCTTTAGCTTACCTTCGTAGGCATCAAAGGACTCTGCCACCTTCTTATCAGGAGCGCCAGTCATGATGCTGACGATGATGATTGCCAAGGTAGATAGGATGAATCCAGGAACAATCTCGTATAGATCAAAGATGCCACCTGAGATTTGCTTCCAAACGACGATGGTGACACCACCGACAATGATACCCGCTAAGGCACCGTTACGATTCATGTTACGCCAGAATAGGCTCAAGATGATCGCAGGTCCAAATGCCGCACCAAAGCCAGCCCAAGCATAGGATACCAATCCAAGTACTGAACTCTCTGGATTAAACGCTAGGACCAAAGCAATGATCGACAAGGCTACTACGCCTAAACGTCCCACATTGACGATTTGCTTTTGGGTTGCATTCGGATTTAGCCAAGTTTTGTAGAAATCTTCCGCTAAAGCCGAAGAAGACACCAATAATTGGGAATCTGCCGTACTCATGATAGCAGCCAGGATAGCCGCCAAAAGAATGCCTGCAACCACTGGGTTAAAGACAGCATTAACCAAAATCATAAAGATTTTTTCGCCATCATCCAGTGCGCCACCCATATGGTTGTCCACATAAACAATGCCCACCATACCAATCAGTAGGGCGCCAATCATTGAGATGGCTGTCCAACCTACGGCGATGCGACGTGCTGTGGCGATGTCTTTATTGGAGCGAGAGGCTTTAAAACGAGCCAAAATGTGTGGTTGGCCAAAGTAACCAAGTCCCCAAGCGACTAATGAGATGATACCGATGGCACTCAGTGGCTCACCATTAATATCGCGCCAAAGGGTTAGCAGCTCTGGGTTCTTATCCGCTAAGGTTGCTGGCAGTGTTGACCAGTCACCTTCCATAATGGCAAAAGGAACGATCGCCAAAGCGGCACACATAAGTAGTCCTTGAACTAAGTCGGTCCAAGAGACCGCTAAGAAACCACCGAATAACGTGTAAGACACCACACAAACGGTGCCGATCACGACTGCCCAACGGTAATCTAGGCCAAAAACGGTTTCGAATAACTTACCACCGGCCACCAAACCTGAGCTGGTGTAAAACAGGAAGAACAGCAAAATAAAGAAAGCTGAAATCGTTTGAATCAACTTGGATTTATCTTGGAAGCGAGTGGAAAGGTATTCGGGAAGCGTCAAAGCATGGGTTTCAACACTGTAAGTACGCAGGCGTTTAGCGCAGATTAGCCAGTTCAAGTAGGTTCCTGCAAGCAAACCACCTGCTAACCAGATAGATTCCATACCCGCCGCAAAAGCATAGCCTGGAAGTCCTAAAAGCAACCAACCACTCATGTCGGATGCACCGGCAGACAAGGCTGTAGGCCAAGGTCCTAGAGAACGGCCTCCTAGGAAATAGTCTTCTGAGTTGGAAGTGCGTTTGTATGCGTATAGCCCTATTCCAAGCATGACAATTAAGTATGCAAGGAAGGTAAAGCTTATTGCTAAGCTGTTTTCAATCATTGTAGTCCCCATGATTTAATTTTATGGCGAAGCCTAAAGAGCGTAATCCTGTCTCTGCTTCAATATAGTTGAAACAATAAAAGACAGTTAAAAGCACGACTGATGGCTTCAAATGTTATTGCTAATTTTCATGACGAAAGTAGGTTGGGTCCCTCAAATTTAACGCTGATGCATGCTAGGCAGTGGGCGTTACGCAACCTAACCGGCGATTTTATGGGGTGTCTTGGGATTAATCTTTCACGATTCTATGAAAAACTTATAAAAAGGTCTGGAATTGAGCGAGGGGAGGGGGATGTCTGAAAGAAACCTACAACACCGAGCTGTGTTGTAGGTGTAATATCAGTCTGCCTTGGGTAGGCGAGTGTCTTGTACGCTTAGTTTAAGCTTACGCAAATGTTCATTGAATTCTGGACCGCGTTTTAGCAAAACACCAGTGGCGAGAGCATCCACCAATGTCAGATACACGATACGGGAACTCATTGGCGTATAAATATCTGTGTCTTCTGTTTCTTCAATTGGCAGCACAATAGAGCAATGCTCAGTGAGTGGAGAACCCGGGTTGGTAATGCCAATGACTGTAGCGCCTGCTTCACGGGCCACACGAGCCGTTTCGATCAAAGGTAAGGTACGTCCAGATAAGGAAATAACCACGACCGCATCACCTGGGTGCGTCCCCGCTGCCGCCATACGTTGTACCAAGATATCCGTGTAAGCCACCACAGGCATATTTAGACGGAAGAATTTATGGTGGGCATCTTTTGCCACAGGGCCGGAGGCACCAAGTCCATAAAATTCAATGCGTCTTGCTTGGGCTAAAACATCTACGGTGCGGCTAATAAGCGTCTCAGGTAGGAGCTCTTGGGCACGGGTTAGGTTGTTCTTAGCGGCTTCAAAAATTTTGTTTGTGATGGCGCCCGCAGCGTCATCTGGCTCTACGTTCAGGTTAACGTAAGGTGTACCTTTCGCGAGACTTTGTGCCAGTGCGACTTTGAAGTCGGGGAAGCCACTGCCGATTAAGCTACGACAAAAGCGGTTGACCGTTGGTTCACTGACTTCTGCTCGAGCTGCTAGCTTGGCAATGCTGGAATGAATGGTGGTTTTCGGATCAGCTAGGATTGCTTCCGCCACTTTTCGCTCGGATTTGCTGAGCGTGGTTAACTTCTCTTGGATTCTGCGAATAATATCTTCGTGCTTATTCATCTATTTGGCTTCAACAGTATTATATTGACTCGAAAGGCTTTCAAAGACATTCTGACAGCGGTTTACCCCTCTGGCAATAAGTGATTGAAAATGTGTGCTCTTTCAGACTATTTGAAGCAATTGAACTCGATTTTGCCGATCAATGGTGAGATTCGCGTTGAAGCCATCGAGGAAGGTTTCACGAATAAGGTTTATAAAATTCTCGAATCAGGTCAGCCAAAATGGGTACTGCGGCTGCCTATGCTAGAGTCCCAGTGCTTTCACATTGATCGCCAAACGGAATTATCCGTGTGGCAGCAAGCCGCACAACAGGGTCTCACATCTCAAATCCTGTGGCATAATCCTCAAGGGGTTGTGCTAAGCGAGTTTTTGACTGGCTCGACCTTACCTTTAGAGGTTCAGCACACTCAAGCTTCGATTGAGCAAGTTTGTAGACTGTTGAAACGCCTCCATGACATGCCTCCTATTAAGCTGCACTATGATGTGCAATTGATCATAGCCGATTGGTTGGAGCAGATTCGTCTCCACGAAAACTTTGTCAGTGTCTCAGCCCAGTGGCGCCAAGTGTCGAACTGGTTTGAGGCCTTGCCTACAGTAGTTCCCCCCGAGCATCTTGTGTTGGCCCATAACGATCTGAACCCTAAAAACCTAATCATCGATGGGCAAAAGCTTTGGTTGATCGATTGGGAAAGCGCAGGGATGAATGATCCGCTGTTTGATGTGGCCGTGTTGGCTCATTCACAGCATTTGCAGCCAGAGCACATTGAAATAGTCTGCCAATATGTACTTGGAAAACCCTTCACTTCAGGGATGGCTAAGCGAGTACTTTTATACCGTAAGCTGTATGTGGTGCGGGAGTTAGTATGGCTATTACTGAAACATCTGACGGCCCCTCAGGAGTTAAACGGCCTAGAGTGGTATCATGTCTTGGCGACAGACACAGATTTTAACCCTTATTTTGATAATTAAACCCCATGACACGATTTCCACAAGACTGGTCTCACTTTCTAGAGCCTGAATTTGATCAAGCCTATATGCAGGCATTAATGGCTTATTTGCAGGAGCGCGAAGCTCAAGGACAGATCATTTATCCACCTCAAACGGCTTGGTTTAATGCTTTTAAAGAGACGCCCCTAAAGAAGGTTAAGGTGGTGATATTAGGGCAGGACCCATATCACGGTGAAGGCCAAGCCCACGGCTTGTCATTTTCGGTACAGCCTGGTGTTAAAACACCACCTTCCTTGATGAATATGTATAAGGAGCTGAAATCTGATTTGTCGATTCCCGTGGCGCCCCATGGGTATCTGCAAAGCTGGGCTGAGCAAGGCGTGCTATTGCTTAATAGCGTGCTAACGGTTGAAGCGGGGAAGGCTGGTGCACATCAAAAAAAGGGCTGGGAACGTTTCACCGATCGCGTCATTGAGGTGATCTGCCAAGAAAATGATGGGGTTGTGTTTCTGTTGTGGGGATCTTACGCCCATAAAAAAGGGCGCAATATAGATCGCGATAAACATCTCGTGTTGGAAGGGGTTCATCCATCACCATTATCTGCTTATCGTGGTTTCTTTGGCTGTGGGCATTTTTCAAAAGCCAATGACTATTTGCTGGCGCAAGGAAAAACAGCCATTGATTGGTCTTCACATTTGTCATTTGCCCCACCACAAGAAACAAAGAAGAGCGCACAGGGCACTCTTTTTTGAATCACATGGTATGCGTCCAGTTAATCTAATGTGTAAGGCAAAGGAAGTAGTGTCATGGGGACACCGTCAGAGCTGGCTTCGCTGAACTCGCTTTGATCCACATTTAAAATCACTTGGGCAACGTGGGCTTCCCCAGCATCGGCCGCGTCAAACACTTGGCCAATGGTTTTACCTTCTTGATTTAAGACATCGCTGCCTACCTGAATCGGCTGTTCAGCGGCAAACAAAGCCAAATGCTTTTTCGACTTACCGCGGTATTTCATGCGAGCCACGATTTCTTGACCGGTATAACAGCCTTTGGTGAAACTGATGCCACCGTTGCGCTGCATGTTGATCCACTGGGGCAATAGTTCTTCAGTATCTTTTTTAGTGAGCAGCGGCCTAGCAGCCAATAACCCCATCACATGGTGAGCCGCTGGGTCTTCTGGATCGGGCAGTTCTTCCGCTTTGGGGGCTAGGGTTAAGGTTTGACGGTAGAAACTGTTATCCAAAATCAATTGGCTGCAATCGTCTTGATGGCTGGTAGGAATCAGTAACGGATACTGCTCTTGTGGGGAAACCGCACCACTGAAGGCAAACATGGAGCTGACCGTAAACTGATCACTGGCATCGCTTAGCTCAGTTTTAAAAAACACAGCGTACTTCTTCAAATGTGTTAACAGCGTCTCTAAGACATCTTGTTTGATGGCTAGAAGATAGGTTTCTGGTGCACTTTGTAATACGAAGAAGTTGCCAATGATCCGACCTTTCGGTGTGCAGACTGCGGCGAAGCTGCTGTTCTGCGTATCGACCTTGTGGATGTCTGCAGTGACTTGTCCTTGTAAAAACTTAGCACTGTCCGGCCCCGTCACACGGATAACGCCCATGTCTTTTGCGTGGGCATAGCTGGTTGCCGGAAGATGGTCATTTAAAAGTTGCTCGAGTTGCATAGTGGCCTCGATAGGGAATGGATGTATAGCTACTTATATGCGGCTAGTGTCTATAATTTCAATATGTCTGAAGGTCAGTTTATTGCGTTGGCGGGTTTGTGTTGAGCAAAGCTCAGAGTTGATGGATTCTGCGATCAACTGATACGAAAAATGCGAATTTTACCGATTAGATTGACTCTCGAACCTGTTCTTCTGACACTGTGTAGGTAGACATTTTTTCACTCTTTTAAGGTGAGAAATGCCATAAAAAAATAACAGTCATCGCGCCCTGTCGCAGGTATTCAATATGTTTTTAGGTTTAGATTTAGGCACATCCGGATTGAAGGGTGTGGTCATTAATGATGCGGGCAATGTGGTTGCTCAGGCGTCTTCATCCCTTACTGTTTCTTCTCCCAAAGCCACATGGTCAGAGCAAGCACCTGAAGATTGGTGGCAAGCCTTGCTGGATGTATGTGGTCAGTTATCTGAGCGTTTGGACCTAAGCAAGATCGAAGCCCTTGGTTTGTCTGGTCAGATGCATGGTGCCACCTTATTGGATGCTGCGGGGCAGGTGCTTCGTCCCTGTATTTTATGGAATGACGGTCGCAGTAAATCCCAATGTGATGCCGTGATGCAAGCTCATCCTGAGTTGTTAACCTTGTCCGGTAACCTTGCTATGCCGGGGTTCACTGCTCCTAAAATCCTTTGGGTCAAAGAAAATGAGCCAGAGGTTTATGCTCAGCTTGATAAAGTGCTCTTGCCGAAAGACTATCTGGTCTACCGCATGACAGGCGTATTTTCCAGCGACTGTTCTGATGCGGCAGGTACCTTATGGCTAAACCCAGAAACACGCCAGTGGGACGAGCAATTATTGAAAATCTGCGGGTTGACCTCTGAAAACATGCCGACAGTATTTGAAGGCCAGCAGGTGGTTGGCCAGGTATCGGCCGATATCGCCGAGCAGTTGGGCTTGCAGCCTATCCCAGTGGTTGCTGGGGCGGGTGATAATGCAGCGGGGGCTGTGGGAATGGGGGTTACTGAGCCTGGGCAGGGCTTTGTGTCCTTAGGAACCTCTGGTGTGTATTTCAGTGTGTCTGAATCCCATAATGCCAACCCGGACAACACGGTTCATGCCTTTTGCCATGCCTTGCCAAATCGTTGGCACCAAATGGGGGTGACGTTAAGTGCTGCCAATTCCCTTTCTTGGTTTGCAAAATTGGTAGATCGTCCAGTACCTGAGTTATTGGATGAGCTGGAAGACAGTGATATTCAACGGGCTCGCGTGGTGTTTTTGCCTTACTTAAATGGCGAGCGAACACCCATTAACGACCCCCTTGCGAATGGTCAGTTCTTAGGCATGGTGAACAGTACCCAGCGTGCGGAGCTCACTTTAGCTGTTTTAGAAGGCATTGCCTTCTCATTGCTAGATTGCCAGAACGCTCTCGCCAGCGCTGGCAGTGATGTAAGCGAATTATCCTTGATTGGTGGTGGCGCTCGAAGTGCTCTTTGGCGTCAGTTGATCGCAGATGTATTGGGTAAGACCATAGACTATCGCGATGGGGGAGATGTGGGGCCAGGTTTAGGTGCCGCACGTTTGGCCCTAATGGGGAAAAAAGAAAGCGAAGGGCAAGACATTGAAGCTTTGATTCAGGAACACTGTCAATTGCCTGAAGTGTTAGCAACCCATCAGCCGAACCCTGATAACGCCGAATACTTTAGCGCCAAGTATGCCTTATACCGTAAAGCATACGAGCAAACGGCCGTGCTCAATGATGCCTTTGGTCAGCTAGTATAAGAATAAAAAAGCCGCAGCGAATAATCGTTGCGGCTTTTGGGTTCCTTTTGTTTTTTATTTTGTACGAACTTATTGCCCTTCAATACGTTTGTAGTATTGGGCTCTAAAGTCCCTTGGCGTAACGCCTTTTAATTCATGAAAACGGCGGTTGAAGTTCGCCACATTATTGAAGCCTACCTGAAAACAGATATTCGCGATTTGCTGATCGGTTTCCGTTAATAGACTGCAGGCACGACTAATGCGCATGCGGTTGACGAATTCAGTAAAGCGGTTGCCCGTCGCTTTCTTAAAGAAGCGTGAAAAATGACTGTCTGACATGCCAATCAAGCTTGCCACATTGGCCAGAGTAATGTCGTTTGCGTAGTTTTGGGACACGTAATCCACTACGGTATTGATTTTACGCTGCAGGGTTTCACTGGATTTTAAGTCGATTTGAACCGTAGACAGCAAGCGGTAGCTTCGACTTTGAGACAATTGGTGCAGCAATGGCAGGGCATTCATCACCCGTTGTAGCCCAGAAGAATCACGCACCTGCGCGAAGGTCTCCTGTAGGTAATCAAAGTCTACGTTAAAGAACTCTATACCAGATTTGGCCCGGGCCAGCATGGGAAGTATTTCCGCTAATTCTGGCACGATTTTACAGCCTTGCTCGAAGGCTTCATGGTCAAAGCGAATGACCATGTCACGAAGTGGCACAGAGGTATCGCTGTTTTGACAGATCCAGTTGTGCGGCAAACGTGGGCCAGTAAGGATTAATTGTCCTGGCTTGTAGTTTCCTATGTAATCGCCGACAAATACCTTGCCAGTAGAGGCCACAATAAAGTGCAATTCGTAGTCATCATGGGCATGCCAACGAATTAATTCACTGGGGTGACCATGCTCCAAATAGCGGATGGTTTCGATGCCTTCATGTACCAGCTCGTATTCTGGTGTGAGTCGTTTTGTCGTCGCTGTTGACATAGTGGTTACCTACTTCGATTAAGCTCTAGCATGCAATATGTCCGTTGCAAAACTCGAGTATCGTAAACACGTTAATCCCGTGATGTGTTGCTATTATTGTTATCTTTGACAGTAGATGTCATTAAGGCACTTAGTGGATAGAACTAAGTGCCTTAAGCCACTTTTGCTAGGCGTCGTATTGCTGTTGCATGGCTTGGATTGCTTGGGTTAGATCAGTCACAAACGCAGGATACTGCGTTGGGATGTCTCCCCAAAGATAACGGTCAGTGGCAAAGTATTTTATGCCTTCTGCGTCATTAGTAAAGCGTTCCATCGAGGCGATGTTCGGCTCATGGTAAGGCGTTGCCACCGTACCTGCCTTCGCTTTGTGGTAATAGGTAAACCATGCCGCGATGCCCTGAATGGTTTTCGCTGGTGTACGGCCTTTGTTGTAACAACCCGCTAAAGAGGGGTAAACAAAGATCGGAAACTTAGCGTAGCCATCGGTACAAATACGTTCCACCGTATCGCCAATGTTAGCATTGCTGAAGCGACGACCGATGATTTTGTAGTAGGCATCAAGATCCACAATGGAGTCGCCAATCGCTGGGATGGAGTCTTCCAAAATGAAATCCACAAAGTACTGACTTAATTCTTCGTCACGCATGGCTTCGTCGAAATAGGTCATGCCTTTGAGTGCGGCTTGATAGACCACGTTGGTATGGCCTGCGTTCAGAATCCGGATTTTTGCTTCTTCGTAAGGCACAACATCGTCCACGAATTGCGCATTGACCAAATCCAAAGCAGGCTTAGCACCCGCAAACTTGTCTTGAATAACCCATTGTAGGTAGTCTTCGCCCATCACCGTCATTTGATCATCGATACCAAAGCGCTCACGCACGTCTTCCACATGCTCAGGGCTTGGTTTAGGGGTGATACGGTCCACCATAGAACAAGGGAAGGCAACGTTATCGGACACCCATTGTGCGAGCTCAGAATCCCCTTTCGCAGCAAGGAATTGCATCAAACCTGCTTCAAGAATTTCACCGTTGTGACGCAAATTGTCACAGCAAAGCAAGGTAATCTTAGCGTTAGAGGTTTGGCTGCGCAGTTTCAGACCCGCATACAAAAAAGCGTAAAGGGTATGACGCTCACCGGCTAGGTCACCTTTAATTGCTGGATGATCTAGCATTAGCTGACGGTTTTCGTCTAGGTAGTAGCCACCTTCTGTCACGGTCGAAGTAATCATCTGAATGGCGCTGTCAGCCATCGTTTGATCTACCGCTTCAGGGTCTTTAGCTCCATCGATTTGACCCACAAGAGAGCGAATGTGTTCGTACTCTGTGTTGCCTTCAGGGTCCATGGTTTTCAGAACATACTCGCCTTTTTGTTCAACAAAGCGGCTGAATGCTGCAGAATCCTGTGGACGTAAGTTGACGCCAATAATGCCCCAGTTTTTGCCTTCAGGGGTTGCCAATAGACGGTCGAAGTAGACTGCCTGGTGGGCGCGGTGAAACGCGCCCACTCCTAAATGCATGACACCGGCTGTGATGTCGTTACGTTGGTAGCCACGCTCAAGCAGTTGATCAGCGTTTTGTGTGGCAATTAGATGATTAGCCATGGCTTGCTTCCTCAGCAATAACAGAGAAGACACGATCGCTTTCGTTGAATAGGATCACTTCTTCACGGTCAACATTGATATGAATGATTTCGCCATCTTTGATGGTGGTACGTGCTGGTGCTTTAACAATGATGGTTTGATCATTTGACAAGCGAACATGTGTGTACGCTTCAGAGCCAAGGTGCTCGATCAGTTCAACTTTACCGCTTAGGTCGCCACCTTCAGCAACAATCTGCATGTGCTCAGGACGAATACCCATGGTCACGTTAGAAGGCAATGGCCCGTGAGTGCGTGATACAGGGAACTCGATGACTTTATTCATCAGGTTCAGCTCTAGGTTTTCACCAGAACGAGTCACACCGTCTAGTGGAATAAGGTTCATTTTCGGCGTACCGATGAACTCAGCAACGAAACGGCTGTTTGGTGAGCGGTAAAGCTCAAGTGGCGTCCCTACTTGCTCGATTTGACCGGCGTTGAGGATCACAACACGGTCCGCAAGCGTCATGGCTTCTACCTGATCGTGGGTTACGTAGATCATGGTGGTGCCTAATTTCTTGTGCAGGCGGGCCAGCTCAAGACGCATCTGTACACGCAATGCTGCGTCCAAGTTAGACAGTGGCTCGTCAAACAAGAAGACTTTTGGTTGGCGAACGATGGCGCGGCCAATGGCGACACGCTGACGTTGACCACCGGACAATTCTTTTGGTTTACGCTCTAGTAGTTTGTCTAGTTGCAAAGAAGCAGACACTGACTTCACTTTTTCTTGGATAACGGCGTTGTCTTCTTTTGCTAGGCGTAGAGCAAAGCTCAAGTTATCCGCTACTGTCATGTGTGGGTACAAAGCGTAAGACTGGAATACCATGGCTAGGTCACGTTTAGAGGACGCCAGCTCAGTGATGTCGCGACCGTCAAGATTGATGGTGCCGCCAGTGCTGGATTCAAGACCTGCGATGGTACGTAAAAGTGTTGATTTACCACAGCCAGATGGGCCAACGAATACGATGAATTCGCCTTCTTCGATGGCCAAGTTGATGCCGCGTAGGGCGTGGTAATCGTCGTAGTGTTTTTGTAGCTCTGTGATGTTTAAGTAAGCCATTATTCTTATTCCTATAAATTATTTCACGGCACCGAAGGTGAGGCCTTGTACAAGTTGTTTCTGACAGAACCAGCCGAATACAACGATTGGCGCACAAGCCAGTGTTGAGGCAGCCGATAGCTTGGCCCAGAACAAGCCTTCAGGGCTGGAGTAAGAGGCGATCATTGCTGTCAATGGTGCCGCTTCAGATGCTGTTAGGTTGAGAGACCAGAAGGCTTCGTTCCAACAAAGCACGATGGAAAGCAGTCCGGTTGATGCGATGCCGCCAACAGACAGAGGCAATACTACTTTGGTCATTTCACCCCATGGAGAGGCGCCGTCCATACGAGCTGCTTCCAAGATTTCTTTTGGCAGATCTTTGAAGTATGAAAACAGCATCCAAACGATGATGGGTAGGTTCATCAAGGTGAAAATGATGACCAAACCCAGTTTGGAGTCCAATAGACCGTAGTTACGGCTCAAAATGTAAATAGGAACCAATACACCCACAGCCGGTAGCATCTTGGTGGACAACATCCAAAGCAAAATATCTTTGGTACGTTTACCAGGGAAGAACGCCATAGAGTATGCCGCTGGGATCGCAATGATCAGGGCAAGAATGGTTGCGCCAAACGACGTCACCACAGAGTTCCAAGCGTGTTTTAGGTAATCACTACGTTCTTGCACGATTGAGAAGTTCTCAAGCGTTGGTTCAAAGAACAATTGTGGTGGTACGGAGATCGCTTGCAGTTCTGTTTTGAAGGACGTAATGAACATCCAAAAAATCGGAAAGAACAACAGCAGTGCAATAGTCCAAGAGGCAATGCCTACCAAGATAGTTTTGAGTTTGCGTTGTTGCGTTAAAGTCATAATGTTGTCCTCACACTGTTAGGTTTTTGCCGACAGCGCGAATCAAGAAGAACGCGACTATGTTTGCAAGAAGTACGGCGAATAAACCACCTGCGGAGGCGACGCCCACATCGTATTGAAGCAGTGCTTGGTTATAAATAAGGTACGCTAAGTTAGTACTGTCGTAGCCTGGACCACCGCCTGTAGAAACATAAATCTCAGCGAAGACCGCCAATAGGAAGATGGTTTCAATCATCACCACAACTGCGATTGGACGTGCCAAATGTGGGATGGTCAGGTAACGGAAAATGTGCCAGCCAGTTGCGCCGTCCATTTGAGCGGCTTCTTTTTGCTCCGTGTCTTGGGACTGAAGTGCCGTCACGAAGACGAGGATGGCAAAGGGGAGCCACTGCCAGCTCACCATGATGATGACCGACATAAGTGGATGGTTAGACAACCAATCGATCGGCTCTAACCCAAAGGAGTTGGATATCCAAGCGAAGATGCCATACACAGGGTTCATCATCATGTTTTTCCAGATCAAGGCGTTGACTGTAGGCATGATGAAGAAAGGCGATATTAATAGTACACGTACAATGTTTCGACCAGCAAAGGGCTTATCAATGAGCGCTGACAGCGCCACACCGAGTACCACGGTAATGATCAAAACAGACAGTAATAGAATCAGGGTGTTTGAGACCGCAATCCAAAAGCCAGGATCGGTAACAAAGAATTCATAGTTCATCCAGCCAACAAAGTTAGTACGACCTGGGTAAAGCAAGTTGTAGTTGATGGTGGAAAAATAAATGGTCATTGATAATGGCACTATCATCCATGCCAGTAGCAAAATGACAGAGGGTGCCATTAGTAAGCGAGTGATGGAACGCTTCATGGGATTTTCTCTCGTTATTAGCTTTTGAGCGCGTCTCGCGACGATGATGTCGAGAATAAACAGGGGCACTATCGCCCCTGTTTAGTATCGATGTACGACAGCTGGTTAGTAGTAACCCGCTTGACGCATTTGACGATCTGCAGAGCGGTTCGCAGATTTAAGAGCTTGATCAACCGATAAGCTGCCTGCCAATGCACCAGAGATCATCTGGCCAGTGGTAGTACCAATTGCTTGGAACTCAGGAATCGCAGCAAATTGAACGCCCACGTATGGAGATGGTTCTAGTGTGCTGTCGTTAGGGTTAGCAGAGTTGATCGCTTTAAGTTCTGCATCAGCAAAGACGGCTGCTTTTTGGAACTTAGGATTTTCGTAAGTGGATTGACGAGTACCTGTTGGTACAGCGCCCCAACCATTCGTTTCGCCTACAAGCTTGATGTAGTCTTTTGAAGTGGCCCAACGTACGAAGGTTTGTGCAGCTTCAGCGTTTTTAGTAGCAGCTGGGATACCAAGCGCCCAAGACCACAACCAGTTAGCGCCTTTCTCTGTTTTAGAGTAAGGAGACTGTGCGAAGCCAACTTTGTCTGCGACTTTAGATTGTTTTGGATCCGTTACGAAAGAGGCAGCGATAGTAGCGTCGATCCACATGCCACATTTACCTTCGTTGAACAGTGCCAAGTTTTCGTTGAAGCTGTTACCGCTTGCGCCTGGAGGGCCGTATTTACCCATCATGTCAACGTAGAAGCTAACAGCGTTTTTCCACTCTGCAGATTCTAGTTGTGGTTTCCAGTCCATATCGAACCAGCGAGCACCGAAAGAGTTTGCCATAGCCGTTAGGAAGGCCATGTTGTCACCCCAACCTGCTTTACCACGTAGACAGATGCCGTAAACGCCATTTTCAGGATCGTTCATTGCTGCTGCCGCATTACGGATATCTTCCCAGCTATCACGGTCACTGATGGTGACACCTGCTTTCTCCGCAAGATCTTTACGGTACATAACCATAGAGCTCTCACCGTAGAATGGCGATGCGTACATAGTGCCGTCGTAAGATAGACCGCCACGGATAGATGGCAAAATATCATCAACGTCATAAGAACCGCTTGTATCGATTGGCTCTAACCAACCGCGCTCACCCCAAATAGGAGCTTCGTACATACCGATGGTCATCACGTCGTATAGACCGCTGCCATTTGCAATATCTTGTGTAACGTTTTGACGAAGGACACCTTCTTCCAGCGTTACCCATTTGACTTTGATGTCAGGGTATTGCTTTTCAAATTCTGGTGTTAGTTTTTGCATCTCAATCATGTGACCGTTATTCACGGTAGCGACTGTGATTTGCGTTTCAGCAAAGGCATTGATTGCTGCGAAGGATACCGCACAAGCGACGGCTGTTTTGGTAAGACTTTTCATAGGTTCTCCCAGTTTGGGTAAGTTTCTTTTTATTGTCGCACCTAGTGGTCTTGATCGTTTGCTGATCAAGTGGAGTAAATATAAGCCATAAAACAATTGACTAACTAGTACATATACAGCCACTTTATGTACTTTTTTGTTTCGTTACTACTTAATTGATCAAAAATGTAGTCAAAATAATACTCTTTTGACTTTGCTCTATTTGCACATAAATCAAGGCTTTATCACTATTTGTAGTCAAAAAAGCATTATAGGTTTGATTTCGCTTATTTGCCCAAAACAGGCCAGTGGCTATAATGGCGGCACCTTTGTGGGAGAGTGTGTATGACAGATGTAATTGATAATAAAGAGTCAATGGGCTTTAAACGTCTAAAGTGGCAATGCCGACGTGGCATGCTTGAGCTGGATGTTTTATTTGAGCCTTTTTTGGATGATGTGTTTTTGACGCTGAGCGAAGAAGATAAACAGCGCTTTTACAAATTAATTGAGTGTGAGGACCAAGAGATCTTCCCTTGGTTTATGCAAAAAGAGGTGCCGGAAGATCCAGATTTAGCGCGTATTGTTGATATTATTGTGACTCGAGTACAACCTGAAAACTATCGTTCTAAATAAATCCTCCCGCCTTGAATGGCTGATGTCGCTGCTGTTTTTGCTGGCAGCGACTGTCCTCATTGTGTATTTACAACTTTCGCAAAGTGCGTTGATACTTTTTTGGCTTGGTGCTCTAACTGTGAGGGGATTGCAGAGGCGAATGGCTTGTCATCTGGTACAGCTTGATGATGGAAAGGTGTCTTTAGCTAGGGGAGAAAAGACCTATCCTGTGCGCCTTGTGTATCAAAATGATGGCTGGATGGTGGTGAGTCTGGCCCCAGCAAATCAGGAAACTTGGCTACAAGGTATTGGCTTTTTCCTAATACAACGTCACCAAGTATTGTATCGAGATCAATTCACCCATGATGACTATCGGCTCGTTCGTTCAACATTAAATGTCGCGAAATTTATTGGCCAGTCAGCATCTGCTAAGAACGGATCCTAGGTTTTAAAATAGTCGCGGAAGAATGCTCTAATTTATCAGGGTAATCTAGAGTGAAATGCAGTCCACGGCTTTCTTTTCTTGCTGCGGCTGATTGAATGATAAGGTCTGCCACCACAGCCAAGTTGCGCAGCTCTATCAAGTCTGCTGAGACCTTGTAATTCGAGTAAAACTCTTCAATTTCAGACAAGAGCAAATCAACCCTATGTTTGGCCCGCAGAAGTCGCTTATTAGTGCGTACTATGCCAACGTAATCCCACATGAAGCGGCGTAATTCGTGCCAATTATGGGTGATAACCACATCTTCGTCCGAGTCCGTTACTTTGGATTCGTCCCAATCAGGGATCATAAAATCCCCCCGTACGGATTGATCAGCCATAATATCCTTGGCGGCAGCTCTGGCATAGACGATACATTCCAACAAGGAGTTGCTAGCAAGTCGGTTTGCCCCATGGAGCCCTGTATAGGAGGTTTCTCCAATGGCATATAAGTCTTTTACATCCGTAGCGCCTTTTTGATTCACCACGACGCCTCCACAGGTGTAATGGGCGGCAGGCACGACAGGAATCGGCTCTTTGGTTAAGTCGTATCCGTATTTAAGGCAGCGTTGATAGATTGTCGGAAAATGCTCTTTAATGAATTCTGGGTCTTTGTGTGAAATATCCAGTAGAACATGCTTCACACCAAGGCGCTTCATCTCATGGTCAATCGCTCTGGCAACAATATCTCGTGGTGCGAGCTCGCCGCGCTCATCAAAATTGAACATAAAACGACTACCGTCAGGTAGCAGTAGGCGACCACCTTCTCCACGAACAGCTTCCGAAATCAGGAAAGTTTTCGCTTTGGCATCGTACAAGCAAGTCGGGTGGAACTGATTGAATTCCATGTTGCCAACACGACACCCTGCACGCCATGCCATGGCAATACCATCACCGGATGCGGTATCAGGATTGCTAGTATACAAATACACCTTGCTACTCCCCCCACAGGCGAGTGCTACGCGGCGTGCGTGAAAGACTTCCACTTGGTCTTCTGCTTGATTCAGTGCATAAGTGCCAATGACTCTGTTTTCCCCAGGGATGCCAAGCTTTTGGGTAGTGACCAGGTCAATGGCCATGCGATCGGGATAAAAATGAATGTTTGGGTGGGCAACGGCGTTTTCAATCAATGTTTTGGAGATGGCTAGCCCTGTGGCATCCGCCGCATGAATGATGCGTCGATGACTGTGTCCGCCTTCTTTGGTCAGGTGGTAGTCGTCCTTGTCACCATGGCGGGTGAAGGGCACCCCTTGTTCGATTAGCCAGTCGATGCTTTCTTTTGAATGCTCCACCGTAAAGCGGATCGCGGCTTCATCGCCTAAGTCGGCCCCAGCAGAAATGGTGTCTTGAACATGTGATTCCACCGTATCTGTATCAGATAATACAGCGGCAACGCCGCCTTGGGCGTAGAGTGTTGAGCCTTCAGTAATATCGCCCTTAGTCAAAATAGCAACTTTATGGGTGGCAGCCAGCTCAAGGGCAAGGGTTAGGCCGGCAGCGCCAGCGCCAATGATGACGATATCGTGGTGTAAGTGTAGGCTCATCTTGTTGTTCTAACTTGTAATAAACTTACCAATAGTACACTGCTTCGCTGTGGCAATGAATACTTTGTGGAGCAAACGCGATTAGACTTCGGCCTGAGAGGCAAATGGAATACAATATTTAACCATTCAGGTTCCGGTTGTCATGGAACTCCTAAACTAGGGTGTTGTCCACTTGTTTAACAAATAGGCGGGCGCAATATGATTTTAAATTATGAGGTGCCTATGCAGCACGAAACGTCCAGTGATGAGGCGTTGGTTAAGCGGGTTCAAACAGGCGATAAACGTGCCTTCGATCTGTTGGTATTGAAGTACCAGCATAAGGTGGCAGCGTTAATCTCCCGTTATATTCAGGACAAGCAAGAAGTGCTGGATGTGGCGCAAGACAGTTTTATCAAGGCATATCGAGCGATTGATAGTTTTCGTGGAGACAGTGCGTTTTACACTTGGCTTTATCGAATTGCCGTCAATACAGCAAAAAATTATTTAGTGAGTCGTTCTCGCCGTCCACCGTCTTCTGACGTGGAGCTGGATAACGAAGACACCCATGCAAGTTATGCAGAATTGTCAGATGTGGGCACTCCGGATGCAAATCTGAATCGTGATCGTCTAGAGACCGAGATCCAATCGGCTATTAGAGATCTACCTGAAGAGCTTCGGGGAGCTCTCACATTGAGAGAGTTTGACGGCTTAAGTTATGAAGACATCGCTCAAGTGATGGATTGCCCAGTCGGTACTGTCAGATCACGAATTTTTCGTGCGCGTGAAGCAGTTGAAAAACGTATTCGCCCCATTGTCGGGGGAGGAGACTAGTTATGTCCAAACATAATGGCAAATTCGGCTCAGGGACTTATGAAAGCCTATCTGCATTTTTGGATAACGAGGCCAATGCAGAGGATATAGAAAGATTGTTGGCAGCAGATAAAAACGATCTTGCCTACAAACTTGATCACTATCATGAGATCTATCAAACCGTACAACCGGATAGCGAACATTTAATTTTTGATTCCAGCGCTTTTTTAGCGGGTATTCACGATAAGTTAAAGAAAGACATTCCAGATAACAATATTGTGGCATTTCCAGTTCGCAATGAGGCCCCACAACGCAACACCTTGGATATTTCTTTGCCTGTAGTGAGCGAGTCAGAATCTAAAAACACCAAGGGGCCGATTTTTGGCGGCCTTGCGGTGGCTGCAAGTGTGGCATTGATGGTGTTATTAGGTGGCAATTTGCTTCTGAGCACACCTGACAACGGCTTCTCCTCGGTAACAGCAACAGCTGCTCGAGCGCCTGTCATTGAGCAAAATGTTGTGCCGGTACAGGAGTTAAGAGGGGAGATGGCTCTGGAAAACAATGAACGTTTGCAAAGCTATTTGAGACAGCACGCACAGCAGGCTTCTATGACAGTTGGACAAGGCATGATTCCTATGGCGCGGGTAGTGAGTTACCCACAAGGCGAGCGTCAATGATACGAGCGTTTCTGACTTTAATCCTGTGCTTGACTCTGCCACTCGCTCACGCAAGTAATGTGGGAGTAGATTGGCTGTCTCGCATGGTGAATTCCTTCGACAACTTGTCCTATGAAGGGGTGTTTGTACACCAAGAAGCTGGTGCTATGAACAGCATGCGTATCCGCCATGGTCTCATTGGTGGTGTGGCATACGAAAGCCTTGAAGATTTAGATGGACAACGGATAGAAGTTATTCGAGTGGATGACAGTGTCATTTGCGTCTACAAGGAAAAAGAAGATTTTGATATTGGATTAGTGCCAAATACACCATTCAAGCGTTTTAAAAAGCTTGATGAGGGACGTTTAGTTCAGACTTATGACATTCGTATTGCTGACAATCATAAACGCATAGCATCACGACAAGCCGTTAAACTGACTTTGATCCCCAAAGACGAATATCGCTATGGGCACTCATTTTGGGTGGATAAAGAAAATGGATTTTTGCTTAAACACGATGTACTGGATAACAACGGAGAGCTGCTTGAACGCATACAGTTCACTTCAGTAAACTTTATACCGGACTTGAAAGCAGAAGATTTTAGCCCTAAAGAGGGATTGCACACCCAACAGTTTGTGAAATCCGACCCAGATCCAGTGCCTAATCGTTGGCAATTTGAGTGGCTGCCTCAAGGCTTTGATCTGGTATGGTCTAATGCCCGTAAAATGAATGACACAACCAACATGATGCTATTGTCAGATGGAATGAGTACGGTGTCTGTTTTTGTTGAGGAGTCTGACCGTAAACGTCCTCAGACCTTGATGAATCTTGGTGCAACCATTGCTGGTGAAAAGTCGATTCAAGTGGGAGATCAAACTTACCTGCTGACCCTTGTGGGGGAAGTCCCTGCGCAAACGATTCAGCGATTGATGACGGCAATAATGCCGAAAGCAGAATATGATTGAAGAACAAGGTACCGTGCTGTCGATTGATGGCGGCATTGCAGAAGTAGAAACCATCCGCACCAGCACCTGCTCAACGTGTCGAGCGCGACATGGTTGTGGCCATCATACCATTGCGAAAGTGTCTAACAGCAACCGAATGCTGATGAAGGTTATTGCTCCAGAGTCTTTAGCGGTGGGGCAAAACGTCACTGTCGGTATACCTGAAGACACTCTTTTACAAGCGTCTTTTTGGATGTATGCCGTGCCTTTACTAGGGTTAGTCGCGGGCGCTGCATTACCTTCACTTTTTACGGAACAATCCATTGTGTCAATTGTCGGAGCACTGTGTGGTTTTTTGGGTGGTTTGTGGACGGCAAAAAGGAAGGCGTCTCGCGAAGCCGATAATCCAGAGTTTTATCCACGCATCTTGAAAATTAATGCACAGGCACCATTCATTCCAGTAGTGCAAAAAGCCTGAAATCCTCTTCACCTGACACAACTATAGCAAGTTAAACTTTGGTACATCTGAGGAGACCAATAAATGAACAAATTGCTAAAACGTGTGAGCCTAGTCAGCGTCAGTGTGCTGATGCTTTTCTCTGCGCTTACCCATGCAGCGAACCTTCCTGATTTTACCGAGCTCGTTGAAGACTCTTCTCCTGCTGTTGTAAACATCAGCACCGAACAGTCGGTATCGTCGAGTAATAGGCAGTTAAGCCCTGATGCGCAGGAGCTTAATGAGTTCTTCCGTCACTTTTTTGGCCAGCAGCCATTCGGTCAACAGCAACCCCAGCAGCCGCGTCAACAACAGCGTCAGCGAAGCTCTCTAGGGTCTGGTTTCATTATTTCCCATGATGGGTATGTGTTGACGAATAATCACGTGATTGATGGGGCGGATGTGATTCATGTTCGTTTGAACGACCGCCGTGAATATGAAGCGACACTGGTAGGGACTGACGCCCGCACTGATTTGGCCCTGCTTAAAATTGAGGCGGAAGATTTACCCATAGTAAAAATGGGCGATTCTGATGAGCTGAAAGCCGGTCAGTGGGTGCTCGCGATTGGTTCGCCGTTTGGTTTTGACTACACAGTGACGGCTGGGATTGTAAGTGCCATTGGTCGAAACTTACCCAGTGATAACTATGTGCCATTCATTCAATCTGACGTTGCAATCAACCCTGGTAACTCAGGTGGACCTTTATTTAACCTAGACGGCGAGGTAGTGGGTATTAACTCACAAATCTACACTCGTTCCGGTGGTTTTATGGGGGTGTCCTTCGCTATACCAGCCAATATGGCCATGTCAGTTGTAGACCAGCTTAAAGCAGATGGTAAAGTTTCCCGTGCTTGGTTGGGTGTCTTGATTCAAGATGTGAACAACGATCTGGCTGAGTCCTTTAACTTGGATCGTCCTCACGGTGCCTTAGTGAGTCGAGTGATGCCTGATTCTCCAGCAGAGGCTGCGGGATTAAAAGCCGGTGATATCATCATGGAATTCAACGGTAAAACCATTGAGCATTCTTCTGAGCTACCTTATCTAGTGGGTCAGCTTAAAGTGGATACTAAGGCGGAAGCGAAAGTGTTCCGTGATGGGGAAGAGCGTACCATTACTATTACCCTGGCTAAGCGTCCTGATGATGAGAACCTAATGCAGAACCAGCAGCAGGAACAACAAGGTCGATTGGGTATGACAGTCGCTCCGGTAACGGATGAAATGTCTGAGCGCTTGAGCGTCGAAGGCGGTGTTGTTGTTCAACAAGTGTTGGGTGGCGCTGCAGCGCGAAATGGCCTGCAACAAGGTGATGTCATTACCATGTTCAATGGGCAGGTGATTAAGGATCCTCAGAGCTTTGCTGATATTGCAAAAGAGGTACCAAATAATCGCTCTGTACCGATGCGTGTGATTCGTGACGGTTACCCTATGTTTATTCCATTTAAAATTGTGGAATAACGATTTAGGTTTGACTTTAAAAGCCCGCTGTAAAGCGGGCTTTTTTGTGTCTCAGCTTGAATAAAAAGATTAGTCATGTAACTATTTTTATCTGATTTTTAGTGGTTTAAAGTCTTTTTTTTATTAGAGTTAAAATAATTTCAGGAGAGTCTGTGGAACAGGTCCTAGAGAAAGGCATTTGTTTTCGTTTAGGGGATGAGCGTTATGTGCATCCATTATCAAGTGTTAAGGAAGTGCTTAGCTATCAATCTCCCGCACCTGTTCCAGGGGCTGGTGCCGGCGTAGAGGGTATGATTGATGTGCGTGGTCATATGGTGACGGTACTGTATGGAACTCATTTACTAAATTTAGATCCTACCCAATGTGAGGATGAAGGACACATTCTAGTGCTGGATTTGCCTACGGGGTACTTTGGCATTCGAGTCGAAGACGTGGAGCAGGTGATGGACTTGCCTAGTGATGAAGAAACGCAAACTCTGGAATACCGCTCCCATGATTGCATTCAAGGGACCCTGCAACGGGATGAAGAGCTGTTTATTCTGGTGGATTTTAGTAATTATTGCGCTGCACTCAATTAATAAGCCAGCGTTTGAACGCTGGCTTCATATCTGAAAAGTTACCTATCTAGAGCTGCTTTGAAAAGATTTTAGAGTTGCGCTGGTAATTGTACAAAGCTTGCTTTTTGGCAGGCAAAGTTGTCAAAGTGGTCTCTTGAAAGCCGCGTTCAACAAACCAGTGTGCGGTTCGTGTCGTCAGCAAAAAGAGAGTGTTCAAGCCAAGCTTTTTCGCTTCTCCTTCAATTCCTTTCAGTAGCCTTTCGCCTCGATTAGAGCCTCGGTACTCCGGTGATACGGCAACACAGGCGAGCTCTCCCGCCCGTTCTTGTTCAAAGGGATAAAGGGCAGCGCACGCAACAATAGCACCATCACGTTCGATCACGATAAAGCGTTCCACTTCGTTTTCTAATAGCTCACGTGAGCGGCGAACGAGAATGCCTTTGGCTTCCAATGGCGCCAGCAACTGCATCATGCCGCCGACATCATCAATGGTAGCGCCACGTAGCTTTTCGTAGCTGTCTTCGTCGATCATGGTGCCTGAGCCTTCCCGGGTGAAAAGCTCACTCAGAAGGCCACCATTCTCATTGAATGAGATGATGTGAGAGCGAGGAACCATACCTCTTACCGCCATCACACAGGCTTCTAAGGCGCTGTGTGTGGCAAATGATAGGGTGTGGCGTGCTAAGATGGTGTCCGCTTGGTTGGCCAGCAATTCTGAGTACAGTTCATCCTTATCATCAAATATGCCTTCGTCTTCCGTGAAGATGATCAGCTTATCGGCTTTTAATTGGATGGCTGCTTGGGTGGCCACATCCTCAGCTTTAAGGTTGAATACCTCGCCGGTTGGAGAAAAGCCTAGGTGTGGCAACAGCACCATGTTGTCATCTTCCAGTAAGCGAAAGATAGCATCACTGTCGATTCTACGAACTTCCCCTGAGTGGCCATAGTCAATACCATCTACCACGCCCAGTGGGCGAGCGACCACGTAATTACCGCTGCACACCTTCAAGCCTGCATTGGCCATAGGGGTATTCGACAGCCCCATGGAAAGCTGGGCTTCCAGCTGTACCCGAACCGCTGCAGAGGCTTGAATGATATCAATCAACTGATCTTGAGGCGTAACACGGTAGCCATCTTCGATAATGGAAGTAAGGCGTCGGTTTTCTAATGCACGGCTAATTTGTGGCCGAGCCCCTTGGATTAAGACAAGGCGGATGCCAAGGGAATCCAGTAGGGCCAAATCATGGATGATATTGGCGAAGTTAGGGCTCTCAAAGGCTTCACCGGGGATCAAGATGACAAGAGTCTTACCACGGTGAGCATTGATGTAGGGGGAGGAGTGGCGAAACCAATCCACATAACTGTGTTCGTCAGACACTTGCTGCCTCATTTTCGTTGCTAGTGACGCAGTAGCGTTTCACTAATCCATTAATAACGTGTTGCATGGGTTTGATCTGATCCAGTCCCATAAACTCATTAGGTTGATGGGCCTGGTCTATGGAGCCTGGACCAAGAATCAGGGTTTCCATGCCTAACTGATTTAAATATCCACCCTCAGTAGCGAAGGCGACTGTATCAGCGGGTTTGTTTGTTAGTCGTTCACAAGCTTGAATGATATCGGACTCTTTCTTCGTTGAGAACGATGGCACACTCGGGAATAGCTCATTTAGCTGAATTTTTGTACCAGTGTTGCGCTCGATTTTAGGCAGCAATGCTGTAATGTCTTCAAGTAGGGCCTGATTATTCATGCCTGGCAGGGCGCGCAAGTCAAACTCAAGTTCACAACGTCCACAGATGCGATTTGGACTGTCACCCCCGTGGATACAGCCAAAGTTCATGGTCGGATAGTCGATGACAAAGTTGGCGTCGCGGTAGGTGTCTTTTAAATGCTGACGATATTGCATCAACTCTGACAAGACACTGTGCATGGCGTCTAGGGCGTTATTACCTAAATTCGGGTTGGAAGAGTGTCCTGCTTGCCCCGTGATACGGATCTTTTCCATCATAATGCCTTTGTGGGCATGAATCGGCGTTAGGGAGGTGGGTTCACCGATCAACGCATAGCGTCCTTTTGGGCGGCCAGCGTCCACTAACGCACGGGCACCTTCCATGGAGCTTTCCTCGTCAGCGGTAGCAAGAATGATAAGGGGCTGCTGTAATTTGCTTAAATCCATGTCGCGTAACGTGTCTATGACGATGGCAAAGAAACCTTTCATGTCGCAGGTTCCAAGCCCATATAAGCGATTGTCTCGCTCTTGTAACGTAAATGGGTTGCTGGTCCAGCGATCTTCGTCGTAGGGGACGGTATCTGTGTGCCCAGATAAGACTAAACCGCCTGCCCCTTGACCTAGGGTAGCGATTAAATTGAATTTGTTTGGTTGTTCTGGGAGAGGCATGATTTCGCATTGAAAACCGAGGCTTGAAAGCCAGTCTTCTAGCAATAATATGACGCCTTTATTTGACTGATCCCAGCTGGCTTGACTACAACTGATAGAGGGCACAGCGATCAACTGTGACATCATGCTGATTAGTGAAGGAAGTTTAGACATTGGATACTCCTTTATCTGATGCCTGTTTAAAGTGTGTATAGCTCCTACCTAGGCTTCTGGTAAACTTACTGCTCTACACTGGTTGTCTCCGGTATACCGGAAGATTGAGAGGTTTTCAATATGGCTACCGAGCTTGAACTTAAATTAATGGTTCAACCCGAGTATCTCAAGTCGGCGTGTGCTTGTCTCGATGCATTTTGTGAAAAAATGAATGATGGGGGGCAGGGCAGCATAAATGTTCGTCAACCGACACTTGATTTAATGAATGGGTATTACGATACGGCGAATGGACTGCTAATGGACAACGGCATTGCCCTACGCATTCGAGCCGTTAATCAACAGTATATCCAAACGGTTAAAACCCGCGGTAGCAGTCGTATTGGCATGCACGAGCGTGGAGAGTGGGAGTGGCGTATCTCCTCTGATGTGCTGGATCTATCGTTATTGGAAGAAGTGCCCTTACCTGAGGCTTTGGTTGATATGGCCTGGTCTCGAGATTTAGTGGAAGTGTTTCGGACAGACTTTAAGCGACATGTGTGGCTGATTGAATACGAAGGGGCCACGATAGAAGTGGTATGCGATCAAGGTGTTGTGTCTTCCAGCTATGGTCAAGATGATATCTCGGAACTTGAATTAGAACTTAAGTCTGGGCCTGAACTTGCCCTTTATCAGTTTGCCAAACATTTGGCGGCTGAGCTGCCTGTCCAAGTCAGCACTGTCTCTAAAGCCCAGAAAGGTACGCGCTTAAAACATCGACGTATTGAGTTTCCTACCAAGCCAAATCCGACTGACTCGTTACAAGCGTTCGCTGAATACTGGTATGAAACCTGGTTAGTTTACTGGGAAGCGATGTTTCACCTAAAAGATGAAGCGCTGTTACAGCCGATCCTGTCTTCGATCGTGCAACTGCAAAAATGTACTCCCGAGTCCGTGGCAACTCCACTGGCAGCCCTTGAAGCTAAATTCGAATCCTTGTTTGAAGATGATGACAGCTCTTTACTGTCTAAGCTTGCTGGCACCACAGACACGGGAGTGATAATGCTTGAAGTTGGATACTGGTTAAATAAACAATTGGACAAAACACAATAATAAAAAGGATTGAAGTTTGAGCCTTACGCCCCTTCCTGATGTGCAAGCCCTGTACTCCCAAGATTATGTTGTTAACAAGCGCCAAGCCATCTTGGATGCTATTGAGCGACGTATTGGTTTAGAGATCACTGAAGAACGTCTACAGCAAGCGGAACGCCTCTGGCTGTTGAGTGACTATGTCCACAAACAACTGGTGCGCTTTCCCCATTGGTTAGAGACCCTATTTGATAGTCAGGAAGCCCTGGCTCCTCCTTCTGTGAATCAATTGGCTGCCGGTGAAAAGTGCTGGGGGAAAGGGGCTGACACTGATTTAGATGACTTACCAGACTGGGACGAAGCGACCCTAATGCAGCAATTACGCCGCTACCGTCATTGGTGGATGGTACGCCTAGTCGCTGCTGACATAGAGCAAACCATGCCGTTAGAGCGTTTAACGGCATTGTTGAGCCAATTGGCGGATGTCACAGTCAATGTTAGTCAGATGTGGAGTATTCGCCAATATCAGGGACTTTATGGACAAGCCTTAGACTCCAAGGGCCAGCCGCAGAAATTGATCGTAATCGGCATGGGGAAATTAGGTGGGTATGAGCTGAATTTGTCCTCAGACATCGACCTAATTTTTGCTTTTAGAGAGCATGGTGACACCCAAGGTGGGCGCAAGAGTCTCTCCCATCAGGAATACTTTACCAAGATTGGTCAAAAGTTGATTCAGCACTTGGATCAAGTGAATGCGGAAGGCTTTGTATTTCGGGTAGACATGCGCCTAAGACCGTTTGGTCAGTCTGGTGCCCTCGTCATGAGCATGGACTCCCTAGAGAACTACTACCAAGATCAAGGACGGGATTGGGAGCGTTATGCCATGATCAAAGCCCGTGTGATGGCGGGTGACCCCCTTGATGTGCAGGAGTTCGAAGCCCTTCGCCGTCCATTTGTCTATCGCAAATATTTAGACTTTGGGGCCATTGGTGCCTTACGTGACTTAAAAGCCATGATCGCCAAAGAAGTGCGCAGACAAGGCATTGAGCACAATATAAAGCTTGGTGAAGGCGGCATACGGGAAGTTGAGTTTATCGTTCAGGCCTTGCAAATACTCCATGGGGGGCGTGATCAGGCGCTGCAAAATGCGGCGTTGTTTTCTGTGTTACCAGCACTTGGAAAACATGGTTATTTACCAGATGAAGAAGTTCAAGAGTTATTGTCCGCTTACCGTTATTTGAGGCGCGTTGAACATGCCTTGCAAGGGGCATGTGATGAACAAACCCAGTTATTGCCTGATACGGAGACAGAGCGGCAGAGGTTGGCTTATCACGTTGGGGAGCCAAATTGGCAGGCGTTAAGCGACAAGCTTTGGGCCCACCGGCATCGTGTGCACCACTACTTCTTAGATTTGATCGACGATGGCGCAGAAGAAACCTCCTGTGATGTACGTCAGCAAGAAGCTTGGCGTGTTTTAATTAAGCACCCGGATGATCTGGATGGGATCAAAGACGCTATTGCCGATGTGGCATGGCAGAATCCAGAGCAAGTCCTTGAGCAGCTAAGTCGGTTTCTAGGAGCTCGCTCAGTGGTTTACATGCAACCCATCGGTCAAGAGCGTTTGGCGGTATTCTTAGGGACCTTATTGAGCCATCTGGAAGCTGAGCAAAATCCTGATGTGGTGCTTGAGCGTGTTATTCCGATCATGGAGGCTGTCAATCGACGAACCTCCTATTTAGTTTTGCTCTCGGAAAATCAGAGTGCCATCGTGCATTTGATGCGACTGTGTCGAGAAAGTGTTTGGTTCTCTGAGGCCATCAGCAACTCTCCCGCATTGTTAGATGAGCTACTGGACGCGAATACGTTATTTTCGCCGCCCTCAAAGGACATGATGGCCTTGGAGCTCAAGCAGACCCTTCTCAGGCTGCCTGAAGAGGATGAAGAAGCCCATATGGATGCTATGCGTCGCTTCAAACGATCCATTACGTTGCGTGTGGCCGCCTGTGATATTACGGGAGTGCTCCCTTTGATGAAGGTGAGCGACCATTTGACCTGGTTGGCTGAAGTATTGCTCGAGCAAGTATTGCAGCAATCTTGGCATTATCTCACCCAACGCCATGGATATCCTACCTCTGACAGCGGTATGGCGGCCCATCCAGAACTTGTCATTGTGGGCTATGGCAAGTCAGGGGGCATTGAGCTTGGGTATGACTCTGATTTGGACCTAGTGTTTATCCATGATGCCCCCTTAAATCACGCCACGTCAGGGGAGCGCAGTATCGATAATTTGGTATTTTATACTCGCCTCGGACAGCGCATGATTCATTTACTCACCAGCTTTACTGGGGCGGGGCGTCTTTATGAGGTGGACATGCGCCTACGTCCTTCCGGCAACTCTGGGCTACTGGTGGCCAGTTTAGATGCGTTCTGCGCGTATCAGGAAAGCGAAGCGTGGGTGTGGGAACATCAAGCGCTCTGTCGTGCTCGGGCCCTAGCGGGAGATGCTCGATTAACTCAAAAGTTTGATGACGCCCGGCAGCGAATTTTGGCACGTCCTAGGGACCGTACAGCCCTTAAGCAAGACGTGATTCAAATGCGTGAGAAAATGCGCGCCCATTTGGACACCAGCGGTGCTGAAAAAGGCTTTGATTTGAAGCAAGGTGCCGGCGGTATCATCGACATAGAATTCATGGTGCAGTACTTGGTGTTGGCTTGGTCCAATGAGCACCCAGAATTGATGCTCTATTCCGATAACATTCGGCAACTCGAAATGGCGGTAAAATCTGGCTTAATGGAAGCCAGTACGGTAGCGAAGCTTGTCGACGCTTATACCTTTTATCGCGCCACCGCACATAGACAAACCTTGCAGAAATTAGGGCGTTTAGTGCCACTGGAAACTCTTGAGCAAAATCAGAACGTCATCACTCAATATTGGGAAGCGTTTGTTCAACAAGAGGCAGATGAACGATTATAAAAAATCCCCTAACAAGGCCATTGTTAGGGGATAAGAAAGGAAACCTTAGACCTACTAGCACACTTCGATTACCGAAATGTGCAGTGGTTTTATGTTAGAAGGCGACTTTGATCTTGGCGTGGTAGCGACGACCATCTTGAATGCTACCGTAAGTATCGCTATCAATTTCTTTGTCTAATAAGTTATAGATCCCTGCATAGAGGGTGACACTTTCCGTTGCTTGATAAGCTAAGCCAGTGTCAATCAATGTGTAGTCTGGGTAACCTTCTGCCATGCTGGTACGGGAGAGTCCATCAGAGGTTTCACCCACGTAGTTTAACTCACCCCAAACATTCAGCTTATCGGTTGCATCCCAAGATAGATTGGTATGCACGCGATGTTTCGGAATACGGTTCAAAGGTTCGCCTTTGAACTCTCCAGATTTCTGTTCGGAGTCAGTTAGGGTGTAACCAATATCCCAACTTAGGTTGTCAGTTAACATGGTGCCGAAAGAGGCTTCAATACCTTGTGTGACAACATCATCCACGTTGTAGCGAGTGCTGATGAAGTCATAGCCGCCATCACAGCTCGCGTCCCCTGCATCTACGTCACAGATGCGCTCTTCTGTAATCTTGTCTTTAAATTGAGTGTAAAAAGCTGTTAATTCCGCTTTAGTTCCTTGGCGATTATTCCAAGCGATGCCCACTTCATGACTGATGCTCTTTTCAGCTTCAAGATCCGAGTTACCAAGAATCATACCGGAACCACGACCAGTAATTTGTCCCCAACCGTCTGTTGCCTGACGTAGGTCCGGAGAACGGTAACCCGCGCTAATACCGCCTTTTAAGCTAATGGTATCAGTGGTATGCCAAACACCGTAAATGCGAGGTGTCACCGCAGTGCCATAGTTTTCATCTTCGTTCACCCGTAGGCCTGTGGTTAGGGCAAAATCATCAGTTAGATAGAATTCATCTTCAGCAAACACTGCTGCTTGCCAACGTTCTAGCTGATCAACGTCAGAGCTTAACTGGTTGCCTGTATCCGTTAGCTTTTGATTTTCAAATTGTCCACCAACGGTTAGGGTGTGACGATCAAAGAACAAATGGCTCTGATGGTTTAGTACAGTAGACTCATACACCATTTCACGAGTCTTATTGTCGTTCTCTTCATAGCTTAAATAAGTCGTATGTTGCCCTGAGTTAGTGTTTAACTCATTGGTGACAGAGAAATGATCCCGTTGATAATCATTGGTGCTGTCTGAATCACTACTGTTGCCAGTTGTTCTGTCACGATCTTGTTTTTCAGTACCCGCTTCAAACTTAAGGGATTGCTGGTCGTTGATCTGCCAGGTGGCTTTACTGGTTAGGTTTTTGATGCTTTGTTCCGCATAGCCATCTTCGATGTTGTCTTCATCCCGTTGCGAGATTTGACCATATACTTCGAGACCTAGTTTGTTTTCAACAACAGGGCCAGCGACATAGAAGTCCGCTTGACGAGAGTCGCCAGAATCACTGTCTTCTTGGATAACAGTGCCAACGCTCACTTCACCATGCCACTCGGGTTGTACTTTCTTGGTAATAATGTTGATAACACCGCCGAGAGCGTCAGAACCGTACAAAGAGGACATAGGGCCACGTACTACCTCAATACGCTCAATCGCTGTGACCGGTGGTAGCCAACCTTGTTCGATACCTGGGCCATCAGAGTTTGGGCGTGTCTCACGGCTGCCTTGGCGTTTACCGTCCACCAAAATTAGAGTGTACTTGCCTCCCAAGCCACGCATGGTAATGTCTGAGGTCGAGCCACCGCCAGAGACATAGACGCCAGGAACGGAGGCTAGGGCATCTGTGACATCACGGTAGTTTTTCTTTTCGAGTTCATCGGCGGAGATCACCGTAATTGAAGCGGCAGCATCTTCGGTATTTTGTTCGTAACCTGAGGCGCTGACGACCAATTCTTCCAGGTTGACGGTGTCTGCCTGAGCGCTGTGTGCGAAAAGTAAGCTGGCAGCTACAAGTGTAAAGGGAAAGTGCGTGCGAGACATGCTGGGTTAAGTCCTTTAAAAAATATGAATACAAAAAGGAATGCGAATCCTTATCATTTATATTTTGCATTAAATGTTTACACTTGTGGTGAAATGAGCCGTTGCAGAAATTAGAACACCTTGGGAAGAGATGATTGGATTATGTACGATTTGAGTGATTTGCAGAGTTTTGTCTCTGTTATTGAAACAGGAAGTCTTGGGGCCAGCGCCAAAGAGCTTGGCGTATCCAAATCCACCTTGAGTCGACGTATCTCTCATTTAGAGGATGTGCTCAAGCAACCGTTAATGAGACGCCAAGCGAATCGAATCTTTGCCAATGATGCGGGGCGTGCTTTCTTGCCCTATGCCAATACTATTCTTGAAATGGTGGGACGCGCCCATCGTAAGGTTGATGAGTTAAAGGAAACCGTATCAGGGAAACTAAAGGTGGCTCTATTTTCCGGCTTGAGCCGCTCTTGGGTGACCCGGGAAATTTTCAAATATCTCGCTGAATACCCAGAAATCAATATTGATGTGTATACCGTAAGTGCGTTGGAAGATGTGCAATCCGCAACCGATGTAGTGATCTGGATTGGAGAGCTGGAGGAAACAGACCTGAAAACTGAGCTAATGGGGGAAATGCGCTGTGGTTTGTATGCTAGCCCCGATTATTTAACTTCCGTGGGGGTGCCAGAAACGATTGATGAGCTAGGTCAAAAAGATTGGGTCAATCTGCATAATTTCTATTCATCGGATCACATGCTTTCACTCTTCCATGAAGAGCATGGCTATGCAAGCCTCAAAATGCCGACCTCTAGATTGTCTACGGATTTAATGAGTTTCCATCTGGATGCCATTGTTAACGGTCGAGGCATTGGCGTCTTGCCGGAATACTTGGTCGCCTCCCGTGCAAAATTTCATTCGGATGATTTGGAGATGGTATTGCCCGAGTGGCAAGCTCCGAGTTTACCGCTTTATTTGATGTACCCTTATGGCCATCTTCCAAAGCGTTGCCAAGAATTTATGAAGCAGATTAAGAAGGCTTACCAAGCAACGCTCTAGCATTACGCTAGAGCGGGCTTTTCAGAAGAGCTTTTGGCTGTTTCTGAGGGGGTAGGATTAGACGTTTGTCTCTGACTGCGTCGAACATTAACTAAAATGGGGGCGCCAGTGCTTGGGTCTTCCAGAAGATCACAGTGCACCCCATAAAGGCTGTCCATTAATTCCGACGTGATAATGTCCTTTGGCGCACCCTGGGCCACGATTTCCCCTGACTTCATAGCGATTAGATGATCCGCATACCGAGCCGCCATCGCTAAATCATGGACCACCATTACTAGGGTCTTTCCTTGCTCCGCCAGCTCCCGAATCAAATCAAACACTTCAATCTGATGACCTAAATCCAATGCCGAGGTCGGCTCATCCAAAAGCAAGACTGGCGTCTCTTGAGCAATGGACATGGCAATCCATGCCCGCTGACGTTGCCCACCGGAGAGGGTATCCAGTAAACGGTCGGATAAGTCTTCCAGGTTAGCTGCATTTAAGGCGAAATTAATCGCTGTACGATCATCCATGCCCCATTGCTTTAAAAAGTTTTGATGGGGATGACGACCAAAGCGAATCAATTCCTTCACCGTGATGCCATCTGGCGCCGAAGTTTCCTGGGGCAGCAAAGCAAGCTTTTTCGCCACCTCTCTTGAAGGGAGTGAGTGGATGTCCTTGCTATCTAAAATGATTTGTCCGGCAGCAGGTTGATGAACCCGTGACAGGCCATTTAATAGGGTCGATTTACCGCAGCCGTTTGGGCCCACAATGGCAGTTACCTTGCCTTTTGGAAACGAAACAGACAAACCATCTATGATGGTATGGTCTGAATGTTTTAGAGTCAGCTTGTCGGTCAGTAGTGGTGAAGTTGTCTGGCTCATAATGTGCTCTGTTTAGGCTTGCGAATTAAAATCCAAAGTAAATAAGGGCCACCAATAATGGCAGTTATAACCCCGACGGGCAGTTCGATAGGGCTCAATGCTGTACGTCCAACAAAGTCTGCGAGCACCATCACAATGGCACCGCAGAGGGCACTGGAGAACAGGGGCAATCCCCGGTGGCGGGCAAAGGTTCGCGCCATTTCTGGTCCGACCAACGCCACCAATCCTACGGGTCCAGCTAAAGCAACAGCGAAGCCAGTTAAAGCGACAGAGATGATCACAGCCACCAATCTAAGCTGATTGGGGCGATTGCCTAGGGCAGTAATAACCGGGTCACCAAAGGCCATCAACTGAAACCAACGGGCCAATACAAGACTCAAAACTAAACCTATTAAGGTGACCCAGCCCATGATGGGAATTTCATCTTCAGGGCGACCGGAAAGACTGCCAACGGTCCAAGGATACGCCGCGTTAGCGGTATCAATGTGAACCTGAGATAGGAGTAATTGCGAAATGGCTGCTGACACAGAGCCTACCGCTAGGCCCGCCACAATAAAACGGTAGCCACGAGTGCCACTGCCACCTCCTATTATAAAGGCGAGAGCGGTGGCGGTGGCGGCTCCCGTTAGGGCCATGGCTGATGGCGCTAAACTAATACCTACGCCTACGACTGATGCCACAGCAAAGGCCATGGCAGCGTTATCGATGCCGATAATGCCAGGGGTGGCAAGACGGTTTCTGGCAACGGTTTGCATCAAACAGCCGGCCACACTAAATGCGGCCCCCGTATAAATACCTGCTAGTAGTCGATTCAGACGCAGTTCGTTTATTACAAACTGAGTCATGGTATCCCCATAACCAAACAGCGCCATGACGACTTCATTAGGGGCAATAGACAAGGTGCCAAAGCCCAAAGAAATGACGCTAACGACGATTAAGGCAATCAACAACATACCATTACGTCGTGCTGCTGCCATATCGATGAGCAGGCTGCTTCGCCCCCATTCCAAAAGACGCGTATTCCTAGGCAGGGCTCGGTTGTCAGCGTTGTGAGAATCAAAGGAGCTATTAGATAATGACATAATACATCTCACCTAGGACAAAGTTGGTAAACGTTTAGCGCGTACAATCAACATCAATACAGGTGCTCCGACAATAGCGGTCAGAACCCCTAGGGGCATTTCTGTAGGTTGGGCAATTAAACGGGTGAGAATATCGGCGCAGATAATCATTAACGGCCCAATGGGCAAACACATGATCATGGTGCGGCGGATGTCTGGTCCTACGAGTGCTCGGGCTGCAAAGGGTACCACCAAACCCACAAACATAATGGGTCCCGCAATGGCCGTAGCCGTGCCGGTTAGGATGGCTACGATCAAAATCACTAAATAGCGGATAGTACGAGGTTTATGGCCTAGTCCAAGTGCGACTTTTTCGCCCAAGGCAATGGATGCCAAGGGTTTAGCCACATAAAGAATCAAGCCAGCCGCAATAGCGAAGTAGGGGAGCACGGGGTAGAGGGAATCCATGGAACGCCCAGCAACACTGCCAGTGACCCAAAAACGAATTTCATCCGCTGCGCGCTCATCGTACATCAGGAGGATGGAAGTGAGTGCAGACAATAGGGAAGACAAGGCTGCCCCCGCTAAGACCAAGCGAACAGGGTCTTTGAATTGACCTTGTAGACGGGCTGCTGCCATGACGAAGACGCATCCAGCTAACGCACCAAGCTGCGCAACGCCCACGGCTAAGGTGGCGGCACTGGCACCTAAAATGAGCGCAATCGCTACCGCAAAGGATGCCCCCGCACTGACGCCAAGAAGCCCAGGTTCTGCCAATGGGTTGCGAGCAACGGCTTGCATTAAGGCACCAGAGAGTCCCAATGCCATGCCCACGACCACTGCAATTATGGTGCGCGGCAGGCGTAGTTCAGAGACAACAAATATGGCTTCATCTGAGCCTTGGCCTATGATGGCTTGCCATGCATGACTAGGCGTGACTTCTCCAGCGCCAATTAAAAGGGAGACAATGCACGCAGCCATTAGTAGCGCTGTGGTCATGGCCACACAAACGACTAAAGGGCGCTGTGAAGGCGCCCTTTTTGAAAGGAAAAATATACTACTAAACGCTGTGGTCATTATTGGGTATTCGCTTCCAATAGTGCTTCGATGTCATCCAAAATCACATGGGCTGCCAGCGGTCCAGAAGTACTGCTCCAAACCTGACCATCTACAGTTGCGGTATGGTTAGACTTCACCACATCTAAGCGAGCGAATGCAGGGGATTTTTTAGCCGCATCTAACGCTTCTTTACCATCATCATTCAGTGTTGCAAGGAATAACCAATCGCCATCAATAGTGCTTAGGTTTTCTAGGCTAAGAGGGCTAGAGTGAGGGCGCCCCGGTTTTAGTAGGCCACCATCGTCTGCTTTAAAACCGACTTGGTTCAACAAGGAGCCTACAAACAGGTCTTTTGACATAACAATGGCACCTTGTGGCATCCAGCGAGCGATAAACGCAGTACGTTGATCCGCTGGAATGTTGGCATCGACTTTTTCTTTGATGCTGGCGGCACGGTCGTCAACGGCTTTTAACGCTTGCTCAATCGCGTCGCTTTGACCGATGGCTTTGCCGTACAAGCGGGCATCTTGTTTCCAGCTGCCAGGGGTAGTTGATGTGGTGTCAGGAACGATAGTCGGAGCGATTTTTGACAGGACATCGTATTGTGCTTTGGGCAGACTGGAAGACGCTAAAATAACGTCAGGGCGCAAACCAATGACCGCTTCGATATTTGTTTCCCGCGCGGTACCAACGATTTGAATGCCAGCTTGCTTGTCTTCTAAGTAACGAGACACTGTGTCACTGCCTCGCGTAGCAACAGAACCTGCTACCTCAACATCAATGGCAGACATTACGTCTAGGGCGCTTTCCGCCAGAGTAACAACCTGAGTTGCGTTGTCTTTGACAGTCACCTCACCGTATTTTGTGGCAACGGTTACGTCAGCTAATGCTGCGCTGGTGGCGAGTGCAATAATGGAAACTGCAGAGACTCGCTTAAGGTGGTGAATCAATGACATCGGGGAAACTCCTTGTTAATCTTTAAAAGTTAAAATGAATGATAATGCTTCCTATTTAACTAAGGAATGTTTTTAAGAGGGTTTTCCTTATTGTTTTCTTGAATGCGGCGTTGCAGAAAGTGCAACGGCTTTTGCGGAACTAACTTCAATGGCAAATTTTCTGTAACGGGTTAAGAAATTTGCGTAGCGGTCGATAGGGATTGGTAATGGATTGTAAGTGGTCCTTTCCTAAGGGCTGCTGGTGAACTATGGTAAGGATTCCAATTAAGAGGGCTTACTATGAGCAACGTAACAAACGTCAGTACTTCCTATGCAATGGAAATGATGGGTGTCGCGATGGCAAAAACTCAACAAGAGGAACAAGGGCGTCAGTCTTTGCAACTACTTGAGAGTGCTGCTGCATCTTCGCAGCAGATTCAGTCGAGCGCTCCCGCCACAGGAAATCTTGGGCAGAATATCAATATCAAGGTATAGCTCATCTGTGGGTCAGTAAAAGCCGCGCCTCTAACAAAGGACGCGGCTTTTTTGTGTCCGCTAATGGTCTGATAGGGAGGGTGCTAGTACCGTTTTAGCGGGCTGTCCTGGGATCTCCTTGGCGAGGCGAGGCATTAGGTAACCGGGTAGAATCTCTGCCACTTGGCCCATGAGTTTTTGGGCTTCCGTGACTGAGATATCGAAGTGAGCGCCCCCTTCGATGGGATCAAAGGTAAACATGTAATAGGGTAGAATGCCTGCGGCAAACAGGCGTTCGCTGAGATCTACTTGCGCTTTGACGCTGTCATTCACTCCTTTCAGTAGAACCCCTTGATTTAACACCGTTACCCCAACTTGTTTTAGTTGCGAGACTTTCGCTGCGATCTCTTGGTTGATTTCATTGCCATGATTGCTGTGCAGAACTAACACGATATCCAGAGGGCTGGAGGCCATCCAAGCCAATAGTTCATGATTCACGCGACTGGGAATCACCACAGGTAAACGGGAGTGAATCCGTAAACGCTTGAGTTGTGGTAGGGCATTCAGTCGCGCCACATGCTTACTAAGTTGCGAATCTTTTAGCATCAGCGGATCTCCGCCGCTCAAAATCACTTCGTTTACTTCTGGGTGTTGCTCTAGGTATTCGATCACATGATCCCATTCCCGTTGGGCCAGTTGATTGTTACTGTAAGGAAAATGACGACGGAAGCAGTAACGACAATTGACCGCACAGGTGCCAGTGGTAATGACCAGCACACGATGTTTGTATTTATGGACGATGGCTTTGCGCGGGGTGTGATTTCCTTCGTCCAGAGGGTCTTTGCTGTAGCCTGACACAGGTGTCATCTCGATATTGTCCGCTAACACCTGTCGTAATAAAGGATCGTTAGGATTGCCTTGTTCCATGCGGGCGACAAATGGGCGAGGTACCAGCATTTTAAATGCCTCTTCTGCATTGTTTGACTCGGGTAACTGATGGGGCGCTAGTTGGAGCAGTGTTAGAAGCTCTGAAGGAGAGCGAATCGCCTGGGTAAGCTCCATGGACCAATGGCTCTCGGTGTCATTTTGAATCGGGATCACGTCAAATATCTGCAAAATTGAGTTAAGTTGGGTTATTATGTGCGCCAATCTTCGGCCGATTGGCCTCCGCTCTTGAAAGTCTCGCATTATTACGCCGCGATGGACTTCAACGAATACCATATTCGTTTAGAGCTTTTTATCTAAATCATGACATTGTGAGGATTTATGGCGAGTTATTCTACCAGCGATTTGCGCAGCGGTAACAAAGTAATGGTTGACGGTGATCCTTGTGCTGTATTGGACAACGAACACGTTAAACCAGGTAAAGGTCAAGCGTTTAACCGCATCAAGCTACGTAACCTTAAAACAGGCCGTGTTTGGGAACGTACCTTCAAGTCTGGTGAATCTCTAGAAGCCGCTGATGTAATGGATACGGACATGGAGTATCTATACACCGATGGTGAGTTCTACCACTTTATGCTAACCGACGGTTCGTTTGAGCAGCATGGCGCGGACGCAAATGCGGTAGGCGAGACTGCTAAGTGGTTGAAAGAGCAAGAATCTTACGTTGTGACACTATACAACGGTGCGCCTTTGGCTGTAACGCCGCCAAACTTCATTGAGCTTGAAGTGACAGAAACAGATCCAGGTCTAAAAGGTGACACGGCAAACGGTGGCTCTAAGCCAGCGACCTTGTCTACTGGTGCTGTGATCCGTGTACCATTGTTTATCAACATTGGCGAAGTGCTTCGTGTTGATACGCGTACAGGGGAATACGTTTCCCGCGCAACAGGTAAGTAATTGTTTTCAGAGAAGCCCTCAAGTCCTATGGCTTGAGGGCTTTTTTGTGTCCAGAGGGTAGGGTGAATGTTTCAAGTAGATCAGTGGCAACCAACGGCTTCCATGGCCATGCTGACAGAGAGAGCCAGGCTGTTTCGTGGCATCCGTGAGTTTTTCTTTCAGCGAGATGTAATGGAAGTGGATACCCCTTGTTTGTCCCTGGGCAGTATCAGTGACCCTCATATTGAAGTGTTGACGGCGACCACTCGAACCCTAGGAAAGGATGTTACCTATTACTTACAGACCTCACCTGAATACGCCATGAAACGGCTTTTAGCGGCAGGAGCTCCTAGTATTTATCAGCTGGGTAAGGTGTTCCGTGCTGAGGAAATTGGTCGTCGCCATAGCATTGAGTTCACCATGTTGGAATGGTATCGCCTTGGATTTGACCATTGGCAACTGATGACAGAAATGGACGATTTACTGTCTGAGTTAATGGGGCAAGCAATCTGCTCTGAGCGGTTAAGCTACCGTGACGCCTTTATTCGCCATGTGCAGTTGGACCCTTTTACCGCCCCCCTTGAAACTCTGCAAACTACTTGTCATCAACATACAGAATTCGGCTTAGGGGAAACGGATCGAGACACACTTTTGGAATTGTTATTCGCCACCTTAGTGGAACCTAATATAGGACAAGAGGTACCCTGTTTTATTCATGCATACCCAGCGTCTCAAGCGGCCCTTGCAAGACGTCAACAGGATGAAGAAGGGGGTGTGACGGCAGCACGATTTGAATGGTATTGGCAGGGGATGGAACTGGCCAATGGTTATTACGAATTAACTGACAGTCAGGAACAGTCAGCTCGTATGGTGGCCGAAATGCAGGAACGAGCAAAGCAAGACAAGCCTTGGCGGCAAGCGGATGAGCGATTGATTAAAGCCTTGGCGTTGGGGCTTCCAGAGTGTGCGGGAGTCGCCCTAGGGGTCGATCGTCTGCTAATGTTGTTAACAGGCCAGAAGCATATAGACCATGTGATGCCATTTGCGGGTGCTCACGTATAACGTCTTTTTAACTCAGAGATTTTTATGACCACTTCGTCCCCATCTTTTCGAGATTGGTTGTTACGCGGTAGCCAGCGTCGTTTGCTGTGGCTATATGTTGCGGTGTTTGTGATTTGTCTGCTGACCCTATGGCGCGGTGGGGACGCCTTAAAACAGCAGCAAATTGAAGATTTAAACCGGGAAACCCAAGAACAACTGGATCAGCTGGCCAGTGTGGTGGAAAGTGCCATCGCCAAATATCAGCACATGCCTACCTTGCTCGCTTCTAATGATCGGGTGCGAAAAGCCCTGCGAGATGGCCTGCCTTCGGACATTAACCAACTCAATCGTGAGTTAGAGCAAATCAACCGTATTACCGAAGCGTCAGACAGCTACATTATCGACATTAACGGGGACACCATAGCGGCTTCTAACTATCGGTTGAGCACCTCGTTTGTTGGTGGGAATTTTGCCTTTCGTCCTTACTTTCAAGAGGCCATTCAAGGCAAAGCGGGACGCTATTATGCCTTGGGTACCACTTCTAATCGTCGTGGTTATTACTTTTCCTATCCGGTTTATGAAGGCGATACCATCATAGGCGTAGCTGTGGTGAAGGTGGACCTGAATCAGTTTGAAAAGCGTTTTAGCAATCAAGCCTACGAGTTTTTAATGCTCGACCCTGATGGGGTGGTATTTAGTTCTTCCCGTGCCAGTTGGCTGTACAAGGTCATGGGGGAATTGTCCTACGAAGAATTATCACGTATTGCTGAGTCCCAGCGATACTTTGATCAATCCATTGAAACCCTGCCGATTGTAGCTCGACGTCGCTTTGCTGAGCGCGCATCTGTCATTGAAATGCTGGATGAAGTCAGTGATAGCCGAGGTGACAGCCTTGTTGAACGTCATCGCTATCTAACCATGGAAAAGCCGATTCAGTTATTGGGCTTTAAAATTTCTGTGTTAGTGCCACTGACGGCCATTGAAGAACAAATTGCCTTATGGCGTGCTATTTTTGCCGGTGGTATCACCATCACCATGTTGATCATGGGCTTGGCTCATTTGCGCTCGCGTATGTTGCAGGAGCGTTCAGATGCCATCGAAATGGCTTATCACAACCAAGCCTACATCCGTGAGGTGATTCAGCATACTCAAGCGGGCTTGGTGACCCTAGATGGGCAGCGCCGCATTGAGGCCTTAAATCCAGCGGTCGAAAAGCTGGTGGCGAGTCCCTTATCTGGTTTGATTGGACAGCCCCTGACAGAGCTATTTTGGCCATCAGAAACGGATCAAACTCGCTGGATGAAGGCTTTGCAGGCTGACTTTGATAACGCAGTGAATCGCTCCACAACAGTGGAGGGGACCTTGCAAATTGAAGGGCATAGGGAAGGAGTAGCGGTGGAAGCAACCATCTGTGAACTCCAGTTGCCAAACCGACGTAGCTACCTAGTGACTTTCCATGACATGACAGAGCGTAAGCGTTACGAGCAGGAAATCACAGCAGCCCGTCATGCTTTGGAACTACGGGTCAAAGAACGCACCTTTGAATTGGAGGAATCCAACCACTTGTTGCGCCATGAGATCGCTGAACACAAAACCACCCAACAAGAGCTGATTCAAACTGCCAAGCTGGCGGTGCTTGGGCAGATGAGTGCGGGCTTAAACCACGAGCTCAACCAGCCCCTGACAGCCATCCGTTCCTTTGCGGAAAATGGCTTGAAACTGCTGGAACGTGAACGCTATGAATTGGCAAAAGGCAATCTACAACAAATCAATCAGCTAGGGCATCACATGGGCGATATCATTGCTCGCTTTAAAGTGTTTGCTCGAAAAGGCAACGTGGCTCATACCCCTATTGATGTGCAAAGTGCTATTAATGGTGCACTGAAAATCATGCAGCCACGATTGAAAGAAGCTTCAATTCAGGTGCAGAGTCCTCAATCCGTTGAGCTGGCAGTGTTGGCGGATATGGTGTTTTTAGAACAGGTGCTGGTGAACCTATTAGCCAACGCCACTGATGCGATCATGGAGGCGCAACCTGAAGATAAGTGGATTAAAATCGCTGTGGATTCTGATGACAGCCAAGCGCGTATTTTTGTTCAAGACTCAGGGAAGGGCTTATCAGAAGAAGCCCTCGCACACCTTTTTGAGCCTTTCTATACTTCCAAGCCATCGGGGTTAGGATTAGGACTAGGCTTGTCCATCAGTCAGCGAATTATGGACTCTATGAACGGTGACCTGTCCGCTTGCAACCCCACTGAAGGTGGCGCTCAATTTTGTGTTACCCTTAATCTTTTTCTGCCTGACCAATCCTAAGGATACATTCCATGTCTGATCTTGATCGAGTGATTGTCATCGATGACGAACAATCTGTCCGTATGGCGATCTCGCAAACCCTGCAATTGGAAGATTTTGATGTGGTGGAATACGGCAGTGCTCAAGGGGTCTCTGAAAAAATTTCCATCGATTGGCCGGGCGCAATTGTCAGTGATATTAATCTACCTGGTATGAGTGGCTTAGAGTTGTTCGAAGCGGTTAAAAAGATCGACGCTGAAATCCCTTTTATCTTAATTACGGGTCATGGGGACATCAGTATGGCAGTCAATGCTATCCGTGATGGGGCCTATGATTTTATCGAAAAGCCATTTTCCAATGATGACTTTGTGGAAGTGGTCCGACGTGCCTGCGAAAAGCGTCGTTTGACCTTGGAAAACCGTAATCTAAGACTGGAGTTGGCGGCACAAAACGCCCCCGGTCCACGTATTATTGGTAACACCCCAGGCATCCATCGTTTACGCCAAGCCTTGCTACATGTGGCGGATACTGCCGCCGATATCCTAGTGCAAGGGGAAACCGGTACGGGTAAAGAAATGGTGGCCCGTTTTATCCATGAACACAGCTCCCGTAGAGGAAAGCCATTTGTCGCCATCAACTGTGGTGCTGTGCCCGACTCCATTATGGAGTCTGAACTCTTTGGTCATGAAAAGGGCGCTTTTACCGATGCAAAGACTCAACGTATTGGTAAGTTGGAGCATTCCAATGGGGGCACCTTGTTTTTGGATGAAATCGAAAGCATGCCCATGTCCATGCAGGTACGCTTATTAAGGGTGCTCGAAGAACGTAAGGTGGAGCGTTTAGGCTCCAATAAAGGGGTAGATCTAGACCTGCGTATTCTCGCGGCGACCAAGGTGGATTTGAAAGAGCTGAGCGAGACAGGAACCTTCCGTGAAGACCTGTATTACCGTTTAAATGTGGTGCGAGTGGACATCCCACCACTGCGGGAACGCAAAGACGATATCCCTTTGTTATGGCAACATTTTTGTTTGGTAGCCACAGCGCAATACAAACGGGAATCAGAGCAGCTTTCTGCGGAACGCATGCACAGCTTACTGAGTTATGATTGGCCCGGTAATGTACGGGAGCTGCGCAACCTTGCGGAACGGTATGTATTGATGGGGGAAGCGGGGTCTTTTGAGTTTGATCAGATCATCACCAACGAGTCGAATCCTGGCATGATGACCTTGCCCGAGCAGATGGAACGGTTTGAGAAAACTCTTTTAGAACAAGAGCTTTTGCGTCAAAAAGGCTCGATTAAAGGAACCATGGATGCATTAGGCTTACCCCGTAAAACCCTTTACGACAAGATGCGAAAATACGACCTTGATAAGGATTTGTACAAGTCCTAAAGCGAGTGCGCATAGTCGCTATTCACCACACTATTAAGCCCAGCTAGATGCCCATGCTAGCATGGGATTTTCCCTTCGGTTTTAGGATCTAACCGTGTCAGAGTTCTTTTTAAATGGTCTGTCGCCAGCGTTATTTTGGTTACTTGTGATCACAGCAGGTTTTACTTCTTTGTTTACCGCCAGTTTTGGTGCAGGGGGCGGTGTTATGCTCTTGGGCGTGATGGCCCAAGTGCTTCCACCCCAAGTGATCATCCCGTTACATGGGGTTGCTCAATTAGGCTCTAACGCCGGACGCGCGGCCATGAGCTGGCGTCATATTGACTGGCGTTTGATCGGGTTGTTTCTACCCGGTGCCTTAGTCGGGGCATTGATCGGGCAGTTGGTATTGAAAGCCCTAGATCCATCGCTCATGTATCTTTCTATCGCCTTGTTCATCTTGTTTCTCTGTTGGGGGCCAAAGCTACCAAAACTGGCTTTAGGGAAATTTGGCACCATGGTAGCAGGGGCGTTGACGACCTTTTTGACCTTGTTTGTTGGTGCCACTGGCCCTTTAGTTGCTGCCTTTATCAAGCAAGTGTTTGTGGATCGCTTTCGCACGGTAGCCACCTTCGCCACGGCTATGTCCTTACAGCATGTCCTAAAAGTGGCGGTGTTTGAGCAAGCGGGCTTCCCGATTGGTGCTTGGTTACCCTTGTTGGCCTGTATGGTGATCAGCGGTGCTATCGGTACCTGGTTTGGCTTAAAGGTTTTGAAGAAAATGCCTGATAAGCACTTTCATCGAATTTTTAACGTGATTTTAACGATTTTAGCAGCACGTTTGATTATTCAGGCTTATCAGCTCTGGTAAGCCTGCCCCCTCGCTTATACGCACCTGACTTCGAACGCTTGCCGTTCTGCATCCCTCGCCGTATGTTTGATAGCACTTAATCAGCCTATATTGAGGGAAAAAACATGCTGGATGCGTCCATCATTACCGTTTTGTTAATTGTGTTTGTGGGCCAAGCCAGTCCAGGGCCTGCTACCTTGTCCATTGCTGCCACTTCTATGGGGCAAAGTCGTGGTCATGGGGTTGCTTTAGCGTTTGGCATTATAACGGGCTCGTTAATTTGGTCTGGTTCTGCGGCGATGGGGCTGGCGGCCTTGATGATGCATTTTGAGTGGGCGCTGGTGTTACTCAAATATGTAGGAGGTGCCTATTTACTCTGGTTAGGTTATCGCTCTTGGATGTCCTCACGGGGTGTGGCGTCAGTGGATTTAGCTCTAAACCCAGTTCAGGTTTCGTCCTATCAACGTAGCTATTGGAAAGGTTTTGCTATTCATATTACCAATCCCAAGGCGATTATGATGTTTGCTTCCTTGTATAGCTTCGGTTTACCAGCGGGAGCCACCTCTCAGACGGTCTGGGTTATATTCGTGTTGGTTGCCATACAAAGTGCTTTGGTCAACTTAGGTTATGCGTTCTTGTTTTCCACGCCGTCCATGCGTAAAGGTTACCTTAAGTTAAAGCGTCCATTGGACAGGTTAGTTGCGGTATTCTTCGGGGCAGCAGGTAGCAAGATGTTGTTGTCATCCAGTGTGCAAAATTAGCCATAAAAAAAGCGCCCCGAAGGGCGCTTAAAACATGACAGCACGCTGTCATAAAAGGATTACTGAATGATCTCAGGGCCCATGATTGCGTAAGGCAATGCGGTAGAAAGCGCTGGGATGTAAGTCACCAAGATCAAGAATACGAACAATACCGCTACGAATGGCATGGCTGCTTTCACAACGCGAGCCAAACTCATGCCGGTGATCCCCGAAGTAACAAAGAGGTTCAGACCGATCGGCGGTGTGATCATACCGATTTCCATGTTCACTACCATGATGATACCTAGGTGGATTGGGTCCACGCCTAGTTCCATCGCGATTGGGAAAACCACAGGTGCAACGATCACAAGTAGACCAGATGGCTCCATAAACTGACCGCCAATTAATAGCAGGATGTTTACTGCGATTAGGAAGGTGAACCAGTTGAAACCTACCCCTAGCATCCACTCAGTAATGGCTTGTGGAATACGTTCTGCGGACAAGGTGTGTGCAAACAACAGAGCGTTGGCGATGATGAACATCAGCATCACAGTTGTTTTCGTACCTTCAAGCATGGTTTTGCGTGTTTCATCGCCAAACAATGCTGGGAAAAAGCCGCGTACCATCAAGGAAATGTTGCGTCCCCAGATTGGCATACCTGCAGCCAAGCACCCACCAAAACCAGCTTCTAGGTGTTGGCCACGCTTAGAGATGTAGAATAAAGCCACTAGAACGCCTAATCCTAGACCTACCAAAGCACGCACACCCCCAGTGAAGGTTTCACTGTCTGCAAAGGCAAAGAAGGACATGATTTCCCATACTAGGAACAGGGAGACACCGTAAACCGTGCCATTGAAGCCCACGCGAGCGGCAGCAGAATCACTGTCGTTAGTCCAAGTCTGGCCTTTTAAAGGGCCCATATCACGGTAGACAAACAATGCGATAAAGATGGAGTATACGGCTGCCACTACAGCGGCTTCAGTCGGTGTAAACGCACCGCCGTAGATACCACCCATGATGATCACGATTAGGAACAAGCCCCAACCAGCATCTTTACCACCTTTGATGATGGCGCCAAAACCTTTCCATTCTTCTGCTGGCAAGTTTTTGATACGGGCTACCACGTAGATAGCAAGCATCAACATACCACCGGCCATCAAGCCTGGAATCACACCAGCCAAGAACATACGACCTACGGAGACGTCGGTAGCTGCAGCGTATACCACCATTACGATGGATGGTGGGATCAAGATTCCCAGTGTGCCTGCGTTGGCAATGATGCCAGAAGCAAACTCTTTGGAGTAACCCACTTGGCGCATGCCCGCGATAGCAATGGTACCGATTGCAACCACGGTTGCAGGTGAAGAACCTGACAAGGCTGCGAACATCATACATGCCAAGACAGAGGCCATTGCCAAGCCACCACGGAAGTGACCAACGGACGCGATAGCGAAGTTAATCAAACGTTTCGCCACACCACCTGTGGACATGAAAGATGATGCCAAGATGAAGAACGGGATCGCCAGCAAGGTGTAGTGTTGACCTGCACCAAATAGCGAGATTGCCACCGATGACAAAGAGTCATGGGAGAAAAATGTAATGAATAAGATGGACGACAAGCCCAATGAGATACCAACCGGTAGCCCGATAAAGAGCAGGGTTAGTACCATTCCGAATAAAATTAAAGCTTCCACGATACTCTCCTAACCAATTAGTCTTTCAATGCGCCTTTGTTCTCTTCAACAAGGTCTTGCGCTTCGTGACCACTGATCAACATGTCGCGTTTACCTGTTGCAATGGCCCAAAAAGCCTGCAGAGAACGGTAAGAAAGAAGAGCCAAACTGATCGGTAGAATGACCAGCACCAACCAACGGTGTACACGAGGTTTCAGGTCGAACATCTCTACCATAAACGCTGGGTAGCGGAGTTCTTCTTGACCTAGGCCAATGCGCCACATCTTGTACCAGTACTCGATGGCACCACCGCGTACATCGACACCTAGCATGGCCAGCCAAGTGGAATCTAGTAGGATCAACCCGTATAGCATGGCACCTGCTGCACCAACCAGTGAAAGGAACTTCATTAGTGGGCGTGGCACTGCGTTAAGCAAGATATCTACCCCTAGGTGAATACCTGTCTTAATGCCGTAGCTCATTCCCAATAGAATTAGCCAAGAGAACATAACCGTGTTGAATTCAAGTGCCGCAATCCAGCCAGTATTGAACGCATAGCGAGCAATAACCTGACCAAATGACACGATCATGATGGATGAAATTACAAGGACTAATAAGTTCTCTTCCAATCGTTCCATGAAAGTTGGGAAACGTTTTTCCAGTACCCAAAGAACGAGAACAAAAATTAGCAGATACAAGTGAGGCCAATATGCCATGGGGTTACTCCTGATCGTCGAAACACAGCGTAAAAAAGCCTTTCACTGCCGTGAAACACACGGCGTGATCAAAATAAGTGAAAGGCTAAGGAGCTGGCTAAGTCCTGAAATTGAAAGGCTTAGCCAGCATTGCTGCATGGTCTAGCTAAGTTTATGCACCAGCTGCGGCATCAATTAGATCTTTGCCGATGTCGCTTTCAAACTGCTTCCAAACTGGCTTCATTGTCTCAACCCACTCAGTACGTTGCTCAGGGGTTAGAGTGTTGATTGTGCCGCCAGATTTCAGAATGTTTTCGCGGTTAGCTGCTTCTTTTGCTTTTACAGATTGGTTCGCCTCTTGGGTTACTGCATCTGCAATGGCAAGGAATTGCGAGCGATCTTCATCACTTAGGCTAGATAGGAACTCAGAAGACGTCATGAACAAGTAAGCCAACAACTGGTGGTTGGTTTCTGTCACGCTATCTTGTACTTCGTAGAATTTTTTCGTGTAGATGTTAGACCAAGTGTTTTCTTGACCGTCTACTACACCCGTTTGCAATGCGCCGTATACCTCAGAGAACGCCATGGCTTGTGGCGATGCGTCCATTGCAGAGATCATCTGCTTAGCAACGTCAGAGGTTTGTACGCGGAATTTAAGACCAGAAGCATCGCTTGGTACGATCAGTGGTTTGTTAGCAGAGAAATACTTCATGCCAGACATCCAGTAACCTAGACCAACGAAACCTGCGTACTCGTCCATCTCAGTAAGAAGTGCTTTACCTTCTTCTGTTTGTGTAAAGCGGATCGCGTGATCCATGTCTTTAAAGATGAATGGTAGGTCGAAGACACCGTATTTTGGTGTGTAAGAACCGAATTTAGAAAGGGAAGGAGCAAGCAATTGAACATCGCCAAGTAGCAATGCTTCAAGCTCTTTGGAATCACCGAACAAAGTAGAGTTAGGGAAAACTTCAATACAAAGTTTGCCGTTCATTTCTTTGTTTACACGCTCTGCGAAGTTGTTGGCCGCAACCACTTTAGGGTGAGTTGTACCCCCAGTTACGTGACTGAACTTAACAACGCGCTCGCCAGAATCACAGTTTGCAGACGCAGTAGTCGCAGTGAAAGCAAGTGCAGCGGTAGTGAGTGCAAGGCTGATTTTTTTCATTTTTGTATGACTCCAATTTTGAGTATTTATTATTGTTAGCTTGGTCTTCGCCAAACAGGCAACAATTTTCAAGTTGCTGTCCTAACTTATTACACAATCTGTGCCAATTCTTTGGGTTTTGTTTAAGTCATTGATTTTAAATGTAATATTTTTTATTTGATGAGTTTTGTTAGAGATGGGGAAGGGGTTTTAGGGTGGGGTTTCCCCCCACTGGCTTGATGCCATGGGTGGAAATCCACCCATTGTTGTTAGTTGAAAAGATGCTTTCGGATAACTTGCTTGAGTGCTTGGTAAAAGGCTTTTTTACCCGTGTAGCCCAAGGATTTGGCGTCTGATTCAATCAGTGTATTTCGGCTACAGCCCAGTAATAACGCATCATCGGGCCTATCAGGCTTGAGTAAATGCAGGGTTAAGAGGTGCTTAGAAAACACCAAGAGCGGTGCGCGTATCGTATCGTAAGGTCTATGGTGCTCACAAAAATAGGTCAAATCTGAAACATCTTTATCCGTCAGTTTAAAAAGTGGCGGATATTCGCCCTTTGGGAATTCTGCTTCGATTAGAGCCATTAAAGGGGCTTCAAGTTCACGAAGTGATAACGGCTTGCACAACCACCATTGGCGAGCAAATAAGGATTGCCAGTGGCATGTGAGCCTATGACTGTCGCCTGTGACAGCACGCAACATCATTAAAGAATAATTTCCGCTGGCTTGATCCTGGCTGGTGCCAAGTCGAACACTTACGAAGTGATTCTTTTGCCAAAAGGTGAGCACTTCCGTGGTGGCCCCAAAGCTGGTGCAGACAAAGTCTATTTGCTCAGATTGTGCCTTGCGGTAGATGTCATCTAATAGACGACTCCCGTGCCCCTGTTGGCGAACGTTGGGGGCCACAGCAATACGACTCACTCGCCAGTAACGGTACCGTCCTGCGTCCTCAATGCCCTCGTGAGCTAATAATGACTGGGGTAATAAATGCCCCCGTGGGCGGCGTTTACCTTGAGCTACTTGCTCCGATAAGTCGTCTGGCAAGGAACCTTCTTCACTTACAAGGGCGACCCCTACAAGTTGATGGTGGTGGTAACTTAAAAAGCATGTCACGCTCGGGTCATCCACCAGCCATCTTTTATTATCTGGGGTTGTTTGATAGTGAGCACTTACAAGTAAAGCGAAAGCTTGATCTAAAAGCTGCGGATAATCGAGCCATTGTGCCCCTTGAAGCACTCTAGGTGTTTGCGAGTGAGCTTGGTGAAAGCTGTACTCGACGAACAGTAGCTCATTGAGCCAGAGTTCAAAGGGGTCATTTTCCGCCCAACGTAATGGTTGGCTAAGGGTGTGCTCAATCAGTGGTTTAGATTGGGCATGTAGAAGCGCTTTAAATTTTAGCCCAAAGCCTCGCCCTGAACCCTCATAACCATAATCAGTACTGCTAAAAACAACGGTTTTCGCTTTTTCTTTTAAGCGGTCTAACACTGGTAACGGTAAGCTAGCGGCTTCATCGACCACTAAGACATCATAATAGTTATCACTGGCGAGAAGTGCGTCTGGTGCTGAAAACGGGCATTCGCATGAAACCGTTTGTTCAAAAGCTGATTTCAATGTAATGGCATTCTGTGGTGAAGAAGCCGTCGCCATAAGGTTGTAGTCCAGGGTTTTACATTGAGCCAGCAAGGTGCCTAGTGCATAGGACTTGCCTCGACCCCGAGGAGCCAGAAGTAAATGGTTCGATGCCTGCAAAGGAAACAAGGATTGAATGAAATTGGCCTGATCTTGGGTCAGAGTGTTTGTATGACTCGCCGCCTTACTGGCAGATAAGGCCGTGGGCCATTGCTCCGAAAAGGGAGAGTGGCTTTCATGTAAGGCGCGCCAGAAGATGTGTTTATATTGGCTCGGTTGTTGTTCTGGTGTCAGCGGCCAAGGTAGAAACCGTGCCAGTTCGTGATCTGTGGCGTCCAGCCAGTTTTCGCCAAGATGAAGAATCAATGCGCCGCCGCCCTCAATGGTCCCCGCTAGAATGGCTAGAGCAGACAGGTTAATACCTTGGCTAAAGTCTAGTAACAGGGCGCGATGGGTCTGGCCGAGGACATTTTTTAAACCATTAAAGCCAATAACGGGACAAGGGCTGTCGAGAGATACTTGATGGGTAACGACTAAGCTCTGCTGGGGACACCCGTGAGTGAGGCGGTGGAATTGCGCTTGGGCGTCTGACCAAGGTAACAAACTTAGAGTGCAGTGGCGATGTTGTTGTGCACAGTCAGACATGTTGGACTCATTGGGTTAGTAGACATCAAGGCGCATGTTATGTGCGCCTTGAGTATCATACCCGCGAAGCTTGAATTACTGAATTCTAAACTTGGAAAGGTTTGCTTGCAGCTCGTTGGCCAGCTCGTAAATGCGCTCGCTCTGTTGTTGCGAGTTGCGCACTTCATCCAAGGTGCTTTGGGCTGCATTATGCAAGTCTTCCGAGTTGCCACGAATCTGTGTGGCGGCCACGCTTTGTTCTTCCGATGCGGTTGCCACATGGGCGATACGTTCGGCAACCAACACCATGGAATCGTGGATTTGCGTCAATAGGGCGCCAGCATCCCCCGCTTGTTCTACGCTGAGTGCCACTTGGTCACGACCATTTTCCATGGTGGCCACTGCAGAGCGGCTGCCTTTTTGCAAGCGCTCGACCACTTCGCGGATTTCTTCCGTGGATTGCTGAGTACGTTGTGCTAGCACTCGCACCTCATCCGCCACGACCGCAAAACCTCGGCCCTGTTCTCCCGCTCGAGCGGCCTCAATGGCTGCGTTTAAGGCAAGCAAATTGGTTTGCTCAGCGATTTCATTGATCACGGTAATGACGGCGCCAATGTTAGTGGTGCTGACTTCCACTTCTTCTATGGTTTTTGCTGCATGTTCAAAAGAAGTAGAAAGGTTAGCAACGGTCTTTTCAACGTCTTTCACCGCCAAATGGCCGCGCTCAGTCATGCCATTTACTTGTTTTGTTTCTTCAGACACTTCTACAGTGCTGGTGGCCACTTCTTCTGTTGCGACGGACACCTGTTGAATGGCAGAGGCGACTTCGGTGCAGGACTGGGTGCTTTGATTAGCTTTATCAAATAGCTCTGCGTTGGACTCGTTAATACGCTGGGACGATTCAATTAAATGAACGCTAGACTGCTTCACCTGATTAATCAGGGTTAGCAGATTGTCACGCATTATCTGGATAGAGGTTTGCAGCTGATGCAGCTCGTTGTTGCTGTTTGAGTCCACTTGCTTGTTAAAGCGGAATGCAAGGTTGCCTTGACCGATCTCATTGAGTCCACTAGAAATCTCACGCAATGGGTTGAGGGTACGGCGCACAAACCACCAAACCGTTAAACTTAGAATCACTGCCCCCACCGCTGCGACAATGGCGGTAAACAGTAGAACGCTGTTGATTTCTTCTTGGTATTCTGAAGTGTAGGTTTTAATCACTACCACCCAGTTCCAGCCTTCCACTTTTTGGAAAATAGCTTTGGATTCCCGTTGTTCTTTGTCTTGTCCCGCCACTTTTGCTGTGTAGTAGAAAATCCCTGCATCAGATTGGTACATCTCACGGAAGTTGGCTTTTAAATCGGGGAAAAGACTGTATAGGTTTTTGCCTGCAAGGCTTGGATGAACCACAAGCTTGGCTTCATCGGCACCCGTATCGGCCACATAGATATAGCCTGATTTGCCAAATTTTAGGCCGTTTAAGTGTGCGCTGACCTCGTTTAATACTGCGTCATAGGGGATGAGAGTAATAAGGCTTAACTCTTGGTTAGACGAAAGAGTTCCAACCGTGGCAAAGTATTTCTGGCTGCCAATGGTCACTTTGCCGAAGCTGCCATCGCTGCTAAGGGTGCTGGGCAATGAAAAGGCATTCGCTACCTTGCTGTCCGTTGAGGCAATCACATTTAAGCGATTACCCGAGCGGCTGCCCAGTACGATTTCCGCTTGGGAAGCCTGTTTTAAGTTAAGTAGGGCAGGGGAGCGACTGGTTAACGCTGCGCCTTGGATTTGATATTGGCCGTTACGAGCTGTGATCATGGGGCTTAGGGTTGCGTTCACCAGATTGTTTGAGCGAGTCAATGACTCTTTTACCATGCGGTACTCTGATTCCAGCTCGTGGGCAATCAAACTCACTTCCGTTTGTTGATGGTTCGATACAATGTCATTGAGTTGAACCGATAACAATTTACTGATGGATAGCACCATGACAATGAAGATGGCACAGATCAGGATCAAGCTGCCTAGGCTGACCTGATTAGGGAGTCGCATGTTTCTGAGGGATGAAAACATTGGGAAGTCCTTTCTCATTTAGGGGATAACGTGCACTTTATATTCTATTTTCATCAAACATGTTGTAACGAAAAGTAAGAAGCGAATGATAATCAGATTTTCATGGCGAGAATTATTCTCAATTGGGTTTTTGTGTCAAGAAAAAATAAGGCCCACAGAATGTGAGCCTTATGGAAAAGAAGGGGAATTTTAAGGTTAAGCGATGACGAAAAGGTCCATGAATTTATGGACAGGTGTGGCTTCCAGCGCATTTTGGTCTTTGCATAGGGCAAAGATTTGCTGGCTGCGTCCACTTGGGAAGCGGGTCGCAAGGTTGGCTTTGAATTTCTTTTCCAATAGTGGAATACCTTGCTCTCGACGACGTCGGTGACCGATTGGGTACTCTACTGAGACTTCTTCGGTGGCGGAACCATCCTTAAAGAATACTTGTATGGCGTTGGCGATAGAGCGCTTGTCTGCTTCTAAATATTCCGCGGAGAAGCGTGGGTCTTCTACGATCTCCATTTTCTCACGCAGTTCATCAATGATTGGGTTGGCAGCATGGAAGTCATCTTCATAGTGCTCTGCTACCAAGTTGCCAAATGCCAATGGTACGGCGGTCATATATTGCAGACAGTGGTCTCGGTCTGCAGCATTGGCCAAGGGGCCGACTTTGGAAATAATCCGAATGGCCGATTCATGGGTGCGAATCACGATACGTTCGATTTGGTCTAGTCTATCTTTCACCTGTGGGTGCAGGGTGACCGCAGCTTCCGCGGCGGTTTGGGCATGGAACTCGGCTGGGAAGGAGATCTTAAACAGCACGTTTTCCATCACATAGGAACCGTAGTCTTGGGTGAATTTAAAGGCTCGGTCCTCTGGTGCTTTTAGAGCTTGGTTCTTGTTGGTTTTGGAGAATGACACATCATAAAACCCCCATTGTGGTGCCGTGAGTACTCCGGGAATCCCCATCTCGCCTCGCAGTGACATGTCTGCCAGACGTACGGCTCGAGACGTGGCATCCCCTGCCGCCCAGGATTTACGTGAGCCTGCATTCGGTGCGTGACGATAGGTGCGTAACGCTGAGCCATCTACCCAAGCTTGAGAGATGGCCGCCATGATTTGCTCACGGTCGCCTCCCATCATTTTGGCTAACACAGCGGTGGAGGCGACGCGAACTAAGAGTACGTGACAAAGACCGACTCGGTTAAAGGAGTTTTCGAGGGCGATAACCCCTTGGATTTCGTGAGCCATGACCATGGCTTCTAGTACTTCCTTCATGGTCAAAGGTGCTTCACCTCGGGCGACTCGGGTTTGTGACAAATGGTCTGCCACGGCCAAGATGCCCCCAAGGTTGTCCGATGGGTGCCCCCATTCCGCGGCCAACCATGTATCGTTGTAGTCTAGCCAACGAATGATACAGCCAATGTCCCACGCGGCTTTCACTGGGTCTAGGGTGAGTGAGGTTCCGGGCACTCGGGCACCATTTGGCACTAGGGTGCCGGGTACTATGGGGCCAAGGTGTTTGGTACATTCAGGGAAGCGAAGGGCTAGCAAACCGCAGCCTAAAGTATCCATTAAACAATTGCGGGCGGTGTCCAACGCTTCGGCGCTGGTAACCTGATAATTCATTACATAATCAGCAATGTCTTGGATGACTTGGTCGTATTCTGGGCGGTTGTTTAAATCTACGTTTGCACTCATGGTTCAGTCCTAATAGTAAAATGATCAGCGGTTATGGGCGGTCATCCAGCTCAACCCATTGGGCTTTTTCTGGTCCTGTGTAATCTGCGCTAGGGCGAATAATGCGGTTGTTAGCCCGTTGCTCCATCACATGGGCTGCCCAACCGGTCACACGGGCGCAAACGAAAATAGGGGTAAATAAAAGGGTCGGAATACCCATAAAGCGGTATGCACTGGCGTGGAAAAAATCGGCGTTACAGAACAGTTTTTTCTCGCGCCACATAACCGCTTCGCAACGTTCAGATACTGCATAAAGGTGGGTGTCCCCCACTTCTTCTGAAAGGCGTTTTGACCATTGCTTAATGATGTCGTTACGTGGGTCACGTTCTCGGTAGATGGCGTGACCAAACCCCATCACTTTTTCTTTGTTTGCGAGTTTATCCAGTAGTGCCGCTTCGGCTTCATCTGGCGTTTTCCATGGTTCAATCATGTCCATAGCGGCTTCGTTGGCGCCACCATGTAAGGGGCCGCGCAAGCTGCCGATGCCGCCTGTAATACAAGAGTGCATGTCCGAAAGGGTGGAAGCACAGACGCGAGCAGTGAAGGTTGAGGCATTGAATTCGTGCTCTGCGTACAGGATCAAAGAGGCATTCATAACCTGTTCGTGAAGCGGGTTAGGGGTATCGCTGTGCAGCATAGCTAGGAAATGCCCTGCTAAGCTTGGTACCGATGGGTTGGAGGTATCGATGCGAACTCCATCATGGCTAAATCGGTACCAGTACAGAATTATGGCCGGTAGTGTGGCAAGTAGGCGATCTGCCGTGTCTTGCTGCTGGCTGAAATCCGTTTCTGTTTCTAGGTTGCCAAGAAAGGAACAGCCCGTGCGCATCACATCCATTGGGTGAGCATCTTTAGGGATAAGTTCTAAAGCAGCTTTGAGGGCTTGAGGTAACTCTCTCAGAGACATGAGTTTGTTACGGTATTGGCTTAGCTCAGTGCGGTTAGGCAACTTGCCATGAAGTAGCAAATACGCTACTTCTTCGAAGCAGGCTTTCTCTGCTAACACTTCAATGTCATACCCGCGATAGGTGAGGCCTGAGCCGGTTTTGCCGACGGTGCAGAGTGCGGTTTCGCCAGCGCTTTGGCCACGTAGACCTGCGCCTGAAAGTTCTTTAGCCATTGTTGATCTCCATTTTTATTTTTCGAGACGTCAGGGCTACTGCGCTTGCCTCGTATTGGCTTCGCTCGTGACGCCCTGTCATTGTCTCTTTTGTGAGATATCTCTATGTGATTTTTAGGGGGTTATTTATCCTTGGAATAGAGTGCGTCTAGCTTTTGTTCGTAGTCGTGGTAATTCAGAAAATCGTACAGTTCCATGCGCGTTTGCATGGTCTCTACCACATCCCTTTGATGACCGTCGTTGAGTAGGTGCTGGTAGACGTTCAAGGCGGCTTTGTTCATGGCGCGAAAGGCGCTCAATGGGTAAAGCACCAGATCAACTCCAGCGCTGCCAAGCTCTTCTTTACTGAACAGCGGCGTGGCGCCAAACTCGGTAATGTTCGCTAATACTGGGACTTTTACCGCATCAACGAATTCTTTGTATTGTTCGAGGGTCAGCATGGCTTCTGGGAAGATCATGTCAGCTCCGGCTTCCACACAGGCCACAGCACGCTCAATGGCAGACTCCATGCCTTCTACCGCAAGGGCATCGGTGCGCGCCATGATGACGAAGTTATCGTCCGTGCGGGCATCCACTGACGCTTTGATGCGATCAACCATTTCCCCTTGGCTAACGATGGCTTTATTAGGGCGATGTCCGCAGCGTTTTTGCTGAATTTGGTCTTCGATGTGCACCGCGGCGGCGCCGGCTTTTTCCATCTGTTTAATGGTTCGGGCGATATTAAAAGCACCTCCGAAGCCTGTATCGATGTCGACTAACAGGGGTAATTGGCTGGCAGAAGTGATGCGACGCACGTCTTCTAACACATCATTGAGGTCCGTCATGCCCAAGTCAGGAAGTCCATAAGACGCGTTTGCAATGCCACCACCGGATAAGTAAATGGCTTTATGTCCGGTTTGTTCAGCCATCATGGCACAGTACGCATTGACCGTGCCGACCACTTGAAGTGGAGCATGGTCTTTAACGGCTTGGCGAAATCGCGCTCCTGGTGATGATAGTGTCATATTTTCCTCACTTATTATTTTTGGGACTTTTGCACGACGACTGCGCTTACCAAATACTTTGTTAAAAGCAGACTCGTCTGGCGTCGCTCGCGACATCCTGCAAAGGTTCCATTGTTATTGGCCTGTATTGCCCTGAGATTTGTTGTCTTGCATCATCGCTTGTTTCAAAAGATTTGCCGCTCGGCTGATGTGACGGCGCATCAAGAGTTCTGCCAAATCCCCTTCGCGGTTAGCGATGGCGTCTAAAATGGCTTTGTGTTCACGTAACGCTTGGCGTGGATCAGAACGAGAGTCCGCCGTGTGGCGACGGTACATTCGAATGGTGGCGTACAGATCTTGAGTCAGCAGGCGAATCAGCTTTTGGTTCTGACTGGCGTAGATAATTCGTAAGTGGAAATCTTCGTTGCCATGTTGACTGGTGTAATGCTCATCTTGGTTGGAGTCCAAAAAGGCTTGGTGATCCTCCAATAAAGCATAGAGGTTGCTAATTTCCTCGTCGCTGATGAGCTCTGCGGCTAAACGTGCTGCCATGCCCTCCATGGCTTCACGTAGGGTAAAGGTGTCCAGCAAGTCGGCAATATTAAGCTCCACCACTCGAGCGCCCACATTCGCAGTGCGAGTAATGAGTCCTAAAGCTTCCAGCTTGACTAGGGCTTCACGCAGTGGGCCACGGGACACGCCGTAACGCTTCGCCAGCTCAGGCTCCGAGATCTTGCTCCCCAAAGGCATGTCACCTTCGACAATGGCGCTGGTTAAGCGTTTGACGAGATCTCCTGAAAGGGTATCTGATTTAATGTGTGTCACCTTGTCCAAAGCAGTCTTCCTAGTAGTTGTCGACAATGTCTATTTTATAGGATGAGAATAAGTATAAATCAAGGTGGATTGTCGACAATAATACTTAGGTATTAGTTGAAAATCAGAATTCAGTCCCACAATTGTCGACAATATTAGGTTTTACCATTGGATTGGCTGGTGGTTCCAATCCATGTAACTGGCCGTACCATCGATCTCAAGGTTATTCAGTAAGGCTAGTAGCTGACTGGCGACAAATTCAGGTGTAAACAATTTCCCCTCGGGGACAGAGCGTTGGAAAGGCTTTGAGAGAGGCGTATCTGTGGTGCCTGGGTGAAAGGCCAAGAGTTTGACATTTTTAGCCCGCCGCGCCAATTCAATGGAAAAGGTTTGCACGAGCATATTGAGTGCGGCTTTAGAAGCTCGATAACTGTACCAGCCCCCTAATTGATTGTCGGAAATACTGCCAATTCGAGCACTGAAAAGAGCAACTTTGCAGGGGGTGTCACTTTTTAGATGGGGGGTTAAATGGGTCAACCATAAGGTGGGGATCACGGTATTGCTATGGAGAATCTCCGTCAGTGCGGATTGGTTAATGTCTTCGATTCTGCGTTCCGGTTGCTTGTGCTCATCGTGCAGTACACCGTTGCAAATAATAACGCGACTTAGGGGAGCGGTCAGAGTGAGATCACGGCAAAGGGCAGCGATGTTGGCTTCTTGATAATCACAGGTCAGGGAAGTCACTGGACTTTGGAAGTCCTGCTGGGTGCGGCTGATGGCTATGATTTGAACCAAATCGGGATCTTTGGCAAGTTGTTGAATGATCGCCTGTGCAATCTTGCTGCTGGCTCCAATGATGATGGCGCTAGAACTCATAAGATCTTCTCCAAATATTAGGGAGATACGTAACCTGCCAATAACTGGATGTATCAGTCTTTGTTGCAAACGCCTTTTTCGCAGGGTTCACAGCGCTCTTGTCCGGTCAGCCAGCGGGAAATTGTGTAGCGGTGTTTTGCAAACAGCAAATAAAAACGATCAGCAAACCAGCGAATGATGGGCCAGCGCAACACTTTTAGCCATGGATGCTTGCCTACCGCTTGCCAAACGGAACAGTTTGCATCCAATCCTAATAGCAGAGTGCCGTCTTCTAACTGGGCGTGCAGGATTCGGTCTGCCGCTTGTTTATCTATGTGTGGGTACTCTTGCTCGAAATCCGACTGATGGATATCGACCAGTTTGAGTTGGTTTTTATTATTGTAGCGTCTTAATTGATCCATCTCTTTGACGCACAATGGGCAATAGCCGTCGTAGAAAAGGGTGATCATTTTTGACCTCTAATAACGTGGGTACAGCATCAACACATGTAAAGAACAAACGATTGCCGTGAGGGTAAAACGCATACTAGGGTAGAAACTGTTATCAGTGCGTAGAATTTTTAGCCAGCGAGCTTCCACCCAAAATAGGCTTACGTACCCCAATAACAATAACAGCAAGGATAATTGAGCTTGCTGCACTAGCAATGCCACCCAAGCCCCAAGGGTTATTAAATTGCTGCAAATGAGTAGAGCACGTCCCTTGGCTTGATAAGGCTGTTCTAGAACTTGTCCCCAAACCGCACCACTTAAAAAGCTCAGGATAATGGCACCATATGAGATGAATACTTTTTGCCCTAGCGTGGTCGCATGGAACCATTCCACGTGGTAAGCCACTAGGCTAGCGACAAAAGGTGCGAGTCCGAGAAAACCCAGCGTAGTGATCAGATACCGCGATGAAGTGCGCATGGTCATGCCTATGATGTGAAGGAGTGTGTAAACAATACGCATTATCCGCTAGGTTGGATTTCAATACATTAAAAAAAAACCGTATTCAGTAAAAATTATCCACCATTGAGAGAAATCGGGTCACGGAGTACAATGTCGAACTTATTTTTATAGGCTCCTTGCTAAGAGCTCGGCGTCTCCGAATCAACAAATTAAGGTGTGTTTAAAAAATGCCAGCTAAAACGATGGATGAACTCGTCTCCCTTTGTAAACGTCGCGGATTTATTTTCCAAGGCAGTGAAATTTACGGTGGTATGCAAGGGGCTTATGACTACGGTCCGCTGGGCATTGAATTAAAAAACAATCTTAAAGGCGCTTGGTGGCGTGCCATGGTCTATGACCGTGACGACGTAGAAGGTTTGGATGCTGCCATCATCCAAAACAAACACGTGTACAAATACTCCGGTCACGAAGACACGTTCACAGATCCAATGGTGGACTGTCACGAATGTAAGTCTCGTATGCGTGCCGACCACATGAAAGACATTAAAAAGTGTGACAACTGTGGCTCTGATAACGTGACTGAACCACGTGATTTCAATCTAATGTTTAAGACCAACGTTGGCCCAATGGTGAACGAAGACTCTTACACTTACCTTCGTCCAGAGACTGCACAGGGCATCTTTACTAACTTTAAAAACGTTGTGGACTCTACTTCCCGTGCTTTGCCTTTTGGTATCGCTCAGATTGGTAAGTCGTTCCGTAACGAAATTACACCGCGTAATTTCATCTTCCGTGTTCGTGAATTTGAACAAATGGAGCTGGAATTCTTCTGTAAGCCAGGGGAAGACGAGCAATGGCACGACACTTGGGTGAAACTGCGTAAACAGTGGTGGCTAGACCAAGGTTTGGCGGAAGAAAACATTGAATTTGAATACGTCACAGGTGATGACCTAGCGCACTATTCCAAAGCTACTGTGGATATCTTGTACAAGTTTCCACATGGTTTTGAAGAATTAGAAGGTGTTGCGAACCGTACTGACTACGACTTAGGTTCCCACACTAAGGCTCAGGATGAATTCGGCCTGTCAGCTAAAGTGAAGAAAAACGAACACTCTACGACTAAGCTAGCCGTTCGTGATCTAGAAGAGAACAAGATGGTCGTGCCATTCTGTATCGAGCCTTCTGCAGGTCTTGATCGTGGTGTGTTGGCGGTTTTGACTGAAGCCTTCACCGAAGAGCAACTAGACAATGGCTCTAGCCGTATCGTCTTGAAACTTAAGCCACACTTGGCGCCTATCAAGGTTGCTGTATTACCGCTTAAGAAGAACAAGCCAGAAATCGTTGAAGCCGCGAAGGGCATTAAAAACCGCCTACAAAAACTTGGCCTAGGTCGTATCCTGTACGAAAACACGGGTAACGTGGGTAAGGGTTACCGTCGCCATGACGAAGTAGGCACGCCGATCTGTATCACTGTAGACTTCGACACCATTGAACAAGAAGGCGCACCCGTGACCGTTCGTCACCGTGACACCATGGAACAAGAAGTGGTGAAAACCGCAGATCTGCCAAGCTTCATCTTGAACTACTTTATCAATCAAGACTAAGCCTTAAAGTTCTGGTTAATAAAAAACCGATGCCTTAATAAGCATCGGTTTTTTTGTATCCGGACGCCGCCCTAAATGGTTGAATCTTTAGTGGGGCTTATTGATATTGATTAAAAAAATCGCTGACATCCTGAACAATAGGCGCTTTGGTTGGCAAAAACCAAACAAGGCTCGACACCATATCTACATGACCCGTATCAGGGTAAGTTTTGGTCTCCACTTTGCCACCTTTGGCATTGATCTCTTGGCTAAGTAGGTCGATGTTGCGGCGTCCCACCAATTCGTCGTCTTCCCCCCAAAGCAGCAACATAGGCGGTTCATTACCTTGGATATAATGGGTCACGGTGATCTCTGGGAACTGTTCTTCTGGGCCAAACATATCAATCAGGTCGTCCTCTTCTGGCACAAAGTCATATGGGCCAGCTAAACCTGCAAAAGCATCGATAATGTCCGGCTCAAGTTGATGGGCATTGAGATATTCAGGGTCTGCCGTGACTAAGCCTGCGATGTGTGCCCCAGCGGAATGCCCCATGAGAAACAGCTTATCAGTATTGCCGAAGTAAGATTGAATGTTGTTAAACGTCCAAGCCACCGCCTGTGCGCCATCTTCCACGAAAGTTGGGAATTTAACTTCAGGGTATTTTCGATAATCTGGAATCACCACCACATAGCCTTGCTGGGCAAAGGTTTCCCCCACAAATTGGTACAATTCTTTGTTGCCATCGGTCCAGCGTCCACCGTAAAAGAACACTAATACTGGTCGTTGGTTATCCGCCGCAGCCTTTTCTGGGATGTAGATATCTAAAGATTGGTTCGCTTGATCACCATAGGTAACCTGAGTTACCCGTTCGGTATTGCTAAGTTTTGCAGGAAGATTTGCGATATCGACACCCACTTGGGTACACCCTGCCATGACAAAGGATGCCAAGGCGACTGCGGATTTTTTTAAGGTCATGGTCCATCTCTTTTAATAGGCTATGTGTAACCTACGTAGTAAATGGCAAAAGAGATGACAAGTGTTGGGAGAAGATCAAAAGATCACTGGGTGGTGGTGCCACCCAGTGATTGCAGGGGGGTTATTGGGTAGATTTTAATTCAAAAACCGCAAAGCCTTTGTCATTGATGGAATCAAAGCGCATAGAGCTGGCCGCTACGTCTTTCGCCTTAGGTGAGGTGGTAAAGAGAACCTTGGCCTGACCAAATGGGGCGAAGTGCCAATTATTATCTGCTGCTGGGTTAATCGTGGTTTGAGACAGCAGGTAATTGGCCACTACATCGCGGTTTTTATCCGGTGCATCAATGACAGTGGTAGAACCATCCAGATCTGGGAAATGACCGCCACCGGACGCGCGGTAGTTGTTAGTTACCACTAGGAAAGCTTGATCTGGTTGGACAGGTTTGCCATTAAACGTCACTTTGGTAATCCGGTGGGCTTCGGGGGCGACCAGTTCCCCATCTGCGTTATAGCGGTTTGGCTGGGTCACATCGATCTGGTAGTGGATGCCATCGATAACATCGAAGTTGTAGGTTGGGAAGCTGTCATTGATCAAGGCTTGAGGCGCAGATTGATTCGGATCAATTTGATTAAACTGACCGGCGGCGCGCTCCAGCCATTCCACAACTTGTGTCCCAGATAACTTAACGACTTTAACATCGTTCGGGTAAATGTAGAGATCGCTCACGTTTTTCAGGGCGATGTCACCCTTCGGCACATCTGTGTAATACTCTGGGCCACCACGACCACCTGCTTTAAACGGCGCTGCAGCAGATAAAATGGGCAGTCCTTCGTAGGAGGTGCCTCGAACGATGTTTTGTGTGTACCAGGTTTGCGCGTTGTTCACGATCTGAATAGAAGGATCGTCTTGTACCAAGGCAAAGAAACTATTGATATCCGCTGTGGATTCCCCCACCTTGCGACGCATGTAGGCTAGGGTGCCTTCATGCTCCGTATGGACTGCTTCGTTAATCGCGCTGTCTGCCTCCACTAATGGAATGGTCTCGCGGCCTTCACGCTTTGCGATGGCGCGTACCGCGCTGGTGCCACTTGTGACAGTCCAGTCGTCACCGTTTGATTCTAAGGTAAGATCGACCAATCCTAAATGTGATCCCCAGAATCCAGGCATGGTTGCAGGAACCCCGAAGACGGTGCCTGTGGCGTTATCGACCCCTTCGATGCCGTCTAATGACGAGTCCCCAGGAAATACTCGGTGGGAGTGACCAAACAGTATGGCGTTAATGCCTTCTACCTTCGCTAAGTGGTAAGTGGCGTTTTCTTCCCCTTGCTGATAATGACCTGTGTACATACCACTGTGTGGGATTGCTATGATCACGTCTGCACCATTTGCCTTCATTTCAGGTACGTACTTTTTGGCGCTTTCTATGATGTCTTTGGCGATCACCTTGCCGGTTAGATTGTCTTTATCCCAGGTCATAATTTGCGGGGGTACAAAGCCTATGTATCCCACATTTAGGGTGTGAGTTTGGCCGTCACGATCTGTCACTTGGGTCGGCTTGATTAAATAGGGTTGGAAATAAGGCTGGTCGTTACTGGCGTCTTGATCCCCATCGTCTAAATAGACGTTGGCGTTGATGTAAGGGAAGTTGGCCCCTGAGAGTGATTTCATTAAAAAGTCTAAGCCATAGTTAAACTCGTGGTTACCTATGTTGCCAACATCGTAATCCAGTAAATTCATGGCCTTGTAGGCTGGGTGTGTCTCCCCAAATCGCAAGGCACGCCCCTTAGCCACGTAATCACCAAGTGGGTTCCCCTGAAGTAAGTCTCCGTTATCTACTAATACAGAGTTGACGGATTCGGCGCGAGCTTGCTTGATCAGTGTCGCCACCCGAGACAAGCCGACTTTATCGCTTTGCTTATCAGCATAGTAGTCATAATCGGCAAGGTGCATGTGAATGTCAGTGGTTTCTAAAATGCGTAAATCGACCGTTGCCGCATGTAAGGCGCTGGCACAAGCCAAAGAAGTTCCCAGTAGTATTTGTCGTGTGAAAGTCCACGTCATGAAAAAGCTCCAAGTTCCTATTGTGATGTTGTGCTTTGAGTGTATCTTGACCTTTAAGTCAGAAATAGGCTGAATCGCAATTTTATTTGTCTAAGATGACGTTTGTGTCTCATGGGGTAGAGTGAAATTAAAATGTGTAACTGATTGGGATATTTCACATGTCCCTTGGTTATAGCGGTGAAATGCGCATAATTTCAGCCAAAGTATTTTTAAGGAAGTCCTATGAATTCGGTTATTGATCTTCTCACTGCCCATCGATCCATTCGAAAATTCACCGATCAGCCTCTGCCAGAAGGGTTATTAGAGACCTTGATAACGTCTGGGCAAGGAGCGTCGACGAGTAATCACGTGCAAGCTTGTTCCGTCATTCGTGTTACTCGCCCTGACAACCGGGAAGCTTTGATGGGGCTGGCTGGTAATCAAGCATACATTCAAGCAGCCCCAGAGTTTTTAGTATTTTGCGCTGATATGAAGCGCAACATAGACGCGGCGGAGCGCACTGGTGTCGAAGCCGTGCGAGGGATGACAGAGCAACTATTAGTGGCCACCATTGATGTGGCGCTGTTTGCCCAAAATGTCGCCATTGCTGCGGAATCGGAAGGACTCGGCTTGTGTTACATCGGTGGTATCCGTAACAACCCAGAACAAATCAGTGAACTTTTAAAGCTCCCTAAACATGTCTACCCAGTCTTTGGCATGTGTATTGGCTACCCCGATCAAGATCCAGAAGTGAAGCCCCGTTTGCCTCTTTCTACTGTGTTAAAACAAGACGTTTACACTGAGGAAAATGACGAAGCCATCGTGGAACAATACGACCAAACTATGAGCGATTATTACCAACAACGTACGGGTGGGAATAAAGACTCAAATTGGTCAAAAGGCATGGCGCCTATGTTTTCCGGAAAACTCCGTCCACACATGCGAGAATTCCTCATCAAGCAAGGATTCGAACTCAAGTAATCTACTGAATTGTCAGTGAGTTAGGGAGCGGATTAATTGCCATAAAGTTCGCCATCTAGCTTGGCAAAAGATGGCTCTCTGGCTATAATGGGCGCCGTTTTTGGCCCCATAGCTCAGTTGGTTAGAGCATCCGACTCATAATCGGCAGGTCCCCTGTTCAAGTCAGGGTGGGGCCACCATATAAGAAAGCCCCAGTAGGTTAGTTCCTACTGGGGCTTTTTTGTTTTAAAGAGCGCTCTTTGTTTATTAAAGCTTTTAGACTTTAAACTCTTCTATGGCCTTTTTAATGTTATCAGATAGGGCTGATAGGTGTTGTGACGCTTCGTTTGCATCCTTGATGACGGTCTTGGTTGAGCCCGCTTTATCTTGCACGATTTGGATGTTCTGATTGATTTTCTCCGATACGGTAGCCTGTTCTTCGGTCGCTGCGGCGACGTTAGCGGCGGCATCAATCAAGGCGTTGGCGCTGCTCAATACATGATTAAGCACTTCCACTGTTTCTAGAGCGGCGGTGCGACCATTTAGGGCCAAGTTGTTACACTGTTGTAAACGCTGCACAGTATCTGATGTAGCCGATTGTAGTTTGCTGATGGTCTGCTGAATCTGCTCTGTGCTGTTATGGGTGCGATTTGCAAGGGCTCGAACTTCGTCGGCTACAACGGCAAACCCTCGACCTTGCTCCCCAGCCCGAGCCGCTTCGATGGCTGCATTCAGTGCGAGAAGATTGGTCTGTTCAGCAATGCCTTGAATAACATCCAGTATCGAGACGATTTCTTTGCCAAGACTTTCGAGGCGCGATAGATCCGCTACGCTGTTTTCTACTTCATCCGCGAGGGCCACGATGTTGCCTGACATGGTTTCAGATTGGCGGCTGCCGTTTTGTGCTTGCTCAGTAATCTTGCTGGCCAGATCATGAGAAGACGACGCTTGTTGGGCAATTTCAGACACACTGCCGACCATCTCGCTCATGGCTGTAGCCGCTAATGCAATTTGCTCTGACTGCTGTTCTACGTTTTCGCTCACTTGATTGGCCACGTTAGCCGATTGTGTCGAGGCTTGTTGCATGGTGCCAATGCCTCCAGCAAGTTGCTTAATGGTTTTTGCAACCCCATCGAGCAGTTCGTTGACGCTGTTGGCAGCTTGCCCTAATTCATCATTACGGTTGAGTGCGATCCTATGTGCTAAGTCTTTGTGAGTCGTAATGTGATGAAGCTCTTTACTGATATAGAGAATGGGGCGTGCTAAACGGCGTCCCGTAAACAGGCCAATGAAGACAGCCAAGACAATGATGGCGACTAACGTGATGGTGGATATTAATAAGGTTCTATCGATCAATTGCTGACTAGCAAAGTCGGCTTCTTGTTTGCTTAAATCCGCTACTACCTGCCAATTCTGTCCGAACACAGACAAAGGGCGGAATGATGTGTAGGTGCTTTTACCCAGGTAGTTAGAGGTTTCAGCAAAATCGCTGCTTTGATCTGTTAACGCTGTCGCCACAGTGGGGCTGACATGCAACAACCCTGTAGTGTGCCCAGCTAAAATCTGTTTGGTTTGGCTTTGTTCAAGTTGTAAATCACTTACGTCCTGCTGGAAGCTATTGGGAGCTTCTATGAACTCTCGACTGCCTGTTCGTAAGCTACCGTCTGGCCCGACAAGGTACACTTCACCGGTTGTGCCTAAGCCAACTTCTTTCCAACGTTGATTATACGTCATGAGCTGATCGACAGATTGGCGATCCATTTGAAATACCAAAACCCCAATCAGTTGATCAATATTGTAAATAGGAGAGGCAATAAACGCAGCAGAGGATTCGTAGCTAGGTGTGAACATGCTGAAGTCGGCAAATGCCACTTGGCCCTTTTCCAGTTGCAAAGCGGATTGATACGCCTTTGCTAGCCCTGATTCACTAAAGGGCCCTGAGGTTAATGAGGTACCGAAGGCAATATTCTTAGTGACGGAATAGGTCACGTAGTCATTTCCTGAGTCAACAATATAGATGTCACCGACCCCGAGATTTTCCCGAAGCTTTCGCAGCTCCACATGGGCGGCTTTATGACTCATGTTGTACATGGAGTATTCTTGGCTTTCCAACAAACTCGATTTTTGATCCATTGGGTTAGGGTTATCGGCAATGTAGAGAAATTGCCAAAACCGAGCGATTGGGTCTAATTGTTCTAGCAATTCCATTGGATCAGTGGCGAGGGCGCCTGCTTGCTCAGCGTAATAGGGGCTGTAGGTGCTCTGATACCAATTTTTCAGAGCTGAATCTTGTTCAGGGGTTGGCTCTACCAGCTCGAAAGAGTAGTGAATATTTTTAGTATTAGAGATGACGGCTGGGCTGGAGGCCCATTGCTCAAGCTGTTGCTCCAAGGATTGGAAGTAATGGGTCACTTCACTGGCTTTGGTTTCTTTAATGGAAGCCAGTTGGTTAGTGACGCTTTGAAGCGACGCTGTGCCAATGGAGTTGATACTCAGGGTTGCTAGAATCAGCATAATAGCCAAGGCAGCAATCCCGGAAGTGGTGACCATACTTACGGATATACGAGTAGAAATATTCATCTCTGACTCCAAGTTAAACGATTTGTTATTTTTATTACTCAGAATCCGAGTAGGACTCTGGGTGACCGTTTTCTAATTGTAGTGTCGTCTAAACTTCTTTTCCTAGGCAATATAGATCCCGAAGATAAGCAGCAAATTGTGTTTTTTCTATCATTATGCTTCTGTCAGTATGATCTAAAAATTCGCCAGTATGTGTGTTATTGGGCAGTTTTTGAGTGTGTCGCCGGTATCTTCAGCTCATCATTGTCTTCGCCTTAGTTGTAGGGCGATCTATGCCCCAAAGTCTGAAGGGGGGGGATTCTTATAGTCATGGATTTATGGGTAAAAAATCCTTCTAATTATTTGCCGTACCTCTAGGCATGATCCATTCTTTATAGCTAGGTATTTATACATAAGGAGATGGTATTGTGCTGAAGAATCTAAAAGTCGCCCACGCTATTGCGCTGGTTGGGGCTCTTCCTTTAATTCTAGTGGCCGTTTTGGCTGTATCTTATGGCTCAGTTTTGCTTGATAACATCCATGATGCGAGACGGGGCAATGATGTGGTTTTGTTGTCTAACAGGTTAGACGCGGTAGCTCATAATTTTGCAGTGGAGCGCGGTCTTACCGCTGGCTTTTTAGGATCGGGTGGCGCTCAAGGCAAAGAGGCTGTAGCCAAACAAAGACTCAAAGCGGACGCGGCCAGTCAGGGGTTAAAAAGTCTTTCTCCTACAGACTTTGAAGAACTCTCACCAGAAACCTTAGAGAGTTTACTGGCACCAGTGTTGAAGGATTTAGAGCGTGTGAGTGACGTCCGTACCAAGGTTGATGCACTGGCATCAGATAATGGCGCATTTGTGTTTTATTCTGCTTTAAATGATAAGGCGCTCCATACGGTGCAAAAAGCCATTACTTTATTGCGCACCCAGACGACAGTACAGTCGCTTTCCGCTCGTTTGGGCTTGCTATGGATGAAAGAGCGTATTGGGCAATACCGTGGTGCATTAAATGGTGCCTTCAGTGCTGGGGCCATTACCGAGCGACGTTTTGTACAAATAAATGGCTTTATCGATAATGAAAAGGTTTGGGAAGCTTACTTCAAAGATGTGGCATCATCTGATCAAAAAGCACAGCTAGGTGCTGTTAAGCAGAGTGCAACATGGCAAAAAGTAAACCAAGCTCTCAATGCATTTCAGTCAACTCCAGATTTGAGCCAGCTCTCTGGTCCTAGTAATTGGTTTGAGATGGCGACAGCCCGTATCGGTTTGGTGAAGGGCGTTTCAGATCAGATTGCATCAAATACTCAAGCCTATGTTGAGACTCTTAAATCCCAAACCTTAAGCATCTTTATAAGCGTGGTTATTGGCATCACTTTAGTTATGGTTGCAGTGCTAGCCTTGATGCGAATCGTGATTCGTTCCGTTTCCTCGAGAGTGTCTGCGGTGCAAGAGGCCATAGAGGCCGTAGGGCTTAAAAAAGACTTTACCGTGCAACTGGATGCCAGATCGAGTGATGAGATTGGTGTCATTATGCAAGTATTGAATGAACATCTAACTCATTTATCTCAAACTTTTGCCATGTTGGTGGGTAAATCTGAGGAATCTAAATCCAGTATGACGAGCTTGATCAGTCAGTCCCGCACCGTATTAGAGGAGTCCCAAGATCAATCATCCCGCACAGACCAGATTGCTGCAGCGGTGGAAGAGATGTCCCTTACCAGTGGTACCATTTCCTCGGATATGCAGGATGCTGCAAAGGAAACGGAAGTGATTCAAAAACGTGCTGCCGAAGGTCGCTCTGGCATGTTGGCGATTCAAGGGGCCATCAGTAATCTGAACAACGAGGTCCGTGGGGGCTATGATTCAGTGCAGCAGGTCACCGGACAGACAGAGCAGATCGGCTCGATTCTGCAAACCATTGAGTCCATTGCCGAACAAACCAATTTACTCGCATTAAATGCTGCCATTGAGGCGGCACGGGCTGGTGAGCAAGGTCGCGGTTTTGCTGTCGTTGCCGATGAGGTGCGTAGTCTTGCCCAGCGAACTCAAGACTCAACGGAAGAAATTCGTTCGATGATAGAAGCGTTAATCGCGTCTGGCCAAAGTGCACTATCCTCCATGGAGAGTTGCTCGAACATGGCGGTACAAAGTGCCTCAGAGGTCTCGAACAATGCCGAGATGCTTGAGTCGCTGTTTGCCTCAATTGAAAGTATCAATATGACCATAGAGCGGGTGGCGACGGCGGCGGAAGAGCAGTCTCAAGTGTCTGAAGATATTAACCAAAATGTCCAACAGGTACGTGATCGCTCAAGTCATATTATGGATTCGGTGACGACTACGGCAGATGAAGCCAAAGAAACGCAACGTCGTTTTGATCAAGTAGTCGCGGAGTTGTCTTCCTACAAACTTCGCAGCTAAGTGCTTGACTTATAAAAGCAAAAACCGCTCTTGGAGCGGTTTATGTCATTTATAACGTGATCAAGTTACTTCTTTTTGGCTTTCGCAAAGGGATTGCTGCGTAACCCTGGGCCTTTGGTCACATCTGGAGGGGGTAACTCAACTTTAGGCTTTTTGCCTTTGCCTTTTGCTTGAGTAACAGTGGTGTCTTTCGCTTTTGCTTTGCCTGACTTCTGGCTACGGGGGTGGGAATCGGGAACCCGATGTTCCGCTTCAAATCCGGGAATTTCTTTACGGGAAATACGCTGATTGAGTAAGGCTTCGATGGATCGTAATGCCTCGATTTCGTCGGCACAGACCAAGGATACGGCACGACCTTCTTGCCCAGCACGCCCTGTACGACCAATGCGGTGGATGTAGTCTTCGGCAACATGGGGAAGACTTACGTTAATGACGACAGGTAGCTCAGCAATATCGAGACCGCGCGCGGCAACATCGGTAGCGATTAAATAAGTCAGTGTGCCGTCACGGAAGGCTTTAAGTGTGGCAAGACGAGCGTACTGCTGCTTATCCCCATGCATGGCTGCGGCGTTGTAACCCTCAGCAATCAGGATGTCTGTTAGCTCATCCGCTTCCCGTTTGGTTTTAACGAAGATCAAGGCTTGGGCCCAATGTTGGCGTTGCAAAAGCTCCGTTAATAGCTCAGGTTTACGTGCTTTATCAACAGGGTATACCTGATGGCGTACTGTGGTTGCGACCTTGTTGCTGTGTTTAACCGCCACTTCTTCTGGGTCATTAAGCCATACCTTGGCTAGGGTTTTCACGGCGTCAGAGTAGGTCGCTGAAAACATCAAGGTTTGGCGAGCTTTAGGCAGTGCGGCTAACAGGGCATTAAGAGATTCCTCAAAGCCCAGATCTAACATACGGTCTGCTTCGTCTAAAACAAGGTATTCCAGCTCATCGAACTTTACTTCCCCTTGGTTAAATAGGTCCAGCAAGCGCCCAGGTGTCGCCACAAGAATGTCGGTGCCCCGTTTCAATCCATTGATCTGTGGATGGGCTTTGACGCCCCCATAGATGATTTGGCTGCGCAACCCTAATCCTTGGCTATAGCTGCGAACGCTTTCACCAATTTGGCTGGCCAACTCTCGAGTAGGTGCCAATATTAAACTACGTACTTGGTAGGCGCTAGCGCGTTCTCTACCTAATAATTTGGCGAGAATGGGCAAGGTAAAGGCGGCGGTCTTTCCTGTGCCTGTTTGCGCCGCGGCCATGGCATCTTTACCGGTTAGAATCAGCGGAATTGCCTTGTCTTGGATCGGCGTCGGTTGGTGGTAGCCAAGGGCGTCGAGAGTGCTCAGAAGCGGCGCGGGTAGGCCAAGTTTTGCAAAGGTCATAATGGTTCAAACATGAGAATGAATGGCTGGATGGAGCGCCTCAACAGCGCTGAACATCCACTGAAACTTTGATGTTTTGTGAGTCGCCACCATCAAAAATAACCCCTTGAAGTGGGGTGACATCACTGTAATCACGGCCCCAAGCGGTGACAATGTGCTGGTCGCTCGGCATCAAGTCATTGGTTGGGTCGAATTCTACCCAGCCCATCTCTGGGATGTAAATGGCAAACCAAGCATGGGACGCATCAGCACCCACGAGCTTTTCTTGTCCCGGAGGGGGGAGGGTTTCCAAATAGCCGCTGATGTAGCGAGCAGGTAATCCTACGGACCGAATGCAGGCAATGGCCAGATGAGCAAAGTCCTGACACACACCGCGTTTTTCCTTGAGTACTTGATCCACTGGTGTACTGACACTGGTGGCCGTTGGGTCAAAGGTGAACTCGTTGAAAATCTTATGGGTGAAGTCCAACGCCGCTTGCAATACGGGCACATGATCGGCAAAAGTGTCTTGGGCAAACGCCGCCAATTCTGCTGTACGAGGAATTAAAGGCGAGTTGAGTAAATACTCTTTTACCATTCTCAGCTCTGGTGTCCCTGCGTCGGTGAGTAACTGACGCAGTTCTCCACAGGTGATGGACCCTAGCGTTAATTGATTGGCCAGCTCAAGGGGCGTTACCTCGTACAAGCATTCCACGTCGATGGTGAGCTTTTTGTGGGGCTCTTGAATGGAAAAATAATAGGTGGGATTACCGAAGTAATCCGTCCCTTCTGTTTGATAAATTGGCATTGGCGTGACATGCAGGCGACGACTCAGACAGGTTTGATTACCAGTATCTCGAGGGAGAAGGTGAGCCATGTTGTAGCATAGGGTCACGGGGGCACCGTAAACGTATTCTGTCAGATGTCGAACGCGGTATCTCATACGTCATTTTTCCATTTAGATTTGATCAACTGCTGTGGGCCAGCAGTATGATCAAAATACTTATCACTGATGATGGTCGTCAGTTGCTCCAGCTGGTCTGTGATCTGTGTCATGAGATCCTCTAGGGCTTGACGAGACTGTGTGGTCTCATCGATCTGTGCCAAAGACTCTAGGTCCGCTAATTGGATATCGTTTAATGACTTGATGATTAAACGGTTTTCAGGGGACAGTCCTAAGCTCGCTTGCTGGGAATGGGGCAGTTCATTTAGATACTTACGCAGTTGCTCCACTTGGTAAATAAGAGAGCGTGGGTTCGTGCGGTCGATCATCAACAGATCCAAACCAAATGAAACACGAGCTTGGGTGCGGTACCTGCGTCGGAAGGAGATCAGGGCTTCGACGCTCAATAGCACGGACTCCAAAATCTGCTGTTGTTGCAGGCTTGGCAAAGGTTGGCTTAGGGTGGCTTTCAGTAACTTGGCTGTGAGCAAAGCGCGCTCTGTACGGCGACCAATTTCTTGGAACATCCAGTCCATGCCACGTAGCATGCTTTCGTGATTCAATCCTGACAGGGCTAACAAGGTGGTCACCAAGCTGTCTAGGGACTCTTCCGGTACTGATGGCAAGCCATTGATGTAGGCGCGCTCTAAGCTATGAATATGATCCCGCAGTTCGTTCAAAATGATGCGAGTGTCAGCCGACAGCATTTCCTTCACTTGTTCACCGCAGGAGAGCATCAATTGTAAGTTGGATTTGATGCTTCCTGTTCGCTGTTCATCAATCACCAGCGAAGCCAGCTCATTACTTGGGTTTTGAATCAGCTCATCATTATCTTGGAAGCCCGGTAAGCAACCAGTGATCTCTGATAAGGCTGACAGCAGTATTTCACGACTTTCGGTAGGGAAGTGATCAATACCGTTTAATTGCTTAAAGGTGGTACGCATCAAACGCAAACTCATTTCCGCTCGCTCTGCGTACCGACCAAACCAAAAGAGGTTCTCGATGACGCGACTTGGCAAGTTAGTGACTTGAGCTTGAATGGTTTGCAAGCTGCTCACGCTGATGTCTTGATTCAACTCGGGTTCATCACTCAGTACCCAAGTATCTTTGCTACGGGAGCCTGATAGCTTAGTCACTATGGACTCGACAGAAGAGTCCGCTACTCGAGTTAACCCTCCTGGCATCACGCAATAGCCTTCTTCACTGGCAACCGTGAAGGCGCGCAGGATACAAGGGCGTGCTCTGAGTGTTTCGTTTTCCCAGATTGGGGTATGAGACCCAGGGATGTAGCTTTGAGCCACATAGGCAGCTGGATTTCTGAGAATGGTTTCTTTGGCGTTTTTAAGTCCCTCTAGATCAAGACTGTGACCATAGATACTTTGACTGTTTACGCCGCGAAACGCAGGTTTGATGATCCAGTCTTTGAGATTATCTAATACGAGCGCTAAGTCATTTGGATTACCGCACCATTTGGACGTGACCGATGGCAGCATCAAGGTCTCGTTCATTAAGAATTCGCTAATCTGTGGTAAGAAAGACAACAACGCAGGGGTCTCTAAAATCCCTGAACCGAGTGGGTTGGCAATGACCACGTTCCCTTGTCGTGCCACCTCTAATAAACCTGGCACCCCCAGCATGGAGTCGGAGCGCAGTTCCGCTTGGTCACAGAAGGCATCGTCCATACGACGCACGATGACGTCCACCTGTGATAAGCCTGCCAGAGATTTCATCCATACCTTGCCATTACGAATGGTCAGGTCGCCCCCTTGCACCAATGGGTAACCCAAATGGTTGGCCAGATAGGCATGTTCAAAATAGGTGCTGCTGTATGCGCCTGGCGTTAGTACCACTATGCGTGGCGCATCGGTAATGCGATTGGCTAAATTAGATAAGGTGTCGCGGATCGTTTGGAAAAAACGCGCCAAACGCAAGGTATGACTGTCGCGGAATAGGCTTGGTAGCACCCGTGAGACAACGGTTCGGTTTTCTAACGCGTAGCCCGCACCACTGGGAGCTTGGGTGCGATCGCCAATGGCTACAAATTGTCCTGCTTGATCCCGAACTAAATCTACCGCGTGAAACGTTAGGTGTTTGACCCCTGGTAAATCTATCCCATGGCAACGGCGTAGGAAGCCAGGATGACTAAGAATAATTTCAGACGGCACTATGCCTTCTTTAAGAAGACGTTGTTCGCCGTAGAGGTCCTTGTAGATAAGGTCGAATAGGGTGGAGCGTTGCGCTAAGGCAAGCTCCAATGTTTGCCATTCAGCCGCAGAAATGGTGTTTGGCAATATGTCCAAAGCCCATACGTTAGGCGAAAGCGGATCATTTTTTAAATTATAGGTGGCGCCGTCGTCCCGAAGAATTCGTTGGGCGCGACGGTGCCGGTCCTGCATCCCTTCAGTTCCCAAACCTTTAATACACTCCAGAATAGCTTGCCATTGAGGGCGAGCCATTCTGTTGAGATCAAAGGCTTCATCGTACGCTCCATTCGGTTGTTCGTAAGGAGACGCAAGCAGCGACTCAGAGGTCGCTGCAATAGGGGTGGAAACAGTGCTGTTCATGGTTTGCTAAGTTCTAGTGTCATTAGAGCCTAGTATACTTCTTTCTTAGATCTAATGTATGTGGATACTCGTGACATATTTCTTCCTGTGGTGGTGCCATAGGGCGTGGGGGTTCTTTATTTTCATAAAAACCACGCATGCCGGTGAATTCAGGCGGTGGTGAGAAGGGGCCTTGGGTAAACCCATGATCCCAAAAGCGATTCACGCGACGGGCTTCAGCTTCATTACTGTTCACCGGAAGCGTGTCATAACTGCGTCCACCAGGATGGCTAACATGGTACGTACAACCGCCAACCGATAGGCCGTTCCACGTATCAATCAAGTCAAACACCAAGGGCGTATCTTGATTTAAGGTTGGATGCAGAGCCGAAGGTGGCGTCCAAGCTTTATAGCGCACGGCACCAACTGCTTCACCTTTTTGTCCTGTTGAACGTAATGGCACTCGACGACCATTACAGGCCAGTACATAGCGTCCTTCAGTGAGACCGGTTAAGCGAACCTGTAGGCGCTCCACGGAAGAGTCTACATAGCGTGCTGTGCCGGATTGGCTAATTTCCTCACCTAATACATGCCAAGGCTCAATGGCCCAGCGCAGTTCCAGCTCCACTTCGCCAATTTGTTGACGACCGTAATGGGGGAAGCGGAACTCTTCAAAGGCTGCTAGCCATTCAAGTTTGAATGGGAGGCCATGGGCCTGCAGGTCATCGACGACTTCCTTAATGTCGTTCCAGACAAAGTGCGGCAACATGAATTTGTCGTGCAGAGAGGTGCCCCAGCGAACCAAAGGTTTTTTGTAAGGCTCATTCCAAAAACGCGCTACGAGACAACGTAGCAGCAGCATTTGTACGATAGACATGCGGGCATGGGGTGGCATTTCAAAGCCGCGGAATTCAAGCAAGCCTTGTCGACCACTGCTGGTGCCTGCGGCATAGAGTTTGTCGATACAGAACTCTGAGCGGTGGGTGTTACCCGTGATATCCACCAGTAAGTTACGCATCAGGCGATCCACTAGCCATGGCTCATCTACAAAGCCTTCTGGCATGTTCTGGAAAGCAATTTCCATCTCATAAAGAGCTTCATCACGGCCTTCATCTGGACGTGGCGCTTGGCTGGTTGGGCCAATGAACATGCCTGAGAAGAGATAAGAAAGGCCAGGGTGATGCTGCCAGAAGGTGACCAAGCTGCGCAGTAAATCAGGGCGACGTAGCAAAGGACTGTCAGCAGGCGTGACGCCACCTAGTGTGACATGGTTGCCGCCACCTGTGCCTGTATGGCGTCCATCCAGCATAAATTTCTCAGTGCCTAGGCGGCAAAGATAGGCTTGTTCGTAGAGGGTCTCAGTGTTGAATACCAACTCTTTCCAGTTTTTAGCAGGATGAATGTTGACCTCGATAACACCTGGATCAGGGGTGATCAAAAACTTCTGCATACGTGGATCTTTGGGTGGCTCGTATCCCTCGATCACCACTGGGATTTTCAGCTCAGTGGCAACTTGTTCAATAGCATTGATTAATGCCACATAATGTTCGAGCAGATTCACAGGGGGTAAGAACAAGTGCATGCGGCCATCCCGAGCTTCCACACACAAAGAGGTGCGAATCACGTCTTTAGTGACCGTGGTGGTCTTTTGTGCTGGTTGCGTTTGAGGGGCTGTTTTCTGCGCCTTGGTATTTACCGAAGTACCACTTCCACTGGCTGTGGTACTAAAGCTGGGTAATGGCTCACGGGGGGCAAACGGATCACGCTCGTGGGGTTGCTCTTCTTGGCTGATGGCCGGTAACGAGTTCAACGGTAAACGTAGCCCCATAGGGCTGTCCCCTGGGATGAGGGTGATCACATCGGCACGCATAGGCCATAGGCTGCTTTGCCATTGGTAGCCGTTATGTTGGACCGGAAGTATGTAACCGCTCACTCGCTCTAGTCCGTGGTTTAATAATTTGGCCAAACGGCGACGTTCTAAGTCGTCTTTGAGGGAAGCTTTACGTGGGTTAACGTTGTCCGGTAGTGAGCGTTCTAACCATAAGTAATATAGGGTGTCTTCGTAAGCAGGTTGCAGGTATTTGTTTTCCAGCCCTAGGACATCACAAAGTTTAGCGCCAAACTTGTGGGCGTCTTGTTCGGTAAAGCCATAGTTTTTATCTACCCGTGCCAGATAATCTGGGTCTTGCCAGAGGGCCTCACCATCGGTGCGCCAAAAACAACCCAGTGCCCAGCGAGGGACTTCTTCCCCTGGATACCATTTGCCTTGGCCGTAATGGAGCAGGCCATTGGCGCCAAATTTGGACTTCATTTTTAGCAGTAGGTCTTTCGCTAAGCGCAGCTTGTCAGCCCCTAAAGCACCGGTATTCCATTGGTCAGAATCCATGTCATCAATGGAGACGAAGGTCGGCTCCCCACCCATGGTCAGGCGCACATCTCCTGCTTCGAGCTTTTTATCAACGGCTTCACCCAGCGCTTTGATGTTGAGCCATTCTTCGTCGCTGTAGGGTTTTGTTACCCGTGGGTCTTCGTGGATACGCGTGACGACGTTTGAGTAGCTGAATTCACATTCACACTCATCGGTATAGCCGGTAATAGGCGCGGCCGAAATCGGCTCAGCGGTACAGGCCAAAGGAATGTGGCCTTCTCCGGCAAATAGGCCACTGGTCGGGTCTAATCCAACCCAACCTGCACCGGGTAAGTAAACTTCACACCAAGCATGTAAATCGGTGAAGTCTTCTTCTGGTCCAGATGGCCCATCTAATGCTTTGACGTCTGCCGTCAGCTGTACAAGGTAACCAGATGCAAAGCGAGCCGCCAAACCAAGGTGGCGAAGGATTTGTACCAATAGCCAAGAGGTGTCTCGGCATGAGCCCTTTTTCAGGGTTAGAGTCTCTTCACAGGTCTGCACCCCTGGCTCTAGGCGAATGCCGTAGCCAATATCGGAAGCCAAGCGTGTGTTCAACGCGACCAGAAAATCAATGGTCGGTGTGGGCTTTAGATCAACGCTTTTCAGCCAATCTTGCAACTCAGCACAGTCATCTGTTTTCTTCAAATAGGGTTCAAGCTCTTCTTTAAGTTGCTTGTCGTATTTGAAGGGAAATTTCTCTGCGTACTTTTCAATGAAAAAATCAAACGGGTTGATGACGGTCATATCGGCGATGACTTCGACTGAGAATTCAAGTTTCTTAGTTTTCTCAGGGAAGACTAGGCGCGCTTGATGGTTGCCGTAAGGGTCTTGCTGCCAGTTGATAAAATGATCTTCTGGCGTGACCTTTAGGGAGTATCCATGAATGTGTGTGCGAGAGTGTGGCGCAGGTCGAAGGCGCAAGATATGCGGCGCAACGTTTACAAAGCGATCAAAGTCATAGGTGGTGGTATGTTGAATCGCTATCCGAATGGTCATGCCGCATCTCCTTGCTTGAAGTTAAACCAGTTCTCAGTGATCTGATGATGCAGTGAAATAATGTCTAGCTGAACCTGATTTAGATAATCGCTGAATTCTTGATTCAGTAAGCTGGAGTGTTCTACACCGTGAGTGCTGTCCAATAACTTATCGGCGCTGACTTGGACAATACCCGAGCGGGGCAATGAGGCGGCAGCTTTTTTGATTTCTTCCAAGCAGTAGCGTTGTGAGCGTGGGAAGTGAGGATCCGTTAACAGGAAGGTCACAGCCCGAGCACCACTGATGGACGTGCGCATGGTGCGTCTAAAGCTAAGGTGCGCACTTTGGGATTTTAGGACTTTTGACCAAACTACTTGCCCTAGCTCGATGTTTTCTTCTGCTTGGGATTGCATCATTAGGGTGTTGGCGGCGTCTATAATACGGGTGTTCATATCAGCTCGTTCTAGGTAACGACCAAGAATCAAGAAGCTCCAACCTGCACCACGATCCATGGTGCCAGCCATCAGTCCGATGATTTTTTGGCACCCTTCAATAATGATGTTCAGGTACGCATGACGGTCAGAACGATTAATGCCTTGCTTGATGTTTTGGCGCGCAAACAAGTCCAGTTCATTGATTAACTCCCAGGTTTCTCCAGGCAGTACGTCACGGCTGGTACGAATGTTTTCGCGAACCATTTTGAGGGACGATAATAAGGAGCTTGAGTTGGTATCATCGGCCAGCAAAAACTTCACCACATTTCGCTCGTCACGAACTTTGTAGCGTTGGTTAAAGGCTTCGACGCCGCTGTTGATTTCAATTAGGTTGTACCAAGAAATCGCCACATCTGGTGGCAAATCAAATAGTAAATCATCGTACACGCTGACTAGGCGAGCAGTATTTTCGACGCGCTCAAGGTAACGGGCGCTCCAGTATAGGCGTTCAGCAACTCTTGAAAGCATCGGTTAAGCTCCTTTAGTGTTTACAATCCAAGTATCTTTACTACCACCGCCTTGTGACGAATTTACGACGAGGGAACCTTTTTTCATTGCGACTCGTGTTAATCCCCCTGTGGTCACATGGGTGTTTTTGCTTTGCAAGATGAAAGGGCGCAAGTCCAAGTGTCGAGGCTCTAAGGAGCCCTTGCCGATCAAGGTTGGCGAGGTCGACAGTTTAAGGGTTGGTTGAGCAATGTAATTACGTGGGTTGGCTTTAATTAATTCAGCAAACAGTTGTTGATCTTTCTTGGTGGAATGAGGTCCTACCAACATGCCATAGCCGCCGGATTCGTTGGCAGGTTTTACAACCAGTTTGTCCAGATTGGCGAGTACGTATTCGCGGTCTTTCTCATCATCGCAAAGGTAGGTTTTGACGTTTGGCAGAATCGGTTCTTCGTCCAAGTAGTAGCGAATCAGATCTGGTACATAGGCGTAGACTACCTTATCGTCGGCCACTCCAGCGCCAGGAGCATTGGCTAAGGCAACGTTACCGGCTTTCCATGCACGCATGATTCCTGGTACTCCTAATACGGAGTCTTTGTGGAAAACTTCTGGGTCAATAAACAGATCATCAATACGGCGGTAAATCACATCTACCCGTTCTGGGCCGTAGATGGTTTTCATGTAGACGCAGTCATCTGAGTCCACAAATAGGTCGTTACCTTCTACCAACTCCACCCCCATTTGCTGAGCAAGAAAGGCGTGTTCAAAGTAGGCAGAGTTATAAATACCAGGGGTTAATACAACGATTTCGGGTTGTTCAATGTCTCGTGGCGAGAGTGCGGCAAGGGTGTCAAACAGCTGGGAAGTATAAGAGCCGACTGGCTGGATATCATCGTTTTCAAATAGCTCTGGTAGAACGCGTTTAGTGATAGCGCGGTTTTCAAGCATATAAGACACACCGGATGGCACTCGCAGGTTGTCTTCTAGCACATAGAATTTACCGTCTTCATCACGCACTAAATCTGTGCCACAAATATGCGCCCAAACACCAAAGGCAGGATTTACGCCGACACATTCAGGACGGAAGTTTTTCGAATCTTTAATGATGTGTTCAGGAATAATGCCGTCTTTGATGCAGTTTTGGTCGTGGTATAAATCATCAATAAAGCGATTAAGTGCGGTAAGACGTTGCTTGAGCCCTGCCGCGGTGACTTCCCAGTCTTTGGCATCTATGGTTCTTGGGATAATGTCGAAGGGCCAGGCTCGGTCAATATTGCCCTCTTCGGTGTAAACCGTAAAACTGACACCCATTTCCTGAACCGTGGCTTCGGCGGCTAGGCGGCGTTTTTCCAGTTCTTCTGTTGGTAAAGAGTTGAGGTACTTCAGGAGTTGTTTAGCGGGCGGTCGAGCGTTTCCTTTTTCATCAATCAGCTCATCAAAAAAAATGCCAGCTTGGTAATTGCTTGTGAGTGTATCCATGTATTGCTTTCCCCTTAAACGGCATAAGATGCCGCATCAACTAAGTGCATCTGGTTGCCTCGCATACAAAATAGATGCGCTAAAACTGAGCGTAAGGCAAATGCCTCTAACCTTGTTTATTTTCTAATTCTTGCTTCGTCTAAACTCATCAATAACCCTGGTCTTCAGGTGGTTATTTAGCCATTTATACGCCTAGTTGACACAATATGTAAGAACTATGGCTTTAATATTCGGCTAACCTATATCAATTATCTATAATTGGGTTTTGATACAATGTTTTCAAAAATGGCCATTTGAAAAGGATTAGACAGTGAGTAATGTGCATCAGCCGTGCCACATTGTTGTGGTAGGTGCCGGCATTGGTGGGCTAACACTAGCTTTAGGCTTAGCCAAACAGGGATTTCAAGTTCGAGTTTTTGAGCAATCGAAGGCATTAAGTGAAGTGGGAGCAGGCCTTCAGTTGAGCCCAAATGCTATGAAAGTGCTTAGAAGTTTAGGACTAGACACTGCTTTAGAGAGCCACAGCTTTGCCCCAGAATATGCCTGTATTCGAGACTACAAATCCGGCTCATATTACTTACGTTCACCGTTAGGTCAGGAGGTCATAAATCGCTATGGCGCCCCGTATTGGCATGTCCATCGAGGAGATCTTCATGCTGAACTCGTTCAGGCCTGCTATGCCAATGATGTGGACATAGAGCTCGATCATAAGGTGCTGGGGTATCGGAATGAGCGCAATGGTGCTTCCATACTACTAGAGGGCAAAACAGAGTGGGCGGATTTACTGATTGGTGCAGATGGCATTCATTCTAAAATTCGTGAACTCATGTTGGGAATTGAAGCGCCCTTGTTTACTGGGCAGGTTGCCTGGCGCGGTACCGTTCCAGTTAATGCCATTAAGAATGTCCAAGTTCAGCCCGATGCCACCGTATGGGCTGGACCTAACCAACATGTGGTAACTTACTACCTGAAAGGCGGTGAGTTGATAAACTTTGTGGCGGTCGAAGAACGAGCGGAATGGTTGCAAGAATCATGGCGCCAAGAAGGGGATGTAAAGGACTTACGGCAAAAATTCTCAGGTTGGCACCCTGAAGTGACTGAGATACTTGCTGCCTGTGAATCGTCTTTTGTGTGGGCTCTTAATAGTCGTCCCACGTTATCAAAGTGGTCTGACGGAGCCGTGACTCTGTTGGGGGATGCTTGCCATCCTATGTTGCCATTTATGGCTCAGGGGGCTGCAATGGCCATTGAGGATGCTTATGTACTGGCAAATTTGCTCGGCAAGGGATCTTTCTCTCAAGCTTTTAACGACTACGAGGCGATTCGTAAGCCCAGAGTTACTGCTATTCAGCAATTGTCACGGGAAAATGCTGGGCTTTACCATATGCATGGCGGTTTGACGGGGCAGTTGAAATTAAAAGCCTTAAGTCTTGCATCCCGCTATGCTCCGAGTATTGTGCACAGCAAATTAGACAGCGTTTATGGTTACGACGTAACCAGTTTAACCTTGTAATTCTCCCAAGCACTCGATTAGGGTGCTTTCTCTTTTATCTAGGACATGAGTTTTGAGTCAACACACTCACTTTAAGGCCGAGTTGATCTTGGTTTTGGTTACGATCATTGCGGGATTTGGTTGGATTTTTTCTAAAGAAGCCTTAGCTGGATTACCGCCATTTTTCTTTATGGCGATTCGATTTTTGGTGGCAGGCTTTGTCTTGTTACTCGCCGGACGCAAGTATTTTAGTGACCTTCGTTGGCAGGATGTGAAAGGGGCGATCATTGTGGGCTTCTTTATGGGGCTGGCGATGACCTTCTGGGTGTTGGGATTGGATCAGGGCAGTAGCCTTGGTGTTGGTGCTTTTATCACCAGTCTAGGGGTTATTTTGGTGCCCATTTTTGCCCGTTTTATTTTTGGTGACAGACCGCCTAAAAGTATTTGGTTTGCTTTACCTGTGGCCGTGGTGGGGCTGGCTTGTCTAGCGTTAAATGGTCAAGTAGCGTTTGAATGGGCACTGGTGTATTTCTTTATTTCGGCGCTGGCTTTTGCTTTGCAATTCAATATGTTGTCCCGTATGTCAACGCGATTGCATGTGTTTGTTTTGACTGCCATCCAGCTTGGCACCGCCGGTATATTTTTACTGGTATTATCATTGTTGACTGAGACTTGGCCCGATGTGGTGTCTTTGCCTGTCTTAGGGTGGTTCTTAGCCAGTACTTTGATCGCTACCAGTCTGCGCTTTTTACTGCAGACTTATGGTCAGAGTCTAACCCCTGCAAGCCATGCGGCGGTGATTATGAATTTAGAACCCGTATGGACTGCTCTGTTTGCTATGGTTTGGTTTGGAGAGCAGATGCTAACCATTCAAATTATTGGATGTGTGTTGATATTTGCGGCCATGCTGATTAGTAAATGGACGCAAATTCGTGCGGTGTTTACGCCCAATTAGTTGGTTTTTAATCAGGAAAAAGTTCGTCAAAAATGCGCTGGTATAAAGCGTGAGCTTGAATTGAAAAAGGGCGTTCTAAAGAGTCACTGCGCACTAGTAAGCCTTTAGTCAAAGCAATTAAAAACTCAAGTCGGGCGGCAATGTCCGCCTGATTATTCAAATCATAGCGTTGCTCGATCAGTTTCAAGGCATGCTTGTTTAAACGGGCTTCAGCCTGCTCTTGAATAGCCGCTATGCTTGGAGAGCGGCTAGCTTCTGCAAGGATCTCTAAGTGAAGCAGTCGGTTTCGCTTAAATTCTTCCGTCTCTGCATGCTCAAAATGTCGGGCGAGCCAGTCTTTTTTTTCTAAAAAATCTTCCATGGTGGTCAGGTAAGATTCCGTTTGCTGCTCAACCAGTACGCAAATCATCTCTTCTTTGTTACTAAAATACCGATAAATTTGTCCCACACTTAGTCCCGCTGTCTTGGCGATCTCTGCCATGCTGGCGCGGTGGAATCCCTTATCAATAACGTGCACGATAAATGCATCTAAAATATGCGAGCGGCGTTGTTGGTCATTAATACTGGGCTTTTTCATATTTATTTGCACGTTTTAAAGATGGGAACGAAATCTTAGCTAGATTATAGTGTGAATGAACGTTCATTCTCAAATGATAATTATTGGAGTCTCCACAGTTTATGCTGTCACGAAATACACTTTTGACGGGGTTGGTTCTGGCCTCTGCGGTCTTGGCGGGGTGTCAAGAAAGCGAAAGCAGTGCATCGAATAGTGCGGCTGGTCAGCAAGCGCCGAAAGTTCAAGTAGGCGTGGTGACGATTCAGCCACAAGATGTGAAGCTTACAACTGAGTTACCAGGACGCACAGCGTCGAGCCTCGAAGCGGAAATTCGCCCTCAAGTGGGTGGTATTGTAGAAAAACGTTTGTTTGAAGAAGGTCAGGCCGTAAAAGCTGGTGACCTACTTTATCAAATTGAAGACTCCACTTATGAAAGCAGTGTTGAACAAGCCCAAGCGGATTTGGAAAGTGCGGAAGCGACACTTAAATCAACTAAACAAACCTACGACCGTTACTTGACTCTGAAGGAGCAAAATAATGTGTCTCAGCAAAACCTTGATGACGCTTATGTTGCCTATCTGTCTGCTGTAGCGGCCCAGAAAAAAGCACAGGCGTCTCTTAATAGTGCGAAAATCGATTTAGAGCATACTAAAATCACTGCGCCAATTGATGGTAAAACAGGTATTTCTCGTGTCAGTGTTGGGGCGCTCGTGACCGCTGCTCAATCTACCGTGATGACGACCATTCGTGCGACAGATCCTATTTACGTAGATTTAGCACAAACCAGTGTCGACCAGCTTCATACTCGTACACTGCTAGCAAAGGATGGTATTGAACAAGGTGATCAAACCGTCTCTCTGACGCTAGAAGATGGTACGGCTTATGCGCTTGAAGGTGTTGTGAAAACCCGCGAAGTGAGCGTAGACGAATTGACTGGTTCGGTGACTGTTCGTGCAGAGTTTCCTAACCCTGATGGCTTGTTGTTGCCAGGAATGTTCGTACGTGCACAGTTGAGTGATTTGCGTGATCGTCAAGCCTTATTGGTTCCTCAGCAAGGTGTTTCCCGTGATGTGAAAGGCAATGCGATTGCCTATGTTGTGACACCAGAAAACAAGATTGAACAACGTATTTTGACCACTGAACGTGCTGTCGGTAATCAATGGTATGTGACGGATGGTATTGCCGCGGGTGACAAAGTCGTTGTAGAAGGCACTGCTAAAGTACGTGCTGGCGTTGAAGTCACTACAGTGGAATTGAAGCGTGATGCTCAAACAGGTCGAATGGTTGCGGCAAATGCTGCGACGACTGGCCAGTAAAGAAGGGAGTCATCTATGATCGCTCAATTTTTCGTACGTCGCCCCGTCTTTGCGTGGGTCATCTCGATCGTCATCATGTTGGCTGGTATTCTGTCCATCACTCAGTTGCCGATCTCTCAATATCCAAACGTAGCCCCCCCGTCTATCCGGATTTCTGCCACCTATACTGGTGCTTCGGCTGAGACGGTAGAAAACAGTGTGACGCAAATCATCGAGCAGCAGTTAACAGGGCTCGATGGTTTGCTGTATTTCTCTTCGAGCAGTAGTGCCAGTGGCCGAACCAGTATCGATGTGACCTTCCAGCAAGGTACTGATGCGGATACTGCTCAAGTGCAAGTACAAAATAAGGTGCAACAAATCACCTCAAGTTTGCCTAATTCTGTTCAGCAAAACGGTGTCACTGTTACCAAGTCTCAATCTGACTTTTTGTTGATTCTGGCTTTGTATGATGAGACAGACACAGATACAGCCAACGATTTGTCTGATTACCTAGTGTCCAACATGCAGGACCCTATCTCGCGAATCGAAGGGGTGGGTAGTGTGCAGGTGTTTGGTTCCTCATACGCCATGCGTATTTGGTTAGACCCACTTAAGCTTGCGACATACAACCTGATGCCATCCGATGTGTCCAGCGCGATTACCGCACAAAACACTCAGGTTGCCGCAGGTAGCTTAGGAAGCTACCCCATCGAAGAGGGGCAAGAGCTTAACGTAACGGTAACTGCTCAGTCTAAGCTTCAAACCCCGGAAGAATTCGAAAACATCATTCTTAAATACGATGATAATGGTGCCACCGTACGTTTGAAAAACGTAGCGAAGGTTGAACTGGGTAGTGAAAACTACAACTTCTCCCCTCGTCTAGATGGCCATCCATCCTCTGGTATGGCGGTTATGTTGGCACCGGGTGCCAATGCTTTGTCTACTTCTGAAGCGGTTCGTGCTGAGATTGATGAGCTAACACGTAACCTGCCTGAAGGCTATGAAGTGGCTTTGCCACGAGATTCAACAGACTTCATTAAGATCTCTATTAAAGAAGTTGTTAAAACGATGTTTGAGGCGATTGTCTTAGTTGTCATCGTAATGTTTATCTTCTTGCAAAGCTGGCGCGCTACCTTGATCCCTGCCATCGCTGTACCTGTGGTGTTATTGGGTACTTTTGGTGTGCTGCAGTTGTTTGGCTACTCCATTAATACCCTGACCATGTTTGGTTTGGTGTTGTCTATCGGTCTGCTGGTGGACGATGCGATTGTGGTGGTGGAGAACGTGGAGCGGGTCATGGAGGAAGAGAAACTCTCCGCCCGAGAAGCTACCATTAAATCCATGAAAGAAATCACCAGTGCCTTGATTGGTATCGCGGTGGTCTTGTCAGCGGTATTTGTACCTATGGCATTCTTTAGTGGCTCCACAGGTGTTATCTATCGTCAGTTCTCGATCACCATTGTGTCTTCGATGATTTTATCTGTCGTGGTCGCCTTGACGCTTTCTCCTGCATTGTGTGCCACCTTGCTAAAACCAAGTCACCACAAAGAGAAGCGTGGTCTTGGTGGTTGGTTTAACCGTAACTTTGATCGTTTGAATACTCGTTACACTGGCGGCGTTGCTCGCATGATTCGTAAACCATTGCGTTGGTTGGCGGGTTATTTGGTCATTATTGCTGGTATGAGCTACCTAATGGTGAATGTGCCGACTGGCTTCCTACCAACGGAAGATCAGGGTTCCATCATGGTTATGGTGTCTTTGCCTGAAGGGGCATCAATGGCTCGTACCGAGGAAGTGATGGAGCAGGTGCAAACCCATTTCCTTGAAGGTGAGAAGGACTATGTGAAGTCGATCTTCACGATTTCTGGATTCAGCTTCATGGGCACTGGACAAAATGCGGGTATGGCATTTGTACTGTTAAAAGATTGGGATGAGCGTACGACACCGGGCAGCAGTGCTTCGGCGATTGTTGGTCGTTCGTATGGTGCTTTTGCTCAGTTGCGCGATGCACAGATCTTCTCGTTGTTGCCACCGTCTATCATGGGCTTGGGGCAAAGCAACGGCTTTACATTCCAGCTTCAGGCAGCAGGTAATACTTCCCGAGATACCTTGGTGGAAATGCGTGATCAATTGCTGGCAGATGCCAACGCGAGCGCTATTTTATCTGGTGTCCGTATGGGTGGACAGGGCGAAACGGCTCAATTGCATATTGATATAGACCAAGAGAAAGCGTCTGCTTTAGGTCTGTCTATGTCTGACATCAGTAGTACTTTGTCATCTGCATGGGCCGGTAGCTATGTGAATGACTTCATCGACCGTGGTCGAGTGAAAAAGGTCTACATTCAAGGTGATGCGGAATACCGTGGCGCGCCTTCAGACCTGCAGCATTGGTATGTTCGCGGTGATGGAGACACTATGACGCCATTCTCTGCTTTCGCTGAGAGCGAGTGGACCTACGGGCCTAAGAGTTTGACTCGATTCAATGGTCTGCCTTCTTACGAAATCCAAGGCTCTGCTGCGGGAGGCTTAAGCTCCGGTGATGCGATGACCGAAATGGCCCGTATCGCAGACAATATGCCTCAAGGAGCGACCTACTCCTGGAGCGGCTTGTCATACCAAGAGCAACAATCTAGTGGCCAGACATACTTCTTGTATGCGGTGTCTATCTTAGTTGTGTTCTTGTGTCTGGCAGCCTTGTACGAGAGCTGGACAGTACCTTTCTCCGTGATCATGGTGATTCCGTTGGGTGTTATCGGTGCGGTGGCTGCGGTGCATTTGCGCGGCTTGCAGAACGACGTGTTCTTCCAGGTAGCCTTGTTGACCACCATAGGTTTGTCGTCGAAGAACGCTATCTTGATTGTGGAGTTTGCGGAGGCAGCTTATCGTCGAGGTGAAAACGTCTGGAATGCGGCCCGAGAAGGTGCCATGTTGCGTCTTCGTCCGATTATCATGACTTCTTTGGCTTTCATCGTAGGTACGCTACCTTTGGCATTGTCTTCCGGTGCCGGTGCCAACAGCCGTATATCAATCGGTACGGGTATCGTAGGGGGAACGCTATCTGCCACAGTGCTAGCGATCTTCTTTGTGCCTTTGTTCTTTGTGGTGGTTCGACGCATGTTCCCGAAACGCCCAATCGAAGATTGATCGATTCCTAAGCATTAAAAAAGGAGCCCATAAGTGGCTCCTTTTTTTGTGCTTGTTGGCATTTAGATCGCGTCAGTGTTGGCGGCTGGACTTTTGGAAAGTGACCTTGTTTGCATGGTTGCACAACTGACTGATTTCTGTGGGTTGGCCTTCTTGATTTAGTTTCACAAGTCCCATGCCTGAGTGATTTAGTAGGCGTTCCCCTTTGTCCGCGTTGTCCGGTTTGCGTGGAGTGATCCGTAAGGCGCGACGCTTGGTAAAGACGTTAAGGGGAGACCAAGGGGCATAAAGCCAGCGATTTAATCGGTCAAACCATTCCAATAAGCTGTGTGGGAATTCATTGCGCTGACCACTGCTGGTGATTTGCCAAATGTTTGGACTGCTTTTTTGCCCTCTCAGTTTGATGTCATAGGCAAAAGAATAGTGCACATCCCCAGATAAGATGACGAAATTGTTTGGAGTCTTAGCATGGGTAAATAAATTCATCAGGGCATAGGCGGAGCCTGGGTGAGCCATCCAGTTCTCCGCATCCACCATGAGCGGTTTGCCTATCCAGGCAAAGATTCGTTGAATCGACTCAATGAGTTTTACCCCAAAGACTGGGGCAGGGGACACCATGATAACGGAGTCAAGGTTCTTAATGTCTTGCTGTAAATCGGTGAGGGCTTCCCAGTCCATAAGCCCAGAAGGACGATTGATGTCTTGTTCTGAGCGCCAGCGACGTGTACGGGTATCGAGTACCACTAATTTGGGAGTGGTTGGCCACTCGTAATGCCATTGTTCAAATTGCAGTAGCTCGTCAATATAGTCGTCTTGGTTCTTTCCTTGTTGAGCAATAGCCTCTTGGGCGGCTTGGAAGACACTCTCGTCAAAGGCGTCTGGATTATTGCCCCAGCCTTGGCAGAGAAAGTAACCCAGCAGGGCATTACCAATAATGCGCTTAGAAAGGGGATGCTCATAGGCTGCCACTTCCCATGCGGCGGTTAGGTTCCAGTCATCAGTCACGTCATGGTCGTCAAACATCATTGCCGTAGGCAGGTGTGCAAGGACCCGCTGTACTTTGTGAAGTTGGCTGTTGAATTCCTCAATCGAGCGTTTTTCCAGCTGATAGCGGGTTTTGTGTTCTTCGTTTTCAATGGTGTCTGGCATCTCTAGGGAGATATGTTTCCAAAGGGATGGCGACCACACTAGCAAATACATGCAGACGACTTCAGCGAGGCTAATCAGGTGGTTGTGCGCTGTATCTGTGGTAAAGACAGGTTTGCGCTTGCCTTTGAAAAATTGGGAACGCACATCGTCTGCCAACTCACTTTGGGGAAGTAGTGCTTCCCTATGATAGAGGTAAGCATTCTCTCCGAGAGTATCCTTACGATCAGGTAGGCTCTCTTCATCAATGCCCAATAGTTCAATCGCCTGACGAATAGCGTGAAGCATTGGGCCAGCCACGTCATCCGCATAGATTTGATCACCAGACAAAATAAGTAAGTCCGGCCAATCGTTTGGGGCTGTTTGCTTCAAAAGCTCATCAGCTTGGGCTAAACCATCGCCTACCTGAGGGCGATTCTCCATGTTTTTGTAACCATAGTGGGCTTTACGACATGAGCCATGGAGTAGCGACGAGATCTGAACAGGGCGCTTAAAAGAAAGGGTGTCATGATTGCTGTAAAGTAGGTTATCCAACTCGGTAGGGACATCATGTCCGTTTTTGTCAGATAATGACACGTGATAACCGTAGGTCGTATCTGCTTTAAGATCGCACTCAGTTGTCAGTGTTATAAAGTTAAGGAAGAGTCTTTCCCCTATCTTAATAGTGTGTGTATGTTGTTCTGATGTTAGTGTGTCTTTACTATCGTTTATTGATATGGAAACTCTGTACGGTGCGCTAGTTGCCAGCCAGAAATGACAGGAGTTGCTCTCCACTTTTCGAACAATGGGCCCAGCTAAGATGGGGTCTAATGTCAGTTCGGTTAGATCCTTTGGCATACTTACTTTCCAATTCTGAGTGCGAGTCACCATGCTAGCGTAGATGAGGTCATATAAAAGTAATTTGTTATTAAAACTTATCCACCTTTTTTGCAAAAACTGCGCAGCTTGAAAGATTGCAACAGGCGCTAGGATTCGATAGCGTTATGAACTTAAGTTATTTTAGGTATCTCTGAGTTCAATTAGAGATGAATGTATCAGTAGTCGGTGTTTGTATGATTAGAAAGTCTGTATGTTGTTCGTTAGCCACCATGTTAGCTCTTGGTGCAACGTCCATGTTTGCACAAGCCAACAGTACAGCCTCTTCTTCTATTTCTTCTCCGATCAAAGATACCACCCCAAAACCTTTTACCTTTCCCTCCAAAACTCATTTTCTGATGGCCGTTGATCGTCAAATCGTGTCTCGTATTCAGTATCAAGATGTGTCTGAGTTGTTGGGTCTTGAAGATATGAACGTGGCGGATGAGGTGACAGTTTACCGTGGCATGCGCAAAGCCATGTTAAAGCACGCAGCCAAAAAATGGGATGCAGGTATGGCGGAGTATTACGGCCGTCAAGTTGATCGCATGTTGGGTTGGCGTGGACAATATAACGGCTCAGGGGAAGACATTGAGAATCGACTCATGTTGTTTCGCTATGCCCAAGAGTCAAAAGACGCTAGCCAAGTTATGAAGCGCTATGATGAAAAACTGGTGGCTGTGCTACAGGAGCCAGAGCAGCAGGAAGCAGTAGAGCTTGGTAAGTGTGATGATGAGTTGGTTTCTCAGGCAGATTATGGCTTTTATCAACATCTAGGCACTTCGGTTAAGCAAGAAGATCAGGCTATTGATTTAGCGATTTTGTATGAATCTCTTGAGCCTTGTGAGCGTTTCGTTGTCGAGCGTCGACTCGACAGTCATAGCCATCTTTCTGAATCTGTTATTGAACACAGCATCATCGACGTACAATCCACCCCAATTTCTCACGTACTTCTCTCTTATTCCCAAGATCAACGTTGAGTATCCTCTCAGGATCGGTGAAAATACGCGCCAGTTTTGAAAATCCTGATTTGCGCCGATTCGAGCGTAGTGTCTAGTCAATTTAACGAAGAAGATCATTGTCCATGTCCCATTCTGAATTTGTTCAGCAGGTAAACAGCCGCCGAACGTTTGCGATCATATCCCACCCTGATGCTGGTAAGACCACCATCACTGAAAAAGTACTGCTGTTTGGGCGTGCGATTCAGCAAGCGGGTACCGTTAAAGGTCGCGGTTCTAAGCAACACGCAAAGTCAGACTGGATGGACATGGAAAAAGAGCGTGGTATCTCCATCACCACATCTGTGATGCAGTTTCCATACAATGACTGCTTGGTAAACCTGCTGGATACACCTGGGCACGAAGACTTCTCGGAAGATACCTACCGTACATTAACGGCGGTGGACTCTTGTTTGATGGTGATTGACGCAGCAAAAGGTGTCGAGGATCGTACCCGTAAGCTAATGGAAGTCACTCGCCTACGTGACACGCCAATCGTGACCTTCATGAACAAATTGGACCGTGATATTCGTGATCCAATGGAGGTGTTAGACGAGGTGGAGAGTGAGTTGAACATGCTTTGTGCTCCAATCACTTGGCCAATTGGTTGTGGTAAAGCGTTTAAAGGGGTGTATCACATCCACGATGATGAGACGATTCTATACGCCACTGGACAAGGTCATACGATTCAAGAAGTTCGTAAAATTAAAGGTTTAGATAACCCTGAGTTAGACAAAGCGGTCGGTGAAGATTTGGCCGCACAGCTACGAGAAGAGCTTGAGTTGGTGATCGGGGCCTCTAACGAGTTTGATGAAGAGTTGTTCCTTGCGGGCGAGTTAACCCCAGTTTACTTCGGTACAGCATTGGGTAACTTTGGTGTGGACCACATGCTAGACGGCTTGACTCAATGGGCGCCTGCGCCGTTACCTCGTCAAACCAATGATCGTGAAGTGGTGGCAACCGAAGAAAAATTCTCAGGTTTCGTATTTAAGATACAAGCCAACATGGATCCGAAACACCGTGACCGTATTGCCTTCATGCGAGTAGTGTCTGGTACCTATACTCAGGGCATGAAAATGAATCACGTGCGCATTGGTAAGCAGATCAGTATTTCGGATGCGGTGACCTTCATGGCGGGGGACCGTTCTCGTGCTGAAGAAGCCTTCGCAGGGGACATTATTGGCTTGCATAACCACGGTACGATTCAAATCGGTGACACCTTTACTCAAGGTGAGAACTTAAAATTTGCTGGGATTCCAAACTTTGCCCCAGAGTTGTTCCGCCGTATCCGTCTAAAAGATCCGTTGAAGCAAAAGCAGCTTTTAAAAGGCCTAGTGCAATTGTCTGAAGAAGGCGCTGTACAGGTGTTTCGCCCATTCCAGAACAACGACCTAATTGTAGGTGCAGTCGGTGTGCTTCAGTTTGATGTGGTGGTGGCGCGCTTAAAAGCAGAATACAACGTGGAAGCCATTTACGAGAGTATCAACGTGGCCACTGCCCGCTGGGTCGAAGCGGAAGAAGGCAAAAAGTTTGAAGAGTTTAAACGTAAAAACGAAGCAAACTTGGCGCTTGATGGTGGGGATAACCTCACTTACATTGCGCCAACCATGGTGAACTTAAATCTAGCCAAAGAGCGTTACCCAGAAGTTGAGTTCCGTGCTACCCGTGAGCACTGATCAATACTTGACTGAATTACTTGGTTAAGTGGATAATGACCGCAATTATTTTTAGCGTAATAAAGGTGTTTTTCTCATTATGGTTGAGTCTGCGGATCCTATTTCTATGACCTCTGCTGCGGCTGATAAGCTTAAGTCATTGATTGTGGAGGAAGAAAACGAGCGCTTAATGTTGCGTGTCTACGTGACAGGAGGCGGTTGCTCCGGTTTTCAGTATGGTTTCGCCTTTGATGAAGAGTATCAAGAAGACGATACTGAAGTGGTACGTGATGGCGTGAAACTAGTGGTTGATCCCCTAAGTTTTCAGTATTTAGTGGGATCCGAAGTGGATTACTTAGAAAACCTAGAAGGTGCCCGGTTTACTGTCGCCAATCCGAATGCAGCATCCACTTGCGGTTGTGGTGCGAGTTTTAGCATCTAGACGCAATTTTGATTGAAACAGGTTACAGTAGAAACCCTCGTTTATGACGAGGGTTTTTTTATGGCAAAAGGAAGGTAAATGAAAACGCTAGCATGGGCCGGATTAATGGCCGCACTATTGATGTCTAATGCCTATGGCGAAGAAGGGGATTGGCGTATCGCCGCTGGAATTGGCTCCATGTATTTGGATGGCGAAAAACATGGTTACGACGACAGTAAATTAGATGCTTACGCGTTAGATTTGCAAGTTATGTATGTAGTGTCACCTTTGTTAGATATTTCGGCAGGCTATATGCATGGTGTTCGAGGGTTGACGGAGCAAAATGGCGATCCGATTGATGCTTCAATGATGTATCTTGATAGTCATTGGAAGCTTTCTGAGGGCTCTATTCGCCCCTATTTCGTTTTTGGCGTAGGCATGGTGGATGTGTCCAATGAAATAGGTAAGCAGATTCCTAGTGTTCGTGGTGGTTTAGGGGTCATGCATGAGCTAGTCGATAACTTGGATTTGAATTTTTCTTATGTGGCGTCTTCGGCAAGTGTTGAGGACGCAGAAATGGAGAGTATGACCACGATCGGTGTGGCGTACACATTTCGCTAGTGCTAAAAAAGTGCCCTGTGGCATTTAACTCAAATGGGTTGACGGTTAGAATCGTCGCCCATTTTTAAGCATTCAAAACTGGAGGTGACCAATGAAATTTACGTCTCGCGTTTCTATGCTGGCCGTAGCTGCAAGTGTTGTTGTTCCGCTTAGTGTTCAGGCGGAAGATGTGGTGCATTTTTATAATTGGTCGGACTATATCGATGAAGAGACTTTGCCCAGTTTTGAAGCACAAACGGGCAATAAGGTCGTTTACGATGTGTTCGATAGCAACGAAGTGCTAGAGGCGAAGCTGCTGTCAGGTCAATCCGGTTTTGATTTGGTGGTGCCGACGAATGACTTTTTAGGTAAGCAAATCCAAGCGGGGGCTTTTATGGAGCTGGATCGCTCTAAGCTGCCAAACTGGTCAAACTTAGATCCGCAAATTATGTCTTTGCTTGAAAACGTAGACCCAGATAACAAATATGGCGTTCCCTATATGTGGGGCACCACGGGCATTGGCGTTAACGTGGATAAAGTGAAAGAGGTGCTGGGTGACGATGCGCCGATTAATAGCTGGTCTTTAGTGTTTGAAAAAGAGTACCTAGAAAAGCTTCAGTCCTGTGGTGTGGTGTCTTTGGACGCTCCGACTGAAGTGATGAGTTCAGCGATGAACTACCTCGGACTTGATCCAAATAGCACGGCGAAAGCGGATCTTGCTAAAGCCACGGATCTACTTATGTCCGTGCGTCCTTACTATCGTTATTTCCACAGCTCCCGTTACATTAATGACCTAGCGAACGGTGACATATGTGTGGCGATTGGTTGGTCTGGGGACGTTGCCCAAGCAGCGGCTCGTGCGGAGGAAGCTGACAATGGTGTCAACGTGAGTTACACCATCCCGAAAGAGGGAGCCCTGATGTGGTTTGATATGCTTGCCATTCCCCGTGATGCTCGTAATCCCGAAGGTGCTCATGAGCTGATTAACTACCTAATGCGTCCTGAGATCACAGCGAACATTACTAACTATGTCTGGTATGCCAATGCGAACCCTGCGTCCATGTCCATGGTGGATGAGGAAATTGCAACGGACGAAAGTATCTTTCCTCCTGCTGATGTGAAAGCCAAACTTTGGTTGCCTGTTGTGCTGGATCAACGTACTGCTCGTACAGTGACCCGCAGCTGGAACCGTATCAAAACTGGCCAGTAATTCCGGCCCTAGCCTAGGACGAGCGTTTGCGTCCTAGGCTGCTTCCTTTTTATTATCTTAGTGTACCGAACTTAACCTGAAGCAGAGGGTAATTGATGATAGAGCCGAGCCTTTCTCGAGATGTGACCGATGAGAGCTTTCTTCAAATTCAAGGCATTGTAAAAACTTACGATGACGTAGTAGCAGTAAATGATGTGTCTTTGGACATTGCCAAAGGTGATATTTTTGCCTTGCTAGGCGCGTCAGGCTCAGGGAAATCCACTCTTTTGCGTATGTTGGCAGGCTTTGAAGCGCCAAATTCAGGGCAGATTCTATTAGATGGTGAAAACATTGTCCCGCTTGAGCCCTATCGTCGCCCGATCAATATGATGTTCCAATCCTATGCATTGTTTCCTCATATGACCGTAGCTCAGAATATTGCCTATGGTTTGAAGCAGGATCGTATGCCCAAAGCATTAATCGCAGAAAAAGTCGATGAAATGCTTCGCTTAGTGCACATGACAAATTATGCCAAACGTAAGCCTGATCAATTGTCTGGTGGGCAACGCCAGCGTGTGGCGTTAGCTCGAAGCTTGGCAAAATCGCCCAAGTTATTGTTGCTTGATGAGCCAATGGGAGCGTTGGATAAGAAACTGCGCAACCGCATGCAATTGGAAGTGGTGGACATCATTGAGCGAGTGGGTGTGACCTGTGTCATGGTGACCCATGATCAGGAAGAGGCCATGACCATGGCGAACCGAATCGCCATCATGGAAGAAGGACGCATCGTTCAGGCGGGCTCTCCGCGGGATGTTTATGAGGCGCCAAACAGCCTGCAGGCGGCGGAATTCATCGGCAGTATGAACTTGTTCCATGGAGTGATTTCTGTTGATGCCCAGGATCATGCGGTGATTGACGCAGAAGGCGCCTCAACGCAGCTTTATGTGTCCTATGGTGTGACCACGGCCATTGAAGACAAGTCCGTGGTGTTTGCCGTGCGACCTGAGAAAACCTTAATCAGTCGTGAACAACCTCAGTCTCAATATAACTGGTGTAAAGGTGTGGTGCATGATATCGCTTACCTAGGTGGTCATTCTGTGTACCATATTCGCTTGGAGAATGGGCAAATCCTGAATTCATTTATGATCAATTCGGATCGTTTTGCCGACCTGCCTACATGGGAAGATGAAGTGTTCGTGTATTGGTCTGACGACAGCGGATTGGTTTTGCGCCCATGATGAGCTTATTGGATACCTTGAAACGACGTGTGATTTTTGGAAAGCAATGGGTGGTTGCTATTCCGATGGTTTGGTTGGTGCTGTTTTTTGCTCTGCCGTTTGTCATCGTTTTAAAGATTGCCTTTGCGGAAGCGGCTATCGCTATTCCGCCTTATACCGCTTTGGTGAGTCTGGCTGATCAAGCGCTTGATTTGCATGTGTATCTAGGTAATTTCGTCTTTTTGACAGAAGACGATCTCTACATTCATGCCTATCTCAACAGTTTGGAGATGGCGGCCATATCGACCTTTTTGTGTTTATTGATTGGTTATCCTATGGCTTATCATATTGCCCGTGCTAAGCCTGAAAAACAGTCCGTTCTCTTGCTGTTAATTTTATTGCCTTCTTGGACCTCTTTTCTCATTCGTATTTATGCTTGGGTTGGTATCCTGAAGAGTAACGGGGTACTCAATAATATGTTGCTCTGGATAGGTGTCATTGATGAGCCGCTGGCGTTACTGAATACGAATATTGCCGTTTATATAGGCATTGTATATGCCTATTTGCCCTTCATGATATTGCCTTTGTACGCTAATTTGGTGAAACACGATTACAGCTTAATTGAAGCTTCTCAGGATCTGGGGGCGAAGCGTATTACGTCATTCTGGAATATTACTTTTCCTCTCTCTCGTAATGGCATGATTGCTGGCTCTATGTTGGTGTTTATACCTGTTGTAGGGGAGTATGTGATTCCAGAGTTGCTGGGCGGTAGTAATTCTATTGTGATTGGTAAAGTCATGTGGCAAGAGTTCTTTAATAACCGGGACTGGCCGTTAGCGTCTTCTTTGGCATTGATTATGTTGCTCTTGTTGATGATTCCGATTCACTTCTTTAGGCGTTACCAAGAGAAAGAGTGGGAGGCGGGTAAATGATAGCGCGACCTAGTTTTTCTCAAGTTATGTTTTGGTTTGGTATGGCATTTTTGTATCTGCCCATGCTGAGTCTGATAATTTATTCTTTTAATGAATCGCGACTGGTCACCGTTTGGGCAGGGTGGTCGGTGAAGTGGTACGGTGAGTTATTCCAAGATCGTGACTTGATGACGGCTGTTTGGCGCAGTTTGAAGGTGGCCTTTTGGAGTGCTAATGCGGCGGTAGTGCTGGGTGTTTTAGCATCGGTGGCGCTGACACGATTTGGTCGATTTAAGGGACGATCCTTGTTGCATAGCTTGGTGACGGCGCCATTGGTGATGCCGGATGTGATTATTGGTCTGTCTTTGCTCTTGTTGTTTGTGTCCATGTCGGATTTGATTGGCTGGCCACAGAATAGGGGGCTGCTAACCATTTGGATTGCCCATGCGACTTTCTGTACCGCCTATGCAACCGTGGTGATCACGTCTCGATTGAAAGAGCTGGATCGTTCCTATCTTGAGGCGGCCATGGATCTAGGGGCAACGCCATTAAAGGCTTTTATACAAATAACCCTGCCGATTATTATGCCGGCTTTGGTGTCTGCTTGGTTGTTGGCTTTTACGCTTTCATTGGATGATGTGGTGATTGCGAGTTTTGTGTTGGGGCCTGGTTCCACTACGTTGCCGATTGAGGTGTTTAGTTCTGTACGCTTAGGGGTCTCTCCAAAGATCAACGCTTTGGCAACCATCATTATCTTGATCGTTTCCTTGGTGACTCTGTGTGTGTGGTGGCTGTCTCGCCGCAAACTACAGAAAAGTAAGGGGCACGCTTAAATTAGGCGCTGGTATCAATGTCACCTTCATGATGAATGGTGGGTGACTGATGCTCTGACGCGGTGCTCCCTGTGCCGTAATTGCCAATGTATACATATCCAAAATTTGGATCAGCAATGAGCAATGGCAGAGCGTCTCGTTCTTTTTCGTACCAAATTTGCAATCCGGGTACCGATATGGTGTAAGTCGCTCGAGTGCTGACATTATTGTAAAGGCTTGAAAGAGGCTGCTGCTCGCCATCTTGATCCATTTCAAACGTCCAGTGTTCTGGCAGGCTTTGCAACTGTTCAATGCTGTAGGGGGTTGTAAGCTGCTGGTTTGGTGGGATGCCTTGTAACCTCTGTATGGCTGAAGTGTTGAGATGCTGGATTCGAAATAGCAGCATCAGCTTTCGTTGTTGATTGCTTTTGCCCAATAGAGTGAACTCAAAACGTTTTTCAATGCCTTTCTTTTGTTGAGCCTTTAGATGCTCTGTGTAATCGGTTGGAGAATCTTGTGCTTGCTCGAGAGGTGGTGTCTGTAGCGGTAATTCCCAGTCTTCTTGGTTGGCGGCAAGCTGAGAAAGTGCCGTGACATCCAGTTTCTGGTTCTCAAACTGCTCTAATAAAGTTTCCAAAATGTTAGCGATGATGCTATCCACAGGGGTGAGTTCAAACGCTGCGTCTGCGGTAAGGGTGATGTGTTGAACATAGGTTGCGGCTTCGCTTAGGGTCAAACTGTCATTAGAACTCACAGTACGGCGTCGACGTTGAAACACCGTATCATCCCTTTCAGGAAGTTGTCGTAAGCGATTTACCGTATCGATGAAGATCATATCAGCATCCAAAGCAGTGGTTATTTAAAGCTTATCGGCTGAAAAAGAGAAGAGTTGAGGCTGACAAGTGTCAGCCTCAGGGAATCTTAGCGAAGCAAGTTAGAAAGCTTTGGGTTTGGCTCAATCGCTGCGCGGTATAAAAGTGCTACTTTACCGATGGTTTGTACCACTTCACACTTCAAAATTTTGCTGGTTTCTTCTACGTGAGCATAACGTGCTTCACGGTCAGCGATGCTATAACGCACCTTGATCAATTCGTGGTCTTCCAGGGCGCGGTCGATTTCGGTCAAGACGGATTCTGTTAAACCGTTACCTGCAATCGTTACTACTGGATTAAGTGAATGCCCAATGAGGCGATATTGCTTTTTTTGAACGTTCGTCAAACTCATAATTAAAATTTCTCATCTTAGTTGACCCTCTTTATTGGAGGCTTCAGAGGTTAGGCGATATTATAGCGGAATATTGGTCTGATTAGGTATGATTGCAAGGCTCCTGAAGGCAAAAAGTCAGGTTGGCGGAATACGGGGAACGTTTCCGGCAGGGCTTTGTCCATAAACGTGCTGAGGTGTCTTCTGATATAGTAAAGTGCGTCCCTTGATTCGACCTTGGTCACGAAAATATACGTATCAGGGTTGGAACTATGGGAGTGAATCTTGTAATTTGGAATATGACCCCAATATGTAAGCTCATGTATGGGAAAAGTTTTCTCGGACATGGTAAATAATCGGTGGTAATGCTTATCGCTCACGATCAATGTGAATGCTAAGCTTATAAAGCGATACGGGACCAATTTGGTTCGGCTGTGCCCCTAACAACCGATGCTTTCGTTGACTCGAAATGTATCCAACTAGGACGACAATTAAGGGTTGTTTGCAGAAGTGGCGAAAACGCTTCGTTTGATGACCATTAAGAGGTGTACTCTTGAACGATATGCTAAAAAATATTTTATTGTGGTTGGTAATTGCCGCAGTGTTACTGACGGTGTTTAACAACTTTAATACCTCTACTGAGACAAATAGAATCTCGTACTCCGAATTCGTGCAAGAAGTGCATGATGGACGTATTGCCCGAGTGGTAATCGACGGATATACGATCAGCGGCTCTCGTACGGGCGGAGACAGCTTTGAAACTGTTCGTCCTGCAGCACAGGATCCAAAAATTATGGATGACCTGTTGAGCAACAATGTAGTTGTGGAAGGTCGTATGCCTGAGCAACAAAGCATTTGGACTCAGTTGTTGGTTGCCAGCTTCCCGATCCTCTTAATTCTCGCCATCTTTATGTTCTTTATGCGCCAAATGCAAGGCGGTGGTAGTGGCAAGGGCGGCCCAATGTCGTTCGGTAAGTCGAAAGCGCGCTTGTTGCCTGAAGATCAGATTAAAACCACATTCGCCGATGTGGCGGGTTGTGATGAAGCCAAAGAAGACGTGGAAGAGCTAGTGGACTTCCTGCGTGAACCAGGAAAATTCCAACGCCTAGGTGGTAAGATTCCACGTGGTATCTTGATGTGTGGTCCTCCAGGTACAGGTAAGACCTTACTTGCGAAGGCCATTGCAGGTGAAGCTAAAGTACCTTTCTTCACTATTTCTGGTTCTGACTTTGTTGAAATGTTTGTGGGTGTGGGTGCGTCCCGTGTTCGAGATATGTTCGAACAAGCGAAGAAACATGCGCCTTGCATCATCTTTATCGACGAGATTGATGCGGTAGGTCGTAACCGTGGCTCTGGTATGGGCGGTGGTAACGATGAGCGCGAACAAACCCTTAACCAATTGTTGGTTGAGATGGATGGTTTTGAAGGTAATGAAGGTATCATCGTGATCGCCGCTACCAACCGTCCAGATGTATTGGACCCAGCGTTATTGCGTCCTGGCCGTTTTGACCGTCAGGTAACAGTGGGTCTGCCAGATATCCGTGGTCGTGAACAGATTCTTAAGGTACACCTTCGTAAAGTACCTGTAGATGATGATGTGGTGCCTAAAAACATTGCCCGTGGTACACCAGGTTTCTCTGGTGCTGATTTGGCCAACTTGGTGAACGAAGCAGCATTGTTTGCGGCCCGTTCTAACCGCCGCTTGGTTAACATGGAGCTATTGGAGCTTGCAAAAGACAAAATCCTAATGGGTGCTGAACGTAAGTCCATGGTGATGAAGGAAGAAGAGAAACTGAATACGGCGTACCACGAAGCAGGTCACGCGATTGTCGGTTACTTGATGCCTGAGCATGATCCAGTTTACAAGGTGACTATTATTCCTCGTGGGCGCGCCTTGGGTGTCACCATGTATCTTCCAGAAGAAGATAAGTACAGCTTAAGTAAGCGCGGTCTAGAGTCTCAGATCTGTAGTTTGTACGGTGGTCGTATTGCCGAGGAATTGATCCATGGCTTTGACGGGGTCTCCACAGGGGCATCAAATGATATAGAGCGTGCGTCTAGTTTGGCTCGTAACATGGTGACCAAATGGGGTCTTTCTGAAGAGTTGGGTGCTTTTGCCTACGAAGAAGACGATCAGCAGAGCATGACGGGTAGTAAGAATAACTACTTCTCTGCAGAGACTGGCAAAGTATTGGATAAAGAAGTTAAAGATATCATTGATCGTTGTTACCAGAAAGCGACTGATATCCTTGTCGAGCACCGCTCGAAGCTTGATATGATGGCAGACGCTTTGATGGTGTACGAAACAATCGATGCCGATCAAATCAAAGAAATTATGGAAGGTAAAAAGCCTAGCCCTCCAGCAGGTTGGACTGATCCATCTGGTGGTAATGGACCAGGCAGCTCTGAGCCAGAAGTAGCTCCTGAGCAGGCTGATACAGCGGAAGCACCAAAAGATGCGTCTACTGACCAAATGACAGGTCAAACAGGCCAAGCTTCCGTTTCTCAAAAAACCTCTGGCGAAGCGTAAGCTTCGCCAGACACCTCATCAAACGCTATTTGGACACATAATGTCTGTGATGAAATTTGGCGATAAGTCTCTCGACTTATCGCTTCCTCACGTTATGGGGATACTCAATGTCACCCCTGATTCCTTTTCTGACGGTGGTCAGCACAACTCTTTAGAGGCTGCGTTACGACAAGCTGAAAAGATGCTTGAAGATGGCGCTAGCTTTATTGATATCGGTGGTGAGTCGACCCGCCCTGGCGCAGCAGAAGTCAGTGAGCAAGAAGAGCTAGATCGTGTATTGCCTGCTGTGGAAGCTATTGCTCAGCGCTTCGATACGATTATCTCAGTCGATACGAGTACACCTTCCGTTATGCTGGAGTCGGCAAAGTTGGGGGCTGGGTTGATCAATGATGTTCGTGCTTTAGAACGTGATGGCGCAGTGGCTGCGGCCGCGCAAACAGGTCTGCCTGTTTGTTTGATGCACATGCGCGGAACGCCCAAAGACATGCAGCAGTCACCCTCCTACGACGCGTTAATTGAGGATGTGGAGCAGTATCTCCTAGAGCGTGTTGCTATTGCGGAAGCGGCGGGGATTCAGCGGGAACAAATTCTGCTAGATCCAGGGATCGGCTTCGGTAAAAGTTTGGTCCATAATGCCACATTACTGAATTACACTCAGAGATTTGTGGACTTGGGGTTTGAAGTGCTGATAGGAGTGTCCCGTAAAACTATGATCGGTGACATTTTGGGTGTGCCGGTTGATCAGCGTTTGTATGGCACAATGGGGGCAAATGCTTCAACCTATCTTAAAGGTGCGCGAATTTTTCGTGTTCACGATGTGAAGCCCCATGTAGACATGTTGAAAGTGATGCATCAAATAGAAGAGAGTCGAAATGCGTAAATATTTTGGGACAGATGGAATTCGTGGTGAAGTAGGGAAGGCGCCGATCACACCAGAATTTATGTTGAAACTTGGTTGGGCCGCTGGGCAAGTGTTCAAAGAACACGATAAAAAGATCTTGATTGGCAAGGATACGCGCATTTCTGGCTACATGTTTGAATCTGCCCTTGAATCAGGCATCGTGGCGGCTGGGGCGGATGTGCGCTTGGTGGGGCCAATGCCTACGCCAGCCATTGCCTACTTAACGAGAACATTTCGTGCCAGTGCGGGCATTGTGATCAGTGCTTCCCATAACCCTTATACGGATAACGGCATCAAATTCTTTTCAGCCCAAGGTGGCAAAATATCGGATGAAATAGAGGAACGAATCGAATACTTCCTTGATCAACCAATGGAAGTGGTGAAATCCGAATTAATTGGTCGTGCTAAACGTATCGATGATGCGGCCGGTCGTTACATTGAATACTGTAAGGGTACTTTTCCGATTGGCCTGCAGCTGTCTGGACTCAAAATCGTAGTTGATTGTGCCGATGGGGCTACTTACCACGTGGCGCCGCGAGTCTTCTCAGAGCTTGGTGCAGACGTGGTGGCTGTTGGGGTGAACCCAGATGGCCTGAATATTAATGAAGTTAGTGGTGCGACTAAGCCAGAACTACTTCGTAAAAATGTTTTGGCAGAAGGTGCGGATCTCGGCATTGCTTTGGATGGTGATGGAGATCGTTTGATCCTCGTGGATGCCAAAGGTGTCGTCCGAGATGGGGATGATGTGTTGTATATCATTGCCAACCACCTAATGAATACCGGCCGCTTCAATGGCGGTGTTGTTGGTACTTTGATGAGTAACTTCGGCCTTGAATTGGCGTTTTCAGAAACGGGTATTGGTTTTAGCCGTGCAAAAGTGGGCGATCGTTATGTAAATGAGAAGTTGCTTCAGCATGGTTGGGTGTTGGGTGGCGAACCATCTGGACATATTGTCTGCCGAGATATCACCACAACAGGGGATGGCATCATTGCTGCGCTGCAAGTATTGCGCGCCATGGTGGAAGAAGAAAAGACACTGGAAGAGCTGTTAGAAGGCTTGGTTAAATTTCCTCAGCGCCTGAAAAACGTACGGGTGGCCGAGCGTTTTGCCCCTGCGGAAGAGCCTTCCCTACAAAAAGCCATTGCCCATGCCAATGAGCGTTTGAACGGTTTAGGGCGCGTATTGCTGCGTGCATCGGGTACTGAGCCATTAATACGTGTCATGGTAGAGGGGCGTGACCAAGTCATGGTGGATGAGTTGGTTGATATTCTCACGGAAGAAGTGCAAGCGGTAGCAAATCGCAAAGCTCAGTCAATTGGCTGATTTCTAAACCTAAATTCTTAAATAGCGCTTGATATGCTAAGGGCAATTGCCTAGAATGAGCGCCTCGAAATCAAGGGTATCAATATGACACGTCGTAAGATTGTTGCTGGTAACTGGAAGATGAATGGCTCGTTAGGGTCGGTTGTTGAACTAGTGAAGGGCATTAAGTCAGATGACGCCGTTGATGTCGTAGTCGCTCCTTCGTTTGTTTACCTAGCTAAGGTAAGTGAATTAGTGCCTCAAGCTGGTATTAAGCTGGCGGCGCAAAATGTGTCCGAGCAAAACAAGGGTGCATTTACGGGTGAAGTAAGTTTGTCCATGCTGAATGACTTTGCGGTCTCTCACGTGATTTTAGGACATTCAGAGCGACGTGCTTTGTATGCTGAAACGGATGCGATGATTGCGCAGAAGGTTGAAGCAACACTGGCAGCAGGTCTAACCCCAATTCTATGTGTGGGGGAAACCCTCGAGCAGCGCGAAGATGGCACAACCCTAGCGGTTTGTAATGGCCAAATTGATGCGGTATTGCAGGTTGTTGGAACAGAGCGTTTTGCTGATGTAGTCGTAGCTTATGAGCCAGTTTGGGCTATAGGCACAGGTAAATCTGCTACATCTGAGCAAGCACAAGAAGTGCATAAAGGTATTCGAAATCACATTGCTCAGTCTTCTGAGACGGTTGCTGAAAAAGTAGCCATCCTATACGGCGGCAGTGTGAAGGCATCTAACAGCGCAGAGTTGTTTGCTCAGCCTGACATTGATGGCGCTCTTATTGGTGGCGCGTCTTTGGATGCACAAGAATTTAATTCGATCATAGAAAACGCGAAGTAGATTAATGGAAACTTTAGTTTTAGTTGTTCATGTATTAGCCGCCGTAGCTATTATCGGGTTGGTGCTAATACAGCAGGGTAAAGGTGCTGATGCCGGCGCATCATTTGGTGGTGGCGCATCACAGACAGTATTTGGTAGCCAAGGTGGCAGTAGCTTCTTTGGTCGTATGACCGCAGTATTTGCGTTGGTTTTCTTCCTAACTAGCTTTGGTTTGGCGTTCTTTGCGAGCGAGCAAGCTAAAAATGTTAGTGGCGGTTTGGATTTTGTTCCAAGCGCTCCTCAAGTAGAAGAAAACGTTGATATGCCTAACCTAGATTCAGGTGAAGCAGAATCAACTCAAAACAACGATATTCCTACAGTAGAGTAATCAGAATCTACTGAGAAAGAATTGCCGATGTGGTGGAATTGGTAGACACGCTATCTTGAGGGGGTAGTGGCCTACGGCTGTGCCGGTTCGAGTCCGGCCATCGGCACCATTCTTGAGAGTCCTGCTATGATGTAGTAGAATAAGCTCTCGTTGACGCGGGGTGGAGCAGTCTGGTAGCTCGTCGGGCTCATAACCCGAAGGTCGTCGGTTCGAATCCGGCCTCCGCAACCAACCTAGTTTCTTTCGAGAAACTGAGGTCTGAAAAGATCTTGAAGTTTGGATGGCCCCTATATGGGGTTTTTTGTTATCTGAACTTTTGTTAAATGGGCCTAGAGCCCGTTTTTTGTTTCTAGGGTTTTTATTCGGAGAAGTTATTTGTCTACTAAGTTTACACAGCTTGAAGAGCTAATCAGACCAGTAGTCGAGGGTTTGGGGTTTGAGTTTTGGGGCCTAGAATACCTGTCTCAGGGAAAAGATTCGGTTCTTCGTGTTTTCATTGAAACGGACTCCGAAAAAGGCATTGATGTCGAGGATTGTGCGTCAGTGAGTCGCCAAGTAAGCGCCATTCTTGATGTCGAAGACCCCATTACAGGCGAATACAGCTTGGAAGTGTCATCCCCAGGTTTGGATCGCCCTCTATTTGACCTTAACCAATACCAGCGTTTTGTTGGATCGGTTGTGTCGTTACGGTTGCGCGTACCCTTTGATGGTCGCCGTAAATTCAAGGGTCAGCTCAGTGGTATTGAAGGTGATGAAGTGGTTCTTCTCGTGGACAACGAGGAATACTTATTGCCAATTGAGTTGATCGAAAAAGCAAACATCGTTCCTCAGTTTTAATTTATTTAACCTTTAAGAGAGGCTAAAAGGATGAGCAAAGAAATTCTTTTGGTAGTAGAAGCAGTTTCAAACGAAAAAGATGTGCCTAAACAGGTGATTTTTGAAGCTGTAGAGACTGCATTAGCAAGTGCCGCAAAGCGTCGTTTTGAAGGCGATGTAAAAGTACGCGTATCCATCGATCAACGTACAGGTGAATACAAAACTTACCGTCAATGGGACATCGTTGCAGACGAAGATTACTCTGCACCAGATTCTGAATTGACAACTGATGACATGGAAGAGATGGGGCAAGCACTGGGTGCTGGCGAAATCTACGAAGAAGAAATTGAATCAGAAGAGTTCGGCCGTATTGCTGCGCAAACAGCGAAACAAGTGATCGTACAAAAAGTACGTGAAGCTGAGCGTGCGAAAATGGTGGCTCGTTACAGCGAGAAAGTTGGCAAACTCGTTCATGGTCAAGTTAAGAAAGTGACCCGTGACAGTTTGATTATCGATCTAGGGGAAAATGCAGAAGCGTCTCTACCAAAAGATCAGCTGATTAATCGCGAAACTTTCCGTATGAACGATCGTGTCCGTGCTTTGTTGCAAGAGATTCGCGAAGATTCTCGTGGCTCACAATTGGTTCTTTCTCGTACGTCTCCTGAGTTTATGGTGGAGCTTTTCCGCCTTGAAGTGCCTGAGATTTCAGAAGAAGTGATTGATATTCGTGGTGCCTCACGTGATCCAGGTCTACGTGCGAAAATCGCTGTGAAAACCAGTGACCGCCGTATAGACCCAATCGGTGCTTGTGTGGGTATGCGTGGCGCACGTGTACAAGCGGTATCGAATGAAATGAATGGTGAACGTGTTGATATCGTGCTTTGGGATGATAACCCAGCACAACTTGTTATTAATGCTATGGCGCCAGCTGAAGTTGACTCAATCGTTATTGACGAAGATGCGCACTCTATGGACGTGGCTGTGAAAAGCGACAACCTAGCGCAAGCGATTGGTCGTAATGGTCAAAACGTACGCCTAGCGTCAGCCCTAACTGGTTGGACGCTTAATGTTATGACCAGCGAAGATGCTCAAGAGAAACAGCAAGAAGAATCTCAAAAATTGATCGACTTGTTTGTGACAGCCTTGGACATCGATGAAGACCTAGCGATTATGCTGGTCGAAGAAGGCTTTGCAACGCTTGAGGAAGTTGCATACGTACCTATGGAAGAAATGTTGGACATCGACGGATTTGATGAAGATTTGGTAAACGAGCTACGTACTCGTGCTAAGGAAGCGCTACTAAACCAAGCGCTACAGGCAGAAGAGCAATTAGACGGTGCGAAACCTGCTCAAGACCTTCTTGAGATGGAAGGTATGGATAATCACCTAGCTCTTGTATTGGCGTCGAAAGGCGTTATTACCATGGAAGATTTGGCTGAACAGTCAGTTGACGAGTTACTCGAAATTGAAGGTATGAATGAAGAACGCGCAGCAGCATTAATTTTAACCGCGCGCGCGCCTTGGTTTGCTGAATCTGAATAAAATCTGAGTAAAAAGGGGGAACTTAATGACAGTTCAAACCGTTAAGATACTATCCGAGCTGGTGAACACACCAGTCGAGAAGCTATTGGCTCAGATGCAAGATGCTGGTCTGCCACAAAGAAGTGCAGACCAAGAAGTCTCTGATGTTGAGAAGCAAATCCTGCTAAACTATCTGAAACGCCAACACGGTGATTCAGAAGAAGGTGATGCAGGTCAGCGTATTACCCTGCAGCGTCGTACAAAAAGTACGCTTTCTGCTGGCGGTGCTGGAAAAACAGTCAATGTGGCTGTGAAAAAGAAACGAACTTATGTTAAACGTGATAATGCCGAAGATGAGTTGCAGCGCCAGCAAGAACAAGCTGCTGCACAACGTGAGGTAGAAGAAAAAGCACGTATCGAGGCGGAACGTGCTCGCGAAGAAGAACTTGCGAGACAGGAAGCAGAGAAGGCAGCCAAAGCGAAAGCAGAAGCTGAAGAATTAGCTCGACAAGAAGCACAGCGTAAACAAGCAGAGCGTGATGCTGCAGAGCGAGCTGCAAAGCAAACGGAGCAAAACGACTCCGATATGGGAGCGGATACACTCGTGGAAACACCAAAAGAGACTAAGACCAATCGTAAGGTGTCTCAACCTGAAGGCGAAAGCAAAACCAGTGCTCCAGCGCCTAAAGGTAAAAAATCACCGCCAAGAAGCGACCGTGAAAAAGACAAGCCTCGTGGTCGTCAGAACGATCAGAAACGTGGCCGCGTTTCGCTAAACGGTGATGAAGAATTCTCTCGTCGCGGTGGCAAGCGTAAGCTTAAAAAGCCAGCAGTGAAACAAGAGCATGGATTCCAAAAGCCGACGGCACCAATCGTCCATGAAGTTGCACTGCCTGAAAGCATCACAGTCGCTGAACTTGCTGAGAAAATGTCTATCAAGGCAGCCGAAGTGATCAAGGTGATGTTTAAGATGGGCGCTATGGCGACTATCAACCAAACGATCGACCGAGACACAGCAACCCTAGTGGTTGAAGAAATGGGTCACACGGTTAAGTACATTGACGAAAACGCCCTAGAAAATGACATGATCGATGCCATCGATTATGAGGGTGAAGAAATCAAGCGTGCACCAGTGGTTACCGTAATGGGCCACGTTGACCATGGTAAAACATCTTTACTTGACTACATCCGTACTACTCGCGTTGCAGCGGGTGAATCTGGTGGTATCACACAGCACATTGGTGCTTACCACGTTGAAACAGATCACGGTATGGTCAGCTTCTTGGATACACCTGGACACGCGGCATTTACGGCAATGCGTGCACGTGGTGCGCAAGCAACGGATATCGTTATCCTAGTGTGTGCGGCAGACGACGGCGTAATGCCACAAACCATCGAAGCCATCCAGCACTCTCGTGCAGCGGGTGTTCCGATTGTTGTTGCGATCACTAAGTGTGACAAGCCATCTGCTGATCTAGATAAAGTGCGTAACGAATTGGTTGCACAGGAAGTTGTTCCAGAAGAATGGGGTGGCGACATTCAGTTCGTAGAAGTTTCTGCGAAAACTGGCCAAGGTATTGATGAACTTCTTGAAGCGATTCTTTTGCAAGCGGAAGTACTTGAATTGACGGCTGTACCAAGTGCACCAGGTAAAGGTGTAGTGGTTGAATCCCGCCTAGACCGTGGACGTGGTTCCGTAGCAACCGTACTTGTTCAAAACGGTACTCTACGTAAAGGTGACATCGTTCTTGCAGGCCTAAACATGGGCCGCGTACGTGCGTTACTAGATGAAAACGGTAAAGCGGTTGAGTCTGCTGGTCCTGCTATCCCAGTCGAGATTCTTGGCCTAGACGGTACACCAGAAGCGGGTGAAGAATTCATCGTTGTTGCTGATGAACGTAAAGCCCGTGAAGTAGCGAACTTCCGTCAAGGTAAGTACCGTGAAGTGCGTTTTGCTCGTCAACACTCCGCTAAGCTTGAAAACATGTTCTCTGAAATGGGCAAAGACGAAGTCAGCACATTGAACATCGTATTGAAAGCAGACGTACGTGGTTCCCTAGAAGCACTGATCAAGTCTTTGACTGATCTAAGTACTGATGAAGTAAAAGTGAACGTAGTGTCCAGCGGTGTTGGTGGTATCACTGAAACTGACGCGACCCTAGCACTGGCTTCTCAAGCAGTAATCTTCGGTTTCAACGTTCGTGCAGACAGCTCAGCGAAGCAATTCATCGAGCGTGAAAACGTTGATCTACGTTACTACAGCGTTATCTACAACATCATTGACGACGTGAAACAAGCCTTGTCTGGTATGTTGACGCCAGATCTACGTGAAGAGATCGTTGGTACAGCAGAAGTACGTGACGTATTCCGTTCGCCTAAATTCGGTCTGGTTGCAGGCTGTATGGTTATCGAGGGTACGGTTTACCGTAACGAGAAAATCCGTGTCCTACGTGACAACGTGGTAATCTACGAAGGTGAACTAGAATCCCTACGTCGCTTCAAAGACGCAGTTAACGACGTCCGTCAAGGTATGGAATGTGGTATCGGCGTTAAGAACTACAACGACGTGAAAGAAGGCGACAAAATCGAGGTCTTCAAGACAATCGAAGTCGCTCGTTCACTTTAATATAGGGTATCAAAATGGCAGGCGAATTCAGTCGTACTAGTCGTATTGGTGATCAGCTCCAAAAGGAGCTGGCATCCCTTATACAGTTTGAAGTGAAAGATCCACGTTTGGGCATGGTGACGATTAACGAAGTACGCGTTGCGAAAGATCTAGGGTATGCGGATATTTACTACACCGTACTTGGATTGGACGACAACGCGGAACGCTTGGCTGAAAACCAAGCGGCACTGGACAGTGCTAAAAACTTCCTGCGTCACCGTCTTGCGAAAGAAGTGAAGTTGCGCATTATGCCGCACCTGCGTTTCCACTACGACACCAGTGTTGTCAACGGTGCGCGCATGTCGGCATTGATCGACCAAGCGCTTCGTAAGGACCAAAAGAACCAAGATTCAGAAGAAGAGTAAGTACTGACCATGGGCAAAACGCAATGGCGCGCCATTGATGGCGTTGTTCTATTAAATAAGCCTTTGGGACTCAGCTCGAATCAAGCGTTACAAAAAGTTCGTCGTGTGTTCCGTGCTGCTAAAGCCGGACACACGGGCGCACTTGATCCCCTCGCAACTGGTATGCTGCCCCTTTGTCTGGGTGAGGCGACCAAATTTTCCCAATTTCTTCTTGATGCGGACAAGCGATACATTACCTGTATTGAGCTTGGTATTCGTACAACAACCGGTGATAAAGAAGGTGAAGAGCTTAGCAACGAGCCTGTGCCTCAATTATCGGATGAAGAACTGGAAGCGCTGTTGGATTCGTTTCGTGGCAATATCGAACAAGTTCCGCCGATGTATTCGGCCCTAAAGCATGAAGGCAAGCCCCTGTACGAGTATGCACGTAAAGGCATCACCATTGAGCGCAAACGTCGCGCCGTTGTGATTTCTAATTTAACCGTGCTAGAGCGAACAGAGAATACTCTAACCTTAGATATCAGCTGCTCCAAAGGGACTTATATACGTACCATTGGAGAAGACATTGGCGAGGCTCTAGGCTGCGGTGCGCACCTTAAAACCCTGCATCGAGTGTCGACCGCGGGTTACAACCCGGAAGACATGCTCACTATTGAAGCGTTTGAGGCGCTAGCTGAGCAAGGGGAGCCAGAGCTGGATAAGCACCTTATGGGTGCCGACACAGCGGTATTGCACTTGCCTGAAATTGTCATGTCTTTGCAAGAATCTAAAGATATTGTATTTGGGCGACTGCTTAACGACACCCGTGGTTTGCCAGAAGGGCAATTAATGCGCCTTTACGTCACCGAATCAAATGCCTTCTTGGGCCTTGGTGAAGTGAAAAATGGTAAAATTAAGCCACATAGATTAGTAAATACCAGTGAGTTAGCGCGCAACTAGTGTTATAATTCACGACCCTAGGATGACTGGAAATATGCTCGGCCACCCTGGATTCTTTTATAAGCATATTAATTCGGAGATTATGATTATGGCATTATCTGCAGAAGCAAAAGCAGCATTGGTTGCAGAGTTTCAAACTAAAGAAGGCGACACTGGTTCACCAGAAGTTCAAGTTGCATTGCTAACTAAGAACATCGAAGGTCTACAAGGTCACTTCAAAGATCACAAAGGCGATCACCATTCTCGCCGCGGTCTTATCCGCATGGTTAACCAACGTCGTAAGTTGTTGGACTACCTTAAGCGTAAAGACGCAGCACGTTACACTAGCTTGATCAAAAAGCTAGGTCTACGTCGCTAAGACCGAAGAGGGGCCATAGAAAATCTATGGCCCTTTTTTTCTTATAGGCCTCCCAGGGGACAGCCTGTACTTCAAATGTGTTTTTGACCTGATGTTAAGGTCCTAAAACAGAACACATCTGAGTACTGGCTAACAAAGAATGTCTTTGGGAGAAAGTTACAAAAAATTAAGTAAGGAATACGAGTGAGTATTACGACTAAAACGTTCCAATACGGAGCACATGAAGTAACACTAGAAACTGGCCGTATCGCACGTCAAGCGACTGGTGCAGTACTTTGTACTATGGGCGACGCGCAAGTGCTTGCTACCGTTGTTGGCGCTAAAAGCGCAAAAGACGGCCAAGACTTCTTCCCGCTTTCTGTACATTACCAAGAACGTACTTACGCAGTAGGTAAAATCCCTGGTGGTTTCCTAAAGCGTGAAGGCCGTCCTTCTGAAAAAGAAACCCTAACGTCTCGTTTGATCGACCGTCCGATTCGTCCACTGTTCCCGAAAGGCTTCATGAACGAAGTACAAGTGGTTTGTACGGTTATGTCTACTAACACAGACCTAGATGCAGACATCCCAGCGATGCTTGCAACCTCTGCTGCGTTGGCGATTTCTGGTATCCCATTCAACGGTCCTATCGGTGCAGCACGCGTTGGTTTCAACGACGAGTCTGGCTACGTATTGAACCCAAGCAACTCTGAATTGACTGAGTCTCTACTAGACATGGTCGTTGCGGGTACTAAAGACGCAGTGCTAATGGTTGAGTCTGAAGCACAAGAGCTGACAGAAGACGAAATGCTAGGTGCAGTACTTTACGCACACAAAGAAATGCAAACGGCTATCGCAACCATCAACGACTTCGCAGCAGAAGCTGGCAAGCCTCGTTGGGAATGGTCTGCAGAGCAAGCCAATGCTGACCTTGTTGAAACCGTTAAACTAGGTTTCGCAGCACAAATCGAAGAAGCTTACACAATCAGCGACAAAATGGACCGTTACGCGAAATTGGGCGAAGTGCGCGAAGCCGCAATTGCTCAGCTTGTAACAGAAGAAGGCCCATACTCTGAAGCAGACGTGACAGGCGTATTCGGCAAGCTAGAGAAAAACATCGTGCGTCGTCGTGTTATCGATGGCAAACCACGTATCGACGGCCGTGACAACAAAACTGTTCGTGGCATCAACGTTGAAGTGGGCATGCTTAAGAAAACTCACGGTTCTGCGTTGTTCACACGTGGTGAAACGCAAGCCATCGCGACTTGTACTTTGGGTACAAGCCGTGACGCTCAGATCGCTGACGGTCTAGCGGGTGAGTCTAAAGACAGCTTCATGTTGCACTACAACTTCCCTCCTTATTCTGTAGGTGAGTGTGGTCGTATGGGCGGTGTTGGTCGTCGTGAAATCGGTCACGGTCGTCTAGCGCGCCGTGGTGTTCAGGCGGTACTTCCTTCTGAAGAAGAATTCCCATACACCATCCGTGTGGTATCTGAGATCACTGAATCTAACGGTTCAAGCTCTATGGCCTCTGTGTGTGGCGCGTCTCTGTCTATGATGGATGCGGGTGTTCCTCTTAAAGCACCGGTTGCGGGTATCGCAATGGGTCTTGTTAAAGAAGAAGACGGCTTTGCAGTCCTAACTGACATCCTAGGTGACGAAGACCACCTTGGTGACATGGACTTTAAAGTAGCGGGTACTGAAGAAGGTATCACAGCACTTCAAATGGACATTAAGATCGAAGGTATCAACGAAGAGATCATGGACATCGCTCTTTCTCAAGCGATGGAAGCACGTAAGCACATCCTACGTGAAATGGCTCTAGTAATTGGTTACGCTCGTCCAGAGGTGTCTCCAAACGCACCATCTATGGCTACGATCAAAATCGATCCTGATAAGATCCGTGAAGTAATCGGTAAAGGCGGCGCAACCATCCGTTCTATCACCGAAGACACTGGCGCTTCTATCGACCTAGACGACGACGGTACAGTACGTATCTACGCACCAGATAAAACAGCATCTGATGCAGCACTGCTACGTATCCATGAGATCACTGCAGAAGCAGAAGTGGACAAACTTTACCAAGGTAAAGTCGTACGCCTAGCGGAATTCGGTGCATTCGTGAACATCCTTCCAGGCAAAGACGGCCTAGTTCACATCTCTCAAATCGCTGAAGAACGCATCCGTGCTGTTGCAGACGTACTAGAAGAAGGCCAAGACGTAATCGTTAAGGTACTAGACGTAGATGCACGTGGTCGTATCAAACTGTCTATGAAAGAAGTAACAGAAGAAGAAAAAGCAGCATTCGTAGCTGGTTAATCTTCTAACTTCTCGTTAGATCCTAAAAAGGAGCACCTCGGTGCTCCTTTTTTAATGCCTGCGGTTTTTAGAAAGGGGGTAAGATCTCCTAGATCATACCTCTCCAGATCTCCAAAACCTGCTAAACTCCCTTCCTACCCAAATCAGGAATTCCCAATGAGCCAACCCAATAACCCATTACACGGTCTGTCACTAGAAAAGATACTAACACATCTAGTCGAGCATTACGGCTGGGATGGCCTATACGACCGTGTCCGTGTGAACTGTTTTTCTAATGACCCTTCGATTAAATCTTCCCTAAAATTTCTGCGTAAAACGCAGTGGGCGAGGGATAAGGTGGAAGCGCTGTATATTGAAACGTTTAGCGGTTGATTCTCGTTATTCCCAAATCACATCCGCTTCATCTTCAATGGCGGCTTTGAGCATGTCGATCAAAGGAATGGCCCGATGGGCAAGGCTGACAGATGGCTCGTTTTGCTCGTCGTCTTCATCTGTAGAGCTCTGTTGAGCAGCTGTTTCTTTGTAGCGTGAGAGGGCGCTTTGCAATCGCTTTAATGCGTCTGGTACGTTTTCCGCAGTGATGGCTCCGGGAATCGCATTGCCGCTCCCCATCATCTGGATTAATTGCTGAGCAACGGAGCCAAACATGGTGATGTTGGCGCAAGCTTGGCATTTAAAAACGATCAACATGGCTCACCCTCTGATTGATGGAATCATTATAGTGTAGGGGAAAATGGATTATTGAGTATCCGTCATCCACTCTTGGAAGGCTTTCTGATCTTCTGCTGAAGCACGGTTATACCAGAGTTTCAGCATATCCAAGGCTTCTGTCTTTGCTTGTTCTTTGTCTGCCGCTTTTGCAGTAACAGAGGGGGCTTGATAGGTTTGAGTGAATGCGCGAATTTCGTCTTTGTAATCTCGAAACATCTGTGCCCCAGGTTGAGTGGGTAGCATGTGCATGTCGTAATTTAACGCCTCGCCACTGTCCTTATGAATGAGTGTGAACTCAGGGGATTCTGCGAATTTGGCTGCGTCATTTTTGCGGAATAAATGGGGGGCTTCTAAAAGGATGTTGTCATCCTGTGCCACTGTGATGTCGAGGATGATGGGCTCAGACTGGAAACGATCCGCGTCTGCACCACCTCCAATACGGTCATTGTAACGTACAACTAGTTGGCGTTTGCCTGGTTCCAGTTCGGCTTTGAAGTCGCCCCCAAGATTGCCGGTGCTTTCCAGATCTACGTACATGATCTCAAAGTTGCGTGGCACTTCAAATGTGGCCGCCGTTGTGGAAACACTCGTGATACCCAACAAGACACCCATCAATACAACACCCGAACGTACACCCACTTTCCTGTCTCCTTAACCGTAAAACTGCGTCATTCTTTAAGTAGACGTAACCTAGCATAAAGTCGTGGGTGTTGAACTTGTCCTAACGTTTTGCTGAAGGGATATACTTTGTTTTGCCTCAATGTGGTGGATGGCTATATCAGTACACGGACCAACCTATATGTTTACTCATGGATTCTAATGCAGCCACCCCAGCACAGGAGTTACCCACCTTGTTTAAGGCTGGAGACCAAACACAGATAGAAAAGCGTCCTGGGACGATGGCAACGATGCCGCCGCCCACACCACTTTTACCGGGTAAACCTACCTGAAAGGCGAAATGGCCCGCTTCATCATACATGCCACTGGTTGCCATGAGGGCGTTGACTTGCCTTGCTTCCTCTTCTGAAATCACTTGCTCCTGACTGATGGTGCAATAGCCCTTATTCGCAAGGAAGTTAAACGCTTTGGCCAAATCCACACAGCTCATGCGTAGGGCGCAATTGGCGAAGTAGCTTTTTAAGACGTCTTCGACTTCGTTTTCAAAGTTGCCGTTTGATTTCATTAAGTAGGCCATGGCGGCGTTGCGATGGCGAAATTCGTATTCGGAGTCTGCCACCTGTAGGTCCGTTTTGATCTCAGGATTACCTGAGATGCGGCGTACGAACTCACTCATGGCATAGTGTGGCGACGCAAAGCGGGACTGGTTCATATCGCTGATCACCAATGCCCCAGCGTTGATAAAAGGGTTACGGGGAATGCCGTGTTCGTACTCTAGTTGCACCAGTGAATTGAAGGGTAGTCCCGATGGCTCTCTGCCAACCCGTTGCCACATGTCCTTGCCATAGTGCTTCATGGCCAAGGTGAGACTAAAGACCTTAGAAATACTCTGGATCGAAAATGGCGTGTCTGCATCACCAATTTGATACAGGTCTCCCTCGTTGCTAAAAATGGCAATGCCGAATTGGTTTGGGTCTACACTGGCCAGTGCTGGAATGTAGTCAGCGACTTTGCCTTTTCCCATTAGAGGTTTAACGTCTTCGAAGATCTTGCTGAGGAGTGCTTGCATGGGGAGCCTTATTGTTCTGGCGTTATTATTTTGGGGGAAGATTGTGCCAGAATCTCTAGAAAACCAAAAAGAAATTTATCAAGCAGGGGGGAGGGGAACATCGCCACCTATTTCAGCTGCTGGGCCAGAGCCAACCATAGTATTGTTGGCTCTGGCCTAGCATTTGAAAGAGGTTGGTTTTACTTGCCCCCGTTTTGGTGATTAGGTATTGCTGCTTTAAACAATATGGCGCTTTCCCAACATATTAGATGCTGGCTATGTCAGAGCGTTTCTTAAATACAATGTAAAAAAAGCAAGAAAAATATAAGCCAATGACCAGAGCGCCGACCCATTGAATGCGAAGAAAGTCGAGCTGGAACAGCAGGGTTAGCGTGCACATCACGACAAAGTTTCCGGCAATGTAAGGGATTAGGCCGAAACGTTTCACGGTGATGTTCAAGTTGTCTGTATACAACCGAATTAACGAATCTAAAGAGTTTATCACCATCAATATACCCACAGTGACCATCATAATTTTGATGAACCCCGCAATGTGAAGGCTTTCAATATGATAGTGATAGAGGATCGTAAACCAGATGCCAATTGCAATCGATGGAAAGACCATCATGGCTAACAGTAGCTGCCAAGTGCGAATGCCGCTAACAAAGCGTGCGGTGAACTGGCCAATCATGATGCTCCAAGAAAACCACCAGAAAAGGTAAAACGCGTGGTAGTCATTTAACGGCAACATAAACTGATAGATGTTTGTGAAGTAGTCACCGATAAGGCCTGCGTTGTTTAGGAAGTCCTCAGGGTTTCCGTTATCGGTTAGGTAAGCGCGGAACCACATGATAATGATTAACGCGATAAAGAGAATGCTCGAGCCTAAACTGAGCAGTCTTAGCAACTTCATACTGCTGCTTGAGAACACTGCAAGCGCAATGGAAGCAAATACAATCCAATAGAAGCTGGAGACTACTGATTCTCCATCACCGATTTGAGGCAGATACCAAGGCAGGTTTACTAGCAGTAGGTAAGCGGTGAAGGCACAAGTGCCGATAATGACAATATTGTTGACTAACTTAACGATTGGGATTTCAAAGAATTGAACTTTTGGTTCGATCACACAAAAGTAAAAGCAGGTTAAGAAATAGAATCCCCAGATTAAAAATGCCCAATAACCGAATTCGATAGCGAGTGGGTTGGCGAAGCTGTATTCAGGATTTTCCGTTAGATTCGCGTAACCCCCAAACTCCGTTAATGGGAACATGATTAATCCGACATCAAGTCCTGAGGTGAACAAGATTGCGATAAAAACAAGGGTGCTGACAGGGGTTATCCCAACGCACTTTTTGTTCCACCATTTTAGGAGAATCACTGCTATAGCAGCGAAAGAGAATATTAGGCCCGACGATAAAAGGAAATTCATACACCTTCCGATTTTTTTTAATTAAACGTTTAATTAATAAAAATCCTATAGGATAAGCGGATGCTTTTCAAATGTGTAAAGAAATTGTCTTGTCTCTAGCTCTACTTTCTATGCATGCCTGAGGTTTGAAGTGAGCCGAATCCTCAATGGAAAAGCCAGTATTTATCATGACGACTAATAACCAGAAAATATGGGTGTAGTATGGGTTTGGGATAAAACTAAATGCAGACTCTTAGCCTGCGAGCAAGTAAAATTCATCTCCTTTTCAAGGTGCGAACCTCTGCAAAATGTGGGTTGGTTCGTATTCTCTTTTAATAGAAAGATCAAAGTATATGTCCTCTATAACTTCTCTCAAAGCCGTAGTGATTGGCGCAGGCCCAGCAGGTTTAATGGCTGCTGAGCAGTTAGCCAAGCAACAGATTCCAGTTACCGTGTATGATGCCATGCCATCCGTCGGTCGGAAGTTCTTACGGGCTGGGATCGGTGGTCTTAACCTCACCCATTCTGAAGGCAAGCCTGCTTTTATAAATCGATATCAACCTCGCGAGGCAGTGGCCCCTTGGTTAGACGTATTTGATAGTGAAGATTTAGTGCAGTGGGCAAAAGAGCTAGGTGTGGAGACGTTTGTGGGGAGCTCTGGTCGAGTCTTTCCTACCCAGAAAAAAGCGGCGCCTCTATTACGTGCTTGGCTAAAGCGTCTCAAAGAGTCGGGTGTCACCATAGAGACACGCCATCGATGGTTGGGGTGGAATGATCAGGGAGACTTGAGAATCCAGTCGCCTATGGAAGAGTTAACCGTTCGATCCCAGGTGGTTATTTTTGCATTGGGAGGCGGGAGTTGGGCCCGATTGGGCTCTGATGGACATTGGTTATCTGTCTTTGAAAAGCATGGGGTCGATTGTCAGCCGTTTCGCCCGAGTAATTGTGGCTTTAATTACCCATGGTCAGATACGTTTAAGCAAGAACAAGGCGGTCAGCCTCTTAAAGGCGTTGTGTTGACTTGTGGTGAACACACTAAGAAGGGCGATGCTACCTTGTCTCACTATGGGGTGGAAGGAAGCTTGATTTATGGCTTGTCAGCTCCTATTCGTGATGCCATTGAATTGGCTGGGGAAGCGTTAGTTCATTGGGATTTGTTGCCTGATCTGTCCCTTGATGAGATCCGTGCTAAGTTGAAAAAACGTCGTGCGAAAGATTCCCTGTCCAACGTGTTGAGAAAGCAGCTTTCTCTTTCCGGTGGTAAATTGGCTTTGCTTAAAGCCCTGATCACGAAAGAACAAATGCAAGATCTGGAAACATTACCAGCGCTCTTAAAGCATCTTCCCCAACGCTTACAAAGCTGTCGTCCAATTGATGAAGCGATCAGCACAGCAGGGGGTATTACCATGGACTCCTTGAATGACGAGCTCATGATAAAAGCCATGCCGGGAACATTTTGCATCGGTGAAATGCTGGACTGGGATGCGCCCACAGGGGGCTATTTGCTGACAGCCTGCTATGCCAGTGGTTTGGTAGCTGGAAAGGGGGCTGTGGACTATTTGAAGAATGCCTCCTCAGGGACTGAAAACATCCTGTAAAAGCGGTTAAACGAGCCCAACCGATTGCTTGCGACAGGTTACACTTGGGTAATCTGTTGCAAAAATGAGTTCCAACTATGAAAACCTTCTTCCTTGCGTGTTTTACCCTAGTATTAAGCGGCTGCGCTAGCTTGTCCCAGTACTCGGCCTATTCCGTGTCGAACAGTGAATTAGAGCAGGTGCTAGACAGTCAATTAGGGGCGCTACAGGCGAAATCTGACCTAGCTGGTATTCCTCTGACGCTGTCGGTAGATGATATGAAGGTGAACATCGGCCCAGAGGGGCGAGATGTGGTGCAACTTGGCACGTTTGCCACAGCGAATATGAAGGTGCTGGGGTTTGAATACCCGGCGAAGCTGGCACTTGAATTAGAAGGCACGCCCTATTATGACAGCGACAAAAAAGCCATCTTTGTACGTTCTCTGGCGTTATTAAATAGCTCTGTGGAAGCTGGGGGCTACAAGGGCAATTTGGCGCCCGTTAGCGATCAAGTCATGGCTCTGTTGAATCAATATTTAGACACTCATCCTGTGTATACCTTAGATACCAGTGATACGGCCGTTCGGCTGCTGACGAGTGTGCCTTTGGACTTGACCATCGAGCAAGGCAAGCTCACTTTGAAGCCCTAATCGGTGAACTAAACTATCTTAACCTCTCTTAATTACTAAATATTTCATGTGCTCTAGGTCAGTGTTAATTTAGCCGCGATTCGAATAGCTAATACCTGTGTATCTCTGAGTACAGGGTGTTCTAGAAGGCTTATCCACAATGCTTTTGCTGGCATGGGGTAGGCCTTTTCTTATTGTTATCTCCGCTTAAAACAGATCTTAGAGCCAATCATTATGAATAAAGTCAAACTAGCCTTGCTGACCGCTATGGTAAGCATTGCTAACGTGTTTACCCCTGTCCAAGCCAATGAAGAACCTGTTGATGTGCTGCTAATTGGTGGTGGCATCATGAGCTCAACTCTTGGTACTTATTTACAAGAGCTAGAGCCAAACTGGACCATTACCATGGTGGAGCGTTTGGGGGGTGTTGCTAAAGAAAGCTCCAATGGCTGGAACAATGCGGGCACGGGGCACTCGGCACTCATGGAGCTGAATTACACCCCTGAAATGCCAGACGGTAGTATCAATGTGGACAAGGCGATCAAGGTTAACGAAGCCTTCCAAATCAGCCGTCAGTTTTGGGCGTATCAGGTCAACCAGGGTGCTATGCATGACCCTGAATCCTTTATCCGTACCGTAAATCACATGAGCTTTGTGTGGGGTGACAAAAACGTTAACTTCCTACGCAAACGCTATGCCGAATTGCAAAAGCACACCTTATTCCAAAGTATGGACTACAGCGAAGATCCGCAGCAGATTGCTGAATGGGCACCGCTGCTGATGGAAGGTCGTGATCCAAACCAGCTGGTTGCGGCAACTCACTCGGTATTGGGTACAGACGTTAACTTTGGTGAAGTGACTCGTCAGTTAGTAGAAAATCTAAAAACCAAAGATAACTTCGATCTTCAGCTTCATTCTGAAGTCCGCGGCTTAGAGCAAAATGCGGACAAGACTTGGACTGTGACCATTGCAGATTTGGCCAACGGTGAAGCAGAGCGTACGGTAAACGCTAAGTTCGTTTTCATCGGTGCAGGCGGTGCATCATTGCCGTTGCTGCAAGCATCTGGCATCCCTGAAGGTAAGGTCTATGGTGGTTTCCCTGTGGGTGGCCAGTTCCTAGTGACGGAAAACCCAGAAGTGGTGAAGCAACACGTTAATAAAGCCTACGGACAAGCGGAAGTCGGTGCACCACCAATGTCTGTGCCCCACTTGGATGCTCGCCGTATTGATGGCAAAGAAGTTTTGCTATTTGGCCCATTTGCGACCTTCTCAACTAAGTTTTTGAAAAATGGCTCCTTATGGGATCTGCTGGGCGCAACCACAACAGACAATGTGGTGCCTATGATGCAAGTTGGGTTGGACAACTTTAACTTGGTTCAGTATCTGATCGAACAAGTGATGCTGGATGATGAAGATCGTTTTGCAGAGTTGCAAAAATATTACCCAACAGCGAAGAAAGAAGACTGGCGCTTGCTGACAGCGGGTCAGCGCGTACAGATCATCAAAAAAGACCCTGAGCAGGGTGGTCGTTTGCAATTCGGTACGGAAGTAGTGTCATCAGCAGACGCAAGTCTTGCGGCTCTGTTAGGTGCGTCTCCGGGAGCTTCCACCGCAGCGCCAATCATGTTGAATGTCTTGGAACAGGTGTTTGCAGATAAGGTCGCTGGTGAATGGAATGGCAAACTTAAAGAAATCATTCCTTCTTACGGCACTCAGCTAAACGGCAATGTGTCAGCAACCAACCGTGAGTTGATCCGCACCAGTGAAGCTTTGAAACTGCATTTACCGCGCGCTCCTAAAACCGCTGCGCCAGCGGGAGATGAGTCGGTGACAATGCCAAAGCAGGATGACATTGCGAATATTGAGCTTTAGTTAGCTTCACTCGCTAAAGAGTCACTCTAAAAAGCCTCGCCAGTGAATGCTGAGCGGGGCTTTTTTGTCACAGTGGCAAAGTTCACCCATAAAAAAAGCCCTAACTCATTGAGTCAGGGCTTTTTAGTGTTGCTTACGCTGTCTTAATTAAGCTTGGCTTAAATTAAGCAACTGGCGTGATGGCGATGTCGCCGCCTTTCACGCTTAGGTCTTCGCTTGGTGGCGCGAAAGACGTTAGGTTGATACCTGCAACGGCTTCTTTGTACTCATCAAGAGAAGGGAAGCGGCCAAGGATACAAGATAGAACAACCATAGGTGTTGAACCTAGTAGTGATTCACCTTTCTTCTCAGCTGTATCTTCTACAACACGACCTTGGAATAAACGCGTAGACGTTGCTATTACAGTGTCACCAGGCGCTGCTTTCTCTTGGTTACCCATACATAGGTTACATCCAGGGCGCTCTAGGTACATGATGTTCTCGTATGATTTACGAGCCGCTTCTTTCGGGTTCACATCATCAAATTGGAAGCCAGAGTATTTCTCAAGCAATGCCCAATCGCCTTCTGCTTTTAGCTCATCAACGATGTTGTACGTTGGTGGCGCAACCACTAGAGGCGCTTTGAAAGTGATAGGTCCTTTCTTCTCAAGGTTACGAAGCATGGCAGCGATGATTTGCATATCACCTTTGTGCACCATACAAGAACCAACGAAACCTAGGTCAACTTTACGGCCATCGTAGTAAGAGGTCGGACGGATCACATCGTGGGTGTAGCGCTTAGACACGTCTTCGTTGTTTACGTCTGGGTCAGCAATCATTGGCTCATCGATTGCGTCTAGGTCAACAACCACTTCAGCGTAGTACTTAGCGTTGTCATCTGGAGCAAGTGCTGGTGCGTCGCCAGATTTGATTTCAGCGATACGCTTGTCAGCAAGATCGATTAGACCTTGAAGCATGTTTGCTGCGTTATCCATGCCTTTCTTGATCATGATCTGGATGCGAGACTTAGCAAGCTCTAGAGATTCGATCATTGTTTCATCAGTTGAGATACAGATCGAAGCTTTCGCTTTCATTTCTGCAGTCCAGTCTGTGAAGGTGAAGGCTTGGTCCGCAAGCAGTGTACCGATTTGTACTTCGATAACACGGCCTTGGAAGACGTTCTCGCCTTGGAACTGCTTCAACATCTGCGCTTGAGTCGCGTGTACGATGTCACGGAAGTCCATGTATGGCTTCATTTGGCCTTTGAACGTCACTTTTACAGACTCAGGGATTGGCATTTCTGCTTCACCTGTCGCTAGGGCAACGGCAACCGTACCAGAGTCCGCACCGAACGCTACACCCTTAGACATACGAGTGTGAGAGTCACCACCGATGATGATCGCACGATCGTCAACTGTGATGTCGTTCAGTACTTTGTGGATTACGTCGGTCATTGGCGCGTAAACGTTTTTAGGGTCACGTGCAGTGATAACACCGAAGTTGTTCATGAAAGACATTAGCTTAGGAATGTTTGCCTGAGCTTTCTTGTCCCATACTGACGCTGTGTGACAGCCTGACTGGTAAGCACCGTCAACAGTAGGAGAGATCACAGAAGCGGCCATAGACTCAAGCTCTTGGCAAGTCATTGGACCAGTTGTGTCTTGGGAACCTACGATGTTCACTTTAACGCGAACGTCAGAACCTGTGTGAAGTGGTGTTTTAGATTTCACACCTACCGCATTGCGGTTAAAGATTTTCTCTACTGCTGTTAGGCCTTGGCCTTCGTTAGAGATTTCTTTATTTTGTGCGTAAACCGCTGGTGTTTCGATACCTAGCGTTTCTGCTGCGAACGTTTGTAGTTTCTTACCGAATGTTACTGCGTAAGAACCACCGGCTTTCATGAATTCCACTTTTTGTGGAGTGAAAGAAGAGGATACGTCTACAAGCTCTTTGTCGCCGTTGTAAAGCTTCTTAGCTTTTGTATCGATGGTAAGAACGGTACCTGTTGCAACAGAGTAAGCTTCTTCTAGAACTGGATCGCCGTTTTCGTCACGTACAACGTTGCCACTTGCATCCGTTTTCTTAACCCAGTTTTTCAGGTCTAGACCGATACCGCCGGTTACACCAACTGTCGTTAGGAAGATTGGCGCGATACCGTTTGTACCTGCAACCACTGGACGGTTGTTAACAAATGGAATGTATGGAGAAGTCTTTTCACCTGCCCAAAGTGCAACGTTGTTCACGCCTGACATACGTGAAGAACCTACACCCATGGTGCCTTTCTCAGCGATCAGCATCACTTTGGCGTTTGGATGCTTTTTACCTAGCTCAACGATGTCTTTTTGAGCTTCTGGGCTGATCATGCAAAGGCCGTGTAGTTCACGGTCTGCACGTGAGTGAGACTGGTTACCAGGAGATAGCAAGTCGGTAGAGATATCACCTTCTGCTGCGATGTAAGTCACAACGTCGATTTTCTCTGGGATGTCGTCAAGCTTAGTGAAGAACTCAGCTTTCGCGTAGCTTTCTAGAAGCTCTTTAGCAATGGCGTTGCCAGCTTTGTAAGCAGCAGATAGACGATCGTAGTCAGCGTCGTATAGGAATACTTGAGACTTAAGTACTTCCCCCGCAGCGGCTGCTTGAGCGTGGTCAGACAGTGCTACGTCTAGAAGTGCTGCGACAGATGGGCCGCCTTTCATGTGAGAAAGCTGCTCTAGTGCGAACTCAGGAGAGATCTCTGCAACCACTTCGTTGCCTAGTACGATCTCTTTTAGAAATGCTGATTTTACAACGGCTGCTGGGGTTGTACCTGGCAGAGTGTTGTAGATGAAGAAGTTTAGAGACTCTTCACGGTGCTCGTTTGCCGTATCTTTGATTTGATCAATGATTTCAGACAGCAACTCAGCGCCATCGATTGGTTTTGGGGCAAGGCCCAGGTCCTTTTTACGAACCTCAATTTCTTGTAGGTAATCAGTATATAAACTCATAGCGCCAAATTTCTCTCTCAAATCTAGTTTTGGTCAAGTATCAAGATATTAAAAAGCCGCGAACACCTCAACGGAAAACCGCTGTACACAGCTAATACCCACCATCATCTAAAAAAATATAGTTGGTGTTTATTGATATCTCACCTTTATAAAGAGAAATTTGGCACCTGTATGTCGTTTATTGATCCTGAGCCAAGACAAAGCGCTTAATGTCAGTGAATTCTTCATTAAATGGCTGTGGCTGTTTGGCGTAATGTCCTGCCTTACAGTCACTCAAAACAGTAAGCGCCTGATCAAAATACTCTTGCTTGTCTGTGACCACATTTAACCGGGTCGTTAGAGGTTGCCATAGGAGGTCTGCAAGGGATTTAGGGACAGACTTCTCTCCTTGAAAGCGCCAAAGGTCGGTTTTTTGATCGTAAGCGTAATAAGGCAACAGCTCTGTGCCGTGCTCCGCAATAAAATCGATGGCTTTTAGGATAAATTGGGCTTCACTGTCGTCGACAAAATAATTTAAATTGAAACGGACCCAGCCAGGTTTGACCAGCTTTTCTCCTTTCTTCAGAGCCAGTTGAATACGCTCTGATTCCGTCATATCAATCCCAAGCAACTGATGTCCATATGGGCCAGCGCATGAGCACCCGCCACGCATTTGAATGCCAAACAAATCATTCAACGCTGCGGTAATAAAACCATGGTGCAGATAACCCCTTGGGGTTTTTATCCGAAAGGCTGTGATGGTTAATCTTGAGGCACTTGGGTGACCCAAGCGTTCAATGTTTTCTTGGCCGCGCCAATGATCATCGATCAAATTGACAAGCGCTTGTTCTCGAGCCTCGATGGTCTCAGTACCCACCGCTTGTTTTAATTGAAACACCAAGCCTGCGCGAATGGCATCAATGATCCCAGGTGTACCGCCTTCTTCACGACGTTCCCCAACAGGTAGGAAAGTATGATCTTCTGGGGTAACGAAAGACACGGTACCGCCCCCCACATGGCTAGGGGTGGCGTTTTCAATGATGGCTTTTTTGACGACTAAAATGCCTGGGGTGCCAGGACCGCCTATAAACTTGTGAGTGGAAAAGAACATGGCATCTTTTGCAAACGCCGGGTTGGCTTCTGGGTTCATATTCAGTTCCACATAGGGGGCGGCAGCGGCAAAGTCCCAAAAAGAGAGGGCGTTGTAGCGGTGTAATAGCGCTGCGATGCCATCTTGATCGGTTAAAATGCCCGTCACGTTTGATGCGGCGCTAAAGCTACCAATTAGGCGTTTGTGTTGGTGTTGTTGCAGTTGTTGCTCTAATGAGGCTAAGCAAACCCCACCTTCTGGTGCCTCGGGGATGCGAATAACCTGCACCCCTAATTCACGCCACGGCAGCTCATTAGAATGGTGCTCATAAGGACCGATAAACACGCATACCTGTGCGGCATCCTCAGGATTCAGCTGGCGTAATCCCAATTGGCTAATGAGTGTGTTAATCGCTCCAGTCGCGCCGCTGCCACAGAAGATAACCAGATCTTCGTCACTGGCATTGACGGCAGTGCGAATTTGCTGGCGAGCTTGTTCCCGAAAAGCGGTGGTTTGCTGACCTGTGGCATTCGCTTCAGTATGGGTATTGGCATAAAGGGGCAGTACATGTTGACGGATAGCCTCTTCAATGAAGTCTAGGCTTCGGCCCGATGCCGTATAGTCTGCGTAGGTTAGCTTTCTTAAGCCGAATGGGGTGGTGATTTGGGTATCCTTACCAATCACACCATTACGAATACGCTCAAGTCGGGCTTCTGTATCATCCCATTGAGTGGCGGTTTGGGTAGCGTTTGAGTTCATCCCTTGTTCCTCTAGAGATGCGCCACCAGAGCGTTGGTTGTTACGTCTTAGGTAATGTCGGTAGGGGCAGTTGGGTGGTCCACTTGATCTGCTCCATTGCGAAATTAGACGTCACATCCGTCAAAGCTGTGGCACTGATTAATCGTTTATAAAATTGGTCGTAGGCGGGGATGTCTTTGACAAGCACCCGCAGCAAATAGTCGTATTCGCCTGCCATGCGATAAAACTCCATCACCTCTGGAAACTCAGAGACCACTCGAGCGAACTTTTCTGACCAGTTCACATCGTGCTGGTTGGTTTTAACTTGTACAAAAACAGACACCCCAAGGCCAAACTTTTCGGCATCCAGTAGCGCGACCCGTCGCTTAATATAGCCAGCGTTCTCGAGCTTCTGAACACGTCGCCAACAGGGAGTTTTAGACAGTCCAACCTGGTTGGCCATGGATTCGATTGAGATACTATCATCGCTCTGAATTAAGGCAAGTAGTTGCAAGTCTGTGTCATCTAGGTGCATTTTGTTCTACATTTTATGGTTTAATGGGAATTATTTTTCCAATTGTCGGCTTTTGGAGTTGCTCTTGCAACTGGGTTTCTCATTTAATGACTTTATGGGAATTAGTTACTTTGAAAAGTGGTGAAAATACTCTAAAAAATATTTGAAAATCCCCAAAAAAGACTCCAATTTCCAAGTAAATGCTTGTGGCAGCACAACGTCCTTCGTTACCCTGATGGCCTTTATCATCCAGACAGGGATTTATTATGAGTATTAGGCCTATAAGTGACTCCCTATGGCGGGACATTGAGCGAATTCAAGTACAGGCCTATTGCGATCTAGAACCGGAATCTCTAGCTGTGTTGCAGAGCAAATGGCTGCGTTCCCCTGAGAGCTGTTTTGTGTATCAAAAAGCCGATAAAACAGTAGGTTATCTGCTTGCCCACCGCTGGCATAGTTTGTCACCACCGAAGCTTTATCAAACATTACCGGAGGAGGTGTCCGGGGACATTTTGTTTTTGCATGACCTTGCCTTGAGCCAAGAAGCGGCAGGGGAGGGGATTGGCAGTAAGATGATTGAGTATTTGGTGGCGCTTGCAACGAAAGCAGACTATCGCAAAATTGTATTAGTGTCGGTGCAGGCGTCAGAACGCTTTTGGGGTAAACATGGCTTCCAAACCATTACCAGTGAGTCGGTGGATTCGGCTTATGGTGAAGAGGCTGCCTTAATGGTGCGCTCCTTGTAGTCTTATAGGCGGCAGATTTCTATTTAACAAAGAATTATCCTTGCCCAATGATTTGAGCTCTCGTAAAGTGGCGCCTAACTTAACTTAACCTGATTTACATCGACCGTGAAACGCTTTTCCCCTATTTTTTTGATCTTCTGCTGGCTGGCGTACTTTTCTGTACCCCTAGTCAATGCCGTGGGTCAAACGGGCCCACAGCGGATCGCAATCTGTACCACTTTAGGGGTTGAGACCTACTTTGTCTTTGATGACTCTACGTCTGATCGGGATAAAGCCAGTCAGCATTCCAGCTCTCATTCCTGCCCTTGTACGCACTTCTTTCTAGACACTGCCACAGTGCCAGTGTCTTTCTTTGGTGGCTTTAAAGCGTTAGCGGTTATATCGGCTCCTGTCACCCATTATGTTCCCACTCAACCCCAAGGCGTGTCTGCACGGGGCCCTCCTTCGTCTCTATTGTTCCGAGATTATTTAACACCAGCTTGATGCCCTAATGGAGTAGGGCATCACTTTTGTATGCTCGATTCACAGTAGGATTTTTGATGTTTACTTCGAAGGATTTTTATCGTTCTGTTTGGCGCTGGCACTTTTTTGCTGGCTTGTATGTGGTGCCGTTTTTACTCATGTTGGCGGTGACCGGTTTGGTAATGATTTTTGACCCCATTATTGAACGGGTGCAGCATGGGGATTTGTATCAGGTGGCGGAAGTGTCTGATACCCCATTAACCTATGAAGCCCAATATCAGCTGGTGGCGGACGCCTACCCAGCTAGCCCGATCCAGCGTTTGTATGTGTCCGATAACGCCAATGACGCCACGCGTTTTCAGGTGACGGTAGAGGGCGACACCCGTTCAGTATTTGTAGATCCCTACCAAGGAAAGGTACTTGGAGATATCAGTATTTCTGACTCTTGGTATGTGTGGGCTGATGACACCCACGGTACCTTTATGATGGGACTCACAGGGGATTGGCTGATTGAGATTGCCATTAGTTTTACGGTTTTGTTGATCATCACTGGGGTGTTTATGTGGTGGCCTAGAGCTGGCCAGTCAAAGTGGCGTGCAGCAACTCGCTTACAAGGGAAGGGGCGTACCTTTTGGCGTGATTTGCACAGTATTATTGGTGTCTGGGTTGCCGTGATTCTGCTGTTTTTTAGTATTTCTGGTTTGTCATGGACCAGTGTTTGGGGAGATAAACTGGTTCAAGCTTGGAGCACCTTTCCGATGGAAAATAGCGCTCGTAATGTCTCTTCCACCTTGACCCATGAAGACTTAAATCCCAAGGGGGTTAAGCAAATACCTTGGAACTTAGAGCAAGCACCTTTGCCAGAATCTTCCGTTGATAGCCACTCATCAGCCATCTTTGGAGAGGACACGATAACCTTGGATCAAGTTGTTTCGAACGCTAAATCTCTGGGATTCACTCGCTTTCAGTTGCACTTTCCCCAAGGGAAAACCGGTGTTTATACGGCCACTGCCAGTACCATGGGCAGGGACATTAACAATGCTTTGGACGATCGTACCGTCCACTATGATCGCTATTCTGGTGTGGTTGTTGCGGACGTAGGGTTCATGGACTACAACTGGTTTGCCAAGTCTATGGCCTTTGGTATTGCTCTGCATATGGGGCAATTTGGGGTTTGGAACTTGGTTGCCTGTACGCTGTTTTGCTTATCTGTGATCTTGCTGAGTCTGTCTGGGGTGGTTATGTGGTGGAAGCGTCGCCCAACCAATGCTCTGGCTGCGCCGCCTATGCCGAAGAACCTGAAACGTTGGAAGCATGCAGTTTGGCTTTTGCTGCCTATTTCACTGCTGTTTCCTATGGCTACCTTGGGCATTTTGGTGGTCTTGGTGGCCGATGGCTTGATTCTGCTGTGTGTTCCTAAGTTGCGTAGAATCTGGGCTTGATGCAAGGATGGAAACGCAGCATAAGTTAATGTGCTGCGTTTCAACTTTACCTAGGCGTTGGCTTGCTGAAGCTCTTGGCGAATGATTTCAGCCCCTGCATGGAGAGCTTGAAGTTTGCCTCGAGCAATGTCTCGCGATAGGGGGGCCATACCACAGTTAGTGCATGGGTAGAGTTTGTCTGCATCAACAAACTGTAAGGCTTTACGGAGGGTGTCTGCCACTTCTTCTGGGGTTTCAATAGTGTTGGTGGCCACATCAATGGCGCCGACCATGACTTTTTTGCCACGTACCAACTCAATCAATTCCATCGGCACTCGAGAGTTATGGCACTCTAGGGAAATGATATCGATAGCAGAAGCTTGTAGCTTAGGAAAAATCTCTTCGTATTGTCGCCACTCTGAGCCTAGAGTTTGCTTCCAATCGGTGTTGGCCTTGATGCCATAGCCATAACAAATATGGACTGCGGTTTCACATTTAAGCCCTTCAATGGCACGCTCCAGACAAGCGATGCCCCAGTCGTTCACTTCATCAAAAAACACATTAAAGGCAGGCTCATCAAATTGAATGATATCGACGCCTGCGGCTTCTAGTTCCTTCGCTTCTTCATTGAGGATTTTGGCGAATTCCCAAGCAAGCTTTTCACGGCTTTTATAGTGGTCATCATAAAGGGTATCCACCATGGTCATGGGGCCCGGAAGAGCCCATTTAATGGGTTGTTGGGTTTGTGAGCGTAGGAACTTAGCATCCGCCACAAACACTGGCTTTTGACGGGATACCTCACTGACTACCACGGGGACACTGGCGTCGTAGCGGTCACGGATTTTAACGGTTTTACGGTTTTCAAAATCCACGCCATGTAGATGTTCGATAAAAGTGGTTACAAAATGCTGGCGGGTCTGCTCCCCATCACTGACGATGGTTACGCCTGCCTGCTGTTGTTCTTGTAAAGCCACACGAAGGGCGTCTTCTTTGCCATGGGTGAGTGCGTCCCCTTCAAGTTTCCATGGGGACCATAGTGTTTCCGGTTCGGCTAACCAGGATGGCTTTGGCAGACTGCCTGCAGTGGATGTCGGTAAAAGTGTTTTCATCGGTAAATTTTCCATGCTAGTAAATTAAAGAGCGACTTGGGCTGACCACTGTTCTAGTAGAGTTTGGTAGGGCTTAATAAAGTGCTCTTGGGTGAACTTTCCTTGCTCTTTAGCTAATGCGCTTCGCTCCTCACGGTCGTACACGATTTGCGTCAAGGAGTGATCGCTATTGTTTAAATTAGGTTGATAACGCTTTCCAGCCACAGCATTGGCGTTATAAATCTCCGGACGATAGATCTTTTGGAAGGTTTCCATGGTCGCTATGGTGCTAATCAATTCTAGGTTGCTGTAGTCATTAAGTAGATCCCCTACAAAATAGAATGCCAATGGGGAAACACTGTTTGGCGGCATAAAGTAGCGCACCGACAGCCCCATTTTTTTGAAATACTCTTCTGTGAGAGAGGTGTCGTTTGGCTGGTATTCGTAACCCAATACCGGATGGTGGTTTTCGCTTCTGTCATAGGTCTTATTGTCGGAAACACTCAGACAAATAACGGGCGGTTTTTTAAATTGCTCTTGATAAGTGGGTGATTGGATAAAGCTTTTAAACAGTTTTCCATGGAGCTCACCAAAGTTCGCTGGCACGCTAAATTGAGACTGACCTTGATTGTGCTCTAGGAGCAGTACGCTGAAATCATAATCACGCACATAGGATGAGAAGTTGTTACCGACAATCCCATCTAATCGCTTCCCTGTTTGCAGATCTATGATGTTAGTTTTCAGCACTTCCATAGACGGAAAAGACGTGTCTTGGCCTGCGACGGCTAGGTTTACCGAAATGATCTCCAAAACCACTTCGTAACGGTTCCCCGTAGGATTGTCCCAGCTCGCCAGAGAGTTGAATCGGTTGTTAATCATTTTCAACGTATTGCGCAGATTTGACTCACGTTGCTTACCCCGAGCGAGGTTCGCAAAGTTAGTTGTAAGTCGGGTATTGCTCGCCGGTTGATAGTCTTTGTCGAAGCGTAAACGACTGATATCAAATTTAAATTCGGTATTCATAGTGGTCTGTTCTCCTTTCGATGCAGGTACAGATGGGCTGTTTTATTAGGCCCTAGGCAGCCCTTTGTTCATCCATGAGGTGTCATTGATTAGGAGAATTTATACGCGTCAGAACCTTTAAACAAAAACGTCTTTGCCTCAGTTTTCATTGAGTGAAATTCATTATTAAAAATTAATCATTAAAATTCCGTTATTTTTTGGTGTGCTTCTACCTAGCATCTTTCCACTTTTTTGCTAGGTTTTAATGAAAGCTCAAAGGTTTCATCTCCGTTTTTGAGCGGAGTACTTTGCGCGGCACTTCATCACCCTAGAAGGCAAAATAACGATGCATAACAAGGTTGCCCAGCAAGAGAACGGTTTTGAAACAGTATTTAGAGATTCCAAGGACGGCTTAGCGATCTTCAAAGGAGACATTTTTGTGGACTGTAATCAGTCCATGTTGGATTTGGTCGGTGCGACTCGTAAGGATCAGTTTGTTGGTTCTACGCCAATGATGTTTTCACCCATAATGCAACCTGATGGTCGTATGTCCGAAGAAAAGGCATTGGCCATGATTGGGCAATGTTATGAACAGGGCAGTGTTCGTTTCGAGTGGGTTCATAAAAAGCTAGACGGGACAGAGTTTTGGGCGGAAGTGCTGGTGACCAAGATGATCTTAAATGGCGAGCTCGTTTTGCATACTAACTGGCGAGACATTTCAGAAAAGAAAAAACTGGAATTGGAAACGCAAACCCAAAAAGAAACGTTTGAGACTTTATTTAATGAATCCGAAGATGGTCTTTGTTTGTTGACCACTGAGTATTATTTAGACTGCAATAAAGCCTTCACCCATTTATTTGCAGCGTCTGATAAGCAGGAGATTGTTGGTATTACTCCAGTGGACCTGTCTCCTGAGTATCAGCCTGATGGCCGAGCTTCTACTGAAAAAGCGGCAGAGATTATTCAAACAGCTTTTACTAAAGGAACCATTCGGTTTGAGTGGGTTCATAAGAAATTTGATGACACAGAATTTTGGTGTGAAATCATTCTTTTTAAGATCAATTTAAATGGCATAGACGCGCTCTATGCCATTACCCGAGACATTTCCGAGAAGAAGGCATTACAGCTTGAGATAGCAAAACAAAAGGACTCTTTTGAAACCTTATTTAAAGAATCGAAAGATGGGTTAAGCATCATTGCTGATGGTGTGTTTTATGACTGCAACGATTCCTTTCTGGAATTATTTGGTTATCCCTCTAAGGAGGAAGTCATTGGCCTTACGCCGTTGCAGGTATCAGCAGAGATTCAAGAAGACGGTGAGGCCCTTGAGACCGCCGCAGAGCGTCGGATTTCAACCGCATTCCGTGAAGGGTCTACGCGCTTTGAGTGGCATCATTTGCGCAAGGATGGTTCCAATTTTTGGGGAGAAGTGATTCTTACCAAAATCATGCTAAATGATGCAGAAGTGCTGTATGGCATCACCCGTGACATGACAGAAAAGAAAGCACTGGAAACAGAGATCTTTGAGCGAAACATAGAGCTTAAAGCCTCGAATGATCACTTAGAAGATACCATTGAACACTTGCAACAGACCCAGAAAAAACTCGTTGAAGCAGAGAAAATGGCCAGCCTCGGATCTTTGGTGGCGGGGGTTGCCCATGAGATTAATACGCCGGTGGGCATAGGTTTGACGGGAGTGACTCAATTAAAAGATGAGTGCAAAGCGATTCAAAAGCGTTATGAGCTTGGACTCTTGAATGAAAATGACTTTACTGAGTTTTTGGCAACCGCCAGTGAGATTTCCGACATCGTTAATAAAAACCTAGAGCGTACCGCCCATTTAGTGCGCAGCTTTAAACAAGTCGCAGTGGATCAAACCAGTGAAGAAGATCGCCGGGTGAATATCAAAGATTACTTTGATGAAGTGGTGTTTAGTTTGGGCTCTGTGTTGCGTAAAGCGAATGTTTCTGTGTCAGTAGAGTGCCCGCAGAATTTGAATGTGCTGACAAACCCTGGGCTGTTGTCTCAAGTGCTCACCAACTTGATACTAAACTCGGTGAAACATGGGTTCAGCCATAGAGGAAATGGCAACATTAATATTCTTGTGGAAGAGCTTACATCAGAGGAATTTCGAATCACCTATCGGGACGACGGTAAAGGCATCAGTGCCAGTAATTTACCTCGAATCTTTGATCCCTTTTTTACCACAGGTCGCGAGGATGGAGGAACAGGCTTAGGCCTGCATATCATTTACAACATTATTACCAATGCTCTAGAAGGCTCCATCGTTTGCCAAAGTGACGAAGGGAAGGGGGTTGAGTTTCTGATTCAATTCCACGTCACCGCGCGCCTGTGACAATCACTTAGGGTGTGTTTCACTCCCCGTGAGATCTGATTAGAATCCCAGTTACCTTGAAGGATGTTTTAAGTTAAGAGTGGGGAGTTATGGAAATAAAACGTGATGATTTAAGCGGTGGTGAGGTCATAGGCTTATTAGAAGAACATCTTGCTGATATGTATGCCACCTCGCCCCCAGAAAGCGTTCATGCGTTGGATGTGGAGGCGCTAAAAGCCCCTGAAATTACGTTTTATAGTGGCTGGATCGATGGCAAGCTGGCGGGCTGTGTGGCACTAAAAAGACTCTCTGAGTTAGACGTTGAACTGAAATCCATGCGCACGGTTCATGGCTTTCGTGGTCAAGGGGTGGCGTCTCAGTTGTTAACCCATGTATTGAATCAAGCTAAAGCAGCGGGTTATCGGGGGATTAGTTTAGAAACCGGCACCCAAGACTACTTTGCTCCAGCACGCAATCTGTACCAAAAATTTGGTTTTGAAACCTGTGGCCCGTTCAGTCATTACAAACTGGACCCTTGTAGCCATTTTATGACCATGGGGATTCAGCAGGAGAGCTAGTGTTCACCTGCTTGTTTCCCCTGTGATAGTGGATACCTCACTTATACTTTGAAACTGCCCACGTGGCTTTGTAGCGCTTGATACAGCTCTGAAATGTGTTTCGATTGTTGGTTTATGTTGATCGACACATCTTGTACCGCATTGGTTTGCTCTTTTAGTGAGACCAAATTTTCATTGATTTCATTGGCCACTTGAGATTGTTCTTGAGTGGCTTGAGCTGTTTGCGCCGCCATGCTTTCCACTTTTTCAAATGACTCATGCAGGGCATCAAAGATACTGATCACTTGATCAAAGTTTTCAGAGGTTGTCAGAGCATTGTCACGACTGCTTTGTGTGGAAGAGGAGGATGCTTTCACACTGGTGTTCAGTTGGGAGATCATCGCCTCAATTTCGTTAGTACTGTCTTGAGTGCGGGTGGCAAGGGTACGGACTTCATCTGCCACCACCGCAAAGCCTCGGCCTTGTTCACCTGCTCGTGCCGCTTCAATGGCAGCGTTTAACGCTAGCAAGTTCGTTTGCTCTGCGATATTACGAATCACCTCCAATACGGATGCGATCGCTTCTGAACTTTTTTCTAACTCGTTTGAGTGGGCTAAGGCTTGTTCTATTTCATTCACTAAACGAGAGACAGCTTGATGGGAGTTTTGGACTGCATCAATGCCTTGTTTAGTGAGATGATTTGAGTCCGTGGCCTCTTTAGCTGTCATGTTGGCAGCCCCCGCCATTTCTTGGTTAGACATATTCATTTCATGGCCAGCACTGACAATAAATTCTGAAGAGGTCACCAGAGAGTGTGTAATGTCTTTAGTTTGATCAGAGGCACTTTTTAATTGGGTGGTCATGGCTCCAAGGGCTGTGGATTGCTCTCCAATACTGGCGATCATCTTGCGCAAACTCTCAACGAAATTGTCGAACTCATTGGCCAAATCCCCCAGTTCATCTTTGGCTGTGGAGTTCATACGTTGCGTTAAGTCCCCATCACCTTCTGCAATTTCTCTGATTCGATTACTAAGATGCTGAATATTACGAGTAAGACGCAGGGGCACTAAATAGCCAAATACCAAGGCCGCAACAAAGGCAATGGCAATAATCACAATGGCTGCTGACTGGTAGCTGGCGATTTGTTCAACCGTTTTCTTTTCTATTTGGCGGGAGTAGTTTTGTACTCTTTCACCGGCTTGATCGAGCATGGTTCGGATGGCTTCAAAGCTTTCTTCCACCGCTGCCAGCTCAACAACTGAGGTTTGCATTTCGGCCTTATCATGTTCGTCCAAATAGGTTTGTGCCGCTTGTACCCATTCATTGAACTTCACATCGAAGGTGTCGTATTGATCAATGATCTCGGGTTCACTTTTGAGGTAGATTCGGTAAATATTGAAGTTTTCAATGACCTGAGCGGCATTACTGTGGAAGCTTTGTTCCGCCTCTTCATAGGTGGTTAGGCCATTGCGAGCGTGTTGAAACGCCAGTCTAGCTTGGTATAAATCCCGATCCGCATTGAGCACCGCGGAGATGGCCTCTAAGTGACGTTCGAGCTTGGCTTGGGTGAGCTCGTCTGCGGCATTACGAGTATGTGTTCGTAAGGATTCTCCAGCGTCATCTAGCATAGAGCGAATGTCTGAAAACTGCTGTTCAATAGCGATAACTTGAGTGGATCGAGTGCGTGACGAATTAGTCACATGGTTTAAGCGATCGCTGCGTTCCATCCATTGTTGAAACAGGTTATCGAATTCCGTAAATGGCTCGACCAATTCTACAGGCTCATCTTGGAGGTATTGGCGATAGAGCTGGAAACGATCAAATACTTGTTGAGCGTTTTCATTGAAATCTGCGAGGTTTTGTTCCGGATTGCCTTCTCCGGTGATTAAGCGTTCTTGTGCTAAACGGGCCTGATAAATGTCCCGGTCAGCATTCAGTACTTCTGAGATGGCTTCAAAGTAATGCTCTGCTTGGGTGCGCATGGCGTTGGATTGAAAGGCGCTCATGAGTACCATAAAGCCAAATAATCCCAATAAAATTAACGCCAAACAAACTATCGGGAGCATAACTTTTAATCGAATGGAGTGTATCCGCATAGCAAGATCCTTTGCTGAGTAATTATTTTTTAAACAGTCTAGGATACGTAAAGAATGTGTGCAAAAAACAGCCAGTTAAAATGCCAAATAAATTCAATGTCACCCAAAATTATGTTTTCTTGCCGTGGAAAGTCATACCATCCTCTTTCAATAGAAGGCGTTTCCCCCTTTGAAACAAGATTAATAGCTGAGAGTTGAGAGATGACATTACAGGATTTGTTGGATCACTTTAATCAAGGCCTACCGTTAAAAGCCGGTGATCCCGTTCACAAGGTATTAGTGAAATACAGTAACGAAGCCATGCGTATCACCGCAGAATTAAACTCGGCTTACCATGAGCCAGCTAAAGTCCGACAACTCATTTCCCGCTTAATCGGGAAAGAAGTTGATCGCACTTTTATGATGTTTCCACCGTTTAATTCTGATTTCGGCAAAAACATAACCCTAGGTAAAAACGTTTTTATTAATGCGGGGTGTAAATTCCAAGATCAAGGAGGGATTAACATCGGTGATGGGGCGTTAATTGGCCATAATGTGGTGTTGGCGACGGTTAATCATGGTTTAAATCCTGCTCAACGCCATTGGAATTTCGTTGCACCCATTACCATTGGTAAGAATGTCTGGATTGGCGCCAACGCAACGGTGTTACAAGGGGTGACCATTGGCGACGATGCGGTTGTTGCTGCTGGAGCTGTGGTGACCAAAGACGTGCCAGCAAGGACTGTCGTTGGAGGCGTGCCCGCTAAGGTGATTCGCCAGATCACTGAAGACGAGTTCCAATGATAAAAGGCGGGACTTCCCGCCTTGTTAGTAGGTTTGAATTTATAAGAACATGCCACCGGATGCTTCGATGCGTTGGCCCGTCATCCAGTGGGATTTTTCATTAAGTAATTGAGCCACCACTCGGCCAATGTCTTCTGGCAAACCTACCCGTCCTAATGCTGTGAAGCTTGCCACCATCTTATTCATCTCAGGATTATCACGTACGGCACCGCCACGGAAATCCGTCGCAATGGCGCCAGGGGCTAGGGTGTTCACTGTGATTGAGCGATCGCTGAATTCCTTCGCCATATAACGGCTCATCACTTCAACACCTCCTTTCATGATGGCGTAGCTGGCGCTGCCCGGTAGGCTAAAGCGCGCCAAGCCAGATGAAATATTTAAAATTGATCCCCCTTCATTGATCATGGGATACAAGGCTTGGGTTAAGAAGAATGGGCCTTTCAAATGCAGCTGGTACATTTCATCGAAGTCGGCTTCGGTGCTGTCTGTAATCATACTGTGAAGTCCAGTGCCTGCATTGTTGAATAAATAATCGATACTCGCCCGATTAAAGGTAGTGTTCAGCTCATGCTTTAGACGGGCGACAAAATTAGGAAAGGTATCTGTCTTTGAGGTATCTAAGGAAAGTGCTGCAGCATTAACGCCAAGCGCTTTTAAACGATTCACAACGTCTGATGCGGCATCCGCTTGGCTGTGATAGGTGATAATGATATCGACCCCTTCTTGTGCCAGAGCTTGTGCGCTGTGCTGACCAATCCCGCGGCTTCCGCCTGTAATAAGAGCAAGTTTGTTCATGGGTGTTTCCTCTGTATGTGAACGACAGGATCAGAATAGGCGGGATACTGTTCTTGATAAATGATCTAAAGTTGTTTTAACTGTTCTTGAAATGTGAACAGTTGAGGGTGTTATGGATACATTAGAGGCCATGAGGCGGTTCTTGGTGGTAGCTGAGACGGGCAGTTTTACCGACAGTGCAGATCGTTTAGATGTGCCTAAGTCCGCTATCTCCAGTTCAATTCAACGGCTTGAGAAGCGTTTAGGGATTCGTTTGTTTCATCGCAGTACTCGACGGGTCACATTAACGTCCGCTGGTGAGGATTATCTGCCTGAATGTCAACGGATTCTGAATGAATTGGAGCAATTGGAAAGTACCTTTCAGTCCGACGATCAAGTCATTAGAGGGGCGTTAAAGGTGGATATGGCAAACCGGTTTTTCATTTCTACCGTGTTGCCCCATTTAGCGGATTTTTTAGCGCAATATCCGCTGATTGATTTACGTATTCATACCTCGGATCAGCGAATTGACCCCATAAAAGAGGGCATTGATTGCTTGGTACGAGCGGGAGAGTTGACGGACAGTTCTCTAATCGCGCGGCCCCTTGGACGTTTCAATATGGTGAATTGCGCCAGTGCAGAATACATCGAAAAACATGGTCGACCAGAATCCTTGGAAGACTTACAGCAACACAAGTTGATTGAATACATGCCTGCCGGAAGTGATGTGCCAAGAGGATTTGAGTACGAAGCGGATGGACATACTTATTTAGTGCAGATGCCCACTTCGGTGACAGTGACTAATACGGATGCTTACCGTGCCTGCTGTCTAAAAGGATTAGGCATTGTGCAATTGCCTGAAAATGGCATTAAAGAAGACTTGTCCAGTGGTCGTCTGGTGGAAGTGTTACCTGAATTTCGACCCGGTTCCATGCCCGTGTCGATCTTATATCCGTCTCGCCGCTTGCTTCCCAAGCGAGTGTCGGTGTTTATGGATTGGCTGAGTACATTGATGCAGAAATGATAAGACGGTAAAGGTAAGCGTCAGCGTGTGAGCACGCTGACGCTGCAAGGGGTTAGCCTTTGGTCTTCAGCTCGTGAAGCTCTTCACTGAACCAAATTTTGCGCTTGAAGCGCGGGTTCTTGGAAGACATATCGATCTTGTATGGGTTGGCTTCTTGGGTCTGTGGCAGATCCAAAACATTGCACAACTCTTGGGCAAGCCATTTTTCCACTTTTAGCACGACCATTTTCTTACGCAGACGACCTTGCTCGTCACGGTTCAAAATGGTTGGCAGGGTGTTCAAGGTTAGAATTTCACCTAGGGCTGGATGAGCCATACGTTCACGGCCTTCGTTGCTGGCATAGAAATGAGATACAGCGAATACCATGCGTTCTGGGTTGATTTGCTTCAAGAACTGGCAAGATTTAATGATGGTGGAACCAGTGCGCACCATGTCATCAAACAAGACGATACTGGCACCGTCTAGACCCTCAAACGTATGCTCACTTTCTTTGTGCAGGGTAATATCCACTTTACGTTCATGGGTTCGTTCTTTGTCCAGCATGATGAACTTCGCCTTCGGCAGGCCAAGGGTATTGAACATCTGCTTCACGAAGTCACGGGCACCTTTGTCCGGTGCGCACAATACAAGACCTTCACCTTGCTCTCCGTAGTTTAGAATATCGGAGTTCAATAGGTAGTGAGCATAGATTTCGTAAGGGATTAGGTTGTGGAAGTTACCTTCAAAGACTTCGTTGAAAATCTTTTGTACTGAGTCTGAGTGATTGTGAATGGTCATCACAGTATCGACCCCAGACAGTTTCAGCATCTGCGCGTAGAGCTTTGCTGTAAAAGGCTGTCCATCAAATTTTTTGATGTCCTTGATGTCACGCTCAAAGCTTGTCTCTCCCAACTCTTTGTGGGGACCACGGTCTTGGGCGCTGTAGAATAAATCAGGCTCAACCAATACCACTCGGTCGGCACCGTTCTCTTTGGCGGCACGAGCAATAATGAAGTTTGCCATCGCCAGCTCTTGACGGCTTTGGATACGGCTTGTGGTGCTGACGATGATTACTGCTTTACCTTTCAGCTTGCGGCCAATGTTTTCAAAGTCTGTTTCATCAGAGATGAAGCGTGGGCAAAACTCTGAATTCATAAACTGCTTCATGCTGATGATATCAGCGATGTCTTCATGCTGACCCATGGCATAGGCAACATCAATGGCAAAAGGGTTATCAGAGGAGTTACTAACAACGACGACGTTAGTTGACTGGCTGGTCGACAAAGTCATGGAAGATCCTTTACGAGGGAAGTGGTGTTTCCGACAATTTTAATATGTGTGAGTGTTTTGTGGTAGGACATCTGCGACATAATTGACATCAATTCGCTTAATCTTGCTACGGATGCGCTTTTAATTCACAGATCGGCTATTATTTGCGCCAATACCGTCCCCCAATGATTAGGCCATGACAACGTGACAGACACCGAAAAAAGTACTTTCTCATGGGCCATGTGCCCTGACTGCCAAGGGCGTGGAAAACGCAGTCGCCGCTTGCGCAAAAAAGTACGGTTAGATTATCAAAAAGCCTTAGCTGCCTTTGAAAGTGGGGCGAGTGATCAAGAGCCTGAGCGGCCTAAAGGGCATTTAGAGTCCTGTGCTGCCTGCGCGGGCTCAGGTCTTGTCTCAGTCACCAAGCCACTGGCTGTTAATTCAGAGCAATATCCCCATGTGGCCATCATTGGAGGTGGTATTGGTGGAGTGGCTTTGGCGGTTGCCTGCCAGCATCGTGGTATTCCTTTTACCTTATATGAGCGAGACAGTGGTTTCGGCGTACGCTCTCAAGGTTATGGTTTAACCTTGCAGCAAGCCAGCCGAGCGATACAAGGTCTGGGGATCGAGTCTTTAGAAGATGGTGTCGTCTCAACCCGTCATATGGTGCATACCCCTGAAGGTAAAGTTGTCGCCGAGTGGGGAATGCGTAAATGGGTACAAGACGGTGGAGAGCGTAGTGCCGCAAAACGAACGAATATCCATATTGCTCGTCAATCTCTTCGTAAAGCCCTGATTGAACAACTGGGTGGCGACGAGAATGTCACCTGGAACCACCAGCTTATGTCCTACGAGACCGGTACAGATGGACAAATGTTGCTGACATTTGATCATCAAGGGCAACAAAAAACCGCCACAGCAGATCTTATTGTGGGGGCTGATGGCATCCGTAGTGTGGTGAGACGCCAATTGATCGGCGATGAAAAAACACCTTTGCGTTATCTAGGGTGCATTGTGATCTTAGGGATCTGTGCCTTGGCCGATCTTGGGGATCTACAAAGTGACCTTCTAGACAAAGCGACCGTCTTTCAAACCGCCAACGGTAACGAGCGCATTTATATCATGCCTTATAAAGCAGACTCGGTTATGTGGCAACTGAGCTTTAGACTGCCTGAACAAGAGGCCATTGCCTTAAATGCTTTAGGGGCCGATGCTTTGAAAGCCGAAGCGCAACGTCGAACCCCTTGGCACGATCCCGTAACGCAGATACTGGCAGCGACGCCAGCCAGTTTAGTGTCCGGTTATCCTGTGTATGATCGAGATGCCTTAACCGCGCTGGATTTTGAACAAGGGCTTCAGGTGACCTTGCTAGGGGATGCTGTTCATCCTATGAGTCCTTTTAAAGGGCAAGGGGCGAATCAAGCCTTGCTAGATGCCTTGTCTTTAGCCCGGGCAATCACAACAGGTTGCTGGCCGCAATCCGGCTGGCGGGAGAAGGGAATACGTCAATCTGTGTTGGCGGAATACGAAGCTGAGATGCTGGCTCGAAGTCTGGTGAAGGTGGAAGATTCTGCCGCGGCTGCTGAGTTTTTACACTCGGACATTGTTTTGCATAAGGTAGATGAGCCCCGTGGCCGCAGTGTGAATCTGCAGCGAAAATCATCTTCTTAAAGGAGCGTAATAAAAACATGGCTATCAGATCTGCAAGTCTAAATGACTGGGAAAGTATTTGTGCGTTAGTTGATGCGGCATACTCGCCTTATATTGAAATTATCGGGCAAGCACCAGCTCCTATGTTGGCGGATTACCAGCGTTGTATTCAGTCTCAGCCGACTTTTGTCATAGAAGAGGAAAATGAAATACTGGGACTACTCGTGTTAGAGGTGTCTGAAAAAGGGTTTTACATTGAAAATGTCGCCATCAGCCCTATCGCTCAAGGGCGTGGCTTTGGTAAACAACTCCTCCTTTTTGCAGAGGCCTTTGGTGTAGAGCAAGGCTTTAGCAAGATAGAGTTGTACACCAATGAATTGATGTCTCAAAACATTGCTATCTATAACCACTATGGTTATCAGGAAACGGCACGTCTTGAGGAAGCGGGATTTAAGCGGGTGTATATGAGTAAGTCATTATCAAGAAGTACTCAAAATTAAACCCTGTTTGGTCGGAATTGATAGTAAAAACTCTCTAACTAAAATCAATTCCTTGGGGGCTTTTGCTAGCTAAATACTAGGGATTGGGTAAAAATAGTGAGATTGAGTTTAATTGATCCAGACACCACTCAGGGGAACAACATGGTAATGAAAGCAGCAGGAATCGGATTAGTCGCGTTGGCGTTAGTAGCATGTAGCTCAACACCAGAAGAAACCGCCAGTGCGCCGGTACCAGAATGTATTTTTGCGGATGGCTCTAACCAACCAGCTCCAAGCTGGGTCTGTGGTGGCCCTGTTGAAGGTTTAGAGTTGTCAGCTGTGGGTTACAGTGAAAAATCCGCTGCTGGACATAATTATATGAAACAGATGGCGGCAACGGCTGCCCGTGTTGAATTGGCGCAAGTGTTAAGTGTCGATGTGCAGAACATGGTGAAGCAATATGTTGAAACCACAGGGGCTGCGGATTCAGAAACCGTTGACCGTGTAAACAGCGTGGTGACAAAGCAGATCACAGAGCAGACCTTGATTGGCTCTCAGATTGTGCGTCAAATGCCAACCCCAAGCGGCGGTTTGGTTGTGCTTGTGGGATTAGACCCAGAGCAAGCGGAAAGCATGTCGGAAAGCATCTTGCGTACTTCAATGCGTAACAACGAAGCCTTGTTCCAAAAGATGCAAGCCGAGAAAAGCTTTGATGAACTGGCGGAAGAGATTGCTAAACGCCGTTATTAAGCTTGAGATACTCGATAGAAAGCCGCTCCAATGCGGCTTTTTTGTGCCCATACATAAGGAGATGGTCACCGATGAGAGACGAACTTAGAGCAAAAATTATCGCTGTCTGTGATCAGAAAATAGCGGCGAAAGGTGACAATGTTGGGGTGTCATTTTATGCTTTTTTCGCCAATAAAAACGACGATCCCCAAAGACTGATGGAAGTGGCCACTTGGTGGATCCAAACCCATCAGCTCGATCACTTTGTCAAAGCCCGTATCATTAAAGAGATGGTGGAGCAGGGGCTTTAGAGCGCTTTCTTTAGCCTTCTTCAGGGAAGATGGGGGTTGGTTTTTTGTGTTCATCGATGGCGACGAAGTTGAAATGCCCCGTGATGGCCTTTTCTCGTTTGTCGCTGTAGAGTTCTTCCAGAAAAATAGTCACTTCGACTTTTAGCGAGGTGCGACCCACATGCACCACTCGTGCGACAAGTTCCACTAAAATACCCGAAGGAATAGGGCGTTTGAAATCCACTTGCTCAGTTGAGATCGTAACCACTGGTTTACGGGCAAAGCGCGTGGCGGCAATGTAAGCCACTTCGTCCATCCATTTGAGGGCTTCACCGCCAAAAAGCGTGTCATAATGATTGGTAGTGCTAGGGAAAACCATTTTCGAGACGCGGGTTTCAGAAATCTCTTCGCGTTTTTGTATTAGAAGTGTGTTCATCATGACGAGTCGTATCTCTTTTAAAGCGTTAGGTTTACTGTTGCTGTTAGTGCTGAATGGCTGTGACAGTCGTTATCAAGCACAAACCATGTTTGATGCCTATGTAAACGATTTAAACCGATCGAATCGAGTATCGATTGAGTTGGGGTCAAAACCTGAGTTGTTGCCTTTGCCGGCACTGCGGGAGCGAAAAGCAGAGCTGAGCCAGTTTGATGTGGGGTTATTAGATTTTTTATCACTGCAACGTTGCGAGGTTGGCGCCCTCGCAGGCCAACGCAATAGTATACTTGGCAAGGTCATGGCGACAAGTCAGCGGTTTGTTTATGAGCTTGAAATCATCCGTGCAATTCAAAGTTGTGACATCGAGGACGAGGAATTACGAACAACCCTTGCCCATGTGGCCATGGTGAAAACCAAGGAGTTGCCTTTAGCATTTTCAAACATGTTGTGGGCCGGGGAAGAAACCAGCACCTTCTTTAGTCTTGCGAACGGCTATGTCCCCACGTCTCCGGAAGCCTCCCAATACCAGCAGCTTATTATCGCCCTGCAAACCTTAGCAAGTATTGAGTCAAACCTAGCGGATGTGCCCAAGGTCACCAGTGAACAGGTGGAAGGGCAAATGAAAGCGGTCTATCAGAGCGAATACTTAGGTAAATGGTTGTACAGCGTGAGTTATATAAGCTGGTATCTAAATGCCGTGAGTGATCAGATTGAGCGCTTGGCATTTGATGAAGCCGTATGCGGTGCGCCGATACAGTTTTTAAAGCAACAGTTTGAAGCCCACTACATTGATCGTCTGCAACCCTACATGGCTCGAATCAATCGTGGGGCCTACCAAGTGTTACCCCTAACGGAGCAACTTATTAATAGTAGTCCTCTTGAGAGTCCCAGCTGGCGTAGTTTCATACAGCAGTTTTCGATGACATCAGAGTCGGCCCCTTGGCAGCACTATTTGGCGGCGTCCCGACGTCATGGCCAAGCTTGGAGTCGGCTGTTTGCCTTGTGTCGACAGGAGCCGGGCTAGGCGCGGGTAGAAATGAGGTTGTCTAATGCTTCTACAGCGTCGTAAGCAGCAGCTGGACCTTCCGCTAAAGGCTCTTGGCTAAGGGCTTTCAATAGGGCGATATTAGCACCTGGATTGGCGCTGATTTGACTAGAAAATTGGATCGGGCGTGTCACCGCATGGGGCTGGTGTTGGTTCAGAGTGTCGGCTTGCTCCCTTAGGCTTGGACCCGGTTGCGTAAACAAACTCATAAACAAAGCAAAGTTAGCACTGCCGGAGACTTTTCCACCGGGGCGTACTTCACTTGTTAACTGGGTTTCTAATACGTCTCTAATGTTCATAAGGTGCCGTCTCACTGGATAAATAGCTTATCGGCGGTTGAGCATTTTCTTTAATTAAGCCAACGAATTAAATTAAAGTTTTTTATAGACGAAACGTTAAGAAGGGTATTGAATAGTAGACTAATTAGTCAAAAAATAGACAATTTTATGTCTATACTATCGGGCATGGCCTTTCCTCAAGTTTGATTCCGTTATGCTGTTGGATTTCTTGAATGCACAATATTGATGAGCTGATTGAAAACGTTAGACAGAACGAGCAGATCGCGTTGAAGTTTTTCGACATCGAACGCTGCATTCTGTCGATTGGTCGTTGTGATCAGTTTGTTTCCACACTGACAAAGGAAGTTCAAAAACAGTTCAATGTGCCTTTTGTCTGGGTCAATCTAATCAATGAAGCTCCTTTGGCGCACCTGATCGAGACCTTAGAAAAAACCAGTGGTTTAAAAGACCGTGTGCTGTTCACCCGACGCAGTGCCATGGTGGATGCCATTGGCGCGGGTAATAGAACCGTCTTAGTCAATGATAACGTTGGTCGTTACTGGGAAGTGATTCCCCAATCTTACCGATCCATTATTGGTTCCGTTGCCATTTCCCCTTTGACCATTGACGGGGAGCTGGTGGGCTTGTTTTGCCAAGCGGATCAAGATCCCCACCGTTACGATCCCCATGTAAAAGACACTTTTCTATTGGATCAACTGTCCATCAAGATTTCTATCTGCCTGAGCAATGTGACGGCCAGAGAAAAACTCGAATATCTCGCCACCCGAGACCCACTAACGGGGCTATTGAACCGCCGTCAGTTGGAGCTCATGTTAGATCGAGAATTCGCCCGTTGTAAGCAGTCTGATCGAGATCTGACCGCTGTCTTCATTGATTGTGATGCATTTAAGTCGATTAACGATACCTTAGGACACAATTGTGGCGATGAAGTGCTAGAATACATAGCGAAACGCCTGTTGAAGCATGTGTATAAGCAAGGTTTAGCGTTCCGGTTTGCAGGGGATGAGTTTGTGTTTGTGATGCCTGGTAAGAGTTACGAGCAGGCCATAGACATTGCAGAGTCGATTCACGACTATTTACAAGCGAACCCGCTGCGCTACAAAAACAACTTGGTGCCTATTACCATCAGCTATGGTGGTGCCAGTGTTTTGTCCGATTCGCCGACCAGCTATAAGCAGCTACTTAAGCTCGCGGATGAGCGCCTCTATAACTACAAAAACAATCGTAAGCGATCTGTTCCCACAAAAGTCTTCAAGTTTCTCAACAAAATTCGCTGATCTGTAATTTTATTACACATTTGGGCGCTTAAATTTTTATTTCAGGTGTTTTCGCGAGCTTTTTCGTTGTAAAATTTCAAAAAAATTAGAAAACCAAGAGGTTATATATGTCTCACGCTTTGATTGCGGATTTGGGCGGCACAAACGCTCGTTTTGCCTTGGTGCCAATCAATCAGTATCAGCCACAAGAAGTGCGAGTCTTCTCATGCAAAGAATACGAGAGCTTCTTTGATGCTGTGTCGACTTATGTAGAGCAGTGCAGTGTGGACTTTGATTCTATCGACGCCATCGTGTTGGCGATCGCAGGTCCGGTAAATCAAGAAGTGATTCGTTTTTCTAATAACCCTTGGCACTTCACTCGCCAACAGGTTCAAGAGCACTTTGGATTAGACAAAAAGATTGCTTTCCTAAATGATTTTGATGCCATTGGTCACAGTTTAGAAGTCATTCCAGAAAGTGAACTGGAAGTGATTGGTGATCAGACTGAAGTCGATCCCAAAGCGGCATGCTGGGTGTTAGGTGCAGGAACTGGTTTAGGCGTGGCATGTGTTGTACCGCAAGATAACGGCGCTAATATTGTTCTTCCTGGAGAAGGTGGTCATGTTGACCTGTCTACTTGCAGCGACCAAGAAGATTATATCCTGCGCTTTTTGCGTGAGCGTCATAAGCGTGTTTCCGCTGAACGTGTTTTGTCTGGCATGGGACTGGAAAATATTTACGAAGCGCTTGCTCACCGTGAAGGTATTGAAAAGCGTTTAACTGCTCCTGAAATCGGTGAAGCCATTGAGCGCGGCGATGATCCAATCGCTCTGGCAACACTGGAACAATTTTTTGTTTTTCTAGGTCGAGTAACGGGTGATCTAGTATTGTCTGTAGAAAGCCGCGGCGGTGTGTACATTGCCGGCGGTATCGTGCCGCGCTACCTTAAGCACATTAAACGCAGTGCCTTTAGAGACGCGATGCAAGACAAAGGGCGCATGAAAGCCTTTGTAGCGCCCATCCCTACGTTTGTCGTTATGTCTGAATACCCCGGGCTGATGGGTTGTGCGTGTTACGCCGCCTATCTTGTGAATCAAGCCTAATAAAAGAATTGGAGAAAGCAATGAAGGTAAGTTTGAAAGCCTGTGATGTGGTGATTTTTGGTGGCGGTGGCGATTTGGCCATGCGCAAGCTTCTACCGGCTCTCTATCATTTGGACATGGACGGTCTGTTAGCGAAAAACACTCGCATTATTGGTGCCTCTCGTCGCGACATGAGCGCTGCAGATTATCAAGCAAAAGTACGTGCTGCGCTAGACGAATTCGTACCGAAAAGCATCGGTGACGAAAAGACTTGGCCACGCTTCAAAGAGCGCTTGAGCTATGTGTCTGTGGATGCCCAGCAAGAGTCAGATTTTGCCCGTTTCAACGATCACAATGTGGGTGAAGATGACAAAGATGTGGTGTTCTACCTAGCGACTTCTCCTGACCTTTTTGGCTCTATTTGTTCTTCATTGGCGAACAACGGCTTGAACCAAGAACGTATGCGTGTGGTACTTGAAAAACCACTGGGTCGTGACTTGACCTCTTCTCGCGCCATCAACGACGAAGTGACGCAAAACTTTGGCGAGAAGCAAATTTTCCGTATCGACCACTACCTTGGTAAAGAGACGGTTCAAAACTTGTTGGCGATCCGCTTCGGTAACACCTTGTTTGAACCTCTTTGGGACAGTGCGCACATTGATAACGTACAAATTACTGTGTCTGAAACTGTGGGTGTGGAAGGCCGCTGGGGCTACTACGACAAAGCCGGTGCCCTACGTGACATGGTGCAAAACCACCTTGTACAGTTGTTGTGTTTGGTGGCGATGGAGCCTCCTGGTCGCAACGATGCAGATTCTGTGCGAGATGAAAAAATCAAGGTACTGAAAGCCCTACGTCCAATCGAGGGTGCGAACGCCTACACGAAAACTGTCCGTGGTCAGTACGCTAAAGGCATGATCAATGGTAAAGAAGTACAAGGTTACTTCGACGAAGAAGGGTCTAACCCAGAGTCTCGTACAGAGACGTTTGTCGCTTTACGTGCAGACATCGACAACTGGCGTTGGGCTGGGGTGCCTTTCTACCTTCGTACTGGTAAGCGCCTTGGTCAGCGTTACTCTGAGATCGTAATTCAATACAAGTCTATTCCACACAGCATCTTTAATGATGAAAGCAATCGCCAGTTGCAGCGCAACCAGTTGGTGATCCGTCTTCAGCCAGAAGAGAAAATCTCTTTAACGGTTATGAATAAGGTGCCAGGAGCGGGTGAAGGTATGAACCTTCAACCAGTTGATTTGAACCTAAGTTTGAGTGAAGCCTTCCAGAACAAACGTAGTCCTGAGGCTTATGAGCGTCTATTGTTAGACGTAATGCGTGACGATGCTACTTTGTTCATGCGCTACGACGAAGTAGAAGCGGCTTGGAAATGGGTAGATGGCATCATGGGCGCATGGAATCAAACCAGTGAGCGACCAAAAGAGTATGCTTCCGGTTCTTGGGGACCTGCTGCATCCATGGCATTACCGATTAAAGATGGCCGTAACTGGCACGACTATTAAGTTTTAGGAGAAACGTATTATGGCAGCTTATACAGCCGCTCAAGTTATGACGGCAACCCCCGTTGTACCTGTGATCGTAGTGGACAGCGCAGAGCAAGCAGTGAATCTAGGTAAAGCCTTGGTTGCTGGCGGTGTTCCTGTGCTTGAAGTCACCATGCGTACCGAAGCTGCGTTAGAGGCCATCACGGCCCTACGCAAAGAAGTGCCTGATGCTATTGTGGGCGCAGGTACTGTATGTAGCCGTGAGCAGTACGTACAGGCGGTGGAAGCAGGGGCGCAGTTCATCATCAGCCCTGGGGCAACTCCTGATCTATTGAAAGTAGGTAAAGAGTACGACATTCCATACCTACCAGCGGTGGCGACCATCTCTGACATCCTATTGGGGATGGAGTACGGTTACGACCATTTCAAATTCTTCCCAGCGGAAGTTAATGGTGGCGTGAAAGCGTTGAAAGCGTTTGGTGGTCCATTGCCTCAGATCCGTTTCTGCCCTACTGGTGGGATCGGTGCGAGCAACTTCAAAGACTACCTAGCGCTAGATAATGTGCTATGTGTAGGTGGTTCTTGGATTGTGCCAACGGATCTTGTCCGTGCAGGTAAATGGGATGAGATTACTGAGTTAGCCAAATCTGTTCAGTAATCGTCCTGTTAGATAGATTTTAAAACGCCTCGCAAACTAAATTTTGCGGGGCGTTTTTGTTTGTATGGCCGAAATAATTGGCTTTAAATTATGAGCGTCGATAGTTGGGATTCACTATTAGAGCTTTTGTGGGATTCAGAGTTACACTAGCTTAACGCTCACAAATGAGCCCAGATCATAATAACAATGCCACCAGGAGGCCCTGTGAAGATCGCAATTTTGGACGATTATCAGGATGCAGTGAGAACTCTATCCTGTTTTGAGTTATTAAACGCTCATCAAGTGAGCGTCTTTAATGATACCTACCCTGAAGCAGACTTGATTTCGAAGCTGCAAGACATTGAAGCCCTTGTGTTGATCCGAGAGCGGACCGTGATTACCGAAAATCTACTTGCCAACTTGCCTAATTTAAAAGTCATTAGCCAAACAGGTAAGGTGAGTAATCATATTGATCCAGAAATGTGTGAGCAATATGGGGTTAAGGTGTTGGAAGGGCGTGGTTCTCCTGTAGCACCTTCTGAGTTGTGTTGGGCATTGATTATGTCTGCTTCTCGCCATTTAGATACCTATGGAGCACAACTACAACAAGGGAATTGGCAGTCCTCTCAAGGTCGTGGCTTAGGTCGCACTCTTAGTGGTCTGACGCTGGGGATTTGGGGCTACGGTAAAATTGGCCGACGTATTGCTCAATACGCCAAAGCGTTTGATCTGTCAGTGTTAGTTTGGGGCAGCGAAGGTTCGCGACAACAGGCTCAGGCGGATGGTTTTCAGGCGGCGGAGTCCAAAGAAGCATTTTTCGCCACAGCGGACATAGTGTCCTTACATCTGCGTTTAAATCAGGTGACGCAATACTGTGTCACGGCAGAGGATCTGCAGGCGATGAAACCGGACGCCTTGTTCGTTAACATCAGTCGTGCGGAATTGGTGGCACCTAATGCGCTGTTGGAGGTCATGACTGCTGAACCAAGCAAGATGGCGGCGATCGACGTGTATGTGAATGAGCCAGCCACCCCAGCTAATGAACCTTTATTGGCATTACCTAATGTGGTGGCAACGCCACATTTAGGCTATGTGGAGAAAAATAGCTATGAGCTCTACTTCCGCTTAGCCTTCGAAAACATCTTGGCATTTGAACAGGGCGCAGCTTAGGCGCCCTGAGTGTTCACCTGACCTGTTAGGCGAAGCGCTTTTGAAGGTATTGGATGATCTCGGAAGATTCGTATAGCCATTGGACCTTCCCGTCTTGTTCAATGCGTAGGCAAGGCACTTTTACTTTTCCACCTTGTTGCTCTAGTTCAGTACGGTATTGGGAGCCTTCTGATGCGCTGCGCTTCTCAATTGGAAGATTGAGTTTATACATGGCTCGGCGTGTTTTAATGCAGAACGGGCAAGCAAAGAATTGGTACAAGGCCATTTGATTGGCTTCAATGTTGACCGCTTGCTGTTGCTCTGGAGAGCGTTTTTGTTTTGTACCGCGAGTGAGGACATCTGCTAGAGCGATGATGCCCCCAAGCAGATTGCGAAGTAGTTTAATCATGAATTTCATAAAAGACCTGTGTTAACTAGGTGGATTCAGCTGAATGATGGTGGGCATTTTACCTACGGTAGGAAGCTTCCTCAATTGTTGAAATAATTACGACGGAATTAGGCATACACTATAGTCATTAGCTTTTGGTAATCTATTTGCCATGGGTATGATTTATTATCAGAAACGAATAGCGGCACGTTAATGTGTCTGTTTTTAAAACATGAGAAGGGAACGAACATGAAAGTATTGGCTTTTGCTGCAACGAACCACAAAGCATCCATTAACAAACAATTGGTCACCCATGCGGCAAATCTGCTTGCTGCAGACAAAGGTGCGGAAGTAGAAATTCTAGATATGAATGACTACGAATTGCCTTTGTACAGCATTGAACGCCAAACGGAGGATGGCATGCACCCATTGGCGCAGCAGTTCTTCGATAAGATTGGCGCGGCGGACGCAGTATTGATTTCGTTTGCTGAGCACAATGGTTCTTATGCCGCTGTATACAAGAACTTGTTCGATTGGGCGTCTCGTATCGACATGAAGGTCTACCAAGGCAAGCCAACCGTATTGCTATCTACTTCTCCTGGCTCTGCGGGAGCTAGCAACGTATTAGCTGGGGCGGTTAACTCAGCGGGCTTTTTTGCGATGGATTTAAAGGGCAGTTTATCTGTACCGTCTTTTAACGATAATTTTGATGTGGAAAAAGGCGAGCTGACTAATCCTGAGTTAGCGGCAGAATTGAAGAAAATCTTAGCAAGCGTATAAATACGGATTGCTAAAAAAGGGAGCCAATTGGCTCCCTTTTTTTGTGTATCAATGTATCAAGGAAAGATTAAAGGTTTTCTTCTGCGAACTCTGCCAGACGGCTACGTTCAATACCATTAACGTGCATGATGCTGGTGTATTTAAACCCTTTACAGCGTTCCACTAGGTACGTGAGACCTGAAGTGAGGGGGGTGATGTATTTGTTATCAATCTGTGCCAAGTTGCCAAGAACGATAATTTTGGAATTGGCGCCGATGCGGGTGACGATGGATTTAAGTTGAAATTGAGTGAGGCCTTGGGCTTCATCCACTATGATCAACGCATTATTAAAGGAGCGACCGCGCATAAAGTTTAGCGATTTGAACTGAATGTTGGCCTTTTGTTTTACGTAATCAATGGAGCTGACCGCATGCTCATCACTGCCATGGAGTACTTCTAAGTTGTCATCAAAGGCCGCCAACCATGGGGCCATTTTCTCTTCTTCCGTACCAGGCAAAAAGCCGATGTCTTCCGCAAGGGGCGGGGTAGATCGAGCGACAATGATTTTATTGAAGCGCTTTTCTTCCATGGTGACATGAAGGGCGTAGGCCAATGCTAATAGGGTTTTACCTGAGCCTGCTGGTCCTGTCATGACCATCATATCGCTGTTGTCATGGCGTAATAAGTAAAAGGCCATGGCCTGCTCTAAGTTGCGCGGTTGAATGCCCCAGAAGGACTGATGCATGAGACTCTGGCGATTAATGTCCAGTACATAGAGGTAAGTTTCATCAAGGTTAACGATAAAGCCTGTGAACTCCTCATCATCCACAATGAACATATTTAAATACAAGGTCGGTAATTCGTCTTTCTTGATCTTGTGAACCGTATGCGCTCCATGAGTTTCTGTATGGACATCTGTAATATGGCCCCAGAAAGTCCCTTCAATGTGGACATAACCCTTGTTCAGTAAGTCCACATCGTCGAGCACTTTGTCTTTACGGTAGTCTTCAACTCGCTCAAGGCCAGAGCCCTTGGCCTTAATGCGCATGTTAATGTCTTTGGTCACTAGGCAAACGGAGGCTCTTGGGGTGGTGGCTTGTAGGCTCAAGGCAACGTTGATAATACGGTTGTCATTGGCGTGGTGGTGATTGCCGTTAAGGAAGGGAACGTTGTCGAGCTGGGTGATTTGTTGGTCGGGGAACACCGCAAGGGTGCCGGTGGCTTTTTGTGCCTGTTCTGATTCTGGGGCATGGATAGGGACCCCTGATTGCAGCTCTTTCGGACTGGCATCACCGACCATTTTGTCGATGATGTTGATGGCAAGTCGTGCTTCTCGACTTACGTCTTTATCTCTTCTGTCTTTTATTTCATCAAGCTCCTCCAATACCGTCATGGGAATGACCACCTTGTGCTCGGCGAAGGAATAAATCGCCATTGGGTCGTGAAGTAATACATTGGTATCTAGAACATAGATTTTTTCCATAGTACTTCTCTCCTCTACATAGAGATAAATAATCCATTAGATGAGCGGGTCGTGGGAAGTGCGTAGGACGTAACAATGAGTTGGAAGTGTTCTGTTTAAGTTGTGGGTGAATGGTGCCAACAATGGCGCGAAGAAAGCTGTGAGAGGCAGGGCTCTCGATGGGGAAACTCTTTGCTTGGTCATTAACTACGTTTACTACCATATACGACAAGCTACTCTCTTTGAGTAATGAGCGTACTTTGAGTGTATGACAAAAATAGGGCGGATGGGAATAAAAAAAAGCCACCAGGTGCTGGTGGCTTTTTTGAGTGTTGGCTTTAGACGTTTGATTATTCGTCTAGGAAGCTACGTAAGTGTTCAGAACGGCTTGGGTGACGTAGTTTACGCAATGCCTTCGCTTCGATCTGACGAATACGCTCACGGGTAACATCGAACTGCTTACCGACTTCTTCAAGTGTGTGGTCAGTGTTCATATCGATACCGAAACGCATACGCAATACTTTTGCTTCACGGGCTGTCAGTCCTGCAAGCACCATGGTAGTAGACTCTTTCAAGCCTTCAATGGTGGCCGTATCGATTGGAGATTCTGCGCCATCGTCTTCGATGAAATCACCTAGGTGCGAATCTTCGTCGTCACCGATTGGGGTTTCCATAGAGATCGGCTCTTTGGCAATCTTCAATACTTTACGGATCTTGTCTTCTGGCATGTCCATGCGTACTGCCAATTCTTCCGGCGTTGCTTCACGGCCCATCTCTTGTAGCATTTGACGAGAGATACGGTTCAGCTTGTTGATCGTTTCGATCATGTGTACCGGAATACGGATAGTACGCGCTTGGTCTGCAATCGAACGTGTGATCGCCTGACGAATCCACCAAGTTGCATAAGTAGAGAACTTGTAACCACGGCGGTATTCAAACTTATCAACCGCTTTCATCAAACCGATGTTACCTTCTTGGATCAAATCCAAGAATTGTAGGCCACGGTTGGTGTACTTCTTCGCAATGGAGATAACCAAACGTAGGTTGGCTTCCACCATTTCTTTCTTCGCACGGCGAGCACGGGTCTCACCGATAGAGATGCGACGGTTAATTTCTTTTAGCTCAGGAATGCTTAAACCTGTGTCTTTAGAAATACCGCGAAGTTTACGTTGACAGCGGTTGAATTCAGCTTGGTTTTCTTCCAAACCAGCTGAGTAATTCGTGCCAGCATCGATGCGCTCTTGTAGCCATTCAGTGTTGGTTTCGTTGTTCGGGAAACGTTTCAAGAACTCAGTACGAGGCATGCCCGCTTTACGAACACACAATTGCATGATCAAACGCTCTTGCTCACGTAGCTTGTCCATACGTGAACGAACGCGGTCGATAAGATCTTCAAACAATTTCGGAGCCAGTTTAATTGGCGCAAACATAACGCTCAATTCTTCTTGCTTCTCAGAAACTTGCTTAGAGTCGCGACCATGCTTTTCGATCAAGACAAGAACTTCGTCATTTAGACGGCGGATTTCATTGAAACGTAAAGCTGTTTCTTCTGGGTCTGGGCCGCTTTCTGTCTCGTTCTCTTCTTCGCTAGAATCTTCGTCATCATCACTGTCTGAGTCAGATTCATCTGATTCCGTTTCTTCCGGTGTGTTGTCTTCTAGTTCTTCAAAGTAAGGCTCTTCGCCATCGCCATCAATGAAGCCGCTGAAAATGTCGCTCAAGCGGCCTTCTTCTTCGACGACACGGTCGTAGGTGTTGATCAATAGATCAACGGCACCTGGGAAGTAAGACAGGGCTGCCATAACTTCACGGGTACCTTCTTCGATACGTTTCGCGATTGCAATTTCACCAGCACGAGTTAGAAGCTCTACGGTACCCATTTCGCGCATGTACATACGCACAGGATCGGTGGTGCGGGTCACATCACCTTCTACAGCGGCTAGGGCTGCTGCAGCTTCTTCTGCTGCATCGTCATCGGTTGAATCGCCTTCTTCCATAAGAAGGTTTTCTTTATCGGGTGCGTATTCAGAAACCACGATGCCCATGTCGTTAATCATGGCAATGATTTCTTCAACCTGCTCCGGATCAGAAAGGTCATCAGGCAGATGGTCGTTAACTTCCGAGAAAGTTAAGTAACCTTGTTCTTTACCTTTGGCGATCAGCTCTTTAAGACGTGACTGTTGAGTGTCTGGCATTCGACAACCTATCATTTAGAAATTCGTTGGGAGTTTAGCAAGCGGCGGATTATAACAAAAATTCCGGATTTTATCCAGATATCCTACCTTTTTTTGGCCGAAAATTAGTCAATAATTATGACTTCTTCTTCCGTAGCTGCTCCATTAGAGCACGCAGTTCTTGCTGAGTTTCTGTACTGTTTATGGCGTCATTGCCTCGGGTTTTCAACCGTTGAATACTAGAATTTAATCCAAGTGCCTCAGTTTGTTCTTCAATCATGTCGAGAACCTCCTGTTTGGCATTGGTTATCTTCTGTTTAGTGGTGGCGTCCGGGTGATTTAACAAGCCGTAAATCGTATCCAGCAGTACTTGATTGCGCTCTTGATAAAGCAGGTGTCCAGTATTGTGCTCAGGGTACTTATTAAAATAACGCCAAACACGGCTAAAGGCTTGGCGGTCTGGGGTGTCTCCAGCCAAAAGGGGATCAGGCACATCAATGTCTCGGGCAATGGAGGGGTGCATCAACAAGCAAAGGGTAGCGTGTGCGATGCGGCTCAGGCCTGCTTGAAGAGGGGCAAAGGTCGGACCGTCGTCTTTCTGCCATTTTCCTTTGTTTTGCCACTTTCCTTTGCCTTTGAAGCTGCCTTTTGAGTCGAATCCCTGTTTCCCTTGATAACCCCCAGATTGATCCATGGGCATATCTTGGTAGGGCGCGTGTCCATCATCGTAACCGTGGGGCTCATAACCATCATCGTAGCCATAAGGTTCATAATCATGTGACACTTGCGGTGCATGATTTGAGTTGGTTTGCGGTGCTGCCGGATGACGTGGTGTTGGCGCATTGGCTGTCAGTGTTTCAGAGCTTAGTCCCGATTGGTCTGATAGTTGTTTCACTAGCAGGGAGCGAAGGGTGACTTCCTTGGGGATGCTTTGAATCAAAGCCATAGCATTCTGGGTAAACTGGGCTTCCCCTTCTTCGTCTCCAAGGGTGACAAGGGATCGTGCATGTTCAAACAAAACATGGGCCAATGACGAAGAATCGTCTAGACGCTCAAGAAATGCTTCTTTACCGGTTTTACGGACCAGTGAATCGGGATCTTCCCCTTCCGGTAGGAATAAAAAACGCACCTGTTTGCCATCTTGTATAACGGGCAGAGTGGCCTCTAGTCCTCTTATAGCGGCAGCGCGACCAGCTTTATCTCCATCGAAACAAAGAGTTACCTTATCCACTAACTTAAAGAGTTTCTTAAAGTGCTGACTGTTTACCGAGGTGCCAAGTGTGGCTACAGCATTGGTGATGCCATGTTGTGCCAGCACGATCACATCCATATAGCCTTCAACGACTATGATGTGATCCAGGGTGGTGGTGTTTTGTTTCGCCTCGTATAAACCGTAAAGTTCGAGGTTCTTATGAAAAACTGGGGTTTCTGGTGAGTTTAGATATTTGGGTTTTTCGTCACCAAATGCTCGGCCACCAAAAGCAATAACCCGCCCACGAGTATCGCGGATTGGAAACATGATGCGATCACGAAAACGGTCGTAATATTGCCCAGCTTGGTCTTTTTTCTCTATGAGCATGCCGCCCTGGAGTAGCTGCTCTTGCTGCTCGGCCCGAGGGCCGATGGCTTTGAGAAGGTTGTCCCAGCCTGGAGGGGCGAAGCCTAGGCCATAGACTTTCGCAATCTGACCCGATAAGCCTCGCTCTTTGGCCAGATAGTCTTTGGCCTTGTCTTTGTGTGAGCTTTCTAACAGCTGACGCTGGAAAAAAGTCGCACTTTCGCTGAGGCGTTTGAGTAGTTCGGCGTTTTGTTCATAACGATCTGGCGCACCTTGCTCTCGGGGCACTTCCATGCCAGCGTCTTTGGCAAGTACTTCAATGGCTTCCACAAAGTCTAGGTGATCATGCTCCATGACAAAAGAAATGGCGTTGCCACCAGCACCGCAGCCAAAGCAATAATAGAACTGCTTGTTCGGGTTTAAGCTAAAAGATGGCGTTTTTTCGTTATGAAAAGGGCATAAGGCAGAGTAATTTAAGCCCGTCTTTTTAACGGTGATGCGAGACGCAACCACATCGGTAATGTCAGTGCGAGCTAATAGCTCGTCGATGAACTGGTCTGGAATACGTCCCGCCATAAAGGTTGCCTTAGCCTAATAGGGCTTTTACTTGTTTGCTAACCACTGACATGTCGCCGCGGCCTTGAACTTGTGGCTTGACGATAGCCATCACTGCGCCCATTTGTTGCATGCTGGAAGCACCAGTTTCTTCAATGGCGGCTTTGACAATGGCTGTCACTTCTTCGTCACTCAGTGGCTGTGGAAGGAACTCAGCGATCACATCCATTTCTTTCTTTTCGGTTTCCGCTAGGTCTTCACGTCCGCCGTCCATAAATTGCTGATAAGAGTCTTTACGCTGCTTTACCATTTTGTCCAAAATGACCAGTACACGAGCATCATCAACATCGATACGTTCATCTACTTCAACGCGCTTAATTTCTGCTTGAATGGTACGCATGATAGTAACGCGCTCTTTCTCTTTGGCGCGCATAGATGTTTTGAGTGCATCGGAGATCTGCTTTTTCAGTTCTGACATCGTTGTCTTCCTCAAGGGTAATAATCGTTTTATTGAAGCAAAAAAAATCGGCTAGTTGTAGAACTAGCCGATTCTTATCGTAAAGCGTATATCTCTACGGCGTATTACAACTTGCTCTTAATGGAGCAAAATGTAGTCGCTTAGTACAAGCGTTGGAATTTCTTCTGCTCGCGAGATACTTTCTTAGCGTGACGCTTAACAGCAGCCGCTGCAGCGCGCTTGCGAAGAGTTGTTGGTTTTTCGTAGCACTCACGACGACGAACTTCAGCAAGGATACCTGCTTTTTCGCAAGAACGCTTGAAGCGACGTAGTGCAATGTCAAATGGCTCGTTATCTTTAACTTTAACTTGTGGCATATCTAATTACCTATAAATTTTTTACGTTTAGTAATCACAAAACGGCGCGAATCATACCGATTTTTTCATCATAAATACAATGGTACGAGCCGTAATGCGTGGCTGTAGTGTTGTATCTAAAGTTTGATTAAGTTGTCTCTTTAGATATTTAAGGTCTTTTTCTGGGGTGTCCCTGCCTGTAGCCTGTAGGGAGAGGGGGACGGTAAAAAATCACCTGCCTATTATTTAAACGATAAAAACGGGGCGCATTATAATGTAATGCCCATCATCTGTCCAACCCTTTGTATTTTTTATCGACTTAATAGACTGCCATCAACTTATGGATACGTTACAATAGGCCATAAATCTTACCGCGTAGGAATACCATGAAAGTTTTAGGTCTAGAGACGTCCTGTGACGAAACCGGAATCGCCATTTATGACACAGATAAAGGGCTACTCACCCACAAAATTTATACCCAGATCGCACAGCATGCGGAGTACGGTGGTGTGGTGCCTGAATTGGCCTCTCGCGACCATGTACGCAAAACTCTGCCACTGATTGAAGAAGTCTTAGCGGACGCGAATTTGAAGAAGTCAGATTTGGACGCTATTGCCTATACTTCAGGCCCAGGGCTGGTCGGAGCCCTAATGGCGGGTGCGACGATTGGTCGTTCTTTGGCTTACTCTTTAGGCATTCCGGCGTTAGGCGTGCACCATATGGAAGGTCATTTGTTGGCCCCTATGCTGGAAGAAAAGCAGCCTAAAATGCCATTCGTTGCCTTGCTGGTGTCTGGTGGACATACTCAGCTCGTGCGTGTGGATGCTATTGGTGAGTATAAGTTACTTGGGCAGTCTCTGGATGATGCGGCTGGGGAGGCTTTTGATAAAGCGGCAAAAATGATTGGTTTGCCGTACCCGGGTGGTCCATACATTGCGGCTTTGGCGCAAAAGGGAAATCCAGATGCAGGGATTAAATTTCCTCGCCCTATGACAGATCGCCCAGGGTTGGACTTTAGTTTTAGTGGCTTGAAAACGGCCTTTTTAACAGCTGTTCATGATGCTTTGGATAAAGAGGCTTTTAACGATCAGTTTCAAGGGGATGTGGCTTTGGCCTTTGAGCAAGCCATTGTCGATACCTTGGTGATCAAGTGTCGTCGTGCACTGGAGCAAGAAGGTCTAACCCAGTTGATTATTGCGGGGGGAGTCAGTGCCAATAAACGCTTGCAGTCTCAATTGGAAACTCAGCTAGCAAAAATCAACTCAAGTGTTTTTTACGCCCGTCCTGAATTCTGTACCGATAACGGCGCCATGATTGCCTATGCGGGTGCCCAGCGCTTGTTGGTTGGGCAGTCGTCGCCTCTGAATCTATCGATTCGTGCCCGCTGGCCCTTATCTGAATTGGAAAACGTAAATGGAGCAGCGCAATGATCTTGGATACCGTCTTTATTGAAGGGTTGCATACCCGTGCTGTGATTGGTGTGTACGAATGGGAAAAAGAGATTTGGCAAGATCTTGTCTTTGATATTGAAATGGAACACGATAATCGAGTGCCGGCTATGGACGATGATCTGAGTAAAACCCTAGATTACGAAGCCATTTCCAACGCCATCATCGAGTTTTGCCGCACGAAACAGTTTGAGCTTATTGAAACGTTGGCAGAACGCTTATGTGCACAGCTGATCGAAGTCTTTAATCTGACGACCATCACTATGACCTTAAGAAAGCCTGGGGCTGTGCCAGCAGCTCGTGCGGTAGGCGTAAAAATTCGCCGTACTGCATAAGGTCCTTTCAATTAGCGCCAGTTTTGGATTCCTTTGACTGGCGCATCATTTCTTCCCATTTTGCTCAATAAGCGGGTTGCTTAACCTAGCCAATGTTTCAATGCGCGTGCGCTTTAAAGCTTCCCCTAGTTCCGCTCCAGCATAGCCTTGCTTCATAAGGGCTTGGGCATTAATACTGGCAATGCTCGATCTAAGGCTCAGCCAGTCAGCCAAGTGTGTTTTGGTGAGTTTAGCTAGGAGGGTGGCTAGCTTTTCATAGGGTTGGGGCTTCTTCACGGCAGCCACTCGCGTTAGCCAAGATTCCCATGTTTCAGCGGTTAGCGGTAATGCACAGTGCTCTAAAAATTCACGACTTTGCTCACTGAACCAAGCATATTGGTTTGGTGCTCTGAGATGAGAATTTAGCTGCGTCAGGGTGTCTAACGGCGTGTTATGGGTGATCAGTGCCCAGCGGCTGTGTTTGTCCCAATTGGGCGCAAGCGGCTCACTGGTATAGCAAAGCCCTGGAAACAGCTCACTTAAAGCATGGCAGGATTGCAATACATCAAAATAGACATGGGGGTGATCGCTTAACAAAGCCTTTTCGGTTTCCCGCCAGACCCGCTCAGGTGTTAGGGTCGAGAGCTCACCTGAGGCAGAGATTTGCTGCATTAAAGCCATCGTTTCAGGGGCAATGCTAAAACCAAAACCCGCGAACCGTGCCATAAAACGAGCCACTCGTAATACCCTTAATGGATCTTCTACGAAGGCATCGGATACGTGTCGAATGATGCGATTTTCTAAATCCTGCTGACCACCAAATGGGTCGATCAAGTCCCCGTCTTTACTTTTAGCAATGGCGTTAATGGTTAGATCTCGGCGTTCTAGATCTTCTTCCAATCGAATATCAGGGGAGAAATCACAGATGAAGCCGGTATAGCCGGCTCCTTGCTTACGCTCTTTGCGAGCGAGGGCGTATTCTTCTTTGGTGTCAGGGTGCAGGAAAACAGGGAATTGCTTGCCCACTTGTTGGTAACCTTGGGCAAGCATTTGCTCGGGAGAGGCGCCTGTGACGACCCAGTCTTTGTCTTTTACGGTGAGTTTGAGTAGCTCGTCTCGAACGGCTCCGCCGACGAGGTAGGTGTTTGGCGTGGGGGCCATTACTGACCCAGCTCACATTGCTCAGGGAACATGGCGCTCCACTGGCTAAAGCCACCGTTTAATGAATAGACTTCTTGAAAGCCTTGGGCGGCAATGTATTCTGCTGCACCTTTACTGCTATTGCCATGGTAGCAACATACAATGACTGGCTTGGCCTTGTCGGCAGTGTCGATGAACTCTTGCACATTATCATTATTAAGGCTTATAGCATTGCTCATATGACTGGTGGCAAAGCTCACCGCATCACGGATGTCTACGATGATTGCGTCATTTTCGATGATGGCCAGGGCGTCATTCACGTCAATACAGGAATATGTGCTCATGTTTCTCTCAAGTTAGGTTACACGGGGTGCTGAAGCGAGTATTGTCTTCCAGTCTCATGGCGGTAAGTGTGCCGCCCCAAACGCAACCAGTGTCCAATGCATGGAAATGGCTGTGTTCAGTCACACCTTCGAGTGCGGCCCAATGGCCAAAAACAACTCGTGTATCGGGTGGAAGCTGACTGGGGAAGGTAAACCAGGGCGCGTAACCACTACGTGCCGTATTCGGACCTTCTTTGGACTTCAAGTCCAGCTTGCTGTCGGCGCGACAGAAGCGCATTCGGGTAAGATAGTTTGTGATGGCGCGAAGGCGATCCATACCGGTAAGTGCTTCTGACCACTGACTCGGCTTATTACCATACATGACCTGTAAAAAATCCTCTACTTGATCAGACTGCAGCATGGTCTCTACTTCTTTGCTTAGGCGAAGGGTGTCGTCTAAGGTCCAGCAAGGAGGGACACCTGCATGGGTCATTACAACGTTTAATGACGGGTCATAATGGCATAAGGGTTGTGATCTGAGCCAATTGAGCAGATCGTCTCTGTCACTGGCGTTAAGGATACTGTGTACTGTATCGCCACGTTTTAGATCGGCAAAGCCATAGGAAACAGCGATTAAATGCAGATCATGGTTGCCAAGTATGACCTTGGATTTGTTACCTAGGGAGCGGATAAAACGAAGGGTTTCAAGGGACTCATCACCGCGATTAATCAGATCCCCAGCAAACCAAAGTTCGTCATTATTTGGGTTATATTGGATTTGCTCAAGCAGCTTTAGTAGCGGCGTAAAGCATCCTTGTATGTCACCAATTACATAAGTAGACATGGGAAACCTTAATGAACTTTGTTGGGCACCGCCAAGGTAAATGGCGGAATAGGAGCGTCAAATTCAATGCCGTCTTCGCTTAAAAAACGGTAACTACCATGCATGGTGCCAACAACGGTGTCGATCACTGTACCGCTGGAGTAGTCGTAGGATTCACCTGACTCCAAGTTCGGATACTCACCAATGACACCTGCGCCTTTCACTTCTTGGGTTCGTTCATCGCCATTGGTAATGATCCAATGGCGTGACAAGAGTTTAGCCGCGCGGGTACCGCAATTGGTCATGGTAATGTGGTAAGCAAACACATAACGGTCATCGTCTGGGACAGATTGCTCTGAGAGGTACTCTGTTCTAACGGTGACAACGATATCGTGTTCTTGCATGCATTAATCCTTATTGCTTAGATGGTTGGCAATGTTAACAAAGTCTTTTACGTCTAAACGCTCAGGGCGCAATGTTGGATCAATTCCGAGTGCTTCAAAGTCGGCATCATTAAGCACGCCTTTGTAGTTGTTTCTCAAAGTCTTGCGACGTTGTTGAAAGCCGATTCGCACACTGTCTTCTAACTGTTTTAAGTCCTCGGCCACATAAGGCAAGGTCTTATGTGGTGTCATACGCACAATGGCGGAATCCACTTTTGGTGGTGGATCAAAGGATTCAGGGCCAACGATGAATAGATTGTCCACTTGACAGTAATACTGTGCCATAACACTTAAACGTCCGTAAAGATTATCCCCTGGACGTGCCGCAAGGCGATCAACGACTTCTTTTTGCAACATAAAGTGCATGTCGTCAATATGATCAGCAAAACTGAGTAAGTGGAAGATAAGCGGCGTAGAAATGTTATAAGGCAGATTACCGACAACACGAATGTTGCCTTGTTCGGTCAAGCTCAGGAAGTCAAACTTCATGGCGTCTGCTTCGTGAACCACAAGGTCTGGGTAACGGAACAAGTTAACCCGCAAAATTGGAATCAGATCCCGGTCCAATTCCACCACATCCATGCGTTTGGTAACGCTGATAATGCCTTCCGTTAGGGCGCCTTTACCGGGGCCGATTTCAACAATACGTTGACCTTCTTTTGGGGCAATACAAGCGACGATGCGGCGAATGATCCCAGCATCATGTAAAAAGTTTTGACCAAAGCGTTTTCTGGCTTTGTGAGGGTGTGATTTGCTCATTTAGATACTTTTTTGGGCGTTATTTGCCATGGTGATGGCATTTTCGATGGCAACTTTTAAACTGCCATCACTTGCTTTTCCTGTTCCGGCTAAATCAAGAGCCGTACCGTGATCAACGGATGTTCGGATAATGGGAAGCCCTAATGTTATGTTCACAGCATTCCCGAATCCTGAGTACTTTAACACAGGAAGCCCTTGATCGTGATACATAGCGAGGACACAGTCTGCTTCTTCAAGGTATTTTTGCTGAAAAAGAGTATCGGCAGGGAGTGGACCGATTAACGTTAGGCCCTCACTGCGTAGCTCATTCAAAGTAGGAATGATAACGTCGATTTCTTCTCTGCCTAGGTGACCATCTTCCCCAGCGTGCGGGTTAAGGCCGCATACGAGAATGCGTGGTTGGTCGCAGCCAAAACGGGTTTTGAGATCCTGATGGAGTGCTCGAGCCACGGTTTTAAGTGTCTCTGGGGTAATAGCAGCCGCAATGTCTTTTAGTGGTAAGTGAGTGGTTACTAAGGCCACACGCATGGCTTGACTTGCCAACATCATGACCACTTGAGGGCTGTTACAAAGATGTTGGAAAAATTCTGTGTGGCCAGAGAAGTGCTCTCCAGTTTCACATAGCACCCCCTTGTGAACCGGAGGTGTCACCACTGCATCAAAGACACCGTCTAAACAGCCTTGCCCTGTGATACGTAAGGTTTCGAGCACATAGGGAGCGTTAGCTACATTTAATGTGCCCGCTTGAACTGTTTCACCCAGTGCAGTAGGCCATATTTGAACCGTGCCAGGCTGATGAGGCGGCAAGGCCTCGAGAGAGCTAAGTGTGCGGATCTGAGCGGGAATGCCTAGGGCTTTGGCCCGTTCAGAAAAGACTCCAGGATCACCAACGACTACCAGTTTTGCATCGAAAGATGCTTGTAGAGCTCCGAGAACAATATCAGGGCCAATCCCTGCTGGCTCTCCTGAGGTGATGGCAATAGTTGGTTGAGTCACTGGGTCATCCACTTAGTTAATTGCTTTGCGTTCAATGAAAGAGTCTGCACGTAGCTCAGATAGCCAGGTTTCGATGACGAAGTCGCGCTTCTGTGCAATCAAAGCTTGCTCTGCGTTTTTACGTTGCACTTGTTCACTGATATCAGTCTGACGGCGGCCGTCAACGGTCAAAATGTGCCAACCAAACTGAGAACGGAATGGGGTACTGATATCGCCCACGTCAGTAGTATTCATGACTTGCTCAAATTCCGGCACCATGGCACCTGGCGTTACCCAACCTAGGTCACCCCCTTGAAGGGTAGAGCCTTGGTCTTCACTGTAAGATTTGGCTAATTCAGCGAAGTCTTCACCATTTTGCAAACGCTTGTAGAGTTGTTCTGCAAAAGCTTGGGTTTGTTGATCATTACGGATTTCGTTTGGTCGAACCAGAATATGGCTGACTTTGGTTTCTTGCTGGTAGGCTTCATTATTGGATTGTTTTTCCACTACCCATAGTAAATGAAACCCTGCGTTACTTTGCAGTGGGCCGATCAAAGGGCCCTTTTGAGTTTCAATGGCTTGGGTGAACAGGCGAGGTAGCTCATTGGCTTTTCGCCAGCCTAGGTCTCCCCCTTGAATAGCAAATTGGCCTTCAGAGTTGGCGATGGCTTGATTAATGAAGTCTTGCTCAGAGTTAATGTTTTGAGCGATCTCGTCAATCTTGGCGCGAGTCTCTTCAAGGTCTGTGGCTCGAATAACGATATGACGAAGACGGTATTCGTCTTTGCGATTGCTTTTTTGAGCCTGGCGATCTAAGAAGTCATCGATCTCTTGCTCAGTGATGGAAATGCGAGACTGCACCACCTGCTGGCGAGACTTACCGATTAGGATTTCATTTTCAATCTGTTGGCGGTATCGGGAGTAGTCGATGCCTTGCCCTGACAGAATGTCCCTTAGACCTGCGATGTCCGTTTGGAAGTTGGAAGCCACACTTAAAATGGCGCGATCCACTTCACCACTGCTGGCGCGAATCCCAAGCTTACGTGCGTAATTCACCTGCATGGCTTCTTCAACCAGCTGGTTAAGGATTTGGCGGCGGATGGTGTCGGTTAACACTCCACCAGGGATACGATCTTTAATTACTTGAAAACGGTTGTCTATGTCGCTGCTCAAAATGGCTTTTGAGTCGACGATGGCTACAATGCCGTCAAGCTTTTGCGGTGCGGCGGATGCCGGGACCGATGCCCAAATAAAAGTACAGAGGAAGAGTGAAAGAATAAATTTATACATCATTAGTATCCGACTTTGCCTGCGTTCCAGTAGTCATTTGCAATGCTTGAGGTGTCTGAGTTTTGTCGTCCCACACCACTTAAACTACGTAAAATAAATTGTAAATAAATGCCTTCGTCGTATATGCCGTCATCGTCTCGCCAGCGCTGGTGGCTAAGGGACACTTTAACACAGCAGTTTTCATACCCGAGTCCATTCACTTTTTTGGTTTCTTCTTCATCTAGCCAATCATAGGTTTGCTGGTGAAAGAGGTGCCAGTTTTCGTTCAATGGGATGATGGTGGAAAAATTAGACTGCTTAGTCATTTCATCATCATCTTCATCGTACACGTATGAGAAACTAAGATTTAACACAACGCCACTGTCAGGCGTGTATTTCATAGCAGTTTGCGCAAGATCTACACGTTCTTGATCCAAATCGTAGTTAAAGTTATTGGTCAATGTGTAGGTGTCACCATTATAAGAAGCGGAGGTTAAGATCGCACTGCGCTTATCATTGTCCACCACTTCGCCCGTATCCCCATCAATGTCCACCCGACGGTCTTTCATGTAAAACACCTGCCCGCCGCGAAGTGTCCAGCGATTCACGTTGTTGGTGTCGTAAAAGCGACTTTCTAACCCCAGGGCGATTTGCTCCGTGTCACCGATACGGTCATTACCGCTAAAGCGACTGTGAGAAAACGCTTGGGAGTAGGTCATGGTGGCTTCACTTGCGTCAAAATCCGGGATATCAGACTGCTCAACGTAAGGAGAGTTCAAGTAGGTTAGGCGCGGCTCCAATGTTTGGCGCCAGCGGTTAGCCAAGGAACGCTCAAATATTACGCCAGTGTCTAAATAATAGGACAGGTGGTTTACATCTGTGGTTTCGTCACTATTGGTGTTGTAGCGGTGTAAATCATAAGTTCGGTACTGGTGAATCGCACCGACTGTGATGTTGCCCCAGGAGTTGTTGCCGCTGATGCTGAAGTCTTGGTTTAACGCCGAACGTTTACCGTCTACATCGTCTTCTTCTGGATCATAGAAATCGGTAAATTGCACATCCGGTGAGTAGCTAAACGTGGGATCAGCATACCGGTACGAAGCGTTGACTCGAGGGAGCCATTCTAGAGGTTTTTCTTCGTCCGGATCAGGGGTTTGATACTGGCGTACCTGAATATCCGTGCTGAAGTTGTCATAGTTATAACGGGCGTAGGTGCTACGTTCGTAATTATCCTTTTCACCTAAAGATGTGGTGTTGATTTCAGGTGTTTCGTCAGGGGTTGGGTTGTCCTCTAAATAAGTACCGATACTGAAGTTATCAGTAAGCTGCTGATCTGAGGTCAGTTTACGTAAAGTGGCTTCATTGCCCGCGTCATCGTAATAGGTTGATTGCTCGAAAGTAGTTTCTCCCCACTGACTCAGATGACGAAACTCTACGTCAAGGCCATAGCCATTATCATCACTGCCATGGGGAATGGGGCCAGGTCCCATTCGAGTGGTCACATTTGGTGTGATGGTGGCATCGTAATTCGGCGCTAGATTCAGGTAAAAAGGTGCTGATAAGGCGAAGTTATCATCCCCATCGTAGGAGAAAAATGGGAATAGGAAACCTGTTTGACGACGGTTATCGATCGGGAAACGTAACCAAGGAAAGTAGAAAACTGGAATGTCATCAATGCGAATCTGAACATGCTTGGCGGTACCAAAACCACTGTTGGGGTTTAGCTCAATGCTGGTTCCGTAAAGCTGCCAGCTGATGTCACCAGGTTCACAAGTGGTGTAGAAGCCTTCTTCAATAAACACAACACCATCTTTGGCTCGGGTGATTTGTGCCGCTTCACCACGTATGCCTGAACTGTGGCTGAGGAATTTGGCATCGTCAAACTGAGCTGTTTGATTCGCTTCATTGCTGCTAAGGAAGGCGGAGGAACTACGAATGAGTTGATTCTCAGCTCTTAGCACCACATTTCCATCTGCTTTATAGTACTCGTCTGGTACCCCTTGAATCCTGTTGGCGTCTATATTGGAGTCGGGTTGCCGAAGACTGGCCGCCCCTTCCATATGAATCGTGCCTTGCTCGTCTCGATAAATAAGATCCGCTAGTAAGGTGGTGTTTTCTCCATCAGAGACTTCCCAACCATCAATATAACTGCCGCGACAGTATTGATTTAAGCTGGCTTGCTGTTGCGGTGTCAGAGATTCTCTCGGCACCCAGTCCCATTCATTCGCCTGTGCAATAGGCAAGATGAAAAGACTTTGAAATAATAGCGCGTAATAGCGTAAATGCTTTGGCATGCAGGGTATACTAAATCTTTTTAGGTGCCAGTTAACGCTCTAAGCGCGGCACGAATTAAGTCAATGTTGACGACAAATAATAATCTATGCGCCCCCTATGGGGCTACCAATTCTGGAGAATTATCTTTATGTGGAAATGGATAGGGGCAATCGTTGGAACCTTGTTTGCTGGTTTTTTCGGCACGATAGCTGGGTTTATTGCCGGAGCATTCATTGATCGAGCTAAAGGAAACCAGCTCGGTAACCGACGTACGGGCGCGTCCATGGCAGAACAACAGCAAGTGTTCTTCCAAACCCTATTCCAATTGATGGGGCGTTTGGCGAAATCTGATGGTCGCGTAACTGAGGCAGAGATCGAACTGGCGAAGGCGGTCATGCAGCGTCTTCGTTTGACTCCTGATGCCCAAAGACAGGCGCAAGAGCTATTCAATCAAGGTAAATCAGAGAGTTTCGATGTGGAAGCAACCTTGGCGCACTTTAATCGTGTGGTCGGCTCTCGCTTATTAATGCGTTCTATGATTGAAGTTTTGTTGTTATCTGCATACGCCGATGGCCACTTTAGTCTGGAAGAGAAAACCCTGCTGGGCAATATCTGCGCTCAGTTGGGCATGTCTCAAGCTGAATTTGAAAGTATCCACGAACAGGTTAAGCGCCAAGCTCATTTTCACCAGGGCTACCAGCAACAAGGCGGTCATGGGAGCTCCTCTCCTGACCTGTTAAAAGCAGCCTACGATGTGTTGGGGGTAACCGAAGATATGAGTGATGCTGAGATTAAGAAAGCTTACCGCAAGCTGATGAGTCAGAATCACCCTGATAAGTTAAGCTCAAAAGGTTTGCCAGATGAAATGATTGAATTGGCAAAAGAGCGTACCCAAGAAATTCAATCGGCTTACGAGCTGGTTAAAAAATCCCGCAAGTAGTTTGCTAAAGACACCCGCTGGTTAGTCCAGCGGGCTGTCAAAGAACAACGACTTTTCAAATTCTGGCAGCTCTTTGCGTTGGTTCCTTTGCACCGTGTTCTGCTTTAAAAACCCCCACACCCTCTGCTCCAAACGTTTGTCTCCCGTTGCATCATAGCGGGCATCAGGCACTGCATTAATTTGCACATAGTTCTGATTACGTACGGTACGTTTATTCGCTGCGGATTCGCGCATACGGGCAAACTGATGGGCGCGATAGGTGTGGTCAAAATAGTAATCTAATACCGATAAGCGCAGGCGTCGGATTTCTTGGCTAAATTGGAAATCTGTCATGGGAGCGATAGTTCGCGGCTCAATGAGGATTAATGCTTGTCCAGAGATATTGTTCTCCGCCGCATATCTCAGAGCATAGGCTGCTCCAGTACGATAGCCTAAGTAAGCCACCTGATTGTAACCCTTTTCTCGAATCCGTTGCTGAGCTGCGTTGATACGGGCAAAAACTGTCTCTTCATTGGGCAGGGCAACGGAGGTATTGTCACCGTCAATGTTAGCGACTTCTGGCGTGGTTAATGCCGCTCGGTCTTCCACGTCAGGAATTTCGATGGATAGGGTGCACCAACTGTGCTCGGGCAAGCTGTGGCGTAAAGGCGAAATCACTTGAGGCCAATCCGGGTGGCCGTGATCATTATGCAACATCAGTAAACAGCCTTGAGGGTCGCCACTGGCGGACTCTTCAAATAAGCCTAAAAACGATTCGCCATTGGCTTCAATGGTTTCTATTTCGTGGGCACGGTTCGTCGATAAGCGTTCAATCAAACCATTAATTCGAGTCTGTTGTGCTGAAGGCATGACCCGTTGCTCGTTTGCCTCGCCTGTTACGGGTGGGGATGCTGGCGCATCGCCTTCTTCCGCCGCCCAAAGAAGTGGGGGCGCTAACAGAGCTAGGGTGATCGTAAGGGTTAATTTCTTCATTGATTTCAATACTTATGCACTATGGCTTGTTAAGATACGATGCAAATAACATTCTGTCATTGCCGGAGCGAAATATGAAAGATTTTCTTATTGCCCCCTCGATTTTATCCGCTGACTTTGCCCGTCTTGGGGAAGAAGTGGACAACGTATTGGAAGCTGGAGCGGACATTGTCCACTTCGATGTGATGGATAACCACTATGTCCCCAACCTAACCATTGGGCCAATGGTGTGTAAGGCTTTGCGCAAGCACGGTGTCACTGCAGATATTGACGTGCATTTGATGGTAAAGCCCGTGGATCGTTTAATCGGCGACTTTATTGAAGCCGGTGCCAGCTACATTACCTTCCATCCACAGGGCAGTGAGCACATTGATCGTTCTTTGCAAATGATCCGTGATGGGGGCTGTAAATCTGGTCTGGTGTTTAACCCTGCAACCCCATTAGACGACCTGAAGTACGTGATGGATAAGGTGGATATGATTCTACTGATGTCAGTTAACCCAGGTTTCGGTGGCCAAAAGTTCATTCCGGGAACTTTGGATAAGCTCCGTGAAGCCCGTCGTCTGATCGACGAAAGTGGTTATGACATCCGCTTAGAAGTAGACGGTGGTGTCAGTGAAAACAACATTGCTGACGTAGCGGCGGCCGGTGCAGATACCTTTGTCGCGGGCTCTGCCATCTTTAATAAGCCAGATTACAAAGCGGTCATTGACCAGATGCGCAGTGAATTGGCGAGCGTAAAACGATGAAAACCCCGCAACATCTAAAGAGAATGTTTGATGGGTGGCCAGATCTGGTTTGTTTTGATCTGGATGGCACCTTGGTGGACAGCGTCCCTGATATTGCTAACGCGGTGGATAAAGCCCTTGTGTCTCAGGGGGCAGCCCCAGCAGGGGAAGAGCAAGTGCGAGGGTGGATTGGCTTTGGCTCCCCTAAGCTAATTCGCCAAGCCATGGAGTGGGCCAGTTTAGATGAAGGCTTGTACGAAGACATGTATAAGGTGTTTTTGCAGGCCTATTACCAACACCTTGCTGACGACTCCACTCTCTACGCAAATGTTGAGTCCTTACTTAAGGCATTTAAACATCAAAACGTTCCCATTGCGTTAATTACCAATAAACCCAGTGTGTTTGTAAAACCTCTGTTGGATCATTTTAATATTTCAAACTACTTCAGTTGGATGCTTGGTGGTGATTCTTTAGATGAGAAAAAACCATCGCCAATGCCTTTGCTCCATTGCGCCGAAGATGTGGAAGCACAGCCCGAGCGTTGCTTGATGATAGGTGATTCCCAAGCGGATCATAAAGCGGCCCGTGCGGCAGGTTTTAAAAGTGTCTTGGTGACCTATGGCTATAACCATGGCATGGACTTGACCACATTAGAGCCGGATGTGCTGATTGATGACTTGGCAGAGTTGCTGATGTAATGAGCCCTAAAAAAGCCCACCAATAGGTGGGCTAAAGGTCACCTGGGAGCTAGGAACTTGAGTTCGCAAGTGACGGAGCAGTTAGGGCTAATCTAGTTGGCGTATTGATCTAGGTTCTCAGGTGTCACCAGTTCAAATGGGATCCAAATGTTCCGTTCTACCGACTCTCCTTGTGACATCTGGTAGGCAGATTGCACGGCCACTTCACCTTGTTTGGTGGCATTTTGGAACACTGTAATATCCAGTTGACCTGTCTGCATGGCAATTAATCCATCTGCCGTGGCATCGATGCCGGCAATCACGACACTGTCCATGGATCGACCGCTGGCCTCGATGGCTTGAATGGCACCAAGGGCCATTTCATCGTTATTTGAAATCACCGCATCGTATTCAATACCCGAAGTAATCCAGTTGGTCATCAGGTCGTAGGCTTGTGTACGAGACCAATTGGCTACTTGTTTTTCTTCGATGGAAATCCCTGAGCATTCTGGTCTAGAAAGTACTTCTTCAATGTCTTTGGTACGGGTATGCGCTGCGTGATTTTCCAATGGCCCCATCATCACTAGGGCTTTGCCTTTGCCCTCTAATAATCGACAGACTTCAACGGTCTGTAAGGTGCCGGAGTCTAATTCGTTAGAGCCCACAAAGGACGCATTGTCTGGCAGCATATTAATGTCGATTGGTGGATGGTTGACGTAGACCAATGGGATTCCTGCTTCTTCTGCCATCTGCGTAATGGTGGCGGTAGTGTCACCGTCTACGGCGTTGACAACGATGCCGTCTACGCCACTGGCGATGAAACTTTGTACTTGGTTGAGTTGGCGACCTATGTCTAGGTTAGCGTCTTCAAATTGAATGGAAATGTCTGGGTTTGCTTTCTCGGCCTGCTTCATGCCTTCCATTAAAATATCTAGAAAAGGGTTGTCGAAAGAGGTCATAGTCACGCCAATGTTGGCTCCATGGACTGGTAAGCTGATGGTGCTGACAACCAAGGCGGTTTGGATTAGGCGTTTGTGTGCATTTCTCATAAGTTCGTCCTTTGAGTTTTATTATCGTTAACAAGGCACTGCTTGCGAAGAAAGCGAGACATAGGTGTTAGCCGCCTCCCGAGGTAAGGAAAGCGGCTTATGCTGCTTTAGTTGACCAAATCTAAAGCGGCTTCATGGCAAAATGCCTTGAGGTTGTTGGCCCCAAGGGTGGCGTAGGTAAGCGGGTGCGCAACCGCAGGGTCTTGCTCCGCTTCTACCACCAGCCAGCCGCTGTAGTCATGGTGTTTCAGTTGTTTAAAGAGACGTGCATAGTCGATGAAACCATCACCTGGGACGGTGAAGGCGCCTTCGAGCATGGCACGTAAAAAGGGTAAATCTTGATTTAGGGCGCTATCTAATATCGCCGGGCGCATGTCTTTGCAATGGACATGTACCACACGATCGGCGTGGCGCTCGTACACCTCATGGGGGTCTCCGCCCGCAAAAGTCATGTGGCCCGTATCCAGCAGCAAGCCCACTGATGGGCCTGTATGTTTCATTAGCAAGGCCACCTCTTCAGCGGTTTGAATGACGGTCCCCATATGATGGTGGTAGGCAATCTGCACCCCATGGGACAAGGTGAAATCTGCCAACTGGGTTAGCTTTTCTCCCAGAGCTTGGATTTCGTCTTCGCTTAAGGTTGGGCGCTGAGACAAAGGGGTGTCAATTTGTCCATGGATGCAGCCAGTGATTTCACAGTAAACCATGGCCTTGGCCCCTAAGCTTTGCAGCAGGTGAAGGTGAGGCTTGATAGCTTCAATTTCCTCTTCCACGCTGCGTGATAGCAACTCACCACTGAACCAGCCGGATACCAAATCTAGGCCATGACTTTGTAAAATAGGCCCTAAAACTTCTGGATCACGGGGGAACTTTTGACCTAATTCAAAGCCAATGAACCCCGCTTGTTTGCCTTCTGTTAGGCACGTTTCTAAGGTGGTATCCGCCCCTAATGTTGGCAGATCATCATTGGTCCAAGTTAATGGATTAATGCCGATACGAACGCTCATTGTGAATCTCCGTTCTCAAATGGTTGGGCTGCTTAGCGGTAGAAGTCAGGTGTGTCAGGAAGCTCAATGGCTTCGATCTGACCTGATTCTTGGGCTTTAACACAGGCGTCGGCAGACACGGCAGCGGCTAGTCCACTCCAAGAGTTCGGACCGGTTAGGTTTTGGTTGGTGACGCCATCAATAAAGTCTTGCAGTTCCACATCGTAGGCATCGATAAAGCGATCTTTCCAATCGGTTAAAAGCTGTTGGCCAAGGTTGGCATTTTTGCGCATCACTATGGCTTGTGGCTCAGGCAGGTTAGCAATGCCTTCTTCGCCCACCACGGAGCATTGAATGTCGTAGCCGTATTGGCAGTTCACAAACACTTCCACGTCGATGCGGGTGCCTTTTTTGGTTTCCAGCATCACAATTTGTGGGTCAGCGACTTTTGAATGGGCGTATTTGGTTTTTCGCGGAAAGACCACTTGGGCGGAGACATAGTCGTCATCCAGTAGCCAACGGAACACGTCTAGTTCGTGAATCAAGGTGTCATGGATGGCCATGGGGGAAATGTACTGCTCCGGAACCGAGGCGTTGCGGTGGGCCGCATGAATCATCAAAGGTTCGCCGATGGCCCCGCTATCAATGGTGTCTTTTAGCATCTTGTAGCCGCTGTCATAGGGACGCATAAAGCCCACTTGAACCAGACGTTTACCAGAGGCCATTTCTGCTTCCACAATGTTGCGGCAACCTTGTGCGGTCGTAGCTAATGGCTTTTCACAGAACACATACTTGCCTGCTTTGATGGCTGCTACGACGAATTCTTCGTGGGCGGCGCCCCAGCAAGTCACCAAGACTGCGTCTACGCCACTACGGGCGATGAGGTCATGACCATCTGGGTAGATTTCGGCGTTTAAACCGAGATCGGATTTTACTTTATGGGCGCTGTCTAGATTGACGTCCGTTAGGGCGATGACTTCGGCACCGACTAGGGTGTTGGTGATGCGTCGAGCATGATCTGCGCCAATAGCGCCGGTACCGATTACGCCGATTTTAATTGTCATAGTGTTTTCCTCGAAATTTATTGTTGTTAATTGAGGGGGACTGGCAGCCTAAAAACCATGTCTGCGTCATGAAGACTGCCGGTCAGATTTTTCTAATAGGTATTAAGCCAGCTCATTGTTGACGTATTGGATGCTGTCCCGCACGGCGTCTTCAATGTTGCTTAAGTTCCAAACTTTTTCTGAGAAAGGTTCAAAAGAGACTGGCCCCGTGAAGCCTGCATTGAGTAAAAAGCGCAGCTGCTCCACATTGCTTAGGCGATCCTTTTGGCCAACGAGTACTCGATCTCCGTCCAGCATGTCTTCAAAACGAATGTCATCTTCTAGCCCGGAGATGTGGACCAGTCCTGTGCGCTCTGGGAAGAATTCTTCTTCTCCAGCACCCTTGTGGTGGAAGGTGTCGTGAACCAAAGAGAAGCGTGCCGTTTCACCCACTGCATCAATGGCTTCTAACGCCACGCGCTTGGAGCGCAGTGAGGAAATAGGGAAACCCAGCGGCTCGATGAATCCATGTAGATCGTAGTCCGCCAGTACTTTTGCTAGCTCAGACAGGGCGTATTTTAAGTCTTCAAACGGTACTGGCGTGCCGTCATTCAGAGGGCAGCAAACGAGACCTTCCGCCTTGGCTGCTTGGGCTAAGGCGGCGAGCTCACGGGCTTGATGTTCTCGTTCGTCATTCCAAACGTTAAAGGGATACAGGGCATTGATGGATAGGACGCGAATGCCAAGCTGCTGGGCTTTTTCGCCGGCTTGTTTGGCGGTTGCCATGTCCGTCAGGCTGTTGTCTCCCACGTCATTGCGGAATTCAACAGTGTTGGCTTTTAGGTTTCCGGCAAGATCAAGAAACTCAGACACGGTGTAAGAAGGGCAGACCATATGGTTGAGACCAAATAGGGGCTTCGTAGACATGTTTTAACCTCTGCTAAAAGGCGCTTTTTTAATCGATGGAACCCATCAAATTGTCCAAGCTGTATGGTTTTTTAGAATTATTTTCGAGGGGGATAGTAGTCAGGGGATTTTAAAATCGTCAATTGCTGATGTTTTATTTGCATCACAATCTATCAAAAACCATCATATTGATGGTTTTATTTCAAAATGATAGAAATTCGTTATTCATAAAGCTTGACAAGACGCGGTATATGCACCAGATTGGAACGTATGTTCTAGATTTCTCGTTTTTGGAACATCGATTTTCGAAATGCTTGATGTGGTGTTTTGAGGATCTGGGATAGCCCCAATGGATTTTACGGAAACAATAAAAATAAATAGGACACTGAGTGTCCGCTTTCGAGGAAATCACACAATGAAAAAACTAGCTCTTACTGCAATCGCTTCTGGTATTTTGATGTCTTCTGCTCACGCTGCAGATCTAACCATCGGCGTTTCCATGGCCATCTTCGATGATAATTTCTTAACGACCTTACGAAATGGTATCGAAGCAGCGGCCGAAGACGAAGGCGTGGATGTGCAAATCGAGGATGCGAAAAACGAAGTCGGTACTCAGCTAAACCAAATTCAAAACTTTATTGCATCGGGGGTCGACGCCATCATTGTGAACCCTGTTGATACCGATGCCACCTTATCTATCTCTGATGATGCTCAAGCCGCAGGCATCCCCCTCATTTATGTCAATCGCCAACCGATTAACGTTGACCTACTTCCTGATAACCAAGCGTTTGTTGCCTCTGATGAGCGGGTGTCTGGCACCTTACAAACACAAGAGGTATGTCGCTTACTTGGTGGGGAAGGCAAGGTTGTGGTCATGATGGGTGAGTTAACAAACCAAGCGGCCTTGCAGCGTACCCAAGATATCCACGATGTGATCAAAACACCGGAATGTTCTGGTCTTGAAATTGTCGAGCAGCAAACCGCCATGTGGCAACGGACCTTGGGTAGCGATCTCATGACGAACTGGGTCTCCGCTGGTATCGAGTTTGACGCAGTGATTTCAAATAATGATGAAATGGCCATCGGTGCTATTCAAGCTCTGAAAGCCAGCGGCCGTGCTATGGACGATGTGGTGATTGCAGGGATTGATGCCACCACTGACGCCCTTGCCGCCATGAAAGCGGGTGACCTAGATGTGACCGTTTTCCAAAGTGCTGATGGTCAAGGTCGAGGCTCGGTGGATGCAGCGATTAAGCTTGCTCAAGGCGAAGACGTGGACCAGAAAGTATGGGTGCCGTTTGAGTTGGTGACTCCGAACAATCTAGCGAATTACATCAACTAACCCGTATATCCGTAATACAAATACAATAAATGGAGGGATTGCGTTATGAGTAGCGCAGCAGTGGTGGAAGCCATGCCTACGAGTGGCGTAACTCCCCGGGAAGCAAACTCAGAATACGTACTCGAAGTGGTCGATGTGCGTAAGGAGTTTCCGGGGGTATTGGCACTCGATGATGTTCAGCTAAAGATTCGTCCAGGGACGGTTCATGCCTTAATGGGTGAGAACGGTGCGGGCAAATCCACGTTAATGAAAGTGATCGCTGGCATTTATCAACCTGACCGCGGCGAAGTACGCTTACGCGGTGAAGCAATTACTCTGGAAACTCCCCTTAAAGCTCAAGAATCTGGTGTGGCCATGATTCACCAAGAGCTGCTCTTGATGAATTCTATGACGGTGGCAGAGAACATTTGGATCCGCCGAGAGCCTAAAAACAGATTTGGGCTCATTGATCATGACCGTATGCGCGGTATGACGGTAGAGCTGTTTGACCGTCTTAATATTCGCTTGGACCCTGATGCGGAGATTTCTACCTTATCCGTTGCTAACCGCCAAATGGTTGAGATTGCCAAGGCTGTGTCTTTCAACTCGGATGTGCTCATCATGGATGAGCCCACTTCAGCCATCACAGAGACGGAAGTGGCTCACTTGTTTGAGATCATTCGTGACTTGAGAAAGCGTGGCATCGGTATCGTTTATATCACCCACAAAATGAACGAATTGTTTGAAATCGCGGACGAGTTTTCTGTGTTCCGAGATGGCAAATACATTGGCACCCATTTGTCTTCTGATGTGACTCGGGATGACATCATCAAAATGATGGTGGGCCGTGAAGTGTCCCAGATGTTCCCTAAGGAAGAAGTGGACATTGGCGATGTCTTATTGTCGGTGAAGAACCTGTCCTTGGACGGTGTGTTTGAAAACATCTCCTTTGATGTGCGCAAAGGGGAGATCCTTGGGTTGGCGGGTTTGGTGGGGGCAGGACGTTCGAATGTGGCAGAAGCCATCTTTGGTGTGACCCCAGCCACCTCAGGGCAAATTTTCATCAATGGTGAAGAAGTAAACATTCAAAGCCCCAATGATGCCATCAAAGCGGGCATGGCGTTTTTAACCGAGGATCGCAAAGAAACGGGCTGTTTCTTACCTCTGGATATCCAAGAAAACGTTCAATCTGCAGTACTGCATCAGAACTATGTAAACAATGGTTTTGTAGACCATGCAGGCTTGGAAAAAGAATCCGAAGCCCTGTGTCGTAAGCTTCGAGTGAAAACTCCAAGCATGCACGAAATCATCGAAAACTTATCCGGTGGTAACCAGCAAAAGGTATTGATTGCTCGCTGGTTACTGATTCATCCACAAATTCTCATCTTAGATGAGCCCACCCGAGGCATTGATGTGGGAGCCAAATCTGAGATCCATTCGTTGATTTCACAACTCGCACACAAGGGGGTGGCTGTGATCATGATTTCTTCGGAGTTACCTGAAGTGCTGGGCATGAGTGACCGCATCTTAGTAATGCACGAAGGTCATTGCACAGGGATTTTGGACCGTGACGAAGCTGATCAAGTGTCAGTGATGAATCTCGCCGCGAACTAGCTTTCAACCATAAGAATAAGAGATTGATATGACTTCTTTAGACAACTCCATTAAGCAAACGGCTGTGGATCGCAGTTCCGAGAAAACCAAAAAGCCCATGCCAGCAGAGGTCAGCATTTTGCTGGTGTTGGTAGGGATCTCCGTGATGTTTGAAATACTTGGCTGGCTGTTTGTCGGTCAAAGTTTCCTTATGAACATGAGCCGACTGCAAATCATCGTATTGCAAGTCTCTGTAATTGGCATCATTGCTATCGGTGTGACCATGATCATCATCACCGGGGGGATCGATTTGTCCTCTGGCTCAGTGGTCGCCATGACCGCTATGATAGCTGCCACCTTCGCCCAAACCAGTGCCTGGCCCAAAGTGATTTTCCCAAGTCTTACGGACTTGCCCTTTGTTGTGCCCTTGATCGTTGGCTTGGCAGCCGGTGCTTTGGCGGGCTTTATCAATGGATTCTTGATTACTAAAACCAAGATTCCACCTTTTATTGCTACCTTGGGGATGATGGTGTCGGCACGCGGCGTGGCACGCTGGTACACAGATGGTAGTCCTGTGTCGGGTTTCACATCGGATTTTGCGGCCTTGGGTAACGCGTTAGATCGCTGGATGCCAGTGGTGATCTTCTTGATAGTGGCGGTGATCTTTCATGTGGTAATGCGCTACACCCGCTACGGTAAGTTCACCTATGCGATTGGGGCGAATCCCCAAGCCGCACGCGTCTCTGGTATCAACATCGACACCCATTTAATCAAGGTGTACACCATTGCAGGCCTGTTAACAGGCTTGGCAGCGATGGTCGCGATCGCTCGTATCAAAACCGCTCAGGCGGGTATGGGGATGATGTACGAGCTAGATGCCATTGCCGCAGCTGTGATCGGTGGTGTCTCGCTCTCTGGTGGTCGTGGTCGAATCGCAGGAACAGTGATTGGCGCTTTGATCCTTGGGGTCATGCTGTCTGGATTTACCTTCTTGCGCATTGATGCCTATTACCAAGATATTATTAAAGGGGCCATCATTGTGGTGGCAGTGATCGTGGACCAACACCGTCAAGGTAAGCGTAAAAAGTCGACCTAGTGCCTTAGGCAGCGATCGTTCACCCAAACATAACCCAGTTAAAAGCCGATCCTAGGATCGGCTTTTTGGTTTTTCGAAGCACAAAAAAAAGAGTTTATAGGCTCCATCTCGAGGGTGAAATCAAGCTAATTACAGGGTTTCCGCTATGTGTATTTCTACCGTGAGTTGCACAGGTGCTTGAGGCGTAATGTATTTACGAGACAAGGCCTCAGTAAAGGTTTCCGCTACGGTTTGGGCCATTTTTTGAATGGGGGTAGCGATGATGAAATCTAGGTAGCCTTCGCTCAAAGCCAGCTTGGTGCTGTCCATTAGCTCATTGCAAACAAAGGTCACGTCACTGGCTCTGCGGGATTCTCGAAGGGCTCTTAAAATACCTTCTACACCACCGCCTGCACTGTACAACCCAGTCAGGTTCGGAGTTTGGGAAAGCAGCTCTCGGGTGGCTTTATAGGCGAGGTCGTTGTCGTCTAGGCTGGTTCTTGGGGGAAGTAGGGTAAAGTCATGTTTAAACTCCCGAAAGTAGCTGATAAAGCTGATTTCTGCGATGTCCTGATTCAGGTAGCTGTGGCTACCAAGCATGATGCCCACTGATCCGGGTTTGGCTAAACGGCTGACACCCCAGGCGGCGGTGCGTCCAGCTTTGCGGTTATCCATACCAACGTGGCGTGTACAAGCGGTAGTGGAGAGAGGCGACAAGATTGTCACCACGGGAATATTATTGGCGACGACTCGCTCCACTTCCATGTTTATCAGAGGGTGGTCCAGGGGCACGATGGCGATGGCATCTGCGTCCTGACTTTCGCGCTTGAGTTGTTCGGCAATGAAAACAGGGGAAACTTCGTCCATAAAGATGATACGTGTATCAAATACAAACTCTGTGGCCGCATCGAGAGCGCGACGAATGTGATCTCCCATGCTTTTGTAGAATTCATCGTTGCTACGCTGTAAAAGCACTGAAATGCGCTTGTGGGGTTTGGACTCCCTAACACGTTGCTTCAATAGTCCCGCTGCATGATAACCAATGTCCTCTGCAGCCATGAGAACCCGTTGGGCGGTCGACTCGCGAACCTTTGAGCGCTTATTTAAAACACGGTCAACAGTAGCGGTACTGACACCTGCCGCAGCAGCGAGATCTTCGATAGTAGGGCGGTTAGACATAGAGAAAACCTAGCATTTGACGATGAAGCACACAGAGGAAAATCATTCCGCTGGTGTGTTTTTTTCGTAAGTATAAAGGTAGCGCCACGCGCAGTAGAATGTCATAGCTGTGAACACCACCCCCCAAAACGGGTTGCCTGTCACCCATTCAAGAATGCTCCAAGCACCACAAAATACGGTCATAGCGACACGTCGCCATTTGGGTTTGAAAAAATCGTGTTCAGCGTCGTTCATAGTTCAATTCCTGTTGTTATTCCTATATGGAAAATCTCAGCTGGTGGCAAAAGGCCATACTAAGCAGCATTATCAACCACTAAGTTAGAATTTTTGTTCCAAAAATGCAACTGATTCTACATGGGGCTCTTCGCTGATAAATGAGGGATTTTGCAGGAATTTTCTGTAGATCTAACGTGAAATTTTCACTTCCCAAAAGCTTAGTAGGAAGGATATATAAAAATCATAAATTCTATATAAATTTTGTTTGGAATTTATGTTTCATTTTGTAATTAATCGAACTATCCTGACTTCGAGTGTTTAGTGCGCTCCAAGGCTCGCCTAAGGGTGAGACTGTCGCCAGCATGGCGGGGATCGTATCTGCCATGGTTGGTCTCTAACAATAAGAAGAAAGGATCCAGATATGCTAAATGGAGAAATGAAATTAGCTCGTCCATTACGTTGGGGTATGGTTGGCGGTGGTCAAACCAGCCAAGTAGGCTACAAACATCGTATTGGAGCGCTCCGAGATAATGGGGCTTTTGAGTTGGTGTGTGGTGCCTTCGATGTGGATGCTGAACGCTGTACCGAATTTGGTACGCGGATTGGTGTTCAGGCAGAGCGCTGCTACGGGGATTTCCATCGCATGTTGGCCGAGGAAGCCAAGCGTCCAGATGGGGTTGAGGTTGTCTCTGTTGCGACCCCTAACTTTACCCACTATGAAATCACTAAAGCCTGCCTTGAGGCGGGTCTACATGTTATCTGTGAGAAACCTTTATTTTTTACGGTCGCTGAGTGTGAAGAGATCGAGCAGCTCGCGGCCAGTAAAAACCTCATTGTCGGCGTCACCTACGGTTACTCCGGCCATCAAATGCTAATGCAAATGAAAGCCATGATTGAACAAGGGAAAATTGGTGATGTGCGCATGGTGGATTTGCAGTACACCCATGGTTTTAATGCCGCAGATGGCGATCACCTTTCTGAAGCTCAGGCGTGGCGAGTTAACCCTAAAACCTCTGGTTCGACGTTTGTGTTGGGAGATTTGGCCACTCATACCTTTTATATGGCACATAGAATCTTGCCAAACTTACATATCGAAAAGCTCATGTGTGACCGTCAAAGCTTGGTGCCTGCCCACGCACCGCTGGAAGACAATGCCCATGTGCTGTTCCATTACAATAATGGGGCGGTAGGGCGTTTATGGACTTCATCTGTGGACGCTGGAAATATGGATGCTCAGCGTATCCGAATCGTGGGAAGTAAGGCGTCATTGCAATGGTCAGCAGCCTACCCGGATGATCTTCATTACCAAGTACAAGGGGAGCCTAATCAGCACCTTCATCGTGGCATGCCCTATTTGGATGAGCAGGCATTGGAGTATGAACGTATGGGAGCTTTGCATACGGAGGGTCTTGGTGACAGCTGGGCCAATGTGTACTTGTCTATTGCCCTTGCCATCGATGCTGCCAATCGCGGTGCCAAGGATGAACTTGAAGCAGTGCAATATCCTGATGTGAAAGCCGGAAAGGAAGGTGTACGTTGGCTTGAGAACTGCGTACGTTCCTCTGAAAGTGGCTCCGCATGGGTTGCCTATCAGTAATGGGAGGGAAACGATGACTGATATTACGATTACCTGCGCTCCCTGCTGCTGGGGTGTGGATGATGTGTCTAATCCTCACTTGCCACCTTGGGAAAAGGTATTAGATGAAGCTCAAGGGGCTGGATTTGGCGGTTTGGAGCTTGGACCATATGGCTTCATGCCTTTGGCTGTAGACACAGTGTCAAAAGCTTTGGCTGATCGGCAGCTTAGTATTGTAGCGGGCACCATCTTTGATGACTTGGTAAGCCTAGATAATCGTGACAATTTGATTCGTCAGACTCACGAAATATGCGCCTTGATCACAGCTTTGCCTAAGCCAACCCAGCATAAGGGACAAACCGTGGATGCCCCATATCTGACGGTAATGGACTGGGGGCATGATGAACGGGATTATGCGGCTGGACATCCCGAAACGGCACCGCGTTTATCCCCAGCCGCATGGCAAGGCATGATGGATAATCTACGTGCTATCGCCACCATCGCTCAGGAGGAATACGGTGTTCGTGCCGTGATTCATCCCCATGCTGGGGGGTACATAGAGTTTGCTGACGAAATCGCCCAATTGGTGCAAGACATCCCCGCAGACGTAGCAGGTCTGTGTTTGGACACGGGGCACATTGCTTATTCAAAAATGGATCCTGTTGAAACCCTTCGACAGTACTGGGATAGAGTGGACTACATCCACTTTAAAGACATTAATCCTTCAGTGTATGACGAGGTCATGGGGGAGCGTATTCGCTTCTTTGACGCTTGCGCTAAAGGGGTCATGTGCCCCATCGGTACTGGTCAGTTAAATTACCCAGAGATTCGAGCATTACTTACAGAGCTGAACTATGGGGGATTCATTACCATTGAGCAGGAGCGAGATCCGAGAAACAGTGATGGGGTGTTGGAAGACCTGACCGCCAGTCGGCAGTTTCTTCGTGATGTAGGGTTTAAATAGCGTTCTGCCCTTAGACTAAAAAGCCGCTGAACTCTTGAAGAGAGTGAAGCGGCTTTTTTATTGCCTATTTTTAATTAACTTTGATCTGGTCCATTCTGATCAGATTGGGTGGGTGCCGCTTTAGGCTGGCGCACCTTGGCTTCTGATTCCACAGGGCTTTGCGGTTGATCTTGCTCGGTTTCAGAAAACATATGAAGTGTACGCGTTGGGAACGCCACTTCTGCACCATGATCTTCAATAATCTTCATGGCCTTGATTAACACATCTTGCTTCACTTCATGGTACTTAGCCCAGTTGGTGGTGCGAGTGTAGGCGTAGATAAAGAAGTCCAATGATGACGGGCCAAACTGATTGAAGTTCACCATGAAGATTTGATCCGTATCGATTTCATCATGATTACCGACCATGTTTTTAATCTCATCAATTATCTCCGCAAGCTTGCCGAAGTCGCTGTAGCGTACGCCAACCGTTTCATTGATACGACGATGGGACATGCGAGATGGGTTTTCTACTGAAATAGTAGAAAAGGTCGCATTAGGCACATAAAGCGGACGCATATCAAAGGTGCGAATGCGAGTTTGGCGCCAGCCGATGTGTTCCACAGTGCCTTCAATGTTCTGATCTGGCGAACGTATCCAATCTCCCACCTTAAAAGGGCGATCTAGGTACACCATCAAACCACCGAAGAAGTTGGCCAATAGATCTTTGGCTGCAAAACCCACGGCGATACCACCAATACCACCAAAGGCGAGGACACCAGAGATGCTGTATCCCATGGTTTGTAAAATGACCAAAGCGGAGGTGATGATGACCGCCGCACGTAATAGCTTACTGATAGCACTAGCAGTGGTGTAATCCACAGGCTGATTCGTCGCTCGGCCAGAGGTCATGGCATTTTCAACCCCTTTGACACAGCGTAGTAAGAACCAAGTAATGATGAGTATGACACCCACTTCTCGAATCACAGAGACGATGTTGGTGAAGTTTTCGTCCAGCTCAGTGTCGGAGATTTCTGCCGCGATACTTAAACCGATTAACCAGATAAATAATCGTAATGGCGTACGGGCAGCTTCAACAATCATGTTGTCCCACGGGTTACGAGTGCGCTGCAAATGTTTATCTACCCGCAACAAAATGCGATTCACTATAAAGTTGATCAGCAATGTAACGAATACAACAATGAATACTTTGACTATCCAATGCATTGATGAATCGCCAAGCCCCAGGTAGGGGGCAACAGTTTCCCAAGTCATGTTTGGTCCTTCATTCTTTTAAAGTAATAGCAATGTACCTAAGCCTAAGAAGGCAATGTATCCCGCGATATCTGTTACTGTGGTCAGAATCACAGAGCCTGAAAGCGCTGGGTCGATTTTGAGCTTGTCCAGTATGACAGGGATCACCACCCCAGAAAGCGCAGCCATTATGATATTAATAATGATGGCTAACCCTATGGTGAGACCGAGTAATGGACTGTGGAACCACCAAAGCACCATGCCTCCAATACATAAAGCCCAGACCACACCATTTAAACCACCCACCTGAATTTCTTTTTTCAGTAACGACACCAAGTTGGAGCGGGTGATTTGTCCCAGTGCCAAACCGCGAACGATAAGGGTAAGAGTTTGACTGCCAGCGATGCCGCCCATGGAGGCCACAATGGGCATCAAGACCGCTAAAGCGACTACTTGCTCTAACGTGGCTTGAAACAAGCCAATGAACGCCGACGCTAAAAATGCTGTCAGTAAGTTAATGCCCAACCAAATACCACGGGTCGCAGCACTGCGTCGTACCGGGGAGAATAGGTCTGATTCTTCGTTTAAGCCCGTGGTGGACATCTGGCTAGATTCCAATTCTAAACGGCGGGCTTCCAGGGCGTGCCCCGTGTGAAAGCGGCCAACTAAAAGGTGGTTGCTATCGACCACAGGTAAAGCGGACAGTTCGACCTTTTCCAGCTGGTCAGCCGCTTTTATGACATCCGTATCTGCGGTTAAGAATGGATAGTCCTCGATCATCAAGCTGGACACATGATCGTGGGGCTGAGCATTCAGAAGGGCGTTTAACTGCACGCAACCCACCCAACGACCAGTTCGGTTCACCAAGTACAGTAAGTCTGAATACGCTGAGCTCGCACGTCGAAACAGGCGCATGGCTTCGGAAACGCGAATGGATTGTGATGCGATCAATAAGTCATGATCTACCCAACGACCTACCTCATCGTCATCATAAGTGACACCTTGGTGGTAGTACTCACGCTGCTTGGAGTCCATCTTTTGCAGGGCGATATCGATCATCTGATCGGGTAAGGAATCAGCGATCTCAAGTAGGTCTTCTGCGTCCACATCAGAGAAAAGTGCTGCTATCTCAAAGTCTTCTAACTGCTTAAGTAACAGAGTTCGAGACTCGCCACGCATTTCAACTAAAATATCGAGGCGATTAGCTTGCTTGATGCTGTCCCACGCAAGACGACGTTGGGCAATGGGAATGGACTCCAAGGCCAATGCTACATCGTCCGGGGACATGGCATTGATGGCGCTGTTCACTGCTTCATGTGAAATGTCGTCTTGGCTAAGTTGTTCGATCAGTTCGGCAATAGGGTTGGACACTGTATGGCCCCCTTAAAGTACGGCATGAGAAATGATACACAGTGTGCGTGATCTAACTGACTGAATCAATTAGATTAATTTAAATCCCACCCTTTATGCGCGATTGCAGTGAGTATTTCGTCTTCCTGTCAGTAAAGGGTAAGTCCGCCCAGTAAATAGCTTGGTCCCTCGTAGCGCCTATCGTTACGATGAGGTAATATTTAGCCCCTTTTGTAAACTCAGATTGCAGTAAAGCCGGTGGAGTAATAGGGCATCATGCCAAGCGTGACTAACAACCTCTTTAACGTAAGCGGGCACTTTTTATGGTCCTAATGATCGATAACTACGACTCGTTTACTTACAATTTAGTGCAGTACATCAGCGAATTGGGTTACCCAGTCGTGGTAAAACGTAATGATGCTCTAACGATTGAAGACATTGAACGCATGGCCCCAAGCCATATCGTGATCTCTCCAGGGCCTTGTACGCCCAATGAAGCAGGGGTGTCTTTGGCTGCCATTAAGAACTTTGCAGGACGTATTCCAGTGTTGGGAATATGTTTAGGGCATCAAAGTATTGCTCAAGTATTTGGTGGAGATGTGATTCGTGCGAAAACCGTCATGCACGGCAAGACCTCGAAGGTGTATCATACTAATGTGGGTGTGTTTAGAAACCTTCCGACACCTTATACTGCGACACGTTATCACTCGTTGGTTGTGAAACAAGATACCTTGCCGGACTGCTTTGAGGTGACCGCTTGGACACAAACCAGTGATGGCCAGATTGATGAAATTATGGGCTTACGCCACAAAACGATGAAAGTTGAAGGGGTACAGTTTCACCCCGAATCAATACTAACCGAGCATGGTCACGCTCTGTTGGACAATTTTTTTAAAGACTAGGAGTTGCTGGTGGATATACAACAAGCGATCGCTCGAGTAGTGAACAAGCAGGATCTAACAGGCGAAGAGATGCGTGATGTCATGCACAGCATCATGACTTGTCAAACAACCAATGCTCAAATCGGCGGATTCTTGATCGGCCTGCGTATGAAAGGCGAAACGGTTGATGAGATTATTGCTGCCGCTCAAGTGATGCGTGAATTGTCTACCAAAGTAGATTTGGGTGGCGATGAGATTGTCGATACCTGCGGTACAGGTGGTGACGGCGGTAACTTATTCAATGTCTCTACCGCATCGGCTTTTGTTGCCGCTGGAGCAGGCGCTCATGTTGCTAAGCATGGTGGCCGTTCCGTATCCTCTAAATCGGGCAGTGCAGACGTGCTTGAGCGTGCTGGTGTTTTCCTTGGTTTAAACAGTGAACAAGTGAAGCGCAGTGTGCAGGAGATTGGTTTAGGTTTTATGTTTGCTCCGAACTACCATTCCGCTATGCAATATGCCATTGCGCCTCGTAAAGAGATGGCCACTCGAACCATCTTTAATTTACTCGGGCCTTTGACCAATCCTGCTGGAGCTAAGCGCCAAGTCATGGGTGTGTTTGGTCGTGAATGGGTACGTCCGATTGCAGAGGCTTTAAAAGCCCTAGGCAGTTCCCATGTATTAGTGGTGCATTCTGCGGATGGCCTAGATGAAATCAGTATTTCTGACACAACCTATGTGGCTGAGCTAAAAGATGGTGAGATTACAGAATACGAAATCTCCCCAGAAGATTTTGGTATGACCCGTCAGCCTATCTCGGCGGTGCAGGCGGAAGATCCAGAGACCAGTTTAGAAATGCTAAAAAACGCGATTGAAGGTAAAGGTGTGGAAAACGCGCCTCGTGATATCGTGGCGTTAAATGCCGGCGCAGCAATTTATGTGTCGGGTGTCGCAGACACTCTAGCTGAGGGGGTTGCGATTGCCGAGGATGTGATCGGTGGTGGATTGGCTAAGATTAAGCTCCAAGAACTAGCGAGCTTTTCACGTTGCTTCATGCCTCAATAAACTGAAACAGAACACAGAGATCGAATATGCAAGTTGAAACTCCTACTGTTTTGAGAAAAATCGTTGCGCGCAAATACGAGGAAATCGTTGAGCGCAAGGCTCGCACGTCCCTAGAAAACTTGGAAATTGCTGCCGCGGCGGCCAATGCTCATAATCCAGTGCGCGGCTTTGCTAGCGCTTTGCGCCGTAATATTAGCCAAGGTAAAGCAGGTGTGATCGCTGAGGTGAAAAAAGCGTCCCCAAGTAAAGGGGTGTTGCGTGAGCACTTTTCGCCAAAAGACATTGCCGTCTCTTACGAAAAAGGTGGTGCGGCTTGCTTGTCTGTACTGACGGATAAAGATTTTTTCCAAGGTCATGAAGACTTCCTAGTGGAAGCACGCAGTGCTTGTTCCTTGCCTGTGATCCGCAAAGACTTCATCGTGGATCCTTACCAAGTGATGGAAGCCCGTGCCATCGGTGCAGACTGTATCCTTTTAATTGCGGCTTGCCTAAGCGGAAAAGAGCTAAAGGAACTGGATCAAATGGCCCGTGATTTGTCCATGGACGTGTTGGTAGAGGTCCATAACAAAGCAGAGTTAGATCTAGCGCTGGAAAACACCGAGACTGAGCTGTTAGGAATTAACAATCGAGATCTGCACACCTTTGACCTAAGTTTGCAGACGACGTTTGAATTGATGAACCACGTGCCGAAAGATCGTTTGATCGTCACTGAAAGTGGTATCCATACCCGTGATGATGTGGCTGCGATGCGTGAAAATGACATCCATGCGTTCTTGGTTGGCGAAGCCTTTATGCGTGTAGATAACCCTGGTGAAAAACTAGCGGAATTATTTAAGTAACCCAGACCAAGTCGTAACTTTCCAAGAATTTGAGAGACATAAAGATGAAAACAAGTGTTGCATGGCAAGAAGATGTGCATTTTACCGCTGAAACGGGTTCTGGTTTTAAAGTGGAGATTGATGGCACGCAAGTGGCTGGACCACGCCCAATGGAGCTTATCCTAGCGGGATTAGGTGGTTGTACCTCTTATGATGTAGTGGGCATCTTGAAAAAAGCGCGTCAAGATGTGGTGTCTTGTGTGGCGCACATCGATGCGGATCGTGCGGATTCGGTGCCTTCTGTATTTACTGAGATCCGAGTGCATTTTGTGGTCACGGGTCGTAAAATCAAGGAATCTCACGTTGCCCGTGCGGTGAAGTTGTCTGCAGAAGAATACTGCTCAGCATCCTTGATGCTTGAGCGTGGTGGCGTGAACATAGTGCACAGCTACGAGATCATTGAAGTCGAGTAATTTGCTCGATTTTCAAACTGAGAAAGCCCTGTTGATCATTGATCAGCGGGGCTTTTTTGTTTCAGTTTATCAACCAGTTCAATGAAGGTGTCTTGAATCATGTTGGGGATGTGGGAGCTACGAGTCACAGCGGAAAAAGTGGTTAGGTAGCGGTATTTCTCTGGCAGGATAGGTCGAAATTCCCCTTTGTCTTCCCAAGTGGCGGCCAAATGATCTGGTAGGTAGCCAATAAACTTACCCGTGCGTATCAAAAATGCGATGCCTTCTCGGTCAGTGGCGGTGGCCCCTGTTTTAAGCATTTGGTGGTGCGCTTTGATTTCAGCGGTTTGCGCATAGGCGGGGATCACCGCATCAAATTCCGACAAGTCGACGCTTTCTAGTTCAGCTTGGCTCATCTCGTATAAGGGATGATTACGAGCACAATAAAGCAGGGACTGTTCTTGATACAGAGGACGGTAGTGCAGGCCACTGATGACTCGTAATTCGGGCACTATGCCTACATGAAGTTGGCCATCCAGTACTTTTTGTTCAACCAGCGTTGGAGGAATCATGCGAATGTTAATACGAATGTCTGGGCCACGTTCTTTTAGCTTAGACAGGGCTTGGGTGATAATCATGTGAGGGATGGTCACCAAGTTGTCTGTGATGCCTATGTTGAGCTCTCCCTTCATATTGGCGTGGAGGGCGTTCACACTGGTACGAAAGTTTTCAATAGAAGAAATCAGCTGCAAGGTGTAGCTATAAACCTGCGTGCCTTCGTTCGTTAAAGCAAACCCCGAACGTCCCCGCTGACAGAGCTTAAAGCCAAGACGTGTCTCTAGATCCGACATGGCGATGCTGATGGCGGCTCGGGAGATATTAAGCTCTACTTCGGCGGCGGAAAAGCCGCCACATTCCACCACGGCCTTGAAGATTCTAAGGGTGCGAATATCCGTGTCGCTGATTTGTCCAATGCCGGGTTTGCTGGCCAAGGTGACTCCTTAACTTAATTGCTGGGGCTGCTGATCTTCTTGCGGAAGTTACTGGGTGCCGTGCCAAAATAATCTTTAAAACAGTTGCTGAAATGGCTTGAGCTGACAAAACCACTGGCAATGGCAATGTCTATGATCGGCTTGTTGGTTTGTTGTAGCAAGCGGCGAGCATAGGTAATGCGCAGCTCTAAATAATAACGTGATGGACTGGTTTCAAGATTATTTTGAAATAAACGCTCTAGCTGGCGACGGGAGACGTTGGCGTAATGAAGCAACTCTTCAAGGGTTAAAGGTTCTTCAATGTTGTTGCGCATCAGTTCTAATACCTTGCGCAGGGATTCAGGGTATTTTTGATCGTCAGTGGTTTCGATAATCGGAGTCACGGAGGTTTCTGAAAACTGATCACAGGTCAGAATTTCTTTTACCGCTCGGGCAATACGGTTGCCTTGGAAATGCTCCACAAGGGTTAACATCATGGCGAGGGCACTGACTGGGCCTGCGCCGCTCAGAATCTTGCCGTCCAATAGGGAGGTTTCTGAGGCAATGGCGATCTGTTGAAAGTGCTCTTTTACGTAGGGGTGATTGTCTGGATGCACGGCAATACGTGCCCCTTGTAACACATCCGCATGGGCCAAAGAGATGGCCCCATTCCACAGACCACCAAGATATAACCCCTGTCGTTGGGATGCCTTTAAAAACTCACTTAGTTGCGGCTGCTCTTCCAACTTACAGCGGTAGCCGCCACACACAATGATCACATCAAAATTTTTCTGGCTGGCTTCTACTTGCTCGCAAACCGTTGAACCAGTTGAAATATCAATGCCTAAATCACTGGTGATGGTGTTACTGCCGACCCCAATGGTGCGGTAATCAAATAGCTTCTCTGTCTGCACAAGGTTAGTGGTTACCAGAGCATCCACCGCGCCAGTAAAGGCCACCATGGAAAAGTTCTCCAACAATACGAAACCAATCATGATGGGCTGGTTACTGGATTCGACCTTTTTTACATGGGCGTGATTGGAGTCAACATTTGAGGGGCTAAAGCTTTTTTTGTGTGTGGGTTGGCTCATGGCAGAACGGCATTCCAAATCAGGATTTCGTCATTAATTGTGCAAGTGTATGCCAAATGGCGCCCTAAAGTAAGCCTAGCAAGGGTTCAAGGGACGGTTAAAACTAGGTTCTTTTATGACAAATCAATTGCCTAGTTATGACACTTTGCTGTCGTAAATAACCATTAATGTGACGCAATCTGGAATGTCGCTGAAAGGCCCTTTTCATAGTATGAGTGGGTAGGTTGTTTTTTCCGGAGAGTGAGATGTTTTACAAGTCAGATACGGTAGAGAATTTCGACGCTGAACTATGGGCAGCGATGCAAAAAGAAGCAGTTCGTCAAGAAGAGCACATTGAGCTGATTGCTTCTGAGAACTATACCAGCCCACGCGTGATGGAAGCACAAGGTTCAGTGTTGACCAACAAGTATGCTGAAGGCTATCCAGAAAAGCGTTACTACGGCGGCTGTGAATACGTTGACGTGGTGGAGCAATTAGCAATTGACCGTGCTAAAGCTTTGTTTGGCGCTGAGTACGTAAACGTACAGCCTCACTCTGGTTCACAAGCGAACGCTGCGGTGTACATGGCATTGTGTGCACCGGGTGATACAGTCTTGGGTATGAGCTTGGCTCACGGTGGTCACTTGACTCACGGTGCCCATGTGAACTTCTCTGGCAAGATTTACAACGCGGTGCAATATGGCCTAAACGAAACCACTGGCGAAATCGATTACGACCAAGTGGAAGCTTTGGCTCTTGAGCATAAGCCTAAAATGATTGTTGCAGGTTTTTCTGCTTACTCACGTATCGTTGACTGGGCAAAATTCCGTGAAATCGCCGATAAAGTGGGCGCTTACCTGTTTGTGGATATGGCCCACGTAGCAGGCTTAGTAGCAGCGGGTCTTTACCCGAACCCAGTGCCATTTGCGGATGTTGTGACAACCACAACACACAAAACCCTACGTGGCCCACGTGGTGGTTTGATCATTTCCCGTGACAACGAGCTAGAGAAAAAATTGAACTCTGCTGTCTTCCCTGGTGGTCAAGGTGGCCCATTGATGCACGTGATCGCGGCGAAAGCGGTGGCGTTCAAAGAAGCCTTGAGCGAAGAGTTCAAACAATACCAAGCGCAAGTCGTGAAGAACGCCAACGCTATGGCTGACGTGTTCGTAGCACGCGGTTATGACGTGGTATCAGGCGGTACGGATAACCACCTATTCTTGCTAAGCCTTATCAAGCAAGGTCTAACAGGCAAAGACGCCGATGCGGCATTGGGACGTGCGAACATTACAGTAAACAAAAACGCTGTACCGGGTGACCCGCAATCTCCATTCGTCACCTCTGGTCTACGTATTGGTTCTCCGGTAGTGACGACCCGCGGCTTCAAAGAAGCTCAGTGTGAGCTATTAGCAGGTTGGATTGCTGATTTGTTGGATGTACTAAACCAACCAGAAGCACTAGAAGACAAAATCACCGCAGTGAAAGAGCAAGTAAAAGCGCTTTGCGCCGACTACCCAGTCTATCGCTAGTTTTACCACTTTGTATGCAGTCCTGCTGAGTCAGGTCTGCCATGATAAGGAGCTGACATAATGCAGCATTATTCCGGATTCGGCCTGTTAAAACACAGTCTTAGCCATCATGAAAATTGGCAGCGAGTTTGGCGCAACCCAACACCGAAGAAAAAGTATGACGTCATCATCATCGGTGGTGGCGGTCATGGCCTAGCGACCGCTTACTACCTTGCAAAGCAGTTTGGCGTTACTAACGTTGCTGTGATTGAAAAAGGCTACCTTGGTGGTGGTAACACAGCACGTAATACCACCATCGTTCGTTCTAACTACCTATGGGACGAAGCGGCGCACTTGTACGAGCACGCCATGAAACTTTGGGAAGGTTTGTCTCAAGACTTGAACTACAACGTTATGTTCTCTCAGCGTGGTTGTTTGAACTTGGGTCATACCCTACAAGACATGCGTGACATTGAACGCCGTGTAAACGCTAACCGTCTAAACGGTATTGACGGTGAAGTGTTGGACGCGAAACAAGTTAACGAAATCGTTCCGATTTTGGATTGCTCTGGTAACGCTCGTTACCCAGTGATGGGTGCTTCTTGGCAGCCACGTGCAGGTGTGGCGCGTCACGATGCGGTGGCATGGGGCTTTGCCCGTGGCGCAGATGCCCACGGTGTTGATTTGATTCAACAGACGGAAGTGGTGGACTTGATCATCGAAGACGGCACCATCACTGGTGTTAAGACCAATCGTTACGGCGACATCATGGCTGACCGAGTAGGTTCTGTGGTCGCGGGTAACTCTAGCGTGATCGCTGGCATGGCTGGCTTTGAACTGCCTCTTGAGTCGCATCCTCTACAAGCTTTGGTATCTGAGCCAATCAAACCAATCCTAGACACAGTTGTTATGTCTAACCACGTACACGGTTACGCCTCTCAGTCTGACAAGGGTGACTTGGTCATCGGTGCAGGTATCGACGGCTACACAGGTTATGGCCAGCGTGGATCCTACGGCACCATCGAGCACACTATCCAAGCGATTGTAGAAATGTTCCCGATCTTCAGCCGTGTTCGCATGAACCGTCAGTGGGGCGGTATTGTGGATACCTGTCCTGATGCGTGTCCGATCATTTCTGAAACACCGATCAAAAACCTGTTCTTCAACTGTGGTTGGGGTACCGGTGGCTTTAAGGCAACGCCTGGCTCTGGCAACGTGTTTGCCGCGTCTTTGGCGAAAGGTGAAATGCATGAGTTGGCGAAGCCATTCTCTATGTTCCGATTCCACAACGGTGCGCTTGTCGATGAGCATGGCGCAGCCGGCGTAGCTCACTAACGGGAGAGAGTTAACATGTTCCATATTTATTGCCCGCACTGTGGTGAATACCGTGAAGAAGAGGAATTTCACAACAACGGACAGGCGCACATTGCGCGCCCTCTAGACCCAGACTCTTGCACCGACGAAGAGTGGGGTAACTACATGTACTTCCGTAAAAACCCTCGTGGTCTGCACCACGAACTTTGGGTACATGCTGCTGGTTGCCGTAAGTTTTTTAACGTGACTCGTCACACCCAGACTTACGAAATCAAAGAAGTGTACAAAATTGGCGAACAGCCAACGGTTACGGCAGACTGAGGAGCGCAGACATGTCACAGAAGAATCGTTTAAAAAGCGGTGGCCGCATTGACCGTTCTAAGCCACTGTCCTTTGTTTACAATGGTAAATCTTACCAAGGCTTTGATGGGGATACCCTAGCGTCAGCATTACTGGCGAACGGCGTAGACATCATTGGCCGTAGTTTTAAATACAGCCGTCCGCGCGGTATCGTTGCAGCAGGTGCTGAAGAGCCGAATGCCATCATGCAGATTGGTGCGACTGAAGCGACGCAAGTACCAAACGTACGTGCAACACAACAAGAGTTGTACGCAGGCTTAGTTTCTGGCTCAACCAACGGCTGGCCGAACGTTGAAACCGACCTAATGGGCTTAGTAGGTAAAATCGGTGGCAAGATGATGCCTCCAGGTTTTTACTACAAAACCTTTATGTACCCAAAATCCATGTGGGAAACCTACGAGTCTTACATCCGTAAAGCAGCGGGCTTAGGTCGTTCTCCAAAAGAAGTAGACCCAGACATCTATGACAAGATGAACCAACACTGTGATGTAATGGTGGTCGGTGCAGGTCCTGCTGGTCTAGCGGCAGCTCTAGCGGCGGCCCGTGGTGGCGCGCGCGTCATCATCGCAGATGAGCAAAACGAATTTGGTGGCAGCCTACTAAGCAGCAAAGAAACCCTAGACGGTAAAGCCGCGTCTGTTTGGGTTGCTGAAGTGGTTAAAGAGCTGGAAGCCAATGAAAACGTATTGGTATTGCCTCGCTCTACGGTTAACGGCTACCACGATCACAACTTCCTAACGATCCATCAACGTTGCACAGATCACATTGCAGATCGTGCGCCAAACGGACAAGTACGTGCTCGTTACCACCGTGTTCGTGCAAAATGGGTGGTATTGGCTACTGGCGCCCACGAGCGTCCATTGGTTTACGGTAATAACGATGTGCCTGGATGTATGGTGGCAAACGCTGTTTCTACTTACATCAACCGTTACGGTGTTGTACCTGGTCATGAGCTGGTACTGATGACCACTAACGACAACGCTTATCAGACGGCTATTGATTGGCACGATGCGGGTCGCAAAGTACAAGCCATCGTTGATACTCGTAAGAATCCATCTGGCGATTTGATTGCCGCTGCCCGTGAGCGTGGTATTACGGTCATGACAGGTTGTGCAGTGATCGACGTACAGGGCAGTAAACGCGTAACAGGTGTGTCTGTTGCCAGCATCAGCGAAGACGGCAATTCTGTTTCCGGTGCAGTGAAAAAACTCAGCGCTGATACCGTTGCCACATCAGGCGGCTGGAGCCCAGTTATTCACTTATCTTGCCATACTGGTGCACGTCCAGTTTGGAACGATGAAGTGCTTGGTTTCTTACCAGGTGAAACCGTACAGCATCAATTAACAGCTGGTGCTATCAATGGCGTTTTCTCTACTGAAGGTGCGCTATCTGAAGGTTTGAAAGCCGGTCTTGATGCTCTGGCGAAACTGGGTATGAGTGCTGTCGATGTTGCCTTACCTGCAACGCAAGATTTGAAAGTCGGTGCGTCCATGGCCCTGTACCATGTGCCGCACTCTAAACCAACGTCCCAAGCGCCTAAGCAGTTTGTGGATTACCAAAACGATGTGACTGCTGCGGGTATCGAGCTTGCGTGTCGTGAAGGTTTTGAGTCCATCGAGCACGTTAAGCGTTACACCGCAATGGGCTTTGGTACTGACCAAGGTAAGTTGGGTAACATCAATGGTATGGCGATTGCTGCGAAAGTATTGAATCAAACCATTCCACAAACGGGTACGACGATTTTCCGTCCAAACTACACACCTATCACCTTTGGTGCCATTGTTGGCCGTGATTGTGGTGACTTGTTCGATCCTGAGCGTTACAGCGCAATGCACAAGTGGCATGTGGAAAACGGCGCGAAATTTGAGGATGTGGGCCAATGGAAACGTCCATGGTACTTCCCGAAAGCCGGTGAAACCATGCAGCAAGCCCTAGACCGTGAATGTGTTGCAACCCGTGAATCGATTGGCATTTTGGATGCATCTACCCTAGGTAAAATTGACATCCAAGGTAAAGATGCCCGTGAATTCCTAGGACGCGTTTACTCTAACGCTTGGGCTAAATTGGCAGTGGGTAAATGTCGTTACGGCTTGATGCTAGGTGAAGACGGCATGGTCTTCGACGATGGTGTAACGTCTTGTCTAGCGGAAAACCACTTCCTAATGACAACAACATCCGGCGGTGCCGCTCGTGTATTGAGCTGGTTAGAGCTTTACCACCAAACAGAATGGCCAGAGCTAGAAGTGTACTTCACTTCTGTTACTGATCACTGGGCAACTATGACCATCTCTGGTCCAAACAGCCGCAAGCTGCTTGAAGAATTGATCGATGAAAACGAAGACGTGTCCAAAGATGCCTTCAAATTCATGGACTGGAAACCTATGAAAGTCGCAGGCGTGCCAGCACGTGTGTTCCGTATCTCTTTCACTGGCGAGCTGTCTTTTGAGATCAACGTACAAGCAAACTACGGTCTGCATGTATGGGAAAAATTGTTCGAGCACGGTGCAAAATACAACCTAACACCTTACGGCACAGAAACCATGCACATCTTACGTGCTGAAAAAGGCTTCATCATTGCGGGTCAAGATACAGATGGTTCAGTACACCCATACGACTTGGGCATGGGCTGGGCAGTGTCTATGAACAAACCATTTAGCTTCATTGGTAAGCGTGGTATGCAGCGTGAAGACTGTGTTCGTGCAGAGCGTAAGCAAATGGTAGGTATCAAGACCATTGATCCAAACGTGGTATTGCCAGAAGGTGCTCAAGGGGTGTTCGATCCTAAAGCGCCAATCCCAATGCCAATGGTGGGACACATTTCCTCAAGCTACTGGAGTGCCAACCTAGGTCGTTCCATCGCGATGGGCTTTGTGAAGGGTGGTCTAGATAAGATGGGTGAAAAAGTTTACTACCCACTTGCTGATGGCCGCACCATCGAAGCTGAAATTTGCAGCCCTATTTTCCTAGATCCAAAAGGGGAGCGTCAAAATGTCTGATGTGACTGAAGCACCATTAACAGTGGTAATGGACCAATTAGCGGACGCTTCCATCGAAGCGCAATCTCCACTGCACCATGCAGACCTCGCCACTATGGCGAAAAAAGGCCCTAAAGCGGGTGGTGTGGTCTTTAAAGAAGACAAATTGAAAGGCTTGCTAACACTACGTCTGAATGCTGAGAACGCAGAGCTGAAAGCCAGTGCTGAAAAAGTGTTAGGGGTTGAGTTGCCAACACAGCCTTTAACGTCTGTTGAAAGCGGTGAAGTATCTGTTCGCTGGATTTCCCCTGATGAGTGGTTGGTCGTTGTACCAGGCTTGAAAGCGTTCGATTTAGAGGCAGCTTTTCAAGCACAAGTATCTGGCCACTATCAGCTAGTGAACGTAAGTGGCGGTAACACCATCTTCTTGTTGTCTGGTGCGAATGTGCGAGATGTATTGAAGAAATCAACGCCAATTGATGTTCACCCAAGTGAATTCCCAGTAGGTAAAGTGGTTTCTACTGTATTTGCCAAAAGCAGTGCAGTGATTCGCCGTGCTGGCGAAGACCAATATGAGTTAGTTGTGCGTCGTAGCTTTGCAGATTACCTGTGGCTATGGCTACAAGATGCAAGCCGTGAATACGGCCTTGTGGTCGAAGTTTAACTCCTTCCTACTCCGGGCTGACCGTTTTGGTCAGCCCTCATATCGAGAGAGCGTCCAATGAAATCAACAACTAAACCATGGATCTTTACCGCGAGCTGCCCAAGTGTTATCGGCACAGTAGACGTCGTCACACGCTTTATGGCGGAGTCTGGAAACTACGTTGATGAAATCCACTCGTTTGATGACCGTGAAGCCAACCGCTTTTTTATCCGTATTGAATTCTTTCCGCAATCTGCGGATTTCAGTGCAGATGAGTTCCGTGCTGAGTTTGGCCCAAAGGCAAAACAGTTTGAAATGGAGTGGGCTCTGACGGAGCCGAACCATCGCCCCCGTGTGGCGATTATGGTCTCTAAATATGATCATTGTTTAAATGACTTGTTGTACCGCTACCGTACGGGCCAGCTAAACATTGAAGTCCCTGTGATCATCTCCAACCATCCCGATCTAGAGCCTTTGGCAGAATGGCATGGTATTCCTTACTACCACCTGCCAATCACTGCGGATACTAAGCCCCAGCAAGAGGCTCAAGTGATTGAGCTGATCGAGAAATATGATGCTGAGCTGGTTATTTTAGCCCGTTACATGCAGGTGCTGTCACCTGAGATGTGTAACTACCTAGATGGCCGTGCTATCAATATTCACCACTCTTTACTTCCAGGTTTTAAAGGCGCTCGCCCTTATCACCAAGCATGGGAAAAGGGTGTGAAAATGGTCGGCGCAACTGCCCATTACGTGAATAACGACTTGGACGAAGGGCCAATTATCGCCCAAGGTATTCAAACGGTAGACCATGCACATTATCCAGAAGATTTGGTCGCAAAGGGGCAAGATATCGAACGTGTAACCCTGTTTAATGCAGTGAAGTATCACGTAGAAAAGCGTGTCTTTTTGAATGGCAAGAGAACTGTCGTATTTGGTCGCTAAAACAGAATAGCGCTTCGGCGCTATTTTTTTGGTTATCCCCCCATGTAACCCAAATGTTTTATCGCCTAAATGAACTTAGCAGACTTGCAAGATCTCACAGTGCGATCAAATACTTGTAATTTGGGTTAATTATCTGTATTTGTTTCCAATCGTTAAATAAGTTTCCAATAGGAAACTCTCTGGAGGCATCATGTCTATCAGCGTATTTGATCTTTTTAAAATTGGCATCGGGCCTTCGAGCTCCCATACCGTTGGCCCTATGGCTGCGGCGGCCGATTTTGCCCAAGCGTTGTTAGACCGAAAGCTCACCAATGATACGAGCCGCGTATCAGTTGAGCTATTTGGTTCACTCAGTGCAACGGGCAAAGGCCACGGCACTGACAACGCAATCATCATGGGGTTAATGGGCGAGCGTCCGGACAGTATCGATCCTGAATGTGTCAACGGACGCATTGGCGCTTTAATGGCAAACCAGCGCCTTACCCTTGCTCCAGGTCGTGATATCGAATTTGTTTGGGAGCGAGATATGCTGTTGCTTGAAGAAGCCTTGCCATATCACCCCAACGCCATGCGTTTATCCGCTTACAATGAGGCGGGTGATGTTTTGTATCACAATACCTTTTACTCCATTGGTGGCGGCTTTGTCATTGATGAATCCGAAGCCACTGCGGATGCTCATCTAGTCCCTCAAGTAGATGTGCCTTACGACTTCAATAATGCCGTTGAACTCCTTAATTTGTGTCGCGAACACAAAATGAGCATCAGCGAGTTGATGATGGAAAACGAAAAAGTCTGGCGCTCAGAACAAGAGATTCGTGATGGTTTGATGGACATCTGGGGGGCAATGAAAGATTGCATCGCCAATGGTCTGCACAAAGAAGGCATTTTGCCAGGCGGCTTAAACGTTCGCCGCCGTGCCATGAGTTTGCATAAGTCTCTCATCCGAGCGACACGACCTAATATTATTAGCTCCACCTTGAGTGCTATGGATTGGGTCAACTTATATGCCTTAGCCGTGAACGAAGAAAATGCTGGGGGCGGCCGCATGGTGACGGCGCCAACCAATGGTGCGGCAGGGATTATCCCAGCTGTACTCATGTACTACATGGAGTTTATTCCAAATCCATGTGAGAAAAACGTTGTGGACTTCCTATTGGCAGCGGCTGCGATCGGTGCCCTGTGTAAGAAGAATGCGTCTATCTCTGGTGCCGAAGTAGGGTGTCAGGGCGAAGTTGGCTCAGCTTGTGCCATGGCTGCGGCAGGTCTGTGTGAAGTGATGGGCGGTACGCCTCAACAGGTGGAAAACGCCGCAGAGATCGGCCTGGAGCATAACTTAGGCTTAACCTGTGACCCAGTGGGTGGCTTAGTGCAAGTTCCTTGTATCGAACGTAATGCAATCGCTGCGATGAAAGCCATCAACGCGACTCAAATGGCATTACGAGGCGATGGCGAGCACTTTATTTCCCTAGATAAAGTGATTCGCACCATGCGTGATACCGGCAAAGACATGCAAGACAAGTACAAAGAAACGTCTCGCGGTGGTCTAGCGGTGAACGCAATTGAGTGTTAGATGATAAGCTTGGCTCAATAAAAAAGCGCTGCCATTTGGCAGCGCTTTTTTTGTGTCAAATATGAATGGGTTATGTTATTCCGCTAGGCGTTCGAGAATATCCAGTAACCAGCGTTTCTCGTCTTCGTTTTGCAAACGTTTGGCCATTTGATTTTCATAAGCTGTAACGCGGTCACACAGTGTTTTGAAGAATACTTGACCTTCATCGGTCATAAATAAGGCGTATGAGCGTCGGTCGTTTTTCGCGGGACGACGCTCCAACAGGTTTTTGCCTTCAAGTTTGTCCACGGCTGCAACCATAGCGGATCTGTCATTCCCCAGCGCTTGCGCGACAGCTGTCTGAGTAAGTCCTGGATTACGTTCTACGATCGCCAACACTGCAAATAATCCAGGGCTGATACCAAGATCAGAGCAAACGTCATTGAATTTGGTAAAGAAGTTCATTTGCGCACGACGTAAGCGGTATCCTAAAAACTCGTTAAGTACACCAAAGTCGACACTTGGGTCGTTTTTCTTATCATCGTCTTGCATACGTTTTTCCTACTATTCTGGCTCAAACTCTGAGCACGTTATTGTAATACAAGGAAGCATATTGGTGAAAGCTATAACAGTTTGCTGTTCATCAGTATAAAAAAATAGGGGCTGGAGTCAGCCCCCTAATATTTAATTGCTACTTGGAGCTCGAGCAATTAACCGATGGCGTGCACCAAACCTAAAGTGATACCTGGGAAGATCACTAGCAGCGCTACACGTATAAAGTCAGAGATCAAAAAAGGTACGACTCCTTTAAAGCATTCTTTGAGTGGCAAAGCGTTGTCGAACGATTTGATGATGAAAATATTCATCCCAACCGGAGGTGTGATTAATCCTACTTCCACCACAACCAGTGCAATGATGCCAAACCAAATACCTAAATCTGCTGAAGGCATGCCGAAATCCATCGCCATGATGATCGGGAAGTAGATCGGAATGGTTAATAAGATCATTGCTAAGCTGTCCAAAAAACAGCCCATAATGAGGTAAGTGATCAACATTACCACCAAGATGGTATAAGGCGATAACCCTGAATTAGTCAGTAACTCAACACCGATATCTGGCAGTTTTGATAGGGCGATAAAGACACTGAATACGTCAGCTCCTAGGACAATGAAAAAGATCATAGCGGACGAAACGGCGGTCTTAACCAAACTGCTGATAAAACCATCCATCCGCATCTTACCGTGTGTAACAGCAAGTATTGCTGTGAGTACAACACCCACCGATGCCGCTTCGGTAGGGGTGAAAACCCCCATGTATATGCCGCCAAGCACGACTAAGAAAATCCCGGTGATGTGCCACACATCTTTGGTCGCTCGGAATTTTTGTGACCAAGTTGTTTGTTCGCCACGAGGACCAGTGTTTGGGAATAGGCGTACATAAATGGCGATGGTAAGCATGTACCCCGCTGCGGCTAAGAAGCCTGGGATAAATGCCGCCATGAACATTTTAGAAATGTTTTGCTCGGTTAATACAGCAAAGATAATCAGCACCATAGAAGGTGGGATTAAAATTCCTAAAGTGCCACCTGCAGCCAGAGAGCCCGCGGCCAAACTGCCTGAATAATTTAGGCGACGCATTTCTGGCAGGGCAACTTTACCCATGGTCGAAGCCGTTGCTAAAGAGGAACCACAGATGGCGCCAAATGCAGCACAGCCTGCGACCGCAGCCATGGCGATACCGCCTTTTTGGCGGCCTACCCAGGTATTACAGGTACGGAATAATTCTGTAGTAATACCTGAACGCGTTGCGAGTTCCCCCATTAAGAGGAACAGAGGCACTACCGATAAGTCGTAGCTGGAGAACTTAGCAACTGGCGAAGTGCCGAGGTACTCTAGTAACGCAGGCATACCACCGATCGCTGCGTAGCCTATGGAGCCACACAGCAACATAGACAAGGCAATTGGAATACGAATACTCATTAAGACAAGCAAAATGCCCATCATTAGAAATGCGAGTTCAACATTACTCATTGTGCTCTCCTGATGGACCAGACAGTAATTGAGTCGCACCACACAATGCGCAGACACTGAATCCAATTACGCCGACTACATAAACCCACCAAATAGGCAGTTCGAGGATCATGGTTTGCTCGTAATAATCTTTCGATTCAAATCCACTTAATGTCATGCGATAAGCAAAGATCACAGAAACCACAGTGAATAATAAATGTCCCGTGTTATCCAAAAAACGAATGGTTGCAGGGCGGCAGTTAGCGGTGAATAAATCCACAATGACATGCCCACGTCTCAAATAACATTCAGGTAGGAACAAGAAGACCGACATGGCTAAACCAACTTCAGTAAGCTCATAGTCGCCTTCGACTGATTGGCCAAAAAATGTCCTGCCGATGATGCTGGCGACCGTAATGATCGCCAACGACAGCATGATTAGACCTCCAACCAAAGCGAAACTAAACGACACGCGTCTAAGTCCTGCTTTGATACTTTCTACAACGGATAGCTTCATGCTAGATCACCGAACAGCGTTTACATGTTTTCGTATTTTTTGATTAAGCCTTCTGCTTTTTCGAGCAGGCGTTCGGCTTCATAATCGTCGTCGTTCATCTCTTCGATCCACTCAGAGCGAACTGGTGCAAGCATTTCTTTCCATTTGTTGTACTCAGCGCCTTCGACGTAATCGAAGCTGTTGCCATTATCGGCTGCATATTGGCGAGCAAAGATTTCATAATCATCAAACAAGCTACCGATGTGACCTGCTAGAGCAACACCGGAATTATTATCAATGACTTTTTGAAGGTCGGCTGGCATGTCTTCATATACGTCTTTGTTCATGGCGAATATGAAAAATTGGGTGTACAAGCCACGATCACCTTTGATTTCTGTGTGGTAATCCACCAGCTCATAAATTTTTGTTGGCAAAACTACTTCGTAAGGCAATGCAGCGACATCTAGAACGCCTTTAGAAATAGCACTTGGCATTTCGGTGACAGGCATAAAGATTGTGTTGGCGCCCAATTCTTTAAATGCAGAAGCCATAACTTTGTTAGGCGCGCGCACTTTCAAACCGTCCAAATCATCTGCGGTCTTAATGGATTCTTCGCGTGAATGCAAAGAGCCAGGCGCGTGGGTGTGCATGGCTAAAACATGAACGTCTTTGAGCTCATCTTGCATTTCCTGCTCAGCATATTCTTGCAGTGCCATACTGGTTGCTTTGGCGCTACCTGGCATGAATGGCAATTCAAAAACGGTGGCTTTAGGAAAGCGGCCAGGCGTGTAGCCACCAACGGTCCAAGTGATGTCTGAAATTCCTTTACGGACTTGATCAAACAGTTGAGGTGGCTTGCCACCAAGTTGCATAGCGGGGAACAGTTCGATGTCGATTCGGCCTTCAGATTCCGCTTCCACTTTTTCAGCCCAAGGCTGTAGAAACTTACTGTGCGCCATCGACATCGGTGGCAAGAAGTGATGTAGCTTTAGCGTATATTCCGCTTCGGCCATTGCATTCACGGAGAGAACAGCGCCAGCGATTAGGGCTAGGCTTTTACGTCCTACGTAGTTCATTTTCCACCTCACATTGTTTTTTTTATAAGAGATTTTTTAGTTTTTTAGCGGCCATCGACCGTGTATCGACTTTGGTTAATATATTTCTGGCACAAACTGTTTAGTAATTCAACAATATTAAATATAAATTTTTTAGATTACCCATTATAAAAATAGAACCCCATCATTCATTTTCCTATAAGCAGTTGCTCGTATGTTTTTTGAACAGTATTGAGGGGTGTCTATTTTTAGAAGTACCTCGCTAAATTAAAATATAAACTATTTGAAAATAAAATTGTTGTGTAGTACAACAAAAAAAACACTAAACGTGAGAAGTATCATTTTTCGCGTCCTAACACCTAACAAAGCTAAAAATAGAAGGTGAAACATGAGCAAGGTAATTTCTTTGGCAGAGGCTGCTGGCCTAATCAAAGACGGGGATTCCGTCGCGTGGTCAACGGTTGGTATGTCGTTTTTTGCTGAGGCGGTGGCTGATAAATTGGAGCAGCGCTTCTTGGAAACAGGTCATCCTAAAAACGTTACGTTGATTCATGACTGTGGTTGTGGCGACGGCAAAAACGGAGGGATGTCTCACCTTGCTCATACTGGCCTTGTAAAGCGCCTTATTTCTGGGCATACCGGTCAAGCACCAAAAATGGCGGGCCTTGTAGCAGATGACGCGATCGAAGCTTATTTGTTGCCACAGGGTGTGCTGACGACAATGTGGCGTCAAATTGCTGGTAATAAGCCTGGTGTGATCACAAAAGTCGGTATGGGGACTTATGTTGATCCTTTGGTGAGCGGTGGCAAGGTCACTTCGTTGGCTAAAGAAGACTTGGTCAAGCACATCGAAATCGAAGGCGAAGACTGGTTGCTTTACAAAACTTTCCCGCTGGATGTTGTGGTAATACGGGCAACAACGGCTGATGAGCACGGTAACCTATCGGTTGAAGAAGAAGCCATGTTGGCGGAAATTTTACCAATGGCCCAAGCTGCTCGAAATCGTGGCGGCATTGTCATAGCGCAGGTGAAATACCTAGCTGAAGCTAAAACCCTGAAACCTAAAGATGTCAAAGTCCCAGGCGTGTTGGTGGATTATGTGACAGTTGCAGCGCCTGAACAGCATATGCAGACCATAGCGACTGTTTATAACCCATCTTTGGCGGGTAATTCTAAAGTGCCTTTAAATGCGATCCCGCCGGTGCCTTTTGGTGAAAGAAAAATTATTGCTCGCCGTGCTGCGATGGAGCTTTCGAAAGGGGCCATCGTCAACTTGGGTATCGGTATGCCTGATGGCGTTGCGTCTGTGGCAGCAGAAGAAAAAGTCGCCAATGAATTTATGTTGACCACTGAGCTTGGAACCTATGGCGGTATTCCTGCATCCGGTGGTGATTTTGGTGCAGCTTGGAACGCTGAGGCGATCATTGAGCATGAAGCGCAATTCGATTTCTATGATGGCGGTGGTTTGGATATGGCGTTTCTTGGCTTGGCTCAAGCAGACCAATACGGCAACTTAAATGTGAGTAAGTTTGGTCCTAAAGTTGTAGGGCCTGGCGGTTTTATCAACATTTCTCAAAGCGCTAAAAAGATTGTTTTCTGCGGCACCCTGGTAAATGGTGCAAAACTGTCTTTTGAAGGCGGTAAAGCCACTGTTCTAGAAGAAGGACGAACCCGTAAGTTCGTGCAACAAGTTGACCATATTACCTTTAGTGGTGAATTTGCTCAGGCAAATGAAAAGCCTGTGTTTTTCATTACCGAGCGCTGTGTATTAGAGCTACGCAAAGAAGGCATGGTTCTAACTGAAATCGCACCTGGTTTGGATTTGCAAAAAGACGTGCTAGATATGATGGACTTCGCGCCAATTGTTGCTGAAGACCTGAAAACCATGCCAGATGAAATATTTCATGAACAATGGGGCGGCTTAGCGGCTTACATGCAGTCGTAATCTTGCCAGATCAAACAATAACAATAGCGGAGATGTTGAATGCCAATCCAAAACGTAGAAATCCCTTATGGTGCTTATTGGAGTACGCCGTTTGCTAAATGGCAAGGCTCATTACAGTACTTACATTCGATGAAATTTGCGGCTCACGTGGCTAAGCATGAGCTTTCAAAACGAAATATTGATCCAACCGTTTTCGACTCGGGCGTGTTGGGTATGACCATCAATCAATATCAATCGTTTAACGGAGCACCTTGGCCGCTTCATGATATCGGCGCAACACACACTCCAGGACATGCAGTAAACCAAGTATGTGCTACCAGCGCGCGTGGTTTATTTGCCTCTGCCACAGAAGTGATGACTGGCATGGCGAGTGTGTCTTTGTTTTTGGCCGCTGATCGCTGCTCTAACGGTCCTCATATTGTGTACCCGAATCCGAAAGGCATAGGCGGCGCTGGGGAATCTGAGGATCAAGTGTTTTATAACATGATGAATGACCCAATGGGTGGGCATTCCATGATGCAAACTGGTGAAAACGTTGCGCGCCGATTTGATATTACACGCGAAGAGTTGGACGCCGTCACGCTGCGACGTTACGAGCAATATCAAGAAGCGCTTAAAGATGAGCAAGCTTTTCAGAAACGTTTTATGACGCTGCCTTTATCGGTGCCCGCACCAAACTTTAAGAAAGAAGCGACGGTGATGACGGGTGATGAAGGCGTATTCCCAACGACAGCGGAAGGATTGGCAAAGCTGAAACCGGTGCAGGAAGGTGGTGTGATTACCTTTGGTAATCAGACGCATCCTGCGGATGGTAATGCTGCAGCCATTGTTTGTAGCAGTGATAAAGCGCAAGAACTTGCCAGTGATACATCGATTAAAGTCGAAATTCTTGGCTTCGGACAGGCGCGAGACGACTTGGCCTACATGCCTGCCGCGCCGATAGAGGCCGCAAAGCGTGCCCTCCTAGTTGCAGGTATTTCGATAGATCAAGTTGATGCGATCAAAACACACAACCCATTTGCGGTAAATGATGTTGCGTTTGCTAAGGCGACGGGCGTAGATGTGATGCAAATGAACAACTTTGGTTGTTCATTAATCTGGGGGCATCCGCAAGGACCAACTGGTTTACGAGCCATGATTGAAATGATCGAAGAGCTGGCTATACGTGGTGGCGGTTATGGTTTGTTCACCGGCTGTGCGGCGGGTGACACTGGCATGGCTGCGGTAATTCGAGTGTCCGATCGTTAGTTGTTGAAAGGCAATAGATTGCCAAATGCGTTATTGAGTGTTGTATCCATGCCTTAATGCATTGATATATGTGTAAGCAGAGCTTTGGCCACACGATGTTGTGGCTTTTTTTTAAGTATAGATAATAGTTGTAATTGACATTTGTTTAGCAGTACAACTATTATATTTTTAAATCATAAATTATTCGCCCATAAACATAAAAATAGAGGCATGAGAATGACGACTTATCAATTCATCCAATTCACTTCTGATAACGGTATTGGCCATCTTCAGCTAAACCGTCCTGAAAAGAAAAACGCAATCAACGATGCGCTGTGTCTAGAAATCGAGCACGCCTTTATCAATCTACCTGATGATGTTCATGTGATTGTGCTGTCCGGTGCAGGTCCTGAGTTTTGTGCAGGGCTAGATCTTAGCGAGCACAAAGCTCGTGAACCATTCGAAGTAGTTAAGCACTCCAACATGTGGCACCGAGTATTTGGTCATATCCGTGAGTCTGGCATTCCTGTTGTAGCGGCAATGCAAGGTGCGGTTATTGGTGGCGGTTTAGAACTAGGGATTTGCGCCCACGTTCGCGTGACAGAAAAGAATACGTTCTACCGCTTACCAGAAGGTCGCCACGGTATTTTTGTTGGTGGTGGTGCATCAGTAAATGTGGCACGCGTCATTGGTACTAGCCGTATGACTGAAATGATGCTGACGGGACGTGATGTTGACGCAGAAGAAGGTTACCGCATTGGGCTAGCCCACTATATTGAAGAAGACGGCCAGGCGCTTGCTAAAGCGATGGAGCTTGCTAAAAGCATTGCGAAAAACTCTAAGTACTCAAATTGGGCTATGACAACAGGCTTAGCGCGTATTGACAGCATGGCAGCCGATGATGGTTTGTACACAGAGTCTCTCATCTGTGGCATCACGCAAACCAGCGAAGAAGTGAAAGCGCGCATTGATGCTTTCCTAAACCGCAAGAAAAACAAGTAGTCGATCGTCATAACAATAAGTATTCGATAGGAGTTTGTCGTGGAAATTCAAAATCGTCATTTTGTAATTACAGGTTCAGCGTCAGGTATTGGTGAAGCGGTTGCTCGACGCTTACACGGCTTAGGTGCAAAGGTATCGTTAGCAGATATCAACGAGCAAGGACTGCAGCGAGTCAGCGAAAGCCTTGGGCAACGCGTGCAGTACGCGCTTACTGATATTTCCGATGAGGCTTCCGTCACCGCGTCATTGGATCAAGCCATTGCTACATTTGGTTCGATTGATGGGGTGATTAATTGTGCTGGTATTCCCGGTGCTGAACGTGTCGTCGGCCGCGAAGGCCCACATGCTCTGGCCTCTTTTGAACGTGCTTTACGCATTAACCTTCTTGGTACTTTTAACATGATCCGCTTGGCTGCTGACAAAATGCAGCACAATGAGCCACAGTCTAATCTGGAACGTGGTGTGATCATTAATACTGCGTCTGTTGCTGCTTACGACGGGCAAATTGGTCAAGCGGGTTATGCTGCTTCTAAAGGCGGAGTAGTTGCGATGACACTGCCAATCGCGCGCGAGCTAGCGCGTTTCGGTATTCGTGTAATGACCATTGCTCCGGGGCTTTTCAAAACGCCTATGATGGATGTGTTGCCAGAGGAAGTGCAGCAATCTTTAGGGGCATCGGTACCTTTCCCACCGCGTTTAGGTGATCCAGACGAATATGCTCAACTTGCACAGCAGATTATTGAAAACAGCATGCTAAACGGCGAAACCATTCGGTTGGATGGTGCGATTCGTATGGCGGCTAAGTAGGAGTCGATTATGAGCTACCAAGCCCCTTACAAAGACATGCAATGGTTGGTTGAGCAGGCATTTACTCGCCAAAACTTGGCTCAATTGGAAAGCTTAGCAGATTACGATCTTGATCTGGCGAATGTCATCATTGATGAAGCGAACAAGTTTGCCAGCAATGTATTAGCGCCGTTAAACGTCATTGGTGATGTCGAAGGATGTCAGTTCAACGCAGGTCAGGTAAGCACGCCAACCGGTTGGAAAGAAGCATACGCTCAATTTCGTGATTCTGGTTGGATTGGCTTGGCCTTGCCTGAAGAGTTCGGTGGTCAAGGGTTACCAAAATACATTGCACAGCCCGTCAATGAAATGTGGCTATCAAGCAACCTCGCTTTTGTTATGTTTGCGGCGTTGGCGCAAGGTGGCTCTGAAATTCTTTTGAAATTCGCATCCGATAAAATTAAAGCACGCTATTTGACGCCGATTGTAACGGGTGAATGGACGGTCGCAATGGCGCTGACCGAACCCAATGCAGGCTCAGACTTGGGAGCTTTAAATACCAAAGCGATTCCTCAAGAAAATGGCAATTACTTAATTAAAGGTCAAAAAATCTACATTACCTATGGCGAGCATGATATGGCGGATAACATTGTTCACCTAGTGCTTGCCCGAACACCGGATGCTCCAGCAGGTAGCCGCGGTATTTCACTGTTTGCTGTTCCTAAATATCGTGTAGGAGACGGGGGGGAAGTAGGTGAGTTTAATGACATACGCTGTACAGGGATTGAGCACAAAACTGGTCTTCATGGTAGCCCGACTTGCTCTATCAGTTATGGTGATAACGATGCCTGTATTGGTGAGTTAATCGGTGAACTCAACCAAGGTCTTATGGCAATGTTCGTGTTGATGAACGAAGCTCGATTGAGTTGTGGTATGCAAGGCGTAGCTCTTGGAGAGCTGGCTTATCAAAAGGCTTTGCAATACGCCACTGAACGTATTCAAGGTTCTGGCACGCAAGGTGAACGTGTTGCGATTCTTGAGCATCCAGACGTGAAGCGAATGTTGTTAACCATGCGTTCTGAAACGTTTGGGCTGCGCTCTTTAGGGTATCAAATTGCGGCATTGATTGATGTTAGTGAACAATCGCAAGATGCCGATCAGGTCAACTCAGCGCACCGACGTATTGCCTTGTTAACCCCCATATTTAAAGGCTTTGCTACAGAGCAAGCGAATCGTATGGCCGGTACTGCGGTGCAAATATTTGGTGGTATGGGCTTTGTTGAAGAAACAGGCATTGCGCAAATAATGCGCGATGCTCGAATCACAACTATTTACGAAGGTACAACGGGCATTCAATCGAAAGACTTGCTGCATCGAAAAGTACGCGCGGATAAAGGTACCGCATTATCGGAGCTGCTTGTTTTGATCCGTGAGGATGTCAGCTCCGTGAAGCAATACCCGGCGTTGCAAACAAGTGCGGGCCGAATTGAGCAAGCGTGCGATGAGTTAGTGGCGACATTGGATCAAGTGATTCTAAACCCTAGCAAGTCTGTGACAGATTTAGATTGCGTCTCGGTGCCGTTTTTAATGGCCATGGGCGGGCTTTGTACCGCTTGGCAATTAGCTTGCACTGCGGCAAAAGCTCAGCAAGCAATGAATGATGATCCTGATTATTTCGCAAATGTCGTAGCGCTTTTAGATGTGTACAGCACTTATTCTTTGCCACATGTAATTGCAGAATTAAGTGCTGTAAATAGCCAAGTAATAGGTTTAAACGCGTATCGATTTTCGTAACACGTAAATAGCAGAGCACCCTTGTGGTGAGGCATTTACCTTCTTTGAACGAATAAAAATAACAAGTCTCAGGAGTATAAAATGACAAGCGAATTCCATCCTGTAAAGGTGGTAAGTCACCCTGTTTCCGTAGAAAAACGCAGTAATGGGGAACAGATTGTACATAGCCAAACACCGTTAGTTGAGTACGCAAGATGTTTGACTGACCGCGTCGCGTATTGGGCGGAGAAAACCCCTGATACAGTGTGTATTGCTCAGCGAGACTCAAGTGGTGCATGGGAAGAATACACGTACTCAGAAACCCTAACAAAAGTCCGTGAACTAGCGTCTTGGTTATTGACGCAAAATGTATCGCCCGAGCGTCCCATTGCATTTCTTTGTGGTAACAGTGTACAGCATTTGCTGCTTGCCCTAGCTGGTAGCTATATTGGTGTGCCACATGCGCCTATTTCGCCAGCTTATTCATTGATTGCAACCGATTACAGCAAACTTAAACATGTCATCGATAGCTTGACGCCAGGTTTAGTGATTGTCGATAAGCTAGCGCCCTATGAAAAAGCCATCGCTGCAACCTGTGAACGAGATGTGACTGTTGCAGTCATGGATGATGGCGTGAAAGCGAACCTCATTAGTAACCCGATCATTGGCTTCTCTAAGTTTTGGAAAATGCCAATCAATGCTGAAATAGAGAAGCGCAACGCTGAGGTAAATGGCGACACAGTTGCCAAGATCTTATTTACCTCTGGAACCACTGGGATGCCGAAAGGCGTGATGAACACCCAGCGCATGTTATGTGCGAATGCGGTGATGATCCGTGAGACCATGGCGTTTTTGAAGGATGAAACACCTGTGATGGTAGATTGGTTGCCTTGGAACCATACGTTTGGAGGTAACCACAACGTCAGCATTGCTTTGTATAACGGCGGTTCCTTGTATCTCGACGATGGCAAGCCAACAGAGACACACTTCCATAAAACCCTCACAAACCTAGCTGAAGTGGCTCCTACTGTGTATTTCAATGTGCCAAAAGGCTTTGAATTACTTGTTAAAAAGCTGCAACAGGATGATGTTCTAGCTCAGCAGTTTTTCTCCCGCTTACGTTTGATGTTCTTTGCTGCGGCAGGCATGGCGCAGCATATTTGGGATGCCATCGACGAGCTTTCGATCAAGCACACCGGCAAGAAGATCCCAATTGTTACCGGCTTAGGTTGTACGGAAACCGCACCGTCAGTGACATTTGCTTCAATTGAAGAAAGTGCGTCAGGCGTGATTGGTACGCCTGCACCAGGTATCTCAATCAAGCTTGTGCCCAATGAGGGTAAGTTGGAAGCGCGCGTTAAAGCTGTAAGCGTGATGCCTGGTTATTGGCGTCAGCCAGAGTTGTCCCAAAAAGCGTTCGATGAGGAAGGTTTTTACTGCCTTGGCGATGCGTTTGCGTTCCTTGATGAAAATACGCCAAACCGAGGCTTTCGATTTGACGGCCGTGTTTCCGAGGACTTTAAGTTAGACAGCGGCACTTGGGTGAGTGCGGGTACGTTACGCAGTAAATTTATAAGTGCTTTCGCTCCGCTAGCCCAAGACATTGTTCTGTGCGGTTCTAACCGAAGTGACATAACAGGGCTCGTTTTTCCAGATGTGAATCACTGTCAAGCGCTGATAGAAAATGGCGTGGATTTATCAGTAGAAGAGCTGGTGAATCATCCAACGGTGCGTGCAGCATTTGAAGAGAAGCTAAAAGCCTTTGCCGCACAGGGGACTGGCAGCTCGACGGTTGTACAGCGGATTCTCTTGCAGCATGTCGCCCCGAGCATAGATGCACACGAGGTCACTGATAAGGGGTCTTTGAACTTACGTAATGTCCAGTCACATCGTGCAGATCAAGTTGAGATGCTTTATCAGATGCCAAAATCTGTCAGCGTAATTAGCGTTTAATGTTATTGAAGAAATCCAGTATTCACGCAAATCTTATAGGGTATTTGGCGTTTATTGTTACAAAAGAAGAATCCTTAGGTGACGAACATGAAAATAATAGTCGGTGTAAAGCGCGTAATTGATTACAACGTGAAAGTTCGCGTCAAAGCAGACAACAGTGATGTGGATTTAAGTAATACCAAAATGGCGATCAACCCATTTTGTGAAATCGCGGTAGAAGAGGCCATTCGTTTAAAAGAAGCGGGTGTTGCCACAGAAGTCATTGCTGTGAGTGTGGGGGCTGGCGCTAGCCAAGAGCAGTTGCGTACTGCTTTGGCTCTCGGTGCTGATCGTGCCATTTTGGTAGAGACAGACATGGTGGCTGAGCCATTAAACGTGGCGAAAGTTTTCGCTAAATTAATGGAAAAAGAACAGCCGGGCTTGGTTATTTTAGGCAAACAGTCCATCGACTCGGACAATAACCAAGTGGGACAAATGTTGGCCGCTTTGACGGACCGTCCCCAGGGGACCTTTGCCTCTAAAGTGGCGGTTGAAGGTGACCAGGTATCCGTTACCCGAGAGATCGATGGCGGTCTGCGCACGGTGAAATTGTCCTTGCCAGCCATAGTGACCACAGATTTGCGCTTGAATGAGCCTCGTTTTGCTAAGCTTCCAGACATCATGAAAGCGAAGCGTAAACCACTAGAAACTCTGTCTATGGCGGATCTAGGGGTGGAAGCAAAACAACATATTCAAATTGATAAAGTGGAAGCCCCAGCGGCTCGTCAAGGTGGCATCAAAGTCGCCTCTGTTGATGAGTTAATTCAAAAATTAAAAGATGAAGCGAAGGTGATCTAAATGGCTACTTTACTGATTGCAGAACACAATGGCGAAGCACTAGCCCCAGCGACATTAAGTGCTTTGTCTGCAGCGAAACAACTAGGTGGCGATGTAACAGTGTTGGTCGCAGGTGTCGATGTTCAAGGCGTTGCAGATCAAGCTGCCCAATGTGAGGGCGTTACCAAGGTGCTATTGGCCCAAGGTGAGAGCTTGCAACATGAGCTGGCGGAACCTTTAAGTGCTCTGATTGTTTCTCTAGCTGGTGACTATTCCCACATCGTTGCACCCTCAAACTCCGTTAGCAAAGACGCACTGCCTCGCGTGGCAGCGAAACTAGATGTGGGGCAATTATCTGATATCACAGCAGTATTAAGTCCGGATCAATTTCAGCGTCCGATTTATGCGGGTAATGCCATCGCTACAGTGACTTCAAATGATGCTACTAAGGTCATTTCAGTACGTGCCGCAGCATTTGATAAAGCCCCTGCAATGGGTGGTTCCGCGTCCGTGGAAGCTGTAGACGCCCCTGCGGATGGCGGCTTATCAAGCTGGGTGAATGATGAGCTCACGAAATCTGAGCGTCCTGAGCTGACTGCCGCTGAGCGGATTGTGTCAGGTGGTCGAGGTGTGGGCAGTGGTGAAAACTTCGCCTTGTTAGAAGCCTTGGCTGACAAGCTTGGCGCTGCGGTTGGTGCGTCCCGTGCAGCGGTAGACTCTGGTTTTGTGCCAAACGATATGCAAGTGGGGCAAACTGGTAAGATTGTTGCACCTAATCTATACATGGCGTTTGGTATTTCGGGGGCTATCCAGCATTTGGCGGGGATGAAAGACTCAAAAGTCATTGTTGCGGTCAACAAAGACGAAGAGGCTCCGATCTTCCAAGTGGCAGATTATGGCTTGGTAGGCGACTTGTTTGAGGTCCTACCTGAATTGACGGAAAAATTATAATAAGTAAAGAGGAGTGCAGTGATGCGTGAATCGATGGAGTTTGATGTTGTCATCGTGGGAGCGGGGCCATCTGGCCTATCTACTGCTATTCGATTAAAGCAGCTCAATGAAGATCTAAATGTCTGTGTACTGGAAAAAGGCTCAGAAGTGGGTGCGCATATTTTATCCGGTGCAGTGGTTGAACCACGGGCATTAAATGAATTGTTTAGCAACTGGCAAGAGCTAGGCGCTCCTCTAAACACACCGGTAAGCAAAGACGAAGTCTACTTGCTTAAAAACGGAGAGATTGCAAAAGAACTGCCCCATGCCCTAGTGCCCAATACCATGAAAAACGATGGCAACTATATTGTCAGCGTTGGCAATCTTTGTCGTTGGTTAGCAGAGCAGGCCGAAGGCTTAGGGGTTGAGATTTTCCCTGGGTTTGCTGCGGCGGAAGTACTGTACCATGAAGATGGCTCGGTTAAAGGTGTGGCCACAGGAGACATGGGGGTGTCTGCTAAAGGTGAACAATTACCAACCTATATGGAAGGTATGGAGCTGCATGCGACTTATACGGTGTTTTCTGAAGGTTGCCGTGGGCATCTAGGCAAGCAATTGATTGAGAAGTTCTCTTTGAATCGCTCCGCGGATCCCCAGCATTATGCTTTAGGTATTAAGGAGCTTTGGCAGATTCCCGCTGAGAAGCATCAGCCAGGTCTTGTTATACATGGTGCAGGTTGGCCATTGGAGGAAGCCAGTGGCGGTTTCTTCTTGTATCACGGTGATAATCAGCAAGTAATGGTTGGTTTGATCGTGGACTTGAATTACCAAAATCCTTGGTTGTCCCCATACGAAGAATTCCAACGTCTCAAGCATCACCCTGTTATTAAGCAATATCTTGAAGGGGCGGAACGTGTGTCCTATGGTGCCCGTGCCATCGCAAAAGGCGGCTGGAATGCACTGCCGACCATGACCATGCCTGGTGCCATGTTGATCGGTTGTGATGCAGGAACCCTTAACGTTGCCAAAATTAAGGGCACTCATACGGCAATGAAGTCTGGCATGTTAGCGGCAGAAGCCATGGCTAAGGTCTTTGGTAGTGACGGGCTGTCGTTAGATAAGACCTTTCAAGAGCTATTTGATCAGTCATGGCTCAAACAGGAGTTATACGGCACACGGAATTTTGCTCCCGCCATGCATAAGTTTGGTACCTTCTGGGGTGGCGCCTTTAACTTCATTGATCAAAACATCTTTGGTGGCAAAATGCCTCTCACCTTGCGCGATACCTCTCTGGATTACGCGCAAATGGAAAAGGCCAATGACACCAATAAAATTACCTACCCAAAACCTGATGGGAAGTTAAGTTTTGATCGATTGTCGTCGGTATTTTTGTCAAATACCAACCATGAAGAAGATCAGCCTTGCCACCTCACCTTGGCAGATGACAGCATCCCAACGGGCAGTAACTTGTCCGATTTTGCTGAACCTGCCCAGAGGTATTGCCCTGCTGGGGTCTATGAAATCGTTGAGCAAGAGGCTGGACCTAAATTTCAGATCAATGCTCAGAACTGCTTGCATTGTAAAACGTGTGATATCAAGGACCCAGCGCAAAACATTACTTGGGTCACGCCGGAAGGCACGGGTGGTCCAAACTATCCCAACATGTAGCGCTTACAGATAAAAAAACCAGCCTTGGCTGGTTTTTTTATCTCTGTATTTCGCGTTATAACTAGCGCGCCATGGTGTCCAACACATCCCAGCAGGCCCCTAATGTGTGGTAATCCACCTTGCCCATTGGGGACTTTTCATCTGTGATCTTGCTGCCATCTCTAGCAACAATGCGGTACCAAGCACCGTATTGATGATCGATCAGATGATCCCAGCTGTATTGCCACAGGCGCTCATACCAGCCTAAATAGGTGGCATCTTCTGTGACCTTATATAAGCGATAAGCGGCGGCGATGGCTTCCGCCTGAACCCAGAAGTATTTCTGTGCATCGGCAAACTCATGGGTCTTGGGAGCAAAGCCATAGACTAGGCCTCCGTGTTCTTGATCCCAGCCGTATTGTACCGCCTGATCAAACAAAGACTGGGCGCGTTCTCGATACCAAGTATCAGGGCTCAGTTGGTCTAACTGAAGCAGTAATTTTGTCCACTCTACTTGGTGACCTGGTTGGAATCCCCAGGGCTTAAATAAGTCATCTGGCTTATCGATATTATATTTCCAATCCGGTTGCCAGTTTGCATCGTAATGTTCCCAGATCATGCCGCCAGCCGTGTCACATAGTTCTCCCGCAAAGCGTTTGGCTAAGGTCTGGGCGCGACTCAAGAAGCGTTCGTCACCGATGGCACGGTAAGCGGCAATAAAGGCTTCACACATATGCATGTTGGCGTTTTGCCCACGGTAAGGATCAAGGGTGCTTAGGTCGGCACTGCACTCGTCTGCGTAGGCTTCGTATTCTGGCTGGTAAAAGTGCGTCTCGAGTAAGTTATAAAGATGGTCTAGTTTTTGCGTTCCATCCACGATCCCTGCCATGTGAGCATGGGCATAGGCCAATACCACAAATGCTTGGCCGTAGGCCATGGCGGTATGATCGTCCCTTTCTCCGAGCATCCAAGCGTAGTGGCCAGTTGCAGGGATATAGTGTTGGCGTTCTATAAAATCCAGTCCGTGTTTGGCCCAATCAGCGTAGTGATCGCCGTAGCCTCTGCGATAGGCTTCTGAGTAGTTGAAGACAAAGCGGGTAGAGGACACTAGATGGCGGGTTTTTGAATCAAATACTTCGCCATTGTCGCGAAAGTTTTGAAAGAATCCGCCGAGAGGGTCTTTTGCGACGGGTTCGTAAAAATTCAATATGCTTTGAGTATGGTGCTTGAGAAACTGCGTGGTGTTAAATGCTTGAGCCATAGCCTTCGTCCTTATTATTTTGCCACTCGTTTGTACTGCAAAGGTAGGTAGAAGTGCAAGAGAAGCGCATTTAACTTTAACCGAAAGGTGAAAAAAAATGACGAGTTCAGGTATGAGCTTAAAATCGTAAACCACTTGTCTGTATACTAATCACCCTAATCTTTAGCCTAGAGGGAAGACGGCTCTCAGATTCATAAAATTGCGTTCAGTGATTTATTGCGATGAGATTGATTGGTTGATGCAATATTATTTCAAAGCAATTAGGTATTACATATTTTATGAATTGGCTGTCTTCCTTATTCATTACGGATCTTACAGGCGTTACGCTTGTGGCTGGGCATTATGATGCTTTTCTAGTGGTGTTATCGGTTCTCGTAGCATCCAGTGCTTCTTTCTTTGCCCTACGATTGGCCGAAACAGCCCGATTTATTTCTGTAAAACGCTATCAGATGGTGGCGCAGTTTTCAGGGGCTTTGATTCTCGCCGGCGGCATCTGGAGCATGCACTTTGTCGGCATGCTTGCCTTTGTGATGCCTCATAGCATGCACTACGATCCTAGCATTACCATCTTGTCTTTATTTCCTGCTCTAGTTGCCAGTTACATGGTGATTAAGTCTCTGGTGCGTAACATTGACTCCATCGCGAATACCCTTCGTAACGGTATCATTGTGGGGGCAGGGATTGGTGCCATGCATTACATCGGTATGGCGGCCATGGAAATGCACCTGACACTTAAGTACAACCCTTATCTGTTTATCACCTCTATTTTTGTTGCGGTGTTTTTGGCTTGTGTGGCTTTAGGCACACGATCCTTCATGCGTAAAACCTTCCCAAAGCTGTCTCCAATCAAGATTAAATTGGTTGCCGCTCCTATTATGGGCTGTGCGATCGCGGGTATGCATTACACCGGGATGGCGGCAGCTTATTTCATCGACGATACGGCAAATGGAATGACCTTCAGCTCCGCGTTTAATGACGATGGCATGATGGGGTACGCCGTTGGCTTATTTTCGATGATTGTGTTTGTGTTGGCGATGAATGTGAGCGCTCAATTGCGATACCGTCAGATGCTGGCAGAAAAAACGGACAGTGAAGCGCGCCTACAGGCTATTTTGGATACCGCTACCGATGGTTTGATGACAATTAATGCCAAAGGTGAAATTCAAGAATTAAACGCGGCTTCCGAGCGGATTTTTGGTTGGTCTCAAGAGGAGCTCATTGGTCAATGCATTCATGTGTTGATGCCCGATGCTGATCACCCAGACTATGACAGTTTTATGCTGGATTACTTTAATCCTAGTAAGATTTCTGTGTTGGGTAACTCCAAAGAGATTTCAGCCAAACACAAAAATGGCACTGTATTTCCGATTCAAGTGGGCATCGGCAGCATCAATTTAAGAGAAGGTGAGCTGCTTTACGTTGCCTATGTGTCTGATATTTCTGAGCGTAAAGCAATGGAATCTCGGGTGACCAAGAGTGAAGAGCGGCTCAGTTCCTTGGTGCGCAATATTCCCGGTGTGTCGTTCCGTTGTTTATTAGATGACAACTGGACTCCTTTGTTTTTATCAGATGCCATTTTCGACCTTAATGGACATCATGCCAAAGAGTACCTAGACGGCACCTTAAGTTTTGGTTCTTGGTTACTGTCGGAAGATCAGACACGGGTGGTGCAGTTTTTTGAGCAGGCGGTGGGGGTTCAAGACCGTTACGAGCTTGAATACCGTATTACTCATCGAGATGGTCGAATTCTATGGGTGCTAGAAAGTGGCACCATAGTGTACGACGAGGTTGGCAACGCTAAGTGGATTGATGGGGTCATGCTGGATATTTCTGAGCGTAAGGCCATGGAATCTGAGCTGCGTCATGCGAAGCAAAAAGCAGAAGAAGCAGCGGATTCAAAAGCGGCTTTCCTAGCCAATATGAGCCATGAGATTCGTACCCCGATGAACTCTATTATTGGCTTTAGTGACATCCTACTAGATTCTGAATTACCCACTGACGCTCGCAGTCACCTGCAAACCATCAGTCGTTCGGCTCAATCTTTGTTACACCTTCTGAACGACATTCTCGACAGTGCCAAACTCGACAAGAGCAAGCTTGAAATTGAGAAGCTTCCGTTCCGCTTATCTGCTTGTGTGGACATGGTAGTGTCAACCCTTTGGTTGCAAGCCAAAAACAAGGACCTCACTTTAGGGTTAGAGGTGCAAGATGATCTGCCGCCAGTCCTGTTGGGGGCAGAGGATCGAATCCGTCAGGTGTTGATGAACCTAGTAGGTAACGCCATTAAGTTCACTGAGAAAGGATCCGTGGATTTACGTATTAGCAAAACACCGAATAAACAAGGTTGGTTGCGTTTTGCGGTAGTGGATACCGGCATAGGGATTGCCCAAGATAGAATTGACGCCATCTTTGAGCCATTTACTCAAGCGGATGCCTCCATGAGCCGTCGCTTTGGCGGAACAGGCTTGGGTACGACTATTTCCAAGCAACTCGTTGAGCTGATGGGGGGCGACATTAATGCCACCAGTGTGATTGGGCAGGGCAGTTGCTTCTACTTCGACCTTCCTCTTCAAGAGGCAAACGAGTCGGACTTAGCGGGGGACAAATACATTCTTAATTTGCCGCCGATGAATGTCCTAGTGGCGGATGACATTGAAGAGAACATCACTCTATTGACCTTGCTGCTGACCAAGCGTGGCCACACGGTTTGGCAGGCTCGAAATGGTCAAGAAGCGGTGGAAATGTTCCAGACGAATCCCCCAGATATTGTCCTGATGGATATTCAAATGCCAGTGCTGGATGGTCTTGAAGCCAGTCGCACGATCCGCGAATACGAACAAGACCACAGCTTAGAGCAGACCCCAATCATTGCGTTGACTGCTAGTGTTCTCTTAGAAGATCGTCTGCAAGCGAAAGCAGCAGGGATGACCGGATTTGCGAATAAGCCTGTGAACATTGCCCAATTGACCCAAGAAATGGCAAGAGCGTTAGAGTTGGACGCAGAGGCTCTAATGGCGACAGCTCGACAAGAGGTCTCTCAGGTTCTGACCCCTTACCACGTGGTTCATTTAGCCAAAGGTTCGGAATTATGGGGAGATGAAGCCATGTATGTATCTGAGGTGATCAAGTTCCATGATAAATACGACCAGACCGTTCAGTCCCTGAGTAAACTAGCAAAAGCAGAGCAGTGGAAACGACTTGCCGAGCATGCCCACGCCTTGAAAGGGGTGTCTGGGAATTTGGCCTTGCTGCCTTTGTTGCCCTTATATGCTCAACTCGAAAACGTGTTGCGGGAACAGAGTTTTGACAAGGTCACCCAGGCAGTCGAGCGAATTCAAATGCAATGGAAGGTGTTTGATCAAGAGGTCCAGGTGTTAGCACCGACAGAAGATACGAAGCCTGACACGCCAGTAGACGAGCCAGAGCTAAGCCGATATGAGCTGCATGAAATGTTGGAGCAGTGGTTGCAAATTACTCTGTCTGGTGAGATCGATGATGAGCTGGCTAGCAACCTTGAAAAGGGCGTTGGGGCGCGGCTACGTCCGACCATTCGTAAGGCGATCAATGCCGTTGACGAATTTGATTTTGATGTGGCCATCACCCGTATTAAAGAAGCGCAAACAAGTATTTAAAGGTACACCGATAGAATGTCATTGCTGGAAAAAGTTTTACCCCGCATCCTGATTGTGGATGATGAGCCTGCGAACCTAAAGATCCTACGCCAAGTGCTACAAGATCATTACCGTCTAGCGTTTGCTAGATCGGGCATGGCGGCCCTGGAGCTGATGGCGAAAGAACCCATGGATATGGTGTTATTGGATGTCATGATGCCCGGCATGACAGGCTTTGACGTGTGCAAAAAAATGAAGGCCACTAAGTCATTAGAAAACATCCCAGTGATCTTTGTGACAGCTTTAAAAGACACCATAGACGAAGAACATGGATTCGAAATGGGGGCAGTGGATTACATCACTAAACCCGTAGTGCCTTCCATTGTTATGGCTCGGGTAAAAGCCCAATTGTCCTTGGTCCAAGCCGACGTGCTAAAGGCAACCCAAGTGGATCTGATTCAACGACTGGGCCGTGCTGCGGAGTACAAGGACAACGAAACCGGTATGCACGTGCAGCGTATGAGCCGGTATTCTTATGTGTTAGCCAAAGCGGCAGGCATTGACGAAGAATTGGCTATGGAGCTTCAGCTTGCGGCGCAAATGCATGACTTGGGTAAAATTGCGATCCCAGACAATATTTTGCTGAAGCCGGGGCGTCTGGATAATGACGAATTTCGACAAATGAAAGCCCATGCACAGATAGGTGCCGACATTCTTTCGAACCCTAAATCTCAACTGGTGGCCTTAGCGCGATCCATTGCCATTTCACACCATGAAAAATGGGACGGTAGTGGTTATCCCCATGGATTAAGTGGTAAAGACATCCCAATCGAAGGGCGCATAGCGGCCATTGCTGATGTGTTTGATGCCCTAACCAGTGAACGTCCTTACAAACCTGCATGGAAAGTCGAAGACGCGGTGGCTTTACTTGAGGAACAAGCAGGTAAGCACTTTGACCCAGAACTCATCCCCTTGTTTATAAAAGAGCTGCCACAAATCCTACAGATTAAGACGGAGTTTTCGGAGCGACAAGGGACCGCCTAGGTCTCTCGTTTACGTCTTATTGATATTCTTGCTGCTGTCTCATTTTATCTTGGGACGGCGGCAAACCAAACAGACGACTGTAGTCTCGGCTAAATTGGGAAGCGCTTTCGTAGCCAACCTGATAGGCGGAGCTAGACACATCACTGGTTCTTACAATCAGACGACGGGCTTCTTGAAGACGTAGCTGCTTTTGATATTGCAGCGGGGTCAAGGTAGTGACCGCCTTAAAGTGGCTGTGCATGGACGACACACTCATATTAACCAGCTCAGCTAACTCTTCTACGCGAATCGTTTCCCGGTAATTTTGGTTGAGGTACTTAATTGCCCGAGAGATCTTATGGCTGGAGCTGTCTAATACGCAGCTATGTTTTAAGCGTGAACCTTGTTCAGAGGTTAGCAAGCGGTAAATCAACTCCCGTTCTAGCATGGGATACAGCACAGGAATGTCCCTAGGGTTATCCAGCAGGGACAACGACCGTTTAATGATGTCGAGGATGTCATCGCTCACAGAGGTGATGCTCACCGCGGGGCTAGTTTTGTCTGGTGGTGACGCCGTTGGGATATCCATTTCGGTTATAAGATCCGCCGCCGCATCCGTATCCAATTCAAAAATCACGCACACATAGGGTTCTTCTTTAGTGGCCTTAACCATGTTCGACAGCATGGGCATATCCACCGCCGTAATCAAACAATCACCGGGCTTAAATACGCAGGTTTCACCAAATATATGCAGCTGCTTTTCACCTTGTAAGGTAACGATTAAGGACGGCTTATAAATATTGGCGTCACAGGTGGAAGGCTTTGATCGGGTAAAGAAGGACATGGACTTTAGTGGCGTCAAATGGGTGCCATCGCCTGATGTGTAACGGCGAATTTGGTCGATAAGCGGTTGTAAGTTTGCGGTCACTGTGTGCTCCTTAATCATTCCTTGGGGCAGGAATAGCCCCCTCAAAGAGGGGGCGTTGCATCGTCTTATGCTTCAAGAGATGCCATGTCGATAACGATTCGGTGTGCTAGATCACCTTTCGCCATGCGTTCGAACGCATCATTGATTTGATCTACTTTGATGATTTCACATTCTGGGTAGACATTTTTCTCAGCACAGAAGTTCAGCACTTCTTGTGTTTCTGCGATACCACCAATCAATGAACCCGCCACACTGCGACGACCGAATAACAGTGGGAAAGAGGAGAAACTGTCCATTTCGCCTACTTGTCCAACGATCACCAAAGACCCATTGACTGCCAAAAGAGGCGTGTATTGGTCAACGTTGTGCTTGGTTGGAATGGTGTCAATGATCAGGTCGAAGCTACTTGCGGCAGCCGCCATAGCACTTTCGTCAGAAGAAGCCAGTAGACCTTTGGCGCCGATTTCTTTGGCTTCGGCTGCTTTTTTATCTGTACGGCTAATAGCAGTCACTTCGGCACCCATGGCTACGGCCAATTTCACTGCCATATGACCAAGGCCACCAAGGCCGATCACGCCAACACGAGAACCTTCTTTCACACCCCAGTTACGCAGTGGTGAGTAGGTCGTAATGCCGGCACACAGAATGGGGGCTGACTTAGATAGGTCCATGCCCTCTGGAATGCTCAGTACAAACTCTTCACGTACCACGATGTGCTTAGAGTAACCGCCTTGGGTTGTTTCTCCAGAAATGCGGTCTGGTGCGCCGTAAGTCGGAGTCATACCGTTGCGGCAGAATTGCTCTTCTCCTGCGTGACATTGATCACACTCTTGGCAGCTATCAACCATACAGCCCACGGCGACACGGTCACCCACCTTGTAGTTTTTAACGTCAGAACCAATGGACTGAACCACACCGACGATCTCATGGCCCGGTACGAGAGGGTAAGGTTGCGGGCCCCAATCGCCATTCACTGTGTGTAAATCAGAGTGGCAAACGCCAGAGTATAAAATTTCGATGGCAACATCGTTTCCTCGTAGGGCACGACGCTCGAAGTGATAAGGAACCATGTGAGCTTCAGAAGAATGAGCTGCGTATCCAACAGTTTTCATGCGGAAATCCTCTATGAATGGTGGAAAATGTATTCACTACTATACGTGTTCATAGAGTTTTGGGTTATCACGATTCTCTAAGAGGCTTGCCTGTTTCTACAAGTGTTAATCAGGGTTTTTGATGTAAAAGGCATAAAGCGCTAAGGATAGCGCTTTATGTATCCGACCAGATGATCTGATTTCGTCCCTGTTGCTTGGCTTGATACAGGGCTTTGTCGGCGTCGATTAAAGTGGAGTCGCTGGACTTTTGAGCAAGTTCTGCCACCCCAATGCTAATACTCACTGTGAGGTTGTGACCATTGGTTTCGATGGCATCTTGTTCAATGGTTTGACGGAGGTTTTCGAGCTGTTGGTGAACCTGATCAGGCCCTTGATTCTCAAAGATAATGCAGAACTCTTCCCCTCCCATTCGCGCAATAAAGCAATCCTGAGAAAGCTGATCCTTAAGCACTTGAGACAGGTGTCGAATCACATCATCACCAGCATCATGGCCATAGGTGTCGTTCACTTTTTTAAAGTGATCGATATCAATCATGGCATAGTAAGTGTCAGGAGCGTTCTGCAGGTTTGCGGCGTAATCGTAGAAGGAACGTCGATTATTAAGGCCGGAAAGGGCATCAGTCATGGCCATACGTTGCAGCATATCTTCTGCAGCCGAACGTGCCTTTTCTAGTTCAATGGCGTAGAAAAGTCCGCCTAAAGCGTCTAGTAAGGGCTTCAAAAAATTGGCGTCTTCTTCCGTATAGTGCCCGAATTTGTTTGCCAAACCGATCATGCCTACAAGCTCTCCTTGCACTTCAATGGGTAACCCCATAAAGCGGTAAATTGGAGGGTGCCCAGTAGGGGTTCCCCGAGCTGCGGTATGGTTTGCGGGTTGGTTGCTGATGACGTTTTTACCCGTGGTAATAACGCTACCAAATAAGTTATCAAAAGAATCAAAATACAGTTTTCGACCTTTATAGAGGTCTACCAGCGCTTCACTGGCGGCGTTCCAGCTTAATTCTGAAATAGCGTGAATAAAGAGACGTCTGCGATCATCTTCTATGACCACTTGTCCAATAAAGGCGAACTGGCTGTCTGCAATATCGATCAACTCAGGTAATATTTGCTGACATGCGCCTGACAAGTCGTTGTTATCCAGGTATGCGGCACGAGCCTTATTGATGAAGCCTAGTAGTTGGGCCTGCTTAGTTTGGTTGATTTCCGCAATCTTGCGCTCGGTGATGTCTCGGTGAGTCCCCGCTAACCGTAGGGGAGTATTGTTCCCGTCTCTCTCTACAATACGTCCATAGGTTTCGATCCAAATCCAATCACCGTTTTCATGTCTCATGCGATAACTGGCGCTATAGATACTGGTTTCCCCTTTCATGTGTGCCTCGATTAATGCTTTAACCTGAGTCACATCCGCAGGATGAATGCGCTGTTGCCAAAACCGAGTGCTGCCATCATAGAATTCGTAATCCACCCCAATGATGTCGCACCAACGATGGTTGACCTTAGTGGTGTCAGTCAGTACATCGTAATCCCATGTGCCTAGCTCTGAGGCTTCCAGTAACAAACGCATCTGTTTGTTGGCTTCATTGAGTCGATGCTCTATGTATCTGTGTTCTGTGTTATCGGTGGCGATGGCTTGGATACTGTGTAGCTTTCCTGTATCGCTATAAAAGGCTTTTGATAGCAGGCGCACCCATATCTTGCGGTGGGGTAAGGCAATTTCCAGATTACATTCCGTGGTTTGTACCCCAGACAAGTGAGACTGCAGCATGAAGTTGAATTCGTCTTGGCTTTCAGGGGTTAGACTGAGTTCAAAATGAAGCTCCTTGGACATGAGCTTTTCATAATTCAGATGCAGCACATCCTCCACATTGCGAGTAATGCTTTGGAGCTCAATGCCACTGCGGAAGCGCCAGCGAATCAGTACCGCTGGAGAGCTGTCTAGTAGGCTATGTTCAGCTTCCAGATTGTAGTGTTCATTTACTAAGGTGAGGTGAGAACTGACGAAGTCACTGAGTTGAGACAGGGCTTGCTGTTGTTCCTCTGTGAGCGTTCTTGGCTTGGTGTCCATGATACAAACCGTGCCGATTACTACGTTATCCATGCGCAGAGGACAGCCCGCATAAAAGCGAAGCTGGTCTTGTTTCACTACGTCAAAGTCTTTGAAGCGTTCGTGTTGTTCCAAGTCATCAATGACTATGAGACGTTCTTCATTAATTACGTCGGTACAAAAAGCCCCTTCCACTGGCACACTGACCGCTTCTATGCCAAGTCGAGCATGGAGGTGGAGTTCTTGTCCGCGGGCAATAGTGACCAGAGCAATGGGGATATCAAATAAGGTGGCAATGCTTTTAAGCAAGGTGGTTAATGCAGGGTCAGCATGGCTTTCTAGGTCATACTTCTCAATCACTTTGCGTCGAATATTGTGGGGCATCTTCTCTCCAAGGACGGCTAGTCCTTAAATTCCTGTGCTATGTTGACGAAGGTTTCTTCGATGGCCATAAAAGCATCGGTGATGTTCGGGTCAAAGTGTCTCCCTTTACCCTCTAACAAAATAGCTTTTGCTTTCTCATGGCTGAAAGCAGGCTTATAAATACGTTCAGAAATAAGGGCATCATAGACATCTGCTAAGGCCATAATGCGTCCAGCAATGGGGATATCATGCCCTGCCAGCTGATAGGGGTAGCCTGAACCATCCCATTTTTCATGGTGGTATGCGGCGATTTCCCGAGCATAGCGAAGAAACGAAGATTCGAGCTCAGGGACGGTTTCTTGGGCAGACAGTAATGCTTGAGCCCCCAGAGAAGCATGGCTCTTCATGATTTCGAACTCTTCTGGGGTGAGTTTTCCAGGTTTTAAAAGAATATTGTCTGGGATTCCCACCTTGCCAATGTCATGCAGTGGCGCCGACCGAAACAGTAAGTCGATGTTGGTAGGGGTGAGTTCGTCTTGATAATAACCCACACTGGCAAGGTGTTCTGCTAGGGCTTTTACATAGTACTGAGTGCGGCGGATATGGTTACCGGTTTCGTTGTCTCGGGTTTCGGCTAAGGATGCTAACGCCTGAATGGTGACGTGTTGTGTCAGGCGCAGTTCAGAGGTCCGCTCGGCCACGGTTTGTTCAAGTGCTTGATTTTGGCGTGTTAAGGCTTGTTGAGCATCCATCAGGTCTAAGATGTTCTTAATACGTGCTTGAATAATGACTGGGGAAATTGGCTTAGTGATGTAGTCCACCGCGCCAGCCGCAAATCCTTTTTCCTCATCCACATGCTCGCTCATGGCCGTGACAAAGATGATTGGTATAGTCGCTGTGGCAGGTGCTGCCTTGATCGTGCGACACACTTCGTAGCCATCCATTTCTGGCATCATAATGTCCAGCAGAATAAGGTCTGGGCGCTGCTGCTCTAGTCGTTCAAACGCCTGTTGTCCGCTTTTCGCTACGAGTACGCGGTACTTGTCTTTTAATGTGCCGGAGATGACCTTGATGTTCATAGGCTCATCATCGATCACCAAAACAGTCTTTAAAGGCTGGTCAATCATGGGATTCCTTTCTGTCTCTGCTAAAAGTACGACTTTCACAACAATTAACAAAACTCCACGTACGGACTAATGAATTATTGAAGCGGTGTGATAGTTTAATTCTTAACCAACTCGTTCCGCTCCGCAAATAAATAAGGGTTACGTTATGTTAGGAATCGTGTATACCGAATTTATGGACATGGTCAAAGATCGCTTCTCTGAAGAGGTGCTAGATGACCTGCTCGACGCTCCAGGATTATCGACTGAAGGGGCGTTTACTTCCGTCGGCTATTACACCCATACCGATATGATCAAACTCGTGGTGACCCTTAGCCAGGTCACAGATATCCCTGTGGATACCTTAGTGGAGGTCTTTGGTGAGCACTTGTTTGGTGTCCTGATTAGCAAGTATCCGACGCTAGCTGAAGGCAAGTCGAATACTATAGAAATGCTTGAATCCGTAGATGGAACCATTCATATCGAGGTAATGAAGCTCTATCCCAATGCGGAGTTGCCGTCGTTTACCTGTCAGCGTCTTGGAGAAAACCATTTGCTGATGCAATACCGTTCAAAGCGGCCATTTTCGTTGCTCGCCCTAGGTCTTATTAAGGGGTGCGCCAAATACTATGGGGAAACTCTGGAGATCAGCCATGAGAGCTTTGATACCGAGTCTATGTTCGAAACACATTTTGATATTCGTAACCTGTCGTGAAAGATTTAGAAGAACGCCTTAAAAAGCGCCTAGAACGCGAGAAACGAGCGCGCCTTGAAGCGGAAATGTTGCTGGAAGTGAAAGCGACAGAGCTGTACGAGGCGAACAAGCATTTACGTGATTTGGTGGCCCAGCAGGAAGATCTGGTTCTGCAAAGAACCGAAGAACTCCGTTCTGCGTTGGAGTTAGCAGAAACTGCCAATAAGCATAAGGGCTTTTTCTTAGCCAACATGAGTCATGAGATCCGCACACCGATGAATGCCATCATAGGTTTGGCGCATTTGCTACAAGATACTCAGCTCGCTGACGGTCAGCGAGATTACCTTAATAAGATCCAAGGCTCTGCGTCTAATTTATTGGTGATCATCAATGACATTCTAGACTTTTCTAAAGTGGAATCGGGGCAGCTGACCCTTGAGCATGAGGTCTTCGCGTTAGACAAAGTATTACAAGGTGTGTACGACATTAACCACCTAAATGCCCGTAAAAAAGGCATAGGTTTCCACATTGATTATGCAGACGATGTACCTAAGTCCTTTGTGGGGGATTCGGTCCGAATCAGTCAAATTTTCACCAATTTGGTGAACAATGCCATCAAATTCACCAACAATGGACAGGTGGACGTGAAGGTGTCTTTGTTGCACCGGGTCGCCAACGTGGCGCATCTAGAAGTGAAAGTTAAGGACACGGGTATTGGTATTGCCGATGACTCTTTAGACACGCTATTTGCGCCGTTTTCTCAGGCAGACATTTCCACCAGTCGACGTTTTGGAGGCACAGGGTTGGGGCTCTCCATTACCAAACAGTTAGTGGATATGATGGACGGCGACATTCATATTGAAAGTTGTTTGGGGCAAGGGTCTGAGTTCACTCTACGTATTCAGCTGCCCTTGGCAGAAGCCCATCTGGAACAATCAGAGTCTAAAGTACAACCAGAAAATCAGGATGAACTTTCAAGCTTCCTAAACGAGGCTGAAGCATTACAAGGCATTCGAGTGCTGGTGGCAGAAGACAATGCCATTAATATGATGATCGTCTCCAATTTGCTCAGTAAGCTTGGAGTGCAGGTTTACCCAGCAGAAAATGGCGCTGAGGCGCTACAGGTACTTGAAAGTCATGCCATTGATTTGGTGTTGATGGATGTACAAATGCCAACAGTAGATGGGTTTGAAGCCACTGATCGTATTCGCTCCCAACCAAAATTTGCCAATTTGCCTATCATTGCCCTGACGGCCCATGCGATGGAAGGGGATTATGAGCGCAGTATTGCTGCCGGTATGAATGACCACATCACTAAGCCCATTGATCCTATTGCACTCAAGTCGGTGTTATTAAAGTGGCGTGGGGTAGAGCACGTACCGAATGACCAAGGTCAGAGTGTGGTAACATCAGGAGATTTGCCGAAAGCATTACCGGGTATTCAACTGAAACGGGCGCTAGTCCGCATTCCCCAAGGGCTACCGAAATACATAGAGTTATGGGATCGCTGTGAAAGTAAATACCCGAATATCGCGGCACAATTTGACCTATTGAGGCGAGAGCACTCTTTGGCAGCGGTAAAACGTCTGGGGCACGATCTAAGAGGCATGTTTAGTCATCTTGGAGCGGTTGATATGGTGGCTGTGGCGCGAGACATAGAGCACCTAGAATCCCTCGATGCCGAAATCACGGATGTTGTATATCAGAAGTTGATAACCAGCTCCCAAACGCTTAATCGCAGCATGGTTCAACTACGTGAGTTAGCGGCCAAAACCTTAGAAAACACAAAAGCAGATCTGCCACCAGAAAGTTTGCTCATGACGTTAGAGACGTTAAAAGTCTTGGTTCACGAGGGGGACTTTGCCGCAACGGAATACACACACGCTCTAAAGCCCCATTTGAGCTACTCACAATATTCATCGGATTTAGAAGCACTTATTACGGCATTGGACGATTTGGAGTTTGACCGTGCCAGACAACTGACCGAAGGATTGATAAAACGGTCGGAGCACCGTTGCTAAGCTCCGACCGTTTGCCATGGCTGATTAGGCGTTAAGGTAGGCCCGCCAGCCGCCAAATTCGGTAATGTCTTGGGCGTCTTCTAAGGCGTATCCTTCACAAATAAACCCACTTACTAGGCGGCCATCCGCCAGCTTAAGTTTGCCTATCCCAAGCGGGGCAGGGATGCCCGCCACAAAGCTACCGAACTCTGCGCTCGGAACGCGCCATACTTCCACCTCAATAGCGGCCCCGTTCCCTTCGTTTAATTGCATACCTGGACGCATTGGCGGTCCACCTGCCAAAGCGTATAGGCGATATACGGGAGCTGTGCTGGTTTTCGCCAGCAGGGTTGCGCCCCGTTCTGTCAACTGCCAATTTAGGGGCTGGCCTTCCAGGTGGGCACCGCAGACCACCACATCAATACCATCGGGTGCTGCTACTTTTGTGTTGTTAGTAGGTCTCGCTGGATAAGCCAGCGCACCTTTTGGTAAAGGGAATGTTTGTTGAATTCGATTAGCGATGGACAGCAGCATGCGGTCACTGAAGGTCGGGCCCACTAAGGTCACGCCAAATGGCATACCTGCGTGTGTGAACTGGGTCGGTACAGCAACGGAGGCTAAGTCGATCAGGTTCATGAAGTTGGTGTAATACCCCAATTCACTGTTGCGCTTGATCGGTTCTTCTAGCATTTCATCAATGGTGAAATGACGACCAGCGGTGGGAGTCAGTAAGCAATCCACTTCAGACATTTGTGCCAAACACACTTGTTGAAGAGCCTTAATGCGGTATTGAGCTTTAAATAATGAGGTCGCTGGAGGCTTGCCCCCAGGGGCGATGATCTCACGTACCACAGGGAAAACTGCATCAGGGTTTTCGTCTATCAAGGGTTGTGTCGCAATGTAGCGCTCAGACACCCATGGGCCTTCGTACAGTAATTTGGCGATTTTATCGAATGGGGCATAATCGATTTCTTTGAACACAAAGCCTTGTTCAGAGAGCTGGTCTAATGTGGCTTGGTATGCCTTAGCATACTGCTCGTCGCCAAAGAATTTAAGCTGAGACGGTGCGATGATCCCAACGGTTAATTCCCCTTCTCGTAGGCCGTACTGTCGTTCTTGGTTGCTAAATGGGTTTTGACGGCTGTAGCCATCCCGTTGATCAAAGCCCTCCGCAGCCGCCAACGCCGTATTGGCATCGTCTGTGTTGTAGGCAAACAAGGTAATACAATCAAGGCTTCGACACGCAGGGACGAGACCGGTTGCTGACAAGAGACCAATGCTCGGTTTTACCCCAATGAGATTATTGAAGCAGGCCGGGATACGACCAGAACCTGCCGTATCGGTACCAAGACTGAAACTGGCCAAACCTAAAGCCACCGCAACCGATGACCCCGCGCTAGAGCCGCCACTGAGGTAATCGAAATCGAAGGCGTTATGGCAGGCTCCATAAGGTGAGCGTGTCCCGTTTAGCCCGGTAGCAAACTGGTCAAGGTTGGTTTTTCCTACAGGGATGGCCCCTGCGTCAATCAATTGTTGCACCACCTGTGCGGAGCTGTCCGGTGTGTAGGCAAACTCTGGGCATGCTGCGGTCGTTGGAATGCCAGCCAAATCAATATTGTCCTTGATGGCAAATGGAATCCCCCAAAGAGGGTGGGAGGCTGGGTCCTTGTCTTTTAAGGCATCAAGGTAAGGGGCTTGCTCTGCTTCGCTGAGTAGATGAATCCAGATGTTGTAAGATTCAAAATCTTTAGCCCGCTCGCGAATCTCTGCCATGACCAGAGCTGGGGTCTTGCTGTGTGATTGATAGGCTTGTGTCAGAGCGCTGAAGCCCATGTCTGTCGTCGTGTTGAGTGGTGCAATAATGCTCATGCTTAGTTCCCCTTAACTTGGTCTTCAATAACAATCACGGCTTGGCCAGCGTTTACGCGGCTACCATTTTTTAATAACACATCCGACACCACTCCATCGCTGGGGGCATGCAGAGGGATTTCCATTTTCATGGACTCCAGGATCACTAGAAGTTGGCCTGCTTTGACTAAGTCGCCCGCTTGCACCTGAGTTTGCCAAACACTGCCAGACACTGGGCTGTCTACCACAACGGCGTCTTCGCTCCAAGTGACCTCCGTAGCAACGCTTGTCGCTTCTTCTTGATCAAAGTGAAATTGCCCATTGGCGTGCCAGCGTTCTAGCTCTGCCTCAAACGCCTGATTACGAGAAGCTTTGAACTGATCAATGTCCTGCTGGTTTTGCGCTACAAATGTTTCGTATTCGGATAAGGAAAAGCTGCTTTCCTCAATGCGAATGGGGCTTTCTTTGTCGTGGTAAAGGTCGTGGGGGAAGTCCTTACGAATCTGTTGTAACTCATCATGACTCACCTCGTAGAAGCGAATTTGATCAAAGAAGCGTAGTAACCAGGGTTTAGTAAAGGCGGAGGTGAGTCGGTAACGATTCCACATTTGTAGAGTGCGTCCAACAAACTGATAGCCCCCCGGCCCTTCCATGCCATAGACACATAAGTAGGATCCACCAATGCCTACGGAGTTTTCTGCAGTCCAGGTGCGAGCTGGGTTGTATTTTGTTGTGACAAGACGATGGCGAGGGTCCACAGGTGTTGCCACAGGAGCACCGAGGTAAACGTCTCCCAGTCCCATCACTAAATAGCTGGCATTAAAAACGATCTCTTTGACCTGATCGATACTGTCTAAGCCGTTAATGCGGCGAATAAATTCAAGGTTACTAGGACACCAAGGAGCATTAGATCGTACTGACTGAGCGTACTTATCAATGGCGTCCTGGCAAGCTTTGTCATCCCAAGACATAGGGAGATAAACGGTACGGGAAGGCACTGTTAGTTCGGCTAAGGTTTCCCCTAAGGCCCGCTCAGCTTGCTCAAGTAAGGCTAATAATTCCGTATGACGGATTTGTTGGCTGTCGTAGTGAATCTGAAGGGAACGAATTCCTGGCGTCAGCTCTTTCATGCCTTCAAAGGGGTGTTTCTCAAGCCATTGCATGAGAGCGTGTGCCCTAAAGCGCAAACGAATGTCTAACGTCTGTTCACCGTATTCCACTAATAAAAAGTGATCTCCTGCGGCACGATAAACAATGTCATCGCCAAAATCGTCAGCAGATAGCGTCTTTAAAATAGGGGAAGTGATGCCACAGGAGTTCACCGTCAGGCTAGGGGCAGAAAGGTCTGCTAGGCTGGCGGTTTGTTCTGCTTCAAGGGCCACAGCATCGTCGAGGGTGACAGGGACAAAGCGAACGGTATCTCCCGCCCGTAATTGCCCCAGCTTCCATAGATCCGCTGTGATCACTGTGGCAGGGCAAACAAAGCCCCCTAGGGATGGTCCATCAGGCCCAAGAATGACTGGCATGTCACCGGTGAAATCAATGCTGCCAAAGGCGTATGCATTGTCATGGATGTTAGACGGATGCAGACCCGCTTCGCCGCCATTCTGACGTGCCCATTTCGGTTTAGGCCCAATTAAGCGCACCCCTGTACGGCTAGAGTTGTAGTGGATTTCCCAATCGGTATTAAAGAAGATTTCAATGTCTTCATCGGTGAAGAAGTCTGGGCAACCATGGGGGCCATAGACGACTCGTAACTCATGTTGATGGGACAGAGTAGGGATGAGTTCGTCGGGTAATTGAGCACCAGACACTGGGGTTGTGCCTACCAAGGTGGTTAACACATCACCTGTTTGCAAGGCACGACCATTGTGTCCCCCAAATTGGCCTAGGGTAAAGGTGGATTTAGAGCCGAGGTAGTCAGGACAATTAAAACCACCTGCTACGGCCAAATAGGCACGTGCACCACTTTGTTTAATGCGCCCTAGGGCGAGTGTTTGGCCTGCTTTAATCGCCACGACTTGATTCATGGGAACTGGTTCATTGTCCAGTTTGATGTCCATATGGGCGCCAAACAGAGCAATGGCCGTATCGAAACTAAATTGCAGGGAGGGCCCTTGGAGAGTGATTTCCATGGTGGCCGCATTAATGGGATTGTTGAGTAAGCGGTTAGCCAGACGGCTGTGGTAATTATCAAATGGCCCAGACGGTGGAACGCCCACGTTCCAATGATGTTGGCGTCCGGGGAAGTCTTGCAAAGTCGTTTGTGTACCGCCACTGAGAACATCGATGCGTTGGGGCGTGTAGACAAAGTTATTGAGGTATCGGGTGCTGATTTCACCGTCCGCAAGGGTTTTGTCCTGCAGTAATTGCTTTAGATAATCCAGGTTGGTTTGCGTGCCGTAGAGGGTGCATTGATCCAAGGTTGAACTCAGTAAAGCCAGAGCGCTATCACGATCTTGATTATGGACGATGACTTTCGCAATCATGGGATCAAAGTAAGGGGAGATCTCTATGCCTGTTTCAACCCAATGATCGATGCGCACCCGTGGGCCATCAGTAACTTGGTTTAGTTCCGTATAGCTCTGCGGTAGGTCCACAAAGCTAAGTAGACCAGGACTAGGCTGAAAGTCTTTATAGGGATCTTCTGCGTAGAGTCGTACTTGGATCGAGTGGCCTTGAGGTGTCAATGTGTTGCGCTTGGCATCCAGATCGAATGTGTCTCCTGCTCCTAAACGAATCATCCATTCCACAAGGTCTACACCGTACACTTCTTCGGTTACGCCGTGCTCTACTTGGAGGCGAGTATTGACTTCGAGGAAGTAAAACAGGCCAGTGTCCATGTCATAGATGAACTCGACGGTGCCTGCGTTACGGTAGTTTACTGATGCTAATAGGGACTCGGCGGTTTGGTGAAGTTGCTGACGCACCGAGTCGGTCAGGTTTGGTGCGGGACATTCTTCTACCACTTTTTGGTTACGGCGCTGGCTGGAACAATCTCGTTCCCCTAGGGCGAGAGCGTTACCTTGTCCATCAGCAAAAATTTGCACTTCAATATGGCGCGCTCGGGCGATGAATTTTTCTAGGAAAACTCCGTCGTCGGCGAAGTTGCTCGCGCCAAGGCGTTTTACAGAAGCAAAGTTATCGCGCAGGGCTTGTTCGTCGTGGCACAGATGCATGCCGATGCCACCGCCCCCCGCGGTACTTTTAAGCATGACTGGGTAGCCGATTTCTGCGGCAATTTGCACGGCACTTTCTAGGTCTGTGAGCAGCTCTGACCCTGGTAACAATGGCACTTGGGCTTGCTCAGCCAATTCACGGGCTCGGTGTTTTAGACCAAAGGCCAGCATTTGTTCGTCTGTTGGACCGATGAAGGCGATGCCTTGCGCTTCACAGCGGCGGACAAAGTTGGCGTTTTCGCTAAGGAAACCGTATCCCGGGTGGATGGCTTGGGCGCCGCATTGTTTGGCAATGCGCAAAATGTTGTCGACGTTTAAGTAGGTGTCGCTGGCAGCCCCTTCTCCCAGAGAATAGGCTTCGTCGGCCAGTTTTACATGACGACTTTTGGCATCGGATTCGGCATACACGGCTACAGCCTTGATGTTCATACGCTGTAGGGTGCGGATAATTCGGGCAGCGATTGCTCCACGGTTAGCAATTAAAACAGTGTGAAACATTTTTCAACCTTCACCGGGTCGTCCCGGTTTTTGAAAATATGACAGTGGCCGTCCACTGAAATGACAAGAGGAGTCGGTTGTTTGGTTAAGCTTCCCAGACTAATACGTCGATTGGTGTTGGGTTGTAGCCATTACAAGGGTTGTTAAGCTGTGGACAGTTGGAGATCAAGACGATCAAATCCATTTCTGCTTTCATTTCTACGTACTTGCCCGGAGCAGAAATACCGTCTTCAAAGGTGAGTCCACCGGCCTCAGTGACCGGCACATTCATGAAGAAGTTGATGTTGTGGCTGATGTCACGTTTGTCTAAGCCAAATTTTGGGTTTTCTGAGATGGCCAGCATCCAGCTGTCACGGCAGGCATGCATACAGCGTTTTTCTAGGTCGTAACGAACCGTATTACTCTCGGTGGCACAGGCGCCCCCTAGGGTATCGTGTCGGCCACACGTATCGGCAACGATTTCCAACATGATGTTGTTTTCATTGGAGCGAAGCTGGGAGCCAGCTGTGAGGTATACATTGCCTTGCTCTCGAATCGTGTCCGTGGCGCTGTAGCGTTCAGCTGGGTTGTGGGCGTTGTAAAACAAGGTGTCTGCAGCTTGGTTTCCTTCTAAATCCACAAAGCGAAACGTGGCCCCCGCGGGAACATAACGTATGAAGTAATCACCCGCGTCGACAGTGTATTTTTGGTTGGCTTTTTCTGGTAATCGTTGACTTTCTTTAATCATGGGTTAGGCCTCCATTCCGAAATGGTACAAAGCGTTATTGGCGAAGCCCCGTTGGTTTTCTGGGCGGGAGTTTTTGCATAAGTCGTCGTCAGTTACGGGTGCGGCTTTTTCAAGTAGCAGTTTTACGGGCTTACGGGGATAGCTGTCCGCTTGGCTGAGAGGATGAGGGCAGGTATGCAGCATCACTAAGGTGTCCATTTCAAAACGTAGGGTGATTTCACTGCCTGCTGGGCTGTGATCTGGCACTAATGCCATGTTGCCCTCGGCGTCTGTTTGCACCTTGCTGAAAAGGTTTAGGTTGGCGGTGATATCCGCTTGCGTGAGACCGTATTTCGCCATCTCCACTAACATGGCATCGTGGCCGTTTTGCATCCAGCCATTGTGATCGCTCTGATAGTCACGGCTGCCCCATTGGGCTGCGATATGAGAAGCGTGGCTATTACCACTGACTGTTTCATGCCAGCCTAATGAATCCTTAATAATGGAGGCAAAAATTCGCCCCATGTCTGAATAAAGGCAGTGCCCTTGCGTTAACTTAAAGGTGTGTTGTCCTTTTAAAGTATCTGGGGCGTTGTAGCGCTCTAGTAGGTTTTCTGGGTTGTAAAACACCATGCCAACATTGGCGCCACCTTCAAGGTCTGTGAGGGTTATTTGTGTCCCGCGACGAACGCGAAGTGACCAATGGCTGGCCGGTGGAATAATGGTTTCATAATGTGTCATAAGACGGTCTCCGTTTGCTCAGTCGCCATGCTGTCAGGGCGAATCTGATCGGTGATTTCTTGGTAAAGGCTGTCCTGCGTTTCACCCACAGGCAGGTCGTAAGTGATGGAAGCACCGTAAGCGTTGGGGGCATGTGGATCGTGACGTAATTTGTCAAACACCCATAAACGTGTGCCAAGGTAAAAGCCTTCTTTCAGGTCATGGGTCACCATGAAGATGGTGAGTTTGTGCTTTTTCCAAAGGTCTAGGATAAGGCGGTGCATGTCAGCGCGGATGCCCGGGTCCAAGGCGCCAAATGGCTCATCGAGCAGCAAGATACGTGGCTTGCAAATCACCGCTTGGGCGATAGCAAGGCGTTGCTTCATGCCACCAGAAAGTTCGTGGGGGTAACGATTAAGTGCATGGCTGAGTCCTACCTGAGTCAATACTTCCGTTGCTTCATCCTTGGCTTGTTGCTTTTCTTTGCCAAACAAATAGCCACTGAGGGAGGCTTTTTGAAAGCCTTTCGCCGCAACGACGTTTTCCAGTACGGTCATGTGAGGGAACACCGAGTACTGTTGAAACACAATCCCGCGATCTGGTCCCGGCTCGTTGGGCATGGCTTGGCCATTGAGCAAGAGCTCCCCAGATGAAGCTTGTTCCGTGCCTAGAATCATTTTCAAAAAGGTGCTTTTACCGCAGCCGGATGCACCAACTAGCGTGACAAATTCTCCTTCTTGCACTTGAATGTTGACCCGTTCCAAGATGATGTCTTGGCCGTATTGTTTGCCGACATTGCGGGCTTCAATAAATGGCTGGCTCATGATTTGCTCTCCGCATTCCAAGGGTAAAGTCGGGTGTTGAGCGCACTGAGTAGGTAATCAATCAAAAAGGCGAGCAGAGTAATCCAAGCCACATAGGGAAGGATCACATCCATGGACATGTAACGTCTTACCAAAAAGATCCGATAGCCTAAGCCATCAGTCGATGAAATGGCTTCCGCCGCGATGAGAAACAACCAACCGGAACCTAAAGACAAACGCACGGCATCGATCAGCTTAGGCATCACTTGAGGAAGCAATACACGGATTAAGATCTGCGGAGTGCTGGCGCCCAAGGTCTGAGCTTTTACCAATTGTTCGCTTGGGATCTCTTGAGTACGTCGCTGGATATCACGTGCGATAAAAGGCGCAACACCAATGGCAATTAAGGTGATTTTTGAGGCTTCCCCAAGGCCGATGACGATAAATAGAATCGGCAAAATAGCCAGTGGTGGAATCAGTGAAATCACGGTCAGTAACGGCGCTAAGCTGGCGTACAATACTGGCAAAGCGCCTGTCAGCAAGCCTAGGCATAAGCCAAAAACCGCGGCGATGCCGACCCCTGCAAATAATCTCAGCAAGCTACTTAGGGTATCCTGCCAGAACACCAATTCCCCTGTGCGTCGGCTAGGCTCAAACGCCAAACGGTACATGGCGTCACCCATTTGAGTGAAAGAGGGCAATAGCTTATCGCTTGGATTGATGGCCAAGCGCGCATCCGAACTCAGCATGTAAATCACAATAAGCAATGCGAAGGGCAATAAGCCGAGCAATACTTGGTTTGCTGAGGAGGGGGTATAGTTAATCAGTTTTTTCATACATGCGTCTTCATGTGAAGGTTCTTAGGAACGTGCTGCTCAAAGTATGAGCAGCACGCCTGAGAGCATTACAGTTGACCGTCTGCGGCCATTTGCATGTAGGTGTTGTCAAAACGCAACTTGATGTTGTTTGGGTCACCGTAGATGCCAGCAGGCATTTCGATTCCCACGATGTCAGCACTTGGCGCCCCTTCTCCTAATAAACCGTGTTCAAAGGAAAACTCTGCAACATGGGTCATGGTGTCCACGAGTTTAGGGCTATTAACCAGTTCTAGGGCTGCGGCTGGGGTGTAATACATGTGAGTTTTCGCTAACTGAGCGTCATAGCCTGCTAGGTCTGTCTCAGCGGCTTCAGCCATCAAGGTGCGTACTTCTTTTGCGCTGTCGCTGTCCCCGGACATCTCAGCCATGATTTCAAACCAAGCGCCTGTTAAAGCTTTACCCAAGGCTGGGTTGGCTTTTAAGGTCTCAGTATTAACGATCAGGCCATCGATGATTTCACCTGGAATCATAGAAGAATCAAACACACTGTGGGTTTTAGGCATGGAGAGAATTTCGCTGACCAGAGGATTCCAGGTAACGGTTGCTGTGACATCACCGGAGCCAAATACAGAAACTAGATCGGCGTCAGAGGTGTTAACCACTTGCACATCACGTTCGCTCATTCCAACTGTTTCTAAGCCACGGGCTAGCAAGTAGTGGGAAACGCTGTATTCCACTAAGTTTACGTCTTGTCCTTTAATGTCAGACAACTCGTCTTTATTCATTAGAATGATGGCATCGTTACCATCAGAGTAGTCCCCTGCGATCAGGACTGTGCTGTCTACTCCACCGACGGCCGGGATGGTCAAAGCATCCATTTGCGCCATGGTGCAAGCGTCAAACTGACCGGCTGTGTACTGGTTCATGGATTCCACATAGTCATTGATCTGTACGACTTCAATGTTGATATCGTATTTGTCAGCCCATTTATCAATGATGCCGGATTGATTGGCGTAGGCCCAAGGCATCCAACCAGCGTAAATCGACCAACAGACTTTAAAATCATCTTGAGCAAGTGTTTGGGAAGAAGCGAGGAGAGCAAACAGTAGAGCGGGTACTTTTTTCGTTTGGAATTTCATAGGAAGTCACCTTTTCAGTTTGTTTAATTACACATGGAGTACCCTTGGCAATATCGCCATGTGGTCTCCCGGGCTTTTATCCCGCCGTGTAACCTTGCAACTTCCAAGGTCGAAAGCTCTCGGACCAGACACATCAAACATGATGTCGGAACCCTAGCTCTCTATTTTGATTAAATTGTGATGTCCGACTTTCCAAGGGTACGAACACTTAGACGTTAAAGCACTTTGCGTGCCAAGCTAAATGAAAACCTGTTATTTAAAAAGAGAATTAAACCTAAACTAGAGTGACTTAATTTTTAAAAAAGTCATTTAAAAACAGTTGTTTAATAACGTTTTCTATTGGTCTGATTTTTTATGAAAAATAATAATATTAAATTAATGCTAGCCCTAGTGATTAGGTTTAACTTTGAAACGGATTATGCCTCTTAAAAACTAAAAATGTTGTGTTTAAGTGCATCTGCTTTAGTTTGGTGCGGTATAAAAAATGAATTGGCTAGGCGTGGGCTCGAATGAATTGAGCAGATTAGTATGGACTTATCGCCTCTAAAAAGGTGTAATTGACTGTATATTTAACCAGTATTAGTTGGGTGTCGTCCGTGAGTGATCGAAAAATTATTCATATTGATATGGATGCTTTTTACGCGTCGGTCGAAATGCGTGATGAACCCAGTTACCGCAACATTCCCCTAGCGGTTGGGGGCAGTGAAACCCAACGGGGCGTGATCAGCACCTGCAATTATGAAGCCCGTAAATTTGGTGTGCGCTCTGCTATGGCGACAGGATTGGCTAGGAAGCTTTGCCCGCACCTGAAGGTCGTCCCAGGGCGGATGCAGGTGTACAAAGACATTTCTCGGCAAATTCGGGCTATTTTCGAGCGTTATACCCAGCTGATTGAACCCTTATCACTCGATGAAGCCTATCTGGATGTGACGGACTGTACTCTTCATAGAGGATCCGCCACTTTAATTGCTCAAGCCATTAGAGAAGACATCCGTAATGAATTGAATCTGACCGCCTCCGCAGGCGTGGCGCCTATTAAGTTTCTCGCCAAGGTCGCTTCAGACATGAACAAACCCGATGGTCAGTTTGTAATCCCGCCAGATAGGATGCAAAGCATTATTGATTCTCTGCCTCTTGAGAAGATTCCAGGGGTCGGCAAGGTCAGTTTAAAAAAGTTAAACGATGCAGGCTTTTATGTGTGTGCCGATATTCGTCAAACCGATCATATGCAGCTGATCCGTCGCTTTGGTCGTCTTGGCGAATCCTTGTGGAATCGAAGCCATGGCTTAGACACTAGAGCGGTAACGCCCCACCGTGAACGCAAATCTGTCGGTGTGGAGCGCACCTTCTCCGCCAACATCAGTGCTTTTGAGGATTGTTGGGCTGTGATCGAGCAGCGGTTATTCCCTGAGCTGGAAGTGCGTTTAAAAAAAGTGCCACCAGAGCGGTTAATTGCCAAACAAGGCATAAAAATTAAATTCGCGGATTTTCAATTAACCACCATTGAATACACCCGTGGTCGATTGGAATTACAGGCATTTCGTGAGTTATTAAAAGAAGTGTTAAAACGCCAAAATGGCCGTGAAATTAGGCTAATTGGCTTACATGTTATGCTCAAACCTGCTTTAGAAGCACGACAGTTATTGTTGGATTTTTAGGCATAGAGTTTACTTTCTTCAATTTTAAAGCTTGAGGCTGAACGTTTTATTGAGCTAATTCCTCGCAAAGGTGCGCGAGTTCGCCAAGTAACAGGCTCTGAGATCATTAACATTTACGAGACTAGGCGTTTAATTGAAGAGCATGCTGCAACCCGTATTTGTGTGGAGGGCATTCCAGTACCTGAAAAGATGATGGAGCTACACCATGCTATGGTGGAATGCTATGAAGCGAAAAAAGAGGATCTTAGGGCGGTAGACTTCTACAAACATATCTTTATGGATATTGGGTTTCATGGAGCAATGGTGGAGGCCATTGGCAATCCGGTACTGCTGGAAATGTACGAGGCCATGCAAAATAGAAAGATACAAGTGGCTTATACGGCGTTAAGTATGGACCCTGAACGCATTCACACCATTATCGAAGAGCATACGGAAATCGTAGAGGCTCTTTCAGATCGAGATGTCACCAGAGTGGTCGCAGCCTTGGAGCAGCATTTAAAACCTATCGATAGCATTATCTCTCGATTACCTGCTTAGCAGTTAAACGGTTGTAGTCGTTTAATTGTCTGAATTGCTGTGAGTAATAAAAGAAAGAAGCTTTATTGGCACTTCAAGTAACTCCTCTGGTCCATGGGGAATACTGGAGTCAAAGGATAATGAGTCCCCCTTTTCCAAATGATAAAGCTTATTACCATGGCGATACATGATTTCACCTTCTAATAAATAAATGAACTCTTGCCCAGCGTGGGAAAACGTCGGGAAGATTTCGCTCGCATCATCCATTGTAATTAAAAAGGGTTCCACCAATTGAGTTTCGCCTCTGGTGTAATTGAGTAGGTGATAGGTATGGCCTTTTTCGGTGCCACGTCTAACCACCTCCATACCTTGGCCAGATTTTGTATGTTGGGCACCGCCTTCTGGGCGGTCGTAGTCCGCAAATAATTGAGAGATAGATAAGCCAATGGCGTCGCAAAGTCGTCCAAGTGTATCGAGACTTGTGGAAACTTGAGCGTTCTCTATTTTGCTCACCATTCCTTGGCTTAACTTAGCGATACGAGCCACGTCAGCGATCTTGAGGTCTTGGGCAATGCGCTTACGCTTCACTTGCATGGCGATATAGTCTTCGAGCCTTAGGCGAGGTGATCCGACACGTTCTTGGCTAATTTCGCCTTCTTTTAGTGCCTTGATGTGCCTTGATGGTGCGCTATTCGTCATTTTATGACCCTCTAAGTTCGATATTTTCATTGTATCAGCTTATTGAGATTAAGGTTATCGCCTTCAAAGCCTGATTATATTCACTTCAGGAAAAAAATATAACTGTCAGTGCGTATTTGGCAAGAAGTTTGCTTTACTATTAAGAATATTAATTTCCTTGTGGGAAATCTTGTTCTCCATTAACATGGCGCCAAGTCTTCCATAAGTTGCGCAAATTAACTTAGGAGTAATGCAATGCAATCTAATGAAGTCACAAGTTTTTTAGAGTCAAATCAAATCAAATATGTGCTTGCCCAGTTTGTTGACATTCACGGTGTCGCTAAGACTAAGTCAGTTCCAGCCAAGAACATTTTTGATGTGGTTGAAAAGGGGGCTGGCTTTGCGGGTTTTGCCGTTGCAGGTCTTGCTATGGAGCCTCACGGTCCAGACTTCCTTGCTCGTGGTGACCTTTCTACTTTAAGCATTGTGCCTTGGCAGCCTGGCTATGCACGCCTTGTGTGTGATGGTTATGTTAATAATGCACCACACCCTTACTGTTCACGTGTGGTACTTAAAAATCAGCTTCAACGCTTAGAAGACAAAGGTTGGACTCTGAATACAGGTCTAGAGCCGGAGTTTTATTTGTTCAAAAAAGGCACCGACGGAGAGCTACTTCCTGTTGATGATTCCGATACTCTTGCAAAACCCTGTTATGACTATAAAGGGTTATCCCGTTCTCGAGAGTTTCTAGAGCGTTTGGTTGAAGCATTACAAGCGGTAGATTTTGATGTGTACCAAATCGACCACGAAGACGCTAATGGCCAGTTTGAAATTAACTACACCTATGGCGATGCCTTGGAGTCTGCGGATCGTTTTACCTTTGTGCGCATGGCAGCGGGTGAAATCGCAAACGATATGGGAATTATCTGTTCTTTTATGCCAAAACCCGCAGCAGATAAAACCGGAAATGGCATGCACTTCCATTTATCTATTACCGATGACTCGGGCAAAAACCTGTTTGGTGATGACAGTGATAAGCATGGCATGGGGCTGTCTAAAATGGCCTATCACTTTACCGCAGGCATCTTGGCCCACGCTAAAGCCATTTGTGCTTTTGCGGCACCAACCGTGAACTCTTACAAACGCCTTGTTGTTGGCGGTAACAGCTCGGGTGCGACTTGGGCTCCAGCTTATGAGTGTTACGGCGATAATAACCGTTCTGCTTTGGTGCGAGTGCCATACGGTCGTTTGGAATTCCGTCTACCTGATTCAGGCTGTAACCCCTACCTAGTTCACGCTGCATTGATTGCGGCAGGGTTAGACGGTATTGAGCGTGAGCTTGATCCAGGTGAACCAATGAACATCAATCTGTATGACTTATCCCTCGAAGAGATTATTGCGAAAAACATCTCGATCCTACCTCAGAGTCTGGGGGCTGCTCTTGATGAATTAGAGAAAGATTCCATTTTTGTTGAAGCAATGGGCAGCGACATTGTCGCCGAGTTTTTAAAAGTTAAGCGAGCTGAGTGGGGCGAATACCTACGCCATGTGTCTGACTGGGAAGTTAAGAAGTACTCAGAGTTTTTCTAAGCGCTATTTGTTAGCAAATACTTAATTAAATAGAGGTTTCTACCATGTGTGGAATAGTCGGTCTTTATCTAAAAAACGATAAATATGAAAGTAAGTTAGGTGAGCTTTTTGAGCCAATGCTGATCGCCATGACAGATCGTGGCCCAGATAGCGCAGGTTTTGCCATTTATGGGGATGATGTGTCAGAGGATTGGGTCAAGCTGACGCTTCGTCATCCAAGTGACACCTTTAATTGGGCTGGATTCACCGATCAACTTGCCACGGCTTTGGCATGTGAAGCGGATTGGATGCAGAACTCTAACGTTGCTGTGCTGAAAGTAAAAGCAGCGGAGTCGACGGTTCGCGAGTGGATTACGGCAAATGCTGAGGGCGTACTGGTGCTTAGTGCTGGCCAGTCAATTGAGATTTTGAAAGAAGTGGGTTTGCCGGAAAACATCGCTTCTAAATTTAATTTGAGCGGTATGAAGGGGAGCCACATTATTGGTCATACCCGTATGGCAACAGAATCTGCCGTCACGATGGAAGGTAGCCATCCGTTTTCTACTGGCTCCGACCTGTGTTTGGTGCATAACGGATCTTTGTCAAACCACAACCGTTTACGTGACAAGCTAAAGCGTGAAGGTATCACCTTTGAAACGGAAAACGACTCAGAAGTGGCAGCTGGTTATTTAACTTGGCGTCTAAATAACGGTGATACGTTAAAAGGTGCTTTGGAAAACGCTCTTAAAGACCTAGATGGCTTTTTCACTTTCACTATTGGTACCAAAGATGGTTTTGCTGTCATGCGTGACCCGATTGCTTGTAAACCAGCTGTGCTAGCGGAAACAGAAGATTATGTTGCTATGGCTTCAGAGTACCAAGCACTTGCATCGTTACCTGGCATTGAAAACGCCAAAGTTTGGGAACCAGAGCCAGCGACATTCTATATCTGGGAACGTAAGTAGTAGGGGAACACCATGAAAAAATTTGATTTAGCTAACAACAGCATTCGTGAACTTAACCAAGCTCTACATGCGCAACAGACGTCGCTCACTGAAAAAGAATGGAGCGTGGCCAACCCTAAGGGTGAGCATAATATTGCCGTGGGCCTTGATGCAGATTTGCACGTGGATATTCATGGTCATGCTGGTTATTTTTGTGCTGGTATGAATAAAACGGCTAGCGTAACGATCCACGGTAATGCGGGGCAAGGCCTAGCGGAAAACATGATGTCAGGCGTCGTTCGAGTGAAAGGCGATGCTTCTCAAGCTGCTGGTGCAACAGCCCAAGGTGGTCTACTGGTCATCGAAGGTAACGCTGGTGCTCGCTGTGGTATTTCCATGAAAGGTGTCGACATCGTGGTGAAAGGCAGTGTGGGCCACATGAGCTGTTTCATGGGCCAATCAGGCTCTCTAGTAGTATGTGGCGATGCGGGTGAAGCTTTGGGGGATTCTCTCTACGAAGTACATATTTATGTTAAAGGCGAAGTGAAGTCATTGGGTGCAGATTGCATTCAAAAAGAAATGCGTCCTGAGCACCTTGAGGAGCTTAGTGGACTCTTGGCGAAGGCTGGCGTGGACGAAGACCCAGCGGCCTTTAAGCGCTACGGCTCAGCACGTCAACTTTATACATTCAAAGTTGATAACGCGTCTGCATACTAAATTTGAGAGGTTAGAATCATGAGTAATGAATCCAAATACAACGCAAGCCTAAGAGAGTCTGCAACCTTTGACCGTGCCACTATGGCAGAGATCCGCCGAGCTGCGGACACTGGTATCTATGACATTCGTGGCTTTGGCGCGAAGCGTAAAGTCCCTCACTTTGATGACCTGCTTTTCTTGGGCGCGAGTATGTCTCGCTACCCATTAGAAGGCTATCGTGAGACCTGTAATACATCGGTTGTGTTAGGTGATCGATTTGCGAAGAACCCCATTAAATTGGACATCCCTGTCACGATTGCGGGGATGAGTTTCGGTGCTTTGTCTGCAAATGCTAAAGAAGCTCTAGGCCGAGGTGCTTCGATTGCGGGCACATCTACGACCACAGGGGATGGTGGTATGACACCGGAAGAGCGTGGTCAGTCTAAAAAGCTTGTTTACCAATACTTACCATCTCGCTACGGCATGAATCCTGACGATCTGCGTAAGGCGGATGCGATTGAGGTCGTATTAGGTCAAGGTGCCAAGCCTGGCGGTGGCGGTATGTTGCTAGGGCAGAAGATCACTGATCGTGTCGCTAAGATGCGAAACCTACCGAAAGGCATCGATCAGCGTTCTGCGTGTCGTCATCCAGATTGGACAGGTCCTGATGACTTGGCGATTAAAATTCAAGAGTTACGTGAGATCACTGATTGGCAGGTGCCGATTTACATCAAAGTAGGTGCTACGCGAACTTACTACGATGTGAAGCTTGCTGTAAAAGCGGGTGCGGACGTGATTGTAGTTGATGGTATGCAAGGTGGTACCGCAGCGACACAGGACGTGTTCATTGAGCATGTTGGTATTCCGACAATGGCGGCCATTCCACAAGCGGTTCAAGCGCTGCAAGAAATGGGCATGCATCGCAAAGTACAGTTGATCGTATCTGGTGGTATTCGTAACGGTGCCGATGTTGCCAAGTGTATGGCTCTTGGTGCGGACGCTGTTGCAATTGGTACGGCTGCCTTAGTTGCATTGGGCTGTAATGACCCGAAATGGGAAGAAGACTACCAAAAAATAGGTTCTGCGGCTGGCTTTTATGATGATTATCAAGAAGGTAAGGATCCAGCAGGCATTTCAACGCAAGACCCTGATTTAATGAAGCGTCTTGACCCTGTTGCTGCCGGTAATCGCTTGGCGAATTATCTGCGAGTTTTGACCCTAGAGGCGCAAACTTTAGCCCGTGCCTGTGGTAAGAACGACCTTCGTAACTTAGAGCCAGAAGACTTAGTTGCTTTAAATGTCGAAGCCGCAGCTATGGCGCGTGTGCCATTAGCAGGTACGACATGGATCCCTGGACAGCAATATTAATTGCTGAATCCCCCTTGGGAAGTTAGCCACGCTATATGCGTGGCTTTTTTTTGCGTAAGAACTGTGCAAGCAATGATCTAAATCGGTGCCTGAGAACCCAGGATCAAATACCCCAGTGAAAACCCCGTTCAGATATCAAAGTTAATAAAAAAAACACTTATTTTTCAATATTTTAGAAAAGTATGGCCTGAAAGTTGTAATAGCACTATCAGGAAATAAATTTTCCCTCTAGTGATTCATATTAATTTGCTTGGAGATAGTTGTTTATGGGAAACATGGTGATTGAGGTCAGTTACGCACTGGATACCTTTTACTTTTTAATGTGTACCGCTTTGGTGATGTGGATGGCCGCAGGCTTTGCCATGCTAGAAGCAGGTTTAGTACGTGGTAAGAATACTGTCGAGATTCTAAACAAGAACGCCTTGCTCTATGGCATCGCTTGCTTTGTTTACTTATTAGTGGGCTACAACGTGATGTATCCAGGGGATCCTATTAGTGCCTATATCCCTGGCATTGATTTCTTACTGGGAGCAGACAATGCTACCGATGCAGTGGTCGCTGGGGGCGATGATGCACCTTATTACTCAACTATGGCGGATTTCATTTTCCAAGCAGTGTTTGCTGCGGCCACTATGTCCATTGTGTCTGGTGCGGTGGCTGAGCGTATGCGCCTTTGGCCGTTCCTTGTGTTTGCCGTGGTCATGGTTGCTGTTATTTACCCTGTAGAAGGCTACTGGAAATGGGGCGGTGGTTTCCTTGATCAATTAGGTTTCCAAGACTTTGCGGGTTCTGTTGTGGTTCACATGGCGGGGGCTTCCGCAGCTCTAGCAGCAGTACTTATGGTCGGTCCACGTAAAGGACGTTACGGTAAAAATGGTGAAGTACGTGCTATCCCTGGCGCTAACTTACCGCTGGCCACCTTGGGTATGTTCATTCTATGGATGGGGTGGTTTGGTTTTAACGGTGGCTCGGAACTAAAAATTGCTAACGTAGAAGAGGCTAATGCTGTTGCTAAAATCTTCGTGAACACTAACGCCGCTGCTGCAACAGGCATGATTGCTGCCGCACTATTAGCTCGTGCATTGTTTGGCAAGACAGATCTTACGATGACGATTAATGGTGCTTTAGCGGGTCTGGTGGCGATTACAGCTGAGCCATTGGCACCTTCTGCAGGCATGGCTTCTCTGATTGGTGCAATTGGTGGTGTAGTCGTTGTGTTCTCCGTGCTCGCCCTTGATAAGCTGAAAATCGATGATCCTGTAGGTGCTATTTCAGTGCATGGTTCAGCCGGTATCTGGGGGATTTTTGCTGTCCTAATCTCGAACGATGACGCTACTTTCTTTGGTCAGTTGACGGGTATGGTGTGTACTTTCCTTTGGATGTTCTGCGCTACGTTAGTCACCCTATGGATTATTAAGAAAGTAATGGGACTTCGCGTAAGTGAAGAGGAAGAATTAGAAGGTATGGATATGCATGAGTGTGGTATGCATGCTTACCCAGAGTTTGGTCAAGAGACCAAATCATAGTGTCCAAAAGCACTGTGTAAATGTTGCGCCCCCCTAAGTGCAACGACTACAAAGCCCCCATTATGGGGGCTTTTTTGTGTCTTCTGATTGAAAAGCAATTTAGGGTAATGTTATCGCTTAGCAGCTTCGGACAGGTTGTAAACGCTAGTAGCGACATATCTAGTAGCGACATATCTAGTAGCGGTAGTTAAGTAATGATGGGGCGTTTTAATTTAGTCAGGGAAGCAGATATAAAAAAGGGAGCTTGCGCTCCCAAAAAGGGTGATTCTAGGGGGTAATCGAGTTAGCTGGCTTTCATTATGTCCTGCTCACTCCATTGATCGTAGACACAGCTGTGTTGTGTTGCCCAGCGCACCTTAACTTGTGTGCCTACCGACACATTAGTGTGTTCCCGAGCGACAGCCTTGCCCATGAGGCGTTGTCCTGATGCTGTGATTAATGAGCAGGTATAGCTTTCGCCAAGGAATACTGTTTCTTCCACCGTGGCCGTGATTTCGTTCATGTCTTCGGGCAAGGGCTGGTTGGCAGCTAGCTCTTTGGGTAATACATGAATGTTCTCTGGACGAACCATCAATAATACTTCAGCTTGGATTGGTAGTTGTGCTGTTAGATGGCCTAACTTCACTGTCTGTTGTTCAAATTGCGCTTCGCAATGGGTTTGAGTTCGCACTTTCAGAAAGTTTGAGTTACCTAAGAATGACGCCACAAAGGCATTGGGTGGCGTGTTGTACAAGTCTGTACCTGAGCCAAGTCCGACAATTTCGCCGTCTTTGAAAATGGCAATGCGCTCTGACAAACGCATGGCTTCATCTTGGTCATGGGTGACATAGATGATAGTAATGCCAAGTCGTCTATGGATTTGGCGTAGCTCGTCCTGTAGATCTTCACGCAACTTTTTATCTAGCGCACCTAGAGGCTCATCCATAAGTAGTATTTCTGGCTCGTAAACTAATGCTCGGGCAATGGCGACCCGCTGTTTTTGTCCTCCAGATAACATAGCTGGGCGACGATCGGCAAAATCAGCAAGCTGTACCAGTTTGAGTATTTCATCGACTTTTTTATCGCGCTCAGCCTTCGGTACTTTGCGAATATCCAATGGAAAGCCGATATTGTCCCTTACATTCATGTGCGGGAAGAGAGAGTAGTGCTGAAACACCATTCCAATGCCTCGCTTATGGGAAGGCACATGGATAAGTGAGTCGTCATGCAAGAGTATTTCGCCAGAGGTAGGTGTCTCAAAGCCGGCGATCATAGAAAGAGTGGTACTTTTCCCTGAGCCGCTAGAACCTAAGAATGTTAAAAACTCTCCTTTCTCGATTTCTAGATTGATGTGATTAACCGCCGTAAATTGACCGTACTCTTTATTCAGCAGCTTTAAGGTGACCAGTGGTGAAGTACTTTTAGAAATTGACATAATAAGGCTCCTAACGCATGGCCTACTGGCTGCGTTTACGTAAAAAGTTAGCGGCAATCATGATGATGAGTGACAGGAAAATCAGCAGTGTAGAAGCTACGGCAATCACTGGCGTAAGATCTTGACGTAGTGTCGACCACATTTTTACAGGCAAGGTTTGTAGCTCTGGGCTAGCCATCATGACACTGATGACGACTTCGTCCCAAGATACTAAAAAGGCGAACAAGGCTCCCGCAAAAATCCCTGGTTTTATAGAGGGAAAGGTCACTTTAAAGATGGCCTGGAGGCGATGGGCACCGCATATCACCGCTGCGTTTTCGATGGATTTATCAAACAGCTTGAGGGAGTTAATAATCGAAATCATAGCAAAGGGGACAGCCACGATGACATGGCTTATCACAAACGCCACTAAAGTGCCTGTCAGACCTAGACTCAAAAACATGCTGTAAGTGGCGACTGCAATGATTACCACAGGAACAATCATCGGCAAGGTGAATAGGCTATAGAGATAGTCTCTACCCGGAAACTTACCACGCACCAGAGCAAAGGAAGCCGGTAAAGCAATCAGTGTGGCCAAGATGGAGGTAATCACTGCCACTTGCAAACTGGTTAAGGCCGCCTCAATCCATTGTGGATTGTCAAAGAAACGCTCGTACCATTTTGTTGTCCAGTGTGGCGGTGGAAACACCAGCCACTGGGATGAACCAAAAGACAGGGCAACTATGAAAAATATTGGCAGCGCCAAAAATGCCGCAATAGAACCTGTAATAAAATACAGAGCGGATTTAACTTTCCACCCTAAGGATTGTTGCGTAAGTAGCATTTTAGCCCCCAGTATGAGATGAGGTTGGTGACTCGGTTTGCACCTTTAGATAGATGTAAAACATCACTAAAGTCACTGCGATAAGGATTGACGCGGAAGCGCTGGCAATGCCCCAATTCAGGAAGTTTTGTACCTGTTGAACGATAAATTCAGGCAACATCATATTGCTCACTCCCCCTAGCAAAGCTGGGGTGACGTAATAGCCCAATGACATAACAAACACCATCAACCCGCCAGAGAAAATGCCCGGTTTACACAGTGGAAGAAATACCTTGAAGAAGACAGTGCGAGCAGATGCGCCACAGATAGACGCCGCTTGTAATACCATGGGGTCAATGGCGCTCATGGATGCCTGTAAGGGCAGTACAACGAATGGAATCATTATGTAAGTCATACCAATAATGACACCAGTTAGGTTATGAACCAGCTCTAAAGGCTGATCAATAATACCTAAGCCCATCAGGATCTTATTCAATACACCAGAGGATTGGAGCAGCACTAACCAAGAGTAGGTTCGCGCTAGTAAACTGGTCCACATGGAGAGCAAAACAACGTTGAGTAGGAATCGTCCCCACCCTTTTGGAAACAAAGTAATGCACCAGGCCAAAGGAAAGCCAAGCAATACTGCAAACAGGGTGACCAGGGTTGCCACTAAAAATGTGTTACCAAGCACCTGAATGTAGGTTGAAGTGGCCAAAAGCTCAGCGAAATTGGCAAGCCCGAGGATGGGTTCAGTGACGCTTTGAATGAGTAGGCCGATCAAAGGAATTAGAAAAAATATTCCTAAAAACAAGAGTATAGGGAGTAGGAGAGAGGTGTCCTTCCACTTTTGACTATAAATACGTACAGACATAACGATTACCTTAAAATCCACTGAACAACAAAATGTTGCCCAGTGGTCAGTGAATACAGGAATGGCGGTGTGGAGTTATTTCAGTAGCCAGTTGTTCCAACGAGCACTGATCTCTTGTCCATTTTTAGCCCAGTATTGGTAATCCAGTGATACTTGGTCATCGGCGTAACTGGTAGGAAGGTAGGCGTTTAAGCCGTCGTCGATTAGGTCACTACTTTGTGTATTAATGGGAGAATATGCCGTAAGCGTTGCAAAGTCTGCTTGGCCTTGTGCGCTAGTAGAATACGCTAGGAATTTCATCGCAGCGTCTTTGTTTTTAGCCCCTTTCGGAATGACTAAAAAATCAGACATCACTAAGTTATCACTCCAGCTGATGCCTACAGGTAAACCGTCTTCTTGTAATGAGAAGACTCGCCCATTCCAGAACATACCCATGCTTGCTTCCCCGGATGCTAACAATTGTTGAGATTGCGCGCCGCCGCCCCACCAAATAATGTCATCTTTAATTGTGTCCAGTTTAGCGAAGGCTCGGTCTAGGTCGAGGGGGTAAAGGTCTGCTGGTTCTACACCGTCTGCGATCAGCGCCATTTCTAATACGCCAGGGCTAGGCCATTTGTATAAGGCGCGCTTGCCTGGATAGGTATCGAGGTCAAACAACTGATCCCAAGAGCTAGGTTCATTTGAAAGTCGGCTTTTATTGAACGCCAATACAAATGAAAAGTAGAAGGAGCCGATGCCGTAGTCGGATACAAAGCGAGGATCGACGTTTGTAGTGTCAATAACAGAAAAGTCTAGAGGCTCCAGTAAACCTTCTGCCGCCGCACGGTAGGCAAAGTCCGCTTCAACATCCACTAGGTCCCATTGCACGTTACCGCTTTCGACCATGGCTTTTAATTTGCCATAGTCAGTTGGTCCATCCTGAATAACCTTGATACCTGATGTAGCAGTAAACGGCATTGCCCAAGCTTGCTCTTGTGCTTCTTGGGTGGAGCCACCCCAGCTTACGAAACTCATTGTATCGCTTGCATTGGCCATCATCGATGCCATGCCCAAAGTCAGCGCAAATGCGCCGCTCTTTAGAGTGTTGTTCATGTTCCTATTCCTTTTGCGTTGTAGTTTTTAGTTACCGATATGTGTTGGTTTTTTTGAGGCGATAAGGGAGGCTGTGCTGATCAAAAAATACACTCGGTATAGACCATATTATGGTATACCATGATATGGTCAAGCAGTTTTTATCTTTTTTTAGCTTTGTGAAAATTTCTACATGGGTAAAAAAATGGGCGGGTGTAATAGAGGAAATTCAGTATAGATAAACGTTAAGTTTGGGAAGAATTGCAGCAACTGTAATAATGAAAAGTCAGCTGCTGCAATGGTGAAGTTCTACGTCTGTGGTAAGCCTTTGAGAATTAAAATGGTCGCCTTGGCGTGTTCGATTCGGTGTGAGCGTGCTTGTTGGTAAGCATCTGAATGGTAGCAGGCTAATGCTGTTTCATAACTGTCAAATTCAAATACTACAGCGCGAGTAGGTGTGGCGTGTTCACCTTCAAGCATGGTGAAGTTTTCACCACGGGACAGCATCCTCGCTCCAAATGATGCTAATGCCGCTGGAGCCTCAGCAAGATAATTTTGGTATGCATCGGTATCTTGTACCTCCACATGGGCAATCCAATATCCTTTCATCGAGTGACTCCATCTTATTAGACAGTTGGTTCAAGAAGACCCTTTTCCGTCAGTACCGCTCGGGCGATACGGAAACACTCAACCCCTTGGGGAACACCGCAGTAAATGGCAATGGCGTGTAAAATGGAACGAATTTCGTCTACCGTAACGCCATTGTTTAGTGCTCCGTTTAGGTGAAGTTCCCATTCTTCCATTTTGCCTAAGGCTGCAATCATGGTGAGGTTCATCATGGAACGGGTTTTGGCATCGATGGTGTCATCACCCCAACCAAATCCCCAACACCACTGTGTCATGGCTTCCTGAAAGGGGAGGTTGAAGGCGTCGGCTTTTTCTAAGTTACGTTCCACATAGTCGTTTCCTAGGGTAGCCTTGCGTTTTGACAAGCCAAGCTCAAATAGCTCTTTGTTCATGTATCACTTCCTTTATCGATGGTTGATGCTATGTCATAAGCTTCGCGCAAGTGGCGCTCGCATATTTCCACAGCGGCTTCGGGGTTATGTTCCTCAAGTGCTCTTACCATATCGTATAGGTCCTTTGGACCAGTGGTTTTACGACCCTGAGCACTCAGGGTGTAAGCCCGGAGGCGAGAGATTCTTGAATTCAACTGTTCAACCAGTACCCATGCCACATGCTTTTCAGCCGTCTTAAAAATCAACTCATAGAAGCTTGTTGTGAGTTTTAGTGCTGCTTTGATGTCATCTTTGCTGAGGTGTAAGGCAATGTCATCGTGTAACGCGTAGAGCTGGCTAATCACTTCGGGAGTGATGACCTTGCTGCATGCTTTCACCGCAGTGCCTTCTAATAGCGCCCGTATCTCATAGATCTCACGTGCTTCTTCTTCGCTGATAGAGGCCACAACAAAACCAGAGTTAGGTATGCCTTTTACTAAGTGCTCGCTCTCTAAATGTCGAATGCACTCACGCACAACAGTGCGGCTAACTCCCATGGTTTCACACAGAGTCCGTTCTACTAATCGTGTTCCTGGTTTCAATGTGTTGCTAGTGATGGCATCTCGAAGTGACGCAAGTGCGCTTTCTTTGAGTGTTTTTGGTCGCTCAACCTTCTGCATCCTATGGTTTTTCCTTTAGTCGATGAAAGAGTTTTCAAATATTAGCACATTACTGGTTGAACTATATAAGATAGTATGTTTATGTTTATATCATATGGTATACCATATTACAAAAAGTAAGATTTAACTCTCTCAGGAAATCATTATGAGTTTAGAAATTCGCAAGATTGTGTGTTTTGAGGAAGAAACCCTAGTCGAAGGTTTTAAGAAAGCGGATAAGCCTCTGCGTATGCTTGCAGCTGCCGCTGTCGTTAAGAACCCATGGGCTGGACGCTATGTGGAAGACCTGAAACCTGTGGTACGTGAGTATGGACCGATTCTAGGCAAGTTATTGACGGATCGTATTTGCGAGTTAGCTGGCGGAGCAGACAAGATTGAAGCTTTTGGTAAAGCCGCAGTTGTAGGCTTAAATGGCGAAATTGAACACGCCTCAGCTCTGATTCACACCCTGCATTTTGGCAATTTTTATCGTGAAGCCGTACAGGCGAAATCGTTTCTTTCTTTCACCAACACCCGTGGCCCAGCCAACGCTGCTATTTCTGTCCCTATGATGGATAAAAACGACGGTGGTCGCCGTTCTCACTATTTAACTCTGCAATTTAACATTTGCGATGCGCCAGCGGATGACGAGATCGTTGTTGTATTAGGTGCTGCGACGGGTGGGCGCCCCCATCACCGTATTGGAGATCGCTACCAAGAGCTTAAGGAGCTAGGTCATGACATCGAAAATCCCGCAGCGGTTTAAATCGTCGCAGGGGCTGGCTTATGTCAAGGTAGGCACGGGGCCATCCCTCGTGCTTATTCATGGTGTTGGGTTAAGGCTTGATGCTTGGTTGAACCAGCTGGACGAACTAGCACAACATTTTACTGTTTATGCGGTAGACATGCCTGGGCATGGGGAAAGTGATCTGTTTCCTAGCTGTGGTGATATTGCTGGTTATACCGATGTCATTGCTCAATGGATCGACTCAGATGTTTCCACGCCAGTAGTGATTGCTGGGCATTCTATGGGCTCGATGATTGCTTTGAATTTTGCAATTCGCTATGGGGCAAACTGTGCGGGTGTGGTTGCCTTAAATTCAGTGTTCCGTCGTTCTCAAGAAGCGAAAAAAGCCGTTCAGAGTCGTGTTGAACAAATGAAACAAAATATCACCGCAGAGAATGTGACCGCGCCAATTCAGCGTTGGTTTGATTTTCCCTTGCAAGGGGCGGATGTGCGTCATGCAGAGCTTTGCGGTGAATGGCTTTCTAAGGCCTCTTTAGAGGGTTACCGACAAGCTTATGAGGTGTTCTGTTTCAACGATGGCCCTGCTACGGAAGATCTGACGTCATTGGCGGTCCCTGCATTATTTTCCACTGGCCGCGGTGATCCTAATTCAACAGCAGAGATGTCTGAAGCCATGGCGACGTTATGTCCTCACGGGCAGTCTTATATTATTGAAGACGCCCGTCATATGGCACCTATGACTCACTCAGACGAACTCAATCCAATAATAATCAAATTTGGGCAGAAGTGTTTTGACCCAAAAGAGGAGGTTTTTTATGAGCGCGCATGATCCTAGAGCACTGCGTAATGCATTTGGCTCTTTTATGACGGGGGTCACTGTGGTGACAGCTGTTAGCAAATCGGGTGAAAAGGTTGGTTTCACCGCCAACTCCTTTACCTCTGTTTCTATGGATCCACCGCTTTTACTGGTGTGTCCAGCCAATAAATTGTCGAGTTTTGAGGTATTTGAGCAGTGTGAATATTTCGGTGTAAGCATTCTGGCAGAAGATCAACAGCATGCTTCGAATACCTTCGCTGGCTCAAAAGGTGATCGGTTTGGTGAAGTCTCTTGGTTTGCTGATGAGTTTGGCACACCACTGATCAGTGATGCTGTGGCTCACTTCTCCTGTTCTGCATTTGAAAAAATCCCCGCTGGAGACCATCTCATGCTGGTGGGTAAAGTAGAACAGTTTAATAGCAATGAAAAATTTGGCTTGGGATATGCAAAAGGCGGTTACTTCAGTTTAGGTATGGAACATAAAGCCGAAGAAGTCGCTCATGATAAATGTGCTCAAGTAGGGGCTTTGATCGAAACAAATGGCCAGCTTGTGGTGGAAAAGACCCAGCAAGGTTACCGCTTACCAGCTATGGAAATATCCTCCGAAAAAGGGTCTCGCACCTCTCTAGAATCCTTTATGAAGAGCTTGGGCGGAGAGTTTGAAATAGGCCAAGTATTTTCGGTCTACGAAAAAGTCAGTACTGGAAACTTCATTGCCTTCTATCGTGTAGACCGCCTAGATGGACCATTACCTGAACATTGTGAATATGTGCCATTAGGTGCGTTAAAAGACCTTAAATTTGTTTCTTCAGATCTCACAACTATGGTGGATCGATTTGTATCAGAAAAGCAAAACGGCGTATTTCGTTTGTACTTTGGCAATGAATTAGAAGGAGATATTCGATGAAGTTTTCATTGTTTGCTCATATGGAGCGTGTTAACGAGAATCAACGTCAGAAAGAGCTGTACGACGAGTTTTTGTCCCTTTGTAAAATTGCTGATGAAGGGGGCATGACGACGGTTTGGACTGGCGAGCATCATGGTATGGACTTCACGATTGCGCCGAACCCATTCTTGAATTTGATTGATATTGCGCACCAAACCAAACAGGTTCGTCTTGGTACTGGCACCGTGGTAGCGCCTTATTGGCACCCAATTAAGCTAGCGGGTGAAGCCGCCATGACAGACATCGTAACCGGTGGGCGTCTAGAGCTGGGGATCGCCCGTGGTGCTTACGCATTTGAATATGAGCGTATGGTTCCTGGTGGTATGGATGCTTGGCAAGCGGGTGAATGCTTGCGTGAAATGGTGCCGGCTATCAAAGGTCTTTGGAAAGGTGACCATACCCAAGACAGTAAACATTACAACTTCCCTAAAACAACCTCTTCTCCTAAGCCACTAACAGAAGATGGTCCACCTATTTGGGTAGCAGCACGCGATATTAATAGCCATGAGTTTGCCCTAAGCCAAGATTGTAATGTGCAAGTGACGCCATTATGGCAAGGCTTAGAAGAAGTTGAGTCTTTGATTAGTAAATACAAGGAAGCGTGTGCCAAGTATGACAAACGCACCAAAATCATGATTCTACAACATGCTTACGTGTCTAACGATGAAGCAGAGTTGGAGCAAGCTACGCGAAAACTCCATGAATTCTATTGCTACTTCGGTGCTTGGTTTAAAAACGAACGTCCAATTAGCCAAGGTTTAATAGAGACCTTAAGTCAGGAAGAGATCGATAATCATCCTTTCTATAAGCGCGAGGCAATCCGTAAAGACCTCATGATTGGCACCTCAAAGCAGATTATTGAACGTTTGAAATACTATGAAGAATTAGGATATGACGAATTCTCTTATTGGAGTGACTCCGGTATGAGCCGCGCAGAAAAAGAAACGTCACTTCGTCGCTTCATTGACGAAGTTATGCCCGCATTTAACTAAGAGTCCGAAGAGGCCGTATGTCAAAGATTACCTTACCTCACTATTCGCTGTTTATTGATGGCGAATGGGTCGAAGGCGCCGCTGGAAATGTGATGCCGACCGTCAACCCTGCAACGGGAGAGTCGTGGGCGACATTTGCGTGCGCTGAGCCTGAAGATGTCGACCGTGCAGTGAACGCTGCCCGACGAGTCTTATCTGATCCAGAATGGGCAGGCTTAACAGCGACTGCCCGCGGTCAACTGTTGTATAAGTTGGCTGATCAATTAGAAGCTAATTCAGAAGCTCTAGGGGCTGTTGAGACAACAGACAGTGGCAAACTAGCAGCGGAGACACAGTCTCAGGCTAAGTATGTTGCAAATTACTATCGTTATTACGCCGGTTTAGCAGACAAGATTGAGGGCCAGACCTTTCCCATTGATAAACCGGATATGCATGTGTTTACTAAGCCGGAACCCATTGGTGTGGTTGCAGCTGTGGTACCTTGGAATGCTCAAATGTTCCTGACCGCTACTAAGCTAGCGCCAGCATTGGCAGCAGGCTGTAGTGTCATTATCAAAGCCTCTGAAGTGGCTCCTGTAGCGATTCTAGAGTTCGCCAAATTGATCGAAAAAGCGGGCTTTCCCAAAGGGGTTGTGTCTGTGATTACTGGGGATGCAAAAGGCTGTGCCATCCCGCTAACGTCTCATCCAGATATTGACCGTTTGGCTTTCACTGGTGGTCCAGAAACCGCTAAGCATGTGGTGCGTAACACAGCCAACAATTTTGCTGTGACCTCATTAGAGCTGGGCGGTAAATCTCCTATTTTGGTTTTTAACGATGCGGACCTAGAAAGTGCCACGAACGGTATTATTGCCGGTAATTTTGGCGCATCAGGTCAATCTTGTGTGGCGGGCTCGCGGGTTTATGTGCAACGGGATTTGTATCCCAAATTGCGGGATCTTTTATTGGAGCGTACCGCGCAAATCAAGGTTGGTGATCCCTTAGATCCTAATTCTCATATTGGCCCACTTTGTACCATGGCCCAAATTGAGGGAATCGAAGCCGCCCTAGACAAAGCAACAGAGCAAGGTGGGAGACTACTCACTGGTGGTCGTCGCATGACAGAGCTTGGGGCTGGCTTTTACTTTGCCCCCACCATTGTTGAATGCCCCAATACAGAAGTTGAAACCCTCCATGTTGAGATGTTTGGCCCTGTTATGTCACTGGCTTGTTTTGATACGGAGGAAGAGGCGATCGCTTTAGCTAACGATTCTGAATTTGGACTGGGTTCTGGATTGTTCACCGAGAACCTCGCTAAAGCTTTACGTGTCTCTCAGAAGATTCAATCGGGCATTTGTTGGGTCAATACTTACCGTGCTGTGTCTTATGTGGCGCCTTTTGGAGGTGTGAATCAATCCGGTTATGGCCGTGAAGCTGGGATTCAAGCCATTCAAGATTATATCCGTGTAAGGACGACTTGGATAAGTACGTCCAGTGAACCCATGTCGAATCCTTTTGTGATGCGCTAATTCACACTTAGAGACTTAAGCACGAGAGACTTGTTATCCAGAAGCAAACTTGCTGTCTGGACAGCACTCTTGTGCTCTGAGTATTTCCTTAGTGACAAAAACGAATAATAAAAATAACCCCCCATTTCGAGTGGGGTGGCTCAGGAGTTTGTATGGAATCTCGCAATTCGGTAGCGACCCATGGTCTATGGGCAGGTACTAATAAGTTTATGTGTCTTGCCTCCAGCCTAATGGTGTTGGCGTTTGTTATTTTCGCTGTGACGAATGTTGAACTGTCCAATTATATTTTTAATACCCTTAATACTTGGATCACCACTAAGCTCAGTTGGTACTACATTATTGTGGTCAGTAGTGTGTTGGCCTTTGCTGTTTGGGTGGCCTTCAGTCGCTTTGGCAAGATCCGCTTAGGCCGTGATGACGAATCCCCTGAATTTGGTTTTACCGCATGGTTTTCTATGTTGTTCAGCTGTGCTATCGGGACTGGGCTGCTCTTTTGGAGTATTGCTGAACCTATTACCCACATGCAGGGTAATCCTTTTGCTGAAATGCGTGGCTTTGCACCCAATACAGCAGAAGCTGCGCAGATGGCCATTGAGGTCACCATGTTTCACTGGGGGCTTCATGGCTGGGCTGTCTACATTATGGTGGGGTTGTGTCTAGCTTATTTCAGTTATCGCCGCGGACTACCTTTGACAGTACGCTCGGGCTTATATCCTATCTTGGGTGAGCGAGTGAATGGACCAATTGGTCATGGGGTCGATCTGCTAGCGATTTTTAGCACCTTGTTTGGTACTGCGACGACTCTAGGGCTAGGGGTATCGCAAATGAATGCTGGCCTCAATTACCTTTTTGGCATGTCTATCTCTACCTCTTCTCAGTTGATCTTGATCGCGGTGGTGTCCCTGATTGCGACGGTGTCAGCTATTTCAGGGATTGGGCGTGGTATTAAGGTTTTGAGTATCTGGAACATTCGTCTGAGTGTGTTGGTGATCTTATTCTTTGTGTTAGCAGGGCCAACGGTTTTCCTATTTGACTTGGCTGTATCGAGCATAGGCGATTACGCCGTGTCTTTTGTCTCTATGGGATTTTGGGTCGATCTACAATCTGATCGCCAATGGCAGGGTTGGTGGACCATCTTTTACTGGGGGTGGTGGTTGTCATGGGGCCCACTAGTAGGGATGTTTATTGCGCGTATCTCCCGTGGCCGTACGATTCGACAGTTTTTACTTTCTGCTTTGGTTATTCCCCCTTTGGGAGGCTTCTTGTGGATCATTATCTTCGGTGGTACCGCGTTAAACATTGATCTTTACCAAGGTGGGCAACTAACGGAAGCGGTGAATGCGGACATAACTCAAGCCTTGTATCAAACCATTGAAGCCCTCGGAGTGGATTCAATGACAGGTATTATCGCTGGCCTTTCGACTTTCCTGATTGTGACCTGGTTTGTGACGTCTGCGGATTCTGGCACCTTGGTGATCAGCACTATTGTTTCTCAAGGCAGCGCCAACCCTCCCAATTGGTTGAGAGCGGCTTGGGGAATTGGATTAGGCGTTGTGTCAGCGATCTTATTGCTGTCCGGGGGACTTGATGCCTTAAAAACCGCTTCTATCGTGGCCGCCTTCCCGTTCTCTATTGTGTTCATCTTTATGTGTTGGGCACTTGTTAAGGGTCTTAATGATGAAACTCAGGGTATCGCTTATAACTCAGGAGACCTGGTTAAAACCAATGTCATGCAAACAGCTAAACAGGCTGTTGGGCACTAATGATAAGTATTCGGCAGGATAAGGTCCTGCCTTTAGGAGCACATAATGTTTGAACAGATTTTAAGTGATTCGAGCTTAGTAAAGACGCACGGTTACATTAATGGTGAGTGGGTTGTTAGCGCCTCTGGGAACTTGTTTGATGTGGTGAATCCGGCTACCGGTGAGATCATTGCAAAGGTAGCGGATTTGGGTGTGGTAGAAACTCAAAAAGCAATTGTTGCTGCCCATAAGGCTATGGCAAGTTGGGCGAAGCGTACCGCAAAGGAGAAATCTGCGGTGTTGCGAAAATGGTTTGACCTGGTCATGTCGAATCAAGAGGATCTGGCTAAGATAATGACGGTAGAGCAAGGCAAAGTTCTTGCGGAAGCCCGAGGAGAGGTTGCCTATGGCGCGTCATATATCGAGTGGTTTGCAGAAGAAAGTAAACGTATTTACGGAGACATTCTACCAAACACCACCACTGATCGTCGTTCAGTAGTGATCAAGCAACCGATCGGTGTGGTAGGGGCGATAACGCCGTGGAACTTTCCCATTGCTATGATCACTCGTAAAGTAGCTCCAGCATTGGCGGCAGGCTGTTCCGTAGTGTTAAAGCCCGCAGCAGAGACGCCGCTTTCTGCATTGGCGTTAGTAGAGCTTGCAGAGCGAGCAGGCCTGCCAAAGGGCATGTTTAATGTAGTGCCAGGTCTAGATGCACCACAAATTGGTGAGCGACTGACCAGTCACCCTTTAGTTAAAAAAGTCACTTTCACAGGTTCCACACGAGTGGGAAAAATCCTGATGGCGCAATCGGCGCAAACAGTGAAACGCACTTCTATGGAACTGGGGGGGAATGCGCCAGTTCTTGTATTTGATGATGCGGATCTTGATAAAGCGGTACAAGGGGCTTTTGCGGCTAAGTTTCGCAATGCTGGGCAAACCTGTATATGTGCAAATCGGATCTTGGTGCAAAGCAGTATCTATGATGAGTTTGTTCGTCGATTTACTGAAAAAGCAGAGCAATTTGTTCTAGGGGAAGGCTTGTCTGAGGCGAGCACTATGGGGCCGTTAATCACTCGAAATGCTGTAGAGGGGGTTTCAACCCTAGTGGCTGATGCTTTAGACAAAGGTGCGAGTTTGACCACAGGAGGAACCCAGCCCGCTGGTGAAGGGTATTTCTTCACCCCGGCCGTTATTCGTGATCTTAATCAATCCATGCGCTTGTCTAAGGAAGAAGTATTTGGTCCCGTGGCTCCGATTTTCAAATTTGAAACAGAAGAAGAAGCCATTGAGATGGCAAATGATACTGAGTTTGGTTTAGCAGCTTATCTCTTCACCAAAGATCAATCTCGTTCTTGGCGTGTCAGTGAGGCCTTGGAGTACGGTATGGTTGGGGTAAACGAGACTGCTATCAGCTCAGAAATGATCCCATTTGGAGGGGTAAAAGAGTCGGGGCAAGGCCGAGAAGGTTCCAAGTATGGTTTAGAAGACTATTTAGAAATGAAATATATCTGCTTGGGAGATATCTAACCTCCTATCCTCTAGCCCCTCATGCAGGGGCTACTTCAGTAATGGCTTGTGCTGCTTTTAACAGTTGATTCTTTGCAATATCAAACTTCTCAGGGTTGTTCATGACTTGATCTGCTCCAGAAATATTAATGGCCGCTATCGTTTTACCAAGATAATTTTTGATCGGTGCTGCTATGGCAGTCGCATTATCTGATCGATTGCTGGAATACCCTTGTTGCCATTCGTCTCTAAGTAAACGCTTCAGCTCCCCTAGTGTTTGAGGATGCGGTGTAGGATACATATCTAGCTGCTGTGTCTGATACATAGCACTTAGCTCAATGTCGCTCAATTGTTGTAGCAGTACTCGCCCCATAGCGCTGGTGTGACAGGGCAGACGTGTCCCTAATGGAATGTTAACTGAAAGTCGTTGAGAAGCTTGTGCTCGATATATGTACAAGGTATCCAGACCATCTCTGATGGCCAGATGGCATGAAATGGAGGTTTCATCCCGCAAAGCGTTTAGATGGGGGGCGGCGATGTCAATCAGATCCTTCCCTGCTAAGTAAGCAAATCCACGAGATACAATCTGGGGCCCTAGTTCATAGGCATTTCGTGCCACCTTCTTCAAATAACCACGATCCAGTAAGGTCTGAACAATCCTGTAGGTCGATGACGTGCTGACATTCAGGTGGTCGGCAAAGTCCTGAGTGCTCAAGACTCTATGCTCCGCATTAAATAGCTCAATGATATGCAACCCTCGGGTAAGGGCGGGTACATGATAATCCGTGGTCTTGCTCATGTTTTCTCCAAATACAAACGATAAATTTCTCTGTGAAGGAAGTTTCGAATATTTCCACTTACTTTGGTTAAGTTATTGTCATTTAGATTTCCTAATAATATATTTAATTTACTGTAAATAAACAAACCTAATGCTGAGTTTTTATTTTTAACTGTGAATTAATTTGTTCTTGGAGAAAAAATGTCGGAATCAAACGTGTTTGTGCTTAAAGCTGCATGCGACGCCACCAGTGGCATCGTTGCTTCCGTAACGTCCTACTTAGCAGGTTTAGGCTGCTATATCTCAGAAATGCATCAGTATGATGATGAAGAGAATCAGCGTTTCTTTATGCGTGCGGTCTGCCGGATTGAATCTGATAGCACGACTCTGGAAATGATTCGTGAGGGTTTCGACGCCCAAGTCTCTGAGTTCAACATGGAGTGGGAATTATTTGATTCGGCTGAGCCGATGCGGGTGTTATTGATGGTGAGTAAGTTTGATCATTGTTTGGATGATTTGCTTTACCGACATCGCAAAGGTGAGTTGCCAATGGAGATCACTGCTATTGTCTCCAACCACAAGGACTTACGTCCTATGGCCGAGCGGGAAGGTATTCGATTTGTTCACTTACCTGTGACCAAAGAGAATAAGCCAGAGCAAGAAGCAGCTTTGGTGCAAATTGTAGAAGAAACCAAAACAGACTTAGTCGTTCTAGCCCGTTATATGCAGATCTTGTCCGACAGCCTGTGTAAGGAACTGCATGGTCGTGCGATTAACATCCATCATTCCTTTTTGCCTGGCTTTAAAGGCGCGAAACCCTACCATCAAGCCCATGTCCGTGGCGTTAAGCTCATTGGTGCAACGGCACATTATGTGACTTCTGATTTGGACGAAGGCCCAATTATCGAACAATCTGTTCAGCCTGTGGACCATTCTTATTCTCCTGAACGTTTAGTGGCTGTGGGTAGAGACACAGAAACCGTGGCATTAGCCAGTGCTGTGCGCTTGCATTTAGAGCACCGCGTTTTTATGTACGGCAATAAAACCGTTGTCTTTAAATAACGCAGGGGAATAAACCATGACGACACACATCATTGATGGGAAGCGATTGGCAGATGACCTCATTGCAGAAGTAGGCAATGAAGTGCGTCGTCTCGCTGAGTTGGGGGTTCCGGCACCAGGATTAGCCGTTGTACTGGTTGGAGAAGATCCAGCCAGCGCTATCTATGTGCGTAACAAGATTAAACGAGCCCAAGAAGCAGGTATGACTTCTATCGAGAAACGTTTACCTGCTGATTGCACGCAGGACTCTTTGGAGGCTGTTGTAGAAGAGTTGAACCAAAGAGCCGATGTTCACGGCATATTGGTGCAACTGCCATTGCCCAAGCACCTCAGTGAAGAACGCATCATTCGTTTGATTGCACCTAGCAAAGATGTGGACGGCTTTCACCCGGAAAACGTTGGCTTATTGGCAACAGGTCAGGCGACTTTGATCCCTTGTACCCCATTGGGGTGCCTTGAAATGCTCCAGCGGGAAATAGGGGATTTGTCAGGTAAGCATGCTGTCATTGTAGGTCGATCCAATATCGTTGGTAAGCCCATGGCTAATTTACTTTTGCAGGCAAACTGCACCATTACGGTGGTCCATTCTCGCTCCGTCAACGGGAAAGCTATCGCTCGACAGGCGGACATTTTGGTTGCCGCAGTGGGAGTCCCTGAGTTAGTGGATGAGACTTGGGTGAAACCAGGCGCTGTGGTGATAGACGTTGGCATCAATGCCATTGAAAAGGCTGGAAAGCGTAGATTGGTTGGCGATGTAAATTACGCCAAGGTGGCTCCCTATGCTAAAGCGATCACGCCTGTTCCAGGTGGTGTTGGTCCAATGACCATCGCTTGCCTGATGAAAAATACATTAGTTGCGGCGCAGCATGCATCACAGTCAGCGCGCTAATCATATACACCCTATACAAAGGTAAACGAGGACATCGTCTATGCCATTTTCACTACTGAAATATGGTCTTTCTAATGATTACCCATTCGAGAAAGACGCAGACTTGCCAGCACCTACTGAGCTAAAACGTCACTACGATGTAGTGATTATTGGTGGCGGTGGCCACGGCGTTGCCACCGCCTATTATCTGGCCAAATACCATGGCGTCACTAACATTGCGGTTCTAGAGAAGGGGTATCTTGGTGGCGGAAATACGGCTCGAAACACTGCGGTCATTCGTTCGAACTACTTAACCTCTGAAGGGGTCAAGTTTTACAAGCAATCGGTAGATTTGTTTCAAGGCCTGTCTAATGAGTTTGATTTTAACATCATGTATTCCTCTCGTGGTCAGTTGACCCTTGCTCACACTGATGCGACGGTTCGCTCATTCCGTCAGCGTACAGAAGTGAACAAACACTTTGGCGGACGTACTGAGCTGATCGATCCGCAACAAATCAAAGAGTTAGTCCCCACTTTGAATATGAATCCAGCTGATATGCCGATCCTTGCTGGCTTGTGGCATATAGATGGAGCAACAGCACGCCATGACGCAGTGGCTTGGGGCTATGCCAAAGGGGCCACCCAGCGCGGCGTAGAATTGCATCAGTTAACGGAAGTCACGGGTGTAACTGTGGAGCAAGGAAAGGTCACTGGGGTTACGACTAATCGTGGCAAAGTCAGTTGTGGATGTGTCGTTCAAGCGGTGGCAGGGAATAGTTCCATTGTGGGAGCTATGGCTGATATCAAAATGCCTATTACAACATACCCATTACAAGCCATGGTGACACAACCGGTTAAACCCTTTTTAGATCCTTTGGTAAGTTCGTCTGCGTTGCATTGTTATGTGCAGCAAACGGGTCGAGGAGAGATTGTATTTGGAGGTGGATCTGATCCTTATCCCCTCTATAACACTCGTTCAACCTTAGATCTGAAAGAAAGCTTACTTGCCAGTGCAGTGGAAATGTTCCCGTTTATGGCAAACCTAAAACTGATGCGCCAATGGGCCGGCATGACGGATATGACTTCCGACTACAGTCCAATTATGGGGTTAAGTCCTGTGGAGAATTATTACCTTGATGCAGGGTGGGGGACTTGGGGATTTAAGTCTACCCCTATATGTGGCAAGACCATGGCGGAGTTGGTGGCAAGTGGTGGCAAGGTGCCAGATTTAATCGCTCCCTTTGCTATGGACCGCTTTGATGTTTTCCGCCAAGTAAATGAAATGGGCGCAACCGCCGCTAGTCACTAGGAGACGTACAATGAAATTAATGACTTGCCCTTTAAATGGCCCCAGAAATATCTCCGAATTTGTGTACGGCGGGGAAGTGAAAACCATGCCGGATCATAAGACCTGTACCGATAAAGAATGGGCTGATTATGTCTTCTATTCTGAAAACACCATCAGAGTTGTACAAGAGTGGTGGTTTCACTCTCCATCAGGTTATTGGTTTATTGCCGAGCGTCATACGGCATCCGACGAGATCTTACGTACTTTTGATCCTAGTGAGCTTTTACAAAAGCGTGTTGAATTTGAGCAAGCAAGTCCTGAGAAGGAGGTTGTAGCATGAAGGGTTTAGATCGTTTACCGGAGCCATTAGGTTCTTTAATCGACCGTAGTAAAGAACTTAGTTTTGAATTTGAAGGTGCTCGCTATACCGCTTTTCAAGGGGACTCCATTGCCAGCGCCTTGGTGGCAAATGGCCAGTGGCTCATGTCTCGCTCGTTTAAGTACCATCGCCCACGGGGTCCTTTGACCATGGCTGGGCAAGATGCCAACACCTTAGTGCAGTTACCAGAAGAACCTAATGCTTTAGCTGATCGTGTATTGGCGAAAGATGGCTCATCGATCATGGGGCAAAACTATAATGGTACTTTGGAGCAGGATAAAGACGCTAAATTGGGGTATGGCGGCCGATTCATGCCAGTGGGCTTTTATTACCGTGCTTTTTATAAGCCCAAAGGTATTTGGGATAAGTGGGAACCCTTCATTCGTAAGAAAGCGGGATTGGGTGTAGCGGATTTGAACTTCAAACCGACTTATCATGACAAGGCCTATGGCTTCTGTGATGTAGCGGTCATTGGTGCAGGGCCGGCAGGCTTGTCTGCGGCGATCCATGCCGCAGAAGGTGGTGCAGATGTGATACTGATCGATGAAAATAAACAGATTGGTGGTGCTCTCACTTACCATCGTTTTGATGTGGATGATGCTGTTGCCCATCAGACCTTGTCTGCTTTAGTAGACAAGGTAACTCAGCACCCCAAAATTCGTGTCTTAACGGAAGCGACTTGTAATGCTTGGTTTGCAGATAACTATTTACCCGTGATCCAAGGGAACCGCATGTTTAAGCTGCGTGCGAAGCAATGTGTAGTGGCTTCCGGTGCCTTTGAGCAACATGTTGTGTTCCGTAATAACGATGTACCAGGCATCATGATGTCCAGTGCCGCTATGCGTTTAATGAAGCATTATGCGGTCAAGCCTGGACAAAAAGCCGTGATGTTGACCGGGAATGATGATGGCTATTTGGCCGCTATCGAGCTTGTCAAAAATGGCGTTAAAGTTCCTTTGATTGTCGATATGCGAAAGGAAGGGGCTGACGCCTCTTTGGCAGAAGAAGTCAAAGCTCTAGGCATTAATATCAAATGCCAAGCCACGGTGTACGAAGCCATTCCAACGAGTGACAAAAAACATCTAGCTGCGGTAAAAGTTCATACCATTAGCGGACAAGGACAGGTAGCGAGGGACGGGGTGACTATTCCTTGTGATACGCTTTGTATGTCCGCAGGCTATATGCCAACTTATCAGTTATTGTGCCAAGGCGGAGCAAAGCTACAGTATGACGATGCCAGTGCACGCTTTAGCCTATCTAACTTACCGAAAAATGTGTTCATTGCAGGTTCTGTAAACGGAATTCATGACTTGGGTAAAGTGCTTCTAGACGGTCAGCGCGCTGCTCAGGATTGTTTGGTTGGTCTTGAATTCACTGATACCACGCTACCAGCGGTTAATTGCGACAAAGCAACAAATTTCGAATGGCCGATTTTCAAACACCCTAAAGGCAAAGACTTTGTGGATTATGATGAAGACCTGCAAGCCAAGGATATTATTAACGCTACGCGCCTTGGATATCGCGATGTTCAGCTAGTAAAACGCTTTTCTACGGTTGGGATGGGGCCATCACAGGGGCGCCATTCAGCACTCCCAACGGCTCGTTTAGTGGCCAAAGCCACCCAGAGATCAGTAAGTGAAACGGGTGTCACAACGGCACGTCCACCATTTGTACCAGAGAAACTGGCCAATATTGCAGGGCGTATTTTTAATCCACATAAATACACGCCGATGCATCAACGTCACTTAGAGCTAGGTGCGCATATGATTCCTGCGGGTATTTGGCGTCGTCCTGCCTTTTATGGGCCAAAGCATAACCGCCAAGCTTTGATTAAGCAGGAGGCATTAGCGGTGCGTAATAGCGTGGGCATGATAGACGTCAGTACCCTAGGAGGGATTGAGCTTCGTGGCCCTGATGCCGCGGAGTTTATGAACCGTATGTACACCTTTGCATTTGTAAAACAGCCCGTGGGTAAAACTCGTTATGCCGTTCTCACAAATGAGCAGGGTGTCGTGGTTGATGATGGGGTGGCTTGTCGCATTGGAGAAAATCATTTTTATGTAACTGCGACCACCAGTGGCGTAGATGCAGTGTATCGAGAGATGACTAAATGGAACGCTCAGTGGCGTTTACAGGTAGACATCGCCAATGTGACCTCTGCGTTCTCTGCGGTAAACGTTGCTGGCCCCCTTGCTCGCAAGGTGCTCGAAAAAGTATGCAGTGATGTGGACTTTTCTAATGAGTCATTTCCTTACTTGGGTTATCGAGAAGGCAGTATTGAAGGCATGCCAGTGCGCTTATTGCGTGTAGGGTTTGTTGGCGAACTGGGTTATGAAGTACACATGCCAAGCTTATTTGCTTTGAAAATCTGGGATCTGCTAATGGATGCTGGTGATGAGTTCAATATGCGACCCTTTGGTGTGGAAACTCAGCGACTACTTCGATTAGAGAAGGGGCACATCATTGTTAGCCAAGACACTGATGGTATGTCTCATCCTGGAGAGTTGTCGCTTACCTGGGCCATTGCTCGTAAGAAGCCATTTTATGTGGGTAGCCGATCTGTAGACATCGTAATGGCTCGTGAGCAAACCCGTAAATTAGTGGGCTTTAAGTTAGAGAAAACAGCAGCTAAGCCAGAAGAAGGGCATATTGTGCTAGATCGAGTTGGCGAAAATTCTAATATTACTGGCAATGTGACCTCCTGTGAGTACTCCCCTACATTAGATGCCTATATCGGTTTAGCGTTTGTCGGCGTTGCACAGCAAGATGTCGGGCAACAAGTGCCGATTCGGGTAGATGGTAAAGAAGTTATAGCAACGGTGGTAGAACTGCCATTTTATGATCCAGAAGGTGCTCGTCAGGAGGTGGCTTAATATGTCAGCATTTTTAATCAGCAGTGCTCCATCATTGCGTCAGACACAAATCACTGGAAAGCAAGCATCCGCGTCTTCCATTGAATTCGAAGATTGGACTGAAGTATCGCGGCTTGGTTTTCGCGGGCCACAAGCGGAAGCCTTTTTAATAGCTGAAAAGCTTCCTGTTCCAGATCAACCTAACCAAGCATTACTTGATGACAGTGGCATTCGCGTATTGCGCTTGAGTAAAAGTGAATTCTGGCTCATTGATGAAGCACAGCAAAATACGCAGCGCCTGTATGAAATAGAAACACGGGGGTTACAGCAACAAGAAGTATATCGACTGTACTGCCAGCATAGCCATGCTATGTTTATGTGCCGTGGTGTCGACTGTGGCACCATGTTTGCGAAGGTATGTGGTGTGGATTTGACGCAAGGGGCATTTGCAGTCAATCAGATTGCGCAGACTTCCGTTGCTCGGGTAAATGCTATTGTTGTAAATATTTCAGAAAACCCTGAAGGCGCAGATCGATATTTAGTGTTAAGTGACTTATCCAGTTCCCAACACCTATGGGACGCGTTTGGCGATGCGGCATCTGAGTTTTAACGCTAGTACCTAAACTGCTTTTAACCCAAAAAATCAGCCAGCTATCTGGCTGATTTTTTTATTTATAGATTGATTTACCAAGTCACTAATTTTGTTCGATACGTTCTGCTACAAGTCACTCTTAAGTTATCCTGATAAAAATATGAATGAGTAGTCAGATGGTCGTCATTTTATGACCACAACACTGGGTGGTGACTTGGAAAGGCTATGGAAAGCATGGGATCAGAGCTATGAAAATGGTACACCCGAGAGGATTCGAACCTCCGGCCTCGCCCTCCGGAGGGGCGCGCTCTATCCAGCTGAGCTACGGGTGCACATTGTAGGTCGCGAATTATAAGGACTTGTGCCCAGGGACTCAAGGTTGTTTTGGGGTACAAATTAAAACAATTTGCTTTCGGTGTATTTCACCTTTGTCTTATGTTTATGCTTAGAATACTAAACCGAGTTACGCTCCCTCTCGTACAGAGGCTTAGAGCATAAAGCATTGTGCTGTTAATGGAGAATATATCCGACGCTGAAGGATGCAGCAGGAATTCGAGTAATCATAATAAGAGGTAAGCTATGAAGAACGTTGCATGTCGCCTGACTACGGGAGTCGCATTAACAATTGGTCTGAGTATGTCTACTGGAGCTTTGGCTGATGGGCATATGGGTTCGCTGCCTAAATCTGTGTGGGCGATTGATGATGCCCATCGCTTGATCAATGTGAACCCTGCCATGCCCGCAAAAATCCAATCTTCGGTTCAAGTCACTGGCTTGGAAATGGGCGATAAAGTGATTGGTATCGATTTTCGTGTCGCCTACGGTGATATGTATGCTTTAGCTGATACGGGACGGATTTATATTATTAACCAAAAAACTGGCAAAGCGACCTTGGTGCCAGGCTCTTCCCCAGTTGCTCATATGGCCATGGGGCCCTATGGTTTTGATTTTAACCCCGCTGCAGACAAGTTACGTGTAGTAGGGGATAAGAACAGCAACTCTCGTTTGCACCCAGAAACCGGAGCGGTAGTAGATTTTAATGGCTCCACAGCTGGGGTTCAGCTAGATCCAAAACTGGCATACAGTGATGAAGATCCCTATGCGGGAGAGTTGCCTGATATTGTGGCTGCGGCTTACACCTATAATCCAAATGATAGTAAGCTGACGACCAATTATGCGATTGATCGTCGTCACGGTAACTTGGTAATGCAGGGGACAAAAGAAGGGGTGACACCAAGCGTTTCACCTAATTTGGGTGTGTTGTATACAGTAGGTGATTTATCTTTAGGCAGTATCCGCGATGCCTCTTTTGACATCAGTGACATTTCTAATGTGGCACTGGCAGCGGTGTTAAGCAGTCAAAACAGTAAGACGGTGTTGGTTGAAATCGATTTAGAGAGTGGTCGTAACCATGAACTTGGCGTGCTGGGAGATGGCGTGCATTACACTGGGTTTGCGATCGAGCCTTAATGTTAGGAGAAGCGATTCATGGTTAAGGGAAGGATAGTCAGTGCCTTGTGTGCCTGTGCTATGTCTTCGTCCATATGGGCGGCAGACATTCAAATTACTGTGTTGGGAAGTGGCGGAGAGCCATTAGAGAATGCAGTAGTGTTTCTTAAATCGGATGCGTTAATCAAGCAAGCCAAGCCTCAGACTGGGGTAACCATGGCTCAGCAAGATAGAGCGTTTATCCCCGGTTTGCAGGTCGTCACAAAGGGGTCGGCTATTTCCTTCCCAAATCAGGATGACGTGCGCCATCACGTTTACTCGTTTTCACCCGCCAAGACCTTTGAATTGAAGCTTTATATAGGTAAGCCAAAAGATCCTGTGGTATTTGATCAAGAAGGCATTGTTGAGCTGGGGTGCAATATCCATGACACCATGTTGGCTTGGGTATTGGTGACCAATACGTCTGTTTATGGCAAAACAGATGCGAATGGACTGGTGACTTTCTCAGGCCAGCCGTCTGATACATATGATGTGGATGTATGGCATCGCTCATTCCCTTATGGCGCTCCTTTTGAAACCGCTCAAGTGGCATTGGGTAAAACGGATGTGACCCAAACCATTCGTTTAGATTCTGGAAGCTCATTTTAATGGGACGCTTATTCGCGCTCTTTCGATCGCACTTATCGGCACGATTTGTACTGTTTACCCTGATACTGCTTTTGATTGTTCAAGCGGTGGGCTTTTTTGTTGTACGAGCGACCTTGGATCAGCAAGTTCGTGAAGAAGCTAACCGTGCCCTGACCGTTGCTGAGCGTGTTTGGCAGCAGCAAATGATACAAAGTCGTGATCGGTTGAAGGAGGGGGCAGAAGTGCTCTCTGCAGATTTCGGCTTCCGAGCTGCGGTGTCTTCTCAGGATGAAAAGACCATCTCTTCAGCGCTCCTAAATAGCGCGGAACGCATTGATGCCTCCATTGCCATCATGGTGGATTCTCGCTGGAACCTAAAGGCTTCTTCAAATCTGGGGGTGCTGTCTTCAACGAATCTCGGTTTCTTGATTCAGCGACTTGGCCAATCTATGGAAGCGGGAGATGCGAGTAATCTGATTGCTATGTATGACGGGGAGCCCACCCAATTTGTACTAGCTCCCATTCGAGCACCACGGGTGATTGGATACGTATTGCTAGGTTTTACAATTAAGGCGGACCGGATTCAGGCTGCCAGTGAGTTGTCTGGTGTAGACATCGTATTGCTAGCGAAAGAGGCGAATCAAGACGCAATCATCTTGGCAAATAAAGACAGTCTTTCAAGCTATTTTGCGAACAGTCCCCAAGCTAAATATTTTTTAGAAAATACCAGCACTGAGCTTGTTGTTGAAGACGATGTGTTTGTGAGTGCCATTAAAGGCAGTGAGGTCATTGGTGGCTATGTGAGTATGGTTTTTATGGAATCCCTCAATGATGCCCGGGCCAGCTTTGATCGTTTATCAAACCAATACCTTTTTGTGACGACCGCCGGTATTTTGGTGTTTGCCCTCGTGATTACTTGGCTTTCCCGTCGTGTTACCCAGCCCTTGCAAGCGCTAACAGAAGCGACAGCCGCTCTTGAAAAAGGGGATTTTAGTGCTCGAGTGAGTGGTGCCAAACGAGCAGATGAAGTGGGGACACTGGCACGAAGTTTCGCAGGCATGCGGACCAGTATCAGCGAGCAACAAGCGGAAATAAAAAAACTTGCCTATTTTGACTCCCTAACGTCCTTGCCTAACCGAGTGAGTTTTCGCTCTATGGTTGAGACAGCCATAGAAGATGCTGAAAACACATTTGTTGCCGTGGTCACTATCAACTTAGACCGTTTTAAACAGGTAAATGATGTGTTGGGTTACGCCATGGGGGATGAGATCCTAAAAGCCACGGCAATCCAACTGACGAACTCTGCAGGGCTAAGCCCAGATTGTGTCGCTAGGGTCAGTGGTGATGAATTTGCGATTATTTTGAGCTCATCTGACGCACTAGATGCTGTGCTACCAACATTGCAGCAATCTCTCAACCGTCCCTTGGAGATTAATGAAACCCAAATTGATCTCAGTGCCAGTATTGGTGTGGCTTCTTGGCCTAAAGATGCGACCGATGTGGACAACTTGATTAACGTGTCTCAAGTGGCCATGTATGCCGCCAAAGCCCGTAAAGAAGACTTGGTGATTTACCACGAATCATTGGTGACTGCCGCACCGGAAAACTTAAGTTTGTTATCTGAGCTGCGCCGAGCGGTCAATCAAGATGAACTGAGGGTATTCCTACAGCCAAAAGTAGATACGAAAACCCATAAAGTGACTGCCGCAGAAGCCTTAATACGTTGGCAGCACCCTGAAAAAGGTATGGTGGCGCCGTATTTATTTGTTCCTTTTGCAGAGCAGACCGGGTTTGTTCGGGAGCTAACTAAATGGATGATTCGTGAAGTGGTTCGCCAATGGCATGACTTGCAAATTCAAGACACACCGCTGCGTATTTCAGTGAATTTATCCACGCGGGATTTGATGGCACCGGGGTTACCGGAGTTTTTGGCGGATACCTTGTCTAAATTTGATGTGCCTGCTTCGGGTTTGTGTTTAGAAATCACTGAAAGTGCCATTATGGACGACCCAAAATTTGCGGAGCAGACCTTGGCAAAACTCTCCGAAATGGGCTTTAGGTTGTCGATTGATGATTTTGGGACCGGCTATTCATCGCTTGGTTATTTGAAGCGCTTGCCTGTGAACGAGCTGAAAGTAGATCAGTCCTTTGTGTTTGGTATGATTGAAAACCCAAATGATAAGGTGATTGTACGATCCACGATAGATTTGGCCCACAACCTTGGTTTAGATGTGGTGGCGGAAGGAGTGGAAACAGAAGACATGTATCACGCCCTTTGTGAGCTTGGTTGTGAAGAGGCTCAAGGGTACTTGATCAGTCGTCCTATTCCATTGTCTGAGTTCGCCCAATGGCGTGACACTTGGCAGTCCCGACAGCAGGGCAATCGTCCTGTATTTTCATAGCATGATTGCTTTATGCATAATTTCTAAATTATGAAAATCCCGAGAAGACCGTCTGGACTTCATTGATGTTCTGGCATGGCTCTCTTACATTGCTAAGAACACGATTTATTGGAGTTCCTTATGTCATCTGAATTTAATAAGAGATTTATTGAAGGGGTGGAGCGTTCCCATTCTCATGTGGCTTGGGACGGTGAAGACACGTCCAATGTCCATGTAGTGATCTGGCCAACTTGGGGCGGATTGAGCGATTTTGAAAAAGGCTTCGCCAGCGATATTGCAAGCTGGGGATATACGGCGACGGCGGTGGATCTTTATGGGCAAGACAATAACCCCGTTGATCTGCAAGCCAAAGCGGATACCTTAAAGTTACTAGTGACTGACCGTGCTCTTTTGACTGGGTTGCTAAACGATCTAACAAATGACGTGACCGCCGCACATTCAGATAAAAAGATTGTCCATGTTGGCTTCTGTCTTGGTGGTCGTTTGGCCATTGAAGCAGGTTTACATTTGCCGGTCAGTGCAGGGTCTGTCAGTTATCACGGCTTAATGAATTTCCATCGGGTTGAGCCAGAAAGTAAAGCCAACCAAGAAGCGCGCTTTTTAGTGTGTAATGGCTACCAAGATCCTATGGTCGATGAGGATTCTGCTGAAAGTGCTCGAGCGTATTTCGATGAGTTAGGGGTAGATTGGCAGTTTATTGACTTTGGTAATGCCAAGCATTCCTTCATGTTGCCTGGAGCTAATGCACCCCAAGACGGACATGCCTTTTCGCCGATTGCTAACCAGCGCGGCAGGGCTTACCTGAAAGCTTTCTTAGAAGAGATCGCTTAACCTTTCTTGATCAGAGTTAGAGTGATCCCCCTTTAAAGCGATACCTAGATGTATCGCTTTTTTGTGTCTCTCGTTCCCCTCAGTCCTTGTAAAATAAGTCATCTAGTTTTCCTTTTGTTCCGTATTTTAAGTAGGGAGACAAAGGAGAACGTTATGTTAGTGCTACACCATTTAGAAAATTCGCGTTCACAACGAATTGCTTGGGCATTGGAAGCCTTAGGTAAGGACTATGAGGTTAAAACCTACCAGCGGACGCCAGATCAGACGGCTCCTGAGAGTTTAAAGCGAATCCATCCATTAGGACATGCTCCGATTTTACAAGATGGGGCGTTAACTTTGGCGGAGTCTGGTGCGATTTTGGAGTACTTGGCGGAAGAGTATGACGCAAACGGTGTGTTAAAACCTGCTAGTAAAGAAGCGCGGGTGGACTATCGTTACTGGCTGCATTTTGCGGAAGGTTCTTTGATGTCATTGCTGCTGATGATGCTATTGTTTCGTAAAATCCCGAAGCAGAAAATGCCCTTTTTTGTGAAGCCCATTGCTAAAACCATCTGTGAAAAAGTGGAAGCCAGCTTCATTTCTCCACGTCTGCGGGATGCCTTGAATCTTATTGAAGACCATTTATCCCAGAATATCTGGTTTGCGGGGGAACAACCCAGTGCCGCAGACATTCAAATGAGTTTTCCGCTGTTAGCACTTAGCCAAGTGAGTGATTTGTCTGATTATCCACATATCCCAAAATGGATCGAAAGAGTCCGCAAACAGCCAGCGTACCAGCGTGCTGCCAATAAGGTTGGGGAGTTCAAAACGTTTTAGGACAAAATTGCGCCTTTTAAACCGATAGATTGTTCTTCTCAGGGATTTGGAGTACTGTCGCAGATTCGCCTGACATCCTATGTTTAAAAGGACTTAACATGTCTCAACCTGTTCGTTTACTCAGCATCGCGGTAGCGTTTGCTTGTGTCTTATTGGCGTTAAACTTCGGTTTACGCTCTTCTATGGGCTTTTTTATGGCCCCTATTTCTACTGAATTTGGCTACGGACGAGAAGTGTTTGCGTTTTCCTTGGCTTTGCAAAACCTATGGTGGGGATTGGCTCAGCCGGTGGCGGGGGCCTTGTCTGATCGCTTTGGTACTTTAAAGACGGTAATTGTTGGCTCTTTGCTTTATGCCCTAGGGCTTTATGTCACAGCCACGGCGGATGGTGCTGCAGATCTACATATTGGCGCGGGATTCTTAATGGGGATGGGGGTAGCTGCCACAGGGTTTGGTGTTGTTCTGCCTGCAATGGCACGTATGGTAGCACCTGAGAAGCGGGCATTCGCCTTAGGTTTGGGCAGTGCTGCTGGGTCTGCGGGACAGCTATTAGTGGTGCCCGTGGCTCAGGATTTCTTATCGGTATATGGCTGGAGCACGGCATTGATGTTATTGGGGGCCTGCGCTCTATTGATGGTGTTGTTTGCTGCGCCTTTGGGCCGAGCAGGAAGTGCCTCATCTGGTAGTGAGCCTGAGTCAGGACAAACGGTAAAGCAGGCGTTGCAAGAAGCCAGCGCTCATTCCCATTACTGGTTATTGGTAGCTGGTTTCTTTGTCTGTGGCTTCCAGCTGGCATTTATCACGGTCCATATGCCTGCGTTCTTAGCGGACGAAGGGTTTGCGCCAGAAGTGGCGGTAGCCAGTCTGGCTTTGATTGGGTTGTTTAATATCTTTGGTTGTTTGCTGTCTGGCTCATGGTCTGGGAAGTACTCTAAAAAATATTTACTGGCCTATATTTATGGTATCCGCGCGATAGTGATAGCTGCTTTTATGCTGCTGCCCATGAGTACCATGAGTGTGTATGTGTTTTCGATTATGACCGGATTATTGTGGTTGGCGACGGTACCGCCGACTTCAGGACTGGTTGGTCAGATGTTTGGTCTTAAACATATGGGAATGTTGTACGGCATCGTCTTTTTAAGCCACCAGTTGGGGTCTTTCAGTGGTGTGTGGTTGGGTGGTTATTTGTACGATACCACTGGGTCATACGATGTGGTGTGGTGGGCGGCAGCCATCATTGCTCTGGTGACTGCCTTTATTCATGTCGTTATCGATGAGCGACCTGTACTTCGTTTACGCAGTGCTGCACAGGCCTAGAGGTGATGAGGGCTATTAGGACGTAGGACGCACGTTGTAGTAGCTGTCTAGGTTTTCTGCCGTGTCTCGAACCGCCGTGGCAAACTGCTGTAAAGCAGAGGACATGGCGGTATCGGAGCGTACTGTTAGACCGACAGCGCTTAGGGTTTCTTTGGTGTTAACCGGTAACTCTGCTAACTCCCCATCGGCAATTTCCCGTGCCACCACTCCCCGTGAAATGATCCAGACTGCGTCATTGTGACGGATGAATTCTTTACCAAAGGAGTCTGATACCGTGTCGATACGGTCTTGGATTGGCCGCACGCCTTCTGCTAATAGGAAGCTTTCAACCGTTGGGCCTGTGATGGATTCTTTGGGGGGATAGAGCACGGTAAAGTCGGAGATGTCGTTTAGTTGGAAGTCTTGCTTGTTCAGTAGCGGATGACCGGGGCGCACGGTAAAAGCGATTTGTTCTGAATACAAATGCTGGAAGGATAGGCCAGACATGGCTTCCGGTACCCCTAATCGCCCCACTACAAGATCTAATTCTCCCACTCGTAATTGGCTCATGAGTAAGGAGTTAGGGCCAGAGACAAGGTGTAAACGCACATCAGTACGATGGTCTCGAAAACGTTTTACGGCTTCTGGCAAGATGCTAGTAGCGACTGTCGGTAACACACCGATGCTGAGTTGTTGAAAGCCCTTGTTCTGAGCTTGAGCAACCCTTTCTGCGCCTTCTCTTAGGGCAGCCACGCTGGTGCTGGCATATTCCAGAAACACATTGCCAAATGATGTCAGTTCAATGCCTTTTTTACTGCGCTCGAGTAACCTGACCCCAAGAATCTCTTCCAGCTCTTTCAGTTTTTTTGACACCGCAGGTTGCGTCAGTTGAAGGACATCGGCAGCTCGCACCAGACTGCCTTGACGAGTGACTTCTAAAAAACACTCAAGGTGGCGATATTTAATCCGATTTTCCATCATGACATGGGTACCTACGAGGCTATTTTTGACTGGCCTATTACACCTTTCTTTTTAAGCTATTAAAAGTAAACACTTGCAATTTTTGTCATGTAATGACGGTTATGTGGTGGAGGTTTAGGCAAATTGCGCCACTTTTGCCAAGGATAAAGTGATTGCCCATGACAAAAGTGACATGCATGGCAAGAGGGTTAGAGTGCGTCAAACGCCTCACGGGTCAGGTTACGGATCTGTGATTTACCCACTACCACGTTATCCTCAATACGAATACCGCCGTAAGGTAGCAGCTTATCAATCTTAGCGAAGTTACAACCGTGCTGAGGTACGTCTGCCTTGAGTTGATCGAGCAACATAGGAATAAAGTACAAGCCAGGCTCAATGGTGATGACCATGTTTTCTTGAAGGGGGCGGGTCAAACGAAGGAATGGACTCTCCGCTGGAGAGGGTTTCGTATCGCCAGCATGATTGATTTGGCGTCCTCCAATATCATGTACCTGCAAACCTAATAAATGCCCTAAGCCATGGGGGTAGAAATGTTGTGGAATGCGTTTTGCGATTTGCTCTTCCACACTCAATGAACACAGATCATGGGTACGCAGTATGTCTGCAATACCGGCAACGGTTTGGTCGTGCAATTCGATGAAGGATTGCCCGTCTAAAGACTGATTAGCGATGCGCTGTTGTAGTGTGTTCACATCATCATGGAGCGCTTTAAAGTCATCATTTAAAGCTAGGGTAGTGCGTGTAATATCACTGGCATAGCCATTGTATGTGGCCCCTGCGTCTACGAGTAGAGTCAATGGACGGAACGAACGTAAGTGATCTTTTTGCTCGTAATGCAGTACCGCTGCATGCTCGTTGATGCCGATGATGTTTGGATAAGGGGTGTAGGCCGCGTCTTGGCGGGTGGCATTCAAATAGGCTAGATGTACTTCAAATTCGCTGGCACCCGCTAAGAAGGCATCACTTGCAGCTTTGTGACCTGCCGCCGCAATATGAGAGGCTTTACTTAAGCATTCAATTTCATAGTCAGTTTTGACTGCGCGATAGAAGTCTAGCCAAGTTTCTAATGATGCAAGATTGGGGACGCCTTCAAGGTTGGCTGGCCCAATGAGTGCACAATGAGTGGGTAATGCTGCTACCCAGTCTTGGTTTTCAACTGGGGTAATTTGCCATGCAGATTGCCATTCGCCCTCTGGAACGGCGTTTACCATGTGCCAAAAGTCTTGCTTCGCAGGCCAAATAAGCTCCAGTTGATCGGCTTTAATGACCACATAGCAATTAGCGGGTAGGGCAAATGGGAGCCATTGTTGGGCCCCAGCATAGGGTTTAAAAGGGTGACTGTTATCGTCGTGGTAGTAGTAACTTAAGGCGCCACTGGCCACAACAATTGCATCGAGTTTGAATTGACTCAGTGCCTCTTTGTATCTTTGTAAGAGCACATCGAGGTGATGAAGATATACTGCATTGTCCATGTATTGATTCCACTGTCTGTAATGACCCACGGGTGGTGGGATTACCCCTAGTCTAGGCTACAGGGAGGGTGCGAGTAAATTTGATCATGGCGGTAAATTGATCGACGGGTAAAGGACGGGAATAATAAAAGCCCTGTCCAAAGTCACAGCCCATTTCTTTAAGTAGAGCCATTTGTGTTTTATTTTCAATGCCTTCTACCACAATGGTGCAGCCGAAAGATCGGGCAAGGGTCAGTGCTGTATTGACGATACTGTAGTGGTTGGCGTTGGTTTCTATGTCGTGTACAAACGAACGATCTACCTTGATGGTGTCCACATTTAATGAACTGACATAGGCAAGTGAACTCATGCCAGTCCCAAAGTCGTCAATTGAAAGTTTGACGCCGATTTCCTTAAAGTCATTTAAGGCATCAGAAATTGTTTGAATATCGACACTGGTCGCTGTTTCGGTCAGCTCTATTTCCAGCAGTTCAGGAGAGATGTTTCCCTTAACAAGGAGGTTTTGTGTGTACAGCACCAGATCCTTGTCTAGCAAGTTATAGGGGGACAAGTTCACGGCGATGGGACTTTCGATCCGTTGATTTTTCCATGTGACTAACTGTTGAATCGCTTGGCGAATTACGTAGCGTCCGAATTCCTGCACCAAACCACTTTGCTCGACCAATGGGATAAAAATCATTGGTGAGATCATTCCATCTGTCGGGTGAATCCAGCGGGCAAGGGCCTCGGCCCCGACTATTTCTCCGGTTTCGATTTTGACTTTTGGTTGGTAGTAAAGCTGAATTTGGTTTTCGGATAAGGCTGAGTTTAACTCACTGCGTAATTGCAGGTGGCGTTTGTTGTCCACGTTTCCACTGTTATTTGGGCAGTAGGTCGCCCAACCTGCTCTGCGTTGTTTGGCCTGATACATGGCGCTGTCCGCATAGGTAATTAAGGTTTCTACATGGTCGGTATGGGATGGAAAGTGAGCGACCCCCAGACTGGCACCGATGTTCACTGTCAGCTGATCCATCATTAAGGGTTCGTTGCAGGCAGTGATGATGTGGCTGGCCAGCACACTGGCCCCGTCGATGGACATGTTTGGCGCCCAGACCAAGAATTCGTCCCCACCTGCTCGAACCAGCATCTGATCTTCTGATAACTCCTGTTGAATACGATAAGCGAGGACAATCAGTAGCTTGTCTCCTGCTGAGTGTCCGAGGGAATCGTTCACATCTTTTAGGTGGTCAACATCTATGGCTAACAGGCAGCCTGATTCAGGTGCTTTTTGTTCTCTTGTTTGCATGACCCCATGGAGCTTGTTCACTAGGTACAAGCGATTAGGGAGCCCTGTTAAGCTGTCGTGGGTGGCAAGCTTTTTCAAGGCATCATTCTTGTCTTTGACCCGCTTTGTAATCCAAGAAGACAGCAACAAAGCTAGCCAGACAGCGATCCAGAATACGATTGCTGATGTGATGGCAAGGCGCTTAAACGCATAGGACATTGAGGTTTCTAAGCTGTTTGGTTTGACCGCTAGAATAAGGTCAACGTCATGATCCTTGCCGTAAAACCAGATAAAAGATTGGCCTTCAAACTTAAAGTGCCCAGAAGAGAGATCATCGCCGTCTGGTAAGGGGGGAATCAAGCTCATCAAGTCATCAGCTTGTGTCTCAGACACAGAGTCCGACAGGACAAAGTCTTCGAGTTTTGGGTGGCGGATGTGGACATGGTAACGGCTGTTTTTGGTGCCAAACGTGAGGGGCAAATGTTCTCGTAAATGATTCAATTCACTGGTGTTGGCGTGCTCGAGCTCGTGCAAAAAGGCTTTACCTTCTTGCTCCAAGTAGTGGGTTTCGGTTCGAATACCTAGATCATTTATCAGGCGATAGGCCACCGTGGCATACACAGCAGATACCATAATGGCCACACTCAGACAGACAAATATGAGTCGCCGCCTGAGCTGGTTATCTTGTTCAAATTCTCTAAAAGCTGTCATTTAAGAGCGTTTATTAGAATCCGGATGGGTGTTGATGCCTGTCAGTGCATAGACAGGACACCAGCCAGTTGAAAGAGAGATGAGGTTTAAGATGCCAAATATGCCGAGCAATATCTCTAAAATGGGTTCATTAAGCATGTCACCATTAAACAAAGCAAACCCTGTTACGGCCACACCGATGACACCTCGCATGATGCGATCCCAGAAATGAAGATTTTTAGTAATCATAATAAATCCCTCATAGGCAATGTGATTACTCTAATGTATTGGTGTATTGAGTACTGTAATAAATTGCAACTCTTCATTTGTATCATGGGGCGATACGTCAAATATCTCTAAGCTGGGTCTACGAGGGTGCTTTTTTAATCCGCGGCTGAGGCATTGCATCTTAAGGACATGCCATGCGAGTCCTAAATACTCATAACTACCCTGATATTTTAATCGAGCATATTGGCCTTTAAAGACCAGTCTTTCTGGATGAGCTTCACAAGGGGTAAAACATTGAATAGGAATACCTAAGCGCCCGACAAAGTAATGATGGCTCAAATCTGCGGTGTCATACAAAGCGAATCGTGGGCCGGCAGGAGGGTTTTCAGGCCCGAGAATGGCGGTGAGATCTTGAAAGCCCATGGCCATGATTTGCGACATATGTTGTTCACTTACGATGAAAGGCCGTGTGACAGCATCCATATTGCTTAATGTTTGGCAATCTAAGGCAGTAAAGGAAAGTGTTGTGTTTTGAGAGGGTTCAAATGTGCTATGAAGTTGAACCAGCATGAGCTTAAGATCAGCGTAGAGCTGATTGAGTTGCTGTGTATGATGATAACGCCGCCAAAAGGGTAACCTGTTATTGGCTTTTAGTCGCAGGCGCTTGCCTTCCTCTGAATCAATAAGGTCTATGGTGATATGTAAATCGCCATAAAATAATCTGTCAGATGCGACCAGCAAAGACAGGGGGAGTTGGTTTAAGGGCTGACGTGGGCTGCAGGTGATCGTGCCAAGATGTTGGCTTGAGAAAGTGATTTGCCCATATGGGTAGCTGGAGTCAGCTTTTTTGACCATGACATCGGCCTTAGTATCGTAACGTATCCAAGGCAACCAATTAGGCCAATTCGCTAATTGAGTGAGAGCTAGCGGAAGTGAGCTGGTGTCTTGGTTGACCGGCAGTGTGTGCTGAATCCAGCATTTCTGCTGTGTAAAAAGGACGTATCCGCAGACAACCAGTAATATCACGATACATAAAATGATAAATACGACCACGTATTGCGCTCCTTAATGCTCACTTAGTGTGAAAGTGGCATGGTGACATTCTGTCGTTAGATTAACTTTTTGTAATGTTGGATATAAATGGAAACTGTACTGTCAGTATAGCTAATCAAGTTCAACTGTGAGGAGCGGATAAGGAAATATGAAAAAAGTATTAGTTTGGGATTGGCCCGTTCGAGTGATGCATTGGTTGATGGCGATCCTGTTTTCGGGATTGATCATTACAGGAAATATTAACGCCGATGTTATGGATTGGCACTTTTATATGGGATATGGGCTCTCTGCCGTGATAGTGGCGCGGGTGTTATATGGGTTGGTCGGGTCTAGGTTTGCACGCTTTACTCAGTTTATTTACCACCCAATAGACACTTTTAAGTATCTTAAAACGCTGCTAACGGGCAGAGGTAAGCATTATTTAGGTCATAACCCTGTTGGCGGGTTAATGGTAATAGCGCTTTTGATCGCAATGACGATTCAGTGGCTAACGGGCTTGTTTAACAGTGATGAAGTGTTTTGGTTTGGCCCTTTCTATAACTGGGGGACCGACTATATCTGGGAAATGTCTGCCAGTTTGCACCGCCAATTGCCTGATGTGTTATTGATCTTAATTGCTTTACACATCTTAGCGGTGTTGTACCACGAGGTCCGGTTTAAGGAGCGCCTTATCGGGAGCATGATTCATGGTAAAAAGCCCATCCAGAACTCAGCAGAGCACCAGCAAGAGGAAGGCGAAGCTCGTACCCCAAGAGTTGGGGTAATTATCTCCCTGTTACTTTCACTTGCGTGGTTAGCTTGGCTCTGGTCTATCCCGTTTTAAAACCTTTTTAGGGATGAAAGCGATGCGCCTAGTTAGGCTGCATCGCTTTGGTTGTAGGTTTCATCGTTATCAAAACCCTCTGATGTGACCTCATCATCGTTGTAATCAACGGAGCTGTCTTCCTCTTCATAATAGGAGTCCGCATCGGGTTCAATGACTAGATCCTCTAGCAAGGGAGCGGTGGGCTTGGTGTTATTGGTCGCCTTGGTTGTTTTTTTGGCTGCAGGCTTTCGCTTACTTCCAAGGGCTACCAGCACGTCATCTTTGTTTTCTGCCAAAAACATAGCAAGCTTCCCAAGAGTTTGTTCATCTTCAAGGGTCTTACTATCACGAAGTAGCTCTTCGAGACTTTCTGCTGTCTCAAGCAGCTTGTCGTATTGGTCGGCTTCAGCTTTGGAAGAGAAGGTCATTTTTTCAACACCATTGCGTTCTACAATATATTTGATCATTACAGGCATATCGAGCACCTCACTTAAAATACTGTATAAATATACAGCTATAAAAATTCACTTGTCCAGTATTTTGTTGGCTAATTGGCATGAGGTTGGTAAAGTTTGCGCCAGATTTAAAAGGCTGGGAGAGCTATGTCTTCGTTTGATTTTTCGCAAATTGATTTGTCGTTTTTAACTGAAAATTTTGAGTACCTTGGCACTGTTATTTGGGTCATTTTGGTGGTCGTCATTCGCCGCTATAGCAAGCACGCCTTGCGTAACAACGCCAAAATAGACGTTGACCGTAAGCGCCGTCGGCTGAATACCGTCGATAATGTCTTCAACTTGGTGTTGGTCATTGGTCTGATATTGATCTGGGCCACTGAACTGCAGAATATCGCCATTTCCATTGCGGCTTTTATGGTGGCTTTGGTGATTGCTACCAAGGAGTTCATTTCTTGTATTGTCGGGGCGCTGTTTAAGGCAAGTACACGCCCTTATCAGGTAGGGGATTGGGTTCGGATTGGCAGCTTTGAAGGGGAAGTGACGGACAGTGATTGGTTGTCAACGACCCTTTTTGAAGTGGACTTTCGTGGAGGGAGTTATGCTTACACTGGCCGCACAACGGTCGTTCCTAACAGCCAGTTGCTGACTCATTCGGTGCAAAACTTAAACTACATGCGTCGTTATGTTGAGCATACATTTTCGATTTCTAGACAGACAGATGAAGTCAATTTGTTTGAAATAAAAGAGCCTATTTTGGCAAAGATTCGCGAGTACAGTGAGCATTTTCATGAAGTCGCGATTCGTTACAACAGCTTGATTGAAAAGCGGCTGGACGTAAAGATAGCGGGACCTGAGCCAAGGGTTCGTATTAAAACAACCCCTGAAGGATTTAATATTTTCAGTGTTTCTCTTTTCTGTCCAACCCAAGAGGCTGTTGAAATAGAGCAAAAAGTCACCGAGGACTTTATGCGTATTTGGTTTGATAAAAAGCGTCAGGCAGTAGGAGGCGCAAATAATGATTAAAAAACTCATGCTCGGTTTAGGTCTTATCACTTCCGTCTTCCTAACGGGGTGTACGGATATGAGCATTACCGAGGAAGAGCTTAACCAAGAGATTGCGACCCGTTTAGAACAGGAGCAACCGGACGTTATTCAACTGACTCTAAATGATTCGACCCTAAATTTGGACTTGTTGGTAAAAAGCGCGGATGTGGATCTCACGGAACGTGATGGTGGTTTGGTATTAGTGGACATGAAAACCGACATTCGCGGTACTTTAACGGCGTTTGGCCGTGAAATGACCATGAAAACAGAACTGGATCCATCCTTTGAATCGGGTTTGCGTATCGAGGAAGATAGGGTGTATTTGGTTGGTCCAAAGTTAACCAGTATTACGGTACAAGGCTCTAATTTTGGTGATCAAGTATTGCGATCTTATCTGGGCTCTTTACATGATGAGTTTGAGGCAGCCATTGCCCGTTACTTTAATGAACACCCTGTCTATGTATTAAATCACTCGACTGTTGAAAAAGCGGCGGCAAAATTCGTGAAAGACATTGTCATTACTGAGGACAGTATCGAGTTTATGATTTTTTAGGCGACAAATTTGAGAATCACGTTAGAATAGCGCCAAATTTTTTAATGAGGAAACACCATGTCGATTGCTGACAATACGGTAGTGCAATTTCACTACACTCTCCGTGAAGGGGAAACCCTAATTGAAACGTCTGCTGGAAATGATCCACTGGCGTATCTTCATGGCCATGGCAACATCATTCCAGGTCTAGAGAAGGCAATGGAAGGTAAGTCTGCTGGTGATGAGTTTGATGTGACTGTGGCACCAGCGGATGCCTACGGTGAGCGTCATGAAGACCGTACCCAGCAAATGCCTATCAAACACCTTCAAGGTGCTAAACGTTGGAAGCCAGGCATGATTGCCACGGTTCAAACAGATCAAGGTCTACGTCAAGTGACTATCTTAAAGGCTGGTCTGAAACACGCGACTGTGGATCTTAACCACCCACTGGCTGGTAAAGAGCTGACTTTCTCAGTACAAGTGCTTGAAACCCGCGAAGCGACGGACGATGAAATCGCCCACGGTCACGCTCACGGTATCGGTGGTCATCACCACTAATGCTCAGGCGCCTTATCGCTTTTGTTTGGTAAGGCGCTTGCTCTCTATGCAATCCTCTCTTCTCTACTTTTCTGATTTTTTACTCTTCTGAGTCGTTGGCATTATTTGGCTGCTTTCGGCATTTACCCCGAATTTTGATGCTTCTTGCGCAATGTTTGAATCACAAACCTCTACCTTTTTATGATCTAGATTAAATCTAGGCAAAACCCATGCTTGACAGATCTGTGGCTTAGTGTTTAATTGATAATTGTTATCATTTGCATTTTGGAGTCACACTATGACGCATCAAATTGTTCCGTTTTCTGTCATTGAGCAAGTCATTAAGCGTGGACAAAGCGCTGACTCGCCCCAAGTCTTGTATCACTACCTAGAAACCAGTGAGCAGTACGCGGAGCAGTTAGGGATTGCAGACGCTTATGGGATGCACCGTCGCGTATATCAAGTACTGCTTGAGACCGTATGTGACAGCGAGATTCCATGGCATTGGCGGGAGCTGTGTTTGGATATGATTCATCGACCTCTGCGCCAACTACAGCGGTTTGTTATCACTGATCAAGATGCCAAAGAATACTATTGTTTAGAGCATGAGTTGCGAACGTTGAGCCACTACTTTTTAGTGGGTGAAAAAACGAGGAGTATCCAATGAAGACTCGCATAGAAAAAGACAGCATGGGGCCTCTTGAAGTCCCTGAAAACGCCCTATACGGCGCCCAAACCCAGCGTGCCATTAACAACTTCCCCATTAGTGGCGAAAGTATGCCTGAGTCCTTTATCAAGGCTTTGATTCAACTGAAAGCGGCCGCTGCGAAAGCAAACTTGGAATTAGAGTGTATTACGCCAGAAATAGCGGGGGCCATCGAGAATGCCTGTGGTGAGTTACTGGAAGATCCAAAATTGATGGAGCATTTTCCGGTAGACGTTTACCAAACGGGCTCAGGCACTAGCTCTAACATGAATGCCAACGAAGTGATTGCCACCATTGCTTCCCGCGCATCGAATGAAAAAATCGGCCCCAACGATCATGTGAACTTTGGTCAAAGCAGTAACGACATTATCCCGAGTGCCATTCATGCCAGCGCCTCTATTGAATTAGCGAAGCGTTTGTTACCTGCGGTGGAGCATTTAAAAACGACGATTACCCTCAAAGGTGAGTCACTCAAAGAATTCACCAAGACCGGTCGCACCCATTTAATGGATGCTATGCCAGTGCGAATGGACCAAACCTTCCATGGCTGGGCCGCGCAACTACAAGACAACATCGACAACCTTAAGTTTGCTCTAACCAAAACCACTAAGCTTGCCCAGGGGGGAACTGCTGTCGGCACAGGCATCAACGCGCACCCAGACTTTTCTCGATTGGTCGCCCAAGAACTGTCCAAAATTACCAGCGTTGAATTTCAGCCAGGGGACAACTTCTTTGCCTTGATCGGCTCCCAAGACACCATAGTGGCCTTGTCTGGTGCCTTAAAAGCCACCGCAGTCACTTACATGAAAATCGCCAATGACTTACGTTGGATGAACTCTGGTCCCCTTGCTGGGCTTGGGGAAATCACCCTTGAGGCGCTACAGCCTGGGTCGTCTATCATGCCGGGTAAAGTGAATCCTGTGATCCCTGAGGCCACTGCTATGGTAGCGGCACAGGTGATAGGCAACGATGCTGCCATCACCATTGGTGGTCAGTCTGGTAACTTTGAGCTTAATGTGATGTTGCCGATGATTGCGAGCAACGTGTTAAACAGTATCAAGCTGCTGACAAATAGCGCTCATCTATTGGCTAACAAGGCCATTGATACCCTAGAAGTGAATCCTGATAAGCTCAATGAAGCGTTAGATCGTAACCCTATATTAGTGACGGCTCTGAATCCCATCATTGGTTACGAGAAAGCAGCGGAAATCGCTAAAAAAGCTTACAAGGAAGGTCGCCCTATTATTGATGTGGCGGCAGATGAAACAGACCTAAGTCGTGAAGAATTGGCCCAGCATCTCAATCCAGCCAAACTGACTCAAGGTGGTCTGTAACTAGGATTGTGAAATAGCTAACTGAGCAAGACTTGCTCTTGCTCAGTCTGCACTTCATTCATCCAGAGCAAAGGTAACAGCAGCCTCCGCATGAATCTTTGTCGTATCAAATAACGGAATGTCTGTGTGCTGAGGCTGCACCAGCAAGGTAATTTCAGTACATCCTTCGATAATGCATTGCGCCCCTTGGGACCTCATCTTCTCCAATATGTTTAAGAATTGCTGGCGGGAGCTGTCCTTCACATGTCCTTGGCACAACTCTTCAAAGATCACCCTGTGAATCAGTGCGCGATCTTCCTGTTCAGGTATCACCACATCTAAGCCATAGTTTTCTTGTAAACGCTTAATGTAAAAGTCTTCTTCCATAGAGAATTGGGTGCCTATAAAACCTACCTTGGTGTGCCCCGCCTGTTGAACCACTCTACCTGTGGCGTCGGCGATATGGATAAAAGGCACAGAAATATGAGGCTCAATATCCGGCAGTACTTTGTGCATGGTGTTGGTGGCGATGAGGATAGCCTCTGCGCCGGCGGCTTCTAGTCCCTTGGCTTCGGCCAATAATAGGCTTCCTGCTTGCTCCCAGTCACCAGATTTCTGCATGGCTGCAATGTCTGCAAAGTTCACGCTGCTCAGAAGCAACTTGGCAGAATGCAATCCCCCAAGTCGTTCACGCACGCCTTGGTTTATAAGAGTGTAATAGAGGGAGGTGGACTCCCAACTCATGCCACCTAAAATGCCGACTTTCTTCATAAATAATGTCTCCTTTTAGGGGTTCAGATTAGTGTCTCAGTACTCATCTATAAAGATACAGACCCGTGCAAAATTCATAGGATCTGTATGGATTGATCTAATAAGACCTGATCTTTCGTAACGAATTAGACGCATCTCTGGTCTATGTTTGTTACTGGGGAAAAGAAAATCTATTTCCTCATTAGGATATATTTATTAGAAGTGTATGTTAGATAGCTATATAACTATGGATAGGAATTAAGCCAGACAGACTCAAACAAAGAGGAATCATCATGTCTAACGAAAGCAAATGCCCATTTCATCAGGCACAGTCTCAAGGCACAACAAACCGTGACTGGTGGCCGAACCTTTTAAACCTGAACATTCTGCATCAGCACTCTCCAAAGTCCAATCCAATGGGAGAGGGCTTTGACTACGCAGCGGAATTCAACTCCTTAGATCTAAACGCTGTACGCGACGATCTAATGAAGTTAATGACAGACTCTCAAGAATGGTGGCCTGCAGACTACGGTCATTACGGTCCACTGTTTATTCGTATGGCGTGGCACAGTGCCGGTACGTACCGTACTGCTGACGGTCGTGGTGGTTCCTCTGCTGGTACTCAGCGTTTTGCACCATTAAACAGCTGGCCAGATAACGTCAGCTTGGATAAGGCCCGTCGTTTATTGTGGCCAATCAAGCAAAAATACGGTCGCAAAATTTCTTGGGCAGATCTAATGATCCTAACAGGTAACTGTGCTCTTGAGTCCATGGGATTAAAAACCTTTGGTTTTGCCGGTGGCCGTGAAGATCTATGGGCACCAGAAGAAGACGTTTACTGGGGTAAAGAAAAAGAGTGGTTAGATGACCAACGCTATGCTGGGGATCGTGAACTGGAAAATCCTTTGGCAGCGGTTCAGATGGGTTTGATCTACGTAAACCCTGAAGGCCCGAATGGTAAACCTGATCCATTGCAATCTGCCCGTGACATTCGTGACACCTTTGGTCGTATGGCCATGAACGATGAAGAAACAGTTGCCCTAATCGCAGGTGGTCACACCTTTGGTAAAGCCCACGGTAATGGCGATGCCAGCAAACTAGGGGAAGACCCAGAAGCAGCAGGCTTAGCGTCACAGGGCTTTGGTTGGCACAACCCGCAAGGAACTGGCAGCGGTGCAGACACCATCACCAGTGGTTTAGAAGGTGCCTGGACACCACAGCCGACCCAGTGGGACATGGGCTACTTTGATATGCTGTTTGGCTACGATTGGGAATTGACTAAGAGCCCAGCGGGCGCTTGGCAATGGACACCAAAAGACGGTCAGGGTAAAGATCTAGTGCCTGATGCACACGATAAGACAAAACGTCATGCTCCTATGATGTTTACCTCTGACATTGCATTACGTGAAGATCCAATTTACCTAGAGATTTCTCAGCGTTTCCATAACAACCCTGAAGAATTTGCGGACGCTTTTTCCCGCGCTTGGTTTAAATTGACTCACCGTGACATGGGACCTACTAGCCGCTACCTAGGGCCATTGGTACCAAAAGAAGAATTGCTGTGGCAAGACCCAATTCCAGCTGTTCAATATGAGTTGGTGTCTGAGCAAGATGTAGAAGACCTAAAAGCCAAAGTACTTGCGTCAGGTGTGAGCATTTCTGACCTAGTGAGCGTTGCTTGGGCTGCTGCCTCTACTTTCCGTGGTTCTGATATGCGTGGTGGTGTGAACGGTGCACGTATTCGTTTGGCCCCTCAAAAAGATTGGGACGTTAACGAACCAGAGAAACTAGCAAAAGTATTGGCCGTATTGGGTGGTATCCAAGCCCAATTCAACGAAAGCCACACTGACAAACAGATATCTCTTGCTGACTTGATCGTGATTGCCGGTAACGCAGCGGTTGAAGAAGCAGCTCGACAAGCGGGTGAGACCGTTAAAGTGCCTTTCACTCCAGGCCGTGCGGATGCCAGCCAAGAGCAAACGGATGTTGAGTCATTTGATGTGCTTGAGCCGGAAGCAGACGGTTTCCGTAACTACTTGCTGAAGACCTTCACAATCTCAGCAGAAGAAATGCTAGTGGATCGTGCTCAATTGTTGACCTTGTCAGCACCAGAGATGACCGTGCTAGTCGGTGGTCTACGTGCACTGAATGCGAACTACGAGCAAAGCTCTGAAGGCGTATTGACGGCTCGCCCTGGCGTTCTGACAAACGATTTCTTCGTTAACTTGCTAGACATGAGCACGGTTTGGAATCCAAAAGACGATCAAGAAAGCACCTTCGAAGGCCGTGATCGTAAGACAGGTAAGATTAAATGGACCGGTAGCCGAGTGGACTTGGTGTTTGGTTCTAACTCAATCTTGCGTGCCATTGCCGAGGTATACGGCTGTGAAGACGGTAAAGAACGCTTCACTGCAGACTTTGTAAAAGCCTGGACGAAAGTCATGGAGCTTGATCGCTTCGACGTGAAATAACTTCGATTGTTGGAAGCGTTACCAACAAAACAAACCGCTGCCTAGCTACTCTAGGTAGCGGTTTTTTTATGGTAAATCATCAAAGCTAATACGCTTTTTTACGGGTTTATCTGCCTCAGACGTTGGCAGTTTGAGTGGCTCGACAACCTTCTCTAAACCGTTAATCTTTACTTCTAAAGCGAGCTGTAACCAGCGTCCTAGCTTACCTTCTGGCCAACCTTTATGGTTAAACCACAGCAAATACTCTTCGGGTAAATCAATGATCAAACGGCCTTCGTATTTCCCAAAGGGCATGGTTTGACGGGCGATATGGAGTAGGTCTTCTTTTTCGATCATGACATGAGCCTAATGCTAAATTCGCCCAGCATGGTAACAAGACTTAATAGGCTTGGGTACGGATTATTAAAGAGAAGCCCCTTGAGTAGATAGGATACTCAAGGGGCTATCGTCAGTAGGTAGACTACAAAGAGGGATTAGCTGGCTTTTACTTCAGCGCCAGCTTGGTCGTCATTAAAGGTTTCTGTATCGGTGTGGCCTAACCATTTCGACGTAATGGTACCGGAGGTCATCGCACCGTTTACGTTGATGGCTGTTCGGCCCATATCGATCAAGGGTTCGATAGAAATCAATAGACCCGCGAGGGCGACAGGCATGTCCAATGCAGATAGAACGATCAAAGCCGCAAACGTGGCGCCGCCACCAATACCTGCAATACCAAAGGAGCTAATCGTCACGATAGCAACCAGTGACAAGATAAAAGAAGGGTCCAGAGGGTTAATACCAATCGTTGGCGCGATCATGACGGCCAACATAGCAGGGTATAGGCCAGCACAACCGTTTTGCCCCATGGTGGCACCGAAGGAGGCAGAGAAGTTGGCTTCCCCGTCACCATTCCCAAGACTCTTAGTTTGAGTCTCAATGTTCAGCGGGATGGTGCCAGCGCTGGAGCGGGACGTGAAGGCGAATAACAGAACGGGAGCGACCTTCTTCAAGTAACGTACCGGTGAAATGCCATTAACCGCCAACAATACTAGGTGCAGTACTAAAATCAGCGTCAAGCCCACATAGGACGCCACGACAAAGTTCAGCAAGGTCAAAATATCTGACACGTTCGAGCCAGCCACTACCTTGGTCATTAATGCAAGGATACCGTATGGGGTTAGGCTAAGTACCATACGCACTAGGGTGCGCACGATAGATTGAGCCACATCCACAAAGCGTTCAAAGCTAGCGCCAATGTCCGGTTGCGCTTTGGCCACAGAGACGCCAGCGATACCGATAAAGGCGGCAAAAATCACCACAGCGATAGTAGACGTTGGACGGCTACCGGCCAAATCTGCAAACGGATTCCCAGGGAAAAATGAACGAATCATGTCCGCAAAGGAGACATTTTCCAGACCCTCTAGGCGCACTTGTAGTGCTTCACCACGGGCCATTTCCCGTGCACCTTGTACGATGCCATCGGCAGATAAGCCAAATAGGTTGCTGACAAAGATACCGATCAAGGCAGACACCGCGGTGGTTGCCAGTAAGATACCGATGACGGAGCCGGACATCTTACCAAGGGAGCCTGTGTCCTTTACTTTGACAATCGCACCAATGATGGAAACCAAAATCAGTGGCATGATGATCATCTTCAAGAGGCTGACATAGCCTGAGCCAACAATGTTCACATAATCCAATGTGGTGGCAATGGTATCGCTACCCACACCGTACAATAACTGCAAGGCGGCACCGAACAATACGCCTAAACCAAGACCGGTGAAGACGCGAGTGGAAAGGGACTTTTGGGCTTTATGCTGTCGCACTAGTAGAACTAGCAATACCGCAAAAGCGACCAAGTTTAAAATGGGGTACAACATAGAGTTACCTTTAACAGATGAATGCTACCAAGGATGTTTTAATGATCAAAAGACAGGGTGGTAGCGGGAAAACGGCGCCATCCTAACAAAATCTTGACTAAATGGATAAGATCTAAAAAAGCACATTTATAGTGCCAATAGTAATAAGAGGCGTGCTCCCACTGGCCCTTAAGCCGTAACCCTCTATGCCAGCCCCCGAGGGGCTTGAGTTGCGGCGTTTACTAGCGTTTAGCGGGTTCAGTGAAGAGGGTTTTTGTGAGCTTTATGTGCGCAAAGGTTCCCTAAAGTTTGCGCACTTTAACCAGGCTTAAAGCAGAGTTTGTGTCTTCCATTGGGCAAAAATGTCTTCCTTTTCAAAACGCTCAATTAAAAAGTCACACACAGATTTGAGTTTAGGAGAGGGTTGTTGTGAGCGTGGGTAGATGAGCCAAACTCCGGTGTAGGGGTATTGGTATTGTGGCAGCAATGCAACGAGCCTCCCTGATGCCAGATCATCTCGCACGTAATAGTCTGGCAACTGGGCAATCCCGAGTCCTTTGCGAACGGCATCCAACAGGGCTGGCCCTGAGTTACTGCGCCAGTTAGTGGCGACCTTAATTTCCTTACGTTGGCCACTTTGTTGGAATACCCAGTGGGTTTTAGAGCCAGTTAGACAGCGGTGACGATTAAGCTCTGATAAGGTATGGGGCACACCAAATTGATCCACATATTCCCGTGACGCACAGAGAAACTCTGCTCGATTGCAAAGCCTTCGAGACAATAGGCTTGAATCCCGTAAAGCTCCCATACGGACGGCTAGGTCATATCCTTCTTCGATTAAATCCACTTCCCGGTTGGTCAAATGTAGGTCTAAGTCGACCTGGGGATTGTCGATTAAAAAGTCATTGAGAAGGGGGGCAAGATAACGCTCACCAAAGGTGGTGGCGCAGGTAATCCTTAGGGTGCCCATTGGAGCTTGATTCAGTGCGGCGACCGCTTCTTCGGCGCTGGCGAGGGTGTTGGGTAAGTCACGACAATGTTGATAAAAGCGCTCACCTGCTTCGCTTAGACGAATGCTGCGTGTAGTTCGAAACAGCAAGGTTGTATTCAGACGCGCCTCGAGATGAGAAATAAGACGACTTATATGCGAAGCGGAGACATTTAGGCGGCTCGCAGCTTTAGAGAAATTACCTTGGCGGACAACTTCCACAAAGGCTTCCATGGCTTCCCATTGTTTCATTATATTTCTACCAATCTGTTTATTGTTGCTGTATGGCAACAATGATTTGTTAAAACGAGGATTATCGCAATAGTTTTTTACGTCTACACTTACATTCATTAATCGATCCATGAAATAAACGGAGTTCGCAATGTTGAAATGTAAAGCGGCGGTGGCTTGGGGCCCTGGTCAACCACTTAAAATCGAAGAAGTTGAAGTTCAAGACCCGCAAGCGGGTGAAGTCCGTGTTCGTATGGTGGCCACAGGCGTATGTCATACCGATGCATTCACCCTGTCTGGGGATGATCCAGAAGGTATCTTTCCTGCAATCCTAGGTCATGAAGGTGCAGGTATCGTTGAGTCTGTGGGCGCAGGCGTTACAACACTTAAGCCGGGTGATCATGTTATCCCTCTTTACACGGCGGAGTGTGGCGAATGTAAATTCTGTAAGTCTGGCAAAACTAACCTATGTCAGGCCGTTCGTGCGACGCAAGGTAAAGGTTTGATGCCTGATGGCACTAGCCGTTTCAGCATCAATGGCGAGCCAATCTTCCACTACATGGGTTGTTCTACCTTCTCTGAGTACAGCGTTGTTCCAGAAATTTCACTGGCTAAAGTGAACGAAGAAGCGGCCATGGACAAAATCTGTCTACTTGGCTGTGGTGTCACAACCGGTATTGGTGCAGTACTGAACACTGCAAAAGTGGAAGCTGGCGCTACCGTTGCGGTCTTTGGTCTAGGCGGTATTGGTCTATCTTGTATTCAAGGTGCGCGTATTGCTGGCGCGGGTCGTATCATTGCCATCGACCTAAACGAATCTAAATTTGAAATGGCTGAGCAGTTCGGTGCCACAGACTTTGTTAATCCGGCTAAATTTGATAAGCCAATCCAAGAAGTCATCGTTGAGATGACGGATGGTGGTGTGGATTACTCATTTGAGTGTATCGGTAACGTTAATGTGATGCGTGCAGCCCTTGAGTGCTGTCACAAAGGTTGGGGTGAGTCGATCATCATTGGTGTAGCGGGTGCTGGCCAAGAAATCTCTACTCGTCCATTCCAGTTGGTAACGGGACGCGTATGGCGTGGTTCTGCATTCGGTGGCGTTAAAGGTCGTACCGAGTTGCCAGGCTATGTTGAAGATTACATGAGTGGCAAGATCGAAATCGATCCGTTTGTGACTCACAAAATGAAATTAGAAGACATCAACGAAGCTTTCCACCTCATGCACGAAGGTGAAAGTATCCGTACTGTCATTGAGTTTGATGCATAAGTAAGTCATTTGTCGTTAAAAGCCCATCTCTAGGATGGGCTTTTTTTACTGACCAAAGAGGCCTATATGGAACTTTTATCAAGTACTAAAGTAAGCGGTGGTTGGCTGAAGCGCTACCGCCATGAAAGCTTGTCTGTTAAAGGCGATATGGTGTTTGCGATTTTTCTGCCGCCACAGGCAGAAAGCATTAAGGTGCCAGTGCTTTATTGGCTATCGGGTTTGACCTGTACCGACGAAAACTTTTCCCAGAAAGCAGGGGCGTTTAACAAGGCCGCTGAGCTTGGTTTGGCGATCGTTATGCCAGACACGAGTCCACGTGGTACGGACTACCCTGGTGAACACGAGAGCTATGACTTCGGGTCGGGAGCAGGTTTTTACCTGAATGCTACGGTGGAGCCTTATGGGCATACCTACAACATGTACGATTACGTGGTACAAGAGCTGCCAACCTTAGTAGAAGAGCATTTTCCAATTTCGGATAAACGTTCTATCTCGGGCCATTCTATGGGCGGCCATGGTGCCCTGATTTGTGCTTTGAAGAACCCTGGTCGCTACCAGTCCGTGTCAGCCTTTGCGCCAATCACGAACCCAACTCAATGCCCTTGGGGTGAAAAAGCCTTCACCGGCTACTTGGGAGAGAATCGTGAAACATGGAAAGCGTGGGATGCGTGCGAGTTAATCGCAACCGCTGAAGAGCGTTTGCCATTGTTGGTGGATCAAGGTGAAGCAGACGGCTTCCTTGAAGAGCAGCTGAAACCTGAAGCCTTGGAGCAAGCCTGTGCAAAAGCAGGGCATGAAGTGACCCTTCGCCGCCAATCTGGCTACGACCATAGTTACTACTTCATTTCGAGCTTTATTGCGGATCATTTAGAGCATCATGCGGCGGCATTAACCTCCTAAAGAGGGATATGACGTTCCCAAATGTAACAAGCGGGCCCATCATAGGCCCGCTTTTTTGTTATGCAAAACGAAACTGGTTAATTTGGTTTCTAAGGGATAGTGCCATGTTGGCAATCATGTCTGATCCTTGAGCAACCTGCTCTGATTCTTGCAGTACGCGCTCAGAGACATTTTTTATGCCTAGCAAGTTTGAGTTGATCTCTTCTGCTACTTGACCCTGTTGCTCCGCGGCAGAGGCAATCTGAGTGGATCTGTCGGATACGTCGTCCACTTGGCTTAACATCTGTTCAAGGTTATCTGCGGCGTTTTTCATGCGCAGTGCCCCTTGTTCTGCTTGTTCGGTGCTGGTTGCCATGGATACGGACGCCTCTGCAGATTGCGCTTGCAGTTTCTCGATAATGGATTTGATTTCCACGGTGGAACTTTGGGTACGGCTGGCTAGGGAGCGTACTTCATCGGCCACCACAGCAAACCCGCGCCCCATTTCACCTGCTCGTGCGGCCTCAATAGCGGCATTGAGCGCTAATAAATTGGTTTGTTCAGAGATATCGCCAATGACCCCAAGCACTGAGTCGATTTCTTTGGTCTGAGACAGTAGCTCAACAATGACCTGATTGGCCCCTTCCACATGGTGAGTGAGGGTCTGGATGTTGTAATTGGTCTCTTTTAGGTCCGTAGAAGAACTGCGAGTGGCGTTTTGTACAACGACAGTCGCATCGGCTGTGTTTTTGGCATTGGTGGCTACGTCACGGATCGAATAAGACATTTCGTTCATGGCTGCTGCGAGTTTTTCCACCTCGCGGAATTGAGTGTCCATACCGGCTTTCGTTTCGCTCGTATTGGCATGCATCTGGGTGGAGACGGCTTGCAGCTCATCGATGGCTTGGGCGACTTGGCTTAATGTGTGTCCCAACGAGCTGGACACTTGATTCGCGGATTTAGCTAAAATGCCTAATTCGTCCTGTCGATTAAGGGTTAGAGATTGGGTCATGTCTCCGGTAGCGATGGTTTCTAAGTGTTGAGTCACTTGAGCCAGTGGTCTTACAATGCTGCGTACCACAAAGCTGCTAATCACTAGGGCAAGCAACACTAATATTGTTTCAATGGCCGCTGAGCGTTTTACGTCAGCCCAAAATAGCGTTTTCACATCTGTGTAGAAAACACCAGAGCCGACAATCCATCCCCATTTCTCGAAACCTTTTACAAAGGATACCTTGTCTTCTGGCTGATCGACTTGAGGCCCTTTGTAAGCGTATTCCACGAACCCTTCACCCTGCTGTTTGACCACATTCACCATTGCCTGCCAATGGAACTGACCGTTCGCATCGGTGGCATTGGTCAGGTCTTTGCCGTTAAGCTGGGGTTTGAGAGGATGCATGACCAGCTTTTGTTGATAGTCGTTGATCCAAAAATAGTTGTTATCGCCATAGCGTAATGCACTTATGGCAGCACTGGCCTGTGCTTTTGCCTCAGCTTCGCCCAATTCATCGCTTTGGCTTTCGTAATAGGCAATTAGGGAGTAGGCGTTTTCGACTTGCTCTTGAACTTGCGCCTTTCGCGTTTGTAGCAGTTCCTTGTATAGACTGATGTAGGCGGTCGCTTCAAAAGCGACAAGTAGCGCAACCAGTAGGCCGATAATACTCCATAGCTTGGTGCTAACACGGACGTTTGCAAGTTTCATAAGCACTCCTTTAATTTGATAAGCGGAGCTTATGGCTACTGGACGAAAAATGTTCTGATATAGATCAAGCTTCTGGGACAATAGTGTTTCAGTTTGTTAATGGAACGTGTGGATAACAGGAATGAACGTGGAGCTAAGTAACCGTATATGAAATATTCCGTTTTGATTACAGGGTGCAGCAGTGGTATTGGGTTAGAAGCGGCTCGAATGCTGCAACAAAAGAATTATATGGTGATTGCCAGCTGCCGTAAGCAAGAAGACGTTGCCCGCCTTAAAGCGGAGGGGTTTAAACATGTGGTGCAGCTGGATCTTGCCGACTCTGCTTCCATTGAAACAGGTTTGGCAGAGACTTTAGAGATTACCGGAGGGGAGCTGTTTGCACTGTTTAACAACGGCGCCTATGGTCAGCCCGGCGCGGTAGAGGATCTTCCGGTTGAGGTATTGCGGGAGCAATTTGAAATCAACTTCTTTGGCACCCATGACCTCACTCGGCGGGTGGTAAAAATCATGTTGGCCCAAGGTTATGGACGCATCGTGCATAACAGTTCTGTGTTGGGGTTGGTGGCGGCCCCGTTTCGCGGTGCTTACAACGCCAGTAAATTCGCTTTAGAAGGGCTGACGGATACCATGCGTTTAGAGCTGCGTGATACGCCTATCCAGGTGTCTTTGATTGAGCCCGGCCCCATTACCAGTCGTTTCAGAGCCAATGCATTGAAAGCATTGCAAGCCAATATTGATATGATGGCCAGTCGACATCAGCAAGGTTATCAAGAGGCGATTGAGCGTTTGAGTAAAGAAGGGCCAGCAGGTAAAGGGACACTGCCCGCCAGTGCTGTGGTTGATAAGTTGCTGCATGCTCTGGAATCCAGCTCCCCCAAGCCCCGTTATTACGTTACCTGGCCCACTTATGCAGCGGGCATTATGAAGCGCTTGTTGCCTACTCGGTTACTGGACAAAATCATGGCAGGACAGGGCAGCTAATCTTTAAACGCCCTGTTTATCAGCCAATGATCTAGCTGCTCAAGATAGTCATCGCGAACGTTTTTAGGCGATAAGAAAAGGTCATGAAATCCGCCTTTGATACTGCGTAACTGCAAGTTGGCAAAGGTGGATTGTGCCGCTTGCTTCATGCTTTCTACATCCAGCACTCCGTCACCTTGACGTGTGTAGTCAAGGTCCTCAGATTTAAGGGTGCTGCACGCAGAATGACACAATAAGGTTGGGGTTTCGATCTGTTGTTTATGAAGGTTCCTTTGCGCGAGGATGATTTGCTTTAGCCAATGGAAGGATAGGGGGAACCCTTGAGCTGGTTTCCAATCCAAACGATAGTCCCATTCACCCGCAAAAGAGCGGTGTAATGTTTTGGCATAGGTGCTGATTTTTTGAGCGCGCAATGAATGAAACGGCAGCAGCGAGACTGCTAGCCAAATGGGCCAGCTCAGTCGTTTTAATACTTTGGGTGGAAAAGGCAGGGCCAAAAATGGGCTGTTTAAGATGAGCCCCTTGATCGCAGGGAAGGGTAAATTGCGCTCTTGAGTCATGTCGAATTCTTTTGCTAAGAAACTTGAGGCAATCAAGCCGCCGGTAGAGTGTGCCATGATGACCACTTCAGAGACGCCCTTATTGGCCATTTCTGCCAACGCTATGGTGATGTCATCGTGGTATTGCTCCATGCTCTCACACCAATTAGGAGGCGTGTTTGGGCGGATAGAGCGCCCGTACCCTTGTAAATCCAAAGCAAAGAAACGCTTGCCTTGTGCTGCCACATGCTCCGCCAAATCATGCTGAAAAAAATAATCCGTGTAACCATGCAAATACAGTATGGCTTGATGGCTGTCAGGATTTTTCAAATGCTCAATCAGAGTTGTTACTACGGACGTAGCAGGCCCTTTAAAGCGATAGGTATGGGCGACAAATAAAGGCCCTAAATGATCGTCTCTGGAGTGCTCAAGTTGCCATTGAAGCATGGGCAGTTTTATTTCCTTCAGACTTAGAAGATTTGATCGCCCATCTGGTCGATGGTTAATTTCGCTTTACGAATGGTAAGTTCGACACATTCGTCTTTGTTAGCCACTAAGTCAGAGCGGATAAAGTGATGTGTTTTGACATCCTCTCCCGCTCCTTTGGTGATTTGAGCACATACTCGGTATTGGCCTTGGTCTGACTGCGGTGTTGGCAGTATGGTGAAGCCATTGTATTCAATGGGATCTGCTGCAGGCGTAGAAGCAGAGCTAGGGGAGCCAGAAAAGATTTTCGATAGGCTTGAGAAAATACCCATAAATGAAGTCCTAACAATTATATGAATGTTGGACTTCATTGTCGGGGATTTTGCGACAGAGTCAAATATCTTTGAAACTAGGCAAGAGGGGGAGTCTTTTCAACCACGATCACAGCACGCTTGCGACTGGACATTAAAGTAAACATGGCGAAAAAGATTGCAGGGATCATCAGCAAGTTCAATACTTCCCAGCCAAAGATCGACTGCCAATAGCCTGCCAGAATGCTTGCAGTGGCTGCGCAGCTGAACACGATCAGGTCGTTTAGGCCTTGGACTCGTGCTTTGTCTTCTGGGCGGTAGGTCTTAGTTAATAAGGTTGTGGCACCGATAAAGGTAAAGTTCCATCCCACTCCAAGCAACACTAATGCGCTAAAGAAATGCCAATAGGTCTCTCCTAGTTGGTTCAGTAGGACACAGCCCAATAACAGTATGCAGCCTAATTGAATAATGCTGTAAGCGCCGTAGCGCACGATCAAACGTCCAGTAATAAAGGAAGGTAAAAACATTCCTAAAACGTGCCATTGAATCACGGTGGCGGTGCTGCCAAAGTCAAAACCGCAGGCCTGCATCGCAAGAGGGGTGGCCGTCATGACCAATACCATAACCCCATAACCGATTGAACCCGCCACAATGGCGCTCATTAATGAAGGTTGACGTAATAGTGCCATATAAGGTCGTGGCGTGCCTTCTAATTCGGCTTTGGTAGGAGGGTTAAGGGGTAAGCAGGCCACCAGCACAGTATTGAACGCGTATAACACGATCAAAGCGGCAAATGCGCCCAGGTAACGAGTTTCTTCTGACCAGTTTTCAAACCAAATAGCCATATTGGGGCCCAAAACTGCAGCCACTACACCCGCTCCCATAATTAAGCTGATGGCTTGAGGGGCTTTCGCTTTAGGGGCGTTCTCAGTGGCAGCGAATCGATACTGCTGACCGATCCCTATGGCCATACCAAGTAAGAAGGTCGCACAGCAAAACAACATGAAATTGCCTTGTTCCACCCCCATATACGCCATTAGCGCACCACTGACACCGATAATATTACCCGCTAGAAAGCCCTTTTTTCGGCCCAGCCATGCCATGAATAGGGCCGCCGGTAGGGTGACGCCCATTAAACCTAAAAACTGTAGTGCGACAGGTAAAGTGGCCATGGCAAAAGTCGGGGCCAAACTTTGACCAATAAGCGCTGTCACAGATACAAGTAAGATGTTCCCTGTTACGAGCAGTGCTTGCCCAAGAGCCAAACCCCAAACGGTGATGCCGAGCATTGGATGTTCCTTTTTGGCTAAAATAGAAAGAGTGCTTTAGATCAGAAAATGAGCACGCATTGAGTAAATAGAAATTTAACATGAGTAGGAGTTATATCAAAGCATAGTAACTATGAATTTGAATCATTTTTAATCCCGTAGAATGGTGACCCTGAAACGAAGAGGAGAGATTTGTGGAGCAGTTGATTCCGTCACAAAATGACCTGTGGTTTTTGCCCTTGGGTGGAACCGGAGAAATAGGTATGAATATGAATCTTTATGGTCATGACGGACAGTGGTTAATGGTGGATTGTGGGGTGTCATTCAACGAGCCTCTTACCCCAGACAGCCATACCACCTATGAGCTTGTCAGTGCAGATCCTTCTTTTATCGCCACACAACGCCATCGATTGGCGGGGATTGTTATTACCCATGCCCACGAAGATCATATTGGGGCTTTACCTTTCTTATGGAAGCGGCTTCAAGCCCCTGTTTATGCTACCCCATTTACTGCTGAGATCTTGCGTCGCAAACTTGCCCAAGTGGGATTACTAGAACGGGTAGAGATCCATGAACTCCCCATGGATTCGCAATTTAGAGTGGGGCCTTTTCAATTGCAATGGATCACATTAACCCACTCCATCCCTGAGCCCAGTGCGTTAACCATCGAAACCCCAGTAGGTAAGGTCTTTCATACGGGTGATTGGAAAATTGACCATACGCCTGTGATTGGCAATCGTTTTACGCCTACAACCCTATCAACGTTGCGTCGCCGTAACATCAGCGCCATGGTATGTGACTCTACCAATGCGTTACGTGATGGGCATTCGGTGTCGGAGCAGGCTTGTTATGATGCCTTGTTAGAAACGATTCGACATGAGACTGGACGAGTGGTGGTGGGCTGCTTCAGCAGTAATATCGCCAGATTAGTGTCCATTGCCCGGGTGGCAAAAGAGACAGGACGTTATGTGGCCTTTATTGGACGATCCTTACAAAATATGGTGAGCGCCGCCCGAGTGGCTGGTTACTGGCCCGAAGGCTTGCCGGTGATGGAGAGCGCTCATTTAGGCTACTTACCTCGAGGAGAAGTAATCGCCGTTGCTACCGGAAGCCAAGGTGAACCGAGAGCCATGCTAAACCGATTGGCCAGAGACAACTGCTTTGATTTGTCTTTGGATAAAGGAGATTTGGTACTTTTCAGCGCCATGACCATACCGGGTAACGAAATGGCCATTGAGCGCCTGGTCACGGCATTTAAAGCCCAAGGCATTAGGACTTTGCAAACCCATGATACAGAGCAGCCAATTCATGTGAGTGGGCACCCTTACCGAGATGAATTGGGGCAGATGTATGACTGGGTACGCCCACAAGTGGCGATACCGACTCACGGGGAACCTGAACACATGGCTGCCAATGCTGAGATGGCTAAAGCCACCCATGTTCCCCGCCAATTAACGGGGTTAAATGGCGATCTGTTTAGCATTGCACCAGATATTGGTGTGCGTAAAAATGCTATCAAAGCTAAGCGAATCGCCATAGATAGACCATGATTTAGCGGAAACTGACAGCAACAAAAAGCCCGCCAAGATGTCTCTTGGCGGGCTTTTTGTATCCCTTAACGGGATTAAAGTACGACGGCTAGGTGTTCGTCGAAGCCTAACATTAGGTTTAGGTTTTGAACGGCAGCGCCGGAAGCACCTTTACCTAGGTTGTCTAGTTTGGCGGACAGTACCGCAGATTTGCCATCTTCAGAGGCAAATACCGCCAGCTCCACTTGGTTAGTATTTTCCAAACCGTGCGGTGTTAGGAAAGGGGCATTTGGATCGTTCACTTCGTTAAATGGATGAACGGTCACGAACTCTTCGCCAGCGTAAGTGGCCGTTAATGCAGCATGAAGGGCTTCTGCATTACCATTGGCCAAGGTGACAGGGATAGAAATCAGCATGCCTTGGGCAAAGTTACCCACGCTTGGAATGAAGATAGGCGTGCGCGCTAGACCTGACCATTTTTCAATTTCTGGTAAGTGCTTGTGCTTAAAGTTCAGGCCATAAGTGGCGTAGGTCGGCGCATTGGCGTTACTTTCGTACTGGTCAATAAGCTTGTTGCCGCCACCTGTGTAGCCGGAGATGGCATTCACCGCATAGTGATCGTCTGCCGATAACAGGCCTTGCTCTACCAAAGGTTTCAACAGCAGGATAATGCCCGTTGGATAGCAGCCTGGGTTAGAGACAAACTGTGCATCCTTGATCGCACCACGTTGGCTAGGGTCAAGCTCAGCTAGGCCATAGACCCAGCCTTCGGCCACACGGTGTACTGAGCTGGCATCCAAAATACGGCAACCTTCTTGTTTTGCTAGGGCAACACTGTCAACCGCTGCATCATCGGGCAGGCACAGTACTGTCACGTCGGCTTCTTTCATAAGGCGGCGCTTTTCTTCAACATCGCGCTTTTTAGCTGGATCAATGCTGATAATCTCAATGCCTGTGTGGTTAACAAGGCGCTCACGTACTTGTAAACCCGTTGTACCAGTTTCGCCGTCGATAAATACTTTTTTCATGTGTGGTCTCCAGTCCTGCTGCGTGACGTTGTAAGGGGCAGCGGGCAAATAATTGATGTGACAATCATAGCATTGGCTTGAGTCGGAAAAAACAAAGCACTCGGAGATCTCGTTGAGAATTTTGCCAAAATTCCCGAGTACTTTGCTTTTGTATCGTGGGGCTTATTGTGCTTCGTTTAGATCTTCTTTCGGTAGAGAAGCATTGCCGATAGCGGCCTCAAAAGCTTTAAGACGTTTATAAATAGAGAGCAACTCTACGATGGTGGTCCATGAATTGACCAAGAACTGAAACGAGTTCTCCACTTGGTTGAAAGCGTTAGAGATACGTTGCATCACACCTAAAGTGAACGCTCCAGCCACGATGTAAGGGCCCAATGCGATAAGGGGCACTAGAACCCCCGCTTGCAAGTAGCCGTAACGTACCACGTTGAAATACAGGTAGTGGAAGTACAAGCGGAAGTAGTTTTTACGAACATTATCAAACAGCTCCACCAGTTTTACTGGTTCAGCGCGATCTTCATAGTCTTCCCCGTAAACCAACTCTTTTCGGTAAGCGGCTTCGACCTTCTGATTTTTAAACTCAAGACCGGGTAGCTTGATACCTGCGACGGCCAGCAACACAGTACCTACGATAGACCAAAGAATGGCGACGAATACCAATGCCTGGGAAACTTCACCAATCAAAGGCAGCTCGGTCACATAGCCAGATAAGCCCCACAATACCGGTAAGAACGCTAAGAGCGTCATGATGGCATTTAAGAAGCGAACGCCAAGGCTTTCCATGATGCTGGCAAAGCGCATGGTGTCTTCTTGAATACGCTGAGAGGCACCTTCAATATGGCGTACTTGAGGCCAAATGTTGGTGTAGTAATTGTTCATTGCTGTACGCCAGCGGAAGACGTAATGGCTGACAAAAAAATGGTTGAATACGGCAACGGTAATGGCTACCAAAGCAATGGTGGCAAAGGTGAGAAGCTGGCCATAAAACTCTGACAAGGTGATGGTGTTAGGAGCCGTGAGGGCCTTTTGAATGAGGTCGTAAAAACTACCATACCATTCGTTGATCATGACGCTGACTTGTACCTGAAACCAGGTGATAAACACGATCAATGCGGAGCCCAAGACCGACCATTTGGCCCATTTTTGTCCACCGTAAAGCATCCAGCCGGCAACAAATAAGGCATAGCAAACGAACATGTATTGGTACAGCCAGACATCACTGGCGAAACTGTATGCGTCTTGATAAGCCGTTTGGGCCGCAGCATCGGCACCTTCCCCTAGGACAGCAGGGAAGTCGATACCAAATAATTGTCCAAGGCTTAGGGTTTGTCCCAAGTCGTCACCGATGGCGTACCAAGCAATGACGGTGGCGAGCGCCCAGAGCACAAAGGTTAAAAAGAACAGTTTAGGTTTTGGAAAAAAGGATAAAAACACAGTTTATCTCTCTATTTTTCAGTAGGTGAGTGAGGGTTTTTAAGTAATTGATTTGGCTGGAGCATTACTGACAATAGAGCTTAAACCAGCACGCCGCCTTGGACAACGAAACAAAGCAAAGGATTCCGAAAATATATGGATAACACTGAAGGATGTAGGGGTGAGACCCAAAAAAAAGCCGCGATCAGCAGGGCTGTCGCGGCTTTGTGGTTAGATCAGAGATTTAGGCGCTTTTTTGTGCAGCCACGGTTTTGGCAACCGCTCGTTCAAAACGAGCCAAACCTTCTTTGACGTCAGCTTCAGGGATGATCAAAGAGGGTGTGAAACGCACAACGTTTGGACCGGCAACTAGGCAAAGCAAACCTTCACTTGCTGCATTGGCCAAAAAGTCTTTTGCGTGACCCGCAAGCTCATCTTTCACTTCAGCACCGATCAATAAGCCCATACCACGAATGTCTTTGAAGACGTCGTATTTCGCGTTAATGGCATTGAGTTCATCGACGAACATCTGGTGACGAGCTTTTACGCCATCCAGAACTTCTGGTGTGTCGACGATATCGATCACAGCTTCAGCAATGGCAGCAGCCATTGGGTTGCCACCGTAGGTGCTACCATGGGTGCCAAATGCAAAGCTCTTTGCCACGTCTTCTGTGGCGATCATAGCGCCCACAGGGAAGCCATTACCCAGTGCTTTTGCTGTGGTCAAAATGTCAGGTGTTACGCCCACTTGTTCGTAAGCGTACAAGGTGCCCGTACGGCCAACACCAGACTGGACTTCATCGTACACAAGCAAAGCATTGAATTGATCACACAACTCACGTACTTGTTTGGCGAACTCTTTGTCTGCCGGGATGATACCGCCTTCACCTTGGATGGGTTCCATCACTACCGCACAGGTCTTGTCAGACATTAGGGCTTTAAGGCCTTCAATATCGTTATAAGCACAGTGCTTGATACCACCAGGTGTTGGTTCAAAGCCTTCTTTGTATTTCGCTTGTCCGCCGACAGAAACCGTGAACAAGGTACGGCCATGGAAAGATTGATTAAACGCGATAATCTCATGCTTTTCTGGACCGTAGTGATCGAACGCGTAACGTCGTACTAATTTGAATGCAGCTTCGTTTGCCTCGGCGCCACTGTTTGCAAAGAACACGCGATCCGCGAAGGTCTTTTCTGTCAGTTTTTTTGCTAGTCGAAGCGCTGGCTCATTGGTCATTACGTTTGATAGATGCCAAAGTTTTCCAGCTTGCTCACGCATTGTGTCAACCAAAGTTGGGTGCGAGTGCCCCAGTGCAGTGACGGCGATGCCGCCCGCAAAGTCGATGTACTCTTTACCTTCCTGATCCCACAAGCGAGAGCCCTCACCACGCACAGGGATAATGGCCGCAGGTGCATAGTTTGGAAACATTACTTCATCAAATGTTGCTCTCGTTACTTGTTCAGTCACTTTCTTTACCTCTTAAAGTCGAGCGGCCCCAGATGGGCCGCTCTGGGGTTTATATCAGATTTCTCAACTCTCGAATAGCAACGGTCACCATCGAAATCGATAACTCTGTTTCGGATTTAATTTCTCCGAAGGTTGCATGGTAATGCTTGATGTTATCGCTGTTGAGATCCTGCCAATTAGCCAATCTACTTTCGACGTCATTGATGTCTGCACCCGATTGAATCACCTCTTGAGTGATGGTTCGTAGTGCATTGTCTACTTCGTCGCCTAGGCCAGCTTTTGCACGACGCTCCCACATATCATCGGCTGGTAATTCGTTAACGCTTTGGCGCAACCAATGTAAGCCTAGATCCATTTCAAGAGCGAAATAGGTTTGTGCCGCATCGAGTACTTCTTTCTCGGTGTTAGCCGCAACGCGGATAATATCTAAGCCGTAGAACAAGTAGTTCAAGGCGCAAAGGTTACTCGCCACCTCAGTAGGGATGCCTTGTGCTTGTAGCTTCTCACTGATGGCGACCAAATGTTCTTTGCTAGGCTCCGTTAAAATAGCGTCTAGGTTATTGCGGATGATCTCAACACCTGGCTTGTAGGTGTCCGTCAAACGTTGAATAGACAAGGTTTCACGGGTATTACGAAGCAACCATAGGGTAGCTCGCTCTAGCATGCTTTGGATGCGAATCAAGAGCTTGTTTAGTACCGCGTTTTCAACGGTGAAATCTAAGCTGTTGATAGCGTCCCATAGCCCTGAAACATTAAAGATCTGCTCTGCTGCCATGTAGGCACGTACCACGTTCAACGCTGATGCGCTGGTTTCTTCCTGTACATAAGTACTGAAAGTTGGGCCCATGCGGTTGCCCACGTTGTTCGTTAGGTGCGCTGCAACGATTTCTTGTACCAGTTGGTGTTCTACCATCTGACCAGAGAAGCGCTTAACCAAAGGTTTAGGGAAGTAGTCTTTGATCTGCTCGATCAAGTCCGCGTCTTCGCCAATGCCGTCTTCTACCAGTTGCTCAAACAACTTGATTTTGGAGTAAGCCAGCAACACGGAAATCTCTGGGCGGGTCAGACCTTGGCCTTTGTTCATGCGTTTTTTGATTTGCGCATCCGATGGTAAGAACTCGATTTCACGGTTCAAACGGCCTTCACGTACCAGAGACAAGATCAAACGCCAATGGTCTGCAAGACGCTCAGGAGCCTGGGAGTTTGCGAGAGACAAGACATGGCTCTGGCCAGTGTTGTGGCGTAAGACTAGGTCGCCCACTTCATCGGTCATTTCTGCCAACAGCTTGTTACGCTGCTTTTCTGTCATGTCGCCGTTTTCGACAATACGGTTCAGCAGGATTTTGATGTTTACTTCATGGTCGGAGCTGTCCACACCAGCGGAGTTATCGATGGCATCTGTGCTCACTAGGCCGCCGTTTTGAGCGAACTCAATACGACCTTTTTGAGTGAAGCCAAGGTTACCCCCTTCACCAATGATCTTGCAGCGTAGCTCGTTGCCATTGACGCGTAAGGCGTTGTTGCCGCTGTCACCAACGTCTGCATGGGACTCGGACTCTGCTTTGGCATAAGTACCAATACCACCGTTCCAAAGCAGGTCTACCGGTGCTTTCAAAATGTGAGAGATCAGCTCCGTTGGTGCCATAGATTTGGCGTTGCCTTCAATGCCTAAAGCCTTACGGATATCAGCATTGATTGGAATAGACTTGCTGGTACGGCTGAAGATGCCGCCGCCTTTAGAGATCAGCTCTTTGTTGTAATCTTCCCAAGACGAACGAGGTAGATCAAACAGACGCTGACGTTCTTCAAAGGACGATGCTGCATCTGGGGTCGGGTCAATAAAGATGTGCATGTGGTTAAAGGCCGCCACTAGGCGAATGTGTTTGGATAACAGCATGCCGTTACCAAATACGTCACCGGCCATGTCACCGATACCCACAGCGGTAAAGTCTGTGGTTTGACAGTCCACGCCGATTTCTTTGAATTGGCGTTTTACAGATTCCCAAGCACCACGGGCGGTAATGCCCATTTTCTTATGGTCGTAACCGTTCGAACCACCTGATGCAAAGGCATCTCCTAGCCAGAAACCGTATTTTTCAGAAATACTGTTTGCTAAGTCAGAGAAAGTTGCGGTGCCTTTGTCTGCAGCAACAACCAAGTATGGGTCGTCTTCGTCATAACGAAGCACTGACTGTGGTGGAATCAGCTCGCTTTGTTTTAGGTTGTCCGTAATGTCTAGCAAACCAGAAATGAAGGTGGTGTAACAACGTACCACTTCCGCTTGCACCTCTTCACGGGATGCGTTTTTCTTCAGTTGTTTTGCTACGAAACCACCTTTCGCACCGGCTGGTACGATGACGGCATTCTTAACCATCTGAGCTTTCACAAGCCCCAAGACTTCGGTACGGAAGTCTTCCATACGGTCTGACCAGCGCAATCCACCACGGGCAACCTTGCCACCGCGCATGTGAACGCCTTCTACCCATGGCGCGTAAACGAAGATTTCGAATTTCGGACGAGGTAGTGGTACGGCTGGGATTTGGGTTGGGTCCAATTTGAACGATACGTAGTCTTTTTCGCTACCTTCTTCAGATGCCTGATAGAAGTTAGTACGAAGCATTGCCTGAATCACAGACAAGTAATGTTTCAAGATACGATCTTCGTCTAGATTGGCTACTTGATCGAACGCAGCGTTGATTTTCTCTAGCAGTTTTTCAACTTTCTCGTCACGTTTGGCCTCTTGAGCAGGGTCGAAGCGTTGCTCAAACAATTGTACTAATAGACGAGCAATCGGAGCGTTTTTCTCAAGGGTTTGTTGCATGTATTGCAAGGAGAAGGGTACTTGTAATTGCACCAAGTACTTAGTGATCGCTCGCAACATGGTTACTTGACGCCAAGTCAGAGATGCGTCCAACACCAAGGCGTTAAAACGGTCGTTTTCCACACGACGGCGGAATACTTGGTTGAAGGCATCTTGGAAGTCTTCGCGGTACGCTTTCTTCTCAAGGTTTACGCTTGGGTTAACACTGATTGCAAACTCTACGACCCAAGTATTTGCGGTGCCGTCACCGTTTTGGTCTAGCTCGTATGGACGAGCTTCAAGCACACGCAGCCCCATGCACTCAAGGATTGGCAGCACGTCAGATAACACTAGGGTGGTACCTGCGCCGTATACCTTGAAGAAGTAATGGTTTTTAGATTGACCTACTTGGCGGTAAAGGTGCGTTGAAATGTCGCCTTCGCCAACCAAATCATTCAAACGCTCAATGTCTAAAACAGCTGAGTTCGGTGAGAAGTCCTCTCGGTAGGCTGCTGGTAAGTACGGAGCGTATTCAGTGTACAGCTTGTTGCCGTTTTCCTCACCTTGGCTGGTGTGTAACGCGCTCAGTAGTTTGTCGTCCCAAGACAACATGGCGTCCTGCATCTTACGTTGGATGTCATCAACGTCCGGTGCGGGGCTGTTTTCTGGGTCAGCGATTTGAATGGTGAAGTTTACTCGAGCCAGTACCTGCTGGGAGAACTGCACGTTAAATTCAGAGCTGGTGCCATTACACGCGGACATAAGGATGTCCTGCATGCGAATACGCAATTCTGTGTTGTAACGATCACGAGGCACATAGACCAAGGCGTTAAGGAAGCGACCGTAAATGTCTTTGCGTAAGAAGACACGTAATTGACGACGCTCTTGAATGGCTAGGATGCCTTCAATGGCGTGGAACAATTCATCCACTGGCGCTTGAAGCATTTCGTCACGAGGGTAGCTGTTAAGAATATGCTTAAGTGTTTTGCCTTTATGGCCGTAAGGGTCCACGTTTGCACGATCTATAATCACCGCGAGTTTTTTACGCAGTAGTGGGATGTCTTGTAGGCGTGCTACGTAGGCCGCGGATGAGTAAAGGCCGAAGAAGCGCCATTCACCAATCACATTGCCTTTTTTATCGAAGCGTTTAACGCCTAAGTAATCTAGATGAACAGGGCGGTGAACCGTCGAAATGGCGGTGGACTTGGTCAACACCAGTGCATTGTCACGATCGTAGGCTAGGGCCGACAAGCGCTCGTTTAACACGATGTCATATTTGGATTTCTTGGTTTTACGGAAAGTACCTAAGCCTGAGTCTTCTTGGAACTTCAGGTGGGTCTCGCCATTTTCTTGTACAAGGTCATAGGCACGGAAGCCTACAAAAGTGAAGTGATCACTCTCAACCCAGCGCAAGAAAGCTAAGTTCTCTGCATGAGTCTCATCGTCTTTAAGGTGAGCAACACTTTCTGAGTCTTTAATAATATCAGCAAGACGTGCCTTCATGGTTGGCCAGTCTTCGACACAGTGTTTTACATCACCCATGGTGTCGATCAAGGCGTCCTTGATGGCATCCATTTTGGATAAATCGGAAATACGGTCGATCTCGAAGCGAATCAAAGCCTCAGTGTTTGATTTGGCTGATTGAGAGCCGATGGCTTTTAGTTCGCCTTTTGCACTGCGCTCAACATTAACAATAGGATGCGCAGTAAAGTGAATGGTATGGCCAAGACGAACCAATGCCATATTGAAAGAAGATACTAAAAACGGCATGTCGTCGGTTAGAATTTCGATAACCGTGTGGGTGGACTGCCAGCTGTGTTCTTCGTAGTTTGGATTGTAGACGCGCACTTTAGGTGTTTTCGGCGAGCGCTGTTGTACGAAGTCCCATAGGCAAATGATTGTGCCGTATAGGTTATCAATCGAATCCTGCTCCATGTCCTCGAGCAGCAGGTCTTCAAAATATTGGTTTGTCAGCTTAATCGGGCCTTGTGAATCAGCAGGGCTAAAGTTCCCCTTTATTTCTGCTTCAATCCGGGCAATCAATTCACTTTTTTTTGTATTCGTCATGTTTACTCATCCTCATGAGTGAATGGTGCTTATTGGAGTTATCGTTATTGTTGTAAGAAAAAGCTACCCAACACCGTGTAATCGATTATTATGAAAACTATAGGTGATGAATAGATAGATACTTTTCAAATAGCGACATTTCATTTTAGGTAGGCGTCCATCGCCTAAAAAAAAGCTTGATGTCACTCTTAAAAGCCTCTGTTATTCATTCTAAACGATATAAACCTCTTTTTAATGGGCTTATCGCAGGATAATAAATTGTACAAGTCGGAATTTGCATCACGTGAAATCATGCAAGCGAGCAAAAAAGCACAAAAGTATGGTTTTTTACTCATGCCACAGTTTTCTATGCTGGGATTTTCTTCCGCAATAGAAACTTTACATATGGCCAATTGGGTCACAGGCAAGGAGTTATATCGTTTTTGCACGATCGGACAAAAAACGAAAGAAGTACTTTCGAATTCTGGCGTTGTTACCATGACTGATTACCTCACTCACGAAGCGCCATCTGATTTAGACGGTATTTTTATTTGTGGTGCATCACCGGTTGCGCAAGTTGATGATTCCAGTTTAGACGCTTGGCTGACATCTTGCTCAAAAAGAGGCATTGAGCTAGGCGGCATCTGTACGGGAAGTCATGTGTTGGCCCGAGCGGGTTTGTTAGATGGCTACAGGGCAACGATCCATTGGTGGAATATTTCCAATCTGCGTGACGCATTTCCGCAAGTGATTGTGTCTAATCATTTGTTTGAAGTAGATCGGGATCGATATACCTGCAGTGGAGGCAGTGCAGCTATGGATATGATGTTGTTTTTGATTGGCAAACAACACGGTATGTCCTTGGCGAGCAACATCTCTGAGCAGTTTGTGTGTGAGCGTATTCGTACAAATGAAGACCCCCAGCGGATTCCGTTGCAGGCTCGCATTGGAACAGGACAACCTAAGTTGGTTGAGGCGGTACAGCTTATGGAAGCGAATATCCGAGAGCCACTTTCTTCGGATGACATTGCTTTCCATGTGGGCGTGTCCCGTCGCCATTTGGAAAGATTGTTTAAGCAAAATTTGAATACGGTGCCATCGCGCTATTATTTGGAATTGCGTTTAAATCATGCCAAGCAACTGATTACTCAGACGGATAAATCGATTTTGGAGGTGGGGCAAGAGTGTGGTTTTACCTCAGCACCCCATTTTAGTACCACTTATAAGGGCTTTTTCGATGTGACTCCTAGGGATGAGCGTAAGGCGTTAGCGAAAAAATCCGTTGATCCTGTCCGTTTGGATAAGAAAAAGAGACAACTTTGGCGAAAATAGTTTTACAATATAGAGGATTGTGGTTGGCGTGATTTTTGAATCGTTCTACCTGAACCTTGAGAAACGAAAGCGTAAGCTCTGAGCTTTATTGAGCCTATCCTTGACGCTGACAGAGTCACCAAAATGAAGGTAATAATACATGTCAAAAGGCCCTGCTTTAGAACTAAGGGATATTCATAAAACCTTTGGGGATCATGAAGTATTAAAGGGGATCTCCTTAGAGGCGAGAGACGGGGATGTCATTTCTATCCTTGGCTCGAGTGGCTCGGGGAAGAGTACATTCCTACGTTGTATCAATCTGCTTGAGAATCCGACCCGAGGCGAAATTTTATTTAACGGTGAAGCGTTAAATTTGAAGCCCGGTGAGTGTGATTTATACGCATCCGATATGAAGCAACTGACGCGTATGCGTCAAAAAATTGGCTTCGTGTTTCAGAGCTTTAATCTGTGGCCACACATGACGATTCTTCAGAATGTCATGGAAGGTCCTCTGCATGTACTAAAGCGCCCTAAACAAGAGGTGTTGGAGTACGCAGAGTATCTACTAAACAAGGTGGGTATTGCAGATAAAAAGCATATGTATCCGAACCAACTTTCCGGTGGGCAGCAGCGTGTGGCGATTGCGCGTACGTTAGCCATGGATCCACAGGTCTTATTATTTGATGAGCCAACGTCGGCACTTGACCCTGAGTTAGTTGGGGAGGTGTTGGGGGTGATGCGTGGTTTGGCGGATGAAGGCCGCACCATGTTGATCGTGACTCATGAAATGAATTTCGCACGAGAAGTATCCAGTGAAGTGGTATTCCTGCACCAAGGTTTGGTGGAGGAAAAAGGTACGCCAGACAAGGTTTTTGGTTCGCCAGATTCCGAGCGCTGTAAAGCCTTTATATCATCGGTATTTTAACTGCGTCGCGTTGTGCTTGCGGCACGACAGAGGTTATCTCTGCAAGATCGCAAGTAATATAAAAACTATCAATCTTACAAAAGGGTCCAAGAATGAAATTGAAGAAAATTGCCTTAGGGTCAGCAGTTCTACTTAGCGCAGCCGTATCGTCTTTCTCTGCTCAAGCGGCTGATAGCATTAAAATTGCAACAGAGGGTGCATGGGCACCATTCAACTACATCGATGACAACGGTAAGCCACAAGGCTTTGACGTAGACATCGCTTGGGCGCTTTGTGAAAAAATGGACGTTGAGTGTCAAGTAGTGACTCAGGATTGGGATGGTTTAATCCCAGGTCTTAAAGTGCGTAAATTCGATGCCATCATCGCTTCTATGTCTATCACTGAAGAGCGCCTAAAGCAGGTAGACTTCTCTGATAAGTATTACTCTGGCGGCCTACGTTTTCTTGCGCCAAAGGGTAAAAGCTTTGACCTAGAAAACCTAGATGGCAAAGTGATCGGTGCACAGCGTGCTACCCTTGCTGCACAGTACTTGGAAGATAACTACACAGGTAAATCCACTCTTAAGTTCTACGATACTCAAGACAGTGTTTACCTTGATCTAGTGTCAGGTCGTTTGGACATCGTGCTTTCTGATGAGCTACCTACTTACGATTGGTTGAAAACCTCTGGTAACGGCGGCAAGTTCGAGTTCAAAGGTGACTCCTTCAAGAAAGAAGATGAAATCGGCATTGCTGTTCGTAAAGGCGATGACTTGAAAGACAAGTTCAACGCGGCTTTGGCTGAGATCTTAGCCGATGGTACTTACGAAAAGATCAACGCTAAGTACTTCCCATTCTCCATCTATTAAGATGCGATTAAGCGAAGTGCCGCCTTTGGCGGTGCTTCGTACATTTACTCATTGAGAATATCTGTATGTTGGATCTTCACGGTTTTGGTGACCAGCTTCTTCTCGGAGCCGCAGTCACGATACAGCTAGCATTGTGCTCATTAGTCGTGGGATTGATTCTTGGCTTGCTCGGTGCTTCAGCGAAACTGTCAAATGTTCGTCCGTTACAGTGGATTGCGAACTTTTATACCACGGTGATTCGTGGTGTCCCTGAATTGTTGACAGTGTTAATTATTTATTTCGGTGCAACCACCGTATTAATGTCGGTAGCCAGCCTATTTGGTTATGACGAATACATTGAGATAGGCCCTTTTGCGGCGGGTGTGACGGCACTGGGTTTAACCTTTGGCGCCTATGCAACCGAAGTGTTTCGTGGGGCATTGCAGGCCATTCCTAAAGGCCAGCATGAAGCGGCTATCGCATTAGGCATGCCCGCAAAACGTAAGTTTTTTCGGATCATCCTGCCACAGGTCTGGCGTGTGGCTTTGCCAGGAATCGGTAACTTATTCCTTGTCTTGCTGAAAGACACGGCCTTGGTGTCAGTGGTAGGTCTTGAAGACATTATGCGTAAGGCAAATGTGGCGGTGGGTAACACCAAAGAGCCTTTCTTGTTTTACCTTGTGGCGGCGTTTATGTACTTAGGTCTAACCATTATCTCCATGGTGGTGGTGTCCTACCTTGAGAAGCGCGCAAGTCGCGGACTAACCAGAGGATAACGTCGTGGAATTAGATTTTTCTGTTGTAATTGAATACTTCCCACGTCTCCTAATTGGAACGTGGACGACGATTGAATTGGTGATATTGTCGATTGTCTTGGGAGCGATTGTTGCCTTGCCTGTGGCATTAGCGCGTATTTCTAAGAACCCTTGGATTAGCTCGTTACCTTTTGCTTTTATCTTTTTCTTTCGCGGTACGCCTTTGTTGGTTCAGATCTTCTTGGTGTACTACGGCGCTTCGCAGTTTGAAGCCGTCCGTGAAAGCTTCCTTTGGCCAGTGCTAAGGGAGCCTTTCTGGTGTGCGATTATTGCTTTTACATTGAATACTTCTGCTTATACTGCAGAGATTTTCCGTGGTGCGATTCAAGCCATTCCAGAAGGGGAGGTTGAGGCCTGTAAAGTGATGGGGATGACGAAGGCACAAATGTACCGTCGCATCTTGCTGCCTCGTGCCTTTGGTATTGTGTTGCCTGCTTACGGTAACGAAATCATTTTGATGCTGAAGGCGAGTGCCTTAGCGAGTACCATTACTTTGCTAGATTTAACTGGCATGGCACGTACCATCATTGCTCGTACTTATACGCCCATTGAGATCTTTTTGGCGGCGGGTGCTATCTATTTGGCCATTAGTATCGTCGTGATCTATATCTTCCGGATTATTGAGAAGCGTCAAAACCGCTACCTGGGCTCTTTGTCAATTAAGGTGCCGGATAAAGGCTAATACCTTTGTGATTCACCATGTCTATGCAATAAAAAAAGAGGCTATCAAGCCTCTTTTTTTATGGTGTTTCACTGTGTTCAGTACTAGATGGCATCAGCGCCGGTTTCACCAGTACGAATACGGATCACTTGTTCTAGCGCTGTGACAAAGATCTTGCCATCACCGATCTTGCCGGTGTTGGCGCTTTTTTGGATAGACTCGATTGCACGGTCTACTTGATCGTCGTCCACTGCTAGCTCAAGTTTTACTTTTGGTAAAAAGTCCACCACGTATTCCGCACCGCGGTAAAGTTCGGTGTGGCCACGTTGGCGACCAAAGCCTTTTACTTCTGTAACAGTGATGCCGTTAATACCAATTTCAGAAAGTGCTTCACGCACTTCGTCCAATTTGAACGGTTTAACTATTGCTGTTACTAATTTCATAGATTATCTCCATCTAAGGCATTGTTTTCGTATAAATTACCATTCAAATCCGCCGCCCGCTACTAAATGCCTCAATTTGTTCTACAGTTAATGTTCCAACTAGACTGGGTTATGCAGGAATGGGGGTAGACATGGAGCAATCAGCCATCATGGCATTTGAGCAAGGGATGGATGCTTTTATGCTAGGGGTAAAAAATGAGCTGGCTGCCGAATATCAGGCGCATGTAGTGCATCTTTCTGTTCCTCGATGTTTAGAGTGCCTTAGTGTTGTCGGTGAAGATGATAAAGCTTTGCAGCTGCGCTTGGTGTTGGTGGGCTGTGGGCCGGAGGTGACCTTTGGGAGGTTGTCTTGGGTGTCAGAAGATGGGCGAGAGCATATCTGTTGCTATCTTAATTCCGAGTACGAGGCTGTGAAACGTAAACCCAATGGCATTTGGGTAAAAGAGAAGTCTTCAGCAGAACGCATGTGTCTGAGAAAGTGGTCACGATTGCATTCACCTATGCCATCGTGACCTTAATCGAGCGTCTTACAAGTCGTTTAAAGAATCCAAATCCTCAAAGACTTCTTCGTGGTAAGGGCGGCTTAGTTCATGAACCGCATCAATAAGGTACTTAGGACGCTCAGGGTCCACAAACTGGTGGATGCCATGGCCTAAGTTAAAGACATGACCTGAGCCATTGCCATATCCTTCTAGCACAAGCGCCACTTCACGCTCGATAACCTCTTTATCTCCGTATAAGACACATGGGTCGATGTTGCCTTGCAGTGCGACTTTGTCGCCTACACGAGCACGGGCTTCAGCCATATCAGTGGTCCAGTCTAAGCCCAGTGCGTCCGGTCCAGTAGCGGCCATGTTTTCCAGCCATTGTCCGCCATTTTTGGTAAACATGATAACTGGAATCTTGCGGCCTTCGTGTTCACGGATGAGACCATCCATAATTTGGCGCATATACATCAGCGAGAACTGTTGGTACATAGGGCCACTGAGGGCTCCGCCCCAAGTATCAAAGATTTGAACTGCTTGGGCGCCCGCTTTGATTTGGCCGTTCAGGTAGTCAGTGACGGAAATAGCAAGTTTATTTAGTAATGCATGAAGTGTTTCTGGAGACTGGTACATCATCCCTTTGATGTGACGGAAGTCTTTGCTGGAGCCTCCTTCAACCATGTAAGTAGCGAGTGTCCAAGGGCTACCTGAAAAGCCAATCAAGGGAACTCGACCATTCAGGGCATGGCGGATTGTGGTTACCGCCTTCATCACGTAATCAAGATCCGAAACCGTTGCGATAGGTAGGGCATCTACGTCTGCCTGAGTGCGAACGGTGTGTTTGAATTTTGGTCCTTCGCCTGTTTCAAAGTAGAGTCCAAGACCCATGGCATCAGGCACCGTTAGGATATCTGAAAACAGGATGGCAGCATCAAGATCATAACGCTCTAAAGGTTGCAGTGTTACTTCACAGGCGAATGCATCGTTTTTACATAGGCTTAAGAAATCTCCTGCGGTCGCTCGGCTTGCTCGGTATTCTGGAAGATAGCGACCCGCTTGGCGCATCATCCACACAGGGGTGACATCAACAGGCTCTTTTAAAAGAGCGCGAAGAAAACGGTCATTCTTAAGTTCTGGAAACATTCAACTTCTCCGATGAGCTATCTGGTTTTGTGCATTCTACCTAAGTTGAACGGAAAAATTGATCGAATAACCAGAATTTATGATATTGATTAAGAAATAGGAAATTAAGAGTTATTTTCTATTCCCCGAGATAGCGTTTAAGGCTATAGCGTAAGGAGTTTTGGGTCGCGTTCTCGATCTCACCTTGCGCATGAAGATCGGACAGCACCGCTGGCATACGGGCTAATACCTGAGGAACATCCATATTGGTTTGCAGCCGAGGGGAATAGAGGGTTTTTAATAACAGGTAGTCTAAAGGGGATAGGTAAGTGTCAACACTGACGTCGTTGAATACAGACGGAAAAACGTCATTAGAGTCGTTTGGTAGTCCCATTAACTGCGTAATTTCTTCGATGATGCAATCTAGGAAACGTGCTTTTTGTCGTGCATAGTCCACTGGGATGATGATGGCGCCCCTGAGGATCTCTCCTCGTTTATTGATCGAGAAGTTACCTAGGCAAATGGCTTCGTCTAAGGCGGCACGGATTCGGTTGGGGTCGCCAATGTATTGTCTGACGCGATCTTCAATACGGTCGTATTGGGTGAAAATAGTGTAGATGTTGGCTTGCTTTACATCGTCCGTAAAGTCGATAGGGAGTCCAGTGATGTAGGACAGGTGCTGGGCATGGACACTGAGTAATTCTTTTTGAAAACTGGCATCACCCGCTTCACTTTGAAAATACAGCTTAATGGGCTGTTCCCAGCGAATTAATTTTGGGTTTGCTGTTTCTCGATATTCTCGCTGTAGGGCGATTTTCAAAAAACTGTCAGTAATGTACTGGTCGGATTGCCAGCGCTCTTGGCCAATACTAAGTGTGGAGGCAAGTGCTAGCCCCAAGGCCAACACAAGCGTACGACATAGAGATAGGTTAAATGGGGTCATCAGCAGACGTTGTTAAATCATTATGGACATAATGAAGTAAAGCGTCATAAGAGTCTGGTGTAAAGGGGCGTTGGCTTGGGTTGGATAAGATATCGTCAATCGGCAGCTCTAACACTTCAGCGACTTCTTTCGTTTGCAGGGTAAGTGGGCCATCTCGCTGGGCATCATATTGACAAGAATACACCTTACCCCAAATACGAAAACCTTCTCCTTCCGTGAAAAACATGCCATGGGTTGTCAAAGGTAAGGAAACGCCAATTTCTTCTTCGAGTTCTCGTTCAGCGCACTCCATGTAGCTTTCGCCGGTTGCCACCACACCACCAGTGGTAATGCCGTAAAAGCCAGGACAAAAGGCTTTAGTGTCACTGCGCTTTTGCACCAAGAGTCGATCATTGCCAGTGAATACCAAGATAAAGGTTACCCGATGGATGTCTTTACCAAAGTCCATTTTGCTTCTTAGGACGTCGCCGATAACTTGGTTTTGTCGATCTACTAAAGTGATGATTTCTTCGGAACTGGACATGATTTACTGGCTTTTGAGGGTAAAGGCAAAAGGGTAACGATTAATTAAACCTTAGGGAAGGGTTGGTCACTGATTGGAGACCGTAATTTACAAGACTTTCTCAAATGCGACAGAAGTTTGCGTAACCGTGTCGCCCAATTAAAAGTATAGGCTACTTGAAGAGGAGATCTGTTTTATGATGAAACCCTGATAGATGGCTTTTAGGTGATGATTTTATGGCAATACCAAACAATGATTTCTTAGGTTTTACCTTGGCACATAAAGACGTGGCGGCACCTATGTCATTTGATCTGCCGACTGCCACAGCATGTCTAGAAGAGGTAGGCGTACTTCGATTTGAGCCAAAACAGCCCCCAAAAGCCAGTTTGGTTTTGTCTGCGGGGATTCATGGCAACGAAACCGCCCCCATTGAGATGGTCAATGGATTAGTCAAAGAATTGCTCTCTGGTGCAATTGATTTGCAGGTGCGTCTACTGGTGATTCTCGGTCACCCTGAAGCCATGGTGGCTCAGAAGCGCTTCCTTGATGTAAATCTTAATCGTTTATTCTGCGGTGCTTGGCAAAAGTATTCAGGTATGGAAGTGCCTCGAGCTCAAGTGTTAGAGCGGGCTGTGCAGGCCTTTTTTGAAGGGCATCAGCAAGGTGGTAAATTCCACTACGATTTACACACCGCCATTCGTGGTTCCCAATATGAAAGGTTTGTCGTGCACCCATTTCCAGCGGAGCGCTCTTACTCGGCAGAGCAGTTTGGATTTTATGCGGCCGCTGGAATTGATGCGGTGCTGCTCTCTCATCAGCCCACCACAACCTTTTCTTATCATTCTTATGCTCGCCATGGGGCCGAAGCCGCAACCGTTGAGTTAGGGAAGGTCAGACCTTTCGGAGAAAATGATTTCTCCGGCTTGATGAAAATTCAAACTGCCTTGCAGTGCTTATTGCAAACAGGTGAAGTGAAGCAAGAAACGCCAGAAAAAGTGAAGGTTTTTGAAGTGGTGGATGCATTGGTTAAAGATGCGGAAGACTACGAGTTAGCTATCGATGCTGATGTTAATAATTTCACATCCTTTGCTGCTGGGTTTGAGTTGGCTCGTTCCTCTAACAGCTGTTACCTCATAAAAGCGACTGGCGATGCCATCGTGTTTCCGAATACTAATTTGCCAGTAGGGCAGCGTGCTGGCTTAGTGGTTCGTCCAATAGCGCTGCCTGATTTCTCAAGCTGAGCTAAGAAGGCGCATTAGATTTTCGTTGAGCTTTGGCGCTCCGATTGGTATTGTTATGTTATAACGTCAATTACTGTTGGGTTTTAAATCATGCTTAAGTCTGCTTTGCCTCTTTCTCTTCTTTTATCTGTGTCTGCTCTTGCTAATACGCAAGTCGTTACCACGGTAAAACCTGTGTCTTTAATTGTGGGAGCTATTGGGGGTGAACATGTCACTGTTGAACAGCTGATTAATAATCAAGCGTCTCCCCATGATTTTGCGTTACGCCCATCAGACCTAAGAAAATTGAATGATGCAGAGCTTGTGGTGTGGGTAGGCGAGTCCCTAGAGACTTTTTTAGAGAAGCCATTAGCAAACTTAAATGCTAAGAAGGATCTAGAGTGGATGGCTTTAAATGGCCTAACACTGCGAGAGTTTGGCGAAGAACACGATCACGAAGGCCATGACCATGAAGATCACGAGGGCCATGACCATGAAGATCACGAAGGCCATGATCATGAAGATCACGAAGGCCATGATCATGAAGATCACGAAGGCCATGACCATGAAGATCACGAAGGTCATGATCATGAAGATCATGAGGGCCATGATCATGAAGATCATGAGGGCCATGATCATGAAGAACACGAGGGCCATGACCACGAAGATCACGAAGGCCATGACCATCATGGGCACAGTCACACAGGTACGGATCCCCATGTTTGGTTAGACCCAGATAATGCAAAAGTCCTAGCCCATGCCGTGGCGGATCGACTCGCCGCTTTAGATCCTGACAATGCAGAAGCGTTTGAAGCAAACTACGCGACCTTCGTTAACGATCTTGAGCAAGCAGACAAGCGTTTGGCGGCACAGTTGGAGCCTGTTCATGACGTGCCTTACTTTGTTTTTCATGAGGCTTATGGCTACTTTGAGGCCCACTACGGTCTAAACAACCAAGGTGCTGTGACGGTGAGCCCAGAACGCAAACCTGGCGCACAAACCGTTGCCAAGCTGCGTGAAGAAATAGAAGAGCACAAAGTTGAGTGCATCTTTAGCGAGCCTCAATTTAGCCCTGGAATTGTGAAGACCCTTATTGCAGGGACAGACGTTAAAAGCGCAGTGTTGGATCCATTGGGCAGCACTTACCAAGTAGACACTTATAGTGCATTTCTTGAAGAATTAGGTAATCAGTACCTTTCTTGCTTGAAATAGTGTCAAGAAGCTTGAACGCCGACCAATCTTGGTAGGCGTTCAAAGCTTGCCCCTGTATAATGCAGCCAACACTAATAAAGGCAAGTTGGCTCATGAGTGATAAGTCCCCTCAAGTTTCCTACACCGCTGATTCATTAATTCACAGCGCAAAAACCACCTTAAACACCCAAGGGCAAGCACTGATTGGTTTAGCCCAGCGTATCGATGATAATTTCTCTAATGCCGTTGAGATGATACTGCAATGCCGTGGCCGCACCATTATTTGTGGCATGGGTAAATCTGGCATCGTAGGCAAAAAAATTGCCGCGACTTTGGCTTCTACCGGTACTCCATCTTTCTTTATGCATCCAGGTGAAGCGTTTCACGGTGACCTTGGCATGGTTCAAGAAGATGATGTGCTGGTGCTGATTAGTTACTCTGGTGAGACAGAAGAAGTGGTGCGCTTATTGCCGTCTCTCAAGGAATTTGGAAACCGATCTATTGCCATCGTGGGAAATCCTGATTCTACCCTGGGCCAGCACAGTGATTGCGTGCTCGATATTGCCATTGATCGTGAAACTTGCCCTAACAATTTAGCGCCAACAACCTCTACCACTATGACCATTGCCATGGGGGATGCCTTAGCCGTGGCTTTGATGCAGTGTCGCGATTTTCAGCCCCAGGACTTTGCGCGTTTTCACCCAGGTGGCAGCCTAGGGCGTAAGCTGTTAACACGCGTTAAAGACTTAATGCACAAAGATAATCTACCCTTCTGTGCCCCGAACACTTCATTGCAAGAGGCCATCGCCGTCATGACCCAAGGACGCAAAGGTGTAGTGTTGGTGCAGGAAGAAGATCGCTTAGTCGGTATCTTCACCGACGGCGATTTGCGTCGTGCCATGTTAAAAGATGCTGCGGGCATGCTGAATAAAACCATGGCTGAGCTGATGACCTCAAATCCAAAAACGATTTCACAAGACACCATGATTGTGGAAGCGGAAGAACGTATGCTTAGAGACAAAATTACCTTGTTGGTCGCAGTAGACGATCAACAAGCGGTCACTGGTATACTCGAAATCTACGATCGATAATTTTATTCAAGGGAATCCCAACGTTATGGCTGAAACAAGCAAAGTAATCCGTATTGGAGACAAAATCGAAGTCGCTAACCACCTACCATTTGTTTTGTTTAGTGGTATGAATGTGCTCGAATCCCGTGATCTGGCGATGAAGGTAGCGGAAGAGCATGTGAAAGTGACAGAGAAGCTCGGTATTCCTTACGTTTTTAAAGGCTCCTTTGACAAGGCGAACCGCTCTTCTATTAACTCTTTCCGCGGTCCCGGCATGGAAGAAGGTCTGAAGATTTTACAAGAAATCAAAGATACCTTTGGTGTACCTGTGATCACGGATGTACATGAAAATGACCAGTGTGCGCCTGTGGCAGAGGTGGCGGATGTGATTCAGCTGCCCGCATTTTTATCACGTCAGACTGATCTAGTGGTCGAAATGGCAAAGACGGGTGCCGTGATCAACATTAAAAAAGCCCAGTTCCTAGCCCCCCACGAAATGAAACACATTTTAACCAAGTGCCAAGAAGCAGGTAATGACAACTTGATGCTGTGTGAGCGTGGCACCATGTTTGGTTACAACAACCTAGTGGTCGACATGCTGGGCTTTGGGGAAATGAAGCAATTTGACTACCCAATCATGTTTGATGTGACTCATTCGTTACAACGTCCAGGTGGCCGCTCGGATTCTGCTGACGGTCGACGTGCTCAAGTGACTGAGCTTGCCCGTGCAGGTATGGCGTTGAGCTTGTCTAGTATGTTCTTAGAAACCCATCCAGATCCAAATAATGCCAAGTGTGACGGCCCATGTGCTTTACCTTTGGCTAAATTGGAGCCGTTTTTGAAGCAGATCAAACAGCTTGATGAACTGGTTAAAACTTTTGAAACCTTGGATACCAGTGCCTAATGGATACGTCTTTTTTAGGAGAGTACCCAGAGTTAGTGCAAGGTAGCTTGTTAATGAAAAAGCTACCGTTTCTAAAGCTGGTAGTGTTTGATGTGGACGGTGTGCTCACCGATGGAGGCCTTTATTATGGGGCGGATGGTGAGCTGATCAAGCGATTTAATGTCAAAGACGGTGTCGCCCTAAAGCTTCTGCCTAAATGGGGCGTTAATGTTGCTGTGATTACAGCAAAAGACTCCGCCCCGCTGCGTAAGCGCATGTCCGATTTAGGCGTGAAACATGTGTACTATGGTTGTCATGATAAAGCGGCTGCGTTTGACGAATTAATGGCTTTATTATCTCTAGAGCCCGAGCAAGTGGCTTATGTGGGTGATGACGTGATCGATTTACAGGTGATGCCGAAAGTGGGCATTTCTATTTGCCCCCAAGACGCTCATGTTTTATTGCAGCGGCATTGTCATATTAAGCTTAAGCACGGTGCTGGTCAGGCGGTGGCGCGGGAAGTTGCGGATCTTGTGTTGGCTTCTCGAATGAAATTAGAAACTGCCTATGAATTGGCTTCCCGACCAGAATTTGAAAAGAAAGATGTCTAGATGAGTACTTTACCTGACTTTCATATTGTCATCCCTGCGCGGTATGCATCCCAGCGGTTTCCGCAAAAAATGTTGGCACCCTTGGCAGACAAGCCAGTGGTGCAATGGGTATATGAGTTGGCTCTTAAAGCAGGAGCTAAGTCTGTCACCATTGCCACCGATCACCAGGATATTGAAGCGGCGGCTAAGGCATTTGGTGCCGAGGTGGTGATGACGCGAGCTGACCATGAAAATGGCACTGAGCGTTTGGCCGAGGTAGCAGCGGTCAAAGGCTGGGCAGGGGACGAAATTGTGGTAAACGTGCAAGGAGATGAGCCGCTGTTGCCGATCTCTTTGATCCATGATGCTGTGCGTGCTTTGGCTGATGACCCTGAATCACAAATGGCCACTGTCGCCTGTCCAATTCATCGAGAAGAAGACATTTTTAACCCCAGTGTGGTGAAGGTAGTGTGTGATGCCAAAGGACGTGCATTGTATTTCAGTCGTGCCACCATGCCCTGGGATCGGGATGGGTTTGCAGCGCAAAAGAAAGTCATTGCAGAAGACTACCCAGCTTTGCGTCATGTGGGCTTGTATGTGTATCGAGTGGCTTTGCTTGGTCAATATGCGCAAATGCCCATGTCTCCGTTAGAAAAATGGGAGAAGTTGGAGCAGCTTCGTTTTTTGCATCAAGGTATTAAAGTACAGGTCGCCCTCACTGCAGAGTTACCACCCCATGGTGTGGACACTCCTGAGGATTTGCAGGCCCTGACCGAAAAGCTAAAAGCACAATAGAGGAAATTTCTTTGGGACGTAAAGCAGCAATTGTTCTGGTTATTTGGTTTGTTGCTGTGGCAGGGATTGTTGCTGCTGCATATGCCCCTCTGTCCCATTGGAAAAGCTCTATCCAGCGCCAGTTGCCCCGAGATGTGTATTTAAAAGATATTTCAGGACACTGGTGGCGTGGCAATGCTCAAGTTGAAGTGCACAATCTTAAAGGTGCTGTGTCGGTTAATTGGGCTTTGGGGTCATTGTTTGAGCCTTTCAACTGGCAAGTGTCCCATTCTAAGTTCCGGGGCTTTGGTCAAGCCCAAGCATCATTAGATACGATTAAATTCTGGATTGAGGGGTTTAACCTTGAAGCAGATACCTTTAATGGGCTGATGAAGCGCGAGCGTATTGAAGTACAAGGTGCTCCTGTGATGGTGGAGCGTTGGTATCTAGAATGGAGTCATGCCGAACAAGCTTTCACCCAATTTAGAGGTGTGGCGAACTGGTCCGATGGGGAAATTCAATACCCAGTAGGGCGAACGTTGCGAAGTGCTCGCTTTTCAGACTGGCAACTGTTAGGGCGATTGGACTCTGGAGCCCCAGATTTGCAGCTTAGATCGGAAGCCAATACCAATCTTGCGGGGGTTAAGTTGCTCCCTTCTAACGAACTTGAAGTTACTGTTATGCCTTCAATGGTTGAAGCATTAGGACAACGGTGGAATGGGTCGCAAGATTACCCAGCGTTTGTGATGGTTCAGCCAATTCTTTAGGGTTGGATCGCGACACTGTCAGCTTTTCTTCTTTAATTGATATTTTATCTGCGTTTTTCTTGCATTATGTTAGGGGTTTGTTGAAGATAACAGGCGAACCACAGCCCTAATGTGAGCGCAGATGCGAGTAATTTTATCCACTTTTGAATCCACTACTCGGTGGGGACTGACTTTTGCTGCAACGGCTACCGCCGCTGCAGGGGTCGTTGCCCTTGGTTGGTTGTGGTTCGGGGAGGGCGATCCTCAAGCGACTCTGCCTCCTGTGGTGGCCCAAGGGCAAGCCTCAGAATCCCGTCTGCCAATATTAAGTGGTAGCTTGTTTGGTGTCACTGAGCAGCAAGAAGCTGTGTCCGAAGCAGTGAGTGAAACCAAGCTAAATATCCAGCTAAAAGGCGTCTTTCCCGCTTCCTCCCCGGATCAAGGTATGGCGATCATAGCCAGTAGTGGTCAGGCCGATGGCTTGTATCAAGCTGGGGAAACGATCTTGCGTGGCGTGACCTTGATGGCAGTCTATGGGGATCACATTATTTTGCTACGAAGCGGCATTAAAGAAGTGCTGTATTTTGAGCAGAATGAAGAGACATCATTGTTTGGCTCAACTGACGACGGTCAAGTTCTGACTGGGACTCGAGAGCAAACGGTCCAAAATACCGGCACAGGGGTATTACCTGGGAGTGCTCGTTCAACTTATCAATCCATGTCAGGTAGTCAATCTGCTGCTTCCACTCGTTCATCCCATCCTCTTATCCAAGATATCAACCAGCTGTCTGTGTCTGAAATGATTGATACCTATGAACAAAAGTTTAAATCAGACCCCCAATCCTTGTTGTCTTCATCTGGTTTAGAGGCTACTGGAGAGTCTTATCGAGTGGTTAATGGGAGCCCTCTCATTGGTATTGGTCTGAGGGCTGGGGATGAGATTCTTTCGGTGAATAGCCAAAAAGTTGGCAATGTGTCAGCAGATATGGGCTTGGCAGATATGATGCGCCAGCAGGGTGTTGCGCGAATTGAAATGCGTCGAGGTGATCGACGTTTTTTTGTTAATTATCCAATTAGGTAAGGGAATCGGTAATGTTGTTGCTAGCCGTCAGGAAGTGGTTCAAAAGCGTGATCTTCGCGGGGTTATTTTTCCCTGCCGTGCTGATTGCGCAAACTTGGCAGGTTAACCTGCAGCAGGCGGACATAGGCGTATTTATCCAGCAAGTCGCTAAGATGACGGGCAAAAGCTTTATTGTTGACCCTAGGGTTAAAGGTAAAGTAACGGTTGTCTCGAACTCGGAATTGGACGAAGACGGTATTTATCGACTATTGCTGTCGGTATTAACTGTTCACGGTTATGCGGCCATAGATTCATCGGAAGGCATCAAGATTTTGCCGCAAAATGTTGCTAAGCAAGGGGGGCTGGATTACGACCTTGATGGCAAAGCTGCTGGAGAGCTGTTGGTGACACGGGTGATTGCCATCAAAAATGCCTTAGCGTCCGAACTTGTACCGATTTTACGCCCTTTAATTCCCCAATATGGCCATCTTGCCTCTGTAAACGAGGTAAATGCTTTAATCATTAGTGATCATGCGGATAACATTCGTGAACTAGAGCAATTGATAACTCGTTTAGACAGCACGGTAGAAGGGCAGATTCGTATCGTCAATCTAGATCATGCTTGGGCGGCGGATGTCCTTGAACTGATCAATACTCTGGTCTCGGGAAATCGAGAGGGAAATAGCTCTGGTAACTCCACGGCCACTCGGGTCATAGCTGATGAACGTACCAACCGCATGGTACTCAAAGGCAAGGAAGCTGAGCTGGATCAAGTAGAACAATTGATCAAAGACTTGGATCAGCCGTCTAAAAAGTCCAGCCGCTTGGCGGTGATTCCTTTGCGTTATGCAGATGCCGTCAAAACAGCGGAATTAGTGAATGGCTTAGTGGGCAGTGGTAACGAAGAGGGGGTTCAACGCCCGACTAATACCTTTATCCAAGCGGATGAAAGTACTAACTCATTGGTGGTCAACGCAGAGCCTAATGTGATGGTTGATATTCAATCTGTGCTAAAAGAGTTAGATACCCCTAGGGCACAAGTACTAGTCGAAGCGATAATTGTAGAAGTGACCATGGAGGGCTCTGAGGCCTTAGGTTTTCAATGGCTGTTTGGTGATGCTTCCCAGTCCACGACACCCGTGGTGGGGACGAACTTTACCGCCGCAGGCAATAGTTTAACGGATATCGCTACCGGCATTGCCACCGGCACCCCATCTATTTCAAATGGCCTCACGGCAGGGGTGGCGAGTTTTAATAGTGATGGGGATCTGAACCTGGCTGGCATCCTGCAAGCGATTGAAAGCAACTCCAACGCCAATCTGTTATCTACGCCTAAGATAATGACTTTAGATAATCAAACGTCAAAAATCCTAGTGGGTGAAACGCGTCCTTTCCAAACCGGTGGTTATGCGGATAGTAGTAGTAATGCTTTTATCACTACGACCCGTGAGGACATAGGTTTGACTCTCGAGGTGACGCCCCACATTAACGCTGGGGATGAAGTGCGAATGGAAGTGCTGCAAGTGGTCGAAGCCGCATCGCCTGAGCCCAGCTCCTTAGGCACCATTACCACCAAGCGGGAAATCGAAACCACGGTTATTGCAGGGAATAGGAAAACCATAGTGTTGGGTGGCTTGATCGAAGACAACGTCGTGGAGATCCAACAAAAAGTTCCTCTATTGGGTGACCTTCCCATTGTTGGAGCTCTGTTCCGCAGTACTTCCTACGATAATCAAAAGAAAAACCTTTTGGTGTTTATTCGCCCAACCATCTTGAGAAGCCAAGAAGACGTAACGACTGTCACGGAAGAAAAGTTCCGTGCGTTCCGCTCCATTGAGATAAGCCACCCTCTGTCAGCAAATCGTCCTGATAGTTTAGAAGGGCGCTTCCTGTCACCAAACGCCTCCCGCTAGTCATATAAACAGCTGTTATTCATTGATATAACAGCTGTTTATTTCAATTCTTAAATCTGTTGCCCATCCTGAAATAAGCATACCTTGCACTAGATAATCTTATTCTTTATAAAAATAATGTAAAAATATCGCGGTAAAATAATTTATTGTGTAAACTTTTTGCATAGATAGTCGATAGATTCAGCGTAAGCGTAGGAGAAAATACGCTCGCAATGCCGTTAAAATCACAAGAGGTTTCAAAATGAAAAAGATGCTTGTTGTTGCAGGGAGCTTGGCATGTAGTGTGAGCTACGCCGCTTCTCCTGTGTTCCAGCCTATTGGGTCAAGTTTTACACTTGGCACCAGCGCAAATCCCGCCTCCTTATCTACCTCCCTTACCAACCCAGCTGCACCATTTTTGATGGTAGACACAGAAGCGGGTGACCGTTTCCGCTTTGGCATTATCGGACCAGGTGGGTTTGGTTATGAAATGGGTCAGGTTGATTCTCTGCAAGATCAAATAGATGAGCTTGATGAATTGCTGGATGAGGATGTTACCTCTGCGTCCCAAGCTCAGACCTTGCAAGATAAAGCTAACAGCATAGTTGCTTCATTGGGTGATGATGCCAACGGCAAGTTAATGACCTCCGGGCAAGTGCCAGTCTTTCCATTAATATACAAGCATCCCGAATATGGTGCTTTTTCTATCGATATGTCGTTGTCAGCGGTAGGACAAGGTAAATTCCTAGATGATGATATTGATATTGTCGTTACTGGCTCGAATTATACCCTCAATACTAATTCCTCTGTTTACGTTAAGTCCGGTGTAGATCTGAACTTAGGTTTGGGTTACTCAAAAGATGTTTGGTCGAATCAATACGGCATGTTGTTAACCGGTGCCAAAGTTAATTTACATAGTGTGACTTTGAGTAAGGGATTAATGCATTTAGCTAGCTCAGACGATGATTCCGGTGATGCTTTTTCTGATTCTTTGGCTGATCACCAAGAAACTTCATTTGGCGTAGGTTTAGATGTAGGTGCTATTTGGGTATCTAATTATTACCAAGTTGGCTTTACTGCAAGCAATTTAAATGAACCGTCCTTTGAATATGGTTCTCTGAATGAAACTTGTTCTTCGCTAGAAACCAGTAAGCAAGCGAGTTGTTATGCAGCGCTTGAGTTTGCTGGGGAGGGCGAAATTGCCTTAGACGAAACGCATACTATGGAAAGGCAGTTTACGCTTGATGCTTCAGTATACATTCTTGATCAGCAGCTTGCCCTTGCGGGTAGCTATGAGATGAATGAAATTTCTGATTTGATCGGCGACAAATATCAATGGGCCACTATTGGTACGTCTTACTATAGTAAAAACGTATGGATCCCTGCTGTACGCGTAGGTTACAAGAAAAACATGGCGGGTACGGAATTAAGTTACCTAACTTTAGGCGCTACTTTGTTTAAGCGTTTAAATTTTGATCTTGCATATGGTCTTGAATCTATCGAAGTCGATGGTGACGAAGTGCCACGAAGCTTGTACCTAAGTGCTGGTATAGAAAGTGCCTTTTAATGGAGATTGCTAAAATGAATTTTAAGAAAACTTCTATTGCATGCAGTGTTGCAGCGATGTCTCTAGCTTTGATCAGCTGCGGTGGAGACAGTGGCTCCCAAGATTCTGGTGCTAATTCCAGTACTTCTTTTACTGGGCTTGTGGTTGATGGTCGTATTGCTAATGGTACCGTTTGGGTCGATTTGAATGATAATGGTGCGATTGATTCTTTCGAACCATATGCTAATACGGATGAGGATGGGTATTTCTCTTATCGCCCTGCTATTGGAACAGAGGAAGCAATTAATTATTGTCAGTTAGATGACAGTCCATATTGTTTGAATACCGCAGCAGTTCAAACATCCGCAAAAATTAAAATCGCTGGCGGGACCGATTTAGATTCAGGCGAACCCTTCTACGGAATAATGAGTCAGAATGTTACCAAGGCTCAGGCTGAGGAATATGCTTCTGGATCAAGAGTCCCAATGTTATCTCCATTGACAAGCCTTGGTTCATCTTTAACTGATGCTCAGTTGAAGACTCTTTTGGTTACTTTAGGTGCCATGACTAGCACCGATACCTTGTCTACGATTCTAGAAACAGATTTTAGTGATCGTGATGGTATGACTACTGAAGAGGCTACAACGAAAGAAAAGCTATTTAAGGTTGCATATCGTTTACAGAAAGTAATCGATTCTATTGCAGTGATTCTAGATGCCGCCGCGGATGAAGCGGGAATTGAACTGGGTCTAACTTCTGATGATAAACCCGGGGTTAAATCCACATCTGAGTTTGTTGCGGTTGCCTTGGCAGAAGCTTTGAATGGCGATAATTCATCCGTTACTGCTAGTAGCTTGGACGCATTAGACGATGATGATCTTACTGCTATTGCTGATGCGGCGTTAGATAAGTTCGCAGAGAAATATGCTTCGCTTGATGATTCAGAATCTGCGGCATCAGTGAAAGCTAAGTTTACTAACGTTGTTACACTTGATGATGTTGGAGATGTGGCTGATACCGTTGACAGCAGCGTTAAAAGCTCTACAGGGAGTTTAGACTTCACAAGCACTAGTCTGGAGTCTGCTTTCAAGAAGGCAGTGGTTAAGTCTGAAACAGTGCTAGCTCAAACCAAAACACAGTCTAAAGACATCGCCAAAGGAACATCTGGTGCCAAAGCAACAGTAACTACCGTATCTCAAAATGTAGAATCAGCTAACTTTAATACAGCACTGGATGCTGCGATTACGGATTCAAATGTTGATGGTGTAACCATTGATGTGGGTTTATTAGCTAAGGATGTTGAATCTAAAAGCTCAACTGATTCATACACAAGCTCAGTTAGCGACTCTACGCTCGCGGATGTTCCTGATTCCCTTTGGGCAAACCGTTTCCTAGCTATGTCTGGGGTGGACGATGCAAGTAATTCAGCTTCCGAAAAAGGCCGTGTAATATTCTTCTTTAGCGGAGAAACGGACTCTGCTACTAAAGGTAGTGTTGATGTATGTTATGCCTTTGACTCTGGTGTAGGAAGTAGTGATGATGATCAGCTTGGCTCCATGCAAGGTTCTACTTGGTCTAAGATCTCTGATGGTGTAGTTCAAGTTACTACTTCTTATGGTAGTTTCCAGATCAAAGCTTACCGAGTAGAGGCTGTAGCTAGTGGGGATCAGAGTCAGTATCTAGGTTTGGGTACTGCAGGATCCCCAGGTACTGGAGATTATGGTAAATTCCTGTTTTCTTCTGAAGCGTTTGATCAAAACGCGACCTGGTATTCTGATTTCAGTGGCGACTCTACTGATACGACCTTTGCCGGGTGGGGGCTTAGAACGGCTACTTCTGTGCCTAAATCTGATAGCGCTTGTAAAACATTTGGATTTACGGACGGGTCAACAACCTACAATAATGTTCTAACAACAAATCTTACTATCACTGAATAAAGAAGATGTAAAAAAAGCCGCCAACGTTAAGTTGGCGGCTTTTTTGTGGAGCTTTTATCTTATGAAGAAAATTCTTTTAGCTGGCCTCGCCCTGTCTGGCGCAGTGCACGCGGATATTAATAACGAACCTTTTACCTACATTGGTTTTGCTGGCGGTACTCTGACTTATAAAGAGAGCGGAACGGTAACAGGCAATGTTAATTTTGAAACGAACCCTTCCAACTTTCAGGTGTTTAACTACTCTGGTGGTTACACTGCAATAGGTGAAAGAACGGGCTTTTATATTAATACTGTCAGCACTCTTTATGCTTCAACAGATGATGAGTCTTGGACGTTTAGTAGTCCAAATGGTTCTGGGGAACACCAGAAAAACAAAATGACTTCTAATCATAATGCCATTGATTTGTTGTTTGGCTATTTAATGGGGAGTGGGCATCAGGTAATTGCTGGGGTTGGGTACCGTCGTAATTTGATGGACCGTAATAGTTTCCAGGCAGGTTCAGATGTTGATACGTTTAATGATGTGCGTTACGCAGGAGAGACAACCTCGCTAACTGAATCTGAGTACGATTCAAAATACGGTTTATCCTTTGTAGACGGTCAGATCGTTAACTATACCGAGACATTTACAAGTTTCATGGCTCAAGTGGGTTACCGCTATGATACGCGTTTTAAATCCGCTGATACGGGTGCCCGTTGGCAATTTGGAGCAACTTTAGGGGTGCCAGTGTACTACGAAGCGATCAACACGTCGAAGCCACAGTATAACTTTTCATCTATGTTCGATGGCTACAATATTGATGCGTACGTAGGTTACGGTTGGCGCTTTACTGAAAACCTAGGTGTTTTAGCTAAAGCCAATTATTCTTATCGCTTACGTGGAGAGCTGAAAGAGAATATTGGTTATAACTCAGAATTAAACCGTAACCGTTATGCCATCATCCCTGAAAACATTGTCAGTTTTTGGAATGTGGGGTTAAATGGTTACTGGAATTTCTAGTTAAACTCTCTTAGCGCGGCTAAGGATGTGTCGTTGTCTGCTTTAACCTATTCATTTGTGAAAGAGAACGGCGTTTTGTTATTTCAAGACGCCGATCAGTGGGTGCTCGCCCATAAGGCGAGTGCATCCCTTGCTGCCCTCAATGAAGGGCTTCGTGTGAGTCCTATCATCCCTCAAATTCGCTTGTTAGAAGCGGATGCTTTCGATGCTGAAGTGGTGAATTTTTATCAACGGGAAGGTGGTCAAACCTTAGCGAACGTTCAGGGCTTGGGTGATGATCTCGAGTCCGTTGCAGATGCCATTCCCGAGAATGAAGACTTGCTCGAGAATGAAGGTGATGCCCCTATTATTCGTTTGATCAATGCCATCTTAAGCGAAGCGATCAAAGAAGGCGCTTCGGATATCCACATTGAGACCTTTGAGCGCCGCCTACAGGTGCGTTTTCGTGTGGATGGTGTGTTGCGAGAAGTAGTTTCACCTAAACGGGCATTGGCGCCAATGCTGGTGTCGCGCATTAAAGTTATGGCGAAACTTGATATCGCAGAAAAGCGGGTACCTCAGGATGGTCGAATCCTGTTGCGCATTTCAGGTCAAGATACGGATGTTCGTGTTTCTACCTTGCCGTCCACCCACGGCGAGCGGATCGTGATGCGTTTGCTATCAAAGCAAGCTGGTAAGTTGGATCTTAGTCATCTTGGAATGGGGGATGGAGATCGACAATTAGTCCGCCAATTATTAGATCAGCCCCATGGTATTTTGCTCGTTACTGGCCCCACTGGCTCGGGCAAAACCACGTCTTTGTATGCTTCTTTAACGTATCTTAATGATGGCAAGCGTAACATCATGACTGTGGAAGATCCGGTGGAGTACCACATCGAGGGTATTGGCCAGACCCAAGTGAATACCAAGGCAGATATGACTTTCGCCCGTGGGCTAAGGGCAATTCTCCGTCAGGACCCTGATGTGGTGATGATCGGTGAGATTCGAGATAAAGAAACCGCTGAAATCGCTGTGCAGGCGTCCCTAACAGGGCACTTGGTTTTATCCACACTTCATACTAACAGTGCAGTGGGCGCGATTACTCGTCTGCAAGATATGGGGGTGGAGCCATTTTTGTTGTCCTCTTCTGTAGTGGGGGTGTTGGCCCAAAGGCTAGTGCGTCGTTTGTGTGATCACTGTAAGGCCCCGGTCGAAGCGGACGACACAATGCGGTCACTCATGGGTGAAGAAGAGCCAATGACCTTATATCGTCCTGTGGGATGTGATGCTTGTCATCACCAAGGTTTTAGAGGGCGTTTAGGGCTCTATGAAATCATAGTAGTGGACGACGTATTGCAAGAAAAAATCCACCAAGGTGCGGGTGAACAAGACATGGCCCGCTATGTGCGTACCATTCGTCCAAGCCTGAGAGCCGATGGATTAAACAAAGTACGTGCAGGACTGACGAGCCTTGAAGAAGTGTTGCGTGTCTCTAATGAAGACGTACAGCCCTTAACCGATGTAGAGCACCTCTGATGGCAGCTTTTGAATACCAAGCCTTGACCCCGTCAGGCAAGAAAAAAAAAGGTGTTCTAGAGGCGGATAACGAGCGCCATGCTCGTCAAAAGCTCCGTGATATGGAGTTGGTGGCCCTACAAATCCGCCAAGGCAAAGCCTTAACGGACAAACCGTCTCTGTTCTCGCCTGCTATTTCTATTAAAGACCGTGCTCTGGTGACCCGCCAACTGGCTACCTTGATTGATGCTGGGCTTCCCATAGAAGAATCCCTAGCGGGTGTCGCAAATCAAGCGGGTAAGCAAAAGACTCGCGCCATGTTGCTGGCGATTCGTTCAAAAGTGTTGGAGGGCCAACCTTTGGCGGCTGCCATTGGTTTGTATCCTAAAGCCTTCCCAATTTTGTATCGTGCAAGTATCAAGGCTGGGGAAGAGTCTGGCCATTTAGCCGCCGTGTTAATGGCGTTGGCAGATTTTTCCGAGCGCACACGGGCTAACAATCAAAAAGTACAAATGGCACTTTTGTACCCTGCTATTTTGACCTTGGTCGCTATTTCAATCGTGGTATTTTTGCTGGGCTCAGTGATGCCAGACATTGTCTCTGTGTTTAATAAACAGGGCGCTGAATTGCCTGGTATCACTCAGGTGATGCTGGGAGTCAGTGATGCCATAAGTGATTATGGACAAGTGATCTTATTGGCATTCGCTGGGTTACTGGTTTGCTATGCTTGGTTGATCCGAAAACCTAGGATCAAATCCGCTCAAGATAGCCTCCTTTTAAAGGTTCCTTTCATTGGTCGCTTTGTTAAGACGATTCAGATCACCCGTTATATAGGGACTTTAGCCATGCTAACCAGCAGTGGCGTTGCTTTAGTTGAGGCCATGAATATCGCTTCGCAAGTGGTAGAAAATGATCGTATGGCGCGCGCTCTGTTAGAAGCCAGAGATCGAGTTAAAGAAGGGGTGTCACTGGGAGACACCTTAAATGAAACTAAGCTGCTGCCGCCCATGATGCTGCAATTAATCATCAGCGGGGAACGCAGTGGCGAATTGGATAAGATGCTCAATAAAGCTGCTTACCAGCAGGAGCAGGACAGCAATAACTGGATTTCTGCCATGGTGGCTTTGTTTGAACCTATTATGTTGTTAGTCATGGGGGCCGTTGTCATGATGATAGTGATGGCGATTTTGTTACCCATAATGAATATGAATCAACTGTTAAACTGATTGCCTCTGCCCCAGAGCAATCGCGTCATTTAAGGAGTTAAAAATGACCTCAAAAGGTACTCGTAACATGAGTCGTCAAAAACAGAAGAAAAGCGGTTTTACGCTGTTGGAGTTGATGGTTGTACTGGTGATTTTAGGGGCGTTAATTGGCTTGGTTGCGCCAAATTTATTAGGGCGTTCAGATGATGCCAAGGTGTCAGTGGCCAAGACACAGATTCGAAACGTCATGTCAGCCCTAAGTCTTTATAAACTTGATAACGGCACCTTCCCGTCTACTTCTCAAGGCTTGCAGGCCTTAGTCACTAAGCCAACAGGTTACCCAGAGGCAAAGAATTGGAAGTCGGGAGGTTATATGCCGAAATTACCTCTTGATCCTTGGGGTAATGAATTTCTCTATGTAAGCCCGGGATCTGCTGGGGATTATGACCTTTTATCCCTCGGCTCAGATGGGCGCGAAGGGGGCGAGGGTGATGCAGCAGACTTGTCTCCGAGTGATTTATAAGGCGTCCAGTGGCTCGTCAAAATGCGTTCACCCTGTTAGAGCTTTTGATTGTGCTGGCAATCCTGGGGGGATTGCTCGGGTTAGTCACTCCTAATCTTAGTTTTGATGGAGAGGGGGCAAAGCTCGAGAGGGAAGCTTCTTCTCTACGACAGGCGTTGCAAAGCCAGATTGATCAAGCTTGGTTACAGGGGGAGTCCCGTTTTGTCGAGCTGGATGAGGGGGCGGTGAGCTGGTTTATTTTAAAAAATGGTAACTGGGAGCAAGAGCAAGGCCTATACCTATCTGATCAAATACGTTCCCGTTTATTACTCGATGAATCCCAGCTAAATAGTGCCGTTGGCGTTTTGGATGGGCCGGATTCCGTTGACCTAGTGATCTTGTCTAATGGGGAGTATTTGCCCTTTCAGTGGACATTAATCAGTGAGCAAGGCGATCAGCGTACTATCACGGGGGATGGCATTAATGCCTTGGCGCTTCAATAACCGTGGGTTCACTCTGATTGAGGTGCTGATAGCCCTAGTCATCCTAGGTCTGGTGGGGGTAGTACTCCTGCAAACGACACAAACATCCACCGATCAAAGCCGCTATTTAGCCAATAAGGTGATTGCTACCTGGGTGGCGAAAGATCGAGTTACGGCCATGCGGTTAAGTCTCCGTCAAGGTCAGTCTCCTGAGTTAGGTGATCAGCGTGTGGAGCAAGCGGGGCGGCAATGGCTAACTCGAATTCAATTGTCTAAGCAAACAGCCCAACTGGATCGTATTGAAGTGCAGGTGTTTTTGGGCTCTGAGATAACTCCTATGTATCGCCTAAGCAGTTATCTTCCTCATCTTGGAGACCGCCAATGAGGTCCGTTTCTAAGGGATTTACCCTCATAGAACTACTGATTGTATTGGGGATCTTAGGCTTTGTAGGGGCGGTCAGTTTTGACATGCTGAATTCATCTTTACAGCTTCAAAACCGTGTCGGAGCGCAGGGAAGTCAGCTAGAGAAGATTACTCGGGCGGTCAACTGGGTGCAGTCAGATGCGGAGCAATTTATCCAAAGACCCATTCGAGATGGGCTAGGTGAGGTGCAACCGGCATTAAGTATCCAAGAGGGGGCCTTACAGTGGACCCGAAGTGGTTGGAACAACCCATTAGGAGCAATGCGCTCTAGGTTGCAACGGGTTGAATATCGCAATACAGCCGACGGGCTGGAACGGCGCTTTTGGCGGGTGTTAGATCGTGATCAAACATCTCAGCCAGTATTACAGCAATTGGAAGGCATTCAAGCCATTCGTGCTCAGGTGTTAACAGCTTCCGGTTGGCAATCTAGCTGGCCCCTTGAAACCACTTTGCCCGGTGCAAGTGTCTTAACGGAGCAGCCAATTGCCCTGCGCATAGAGTTTAAAACAGAAGCCTTGGGTAGTTTCACGCGTTTAATTGAGCTCCCTGGTATTCCTTCAGAGGCGGTATCGGGAGGGGATCTATGAGGCGAGCTCGACAGCGAGGTGTGGCGCTTATCTTGGCGCTTATGGTGTTTGCCATTGTCAGCGGTATAGCGGTCAATCTTCTAAATACCATGGAGCAAACCCTAAGTGTTGCGGAGTTTGCCCAACGGGAAACCGCTCAAAAGGAAACCTTGTTGGGCGGGGAGGCTTGGGCTATGTCTTGGCTTGCCTCCGATGAGCTGGGATCAGAGTCTGAAGCGGGTATCAACTGGAGTGCCCCTTGGCAATGGACCCAGCAGGTGTTTCCGTTAGAAGGTGAGAATCGCCGTTTAGAGATACAGATCATTGAGCGACAAAGCTGTCTTAATGTGAATGCTCTAGGGGACGATGAATTAAGGGAGGTGACCCGCCAGCGCTTGCAGCGATTGTCTTCTGAGCTTTCGCTCTCGGATGACTGGGTGAACTATCTCACTGATTGGATAGATGCTGACCAGGATTGGTCAGCCAGTAGTAGCCGTGAAGATGAATTCTACCAAGGTAAACAACAACCCTATAGAACCGGGGATACGGCCATAGTGTCTGCGTCAGAATGGGAGCTTCTAGGCTTGGATGAAGCTGTCTTACAGGCCATTGCTCCTTATGTTTGTGCCTTGCCCAATGACGCAGGGGTTAATGTGAATCGAATGTCATCGGTGTTGATCAATGCTTTATTGCCGGATCTTGATGCGGACCAGCAGGAGCAGTTAGAGGCGCGCATTCAAACATCAGGGTTCATGACTCTAGATGATTTTCTAGGCTTAGAAGCCCTTGAAGATCAGCAATTGGTTGCAGAAAATTGGCGTGTCGATGTGCATTTTGTGGATGTGTACGTGACCTTTATGGATCAAGGGTACCCTTACTATTTGTATAGTCAGTTGGCGAAAACTGACGCGGGCGCAATAGTCCCTGTGGCTCGCGCCTTTGGGCCTTTTGACGTACTATCGAAAGCTTTACTGGCAGCGCAGGAATCAAATTAGATGCGGAGACGATCTTAGTGTTTAGATTGGTATTACAGTTAAATGAACTGGCGCAATCGGACTATTCTTATGATTGGTGGCTGTTTCTAGGTGCTGAACTGTCAGAGCAAGGGACCTGTGCGTGTCAACAAGACTTCCTTCAAAGTCTGGAACGGCTTATTCCAGATGTTTCCAAACGTAGTGAATTGATTGTCTTACCGCCTTCCTACCGTATTCATTATCGATTACTAGAGGTTCCCAAGCAGCAGTTGCGTCATATCCATCGTTTAACACCTTATTTGATGGAGCCTTTTGTAGGGGAAGCATTAGAAACCATGCATTTTGTGGCTCGTCGTGAAAAGAGCTCGGGTGTGTTTGTGGCAGGCGTATCGACTGAGCTGATGGAGCATTGGCAAGACATTAGCCAATCCGCCCAGTTTATCTCTAGCTTTGTTCTGCCTCCCCAGTACTTTGTGGCTTTAGAAACGACACAACAGGTGGCATTGGAAGGCGACCTGATGGCAGTGAGTCACATGCAAATTTGTCATGTTCCTGAGGTGTTACGTACTTCTCAGGAAGACGTGAAGCAAATCTCGGTGGGCGATATTGTTACTTTTTTGAACAAGGATTCCCAATGGCGTCAGGCATCCCTGTTACAAGGGGCTTTTTCCAATGCTCCAGCCCTAGGTAAGGGCGTTGCTCGTTGGGCTTGGGTAGCAGGCTTATGCATTATCGCCTTATTGGTTCAGACGGTTTTCAATTACCAGCAAGCGGATGCCCTAGATCAGGAGGCATACCAAGTTGAGCAGGCGGGTGCCCAGGCTTTTTTAAAGCTTGCGCCAGAGGAAGGGCGAGTAGTGAATTTAAATAGACAGATTCAGGCTCGTTTAAATGGCCAGATGAGTTCGCCTGAAGTGCAACGAACCCCCTATGAATTTTTAGTGGCTTTAGAAGAAGCGAGCGCTCAACTGACCTTAGGGAATGGTTTGCAGCAGGTTTCTTATCGGGATGGTGGTTATCGTTTTGAGTGGATTGTTACTAATCGAAGCCAATTAGAAAGGCTTCAAAATCAGCTGCGTGAAGCCGGTTTCCAAGCCCAATTAGCCCAAGTGATTCGTTCTGATCAAAGCTACCGGGGCGTCTTTGTCGTGCAGGGAGGTTTATGATGAAACAGTGGTTTGTTCAGCAGTTTCAACAAAGCCCAAGTCTGTATGCCATTTGGCTGGCTTTCTGCGCCCGCACTCAGCGAGAGCGTTTGTTGATCATGGTTGGCTTGGCGCTTCTTTTGGTCCTTGGGTTGTTTTATGGTGTTTGGCAACCGGCTTATCAAGCGAAGCTGGATGCACAGCAAAGGCTCACGAGGGCGAATGGGCAATATCAGCAATTGTTAGTGAATGCACAACAGATTGCTTCCAGTAAAGTTTCTGAGCCGACTTTTGAGGACAGAGATGGAACAGAGCTATTGCAGGTAGTGAACTTGGCATCAAGTCAGACGCAATTCGCTGCCGACCGGATTAACTTCGAAGGACAAGATAGCTTGCAGATCTGGGCCAGTAACGTGCCCTTTGCTCGGGTATCTGCTTGGTTGAATGCTTTAGGAGAGCAGCAAGTTATGATTGATGACTTTCAGCTAGAGCGAGTGTCTGACGGACAAGTGAATGTCCGTATCACTCTTGATTAATTAAATGGTCTAGCGCTCGCAGTTAATGAACCGAGTGGGCGTTAAGATTCCCGACAGGGGAACATCCCAGGAGGCCGTAGGTAATAGAGGGACCTCTTGGCAATCATGGGCTAAGCCAATGAGTTTTGTGGTGGCGGCTTTATGTTCAAAGGTTCGATCATAGAAACCACCCCCCATGCCTAGGCGATCACCTTTTTGATCGAATCCGACTAAGGGCATAAAGACCCAATCTAAGTCCGCTCCCGTAATGGGATTCGGGTCAATAGGCTCCAAAATACCAAAGCGATTCTTTTGCCAGTCAGAGTCTTGCTCATAACGAGCGAAAACAAGGGCTTTGCCATCCAGTACGGGAAGGTAAACTTGAATATTCTGCTGCCAGCACCATTGGCACAGGTCAGCAGGTGAGATTTCCCCATCATTAGCAAGGTATAGGGCGACTTTGTCATTGCTTTGAAGGGGAACTTGACTGCGCAGTACGTCTAATAAGGCAGACGCTGCGGCATCTTGTTCTCTATCGGAAAGTTGCTGTCGTCTAAGGCGAAGTTCGCTGCGAAGAGATTGTCGATCAGAAGACATAAAAAAGGGTTTCCCAAGTTGCCGTTTCGGCTATTGGCCTTGAACCCAGTGGTTCAAGGTGGAAATCACTGAGGGTCTTTAGGCTTTCCGTCGCACGGACATGCTCACCGAACCTACAGGCTCATTCCGGGGTATTGCTCATAGGCTCAAGGGCGTTAAGCCGCTTCGAACAACCCAGGAAACACAGCCATTATAGGGGAGATGTCGCGAAAAATCACCCGACTAAAAAACGGAGGTTTTTAGCTGCATGAAGATTTTTCGTGTAAAAAAATCTTATTTTAGCTTGCTTGAACAAACATTAAGCAGGCTTAACCCACTTTGCTGTGCTGACCAAGAGCTGAGTCTAGTTGCGAGGTTAGCTCACGCAATTGCTGTTCATTATTGCGTGCGTAACGTCGACTTGCTAGCAAATCATGGGACAAGTTTAAAGCCGCAATGATGGCAATTTTTTCAAGACCGATGACTTTTCCGCTTGCTCGTAATTCGCGCATTTGGTTATTCAGGTATTCTGCAGCTTCTTTTAATTCTGCTTCGTGACCTTTAGGGCAATTGATATTGAACGACTTGCCCAGAATGTCGACAGCAACAGTTGGCTTTTCCATGATATCTCCGACAGCCCGATAGGCGCTTAATGAATTGAATTTCCATTATTTTCGCAACGAATACATTTTATGCCGCAGGTAAATTCGTTACAATTGGCGATTACTTAAATCCACTGAAAATTTATAGCAAATTGACGAAAAAATGGAAATAAATCCGATACTTTTAAAGATCAAAGACCTGACTGAACGTACGAAAGTGCTTCGGGGGTATCTTTGACTACGATGTAAAGCAAGAACGACTCGAAGAAGTTAGCCGCGAATTAGAAGATCCTGATGTTTGGAATGACCCTGACTATGCTCAAAAATTGGGTAAAGAGCGGGCGTCCCTAGAAAATGTCGTCACCACAATCGATAACATGGAAGCGGGCCTAGAGGATGCTTCTGTCTTATTGGATATGGCGGTTGAAGAAAAAGACGAAGACTCGGTAGAAGCCGTTCAACTTGAGTTAGAGGATCTGGAAAGTCAGTTAGCGACTCTTGAGTTCCGACGTATGTTTTCTCAGGAAATGGACCCAAACCATGCCTTCTTGGATATTCAAGCAGGTTCCGGTGGCACCGAAGCACAAGATTGGGCCAATATGCTGCTGCGCATGTATTTGCGTTGGGGTGAGGACAAAGGTTTCAAAGTGGATTTGATTGAGGTATCCGCTGGGGAAGTGGCTGGTATCAAGTCTGCAACCGTTCGTTTTGAAGGGGAATACGCCTTTGGTTGGTTGCGCACCGAGACGGGTGTACATCGTTTAGTACGTAAATCGCCATTTGACTCGGGCAACCGTCGTCATACGTCATTTGCTTCTGTGTTCGTTTCACCAGAAATTGATGACAACGTGGAAATCGATATTAACCCTGCAGATTTACGTACTGACACTTACCGTTCATCCGGAGCGGGTGGTCAGCACGTTAACACTACTGACTCTGCGGTGCGTATTACCCACGTGCCATCGGGCATTGTGGTGCAATGTCAGAATCAACGCTCTCAGCATGCTAACCGTGACTTCGCCATGAAGCAGTTGCGTGCAAAATTATATGAAATGGAAATGCAAAAGCGCTCGGAAGCCGCTCAGGCGTTAGAAGACAATAAGTCTGATATCGGTTGGGGAAGCCAGATCCGTTCCTATGTGTTGGATGCCTCTCGCATTAAAGACCTACGCACTAGCGTAGAAACGTCCAATACAGGTGCCGTCCTAGATGGTAATTTGGATCAATTTATCGTTGCGAGCCTTAAGCAAGGCCTCTAAAGCACTAAACTTATTTTTAAAGAGTAGATAAACACATCATGTCTAACGAAACTCAAAACGAAGCAGTCGCAAATACTGAAGATAACCGTTTAGTGGCTGAGCGTCGTGCCAAGCTAGAAGCGATTCGCGCTGAGCGTAATGCTTTCCCAAATACTTTTCGCCGTGACGCCTACGCCGCTGATCTACAGGCTGAATTTGGTGAGCTAGAAAAGGCAGCCTTGGAAGAAAAAGATCATAAGGTCAGCATTGCAGGTCGTATCGTTCGTAACCGTGGTGCTTTCATGTTGCTTCAAGACATGACTGGTCAAATTCAAGCCTATGTAAACCGCAAAGCCTTGTCTCCTGAGCTGTTGGCTGAGCAGAAAACTTGGGACCTTGGTGACATCATTGGTGTGAGCGGTCCAGTGCACAAATCTGGTAAAGGTGACTTGTACATTGACATGCAAGAAGCCCAATTGCTCACTAAATCTTTGCGTCCATTGCCTGACAAACACCATGGTCTAGCCGACATGGAAATGCGCTACCGTCAGCGTTACGTTGATTTGATCGTAAACCAAGAGTCTCGCGAAACCTTCCAAGTGCGTTCTAAAATCATTTCAACGATTCGTCGTTTTCTAGAAGATCGTCGCTTCATGGAAGTGGAAACGCCAATGCTGCAAACCATCCCAGGTGGTGCTTCTGCACGTCCATTTGTGACACATCACAATGCCATGGACATGAGCATGTTCTTGCGTATTGCCCCAGAGCTTTACTTGAAGCGTTTGGTGGTAGGTGGTTTTGAGCGTGTGTTCGAGATTAACCGTAACTTCCGTAACGAAGGCGTATCTACTCGACACAATCCTGAATTCACTATGATCGAATTCTACCAAGCCTATGCGGATTACAAAGATCTAATGGATCTAACCGAAGACATGCTACGCACAGTGGCTGAGAAGGTTCTAGGTACGACTAAAGTGACTTACCAAGGTTCTGAGTATGACTTTGGTGCGCCATTTGTCCGCATGACCATGCTGGAGTCTATTCTGCACTACAACCCTGAGTTGACTGCGGAAGATTTGGATTCGGTGGAAAAGGCAACAGAAGTGGCTAAGAAACTGAAAATTGATGTTAAGCCAATCTGGGGGCTAGGTAAGCTTTGGACGGAAATTTTTGAAGAAACCGCTGAGCATAAATTGGATCAGCCGACCTTCATTACTGAATACCCAGCAGAAGTATCGCCTCTAGCCCGTCGTAACGATGACAATGAGTTCATTACTGATCGCTTTGAATTCTTTGTCGGTGGTCGTGAAATCGCAAACGGCTTCTCGGAGCTTAATGACTCAGAAGACCAAGCGGCACGTTTCCGTCGTCAGGTAGAAGAGAAAGATGCAGGTGATGACGAAGCCATGCACTACGACGCTGATTACATCAACGCTCTAGAGTACGGCCTACCACCGACTGCGGGTGAAGGTATTGGTATCGACCGCTTGGTGATGTTGTTCACCGATGCGCCGTCAATCCGTGACGTATTGTTGTTCCCACATATGCGCCCTCAGGACTAGTCCGAGGCCGGATAGTGAACTGATCAAAGTAATATGTATAAGGCCTCAATAGAGGCCTTATTTTGTTGTGATTGTAACGATGCACTGCCTAATAATAGGGGCAGCGTAGGAGCTAAGAGAATGAGCCGTTTCTGGACAGATAAGATCGCTTCCCTTGACCCATATGTACCAGGGGAACAGCCACAAGATAAGCAGTACATTAAGCTAAATACTAACGAAAGCCCATACAGCCCATCGCCGAAGGCGTTGGCAGCCATGACGGAACAAGTGAGCGAAAAGCTTCGCCTTTACCCAGATCCAAACTGTCAGACTTTGAAAAACGCTTTAGCCACCACTTATTCGGTTAAGCCAAACCAAGTATTTGTTGGGAATGGCTCTGATGAGGTGTTGGCGCTGGCGTTTATGGGCTACTTCACGGGGGATAAGCCCCTTGCGTTTGCCGACATTACCTACAGCTTTTATAAGGTGTACGCGAATCTATATGACATTAAGCCGCAGCTCATTCCTCTAACAGATACGTTTGATATTGCCCCATCTGACTACGAGAACTTAGATGTGTCTGGGGTGGTGGTCACCAACCCGAATGCGCCAACGGGTAAAGCGCTGCCTTTGTCTGACATTGAAAAGATTTTGCAGGCAAACCCAGATGTGGTGGTGTTAGTAGATGAAGCCTATGTGGACTTTGGTGCCGAAAGTGCAGTGACCTTAGTGGATCAGTATCCCAATCTGTTAGTGGTACAGACCTTCTCTAAATCCCGTGCTTTGGCTGGGATTCGTGTAGGCTACGCCATCGGTCACCCTGACCTGATTGATGGGCTAGAACGTCTGAAAAACTCATTTAACTCCTACCCGATTGATCGTATCGCCTTAGCGGGCGCCACGGCTGCGGTAGAAGATGGAAAGTACCTCCAAGACATCTGTGACAAAACCATTGCTACTCGAAGCTGGGCGGTAACCGAGCTAGAAAAGTTAGGTTTTGAGGTGTTGCCATCTGCGACAAACTTTGTGTTTGTGACCCATCCTGAGCGTAGTGCCGAAGCGTTATACTTAAATCTAAAAGAGCAGGGGATTCTTGTTCGTTACTTTGGTAATAAGCCAAGAATTGGCAACTACTTGCGTATTACCATCGGCACAGATGAAGAGATGGCGGCATTGATCTCAGCACTTAAATAAGTGTGGTCAGCTGATCATATCCCACTAAAAAAGGCGCCTCGGCGCCTTTTTTGTGAACGTTTGCTTTGTCCAAGCTAAACAGTTAGATCGCAGAAAGTTTAGTTTCGATGGCTTTTTGAATACCCTCTGCATCAAGGCCAATACGCTTCAGCATTGCGCTATGGCTAGCATGTTCTTCATATTGATCAGGTAGTCCCAAATGAAGTACAGGGGTGCAGATGTGCTGGCTTTGTAAGAATTCACTGACTCCTGAGCCCGCGCCACCCATGATGGCGTTTTCTTCTACTGTTACAAACAGCTTGGCCTCTTTATGCTGCAGCAGTGCGGCTTCATCCAGAGGTTTAACAAAGCGCATATCTATAAGCGTTGCGTCCAAGGCTTCGGCAGCCTGTTGTGCATCAAAAGTAGGTCGACCAAAACCGCAGATTACAATGCCACTCTGGCCTTCTCGAAGGGTGCGGGATTGTCCAATTTCTAGGGTTTCAAGGTTAGGGCTGATAACAGCACCACGTCCTGTTCCACGGGGGTAGCGTACGGCAGCAGGGCCTTGATGGGCGTAGCCGGTTTGCAGCATAGCGCGACACTCTGCTTCGTCTGAAGGCGCCATAGCAATCATGTTTGGAATACAGCGTAAGTAGCTTAAATCGTAAGCTCCCGCATGTGTTGGTCCGTCTTCACCGACTAGGCCTGCTCGATCAATCGCAAATAAAACATCGAGATTTTGCAGGGCAACATCATGGATGAGTTGATCGTAGGCACGCTGTAAGAAGGTCGAATAAATGGCTACAACAGGCTTTAGACCATCGCAGGCCATACCTGCCGCCAAGGTCACCGCATGTTGCTCGGCAATCGCCACGTCAAAGTAGCGAGTGGGGTAGCTGTCTGCGAACTCAATTAGGTCTGAGCCTTCTTTCATGGCTGGGGTAATAGCCACCAATTTTTCATCTTGCTCTGCTGCGTCACATACCCAGCGGCCAAAAACATTGCTGTATTTTGGGGGAGTTGGAGCTTTGGACTCATTGGACGGCTTTGGATCTGGCTCCACTTTGTTAATGGCGTGGTAGCCAATGGGGTCCCCTTCGGCTGGTTCAAAGCCTTTGCCTTTTTTGGTGATCACATGGAGGAACTGGGGGCCTTTGCGATCCTTAAGGTTATTTAGGGTTTGGGTCAAGAGTTCTACGTCGTGTCCATCGATCGGGCCAATATAATTAAAGCCTAACTCTTCAAACATGGTGCCTGGAGCCACCATACCTTTCATATGTTCTTCAGCTTTACGAGCCAGCTCTAACGCAGAAGGTAAGCCAGAGAAAACCTTACGGCCTCCTTCGCGGATGTTTTCGTAAGTCTTGCTGGCCCAAATTCGTGCAAGGGAACTAGATAGGGCGCCTACAGGCTTAGAAATGGACATTTCGTTGTCATTCAAAATCACCAGCATGTCGGCTTCCACGTCGCCTGCGTGGTTAAGTGCTTCGAAGGCCATACCAGCAGACATAGCGCCATCACCAATGATGGCGACCGCTTTACGTCCTGTGTCTAGTTGACGAGCCGCTAGGGCCATACCCAGTGCGGCACCAATGGACGTACTAGAATGACCAACGCCGAACGTGTCGAATTCACTTTCTTCCCGTTTAGGGAAGCCTGAAATACCGCCTTCTTGGCGAATGGTAAGGAGTGCGTCCCTACGTCCCGTTAGAATTTTGTGAGGGTAGGCCTGATGACCCACATCCCATACGATTCGATCTTCTGGTGTGTTGAAGACATAATGCAAGGCGACAGTTAACTCAATTACGCCAAGTCCAGCGCCAAAATGACCGCCCGTTTGGCCGACGCTGTAAAGCATGAATGAGCGCAACTCTCGAACCAGTGTTGAGAGCTCTTTTTTATCCAGATCGCGCAAATCCGCAGGCGTGTCTATTTGATCTAGTAAAGGCGTCAAGGGACGCGTTGTTGGTATCGTTTCGAACATGGGCACCAAAAGGTCACTTCAATGAGTCGTAAAATAGCGATGAATTATATCAGTGGTTGCGGGCAATAATATAGTTAGCCAGCTCTACTAATGGTCTTGCTTTGTCACCAAATGGGGCAATTTGTGCAACAGCTTCATCGTGCAGACGTTTTGCTAAGGCTTGCGCACCTTCTAAACCGAGTAATTTCGGATAGGTAGGCTTGTTGGCGTCTTCGTCTGAAAATTGGTTTTTGCCAAGCGTTTGGGTATCACTGGTGATGTCTATAATGTCGTCTTGAACTTGGAAGGCCAAGCCAATTGCGGCAGCGTAAGCGTCTAACGCATTCAAATCTGATTCGCTGCTGACGCCAACACTTTGCGCCCCCATTTTCACTGCGGCGCGAATCAAGGCTCCGGTTTTGTGGCGGTGCATTTGTTCTAGTGCAGTGATGTCGATCTGCTTGTCCACATTGGACAGGTCAATCATTTGCCCTGTGACCATGCCAAAGCGTCCAGAGGCGTTTTGTAGGGTTTGAATTAAGGTTAATTGAACCGTCGGCGCCTCCAGCTCTGGCTGGCTAAGTAGCTCAAAAGCAAAAGTCTGTAGTGCATCGCCTGCCAGAATAGCCGTCGCTTCGTCAAATTGAATATGACAAGTCGGTTTGCCGCGACGGAGGTTGTCATCGTCCATGGCCGGTAGATCATCGTGGATTAGGGAGTAGGCATGGATGCTTTCTACCGCCGCTGCACTGGCATCTGTTAAGGCATTCGCGCCACCAAACAGCTCGGCTACCGCATAGGTCAACATAGGACGTACCCGTTTGCCACCGTTAAATAAACTGTAGCGCATGGCTTGGTGAAGGTGGTCAGCAGGGGGGTAGGCATCCAGAGCTTGATCTAAATATTGGTCAACTCGATCCCGAGCATACTGGGAAAATTGCTCTAAGTTCACTATTCTGATTCCGGATCAAAAGGTTCTAGGCGTTCGCCTTCGTTGGTTTCAAGCAGTACTTGGACTTTTTGTTCAGCTTGAGTCAATACGGACTGACAGTCTTGACTGAGTTTGACACCTTTTTCAAAGGCTTTAAGAGCATCTTCTAATGACAACTGATTGGACTCAAGTTGTGCGACGATGCTCTCTAATTCAGATAGGTTTTCTTCAAAATGACGGACACTGGTTTTGCGAGACATAAATACTTCTCTTTTGGTAACCTACAATTTGTAACAGAATTCCGCTTATTTCTCGAGTGTTGTCACGCTCTGTATACAAAATTGTGACCTCAGCATAGGACGTGGGGCCAGTTATTGTTTAAAATGATTTTTAATTGAGTTGCATTATAGCTTTATTCGTAGGAGACGTGTGTGGATATCGCAACGTTAATTGGCCTCATAGGGGCTTTTGTAATCGTCATCATGGCCATTTTCTTGGGCGGTTCAGCAGGGATGTTTCTCGATCCTGCGTCCTGCTTGATTGTACTGATTGGTTCTACGTTCGTTGTGTTAATGCAATACCCTCTCTCCCAGTTCTTAGGAGCAGGGAAGTCGGCTGCTAAAGCGTTTATGTTTAAAAGCGTGCCTGTAGATGCTTTGATCGATGAAATCTATGGTCTTGCTGATGAGGCGCGTAAAGGCGGTTTGCTTTCCTTAGAAGGTAAAGAGGTGAGTCACCCATTTCTCTCCAAAGGTATTCAGATGTTGGTGGACGGTCATGACGGTTCCGTTGTCCGCAGCCAATTATCGCGGGATATGAATCAGGCCTTTGTACGCCATGATAACGGTGCCAAGATCTTTAAGGCATTTGGTGATACGGGACCTGCAATGGGGATGATCGGGACCTTGGTGGGTCTGGTACAGATGTTGGCCAACATGGATGACCCGAAAGCGATCGGTCCAGCCATGGCGGTTGCCTTGTTGACCACTCTTTATGGTGCCATGTTGGCAAACATGGTGTGTTTGCCGATCCAAGCCAAGCTACAAAACCGAGCTAACGAAGAGCTTTTGTGCCAAAAGCTTATTCTCGATGCGCTCTTAGCCATTCAAGCGGGTCAAAACCCTCGTGTCTTGGATGGTGCCCTGAAAACCTACCTTGCTGAAGGCAAGCGTGTTGAGCGTGAATAATCTTTTGCCTTGCTGTAACTGGAAGTTTGCTGAATGAGTGACGAAGAAGAAAACGACTGCCCCGAATGTATAGAAGGCCTCCCGGCATATATGGGGACATTCGCCGACTTGATGTCGTTGCTGATGTGTTTCTTTGTGCTGTTATTGTCCTTTGCTGAGATGGACGTGCTGAAGTTTAAGCAACTGGCGGGCTCCATGCGCGAAGCCTTTGGTGTGCAAAAACAGATCGAAGCGGAATCCATCCCTATGGGGACCTCTATCATTGCTCAGGAGTTTAGCCCGGGTCGACCAGAACCAACGCCTATTAATGAAGTGCGACAAAAGGCAGACGATCGTCCTGAAAATACTCTGGAAGTGATGTGTAAACCTGATACAGCCGAGTTGAATGAGCAAGATGGTGCGGGGCAGCCCTCGCCAAATATGACGGTGGACAAGTCCCAAGCGGATTTGCAGCGAGAACAACAGATCCAGCAGACTGAAGAAGACGCACAGCAGGTGGCATCGATCCTCCGTGAGGAAGTTTCCAAAGGCACGGTTGAAGTGGAGACCCAAGAGCAGACCATTACCATTCGCTTGAAGGATAAAGGGTCTTTTGAGTCTGGTTCTGCTGAATTGAATTACGACTTTATCCCAATCATTGATATGGTGAGAGATGTTTTGGTGGGGTTAAAAGGCTCCATTGCGGTGGAAGGGCATACGGATAATATCCCGATCGACACGGCACGTTTTAACTCCAACTGGCAGTTGTCTTCTGCTCGAGCTATCTCTGTGGCAGAGGAATTGTTTTCTACAGGACAGTTGGATCAAAGCCGATTTGCTGTAACAGGCTTTGCTGATGCACGACCATTGGTGCCAAATGATACGCCTGGCAATCGAGCGACTAACCGTCGGGTAGAAATTGTCATCAATCAAAATGACTTGGTACGGACGAATGTGATTGAGCCTGAGTACCCACCAGGTTTTGGTGAAGACGAGAATGATGACCTTTTCACCGAAGGTGATTCGGGATTCCAGCTAGCGCCGAATGAGATTTTCTAGTCAATCACAGCAAGATAAAGCGGCCAATAGGCCGCTTTTTTTGTTTCTAAAGCTGAGTTATGAGCTAAATTTTGGTATCTTTCAGCGCACATTCAGTCGAGGATAATGAATAATGCGAATTGCAGTGATCGGTGCAGCCGGGCGCATGGGGAAATACTTGATCCAAGCGACGGCTGAAGCAGAAGGCGTCACGTTAGGCGCAGCGATTTTACGACCTGGTAGCTCCCTAGTTGGTGCAGACGCAGGTGAAATAGCCGGCGTGGGTAAGCTAGGTGTGGCAGCCGTGGATAGTATCCAAGCCTGTGCAGAAGACTTTGATGTGTTGATTGACTTCACGCCACCAGGTTTGACTATTCAAAATGCCACCGCTTGTGCCCAGCTGGGTAAGGCCGTGGTGATTGGGACCACAGGCCTAAGCGATGAAGAAAAAAACCAGCTGAATGCTTTGGCAGAGAAAACTTCTATTGTCTTCGCACCAAACATGAGTGTTGGGGTTAACCTAACCTTGAAACTCTTGGCCATGGCTGCTGAGATTCTTGGGGATGACTACGATGTTGAGATCGTTGAAGCCCATCACCGTCATAAGGTGGATTCTCCATCAGGTACAGCGCTGCGCATGGGTGAAGTGGTTGCAGAGGCTCTAGGCCGCGACTTGAACGAGTGTGCTGTGTACGGACGAGAAGGTAAGATTGGTCCACGTACTCAAAAAGAAATCGGTTTTGAAACCATTCGTGCAGGGGATGTTGTAGGCGATCACAGTGTTTGGTTTGCAACGGAAGGTGAGCGCATTGAAATCGTTCATAAAGCCAGTAGCCGTATGACTTTTGCAAAAGGTGCTGTGCGTGCAGCCGCTTGGCTAGAAGGTAAAAAATCAGGTTTGTTCGATATGCAGGATGTTCTAAATCTGAAGTAATGGGTTCTCCCTCTATCGACAATAAAAAAAGGCCGCTTAGCGGCCTTTTTTAGGTTTATGCGATTGCCTAGTGACTAGTAATTGTCGTGGCTCGTAGTCGGGGCATGAATATCAAGCAGAGGTGCCGCATCAAGGTTTTCTGCATTCATCATCATAGCAACCCTTTGTAGGGAAGATAGCATCTGCGTTTGTTCCCAGCCATCCAATGCTTCAAATTCAGCAATGAATTTTTCGTGTAGCAAAGGCGGTGTTGTTAGCAACATCTCGGTGCCAGACTCCGTTAGGCGAGCGTTAACAATACGCTTGTCTTTTTGTGCGCGAACCCGTTCAACCAGCTTTCGCTCTTCTAGTCGATTAAGAATCGTAGTTACTGTGGCTTGGCTCAAAGAAACATTGTCAGAAATACGACGTACAGTAACGTCTCCCAGCTCTTCGATAGCACGAAGTACCATGATTTGAGGGATGGTCAGGCCACATGCTTTTACAACCCGCTTGGACTGCAGATCAGTGGCGCGGATAATGCGGCGTAGGTGGACGAGTACGTCATGTAAATGTTGTGATTCGGGCATACTTAATTTATTCAGCACTTAGTTGGGTATAGATTTGGCGCGCATTATAGAGCTTACAGAGAGGTTGGGAAATCCCTGTCACAAAATAATGTTCAGAATCCTAATGATTAGACTTCAAAATAATAGTGCTGAGACAAAAAGTCAAATGCCTTATATTAGTTGCTGCTTTTATTCACTTTAAATCCTCGAACGCGGAAATGGCCTTTTTTCGGGCTGCTTTGTAATCAATGATGGGGGCTTGGTAGCCAATTTTTGACCGGACAGATGGAGCTGGATCGTGAATCTCTTTTGCCGACAGAGGTTTAAGTTCGGGAACAAAGCGCTTAATAAACTCGCCATCTGGATCGAAACGCTCGGACTGTCTTGTAGGATTAAAGACACGGAAATAAGGCGCGGCATCACAGCCAGTGGAGGCACTCCATTGCCAGCCACCGTTGTTGGCGGCGAACTCACCATCAATAAGTTTAGACATAAAGTAGGCTTCCCCCTTACGCCAGTCGATCAAGAGTAACTTAGTGAGGAAGCTAGCAGTAATCATACGTAGGCGATTATGCATCCAGCCCGTTTGGTTTAATTGGCGCATGGCGGCATCGACAATTGGGAAACCTGTCTTGCCTTCGCACCATGCCTGAAACAGCTGCTCGCTATCATTCCATCTCACCTGTTGGGTTTCAGGTTTAAAGGGCAGAGATTTTGATAAATCGGGGAAATGCCCCATGAGTTGTTTGTAGAAATCCCGCCAAGCGAGTTCTTTAAGCCAAACGCTCGCTTGCCAGTCACGATTATTTTGTTGTGAGACATACATGATGGCTTCAAGACAGTCTCTCGGGCCAATTGCTCCCAGGGCTAAATAAGGTGAGAGAAGGCTGGTGCCAGGAACGGCAGGGAAGTCCCTATCTTCATCATACTGGGCTTCTTTATTGTGGCAAAAACGCCATAGCTTCTCACGGATGGCTTGGTAATCCGCTGGCCAAAGGTCATCGCGAAAGTCCTTACTACGAAAGCTTTGATGGTCGGAATGTATGCTTTCAGATTGAGCCTTTGGCTCAGGGTAGGGGCTGCTTAATTGCTGGATGAGTATCTGCAACCAACGTTTATAAAAAGGGGTAAAAACCTTGAACGGTCCGTTCTGCTGGTTCAATACGGGAGTGGGGACAATCAAGTCAGGTGCCAGTCTTTGGCAAGCAATTTTGCCTTCCTCTAGGGCTTGCGCCACTTTGTCATCTCTTTGTGCTTCGTGCACAGGCAATTCATTTTGCCACCACACTTGTTGGTAATGGTGTTCTGAGCACAGTGCTGGAATGGCTTTGGCGCAATCGCTGAAGCGTTTAAGGTGCAACACATGCAGGGAAATGTTGAGGGATTTAGCTTGCAGAAACAGCGTATCGATGAGTTGTTCCCGCAGGGCGAATTTTGCCTCTGATTCGTTGTGTTCTTGCCACTGCCCTGGGGTCAAGCAAACCACAAGAGCAATGTCACCCTGTTGTTGAGCTTCATAGATGGCTGGGTGATCGGCTAATCTTAGGTCGTTTCTTAGCCATACTAACTGGGTTGCTGACATGGTTACACCGTATTCCTAATGCCAAGTTTTTTGGGGTAAGGGGCAAAGTAGCGCTGTGCCTTAACGTAATCACTGCCGTAGTGCTTCAGGTAGTGGTACAGCAGTGTCGTGGGGGTAGTGAGATTCACCTCTCCACGACGGTACTGCTCTACTACGTCTAATATGTCCTTGCGGATCTCCACATCTACTTGGCGCTTGAGGTAGCCCACTAGGTGCATGAGAACATTGCAGTGGTTACGGCGTTTTGCTGGGCGACCAATAGCCTGCATGAAATCATGGAAATAGCGTTCCGCTAGATCTTCAATAGGGCATTTTTCTTGCCCAGAGAGTAGTTTTCCAAGGGCCTTGTAGGCGGGCTGAGAGTGGGCCATAACAACGTATTTATAACGACTGTGGTAGTCCAGTAACGCTTTCATAGAGAGTTGGTTTTGTACCGTGTGGCGAAACTCATGGTGGGCAAACACTCGCAAGATAAAGTTTTCTCGCAGGGCTGGGTCGTTGAGGCGGCCGTCTTCCTCAATCGGCAACAACGGAAAGCGTTCTTGCAGTGCTTGGGTAAACAGTCCGGCAACACGCTGCATATGAGGGTGGCCATTTTTTTGGTACACCTTGATGCGTTCTAGGCCGCAGGATGGGGAGTTTTTCATCACGATATAGCCATCCAAAGCAGGCATCTGGTCCAAGTAGCGTTTGTTGGCTTGGTTCAATTGATCTGATAGATCCTCGCCAGACTTGTTAGAAAAGGTAAGTCGAGGAGCATTTGGGTCCCCCTCTAATCGCATGGTTGGTCGAGGTGTACCAAAGCCTGCTGCCACTTCAGGGCAAAACTTCTGATAATCAAAATGTTCTGAAAGGGGCCCTAGGCAATAAGTAGAGCGGCTATGACCGCCATTAAAACGAACATTTTCCCCCAGTAGGCAAGCGCTGATGCCAACAGGGATTTTGTGATCAAGGAAATCTGGATGAAAGTTGTTAGCGTTCATGGTGCTCTCCTGACTCTATAAAAATGAGATGCTTGATAGCACTTTGTCGGCGGCAAATTTGGCGCTTAATACGGCACCTTCGCCATCACCTTGGCAGAGCCAGTCCCCAATGACGATTAACTTAAGAGCTGGATCATATAAAAATGGCTTGTTGGAAGTGACGACTGCTTGACGTCCTAGCAACCAGCGGTGGGGCGTGCCTTGCTCTACTGCCGTCAGGCCTGTGGCGGTTTCGAATGCATGGATCATGTCTTTCTGCACTTGGGTTTTATCGTCGTCAATGTGTTGCTGACCCCAGGTTGTGGTGCTTTGAATAACCCAAGTGTCCAACTCACTTTGCATTCGTTGTGGCTTGTCTGAATCCTTGATTAGGGTTTGCAGTACTTCATTTGGGACAAGCTGCAATGGTGCTTGATCACTTTTCTCAGTACGTAGCCACATGCTCCATTGAGGTTGAGTGGCCGCACTGGATTGGTTGGCATTCAGTAACAGATTAGGGGTGTTAGGAACGGTAGCCAACAGCATGGCAGCCTGTGTAGCAGGGGTGGCAATGACCAGTGCTTGAGCTTTGATTATGGGTTGGTACTTGTCGTCTCGCAGCAGCCAATGGTCCCCTCGACGTTCTAAATGTTGTACACGTTGTTGTGTTATCAAGGGGGTGTCACCTGCTAGGTAGCGGCTGATAGCAGACATGCGTGGAACGCCTACATGTCCGCTTTGCCAGCTGGCCAGTACGTTTGCGTTAAGCAGTGTGTCCCTAAGTTCCATTAGGTCGGGGTCATGAAAACTAATGATGCTTGCCCCAAGCTCCACACTACCTTGTTCTAATCGTTTGCTGCCGGCACGACCGCCCGTACCACGAGATTTATCTATGAGTGTCGTTGCAATGCCTTGTCGATTGGCGAAATAAGCCATGCTGGTACCAGCGAGGCCAGCACCAATAATGGCTAGGGAGGTTGTCGGGATAGCGTTTGACATGGCGGTCTTTGCTCCAAATGCTTAAAATATTATTCTTGTACAAATTAATTTCTTGTATAATTATTATCTTATACAAGTTTTCATAATGTACAAGTTTTTGGTGTAAAGATGAGTGAACAACAAGTCCAAAAGGTTGATGTGCTTTTCCCAATTAGGGAGTTATCAACTCGCACAGGGGTCAACTCTGTGACCTTGCGTGCTTGGGAGCGCCGCTATGGATTGCTCAAACCTTTTCGTACAGAGAAAGGCCATCGATTGTATGGAGATAAGGATGTAGAGCGGGTGGAGCGGATTCTTTATTGGATGAACCAAGGCGTTGCGGTGGGCAAGGTTCGTGCATTATTGGATCGTCAAGGGGATAGCTTAGAATCTGAGACATTAGACTCTGAGGGCTTGGGGAATCAATGGCGAAGCTGGCAAGACACCTTTGTGGAGGCGGCTAGAAGCTTTTCTCAGGGACGTTGGGAGCAGCTGTTTCAAGAAGCGGTTAAGCAGTACCCATTTCATGTGTTGTTATTGAATGGGATTTTTCCTACCTTGCAATCGCTCAATAACGACATGGCATTAAAGCGTTATGTGATGACCTCTTTGGCGGAGCAGATCACTTTATTGAAGCTAAATGGCGCAAAATCCATTCGTTCTTCAAAGGAGAAAGTGCTCATCGTAAATATGGATGAATGCAATCTCATGGCAAAACTGGTGGCTTGGTGGGTAATAGAATCAGGTCGAGGGTTTGTGTTGGTGGATGGCGTTACCCATAGGCAAGAAGCTGAGTCCCTGCAGGCAGGCATGGGTGCCTGTCAGATCATCATAGTGGCGGAACGTACCTCTGAGCAAGGTGTAAAACGTTGGCTTGAAGAGGGGGATATTGGGAAGGAAATGGTCTGGGTCAGCAGTGGTGCTTGGTTATACGCAGAGCATCAAGGTCTAGCGACAGGCGGGTGGGCTTTTTCCAATGTGGCGGAATTGATTCAATCAGAACTAAATTCCTGATTAGCTAATAGCTATTAAATTTATTTTATTTATTAATTTTTAAAATTTAATAGGCGGGCTTATTATTCTTATATCGGATTAGGAATAAGAGGACACCAGCCATGACTAAAACAATTACTTTTGCAATCATGCACTTCAGTGTGGCGTTTACGGTTGCCTACTTGATTACTGGCAGCTTCGTTGTGGGTGGAGCTGTCGCACTGATCGAGCCTGCCATTAATACTGTTGCATACTACTTCCACGAAAAAATTTGGAACCGTCTGCGTCGTGATAACACCCTGCAAAATACATTTGTTTCAGCAGGTGAAAGCTTTGCTTTGAAATCTTAGGATTTATTAGATCTCATAAAAAAACGCCACCCGAGTAACTCGGGTGGCGTTTTTATTTGGGAAGCTTCGTGACTGATTACAGGTTCAAAACGAATACAATCGCAACCGCGATCGGCGCAACGAATTTCACCACGAACAGCCACAATTTCAGCAAAGCGTCGGACTTCAGGCTTAACTCTTCGGCAGCAAACTTCTGTTTTACAACCCAGCCTGCGAATACGGACACTAGGATACCGCCCAATGGCAGCATGATGTTTGCGGTCAAGTAATCTAGGAAATCGAACGTGTTCTTACCAAAGAAAGTCACGTCAGACATAAAGTTGAATGAACCAAGACACATGATGCCTAGCGCCCATACTACTACGCCTAATGCGATAGTCGCTTTAGTACGACCCATTTCAAACTTCTCAACTAGGTAAGCAACCGTCGGCTCTAGTAGAGAAATTGCTGATGTCCAAGCTGCCACGCCAATTAGAACAAAGAACAAGAAGCCAAAGAATTGACCGCCTGCCATTTGGCCGAAGGCAACAGGCAAAGAGATAAACATCAGGCCAGGGCCTGCTGCTGGATCCATACCATTAGAGAAAATGATTGGGAAGATTGCTAAGCCTGCGATCAATGCAACGATAGTGTCCAAGAAGCCAATCGCGAGTACGGTAGAGCCAATCGATGCACGTTTAGGCATGTAAGAACCGTATGCCATGATGGTGCCCATACCCAAAGAAAGGGTAAAGAATGAGTGACCAAGTGCAACCAGAACGGCATCCCAAGATAGCTTACTCACGTCAAAATCGAACATGAAGTGCCAGCCTGCTTCAAAGCCATCAGTGCTCATTGCGTAACCGAATAGGACTAACAGCAGCACGAACAACGCAGGCATCATGATGCGTGTGGCGCGTTCTAGACCGGCGTTAACCCCTGCAGCAACCACTACAACGACCATGATGGTGAAGATGGTGTGCCACATAAGCAGAGTAGTTGGATCGGCTAGCAAGCCTGAGAACAGTGCGCCAGCGTCATCAGAGCTGATGTTGTTCAGTGCGCCGCTCGCAGTCGAAACAATGTACTGAAGCACCCAGCCTGCAACGACTGAGTAAAAGGAGAAGATGAGTACGCCAGCTAACATTCCCATGAAGCCCACTAGGCCCCATTTTTTAGAATGACCCGATTCTTCGGCAAGATCCGTCAATGCATTGACAGGGCTTTGACGTGCTCGACGACCAACAAAGACCTCGGCCATCATGATTGGAATGCCTACTAGGGCAATACAAACTAGGTAAACGAGTACAAATGCGCCACCGCCATTTTCACCCGTAATGTAAGGGAACTTCCAGATGTTACCTAGGCCAACAGCGGAGCCGGTAGCCGCTAAAATAAAGATCCAGCGACTCGCCCATGAGCCGTGAATAGACTTCTTTTCTTGCATAACTATCTCTTGTTATTGAGCAATTTACTCAGACCTCGAACAACGTGAGCGTGAGGCTGTGCAGAGCCATGAGCGGCGATATTGCAGCGGCTCTATGGTGATTTGCTTGTGTGTTAATTGGAGAACATCGCTCAGAGATTTTGACCAAAATTGCGCTTCCCACACTGACAAAATTGGAATTAATAAAAACGATTATTAATTGAACGCTCTGAATTGCGGGCGATTTTGCAAAGTTTGCGCACGTTTTTCAAGCAAAAAACTGTCGAGCTGGTCAGTTTTAAGGCAAATCATCGTAAAAAGTAGGTCATTTGAGTTGATATTAATATAGTTGAAATAATTAGAGTTAAAAATAAATCTTGATAAAAATATTTAGTCCTGTAATCTATTTAGCCATCGAAGCAATTGATTGATTCGTTATTGAGTCTGTTTTTAATTGGTTTTTAAGCAGTTTTTAACATCAATTGAGTTTGCGAGCTAAGCAATAGCTTGGTTTATAAGATTAGACATGTAATGGGTGAGTTATGGAAAGCAACGAAATTATTTTAAGAAAGCCAACGGCTGAAGATGGGATAGATGTTTTTGATCTCGTCGAACGTTGTGCGCCGCTTGACCCAAATTCTTCTTACTGCAACTTGCTGCAGTGTAGCCATTTTTCGGACACTGCTGTGGCCGCTGAAAAACAAGGGGAACTGGTTGGGTTTGTGTCTGGATATCAAATTCCAGCGCGCCAAGAACCGACTTGGTTTGTTTGGCAGGTGGCAGTAGATGCCAAGGCTCGAGGTCTTGGCTTAGCTAAAAAGATGGTAGCCGAAGTATTAAACCGAGCTGATATGCAGTCTGTTAAATACATCGAAACTACCATCACACCGGATAACGAAGCCTCTTGGGCATTATTTAGAAGTCTCGCGAAGCAATTAGATGCACCGCTGGAAGACTCAGTGATGTTCGATGAGACAAAGCATTTTAAAGGGCGTCATGGTACTGAGCACCTAGTGCGAATTGGCCCATTTAACCTAGCGGGTCATTAATACCCACTCGGAATACGTCAACAGAATTTAATTATAGGAAGAGGATTAGATATGAAAATTTTTGAAGAGATCGAATCAGAAGTACAGTCTTACGCACGTTCATTCCCACGCATTTTTAACAAAGCGCAAGGTAGCTACCTGTTCGATGAAGAAGGTAACAAATATCTAGACTTCTTAGCCGGTGCCGGCACATTGAACTACGGTCATAACAACCCGATTCTGAAGAAGAAGCTGGTTGAATACATCATGGAAGATGGCATCACCCATGGCTTGGATTTGCATACCAAGGCGAAGGGCGAGTTTATGGAAGCCTTTAAAAATCACATCTTAGATCCGCGTGACCTGGAATACGTGATGCAGTTTACCGGTCCAACTGGTACCAACGCAGTGGAAGCAGCAATGAAACTGGCTCGAAACGTGACGGGTCGTGAAAACATCATCACCTTCACTAACGGCTTCCATGGTTGTAGCTTGGGTGCCCTTGCCGCGACGGGTAACTCACACCACCGTGGTGTGGCGGGTACGTCTCTTACAGGCGTGAGCCGTGTGCCTTACGATGGTTACCTAGGTGATGGCATCGAAACCACAGAGTACCTAGATAAAGTATTGTCTGATTCTTCTAGTGGTATCGATCACCCAGCAGCTGTTTTGGTTGAGACGGTCCAAGGTGAGGGTGGTATCAACGCTGCCAGCCTTGATTGGTTGAAGAACCTAGATGCGGTATGTAAAAAACATAAAGTCCTATTGATTGTCGATGACATTCAGGCGGGTTGTGGTCGTACGGGTACCTTCTTCAGCTTTGAGCCTGCAGGCATTAAGCCAGACATTGTCACCATGTCTAAATCTATTTCTGGCTACGGTCTACCCTTTGCGATCGTGTTATTCCGCCCTGAGCTAGACGAGTGGAAACCAGGCGAGCATAACGGTACCTTCCGTGGTAATAACTTGGCGTTCGTGACTGCGAAAACAGCCATTGAAACTTTCTGGAAAGATGACAAATTCGCTGCAGAAGTACGTCGTAAAGGTCAGTACATCGAAGACCGTCTAGCGTCTATTACAGAAGAGTTTGGTGAAGGTAACTTCTCCATCCGTGGTCGCGGCATGATGCGAGGCATTAATTGTGTGAGCGGTGAATTTGCCAGCAAGATCACCAAAGCATGTTTCAAGCAGAACCTGATCATCGAGACTTCTGGTGCTGATGACCAAGTAGTGAAATTCTTGTGTCCTCTTACGATTACAGACGAAGAGTTGAAGCACGGTATTGATATCGTTGAGCAAGCCATTCGTGAGGTTTGTGCCAAAACCGATGAAATGCCAGAAGAGAAAAGCTACTTCGACGAAAATTACGACATCGCCATCTAATTGGCTGATAAGCAGGCAAGTGCTTCCACCAAGGGAGCGCTTACCTGAAAAGTTAGTAACCGATTTTAAGTTTATTGATTAATAAGGAGCGAAAATGATTGTTCGTAATCTAGATGAATGTGAAAAGACAGAACGCCGCGTAGTCTCACCAGACGGTAAGTGGCAGAGTGTTCGTATGTTGTTGAAAGGCGACAACATGGGATACTCCTTTCACATTACGACGATTTTTGCTGGCGAGGAATGCCAATTCCATTACCAAAACCATTTCGAGTCTGTTTTTTGTATCGAAGGTGAAGGTGAAATTGAAAGCCGTGAAGACGGTAAAGTCTACCCAATTACACCGGGTACTTTGTATAACCTAAACGAGCATGATCGCCACACCTTGCGTGCGTTTAAAGAGCTAAAGCTGGCTTGTGTATTCAACCCACCTGTAACAGGTAAGGAAGTACACAATGCGGAAGGTGCTTACGAGTTAGTCGATTAATGATCCCTTCAGAGGAGCTTTTTGCTCCTCTTTGCTTACCTCGTTTTAACCACGTCATATCTCAGCTCAGTGCCAAGAATCCTGATTACGATTCTGACTAGGCAGAGCCGGAGTCGATCCAGCGTTTAAAAAGGTCATATTTCATTAAGATTTATGTAATTCATGCTTAATATTTGAGCGACCTTATGACAAACTACGCGCCGGCGCTCACACTAGGTTGAGGTTCCCTTAACCCCACAGAATTTCGGATACATCATGGGACTACACACAGTTGATAAAATCGGCGGCACGTCAATGAGTGACTACCGTTCGGTTCGAGACAATATAATTTTTAAGCCAGCAGGTGGAGAAGACCTGTATCAACGCATTTTTGTAGTGTCGGCATACGGCGGCATTACCGATAAGTTACTGGAAGCTAAGAAAACCGGTGACGCAGGTATTTACGCACACTTCGCAAAAGACCGTAACCAAGAAGCTTGGGGCGATGCTTTTGAAGACGTTCGTACCACTATGCTTGACATTAACCGCAACCTATTTGGTGAGAGTGAGCTTCTTAAAGAAGCTAACGACTTTTTAGAAGGTCGTCTAGATGATGCCAAAGAAGCGTTGGAAGATTTGAGTCGCTTGTGTTCTCACGGTCACTTTGCCATCAGTGAACATTTGGCGACAGTCCGTGAAATGCTTGCCAGCCTAGGTGAAGCGCACAGTGCTTGGAACATGGCAAACCTACTGAAGCGCGATGGCGTGGATGCGGTTTTTGTTGATTTGACAGGTTGGAAGACCAACAGTCACATGTCACTGGATGAGCGCATTATTGAAGCGTTTAAAGACATCGATTTGTCTAAACAGCTACCTATTGCGACCGGTTATGCCCACAGCGAAACTGGCTTGATGACCACTTTTGACCGTGGTTACTCAGAGATGACATTCAGCCGTATCGCAGTCTTAACCCATGCCCGTGAAGCCATCATCCACAAGGAATTCCACTTAAGTAGTGCGGATCCACGTTTGGTAGGTGAAGACAAAGCTGTGCCAATCGGACGTACTAACTATGATGTAGCGGATCAATTGGCTAACTTAGGGATGGAGGCTATCCACCCTAAAGCAGCAAAAGGTTTGCGTCAGAGCGGTATTGCACTGCGTGTGAAAAATACCTTTGAGCCAGAGCACAGCGGTACGCTTATTACCGGTGATTACGTCTCTGATGAGCCATGTGTTGAGATCATCGCAGGTAGCCGTGGTGTCTACGCAGTTGAGCTATTTGACCAAGAAATGGCGGGTGAAATCGATGCCTTTGATATGGGTATTTTAAAAGTACTTAATCAGCTTGGCGCTCATATCATCGCTAAAGACATCAATGCGAACAGCATTACCCACTACCTTGCGGTGAACTTGAAGACCATGAAGCGTGTTATGCGCGTGCTTCGCGAAGAGTTCCCAGAAGCAGAAATTGCGCAACGTAAAGTGGCCATTGTGTCTGCTATCGGTTCAGATATGAAAACCACAGGCATGTTGGCAAAAGCCGTGAAAGCCATTTCTGAACAAGACATCAACGTCATCGCTATGCACCAATCTATGCGTCAGGTGGATATGCAGTTCGTAGTTGATGAAGATGATTACGAAGTAGCAATTCGCAGCCTACATAAGGAACTAGTGGAAGTGCACAACCACGGTCGTGCCATCTGTCTAGCGTCCTAAATCTGCCAGAGGCGAATTAGCCTCTCGTAGAAAGCCTCAAGCTCTAAGATGCGAGTGCAAGATTGCATTGGCTAAGAGCTTGGGGCTTTTTTATTGGAGTCTGTTTGTAACAAATGAAGAGACTCTAAAGCCTGCTATTTCAGTAGTGGTGTAATGTCTTCATCAAAGCGGTTAAATTCTGCTTCCGGGATAGGGCGACTGATAAGGTAGCCTTGGCCCAAGTCACATTTGAAATCACGCAGCATCTGAAGCTGTCCATGAGATTCGATGCCTTCCGCAATCACCTGAGTATCCAGTTTGTGAGCCATGGCAATAATGGCTTCTACAATCATTTTGTCGTCTGGATCGTTTTCTAAATCCATCACAAAGCTGCGGTCAATCTTGATCAGATCCACGGGTAGGTTTTTAAGCTGCCCAAGGGACGAAAATCCCGTACCAAAATCGTCAATGGCAATGCAGATCCCCAAGGCCTTCAATCCATTTAAGGTTTTCTTGGCGTGTTCTAAGTCTGTTAACAGAGTGGTCTCTGTGATCTCGAATCCTATGTAATGACCAGGCACTTTATAGAGGTCAATCATTTCTTTTACGAAGGGGACTAGATTAAGGTCGCTTAATTGCAGTGACGATAGGTTAATGTGCAGAAGAATAGGGGGTAAACCTAAATCAAAGCGAGATCTTAGGTATTCAAAGCTCTTGCGAATGACGTAATTACCAAGCTCAAGAATCTGGCCTGATTGTTCTGCAAGAGGGATAAACTGATCTGGGAATACCAGACCTTTTTGTGGATGGATCCAACGAACCAAGGCCTCTGCTCCGATGACTTTGGAGACTTCCAAATCAAACTGAGGCTGGAAGTAGAGCACAAGCTGATGGTTTTTTATGGCTTTTGCTAGGGCAAGTTCCTCCTGATGGTGTTCCATCAGCTTTTTCTGCATAGCGTCTGTAAACAGAATGAATTGGTTTTTACCCCGGTGTTTTGCTTCGTAGAGGGCAACGTCTGAGAAGCGCATGAGCTCAAGTACATTTTGGCTATGCTGTGGAAACAGAGAAACCCCTAAGGATGTGCTGAGCTTGAATTCCCTATGCTCGATCCGAAGTATCTTTTGTATGTTCGAGAGTATTTCTTTAGCCGTGTCTTCAATGCTATCGATACTGCCATCGCCAAGGATGATGGCAAATTCATCCCCACCCAACCGTATTATCAAATCGTTTTCATCAATGCTGTTAGTCAGTCGTCGAGCGACCTCTTGGAGCACTCGATCACCGACATCATGACCAATGGAATCATTAATAGACTTAAAGTTATCGAGGTCAAAATAGATGAAAGCGCCCGATTGGTTGTTAGCCTGTAATTCTGATAAGTACTGGGGAAGAAGATCGTTAAGGTAGCGCCGGTTAGGGAGGCCTGTAAGCGGGTCGTTATAGGCAAGTTTCTGAAGCTCTTTGGTCTTCTTTTGCACTTCTTGCTCAAGTTGTTTGGGCCTAATGGAAATCAAAAATAGAAACAAAGAAGTCAGTACGCCTATGACCACTGTGATAAGCATTAATGTGTGGGAGCGGGATTCTATTCTATCTGAGACATCCAAAGAGATGATGAGCGTCCAGGTACCAGTGGGGAGGGTGATATCAGATTGTACAGCGGTTTTGGGGTTGATAGGGGTGCTGGATTCGTAAAAGACTGATTTCTCAGACGTGTCCGTATGATTTCGCTCTAATGTGACGCTGTAACCTTCTTCTTCGAGCTCGCGGATGCCTGTGTCTGCTAATAAATTGTCCAGCAGAATGAGAGCCGATGCAAAGCCCCAAAATTTGGCGTTATCTGTTCCCCCGATAAAAATCGGTGTTCTACCAATGACCGCAATGCCTCCCTGTACCAGCTTGACGGGACCCACGGCGATCATGGTTTTTTCTCTAATGGCGAGTTGAGCTGCCTCTCGGTATCTTGGGTGGTTTAAGACATCCAAACCTATCGCATTTTCATTGCCTTTAAGGGGATAGATAAACTGGATAATGCCATCTGGGGCCAATTGAATATTTTCGATGCCACCAATGGAGTCCATGATATTTTCGGCGTAGTTTTCAAACAGCTCAGTATTGCCCTGATCAACTTCGATTTGGTGAGCAAGTATTTGAGTCGAGGTGAAAGCAAGAGAAAGACTGCGTTCTAAATCAGAGGCTTGTGAACGGGCTGTGCTGCCAAGGTAGATTCGTTGACTTTGAACAAAGTTATCATTGGATAGCTTGGTAACGTATCCACCAGCGATACAGATAGCGACAAAGGCTATGCCTGAGAGTAAAACGGCGCGAATATCGTATGTTCGCTGTCTGGCCATCCTATGGAACTCCAATTTAAGGCTTCGTCATGAATAACGGTAATATACTAGATTTCTCACGTTTCGTGTTCGTGTAAGTATCGTGAAAACTGACTTATATCATCTCATAAGTAAATATTATTACATTAGCCGCTAATATATTAATTGCTAGTTTTCCTTCGCGTATATTTGTAAAGAAACGCTATCTCGAGAGCTTTTGAGCGTTGTTTTCTTTTGAATGTTCGAGGTTTTAACTTCGTTCTTATTCGGCTCTGATAAAGTGCTCTCTTCAAAGATGCTGTGCCGGGTATTTAGCGATGTTTGCAGGAGGATAATCTGAAGCGTATTCGTATCATCTTAATTGTGTTGGTCGTATTTTTGACTGGCGTAATACTGTATGTGCTTGTTAGTGGTAAACCTCTGAAGCTCAGCCTTCATCCATGGCCTGGCTATGAGAGTTTTGTGGTGGCGGAACATTTCTCTTGGTTGCCTGATGATATCAGTGTGGTACAGGTGAAAAACGCTTCCCAATCATTGGCCCTACTGGAAGCGGGGGAAGTTCAGGCTGCGGCGTTAACGCTTGATGAGGCTCTATACGCCCGAAGTCGAGGAGTGCCATTGGATATTGTGGCGATTCTAGATGAATCGGTGGGGGCTGATGTGCTGATGTCTCAGAAAGAGCAAGCTTCTTGGGTGGATTTAAAGGGTAGTCGAATTGCCTACGAAGGGAACACTGTCAGTGCTATTGTTTTGCATGAGGTATTTAAGGCGTCAGGCTTTGATAAGAATGACGTAGACATAGTAGAAATTCCTCCAAATGATCAGGTGGTATTTTGGGATACTAAAGCGTTTGACTATGCTATTACCTTTGAGCCTTATGCCTCCTATCTTGAGCAGAAAGGCGCGTTTAGGGTATACGATAGCCGCGATTTTCCCGGAATCATTTACGATGTTTTGGTAGTGCGAAGGGATGCAAGGTTCTTTCGTGAAAGCGCAATAACAGAGCTGTTAGCGGCTCATTTCAAAGCACTTCAATATTTAAGAGTTAATTCGGAAGATGCTCTTAGGCGTATTGCAGCTTGGCGATCCTTGAGCTATGAAGAAAACCGAAAAGTTTTTAGTGGTCTATATTTACCTGATTTAGATTATAACAAGCGTATGCTGACGCTAGATTCTGAATTTTACCAGGCGATACAACTGATCAATTTGTCTATGAATAACGGTCTGCCTTTACTGCCTGATTATCAGCTTAGAGCTCTGCTTCAGCCGGCATTTTTATTTAGAATAGAGTAGTAGGTTTTTATGCCTAGATGGATTTTAGCATTTATTTTATTAATCCCGCTTACTGCGATCGCTGACCATAAGATTAGGTTAGCGGTTTTATCCTATCAGCCCGATGTGATGCTTATGGCTAAGTATCAACCGGTGATCGATGATCTAGAAAATCTTATTGATGATTATTCTATCGAGTTATTTTTGGTGGATGCAAAGGCTTTGGAACAGGGGATCGAGCGCCACGAATTTGATGTGGTATTAATTGATCCTGTTCATTATTTGCTTTACCGCAGCGCGGGCAATATGAGTGCTGCGTTAGTGACCATGGGGCGAATGAAAGAGCGTAGTGCGACCAACTTGATGGGGGGCGTCATCTTTACAAGACGTGAGGACTCTCATATTACTCTTGAGAATGTCTTCCAGCACCAGGTGGCAAGCGTCGCTTTAGATTATTTAGAGACGTATATCGCTCAGATTTATGAGCTCTATAGCCGGGGCTTAAATTCCCCATCTGCTGATGACGTTCAGTTATTCAACTCTGATGAAGCCGTTGTACAGGGAATATTAAATCGACAGGCTGACGTCGGTTTTGTACGGTCGGGTGTTTTAGAGAACATGGTTGCGACGGGACAACTCTCGTTCGACAATATTCGCGTACTGAATGAGCAGACGCTGGCGGGCTATCCTTTTAAAGTGTCCACTCGGCTGTACCCAGAATGGGCCTTGGTGGCGCTTTCTCATATTGATATGAATGTAGTTAAAGGTATTACGGCTGGGCTGTTGAGCTTGCCAAACTCGATTTCCAGTATGGAAGCCCTGGGGATCTCAGGCTTTGTACCTGCACTTGATTATTTCCCGGTGGAGCAGGTGCTAAAAGAGTTGAAAATAGCCCCCTACGATAAGACTCAAGTGTCTTGGGTAGCGATTGTTAAAGCCTATGCCCTCTATGTGATTCTAGCGAATGTCATTGTGCTGATACTGATCGGTGCCTCTTGGTTCACCTACCGTCAAAATAAGAAGCTGGGCGCTGTAGTGGACGAACTACAGTTGGCCAAAACTTTACTGTCTAAAAGTTATGATCAGCTGGATGATTTGCTGAGCAGTAGTCCTGCTATGATTTATTCCTTAGCACCGGACACACTGCAGCTGCGTTTTATTAGTGCGAACTGTAAAAAGCTGTATGGGTTGACTGCTGAAGAGATTAAAGCTTTGCCTAAATGGTGGGCAAATTCCATCCACGATGAGGATGTGACTGACGTCTTGGCAGCGATGCGAGAGTGGCGTGTAAAGGGCTGCCAAGGGACACTTATCTCCAATTATCGTATTCACTCTGGTACTAAGTGGCTTTGGGTGGAAGACAGAGTTCAAGCGCTGTTTAACGAAGAGGGGGAAATCTCTGAGTTAGTGGGTTCTCACTTGGACATCACTGATCGCCATAAATCCCAGCAGCTATTAGAGCTGTCTGCCAGTGTGTTTGACAACGCTCGTGAAGGCATCGCCATCACGACTCCAGAAGGTGCAATCATTGAAGTGAACGACGCATTCAGTCGGATTACGGGGTATTCAAGAACAGACATCTTAGGGAAAAATCCAAGAATTTTGAGTTCAGGGCGCCAGAGTCGAGAGTTCTATGAAGAAATGTGGCGCCAGATTCTTCTCTATGGATTTTGGGAAGGGGAGGTTTGGAATAAACGCAAAGATGGAGCTATTTTCGCCCAGAATTTAACCATCGCATCTGTGAAAGATGTTCATCAGAAAGTCACACACTATATTTCTTTGTTTTCTGATATCACCCGACAAAAACGTAATGAAGAGCAGTTGGCGCACATTGCCTATTTCGATGCCCTGACAGGATTGCCTAACCGTACGAATTTGACTCAATCTTTAGATCATCATATCGCTCAGGCTCAGATCAATGGTCATAGGTTTGTACTGGCATTTATTGATCTTGATGGCTTTAAAGAGGTCAATGATACCTTTGGTCATGAGACTGGAGATATATTGTTAGTGCAGGTTTCCCAGCGTATGTTGGCCACCTTAGACGAGGGGAAGGTGGTGGCTCGTTTTGGTGGGGATGAGTTTGTTATCTTAATGCCCCTAGAAAAGGGAGAAGACCTGGAAGTCTCAGAGGGGGCTTTAGAGTCTTTATTGCAATCCTTGTCTGAGCCTTTCCTAGTCTCAGGTATTGAGCTGCAGATCAGTGCCAGTATTGGCATTACCTCGTACCCTCAAGCGAATGGTGTCGAAGCAGATCAGTTAATTCGACAGGCCGATCAAGCCATGTACCAGGCAAAGATTGCTGGCCGTAATCGTCTACATGTCTTCAATTCTTCCCATGAAAGTATTCTGATTGAGCAACATAGGTTATACGAAGAAATCCAGCTGGCTTATGACAACAAAGAGTTTTGCTTATTCTATCAACCTAAAATTAATATGCGCACTCGAGAGGTTATTGGGTATGAGGCACTTATTCGTTGGCGTCATCCCGCTCGCGGCATCTTGCCTCCTGTGACTTTTCTGCCCACTTTAACCAATCAGCCACTTGAGTTAGAGATTGGTCATTGGGTGATTAAGACGGCAGTAGCTCAGATTGATGCTTGGCAAAAACTCGGTTACGGGCAGAGCGTCAGTGTGAATTTGGCGGGTTATCAACTGCAGCAACCTAATTTTTTAGCCGATTTGGAGTCTGCTCTTGAGGGGTATCCAGAGTCTGTGGCCCATGCCTTAGAGTTAGAGATTTTAGAAACCAGTGCCATTGAAGATCTCGCCAAAGTGGCAGCTGTCATTAATGGTTGTAAGAAAATGGGGATTTCTACCTCATTGGATGATTTTGGTACTGGTTATTCCACCTTGAGTCATCTCAAAGAAATGTCTGTAGATATGCTGAAAATCGACCATAGTTTTGTGCGGGATATGATTAATCAGCCTGATGATCTTGCCATCATTAAGGGAGTGATTGGGTTTGCTGATGCGTTTCATTTAGACGTCATTGCTGAAGGTGTGGAAACGGAGGAGCATGCGGAGTATTTACTGGGACTTGGGTGTGATCTTGGGCAAGGGTACTGGTTTTCCCGTCCTATGCCAGCAGAAGAGGTGTTGGGCTGGTATGATAGTTGGCTTTTTAATAATGAAGAATCGTCTGACTGATGAATACCAACACTTTGCCAAAGCTTTCCTTAGAGGCCATAGAGCAGGCTTGTGAGGCGTATATAAGCCAGCATATGGCTCAAGACTCTGCCCATGACCTCGCGCATATTAAACGAGTTGTGGTTAGCGCCCGCCAGTTGGCCAACGCCGAAGGGGCTGATCCTTTCATCGTAGTGCCTGCTGCCTGGTTACATGATTTGGTTAATTTGCCTAAAAATCACCCTGAAAGACATTTGGCGTCAGGGATGGCAGCAGAACAGGCTTCTGTATTTTTGAGTGAGCTAGGGTACGCAGATGGTGCGTTGAAAGCGATTAAACACAGTATTACTGCCCACAGCTACAGTGCTGCCGTAGTGCCTGAAACTGTCGAAGCCAAGGTGGTGCAAGATGCTGATCGATTAGATGCAATAGGGGCGATCGGTGTCGCACGGTGCATGATGGTGGGTGGTCAGTTGGGCCGTGAACTCTATCAAACCTTAGACCCTTTTTGTGAAGACCGCAGACCGGATGATACGACTTTTAGTATTGATCATTTTTACAACAAGCTGCTGTGTTTAGCAGACAGCTTTCAGACTCAAGCGGGGAAAGCAGAAGCAAAGCGCCGTACAGCCTTTATGGAGACGTTTCTTGATCAGCTAAGATCTGAAATTGTTTAATGCGGAGCTTGTTGGTTGTGCTCCGCTAGGTTCGCTGCCATTGTGTTGGCTATCTCAATAAAAGCAGCGATCTGCTCATCAGATAAACCCTGCATCATGACTTGTAGTGCCTCGATGTCATGTTTTTCTAGGGTTTTATAGCAATTTTTTCCTTTACGGGTGAGGCTCAGAAAGAAGCTGCGCTTATCTTTTGTGTTAGGTTCTCTGGTTAGCAATTCTTGTACTTCAAGCTCTTTGATTAGGCGTGTGATTTGGCCTTTGTCTTTTTGTAGTTTGGAGGCTAATTTGATGGCGGTGCATTGTTCATCTTCATCGATGTGCTTCATAACAATGAAGTATAACGGCGACAAGGAGACATTGTGCTGATGCATCGCAACGCGCATGGACTGTTTTAGACCATTGATAATGTCAATGAGTGCGTTCTGGATCTTATTTTCATTTGTTTGCATTCAAAGAACCTTGTGTCGAGATTAGCATTGTTTTTATCCATCATATCAAACTCTGTAACGAGGGAACTAACTTCCGGTCCCAATACTTAGTAGTAAAATGTAACGACTGCCGTCATGATGGATAGAGAGTTTTGTTAGGGACTGACCTTGGCAAGGCCCTGTGATACAGAGTCCTGATTCTGGTAAAAACTGGGCGCCATGGTGTTCGCATTCGATTAGGGTGCCGCTTTCGTCGAAGGTGAGGTGGGACGCTTCTGAAAGTGGCTTTGCCCTATGGGGACAAAGATTTTCGTAGGCGTGCAAACCGTTAGATAACCTCAGTATCATGACCCGCATTCCTTGGACATATAGCTCAATGCTTTGTTCCATTGAAAGTGCAGCAATGGATAGTGACTGTTCTTTGGATAGGGGAATCTTGTTTTCCATGGGGATCTTGATTGTAGAGTGTTAATTTAGTGTATCAACACTGAAAAGATAGGGGTATCTCCGGTCTTGTTGATTGCTCCAACTATTGCCCCAATTTATACTCCCTGCCATGACTAAGAAAACTGCACCTACCTCTAAAAAAACTCCCGTTCGACGCTCTAAATCAAGCAAGAAAGGCTCCTCTTCACCTAAAAGAAAGCAACAGCGCTCCTTTCTGCGTCGAGTGTTTAAATGGCTAATCTTACTTGGTCTGATTGGCAGTATCCCCTTTGCCATTTGGGTTTGGTGGCTGGACCGTCAGGTGGTGGCTTTATTTGAAGGCCAAAAGTGGCAAGTGCCGGCCGAAGTCTATAGTGCGCCCACGATTTTGCGAGATGGTGCACCCTGGCGCAAAGAGGATTTAGAGTCCTTGCTAGCGGCCGTGGGCTATCGTTTTGGTCGCAATAGTCAGAAGGTTGGTTGGGCAGCTCGCAGTGCAACGAAGGTCAGTGCCCATCTACGTCCTTACACGGATCATACTGGCTATCATTCAGAAGCGCGTCGCATCTTTGCATTTGAAGGCGGCAGACTTCAAATTACAGATTTAACCGGAAAGCGTCATGCCACAGCGGTATTGGAGCCACAGAAAATTGGCTATTTATACAATGGCAACACGGAAAGTCGCGATATCCTAACCTATGAGCAAATTCCGAAAAATTTGATTGAGATCTTAACGGCCACTGAGGATAGGGAGTTCTTTAATCATATTGGTATTTCTTTTACCGGTATTGCGCGGGCTGCGTTTGTTAACTTGTCCTCTGGGGCGCGTCGTCAAGGGGGATCCACTCTTACCCAGCAGTTGGTTAAAAATATGTATTTGTCGTCAGAACGGACCTACACCCGTAAACTGACGGAAGTCATCATGTCGTTATCTTTGGAATATCATTACAGCAAAGAAGAGATAATTACCGCTTATGTGAACGAGGTGTATTTGGCTCAGGAGGGGAGCAGTGCTCTCCATGGTTTTGCCGCGGCGAGTCAGTACTTTTTTTCACGCCCGCTTAATGAGCTAAATATTGATGAACTGGCGTTATTGGTGGGAATGGTGAAGGGGCCATCCCTTTACAACCCCCGTCGTAATCCTGAGCGTGCTAAGGAACGACGTAATGTGGTGCTTGATATTCTGGTGGACCAGAATCGACTGACTCGAGAGAATGCCAATGTCCTTCAGAAACAACCATTACGTCTGGCGACCAAAGGAAAACGCCGCTCCATTTTTGGTGACTACCTTGACTTAGTGTCGATGCAGCTTGAGCGGGATTTTGATCCCACTCGGTTAGCAACAGAAAACCTCAGAATCTACACGGGCCTTGATGTGCGAGCGCAAAAAGCGGCCATAGATGCCATGCATAGTCAGGTGGACGCTCTGGCTCGGGCAGATAAATCCCTTAAAGATTTACAGGGCGCCATGGTGGTGACCGACAGACGTACGGGACAAGTGCGGGCTATTGTTGGTTCTTCTGATGAATACTACAGCGGTTTTAACCGCACACTGGCTGCTGTTAGGCCAATAGGGTCCTTGGTGAAGCCTGCTATTTACTTAGCGGCTATTTCTTCAGGCCGTTATACCTGGTGGGACAGAGTACAAGACGAACCGCAGCAATTTAAGATCGGCAATCAAGTGTGGGCACCACAGAACTATAGTCGCACCACCCATGGGGAAGTGCCCTTGTATGTGGCTATGTCGAAGTCCTATAACCTGGCCACTATCGATCTTGCAAATCAGTTAGGCTTTGATCGTATAGGTGATACCCTGCGACAGCTCGGTGTGAAGCGTCCGTTTACCATGTATCCCTCTGTTGCCTTAGGTTCCCTTGAGCTATCTCCTTTTGAAGTGGCGCGCTTGTACCAGCCAGTCGCTTCTGTCGGAGCAAGCAGTGAGTTAGGTGTAGTGCTATCTGTGATGGACCAAGGTGGTAAGGTGTTGAAGCGTTTTGATCGTAAAACGGATGTGCCCTTTACCGAAGAAGCCTTGGGTGTCACCTTGGCTGGCATGACAAAAGTGCCAGAAATTGGTACGGCAAGGGCAGCCCAAGCGACCTTTCCAGCTATGCGCTTTGCAGCCAAAACCGGTACGACAAATGATCAGAGGGATAGCTGGTTCCTAGCTATTAGCGATGACTATTTATCGACCGTTTGGTTGGGTATGGATGACAACACTCCGATGAAGATAACGGGGAGCTCAGGCGCACAGAAAGTATGGATAGATTTTACTAAGCGTTTGCCCCAGGGCTCATTGTCTAGAGAGTTACCAGAGGGCGCTCGATATTTCCAAGTGAGCCAAGATGAATTTGAGTTAGCGGCGGAGCGCTGCGATGACAAGGTGGAATTGCCCTTTGTCTTGGGCACTGAGCCTCGTTCATCGACTTCATGCTTGTGGCCATTTTAACTAGTGGACAAAGTCACTCAAATGTTTGTAATTAGTTGTTATTTATGGCTTTATAAGTGTAAGTAAGCTTTAGTCGACTCAAATGGATGAGAGTTCTGGGCAATGTATGTTCCATCTAACATCCTAAAAAATGATTTATGATACGTCGAAAAGCAACCGCACCTAGAATTACGAAAAATCTCATTGGTTTAACAACTTTGTTGCTCATGTCTATGGGTGGCAAGGCCTTCGCTCAACCCTCTGAATGCATGTCGCTAACCGCCACAGGTAATCCTGAATACCCGCCATTCTTGTGGCAGAGTGAGTCAGGACATCATCTAGAGGGGGCGGTTTCTCATCTGCTACAACGACTTTCTGAAAAAATACATGTACCGATAAGCATGAAGTATGTGGGGCCTTGGTCTAGATCCCAGCAAGAAGTGCGCAGTGGTCGAGTCGATTTAATGGCGGGGGCCTTTTACACCTCCGAACGGGCGGATTACATGGAGTACTTTTCGCCAGCTATGCTGTTTACTAAGAGTGTGGTGTGGCAGGCTAATGATCATAAGTTTCCCTACCATCAGCGGGAGGATTTAGTGGGTCGTTGGGGCGTCACTGTGATCAACAACAGCTTTGGTCAAACATTTGATGAGTACGCCCGAGATAATCTTAATTTGTTAAAAGTCGCCAGTCTCGATCAAGCGTTTAATATGTTAATTGCTGGTCGGGCTGACTATGTTCTCTATGAGCGAGGTCCAGGAGCCGCTTATGCGGACCATCTAGGTCTTGCTGAAAAGGTTGTGGCAATGGAGCCTGCCATCAGTAGTGAAGGACTGTTTTTAGCTATTTCCAAACAGTCCCCATGTAACACGGAAGCCTTTAAAACCATTCTTGCAACCGCTTTATCCGAACTGGTGGAAGATGGCGCACCACAGCAAGCCATGTTAAATGGCATGATGGACTGGGCTAATACTAAGCGTTAGATGAGAGGAGAGACTCTGCAATTCTCTATGATTGCAGAGTCTATGATTTAAGCGTTGCTCAAGAGCTTCTTGTAAAGGGAGATCCACTCTCCTGTTACTCGCTTCCAACTATGATCTTGTCCCATAGCGTTATGCTGGAGTTCTCGCCAAGTGCCTAAATTGGCAAACGCTGCTAACGAGCGCTGTATGGCATCCGTTAAATCCTTAATGGACGCATTTTCAAATACGAATCCGTTGGCCTTATTGCCGACTTCAAAAATGGTGTCCGCTAGACCCCCCGTTTTACGAACTAAGGGCAGTGTTCCATATTTCAAAGCGTACAATTGAGTCAGACCACAGGGTTCGAAGCGGGACGGAATCAAAAGAATGTCAACGCCAGCCTGAAGTCTGTGGGAGTATGCTTCGTCATAACCAATACGAACTGCCACCTGCTGAGGATAGCGTTCTTGCAAAGCAAGGTATTGGGCTTCCAATGTTGCGTCTCCTGATCCTAATAGAATCAACATAGCACCTTGCTTCAAGGCTGTTTCCATGGCGATTGGAATCAGGTCGAGCCCCTTTTGTTCTGTTAAACGGCTGACCACGCCAAAGACAGGCACCTCGGGCTTTTCTGGTAAGTTGTTTTCTCGCTGTAGGGCTAATTTGTTCGCCAGCTTTTTGTCAATGCTGTCGATGCTGTATTGGGTATCAATGTGAGGGTCCACTTCTGGCGACCATTCATCATAATCCACACCATTGAGAATGCCGGTAAGCTTATGACTTATAGCGCTGAGAGTGCCGTCTAGTCCATCACCGTATTCTGGCGTTAGGATTTCCTTAGCATAGGTTGGACTCACTGTGGTGATGGCGTCGGCGAACACCAAGCCAGCCTTTAATGCCGAGAATTGACCGTAAAACTCCATACCGTGCATGTTGAGTAGATCGTTTGACAAGCGCACGTCTGGGAATCGTTCCAATGGAAAGCTTCCGTTGTAACGTAGATTATGTACGGTTGTAATAATCGGCGGATGTTGAGTTTTCCAAGCTTTAAGATAGGCTGCGGCAAAGCCGGTCTGCCAATCATTCAAATGCAGTAAGTCAGGCTTCCATCCTAGTAGCTGCCCATGCTGGGCAAGAAATGCGCAGACCCAAGAAAAAGCTGCGAATCGAATATGATTATCAGGATAGTCATAGCCATAACTGTCTAAATAGGGACCTGCGTCACGTTCGAATAAACTTTGGCATTGCACAAGATAAATAGGAACGTCAGAGTTAGGTAAGCTAGACTCTAATAGTATAAGGTCGCCCGTATTGAAAGGATTACCAAGGTTGGTTTCTCTTTTTATCGGTTTGACCTTGTCTAATATGCCTGAATAGGCAGGCATAATGAGTTTAATGTCAATGCCTTGTTTTTTCAGGGCGATAGGGAGAGAGCCTGCAACATCTGCAAGCCCGCCAGTTTTTATGAGAGGGTGAATCTCAGATGCGGCAAAGAGGACTTTCATAATTCCCTTTTCATGTTGATTTACTAATATGACCAGAGTATACCTAATAACACGCTAATGTAATGTTAGGCTTGGATAAAAATAAGGGTAAGATATGGATTTGAATACCGCTCGAATGAATACACTCTCGTTAATCCTGGCAGGAGGTCGAGGGTCCCGTCTAAAACAGCTCACTGATCACCGTTCCAAGCCTGCAGTGCCCATTGCTGGCAAATATAAAATTATCGACTTTCCTCTTTCAAATTGTATTAACTCAGGTATGAGAAAAATAGCGGTACTTACTCAATATCGCTCCCATACTTTGAACCAGCATGTACAAAGAGGTTGGAACTTTTTGCGTTCCGACTTTAATGAGTTTATTGAGCTTTGGCCTGCTCAGCAGCAAACCGGTGAAGACTGGTATCGCGGAACGGCCGATGCGGTTTATCAAAACCTAAAGATGATTAATGAGTTAAACAGCGAGTACATATTAATTCTTGCTGGGGATCATGTGTATCGTCAAGACTACAGTGTTATGTTGCAAGAACACATTGAGAATGGGGCTGATGTCACAGTTGCTTGTATTGAAGTGCCCGTTAAAGAAGCGGATCAATTCGGCATAATGCATGTTGATGAAGACGATAATATTATCGCTTTTGAAGAAAAGCCAAAAAATCCGCCCACCATGCCAGGCAATCCAAATGTTTCTTTAGCCAGTATGGGGATTTATATTTTTAGTACCAAGTTTCTCCGTGACAAACTAAATAATGACTCTAAAGATAATCAGTCCAGTCACGATTTTGGTAAAGATTTGATTCCTTTGTTTGTTGGTAGCTCACGAATTAAGGCCCATCACTTTAGTCGCAGTTGTATTCCCAACGACAGTTACCCTGGTAAACCTTATTGGCGGGATGTAGGTACTTTGACGGCCTATTGGGAATCGAACATGGATTTAACCAAGTTGGTGCCTGAGCTTGATTTATACGATGAGTCTTGGCCAATTCGAACGACTCATTATCAACGTCCAGCGGCAAAGTTTAACTACAATTATGAAGAGCGTATCGGGACTGCTCTTAACTCAGTGGTCTCTGCAGGATGTATTGTATCTGGCTCCACTGTCGAGCAATCTATTTTGTTTAATAACGTTCGTGTTAATTCTTATTCCCATGTAAAAAAGTCTGTGGTGCTACCTCGATGTGATATCGGACGTCATTGCCAGCTAACAAATGTGGTGGTGGATTCGGATACTCAAATTCCGCCAAATACCATTATTGGTGAAGACCCGGTAGCCGATGCGGAGCGTTTCTATCGTAATGAAGACGGTATCGTATTAGTGACCCAAGAGATGATCGATCGTCTCAAATAATCCTTTTTGGATGTTTGCTTATGTCTCATGAAGCCTCTCACAAAGAGGCTTTTTTGATGTCACTGGGCCGTGAACAGAGGCTCAACATAGTAACCTTTTTGCTCTAATAGTTTGATCACACTGTTAGGGCCACTTAAGTGTAGGGCGCCTACCACCACAAATGTGGTTAAAGGACGGGAGGGAGCTTGGCTTAGGTATAAGCCAATAATATCCGCCATATGGCGATTACGCTTGTCTAATAACGCTTCCATCATGGGCTTCAAAGCAGGAGTTGTAAGGACGTCCTCATAAACGAATTGATAAAGTTCGTCTGGCTTTGCGGTCCGCCAATATTCTACCATTTCGCCCATGTAATCTTGATCTTCATATTGATCTAGACTGGTTTCCAACATGGCAAGCTGGGCTTGAAATGGCGCATCTGCAATGGCGTTGATTTGTTGGCTAAGGGTCTCTAGCTCAAGGATTGGCAGGCCTTTTTCTTTTGCTAGCGTTAGAAAGTGAAGGTCTACTCCTAAATCTGCCTGGTAGTCTCCTTGTGCAAGCTGTGCTTGAGTGAGCTGTTCTACCAACATCCATGGGCGTAGTTTGAGCATCTGCTCATAACTAGAGCCATTGTGTTTGGCCAGCTCTTTGAGTTGCTTTAGATGTGCGTCTGATAAGAACCTTTCTAGGGTCACACCCTCAGGGAGCCACATTTTTTGGCGTACTATCTGGGCGGACCGATAAGGGTCTAAAGCTTGCGGGTCTAATTCAACTGCTAGCCGGTCGGACTCATTAAAGGCGGATTCATAGGCAGTCGGGAGAGGATAAAAATCTTCTGTTAGAGCGTGAATCGACCCAGCAAGATAGACGGTGGCTCGCTGATATTGCACTTTCCATAAGAAAGGTTGATAGGTGCTGGCTAAAACCGAGGCGGTTGCAAGCACCAAGTAAAGAGTCAGAGTGGACTTGAAAAGTCGGTAGAATAGACGCATTAAGAATCACATCATCAAAATTTGTGACGGGGTATTATCCACTTCGCTTGTGGATAACTGTTGTAGAGATGCCGTAATAACTCCCTCAAAGCCCTGTCATAGTGGGCTTGAGTCGGTTTAGTATATAAAATCTTCAGTCACCTCTAAGTCGCTGGTTTTATAACCAAGCTTAATAATATTTCAATAAGAGGATCTATTTATGTTTACGGGTATCGTTCAAGGTATGGCGGAAGTTGCGTCCTGTCAACCACAGGGCCGTAATCGACGTTTAAAAGTTGCATTTCCTCAGGGTGTGATGCACGACCAGCAACTGGGAGCCAGTGTTGCAATCAATGGGGTTTGTTTAACGGTTGCAGAGATGGATGCAGAAACCTTGGCTTTTGATGTCATTGATACCACCCTAAATCTAACTAATATCGGCCTACTGGAAGGCGGCTCCATCGTGAATTTCGAGCGTGCTGCCAAAATGGGTGACGAAGTCGGTGGTCACGTTATGTCTGGTCACATTATGACAACTGTGACAGTCAGCAAGCTTGAGCAAATTGGTGAGAGTTTTCATATTCGCTTTCAGGTGGCTAATGATGAGATTGATGCTCGCCGTTATTTGTTTGATAAAGGCTATGTGGGCTTGAATGGGGCAAGCTTAACGATTAGCGATATTGGTGATGATTGGATTGAAGTGTCACTGATTCCAGAGACCTTACGTTTGACGACATTTGGTCAATTGGAAGTGGGTTCAAAGGTAAATCTAGAGATTGATTCCCACACTCAGGCAACGGTTGATACGGTTGAGCGAGTTTTAAAACAGCGTGGCATTGTTTTACCGTAACGAAATGAACAAATGGTGTGATTCTGCTGAAATAAATGGAGTGTATCCATGATTTTCGGTAGAATGCGCGCCATATTTTGTCCTGAGAACCTGTTTATAAGTCATTTATTGAAAACTCAGTGGGTGTCATTCACTCCACGGGGCTTTGGCTGTGCCGAACTAGCTGACTTATCAACAGGTACTCTTATAGAAATCGCTTTTTAAGTGTGAGTGTAAAGTGTCAAATAATTTAAAGCACATCCGAAATTTCTCTATTATTGCCCACATCGACCACGGTAAGTCGACGTTGGCTGACCGCTTCATTCAGAAGTGTGAAGGACTAAGTGAGCGCGAAATGGCTGCTCAAGTTCTTGATTCTATGGATATCGAGCGTGAGCGCGGTATTACCATCAAAGCTCAAAGTGTGACCTTGGATTACCATGCACAGGATGGCAACACCTACCAGTTGAACTTTATCGATACTCCTGGGCACGTGGACTTTTCATACGAAGTATCCCGTTCTTTAGCGGCCTGTGAAGGGGCTTTGCTAGTAGTGGACGCAGCTCAGGGCGTTGAAGCTCAATCTGTGGCGAACTGTTACACCGCCATCGAGCAAGGCCTCGAAGTCATGCCTGTGTTGAATAAGATCGATCTACCTCAAGCTGAGCCTGAGCGGGTGTCCGCTGAGATCGAAGAGATCATCGGTATCGATGCTGTGGGCGCCGTAACCTGTTCTGCGAAAACAGGTGTTGGCGTAGACGATGTACTGGAGCGTTTGGTTGCCACCATTCCACCACCGGAGGGTGATACAGAAGCACCTCTGCAGGCGTTGATCATCGACTCTTGGTTTGATAACTACCTAGGGGTTGTGTCTCTTGTACGTATTAAACAAGGCACCCTGAAGAAGAAAGACAAGATCTTTATCAAGTCTACCAAGCAAAGCTACCCAGTGGATAACGTCGGTATCTTTACGCCAAAACGTAAAGAAACGGGCATTTTGAAAGCGGGCGAAGTGGGTTATGTGATCGCAGGCATCAAGGACATCCATGGTGCGCCAGTGGGTGATACGATCACTCATATTCACTCCCAAGACGTCGCCCAGTTATCAGGTTTCCAAAAAGTGAAACCCCAGGTGTACGCAGGTCTTTTCCCGGTTAGCTCTGATGACTATGAAGATTTCCGTGAAGCGTTAGATAAATTAACGTTAAACGATGCGTCCTTGTTCTTCGAGCCAGAATCCTCCGACGCATTAGGCTTTGGCTTCCGTTGTGGTTTCTTGGGCATGCTGCACATGGAAATCATTCAAGAGCGACTAGAGCGTGAATACGATTTGGACCTGATTACAACGGCACCAACCGTAGTATATGAGGTGGAACTAAACTCAGGTGAAGTTATCAATGTAGATAGCCCGTCTAAAATGCCTGATTTAGGGACTATTCGCGAGATGCGCGAACCGATTGTAGAAGCTAACATCTTGGTGCCTCAGGAGTACTTGGGTAACGTTATTTCTTTGTGTGTTGAAAAGCGTGGTATTCAAAAGGACATGCTGTACGTGGGTAACCAAGTGCAGTTACGTTACCATTTGCCGATGAACGAAGTGGTGCTGGACTTCTTTGACCGATTGAAATCCTGTAGCCGTGGGTTTGCGTCTTTAGATTATGCGTTTACGCATTTCGAACCCGCTCCGTTAGTGCGTTTGGACATCTTGATCAACGGTGATCGCGTGGATGCTTTGGCTCTGATCATGCACCGGGACAATGTTTTACATAAAGGCCGCGCCCTGTGTGAAAAGATGAAAGACTTGATCCCACGCCAAATGTTTGACGTGGCGATTCAGGGGGCTGTAGGCGCTAAAGTCATTGCTCGAACGACGGTAAAAGCATTGCGTAAGAACGTAACCGCGAAGTGTTATGGTGGTGACGTGAGCCGTAAGAAGAAGCTGCTCCAGAAGCAAAAAGAAGGTAAGAAGCGGATGAAGCAAGTGGGGAACGTTGAGGTTCCGCAATCTGCATTCTTGGCGGTGCTGAAAGTAGACAGTTAAGACGGAATCAACCAGAGCCGCATTTAGTGCGGCTCTTTTGCTTGGAGAAGTAGTATGGATTTTGAGTTGATTTTAGCCATTGCCTTTATTGTAACGGCGGCTGCTTGGATATACGACCGCATCGTGTATGCCCCTAAACGTAAAGCAGTAATGGCTGAAATGGCACCGGAAGCCTTATCTCAGTTAGATAAAAACACAAAGCAGCATCTTGCCGAGACACCGAAATGGTTGTCGGAGGTAAAATCTTACTTTGTGATCATCGCGGTAATTTTTGGTCTGCGTTCGTTTGTGATCGAACCTTTTCAGATTCCTTCTGGTTCAATGCTGCCAACGTTGAAGATCGGCGATTTTATTGTGGTGAACAAATTTGATTACGGGGTTCGACTGCCTGTACTCAATACGACATTGATCCCAACAACTGAGCCTAAGCGCGGCGATGTGGTGGTGTTTAAGTACCCTGAAGACCCAAGCTTAAACTATATTAAACGTATGATCGGCCTGCCTGGGGATGTGATCAGCTACCACAACAAGCGTTTGATGGTGAACGGTAAGCTGGTGGATGAAAGCTTATTAGCAGAATTGCCCGTGTCTCTAAATCCTAACCGAGAGCCTGTGCGTCTTTATGAAGAGCATCTAGAGGGCGTGGATCATCAGGTCTACAAGAGTTTTCGCCGTAATCCTTTAGAAGGGGATTGGGTGGTGCCTGAAGGTCATTATTTTGTCTTGGGTGATAACCGAGATAATAGCGCCGACAGCCGAGTATGGGGCTTTGTACCAGAAGAAAATCTAAAAGGCCGAGCATTTTATGTTTGGTTGCATTGGAATGAGTTTTTTAGCCTTCCAAGCTTTAAGAATAATGGTTTAATTGAATAGTTGTTATTGGAGACATTTTGAACTCTCTTTATGAAAAATTGAGTCGCCGAATAGGGTACTTTTTTGCAGATCTTGGTTTGCTAGAGCTGGCTCTGACCCACCGCAGTTATGGCGGCAAGAATAATGAGCGCCTAGAATTCCTAGGTGACTCGATTCTAAATTATGTGATTGCTGAGGATTTGTTTCATCGCTTTCCTAAAGCAAAGGAAGGCGAGTTAAGCCGCTTACGGGCTTCTTTGGTGAAGGGAGATACCTTGGCGGAATTGGCTCGAGAGTTCCAGCTAGGGGATTGCCTTAAACTGGGAGCGGGTGAGTTGAAAAGCGGCGGTTTTCGCCGAGACTCTATCCTTGCGGATGCAGTAGAAGGCATCATTGGCGCTATCTATTTAGATGCAGGTATGGATGTCTGCCGTCAGCACATTTTGGAATGGTACAAAGAGCGTCTTAACGCCACCTCTTTAAAGGTTGTGACAAAAGATGCGAAAACACGTCTGCAGGAATTCTTGCAAGCTCGCAAGCATGCTCTGCCACAGTACGATGTGGTGGATATTGTAGGTGAGCCTCATGACCAGACATTCTTTGTCCATTGCCAAATTGAGTTGTTTGAATCGCCTATAGAGGGCAAAGGCAGTAGTCGTCGTATCGCTGAGCAAAATGCTGCGTCCAAAGCATTGAAACAATTGGAAAAGAAATAAATGCACGAAGAAGAATTACAAGACATTACTCACTGCGGCTTTGTTGCCATTGTGGGGCGTCCAAACGTTGGTAAATCCACCCTGATGAACCATGTGTTAGGGCAAAAGCTTTCGATCACCTCGCGTAAACCGCAAACGACCCGTGATCAAATTCTTGGTGTGCAAACAAAAGGCCATATACAAACCATTTATGTGGATACCCCTGGGCTTCATAAAGGTCAGGATAAGGCGATTAACCGTTTTATGAACCGTACCGCATCTTCTGCGTTAAAAGACGTTGATTTGGTGCTGTTTGTGATTGATGCTGAACGCTGGACCGATGAAGATGATGTGGTGCTATCTAAGCTCCAATATGTTGATTGCCCAGTGATTTTAGTGGTCAATAAAATTGATAAGCTGGAAGAAAAAGACGAACTTCTGCCACGTATGATGATGCTGTCTGAAAAGATGGAGTTTGCGCAGATCGTGCCGATTTCTGCGTTACGTAACAATAATCTTGATCGTCTTGAGAATCTGGTAGAAAGCTACATTCCCGAAGGCACTCAGTATTACCCTGATGACCAAATTACCAATCGTAGCTCTCGTTTCTTGGCGGCTGAGATCGTTCGTGAAAAGATCACTCGCCAGTTAGGTCAAGAAGTCCCCTATGAAGTGGCGGTACAGATTGAAGAGTTTGTATTTGAAGGGGCAACCATCCATATTAGTGCTTTGATTCTGGTAGAGCGTGATGGCCAAAAGCGTATCATCATTGGTGACAAAGGCTCCAAGATTAAGCTAATTGGTAAAGAAGCTCGTATCGACATGGAAAACCTCTTCCAGCAAAAAGTCATGCTTAATCTATGGATCAAGGTACGTTCCGGTTGGTCTGATGATGAGCGTGCTTTGGCGAGTTTAGGCTACCAAGAAGACTAGCTTATCGTGCGAGTTCAGGGCTATGTGATTCATACGCGTCCATTTCAAGACAATAAAGTCTTACTGGATGTGCTGACGCAAGAGCAGGGCTTGATTCGAGCGGTTTGGCGTCGAAATACTAAAGAGGCTCGGGTAACCCCCGGGTCTTTTTTATTGCATGAGCTTGAGCTAAGTGGTCGAGGAGAATTAAAGACGGCCCGTTCAGTGGAGCCATTAGAGAGTGCGGCCAGTCTTCAGGGGAATGGTCTGTATAGCGCTTTTTATTTGCATGAGTTACTTGAACGTTTGGTGCCCACTAATCTGCCTGTTGAACCTTTGTTTATCCTTTATCAGTGGGTGATCGTCAATCTTAGGCAAGGTGTGCCTATCGCGCCTCTTTTGCGACGTTTTGAGGTGGGCTTGTTTGATGAGCTTGGAATGGGGATTAACCTGTCCTGTACCGCCCGAGGAGAGGTGCTTCGATCTACCCAGTTGTATCAGTTTCATGGCAAGTTCGGTCTACGTCCGTATCTGGGGGATCAGCCTAAAGTGCGGCCCATGATATATTTGGACGGTGCGACGGCCAAAGGATATACGGCAGGTCTTTGGTCAAATCGGAGTGTCTTGTCCATGGCTAAAGAACTTCATCGAGCTTGGCTTGATGCTGCTTTGGGGGGGAGGGAGTTGAAATCCCGAGACTTGTTGCCCGCAGCCGAGTTTGCGGGGGAAAGATTGTGGCAAGTGCCTGTGTTTAGATTTGAGGAATCCATAAAATGATTATTGGTGTAGGTACAGACATTGTGGAAATCCCCCGAATCACCGCTTCGATTGAGCGTTTGGGAGATAAGTTTGTTAACCGAATTCTGACGCCAGTAGAGCGAGAGCGTTACGATACCTTTGGTCATAAAGACAAGGCTGCTGCTTATGTGGCGAAACGATTTGCTGCAAAAGAAGCTGCCGTTAAAGCCATGGGAACAGGCATTGGGTCAGGGGTCAGTTTTCAACATTTCTCTGTGCTGAATCGGCCATCAGGCCAACCTTACCTTGAGGTGTCTTCAGAGTTAGATGAAATCCTTGGGCAGCCAGTAAACTGGCATCTCAGTTTGTCGGATGAGCAGAGTTATGCTCTGGCTTTTGTGACCCTTGAGGCCAAGTGATTAAAGGCAGTGCATTTTCTAATCTCGTAATCGCATTCAAAAAGTCTTCGTAGACTTCTTCCACTTCATCAAAGCCAAGCTCTTTTAAATGGGTTTCTAAGAAATTAGCGTGGCGGGTCATTTCTATTGTGCCTGAGTATTTGCTGGCACCGTGGATTCTATGGACAGTGGCGATCAGCTTTTCAAGATTTTCGGACTCATAGTGATGTTGCAGGGAGCGTTTATCTTCTACGAGTGACTCCATCAACATATCCAGTAACTCGGAAGCCGCTTCCACTCGGTTCCCCGTCATGGAGAGGGCTTTCTCCATATCAAAAATATCAGCCAAATGATCAATTACCTGGGTGCTATGGCGGCGCTCAGTAATGCACCACTCTCGAATGGTGGATACGAGAATCTCTTCATTGATGGGTTTACTCAAATAGGCATTCATGCCACTGGCTAACATGGACTGTTGCTCTTCGGCGAGGGCATGGGCTGTTAGGGCAATGATGGGCGTATCTTTGTAGGACTCTATTTCACGCAGTCTTTGACTGGTCTCCATGCCGTCCATTTGGGGCATTTGAATATCCATTAAGATCAAATCAAATTGAGTCTCTTGGGCCTTATCAAGGGCTTGTTGACCAGAATAGGCAAGGCTTAAGTTGATCTTATAAGGCTCTAGCCAGTGCCCCAATAATTGTAGGTTAATAGGGGTGTCATCCACTGCCAGTAGGTTTAAGCCTGCCAGATCATCAATGGTGTCATTCTCTTTGTCTTTAGTCACTGTCGTAGGGGTATTAGAGGCTTGTGACAGTATTTCCTGCTCTACTGATACCAGACTTGCGTTGGCAATGGCGTGATGCAGCTTACGATAGCTAAGGGGCTTGAGTAGTACCTGGCTCGCAATATGGTGTAAGCGTGATTGATCTGATACTTGGGCGGAGGGCTTGATCATAAGAACACAGGGGGTGTTAAAGCGTGATTGAAGGTACTCAATGAGTTGTGCTGCTTCATTGGCGATCACTGGTTTGTTTTCAATATGCAGTATGGCGCAATGGTAGTCCTCATGATTACTATGAAGAACGGCAATCATTTCTTCTATGGAGCTGGTGCTGTCGTAGGTCACATCAATATTGCTTAAAAAGTGAGTGATACCTTTTCTGTAATTGGCATTGGGCTCCAGAATAAGTACGTGCTTATGCAATGCTGGTAACGGTGCTTCAGCTTTATCCGATGGTTTAAACGTTAAGCTAAAATAGAAGTTTGAGCCACGGCCTTCCTCACTGCTGACTTGGATGGTGCCGTTCATCTGCTCAATCAGCTTTTTGGTAATTACTAACCCTAATCCTGTCCCTGAGAAGTTACGGGAGCGGCTTGGGTCTACCTGTGAAAAAGGTTTAAAGAGTTGGTTGAGTTTGCTACTGGGAATGCCGAGCCCAGTGTCGATAACTTGGAGGCTGATTTCGATGGCGTGTTCGGTTTTAGAGGTAAGGTTTACCACAACTTGGACGGAGCCGTTTTGGGTGAACTTAATGGCATTACCCACGAGATTGGTCAAAATTTGTCGAACGCGAATTGCGTCGCCTTTTACCCAAGCGGGTACGTCCGCCGAATAAGAAGGGATTAAATCAATGGCCTTGTCATCGTTTAGCAAGGTGGATGATAGGGTGTGAAAGACTTCATCAATCATTTCTTGTAAGTTGAAGTCACTCGGTTCAAGTACTAACTTACCGGCCTCTATTTTGGAAAAGTCTAAAATATCGCCAATGGTTGCAAGCAAGTTGTTAGTGGATTGAGCGATGGTGTCCACATAAGTCAATTGATGAAGGTTGAGTTGATCCTTTTGCAGTAATTTGGTGTATCCCAATATGGCGTTAAGAGGGGTACGTACCTCATGGGAGATGTTCGCGAGGAACTGGGATTTTAGGCGGTTGGACTCGGTGGCTTCTTTGTTGGCGATGTGCAACTGGGCGCTTTTCTCTTCTAGCTGAAGCGCATGTTCTCTGGCTTCTTTCGTGGTCTGTGAGATTTCTTCTTCCAATTCCGCTCGATAGTTATTCAGCCGCTCAGAAATGTATTCAAGGTCAGTTTTGGTTTGTAGTAGCTCGGTGGGGAGTTTTACTTCGCGGGCTTTGTCATAGTGGCCACTGGCAATATCACGAATAGTATTACTCATGTCTCCCCAAGGTTTTGCAATGCGTTGAATATATTTGTGGCACAAATAGGCCATAAGCAGCAGCAAAACGATGGTATAGAGCATGATGAATGCAATCTTACTAAGTATGGTTAGCCTAACGCCGTCTGTGGTGGCGTTGACTTGAACCCAGCCTAACAATTCTCGGTTATCATCTTTTGGAGAGCCTGCCGCTCCTTGGATGAATAGCTCGTCAGTTTGTTCCAAAATTTGAGCGCTATCGAAATTAGTTGTACTACTGGCGGTATAAAATACTGGTGCAATAGAAAGATAAATGGCTCGATCATCCAAGTAATAGCTTTCGGAAAGACCTCTGAGTTGTTTTTCCGGAGGGAGAATTCGACCGACGCTATCCATTAGCTCGCCTTTGGCGTCGTAATAGCTAACGCCAATCACATCACGTTGATGTAGTAGGTTTTGGATGTTGTTGTTCAGCAGGTTGCGATCATTAAAAAGCAGAGCATAGCCACTGGCGCTTGCTGATTGCTCTGCTAGATAAGTGTTGTTGCGCTCAAATTGGGTTATTTGAGTCGTGATTTCTGAGTAGGAAAGATACGCTGCTGACAATAGTGCAAGCGCAAAGATAGGCAGGAAAAGGGTCTTCCAGAGCGAGGTTTTGATCGACGACGAGGGGAAGCCCATTTAAATTCCTATTTCTTTCAATAACCCTAGTAACAGGCTATGTTACCTTTCTTTCTACGGCGATCACATTCACGCTCGTAGTTTTCACAGGCGAGAACCTTAGTACGGGAGGGGTTGCTAATGGTTTTGCATTCACGCCATTTGCTTCTAAGTTCCGCATCAGGGATGTCGGCTGAAGGACCACCAAACATGTCGCACCCTGATAAAGAGGCTACAACAAGTACAGAACAGAGTGTAGTAGGTAAGGTGCGCATAGTTGTCACTCCTAATGCAGCGATATAGAACTAAGTTTATAACGACTTTTTATTGTATTCCGTAATTGATCTGCATTCTAATATGTTCTGGTTACAAAGCGTAAATCATTATTTTCAAACGAATCTCTAATATTTGGGCAATATGAACGAATATCCAACAATTGAAGCTATTATTGGCAATACGCCAGTGGTTGCACTGCAAAGAATCAACCCTAATTCTAGTAATACTATCTTGCTAAAGCTAGAAGGGCAGAATCCTGCGGGATCAGTGAAAGACCGTCCCGCGCTAAATATGATTGCTCAAGCAGAGCGTCGTGGAGATATTCAGCCCGGTGATAGCCTTATCGAAGCCACCAGTGGAAACACGGGAATTGCCCTAGCAATGGCAGCGGCAATAAAGGGTTACACCATGCACTTGATCATGCCGGATAACATGAGTCAGGAGCGTAAATCCGCTATGAGCGCTTATGGAGCCGTTTTGCATCTAGTATCGAAAGAAGAAGGCATGGAACGTGCCCGAGATCTGGCGCTGGAAATGCAAGCACAAGGCAAGGGTAAAGTGTTGAACCAATTTGGTAACGACGATAACCCGGCCGCCCATTACAGCTCTACTGGCCCTGAAATTTGGCAGCAAACTCAAGGTACGGTGACCCATTTTGTGAGTTCTATGGGGACAACCGGCACCATCATGGGCATATCTAAATACCTTAAAGAGCAGAATTCTGAGGTGCAGATCGTTGGCTTGCAGCCTGCCGAGGGCAGTAGTATTCCTGGTATTCGACGTTGGCCTAAGGAATATCTTCCAACTATTTTTGATGAGTCTAGAGTGGATCAGGTGATGGACATCAATCAAGAAGAGGCAGAAATTACCATGCGTCGCTTGGCGAAAGAAGAGGGCATCTTCTGTGGCGTGTCTTCTGGTGGTGCGGTGAGTGCCGCATTGCGTCTGTCAGAGACCCTAGAGAATGCCGTCATTGTTGCCATCATTTGTGATCGTGGTGATCGTTATTTGTCTACAGGTGTGTTCAACGATTAAGGTTGATTCGCCTTACAGCCTAGGTCAATGGAGCGCAATAGGGTATGATTCGCCTATTTCCTTGCCATTAGAGAGATTGTTTTGAAAAGTCGCTCGCCTCGCCGCTCCAGAACCACTCCAGTCAAATCCATTGCAAACCCCATTCGCCTTTATGATATTGAAGATATGTCCTATGAGGGTGAAGGGGTGGCCCGTGAAAATGGCAAGGTAACCTTTGTTGCTAATGCGCTCCTTGGAGAGCAAGTGGAAGCTCGCGTGATAAAAGAAACGCGAAGTTTGAATCATGCGCAACTGACTCAGATTATCACCCCTAGCCCCGATCGGCAGACACCATTTTGTCAGCATTTTGAACAATGTGGAGGATGTCAGTTGCAACACCTTTCTACCTCCGGCCAACGAGATTTAAAAGTGGGTTGGTTGCGCAACCATCTCAGAAAAATAGACCTTCCGGCTGATATTTCTCGCCTTGAAAAAGACGAATTTGGCTACCGACGTCGTGCTCGTTTATCCGTTTTTGTAAAACAGGGCAAAGTGAGTCTCGGTTTTCGCTCCAAAGCATCCAAAGATATTGTCGATATTGAACAGTGTCCTGTGTTTGTAGCACCTCTTCAGGAAGCTTATCTAAGTTTTAGGGAATATTTCTTAAAGACAGACTTGGCAGGCAAAATGGGGCACGTTGAGCTGTTACAAGATGCGGGTGGTACCGTGGTGGTGTTACGTCAGTCCCGACATGTAAGTGAAGCGGAGAAAGCTGGTTTCAATGCATGGGCTGAGCAAAAAAATATCACCCTCTATTGGCAATCGGTGGAAGATAATCGATTGGTGGGAGAGCCTGAACGCCATTATGAAATAGACGGGGTTAAGGTGAACTTTCACCCCCAGGACTTCATCCAGGTAAATGAAAAGATTAATACTCAGATGGTGGCTCAAGCCCTTGATTGGCTTGAGTTGGCATCAGAGGACGTTGTACTTGACTTGTTTAGCGGCTCGGGCAATTTTTCTCTGCCGTTAGCCAAGCGTGTAAAACAAGTCATAGGAGTGGAAGGTCTGGAATCTATGGTGGAGAAAGGCCGACGAAACGCTGAACAAGCTGGACTCGAAAACATTGAGTTTATTGCTGCGGATTTGACCCAGCCCCCACCAAATAAAATTAAAAAAGCTAAAATCACTAAGGTATTGCTTGATCCACCAAGGGCTGGCGCGATTGAGTTCTTACCGACGCTTGTTCGATTAAAGCCGGACAGTATTTTGTACGTTTCTTGCAACCCATCAACACTCGCTAGGGATGTCGAGTATTTAGTTGATAATGGATTTCATGTGAAGAAGGTTTGTATGATGGACATGTTCCCTCAAACAACGCACATAGAGACAATGATGTTGTTGCAAAAATAAGCCGACACCAGAAAGGGTAGTTGTATGGTTACAGTGAGAAAGGATCACCCTGTACTAGCGGATGGTTCCGTTGACATCGATGCATGGATGTCGCAGTTTTCCGACAAAATTGATGAAGGCAGCCGTGTGCCCCTACGCATGGCATGTGAGTTGGCAAGGCAGGCAGAAGCCGCTTCCGGCAAGCCTTCCTATTGGGGGCCACAAGCCAGTACCTTTCGAGCAGGCCTCGAAATGGTGGAGATTCTGGCAGGCTTTCGCGCCGACCAAGATTCATTGATCGCCGCGGCCTTATACCGAGTTGTGCGTGAAGATCAGCTAGTATTATCTCGTGTGAGTGACATGTTTGGCCGCAAGGTGGCCTCCCTTATAGAAGGGGTCATTCGTATGGGTGAAGTCTCGAAAAACCTGTCTAAAGATGCCACAGCAGAAGTACTAGGCAGTAATGAAAATCAGCTTGAATCCCTCCGTAAAATGCTGGTGTCTATCATCGATGACATCCGTGTTGTATTAATCAAACTGGCTGAACGGGCTTGTGCCATCAAAGAGGCTAAGCACCAAGATAATGCGCGCAAAGAGGCTGTTGCCCTAGAAGTGCAAAGTGTTTATGCCCCACTGGCCCACCGTTTGGGGATTGGTCATATTAAGTGGGAGCTGGAAGATCTGTCCTTCCGCTACTTGTACCCCGCCGAATACAAACGCATTGCAAAACTATTGGATGAGAAGCGTCTAGATCGCCAACAATTCATAGAAGACGTGATTTCAATCTTGCGAGAGCGCATGGAAGCCATTGATATTCATGCGGATGTGATGGGGCGTGCGAAACATATTTACAGTATTTGGCGTAAAATGCGCCGCAAAAACATAGGCTTTGATGAAGTTTATGATGTGCGCGCCGTGCGTATTTTGGTGGATGAGCCCATGCAGTGCTATGGCGTGTTGGGGATAGTTCACAACCTTTGGAAGCCCATTCCCCAAGAATTCGATGATTACATCAGTAACCCAAAATCAAATGGTTACCAATCCCTACATACTGCGGTAGTGGGGCCACAAGGTCGTGCTCTAGAGATTCAAATACGAACCCACAAGATGCATGAAGACGCTGAGTTAGGCGTGTGTGCTCACTGGAAGTACAAGGGAACGGATTTAAGTTCTAACAGCTCCAGTTACGAAGAAAAGCTCCAGTGGCTGCGTACGATATTGGATTTCCATGAAGTCCAAGGGGATTTGGAATCCCTGAGCGAGCAAGTGCGTAATGATATTGAGCAAGACCGCATTTACGTCTTCACTCCAGATGGTCACGTTGTGGATTTGCCTGTGAATGCGACCCCAGTGGATTTTGCCTACCGAGTCCATACGGAAATTGGCCACCGCTGCCGTGGCGCCAAGGTAAACGGTAAAATAATCTCTTTGGTTACCCACCTCAAAACGGGTGATAAGGTAGAAATCCTAACGTCCAAAGAAGGTATGCCAAGCCGTGACTGGTTACACCCTACTTTAGGTTATGTGAACACCAACCGTGCTAGAGCTAAGATTCAGGGTTGGTTCCGTAAGGAAGACCGAGAGAAAAATCTGGATGCTGGTCGAAGTGTCCTTGAGAAGCAACTTAAACGTCTAGGCATTGAAGAAAACAAACTCGACTTCAAGGCCATTGCTGAGCGTTTCAACTTTTCAAATGCCGATGAAGTTTATGTCGCTCTGGGGGCTGGAGACATTCAGCTTGCTCGAGTTTTGCGATTAATAGATGAGTTGCATGGCTTAGATGGTAAACCGGCACCGCGTCCGATTCGAGTGAAGAAAAGCCGTCATAAATCATCTGATAATGATGTTCATATTCTCGGTGTGGGCAAGCTTCTTACTCAAATGGCCAAATGTTGTACGCCTATCCCAGGTGATGACATTGTTGGCTATATCACCCAAGGACGTGGGGTGTCTATCCACCGCCAAGACTGTATCAATATGGCGCAACATTCGCTGGATGAGCCAGAGCGGGTAGTGGACGTTAGCTGGGGCGAAGAGCTGGATAACCTCTACCCTGTGAATATTCAAGTGGACGCCTATGACCGTACAGGCCTTTTGAATGACATCACTGCTCTGTTAGCCAATGAAAAGGTTAATCTTTTGTCCATGAATACCCTATCGGCAAAAGAAGATCATACGGCCTCTATTCGTTTTACCATTGAAGTGGGGGAGATCAGCGTCTTGTCGAAATTGCTGCATCGTATTAACCAGCTACCCAATGTGTTGAACGTATTCCGGGAGCGAGATAAGTGAGGTATACCCTAGACGACTTGCTTGCCATGATGACCATGTTACGCAATCGCCAATATGGTTGCCCATGGGATATTGAGCAGCGTTTTGAAACCATCGCGCCTTACACAATAGAAGAGTCCTACGAAGTGCTCGATGCTATTGTGCGTGGGGATCGCGAGAGTTTGAAAGAAGAGCTTGGAGACCTGCTGTTTCAAGTGGTGTTTCACTCGGAAATGGCCAGTGAAGAAAATGCCTTTCATTTCTCTGATGTGGTACAGACCATAGTTGAGAAGATGCTGCGACGTCACCCCCATGTCTTTCCTGACGGCTCTTTTGATAGCTTTGGTACGCCCAGTACCCTTACTGAGTCTGAGATGGCTGAGCAATGGCGTTTAATCAAAGCAGAAGAAAAACGCCAAAAGGGTGTGCACAATGAGGGCTTACTGGATGCTGTTTCAGAGTCTACCCCTGTCTTGTTACAAGCGGTGAAACTGCAAAAACAAGCCAGTAAAGTGGGATTTGATTGGGACGATATTACTCCTGTTTTCGCTAAGATACGCGAAGAGCTTGATGAATTAGAGGAAGCTGTCAAAGAGCTGTCCAAAGAAGACGCGGAAGCCGAGCTTGGGGATGTCCTGTTTGCGGTAGCGAACCTAGGGCGTCACCTTTCTATTTCACCCGAGCAGGCGTTGATGCGAACAAACGTGAAATTTCGCCGTCGATTTGGTTATATAGAATCCGAACTAACAAAAAACAATAAACCTATCATGGACTGCTCCCTAGAAGAGCTAGACCAGTTGTGGGACAAGGCTAAAGCTCAAGGACTTTAAGCGGCTACTCGCATGGCTTGAGCAACAACAGACCGAAAGGAGACACTTTGTGACCGATCGTCAGGCTTCGTTACGAGAAAATGTGCGTTTACTAGGGGATTGCTTAGGGGAAACCATGAGCAATCATTTGGGGGATGACTTCCTAGAAACCGTTGAAAACATTCGATTGCTTTCCAAAGACGGCCGTCAAAGTGGTGATTCCAGTGCTTTAATTGGAGCGCTAGAGGCACTCGATGACAAAGATATCGTGCCAGTGGCGCGGGCATTTAACCAATTTCTAAACCTGTCCAATATTGCTGAACAATACCACCGTGTTCATCGCCGCCGAACCAATGAAAGCTTGGGCATTTATAAAAACCCGATTGGCAACCTTCTGACCCGCCTTAAAGAGCAGAATTTTACCGCTGAGCAAATGGTGGAGGCCCTACGTGGTCAAGCCATTGATCTTGTCTTAACTGCTCACCCGACGGAAGTGGTGCGTCGCTCATTGATTCGTAAATACGACAATATCTCCACTGAGCTCGAAGCCCTAGACAAAGACAATATTCTGCCTCTAGAAGAAACCAAACATGTCCGCCGCTTAAACGAAATCATTACCCAAGCATGGCACACAGATGAAATACGTGAGCAGCGCCCAACCCCTGTGGATGAAGCCAAATGGGGCTTTGCTGTGATTGAGCAGTCATTATGGGAAGCAGTGCCTCAATTCTTCCGTCAACTGGATGAGCAGTTCAGCGAATACACTGATGACGAACGCTTACCGTTGGATTTGGCACCGATTCGTTTCGCCACTTGGATGGGAGGGGACCGAGATGGTAACCCTAATGTGACTCACTCGGTGACCGAAGAAGTGGTGCTATTGGCTCGCTGGATGGCCGCTGACCTATATTTAAAAGATCTGGTGGAGCTGCGTTCCGAGTTCTCCATGACTCAATGTAATGCTGCCTTGCGCGAGCGTGTCGGCGATAGCGTACAACCGTATCGTGAAGTGCTGCGTCACCTAGAGCGTAAAATCACCAAAACTAAAGAGTGGGCTAAAGCCCGTCTTGATGGTAAGACCGTCAGTGATGAAGGTGTCATGCTGGATAACAAGGAGCTGATCGATGATTTGTCTCTGTGTTATCAGTCTTTGTTGGATTGCGGTATGAAAGTGATCGCCAACGGTTCCGTATTGGACCTTATTCGACGGGCGGCGACCTTTGGCATGACCTTGGTGCGTTTGGATGTGCGCCAAGATGCGTCTAAGCACATAGAAGCCCTATCGGCCATTACTCGTTTTTATGGGCTAGGTGATTACGCAGAGTGGGACGAAGCCTCACGCCAAGCTTTCTTATTGGCAGAGCTGAATTCTAAGCGCCCTTTGATCCCCAATGATTGGTCCCCTGAACCTATGGTGGAAGAGGTGCTGAACACCTTTAAAACCATTGCCAGCGGTTACCAAAACTCCTTTGGCTCCTATGTGATCTCCATGGCCAGTGCGCCTTCGGATGTGCTCGCTGTGGCCTTGTTGTTAAAAGAGTCCGGTGTGCGCTTTAACATGCGCATCGTGCCTTTGTTTGAGACTTTGGCGGATCTAGATAACGCTGAGCCTATCATTGAGCAGCTGTTCTCCCTGCCATGGTACAAAGCCTATATAAATGGCCAGCAAGAAGTCATGATTGGTTACTCGGACTCTGCTAAAGATGCCGGTCAAATTGCAGCCACTTGGGGGCAGTACCGCGCCCAAGAAGCCTTAACTAAGCTGTGTAAAAAACATGGTGTGCATCTGACGTTGTTCCATGGTCGCGGTGGTACCGTCGGCCGTGGTGGTGGCCCTGCCCATGTAGCTATCCTTTCTCAACCTCCAGGGTCTGTAAACGGTGCTATTCGTGTCACTGAGCAAGGGGAAATGATTCGCTTCAAATTCGGAATTCCAGATATCGCCGTTCGCTCTTTAGAGTTGTATTGCTCGGCGGTACTAGAAGCCTCATTAATCCCAGCGGACTCCCCCAAAGAGGAGTGGCGCGCTCTGATGGACGAAATGGCGGAAGAGGGCATGAACCAATATCGCTCTATTGTTCGTGGGCATGAGGATTTTGTTCCTTACTTTCGGACCATTACGCCAGAGCAAGAACTTGCCAAATTGCCATTAGGCTCTCGCCCTGCGCGACGCAAATCCGATGGCGGTGTTGAAAGCTTGCGTGCTATCCCTTGGATTTTTGCCTGGATGCAGATTCGTCTTATGTTGCCCGCATGGCTCGGGGCGGAGAGCGCTCTGCAGCAAAGTGTGGACTCGGGCAATTTAGAGAAACTACGAGAAATGCACAAAAACTGGCCTTTCTTTGGGGCTTATCTAGACATGCTGGACATGGTTCTCGCGAAAGCTGAGCCAGATATTGCGGAATACTATGAGAAGCGATTAGTGCCAGAGGAGCTTCATGGACTAGGGCGTTTATTGCGTCGTAAATTGTCTCAGGTTCGTGAATTAGTGAAAGAAGTTAAGCTTCAGGAAAGATTAATTCAAGATAATAAAACCATTCGCCAATCAATCGATGTGCGAAACCCGTATATAGATCCGTTGCATTATTTACAGGCGGAATTGTTATACCGTAGTCGTCGCGATGAAGATAATGCTGCGGTTAATAAAGCCCTAATGATCACCATGGCGGGTATTGCGAGTGGTATGCAAAATACGGGCTAGGTAGAAAAAATTTCAAAAATACGTAATATAGCGACCTTTAAAACCCCAATTAAGGTCAGATTGTTTGCATATTTAAGGCTGCCTTCTGTATTCTAGGCTGCCTTATTTTTTTGACCTACGAGCATAAACACGGTTATCGCATGTTTGCGGCAGTTAACCGCGTATAAAAATAGGAAGTGCTCGTGTTACCGATTTTTACGCAAACTTTTGGAGATTCATTATGCGAGTTATTTTGTTAGGAGCGCCAGGCGCAGGTAAAGGCACTCAAGCCCAATTCATTACTGAAGAATTTGGCATTCCGCAAATTTCAACTGGCGACATGTTACGTGCAGCAGTGAAAGCGGGCACGGAGCTAGGTTTAAAAGCGAAAGCTGTAATGGACGCAGGCCAATTAGTGTCTGATGACATTATTATCGGTCTGGTGAAGGAACGTCTAAAAGAAGCAGACTGTGAAAATGGTGCTTTGTTTGACGGCTTTCCTCGCACTTTGCCACAGGCTGATGCGCTGAAAGATGCAGGTGTTGCGATCGATTACGTGGTAGAAATCGATGTAGCCGATGAAGAGATTGTTAAACGTATGAGTGGCCGCCGTGTACATGAAGCGTCTGGCCGTACTTACCATGTGGTATACAACCCACCTAAAACAGAAGGCAAAGACGATGTTACTGGGGAAGATCTGATTCAGCGCCCAGATGACACAGAAGAGACAGTTCGTAAGCGTCTTGGTATTTACCACGAGCAAACGGCACCCTTGATTGGTTATTACCAAACTTGGCAAGAAAACGAACCCGCTACCGCTCCTAAATTTGTCAAAGTGAACGGTGTCGGCGATTTGAATGAAATCAAACAAGGTTTGATCGCAGCACTTAAGGCCTAATCGTTTAATGACTGCAATTTTAGCCCTCGATACATCAACGCCAGCATGTTCTGTGGCGTTGATTCAAAATGGTGCTGTGTTGGAAGATTTCCGCATGGCGCCTCGTCAACACAATGACTTGATTCTACCTATGGTAGATCAAATTCTTTCCCAAGCGGGGCTTAGCCTATCTCAACTAGACGCCATTGCTTTTGGTCGTGGCCCAGGTTCTTTTACTGGATTGCGTATCAGTGCGGGTGTCGTGCAAGGTCTGGCTTACGGAGCTGACTTGCCTGTTGTGCCTGTTTCCACGTTGGCAGCTATGGCTTTGGAAGCCTGTCAGACAACGGGGCATCCACGTTGGTTGTCGGCATTAGATGCTCGTATGGGAGAGATGTATCTTGGTGGATATGAAATCTCTAAGGAAGAAGACTGCTGGAAAGCAGATAATGTAATTCCTGAGAGGGTTATCTCACCAGATCGCCTTGAACCCCTTGCAGGAGCTTATCAAGGTGTTGGCTCTGGTTGGTTATATCAAGACGCCTTGAATGACATTTTAGCTCAGCCAGCAACTGAAATCTTAATCGATGTGGCGCCTCGTGCCGCGTGTATTGCGCAACTGGCAGAGCTTATGCGTATCCGTGGAGAAGGTGTAAGCGCAGAGATGGCGTTACCAGTTTATCTCCGTGATGAAATCACCTGGGAAAAGCAGCCAGCAAGAATAGGGAAACGTTAATTCAATGTTGTGGTATCACATTGTCTTTTTGGCATTAATTCAAGGTCTCACAGAGTTTTTGCCAATCTCAAGCTCGGCACATTTGATTTTGCCTGCTCAGATTTTTAGTTGGCCAGATCAAGGGTTGGCTTTTGATGTGGCGGTTCATGTGGGCACCTTGATCGCCGTGGTATCATACTTTGCTAAGGACATTTTAGCTGTTTCACGGGGATGGCTTGGATCTCTTGGGAAAGGGCAATCTAGTGAAGACAGCCGATTAGGGTGGTGGATCATTCTAGGTACGCTCCCGGCTGTGTTAATAGGATTGGCCTTTGAAAACTTTATTGAATCGAATCTTCGTTCCATAGAGGTCATTGCCTACACGACCATTGGTTTTGGTATTCTGTTGTGGGTGTCTGACCGGTTTTTTCCTGAACGCTTGGAGCAGAAAGACCTTTCCATTAAAAGCGTACTCTTTATTGGTGTTGCTCAAGCATTGGCATTGATACCTGGTACGTCTCGTTCAGGGATTACCATGACCGCTGCGCGTTTTATGGGGTTTAGTCGCTCCACAGCAGCGAGATTTTCATTTCTTTTGTCTATACCGCTGATTTTGGCTGCGGGCACTCTAAAGTTGTGTGAATTGCTTACGTCTGAAATCCCTGTGGATTGGACTGCCATCGTTGCCGGTGTTGTATTATCTGCGGTGAGTGCTTATCTTTGTATTTATCTGTTTTTAAAATGGTTAAATCAAATAGGCTTTTTACCATTTATGATCTATCGACTGGCGCTAGGTTTTGCGCTACTTTGGCTTGTCTACATGGGACAGTAATATGAGAATTGGTGGAAATTTTCCAGTTATTCCTCAAACGGGCTCAAACTCGCGTCATGCGCTTTCAACGAGCACTGCCTCTGATGGACGCCAGTCCTCCAATGCTATGGCCCTAAGTACTGTTGCAGAATTTGAATCTGCTTCTTCTGCAGAGTCAGAACGTTTTTTTAAAGTTGAAGGGCTTTCTTCCCAAGCTAAGGAAGCGCTCTCTGCTTATCAAGCGACAGAATCCCTATCTGCTTCTAATCCTCGAAATCTATTGATTGGTGTCGATGTCTACGCCTAATTCTTATTCTCTTGCGGTTGCTGTCATTAATAACGATCCTAATGCAGCCGCCCTTGCTAACGCCTTAGAGTTACCTCACTACAAATTAAAATCCGCTCTAAAATTTGCCACTGAGTTTGATTATTTATTGATTGAGCAGGACGGTGTTTTATCTATTGCAAAAACAGGTAAAGGCGCTCCAAAGCCCGTTGCTGTTGAGTTGGCATCCGGTGCTCTCGATCATCGTCGCAAATTTGGTGGGGGGAAAGGGCAGGATATCGCCAAAGCGGTGGGATTAAATAAGCGGGGAGATCTCAAGGTATATGATGGGACCGCAGGTCTCGGAAGAGATGGCTTTGTATTGGCGTCTTTAGGGTGTCATGTGACACTGCATGAGCGTGTCGGTTTTGTGCGCGCTATGTTGGAAAATGGCCTAGCACGTGCTCGTTTGGTGCTCGAGGTGGCAGAGGTCATGGAGCGTATTGAGCTTGCTCCGGGGACTATTTATGACTTGCCCGATGAAGAAGTGACGGATGTGGTGTATTTGGACCCTATGTTTCCACACAATGACAAGTCCTCTGCCGCAGTTAAAAAGGAAATGGCCTTTTTTAGAGATCTGGTGGGGGGGGATGAGGATGCAGATGCTTTGTTGCCAAAGGCATGGGAGCTGGCGCGCTATCGTGTTGTAGTGAAACGCCCCAAAGGTGCCCCATTTCTTAATGGACAAGAACCAACTTACCGATTAGATGGTAAGTCGGGACGTTTTGATATTTACGTTAAGCGTTCTCTGGAGAAAGAAGAGGGGTAGTGCCGCCTTTTAATAGTGTGGAGGGCGCTCATTCGTTTCATTAATGCCGCTATTTTGTTGGCGATTACTTTCTAATTGTTTTGCGATTAGTTTTAGCTGCTCTTTTAACAGTAGCAGGTCTTTTTGCTGAAGTGTTAAGGCTTGATTTAGATCGTCAATGGTTTCTTCTTGGAACTGAGATTTCATCTCTAATTCATCGATTCTATTTAGTAATTCTGAGGTATTCATATATAGTCGCTATATGGTAGTCTTCTAATGTGCTAAGTACTTGCGCTGCGCTATTTTAGTTTACTTATGAATCAACTTAATAGGTTCATGGCGCGAATCTTGCTCTAATTGATTGGGATTATACTGCTTATCAATGGCGCTTGATGTTTTATTTTCAAGTACTTTTAGTATGTATTTTCGTTCCATTAGCTATTTTGCTTGTTGATACAAAAGGTGATCAGTACCGGGTGGTTGTTTGCTCTGGATATTGTTTTGCCAAAGGAACTCATTACAAAAATATTGTTAACATAATCAAGGAACTCTAATGTTTTTTTCAGTACGTGCATTTATTGTCAGTCTTATACTTGCGCTCGTTGCGCCCCTCATTATCGCTCCTTTAGTGGGCGAAGCCATCGCCCAAAACTTCTTAGTGTACTTTGCTGTGACACTGGTCGCAGTATTCTTAGGTACCGTTTTCTCTCAGGATCTTTCCTCTGCAAAATCACAATCTGATGACTCGGAAGACGAGCAAGATGATCGTGAAGTTGGTACAGTTAAGTGGTTTAACTCTTCTAAAGGGTTTGGCTTTTTAACAATGGATAATGGTGATGATGTGTTTGTTCATTACCGTGCGATTCGTGGCCGTGGTCGTCGTTTTCTTATCGAAGGTCAGAAAGTTCGTTTTTATGTGACTGAAGGCGAGAAAGGAAAACAGGCGGAAAACGTATCGATTGTTAAAAGTAACTAAATACATTTAACGTCAATTAAGAGGTAATTATGGCTACTGTAACGCTTAAAGGTAATCCGTTTGAAACGGTAGGTGAGCTTCCTGCTGTCGGTTCTAAAGCACCTGCATTTGAGTTGGTTAAAACGGATCTATCAACGGTTTCATTGGCTGATTACGCTGGTAAGAAGCTAGTACTAAATATCTTTCCATCGGTTGATACACCAACTTGTGCAATGTCTGTTCGCAAGTTTAATCAAGCTTTGTCAGAGCTAGAGAACACTTCGGTATTGTGTGTTTCTGAGGACCTTCCATTTGCTGCTGCTCGTTTTTGTGGCGCTGAATGTTTGGATAATGTTGAAACCGGTTCAGCATTTCGTTCTGACTTTGGTGCGGCGTTTGGTGTGAGCTTTGCTACAGGCCCGCTAACCGGTCTGTTGTCTCGTTCTGTTGTTGTGATTAATGAGTCTGGTGAGGTGATTTACACTGAACAAGTGGCTGAAACAGCAGATGAGCCTGATTATGATGCGGCACTAGCGGCTCTTAAATAAATCATAACGACTGCTATGTTGGATATTAAAAAGCCGCTTTGTTAAGCGGCTTTTTTGTGTCTGGAAAAGAGTGTTTAGTCTTTTTGCACCGGAATTGTATTGGTGGTGCGCTCAACGGAATTGTCTTTGTTGAGGTAAACAAGCTTAGGTGTGAATGTTGAGGCTTCTGCTTCGTCCATTTGGCCGTAGGCGGCGATGATCACACGATCGCCCACTTGAACTTTGCGAGCCGCTGCGCCATTCATGGAAATGGTGCCAGATCCGGCTTCCGCCAAGATCACGTAAGTATGAAAACGCTCACCATTGTCGACGTTGTAAATGTCGATCTTTTCAAATTCTCTTAGGCCGGCTAGGGCTACGAGGTCGCTATCTATGGCACATGAGCCATCGTACCAAAGTTCTGCTTGGGTAACGGCTGCCATATGTAGTTTGCCTTTCAGCAATGTGATTTGCATAGTGTCTTCTCTCGTGTCTATCGTTTGGTGTTAGCGCCAGATGTATGGGCCTTCGCCATGGGTGTTGATGCGCCACCATTGGTCAGGGTCATCCTCCCCGCTTTCTTGCCATCCTTGATAATTACAGCGTACTTCACACCCTAGAGCGGCGTAGGCGTCTTTTGCGCATTCTACATCTGTTGCCCAAGGGGTATGTTCTGAGTCGAACCAGATGGATGTAAAGCGCTTGCCTGCTGCTTGTTCAATGATGGTTACTGGAATCAAGGTGCCATCATGGGTCAGAGTTAGGGTGGTATTGACACCACTGGAGCGAACCTCAGATGCTTCGAACCTATCGGATAGCCATTGGAGGATGGCGTCGGTTGGGCAAGACAGCACGTATATTTCTATGTCTGGCTGCATGAGGGTTAGTCCTTTTTATTTAACATGTGGTAAATGCGAAGTACGCTCATTGATAGGTATCCCACAAGTGACCATAGAACGCCTAGGGCGGCTAAGATTAAGCCGACCAAGGCGATGATTTCTTGTTGCAGGGATTCTATCAAGAGATTGTTTGCGACAAAAATCATAAGTACGCCAAAAGCAAACAATAAGCCCCCTTGGATGAGTTTCATCAGGGCAAGTTTTGGGTTCTTGCCGAGCTTCAAGGCGAGCTCATGTAGAAATGCTAGTAGCTTATTCACGCTGATTTATTTTGCCATTAAGTTTGTCAGTATGCGCTGATAAATCAGAGACAACTGGTTTAGGCTTTCTGCATCCACACATTCATTGATCTGATGAATGGTTGCGTTAATGGGGCCTAGTTCGACCACTTGAGTGCCCATTTTTGCGATAAAGCGCCCGTCAGAGGTGCCGCCTGATGTGGAGAGCTCTGGCGTGATGTCTACTGTTGTTTGTACCGCATCCACGATGGCGTCAACGAGTTCCCCTGGCTTGGTTAAGAAGGGGAGGCCGTTGTAGGTCCATTCAATGTCATAGTTCAGTTCATGCTTGTCTAAGATTTCAATGACTTTTGCTTTTAAGTCGTCAAAGGTTAATTCAGACGAGAAGCGGAAATTGAATTGGGCAGACAGCTTGCCAGGGACTACATTGGTTGCCCCAGTGCCGGATTGAATGTTTGACACTTGGAAGCTTGTGGGTGGAAAGAATTCGTTGCCTTGATCCCACACTGTCTTGGCAAGCTCGTCTAGGGCTGGAGCAGCTAGGTGAATCGGGTTGATGGCTAAATGAGGGTAAGCCACGTGACCTTGCTTGCCATAAACGGTTAGGTCGCCACTGAAGGAACCGCGACGGCCGTTTTTGATGATGTCACCTAAGGTCTTGGTGCTGGAGGGCTCGCCCACGATACACCAGTCTACTTTTTCTTCTCGAGCCATTAAGGCGTCGACCACACGGGTTGTACCGTCTACGAATGGACCTTCTTCATCACTGGTAATCAGGAAAGAGATCTGGCCGTTGTGGTCTGGGTGCTCTGTGACAAAGTTTTCAACAGCGGTGATCATTGCTGCCAGGCTACCTTTCATGTCAGCAGCGCCACGTCCATAGAGAGTGCCGTCGATAATTTCTGGCTTGAAAGGAGGAACTTTCCATTCACTTTCAGGGCCTGTAGGCACCACATCCGTATGGCCAGCGAAGCATAGATTTGGACCGCTATTACCGCGCTTTGCGTAAAAGTTTTTTACTTCACCAAACGGCATGGGTTCAATGGTAAAGCCCAGTTTTTCTAAACGCTCAATCATTAAGTCTTGGCAACCTGCGTCTTCAGGCGTCACAGAGGGACGAGATATAAGATCTAGGGCGAGTTCTAGGGTAGGAGTTAATTGAGACATTCTTTACCTTTGTTGTGTGTTTGGTTACCTTAGCTTTTGTTTATTTGGCAAAAGTTAGGTGAAGTAATGAAATTCAGTATCTTGGCGTTGGCGACTCTTTTGTTATCCGGTTGCGGCTGGCTGTCCCTGAATGATTCTGAGCATGAGGTTCAAGAAGCCTACTATGTCCCTGTTATTCGCAGTGATAGCCATTCTAATAGTCAGCAGGCGGTGCGCCCAGTGCAGATAACAGATCGTGAGCTCAGAGAAGGGGCTCGTTACGTGCCTAGGCAGCAATAATACTGCATATTAGCCTGCTATTACCCGAAAATAGCCGAATACTGTTCAGCTTTAAAGCCTAATGTTAATTTGCCTTGATGGTCTAAAAGCGGTCGTTTGATCATGGCGGGCTTATCCAGTAGCACGTCAATTACCGTTTCATTATTCATGGCATCTTGAGTGTCTTTATCAAGCTGGCGCCAGGTTGTGCCACGTTTGTTGACTACTTGCTCCCAACCTAATGCCTCTACCCAGCCTTCTAGCATAGCTTTGTCTAAGCCGTCTTTTCGGTAATCATGGAACACGTAGCTGATGTTCTGTTCTTCTAACCAACGAAACGCCTTTTTCATGGTGTCGCAGTTTTTGATGCCGTAGATGGTTGTCATTCAGGGATACCTTTTCGGACATAAGAGAATACCAAGGCTTATTGCCTTGGTATTCTTGTTGAGCGGAGATTATTAGTTGTGAGCGTGTAGGGCTTCGTTCAAGGCAATTGCAGTTTTGTTGGTCTTGCACTCGATTGCACCTGTTTCCGAGTTGCGGCGGAACAATAGATCGGACTGACCGGACAATTCACGTGCTTTAACCGTTGAAACGACTGCGTTGTTCTCGTCTAGAACTGCCACTTTAGAGCCAGCAGTGATGTATAGACCTGATTCCACAGTACAGCGATCGCCAAGGCCGATGCCGATACCTGCGTTGGCACCAATCAAACACTCTTCACCAACGGCGATAACGATGTTGCCACCGCCAGATAGGGTGCCCATAGTAGAACAACCGCCACCTAGGTCAGAGCCGTTACCTACAACAACCCCAGCAGAAATACGGCCTTCGACCATGCTAGTCCCCAAGGTACCTGCATTGAAGTTAACAAAGCCTTCGTGCATCACTGTCGTGCCTTCACCTAGGTGCGCTCCAAGACGAATGCGTGCCGCATCGCCGATGCGAACACCTGCAGGGACAACAAAGTTCGTCATTTTAGGGAATTTGTCTACGCTGAACACTTCGATTGTGCGGCCTTCCATGCGAGCCGTTAGTTGGCGATCTGCCAATTCACGCACATCGATTGGGCCTTCACTGGTCCATGCAGTGTTAACCAATAGGCCAAACATGCCGTCAAGCTTGGTTTGGTGTGGTTGAACCTGGCGATGGGAGATAAGTTGAAGCTTCAAGTAAACTTCAGCAGGGTTTGCTGGTGCTTCGTCTGTTTCTAGTACACACAGTACAACTGGTTGAGTAGAGGCTTTTAGGCGAGACGCACGTTCAGCCAGTTCAATGTGGCCGACTTTTAGAAGGGCTAGGTGCAGACGATTCAGATCGCTTTCATCTAGGATCAAGGTTGCGTTGCCGCCTTCATAATTGGTGCTTTCCATTACCGCATCGATCACGCTTTTCTCTGGAGAAACGCTTGGGGATGGGTAGAACACTTCTAGCCAAGTGCCTTCTTTGTTTTGAGTGCCGATGCCTAGGCCAATGGCAAATGTCGTGTTGCTCATTTGTTTTCGTGCTCCTACTAAAGGGGGTGATTAAAGAGTTTTATGTTTGGTAATAAAGCGCGCAATACGGCGAGCGGCTTCGACACATTCGGATTCTTCTGCGACGAGCGCCATGCGCACATGATTTTTGCCCGGGTTATGTTGATCGACTTCTCGACCAAGGTAACTGCCAGGGAGGACGAGTACAGACTCTTCTTGGTACAAAGCGGTACAGAATGTTTCGTCGTCAATGTCGAGTTTTGGCCATAGGTAGAATCCTGCCTCTGGTTTGGATACCGACATTACTGGAGATAAAATCTCCAAAACTTGATCAAATTTACGCTGGTAGATATCACGGTTTAATGCCACATGTTCTTCATCATTCCAGGCAGTGATGGAGGCTTCTTGGTGGTGAAGTGGCATAGCACAGCCGTGGTAAGTGCGGTATAGCAAAAACTTCTTGAGGAGCTCTGCGTCACCCGCTACGAAACCGGAACGAAGACCAGGTAGGTTAGAGCGCTTAGATAAGGATTGAAAAATTAAGCAGTTTTTGAATTCAGTGTTGCCCAGTTGAACACAGGCATCTAGTAGTCCTAGTGGCTTTTCGTTGAAATAAATTTCGGAATAGCATTCATCAGCAACGATAACAAAATTATGCAGTTGGGCTTTTTCTAATAGAAATTTATAGTCTTCTAAAGTGGTGATCGAGCCTGCTGGATTGTTCGGAGAGCAGACAAACAGTAGCTCACAACGCTCCCATACATCTTCAGAGACCGCACGGTAGTCTACCTGATATTGGTTTTGGTCATCGCAAGGTAGATAGTGCAGTTCTGCTCCAGCAAGTAGGCCAGCGCCTTCATAAATTTGATAGAAGGGGTTTGGGCTTACCACTAGGCTGTTTTTCTTTTCGCCCACCAGTGTTTGTGTAATAGCAAAAAGCGCTTCCCGTGTGCCTGTGACGGGCAGTACCTGGCTGTCGGCATTTAAGTTAGGTAGATTAAAACGTTTAATTGCCCAGTTTGCGATGGCTTCACGTAGGGCGGTTTCTCCCTTGGTGAGCGGGTATTTAGAGACGCCGTCTAGGGCATTCTTTAAGGTTTCTAAAACAATCTTAGGGGCTTCATGCTGAGGTTCACCAATGGTTAGCTTGATCAATGGTAGATCAGGATTTGGTGTGATGTCTTGAAGCAAATCCGCAAGTTTCTGAAACGGGTAAGGGTGCAAGGAGTTGATCAGGGGGTTCATGTGTTAATGTTCCGTAGCTTGAGAAAAACGGTCAATACTTTCTTTAAGGGTTTGACATAGGTGCGTCATACGAACGGGATCTGTGATGAGGTCACCGTTATCTTCAGTAATATAGAAGGTATCTTCTACCCGCTCTCCTAATGTGGCGATCTTAGCTTTGTGAAGCATAAGGCTGTGCTCCATAAAGAATTGACCAACAAGGGCGAGCAACCCAGGGCGGTCAGGAGCCGTGATTTCTAATGCCGACCAAACTTCTTCTGGTTGGCTGACAAAATGTACCGTTGATGGCGCGTTAAAGATCTTCAGATGGCGCGGTGTAAAGCGCTTGATCACGCTTTCGTATAGAGACGGGGAATCAAGTTGCTCAATCAAGGTTTCCTTGATGAGTTCAATTCGCTCTTTGTCTAAATACAGGTTGGTATCATTATTGTCCGTGTGTTCCATCACAACAAAGGTATCAAGACTATGATTGTCAGTTGTGGTGTTGATTTTGGCATCTAGGATAGTGAGCCCCATCTGCTCAAACAGCGCAGCGGTGACAGCAAACAAATGGCTGGTGATTGGCGTGTAAATAAATACTTTGCTGGCACCAGAGAAATTTCGTCCCCCAAGGGAGCTGATAGCCACCAAGGGTTTTTGGCTTGGACGATGTTTTAAGATGGCTTCTGTGTTCCAGGCGATCTCATCCCCGCTGGAGCGGATGAAGTATTCATCTTCGATCTTGTTCCAGATCTCTTCGGCTTCGATCATGTCCACATTGCGCTCTATTAATATCTCGAGGGCGCGTTGTTTGTGTTCATCGCTTTGCATCTCCGCATCGATTGGCGAATCTAGGCCACGACGCAGGGCGCGTTTGGTTTCTAAATAAAGTTGGCGCATTAGAGAAGCGCGCCAGCTATTCCACATAGTGGGGTTAGTGGCATTGATGTCTGCAACGGTCAATAAGAACAAATAATCTAGGTGTTCTTGGTCTTTCACTATGCTGGCAAATTCCCAAATCACTTCTGGGTCAGAAATGTCTTTGCGCTGAGCGGTAACAGACATCAGTAAGTGATGTTGCACTAACCAGACGATCAGGTCTGTATCACGTTTGCTTAAGCCGTGGCGTTCGCCAAATTCTCTGGCATCAACGCATCCAAGCTCTGAGTGATCCCCACCACGCCCTTTGGCAATATCGTGGTACAGCCCTGCCATGTAGAGTAACTCTACTTTGGGAACGTGTCGGATGGTTTGTGATGAAATGGGGAACTTAGCGCGGCTTTCTGGAAGCCATAGGCGACGCAAGTTTTCTACCAGCTGCAAGGTGTGCGCATCCACAGTGTAGATGTGGAATAAATCATGTTGCATCTGGCCGATGATGGCACCAAATTCAGGTAAGTAGCGCCCCAATAAACCTATGTGTTTCATAGAGCGCAGTACGCTGGTCATACGATAGCGGCTGGCAATGATGTCTAGGAATAAATTAGTGTTTTTAGGGGTGTTACGGTAAGCCTCATCAACTAGATCCAGATTGTCGCGTAGGGCGCGCATGGTGTTGGCGCGTATGCCTTTAATGTTCTCTCTTTCCCCCATGATTTTATAGAGCTCAAGCATGGCGGAAGGGGTTTCTTGGAATACGTCTGGAGAGCGGATCTCAAGTTGACCGTTGGTGATCTGGAAGCGCTGGTTGATGATCTCAATATCTGGTGCTTGCTCAGAAGATAAAAAAGACTCTTCAAAGTGCTGCAGCAGCAAATCGTTCAGTTGCTGAATGGCTGCTACGCTTTGGTAATAGCCTTGCATGAATTTCTCAACATTGCGTTTTAGGTCTTCTTCATCAAAACCAAACACCTTTGCAAGGGTGCGTTGATGATCGAATAGAAGTCGATCTTCCTTGCGACCTACAGTCATGTGCAGTGCCCAACGAATACGCCAAATGGATGCCACGGCACCTTTTAGCTGTATGTATTCGTCTTCCGATAGAAATTCTTTGTCGATTAAGGCGCTCAGGCGGTGGGTGTGCAGGTGGCGTTTTGCTACCCAGTCGATAACCTGCATGTCCCTTAAACCGCCAGGGCATTCTTTGATGTTAGGTTCTAGGTTGTAAGCGGTGTTTTGGTACTTTGCGTGGCGCTCTTCTTGCTCGGCAATTTTAGCTCGATAGAAGGAGTGGCCATCCCACATCTGGCTTACATCTATTTTGAGTTTCAGATTAGCGAGTAGTTCCGGATCTCCGGATAGGGTGCGTGACTCGATTAGATTGGTGATAACTGTCACGTCTTCTGCGGCAAGCTCAGCACATTGGGTAATTGAGCGAACGGCGTGCCCAACATCCAATTTTAGATCCCATAGAAAGGTGATGAAGTTTTCCATTTTGTCTGCGGCAGGCTCTGCACCGTCGCGGATTAATAGAAGTAAGTCGATATCGGATTTTGGGTGCAGCTCGCCACGGCCATAGCCGCCAACGGCGATCATGGCCACGTCTGGTTCTTCGTCAAGCCCAGCCCGCTTCCAGGTGGCGCACATCACTTCGTCGTATAATGAAGAAAGACCTTTGACCAATTTTTCTATTGGGTACAGGTCGTGAAATAAATCATCATAGGCTTGCGTCTTTTCGGCAATGAGTTCTCTGACTCGTTTGGCACCCGTTGTAGAGGATGCCATTTCCGATTTTTCGGCAGGGCTAAACAAAGGAGGGGCATCTGGAAAAGCAGGAAAGTCCATACAAAGGCCTCTTAATTTGGTTGAGCTTGAGTCTGAATTAGATGGTTTCTTCTGGTCGAAGTGTTAGAACTTCTACGCCATCGGCCGTGACCAAAAGAGTGTGCTCGTACTGAGCTGACATGCGGCCATCTTTCGTTTTGGCAATCCAGTTATCTGGTCCAGTGTGTTTAACCTGTTTTTTACCAGCATTAATCATTGGCTCTATGGTAAGGGTCATGCCTTCTTCTAAAATTACCCCAGTGCCTGGCTTGCCGTAATGGGCAACCTGTGGCTCTCCGTGGAAGGTTGTGCCAACCCCGTGGCCGCAGTATTCCTCTACTACAGAGTAGTGATGCTTGTGGGCGTAATCAGAAATGGCAGCGCCAATATCACCAAGGCGGGTGCCTGGTTTAACCATTTTAATGGCTAGGTAAAGGCTCTCTTGTGTCACTTTACATAGGCGCTCAACATGGGGGGCTGCAGGGCCAGCGAAAAACATCTTGCTAGTGTCGCCATAGTAACCATCTTTGATGATGGTGATGTCGATGTTTACTGCGTCACCTTTTTTAAGAGGCTTGTCGTTTGGAATGCCATGACAGATGACATCATTCACTGAGGTGCAGCAGGACTTAGGGAAGCCGTGGTAATTAAGAGGTGCCGGAATAGCGCCCTGAACCGAGACAATGTAATTGTGGGCGATGATGTCTAGTTGGTCGGTTGTGACGCCAGGTACAACGTATTCTTCAAGCATGGTTAGTACTTCGCCAGCCAGCTTACCAGCAGTGCGCATGCCTTCAATGTCGCTGATATCTGAAAAGCGAGTGGCTGCTGGGCGAGGCGTCCAAGCGGGTACTTCTACTCGGCCATTCGCGGTTAGCTCTTTAACTTTCTCTAGGATCTCGTTGCTCATAATAAAACGGTCTTAAAAATTTGATAATTTAAACATGGGCGCCATTCTACATGACTTGAGGATGTTATTCGCCATACGCAGTGAAAAAATCTTAACAATAGGTCTCTTAGGTAGTGAATATCTGCTTTTGCAAAATGCGCAAATGTGGTATAAAACGCCCGCTCGTTCTCATTTGAGAGTAACGGGCTTAATTAACACAATCTAACGACCTTGTTGCTTAATTAAAAATAGCCACTCTGGGGTGCCTGAAATTGCTTTAAATTTCAATAGGCTGAGGGGCTAGAGCTAGCAAGTTAACCTAACCCAAATTTGAAGGACATTAAAATGCCTACAGTTTCTATGCGCGACCTACTTCAAGTAGGTTCACACTTCGGTCACCAAACTCGTTACTGGAACCCAAAAATGAAGCCATTCATTTTTGGTGCTCGTAACAAGATCCATATCATCAACCTTGAGCACACTGTTCCGGCTCTTAACGAAGCGCTTGAGCTTGTTAAAAAAATGGCTGAGAACAAAAACAAGGTATTGTTTGTTGGTACTAAGCGTGCGGCATCTAAAACTATCGCTGAGCAAGCTGCTCGCGCTGGTATGCCATTCGTAAACCACCGTTGGTTAGGTGGTATGTTGACTAACTACAAAACGATCCGTGCTTCTATCAAGCGTCTTCGTGAGCTTGATGCTCAGCAAAACGACGGTACGTTTGAAAAGCTAACTAAGAAAGAAGCTTTGATGCGTGCACGTGAGCTTGAAAAGCTAGAGCGTTCTTTGGGCGGTATCAAGGATATGGGTGGTCTTCCAGACGTATTGTTTGTTGTAGACGTTGATCACGAGCGTATCGCTATTAAAGAAGCTAACAAGCTTGGTATCCCTGTTATCGGTATCGTTGATACAAACAGTGATCCAGATGGTATCGATTACGTTATCCCTGCAAACGACGACGCGATCCGCGCGGTTCAGTTGTACGTTTCTGCTTTTGCTGATGCTGCCCTAGAAGGTCGCGCTGCAGTAGCTGGTAACGCTGATGAGTTTGTTGAAGTAAACGACGCCACTGAAGCGTAATTTACGGCTCTAACGGGTCTGTTTATTAAAGGAGAGAGGTGTTCTCTCTCCTTTATTTAAATTTTGTTATCGTACATAGGGGAATTCACATGGCCGCAGTATCTGCAGCAATGGTAAAAGAACTACGTGATCGCACTGGCTTGGGCATGATGGAGTGTAAGAAAGCTCTAACTGCCGCTGGTGGCGACATTGAAGTAGCGATTGAAGAGCTACGTAAATCAAGCGGTATGAAAGCAGCTAAGAAAGCTGGTCGTACTGCTGCCGAAGGTACTATCATCATGAAAGTTTCTGATGATAACTCTTACGGCGTATTGGTTGAAATCAACTCTGAAACTGACTTCGCTGCACGCGACGAAGGTTTCTTAGCGTTCGCAAACAAAGTTGCTGACGCAGTATTTTCTACTAAAGAAACTGACATGGCTAAAGTGATCTCTGGCGAAATGCTAGAAGCTCGCGAAGCTTTGGTTCAGAAAATCGGTGAAAACATCACACCTCGTCGTGCTGTTCTAGTTGAAGGTGGTTTGGTTGCTGGTTACCTACACAGCAATGGTCAAATTGCTTCTCTTGTTCAACTTGAAGGCGGTAGCGACGAGTTGGCAAAAGACATCGCGATGCATGTTACTGCTGTAAACCCACGCGTTGTTCGTGGCGAAGACATGCCTGCTGATGTTCTTGCTAAAGAAGAAGAAATCATCCGTGCGCAGCCAGACATGGCTGGCAAGCCTGCTGAGATCGTTGACAAAATGATCGGTGGTCGTATCAAGAAATTCTTGGCTGAAAACAGCCTTAACGACCAGCCTTTCGTTAAAAACCCAGAAGTTAAAGTTGCTCAACTAGCGAAAGATGCTGGTGCAACAGTTACTTCATTCATCCGTATCGAAGTGGGTGAAGGTATCGAAGTTGAAGAAACTGACTTCGCTGCTGAGGTTGCTGCTCAACTTAAAGGCTAATCGGCTGAAGGTTTGAGTAAGATAAAGGGGCAGCTTGACTGCCCCTTTTTATGAATATCGCATTGAAAGGGCGTGTTTGCTATCTTCAATGCACACTTCTCACCATTGCCGGAGGTTGGTATGCCTAAAGAAAAGAATTCAAAGTACAAGCGCATCTTGTTGAAATTAAGTGGTGAAGCGCTACAGGGTGATGAAACGTTTGGTATCGATCCGAAAGTACTAAGTCGTATTGCCCTAGAGATTGGTCAGTTGCGCGGTATCGGTGTAGAAGTCGGCATAGTGATCGGTGGTGGTAACTTATTCCGCGGCCAGGCTTTGAGTGAAGCTGGCATGGATCGTGTTACAGGTGATCACATGGGTATGTTGGCGACGGTTATGAATGCCCTAGCGATGCGAGATGCCCTAGAGCGAGCAAACATTTCGACTCGTGTTATGTCTGCCATCACTATGACAGGGATTGTAGAGCCATACGACCGTCGACGTGCGATGCGTCATTTGAAAGACGGCGATGTGGTGATTTTCTCTGCCGGAACAGGTAATCCATTCTTTACAACAGACTCTGCTGCATGTTTACGCGGTATTGAGATTGATGCAGATGTTGTATTGAAAGCAACAAAAGTGGACGGCGTGTACTCTGCGGATCCAATGAAGGACCCAACAGCAGTGAAATATGATACATTGACGTTCGACGAGGTTTTGGAAAAACAGTTAGGCGTCATGGACTTAACTGCAATTTGTTTGACTCGTGATCACCAAATGCCAGTTCGTGTGTTTAACATGAACAAACCTGGCGCTCTGATTAACATTATGACGGGTGGTGACGAAGGCACCGTTATTAAGTGAGGAACTAATGATCAACGATATTTTGAAAGATGCTGAAGAGCGCATGGGTAAAGCGGTTGCTTCCGTTGAGGTGGCATTTAATAAAATCCGTACCGGCCGTGCTCATCCAAGTTTGCTAGACCCGATTAAGGTAAACTACTACGGTAGCGAAACACCTTTAAACCAAGTCGCAAACATTACGGTAGAAGATGCGCGTACTTTGGGTGTGTCTCCGTGGGAAGGCAACATGGTGCCAGAAATTGAAAAGGCTATCATGAAATCAGACTTGGGATTGAACCCATCTACGACGGGTAACCTAATCCGTATCCCGCTGCCTGCTTTGACCGAAGAAACACGCGGTAACTATTTTAAGCAAGCTAAATCCGAAGCGGAAAATGGCCGTATCGCCATCCGTAACATTCGTCGTGATGCGAATGGTACCCTTAAAGAGCTAGTGAAAGAGAAAGAGATTTCTGAAGACGACGAACGTCGTGGTCAGGATCAAGTGCAAAAAGTAACAGACAAGTACGTTGCGATGATCGAAGAGCGTCTTTCTGCGAAAGAAAAAGACTTGATGGAAATCTAAATGAGTAGGGCAGGCCGTTAGGCCTGCCTTATTTGTATGGCTAGGTAGCTCTATGTCTATTAATGAATTGATCCGAGAGGATCAATCTATTCCTGCTCACGTTGCCATCATTATGGATGGGAATAACCGCTGGGCAAAGAAAAAACACCTCCCAAGCATTGCAGGTCACACCGCTGGTGCCAGTGCTGTGCGCAAAACGGTCGAAGCTGCTGCCCGAAGTGGCGTGAAGGTGTTAACTCTGTTTGCGTTTTCGAGTGAGAATTGGCGTCGCCCGCAAGTTGAAGTCGATGGCTTAATGAATCTTTTTATGCGTTCTTTGAAAAAAGAATCCAAAAGGTTAGCAGAACACTCGATCAGGTTGGTGGTCATTGGTGACAAAACCGCCTTTAGTGACTCCTTGCAGGCGCAAATTGCTCTGGTGGAGAAGCAGACTGAACATAATGATGGCATGGTTTTGGCTGTTGCTGCGAATTATGGTGGCCGTTGGGACATTGCTCAAGCGGCAAAGAGGGTTGCGACAAAGGCTGTAAAGGGTGAGTTGTCCTTAGAAGACATCACGGAAGAGTCCCTAGGGGAATATACCTGTCTAGCAGGGCTTCCTGAGCTGGATTTAGTTATACGTACCTCTGGGGAGGAGCGTGTCAGTAATTTTCTGCTGTGGCAGCTGGCTTATGCAGAGTTCATCTTTCTTCCAGTGCTTTGGCCTGATTTTGATGGCGAACATTTCAACGAAGCGTTAGCGATATACGGACATCGCCAGCGTCGATATGGCGGACGATAGTTTCTATGCTGATCCCTAGAGTTTTAAGTGCCATCGTGATGGCTTTTTTGTTTGTGTATGCCGTCTTTGTGTTGGAGCCTAGTGGGTTTCAGATAGCTATGACGGCGGTTGTCCTAGTGGCTGGCTGGGAATGGGCGCGTTTGGCAGGTATTAGTCTGCAAATGGGTCGTATTGCCTTTGCAGGCCTGATTGGCGGGCTCTGTTACGCCATAGCTTTGTACGATGTGTATTCTGAAATATTGGTAATAACCCCTGTATTGTGGGTTTTGGCGCTCTACTGGGTGATTAACTATCCGCAGCAAAAAGGTTGGCAGTCTAGCGCGACTCGTATTGCTTTTGGTGTGCTGGTATTGCTGACAACTTGGTCTGCTATGGTTGTCTTGCGAGACTCGGAACAGTTTATTTCCTGGATGTTGCTGCTCATGGGGTTAATTTGGGGAGCGGACTCAGGCGCTTATTTCTCTGGTCGAGCTTTTGGTAAGAAAAAACTGGCACCAAGCGTGTCGCCAGGCAAATCCTGGGAAGGGGTTTATGGTGGCCTGATCTTAACTCAAATCGGAGTGGCTATTTTTGCTTGGCAGAGTGGTTTTGTAGTTGGTAGTTGGTTGTTACTTGCCATTATCGCTTTAGTGACTGTTATGACATCCGTGCTAGGGGATTTGACTGAGAGTTTATTTAAACGTCATGAGTCCTTAAAAGACTCCAGTCGATTGATTCCAGGTCATGGGGGCGTTATGGATAGAGTAGATAGCTTGACCTCCGCTGCGCCGCTATTTGTTCTGATGTTAAGTACGGTTGGCTGGATATAATGCAGAATATTTGTTTGCTCGGTGCCACCGGGTCTATTGGTACAAGCACCCTAGATGTCATTAAAAAGCATCCTGATCGCTTTAAGTTGCTCAGCGTCGCAGCCAATACCAGTGTTGATAGAATGGTAGAGATTTGCCGTGAGTTTCAGCCTGTAAGAGCAGTGATGGGAACAGAGCAAGCCAGAGACGCACTGGCGGCTCAATGTGCTGACCTTGAGATCCAATTCGATTGGGGTGTGGAAGCAATGGAAAGCATTGCTAGCGCCTCGGATTGTGATCAAGTGATGGCAAGTATTATGGGGTTTGCTGGCTTAAGTCCGACATTAGCCGCGATACGCTCTGGTAAGCGAGTACTGCTGGCCAATAAAGAAAGTCTGGTAACAGCTGGCCACTTATTTATGGAAGAAGTGAAGCGCCATAATGCTATTTTGATGCCCATCGACAGTGAGCATAATGCTATTTATCAAGCTTTGCCTCAAACCCAGCATGGGGCGGTGAAGCGTGATCTTGATAAGATTCTATTGACGGCATCGGGTGGTCCATTTCGAACATTTAGTTATGCAGATATGAAGTCTGTCACCCCTGAGCAGGCCTGTGCGCACCCTAATTGGTCTATGGGGCAAAAGATTTCTGTGGACTCTGCCAGTTTGATGAACAAAGGTCTTGAGCTGATAGAGGCCTGTTGGTTGTTTGATGTCACTCCTGCGGATGTTCAGGTGGTTGTTCATCCTGAAAGCATTATTCATTCCATGGTGTCTTACAAAGATGGCTCAGTGTTAGCACAGATGGGTAATCCGGATATGAAAATCCCTATTGCTTATGGTATGACTTGGCCAGAACGCATTGATACAGGGGTGCCACCTTTGGACATGTTTGCTGTGGCTCAGCTTAACTTTGAGGCGCCTGATTTGGAGCGTTTTCCGAATCTCCGATTGGCTTCTGAAGCTTGGTATGCTGGAGGTACGGCTATGGCGGTGTTAAATGCTGCAAATGAAGTAGCTGTTGCTTCATTTTTGAACAAAACTATTGGTTTTCTTGATATTGCTCGAATAAACGAAGAAGTTCTTGAACGCTCTGAGTTTCATGCTGTCAATGATCTGTCCACAGTGATTGAAGCGGACCAAAGGGCTCGAGCACTGGCTGCTCAATTGATTGCTTCGGAGAGTTTCTCGGTATGATCCAAAACGTTTTGGCCTTTATTGTGGCATTAGGGGTTCTGATTACCTTCCATGAGTTTGGTCATTATTTTGTTGCGCGCTTATGTGGCGTTAAAGTTCTTCGTTTTTCCGTCGGGTTTGGTAAGCCAATTTATACCTATAAGGGTAAGACTGGAACTGAGTTTACTCTGGCGATGATCCCGTTGGGTGGTTATGTTCGCATGTTGGATGGTAGGGAAGCGGATGTTCCAGATGCTCTTAAATCCCAAGCGTTCAATTACAAGAATGTCTGGCAGAGGATTGCGATCGTCGCCGCAGGGCCTTTGGCTAATTTTATCTTGGCCATTGCTATTTATGCGGTAGTGGCAGGGTTAGGTCTTCAGGCGCTGGCGCCGAAAGTGGCGCAGGTTACTCCTGGATCGCCTTTATCTCAGACCCGTATCCAGTCAGGGGATGAGCTAACACAATTGAACGGAGTGCCAACACAGTCATGGGAAGATGTAAATTTAGTGTTAGCGGACTTGATCGGTCAAACGGGTGTCTTTAGTGTTCGTTATCAGTCCGATGATACAAATGTGCAGCAAGAGGGCTCCTTTAACTTAAATCGTTGGTTGGCTGGGAGCGAACCTAGTAGTTTGATTGCTGAGTTTGGTGCAACACCATGGCGTCCTGATGTGGCTCCGGTAATTGCCAGTGTGGTTGAGTCGGGTGCGGCTGCTCAGGCTGGTATGCTTCCTGGGGATCGTGTCAAAAGTGTTAATGGTGTTGTGGTTAATACTTGGCAGGAGCTTGTAGTATGGGTGCAAAAGAGCCCTAATGCCCTCCTTGATGTGACGGTGGAGCGTGCAGGGCAAGAGGTCAATCTTGCTCTGGTGCCCAAGTCTCGAGAGGTGGGTGGTGTGACATCGGGGTTTGCAGGGATTGCGGTAGAGCCGCCAGTGTTGTCGCCTTCTGATTTGCGTGTCAGAGAGTTTGGTTTTTTTGGGGCTATTCAGTATGGCGTGTCTCAAACTTGGACCATGACATCCTTGACGGTTGGCTCAATTTGGAAAATGTTACAGGGATTGATTTCTCTGGATAACCTTTCTGGTCCCATTACCATTGCGAAAGTCGCGAGTGCTTCAGCGGATTCTGGCCTCCAGTCTTTTTTGAAGTTTCTGGCGTACCTTAGTGTTAGTCTTGGTGTTCTTAATCTACTTCCCATCCCTATGCTGGATGGTGGGCATTTGCTGTTTTTTGGTGTGGAAGCTGTGCGTCGTAAGCCGGTTTCCGAACGTATTCAAGGTATGGCCTACCGAATCGGTGCATCGCTTTTGTTTGCGATGATGGTCATCGCTTTATTTAATGATATTGCCCGCTTGTAGAGAGGTAAATGTGAAAGTCTTTGTTGCCGCGGTTTTGGCGTGTTGTAGTGTTCAGAGTTTTGCAAAGACAGTGGCTGATGTTCGTGTTGACGGTTTGTTGCAGATGTCTGCAACCCGTGCATTCGACACTATCGGTTTTAAGCAAGGCGAAGGGTACGACTCTTCGAAAGTCTATGACGCTGTGAATAGCTTGTTTGCTACAGGTTATTTTAGTGATATTGAAGTATTCGAAGATAATGGAGTGGTTATCTTTAAAGTGGTTGAGCGGCCGTCTATCGGGCAGTTGACCATTGAAGGTAACGATATGATTTCTAAGGAAGATTTGCAGCGCGGTTTGACTTTGTCTGGTTTAGAGGTGGGTGAAATTTATAAGCCAGAAACCTTGAATCAGATCGAGCAAGAGCTGCAGCGTCAGTATTATGCCTTGGGCCGATACAGTGCCAAAGTCAGTATTGAAGTAGAAGAATTACCCCGTAATCGTGTGGCAATTGGAATCAATATTGAAGAAGGTGTCACAGCTAAGATTGTTCATATCAATATCACAGGTAACCATGATTTTGATGATGAGGAGCTAACTAAAAACTTTGCTTCCGCTGAAACAGGGTATTTTAATCCGTTTAGCTCAGCTGACGAATATTCCAAGCAAAAGGTTCAGGGTGATTTAGAAACCCTTCGCAGTTTCTATTTAGATCGCGGCTATTTGGATTATCGTCTTGTTTCTAGTCAAGTAAGTGTTTCAGCTGATAAGCGTGACGTTTATGTTGTGGTGAACGTAGAAGAGGGTGAACCTTACTACATTAATAATATTAACCTCAGTGGCTCTTTGCCGATCACCGAAGATCGTGTTTGGCAACACATTGATCAAGAGCAGGGGGATGTATTCTCCCGTAAGCAAGTCACTCAAATTATGGACGCTATCTCCACTGAACTTGGGGATGAAGGTTACCTGTTTGCTAATGTAAATATCATTCCTGAGAAACTTGATGATCATCAGGTGAATATCACCTACCACATCACTCCCGGGCCTAAGGTATATGTTCGCCGTATTAACTTCAGCGGCAACTCTGAGACAAAAGACGAAGTCTTGCGTCGAGAAATGACTCAGTTTGAAGGGGCGTTAGCAACCCATACTAAGATTCAGTCCTCTAAACGAGCGATAGAGCGTTTAGGCTTTTTCTCTAAAGTGGATCTGCAAACTCGCTCAATTCCGGGCACGACGGATCAGGTCGATCTTGAGGTGACTGTAGAAGAGCAACCTTCTGGCAGCATCCAGGCAAGTATTGGTTATTCCCAGTCTGATGGTACGGTGCTAGGTTTTGGTGTGTCTAAGCGTAACTTCTTTGGTACGGGTAACAAGTTAGCCTTTAACATGACGCGTACCAATCAAACCCAAGATTACACTCTGTCCTATGACAACCCTTACTTCACTGTGGATGGTGTCAGTCGAGGTTATACGGCGTTCTATCAGGTCAGTGATCACGACGAAGATGATGTGGAAGACTACGATATTGACCGTATTGGTGCGTCCGTGTCTTTTGGTTATCCCATCTCTGATACTCAGCGCTTAAGTTTTGGGGCGACGGTGAAAACCACAAGTGTCAGCTTCGGCTCCAACCCATCTAATGAGACCAGTGCTTATGTGGATGAGTACGGTGATTCATTTGACGATATCTTGGCGAATATCGCTTGGACGGATAATGACATTGTGGGTGGTGTGCTACCGACTAATGGTTATACCACTCGATTAACCCTTGATATTGCCACACCTGCTGGTGAGCAAACTTACGCGAAACTGGGAGCGACATCACAGCGCTACTGGAACCTATCAGACGACAGTCTTTGGTTGTTCCACTTAAAAGGTCGTGCGGGTTATGGTTTTGGTTATGGGGATACCGATCGCCTGCCTTTCTTTGAAAACTATTACGCAGGTGGTGTTTACACTGTGCGGGGTTATAGTGCATCGTCATTAGGACCTAAGAACTCATATGACGATGACACTGACCCAGATGCTATCGGTGGTAATATTCTGCTAGCGGGTACGGCGGAGATTATCTTCCCAATGCCCATGGTGGAGGATCACAGTTCGGTGCGGACTTCTATCTTCCTCGACGCAGGTAATACCTTCACGGATTACTGTTATTCCGGCAATACATCCTGTCAGGAAGGGGTTGATTTTGGTGAAATTCGTTACAGTTTAGGTTTTAACTGGACTTGGATTACTCCGATCGCACCTCTGTCATTCAATATTGCTCGCGCATTGAACGCGAAAGATGGTGACTCAACGGATTTCTTCCAGTTCCAGTTGGGTACAACATTCTAATATAGATAAGGATTGGTTATGAAAAAGCTTTTAGGAATTTTGCTTGTGGCAATGTTTTGCATTCAGGCGCAGGCAGCGGAGATTGCAGTGCTGGATTTCAGGGCGGCAATTCTTCAAAGTAACGCTGGTCAAGAGGCGGCGAAAGCGCCTCGTCAGCAAGTTGATCAAATGAAGGCTCGTCTCGATAAAGAAAACGCCTCTCTGAAAGAAATGGCTGAATCATTGAAGCGAGATGAGTTGACCTTGGCGCCAGAGGATATAAAATCACGTCGCCAAGCGATCAATGAAAAACAAGCTCAGTTGCGTTCTATGGTGTCTGCAATGCAGCAACAAGCGCAGCAAATGGAGCAAAAGCTTATTCAAGACCTGACACCAAAAGGTGAGGCAGCTTTAAAAGAGATTATAGAAGAGCGCAAATTGGATGCAGTGCTCAATCGTCAAGCGGCGATATACACTAATGGATCGGTTGATATTACGGCAGAGTTGATCGAAAAATTAAATAAAGAGAACTAGTGAATGAGCTATACACTGTTAGAGATTGCGGAGCATGTTAATGGTGAGCTGCTAGGGGATCCTGATTACACCATTGATTCTTTAGGTGCTTTGGATCATGCCCGCCCTGAACAGTTGAGTTTCTTATCAAACCCCAAATACGCAGATTCATTATCAAACAGTGAAGCTGGTGCAGTCCTCATCAGGGATGAGGCTGACGCTAGCAAAGTGCGTAATGCCATCATCGTCAAAAACCCCTACTTAGCCTTTGCTCAGGTAACAAAGTTTTTTGTGCCTGATGTGGAAGGCTGGGATCAAAAAGTTCATCCCTCTGCAGTAATTCATACGTCAGCTAATCTAGGTGCAAATGTTTCTGTCGGACCTAATGTCACAATCGGGGCAAATGCTGAAATCGGAGCTGATGTACGTATAGAGGCTGGGGCTGTTATAGCGGAGTCTGTGGTTATTGGGGCTGGCTCAGTATTGGCTGCAAATGCGACGCTTTATTACGGTGTTGTGCTTGGGCAGCGATGCATTGTGCACAGTGGTGCTGTTATAGGATCAGATGGCTTTGGTTTTGCGCCTAACCAAGGCCGTTGGCAGAAGATTCATCAATTAGGATCGGTCGTAATTGGTGATGATGTAGAAATTGGTTCGAATACTACGATTGACCGTGGTGCAATCGATAACACTATTATTGGTAACGGTGTTAAAATTGATAACCTTGTGCAAATTGCTCATAACGTTGTAATCGGTGATAATAGCGCCATTGCAGGTTGTGTCGGTATTGCGGGAAGCACTATTATCGGAAAGTCTTGTACAATTGCTGGTGGGGTTGGCTTTGCTGGTCATCTCACTTTGGCTGATAACGTACATATAACGGCGATGAGCTTAGTAACGCGCTCTATTACAGAAGCGGGATCTTACTCTTCTGGTACTGCCTTAGACAGTACCCCTAAATGGCGTCGTTCTGCCGCGCGCTTGCGTCGTATCGACAATATGTCTGCACAAATCTCAAAATTGGAAAAACAAGTTTCTAAGCTTTTAACAAAAGGTTAATGCATAAATGATGGATGTGAATGAAATTCGCCGTTACCTCCCCCACCGCTATCCGTTTCTATTGGTGGATCGCGTTGTTGATATGACACTTGGGGAGTCAATCGTTGCGTATAAAAATGTGACGGTGAATGAGCCGTTCTTTAATGGGCATTTCCCTGATCATCCAGTTATGCCTGGTGTGTTGATTATTGAGGCCATGGCTCAAGCTGCGGGTATTCTTGGCTTTAAAACAATGGGTAAAACCCCAGAAGATGGTTCCATTTATTACTTTGTTGGTGCTGACAATACGCGATTTAAGCGTCCCGTTGTGCCTGGTGATCGTCTACAATTAGAAGCACGAATTTTGACTGAGCGTCGCGGCATTTGGAAATTTGAAGTGAAAGCCTCTGTCGAAGGGGAGCTTGTATGCTCTTCTACTATTTTATGTGCTGATAGGAAAGTTTAAGTGTTGATACATCCAACTGCGATAGTTGATCCAAAAGCAGAACTAGACAGTGATGTTGAAATAGGGCCTTTTTGTGTCATAGGCCCAAATGTGAAAATTGGTTCTGGCACAGTGGTTAAATCCCATGTCGTCATTAATGGTCATACCATGATTGGCGAAGATAATGAGATTTATCAGTTTGCTTCCGTTGGTGAAGCTAACCAAGACAAAAAATACAAAGGCGAGCCGACAGAGCTCATCATTGGCGACCGAAATGTCATTCGCGAAAATGCTACTTTGCATCGTGGCACTGTTCAGGATCAGGGTATTACGCGAATTGGTAACGGTAACTTGTTTATGGCAAGTACCCATGTGGGCCATGACTGTATAGTCGGAGATAATAATATCCTTGCGAACTACGCAGCCTTGGCTGGGCATGTTCATGTTGGTGATTCGGTTATCTTGGGTGGTTACACGGGGGTTCACCAATTTTGTCAGGTGAATTCATTTAGTATGTGTGGCATGGGGTCCATGGTGGCTAAGGATGTGCCGCGCTATACAATGGTGTCGGGCGACCCAGCTAAAGCTCACGGTATGAACTTTGAGGGCATGCGCCGTCGTGGTATGTCCCCTGAAGTCATTAAAGCATTACGTACTGCTTATAAAACCGTTTACTTGAAGTCGCTTCCTTTAGAGCAAGCATTAGAAGATCTAGAGTCCGGTGATTTATATCAGGTACAAGAAGTGGCAGACTTTGTCTTATCGATTCGCCGTTCTAGACGCGGAATAGTTCGCTGATTGGCGGTTCTAACAAAAAAACCCCGACATGCTCGGGGTTTTTTTATGAAGGTTTTGATACATGCAGAAGCGTTTTGTTATTGTCGCCGGTGAGGCATCTGGCGATATCCTAGGTGCCAACTTGATTAAGCATCTTAAACAGCGTTACCCAGATGCAATCTTTGAAGGGATTGGTGGGCCTTTGATGATAGAGCAAGGGCTAGATAGCTTTGTCCCAATGGAACGATTATCCGTCATGGGTTTGGTGGAGGTGCTTGGGCGCTTGCGAGAGCTGTTGGGAATTCGAAAATCCTTATTTAATCATTGTCTTGATAAACGTCCAGATGCCTTTATTGGTGTCGATTCCCCTGATTTTAATTTGCCCTTAGCGCGTAAGCTAAAAGAGCAGGGCTTAAAAGCCATCCATTATGTCAGCCCGTCTGTTTGGGCATGGCGTCAAAAGCGTATTTTTAAAATCAAAAAGTCGGTCGACCTAATGTTGACCTTATTTCCTTTCGAGCTACAGATTTATCAGGATCATAAAGTGCCCGCTGTTTGTGTGGGGCATACTTTGGCAGATGATGTGCCAATGGAATCTGATAAGCATCAAGCGCGTCAGCAGCTTGGGTTGGATCAGGAGGCTGAATGGATTGCCATTTTACCTGGTTCCCGAGGCGGTGAGGTGAGTCGACTGATGCCGACTTTTGCACAGGCCATGGTGCAAATAAAGCAATCTAAGCCCAATGCTAAGTTTTTGATTCCGGCGGCTAACATAGAACGTCGCCAGCAAATAGAGACTGTGCTTCAAGAATATGCCTCCGTTGATGCAGCGATTATAGATGGGCGATCCCGTGAGGTGATGGCAGCTGGTGATGCCATTTTAATGGCTTCTGGAACCGCTGCCTTGGAAGCTATGCTGGTGAAACGACCCATGGTGGTTGCTTATAAGTTTACTAAGCTGACCTACGCCATTATGAGTCGCATGTTGAAGGTGCCTTATGTGTCATTGCCAAACCTATTAGCTCAAAAGCGTTTAATCCCTGAGTTGCTGCAGGACGACGCAACGGGAGAACGTTTAGCATCAGCTTTGCTGACTGAGTTATCACGCTATGACCAAGATGCAGAACTCCATGACACCTACAAACGATTGCATGAGCTGTTGAAACGTGATGCTGGTGAAGCGGCAGCCCGAGCCATTGCTCAGGAGATAGGTGATGAGTAATCTCGAACCTTTTATCAGTCAGGTGTACTTTGGTCAGTTATTGGCGGGTGCCGACGAAGCTGGCCGTGGCCCCTTGGCAGGAGATGTTGTTGCTGCTGCGGTCATTTTAGATCCAGATCGGCCGATTGTCGGATTAAATGACTCCAAAAAACTGTCTGAAAAAAAGCGTGAAGCGCTATTTGAAGAAATTACCGAAAAGGCCCTTTCTTATAGCGTTGCGCGTGCTTCTGTAGATGAAATAGATACGTTGAATATTCTACATGCCAGCATGCTAGCTATGGAGCGGGCGATTTCTAGCTTGTCGGTGTCGGCTCAACATGCCTTGATTGATGGTAATCGGGTTCCTCCAAACTTGCCTTGTCCTGGGGAAGCTGTAGTAAAGGGGGATGCTCGACATATGGCTATTGCTGCTGCGTCAATTCTTGCTAAAGTAACCCGAGATCGGGAAATCGTGGCTCTTGATCAGGTGTACCCAGAGTATGGCTTTGCTAAACATAAAGGGTATCCAACGGCACAACATCTCGCTGCAATCGAAGAACATGGCGTATGCGACATACATCGTAAAAGTTTTGCTCCAGTTAAACGGATTCTAGAAGGTTAATCACATGTCCTCTTTTATACATCTACGCGTGCACACCGAATACTCTTTAGTAGATGGATTGGTGAAGGTTAAAGGGCTAATTTCTGAGGCCGAACAGCAAGGCATGCCAGCTGTGGCAATGTCAGATGAAAATAACCTATGTGGTTTTGTCCGCTTCTACTCCGGTGCCATGGGGAAAGGCCTTAAGCCTATCTGTGGTGCTGATATCATGTTGGAAGCCGCAGGGGAGATAGAGCAGCGCACACGGATGACCTTGTTAGCCATGTCTAACAAAGGCTATAAAAATATCATCGAAGTCATCTCAAAAGGTTATCAACTGGGGCAGGTGGAAGGTCGTCCAGTGATCAAGCGTGAATGGGTCGCTCAACACGCAGAAGACGTGATTGCATTATCTGGCGGCATGCATGGTGATGTGGGCTTTTTGCTGGCAAAGGGCAAAATCGAAGAAGCCAAAGCCTTTTTGCAGCGTTGGATGTCTATTTTTCCTGGACGCTATTACGCGGAAGTTGTGCGTACTCTGCGCTCGGGTGAAGAAAACTACATACATCAAATCGTCCCCATTGCAGCTGAGTACCATTGTCCTGTGGTGGCGACAAACGATGTACGTTTCTTGAAAAAAGAAGATTTTGAAGCCCACGAAGCACGTGTCTCTATCCACGATGGTATCACTTTGGGGGATCCTAGGCGGGTACGTAAGTATTCAGAAGAGCAGTATTTTAAATCCGCAGATGAAATGGTGGAGCTGTTTTCGGATCTGCCCGAGGCAGTGGAAAATACTGTTGAGATTGCTAAACGCTGTAATGTAGATGTTCTGTTGGGCAAATACTTTTTGCCAGATTTCCCTGTTCCAGAAGGGATGACCATGGAGGATTACTTCCGTGAGTTGTCTCATAAAGGCTTAGAGGATCGCTTCAAAATATTGGTTAAGAAAGGTGGTGAGCGAATTGAGGCCCGTCGGCAAGAGTACATCGACCGTCTTAACTTTGAACTCGACATCATTAACCAAATGGGATTCCCCGGTTACTTTCTTATCGTAATGGACTTTATTCAATGGTCTAAGGATAACGATATTCCTGTGGGCCCTGGCCGTGGTTCAGGTGCCGGTTCCCTTGTGGCCTATGCCTTGAAAATCACAGATTTGGATCCCCTTGAATACGACCTGCTGTTTGAGCGATTCCTAAACCCTGAGCGTGTCTCCATGCCTGACTTCGATATCGACTTCTGTATGGATAACCGAGATCGAGTGATTGACTATGTGGCTCAGACCTATGGTCGAGATGCCGTGTCTCAGATCATTACCTTTGGTCAGATGGCGGCAAAAGCGGTAGTGCGTGATGTGGCGCGAGTTCAGGGTAAGCCTTATAGCCTTGGCGATAAGCTTTCTAAGTTGATTCCGTTTGAAATCGGCATGACCCTTAAAAAGGCACTAGAAGTTGAACCTGCTTTGGTGGAATTCATCGAAGGGGATGAAGAAGCTGCTGAAGTCATGGAAATGGCGTTCAAACTAGAAGGAACGGTGCGTAACTTCGGTAAGCACGCCGGTGGCGTAGTAATTGCGCCAACAAAACTGACCGACTTTGCACCATTGTACTGTGAAGAAGACGGCTCTGGTCTCGTTACTCAATATGATAAGAACGACGTGGAAGAAGCCGGACTGGTAAAATTCGACTTCTTAGGTTTGAAAACGTTAACAGTGGTCGACTGGGCCTTGGGGATGATTAATGATCTCCATGCTAGACAAGGCAAGCCACCATTAGAAATTGAGCTAATCGATTTAGAAGATAAAGCCACCTACGACTTACTACAAAGAGCGGAAACCACAGCGGTATTCCAGCTGGAATCCCGCGGCATGAAAGAGCTGATTAAGAAGCTACTGCCGTCACGTTTTGAAGACATCATAGCATTGGTAGCTCTTTACCGACCGGGGCCACTCGGTTCCGGCATGGTGGATGACTTTATCAACCGTAAGCACGGACGTGCGGAGCTGGCTTACCCTCATCCCGACTACCAACATCAAGACCTTAAACCTGTTCTTGAACCTACTTACGGCATTATCTTGTACCAAGAGCAAGTAATGCAGATTGCTCAGGTTTTGGCGAAGTTCTCTCTCGGTGGTGCCGACTTGCTTCGTCGAGCCATGGGTAAGAAAAAAGCCGAAGTTATGGCAGAGCAGCGACTTATCTTTATGGAAGGCGCGGCAAAGAACAACGTGGACAAAGATCTGGGTGGTAACATCTTTGATTTGATGGAAAAGTTCGCGGGTTACGGTTTTAACAAATCTCACTCCGCAGCTTATGCCTTAGTGTCATACCAAACCGCGTGGTTAAAACAGCATTATCCAGCGCCTTTTATGGCGGCGGTATTGTCTGCGGATATGCAGAACACAGACAAGATCGTTATATTCGTAGAAGAGTGTCGGGCCATGGGCTTGGTGCTAGATCTGCCTAATGTGAATGAATCAGTTTATAAGTTTACTGTTAATTTAGACGGTGCCATCGTCTACGGATTGGGTGCTATCAAAGGTGTGGGCGAGGGCCCAATTGAAGCAATTGTCGAAGCTCGTAAAGAAGGGCCTTTTGAGCACATCTTTGATTTTTGCCAACGGGTGGGTCGTAAGGTAAACAAACGAGTGATGGAAGCCCTAGTGCGCTCGGGAGCCTTTGATACCATTGGGCCAAATCGTGCCACGTTGTTTGCTTCCATTGATGAAGCATTAAAACGTGCGGATCAAAGTGCCAAAAGTCATGATGCTGGGATGGGGGATTTATTTGGCATTGCTGTGGATGAGTCTACTGAAAATGCCTACGACGAAATCGGTGTGTTAGATGAGTGGCCTGGGCGACAGCGACTTGATGGTGAGAAAGACACACTCGGTTTGTATGTAACTGGGCATCCTATCGATGATTATGAAACCGAAATTCGCCGTTTTGCACGATCTAAGATTGTTGATCTTCAGCCTAAGCGAGACACTCAGATCATCGCTGGCTTGATCGTAGAAATGCGAGTTACTAAGAGTAAGCGCGGCGGTAATATTGCTTTTATTACCCTAGATGATAGATCTGCCCGTATTGAAGTAGCGGTCTTCACGGATGTATTCGAAAATGTGAAGCAATACCTAGTACCTGATCAAGTGGTCGTGGTAGAAGGGGAAGTGAGTTTTGATGAGTTTCGTGGCGGCCAGAAGGTGTCCGCACGAAATGTGCTAGATATTTCTATGGCTCGGGTACGCTATGTCGAAGCGTTGCGTATCGACTGGAGCGAACAAGAGGTGACACCAATACACATTGAACAGCTTACCCAGCATATTGCTCCCTTTAGAGGGGATGGCTGTGACGTTGTGATTGGGTTTGATACGGATAGGGCGTCTGGGGATGTGCGTCTTGGTCCCCAGTGGAAAATTCGACCCGATGACGATTTAATTTACGAACTACAGAAACAATACGGTAAACAAAATGTGCAGTTAGTGTATACTTAGCGCCATTTTATAGTCCTTTTACCGAAATCCTGAGGATTGAGGGCGGTGATAGGATGCTGGAAGCCAGAACTTTCTGTAGAATAACGAGCAAACAAATAGCAGTGTGTAAAAAATGAACCTAGATTATTTACCTTTTGAGCAGCCGATTGCTGAGCTCGAACAAAAAATTGAAGAATTACGACTCGTTGGTAATGACAATGATCTGAATATCAGTGAAGAGATCAGCCGACTAGAAGAGAAAAAGGTTACTCTAACTCAGAGCTTATTTAGTAACCTAGGTGCATGGGAAGTTTCTCAATTAGCGCGTCATCCTAAGCGCCCATACACTCTTGACTACATTAAGCATGCATTCAGTGATTTTGAAGAAATGCATGGTGATCGTCATTATGCAGACGACCGTGCCATTGTTGGTGGTGTTGCCCGTATTGATGGGCGCCCAGTGATGGTGATTGGCCATCAAAAAGGTCGCGAAGTAAAAGAGAAGGTGCTTCGTAACTTTGGTATGCCTCGACCAGAAGGTTACCGTAAGGCTTTACGTCTAATGGAAACCGCTGAACGCTTCAAAATGCCAATTGTAACGCTAATCGACACACCTGGGGCCTACCCTGGTATTGGTGCAGAGGAGCGTGGTCAGAGTGAAGCCATTGCTTACAACTTGGCGGTAATGTCTCGTCTTAAAACCCCTATCATTTCAACAGTCATTGGTGAAGGTGGTTCTGGTGGTGCTTTGGCAATCGGCGTATGTGATGAGCTGATGATGCTTCAATATGGTACCTACTCAGTTATCTCTCCTGAAGGTTGTGCATCTATTCTTTGGAAGAGCGCAGACCGTGCTTCTGATGCGGCGAAGGCTATGGGTATTACTGCTGATCGCCTACAAGAGCTTGGCTTCGTGGATACTATTATCGAAGAGCCTCTAGGTGGTGCGCATATTAACCATGCGCTTATGGCTGAACGATACAAAGAAAATGTTTTGGAAGTATTAGATCGTCTTGAAGCGCTTTCAACAGATGAACTGTTAGAAAGACGTTACAATCGACTTATGTCCTACGGCTTATAAACAGCAGACAAACATTTTGAAAGGCCAACTAATAAGTTGGCCTTTTTGTTTTTCAAATACTGAAATTAAAGCGCTTTAAATAAATGTTAAAAAAAATTAAAAAGTACTTGCACTCAAAATTCTGATGCGTATTATACGCACCCACTGACACGGCAGGCCACCACGGACTGCAAAGCGAAT
>NZ_JBHTMN010000004.1:0-341681 GCF_042679525.1 Rhodanobacter aciditrophus
GGGAAGGGACGTGAGATGACACCATGCTCCGAAGGAGCCAGTGGCAGACATCCGAAGGATGCCCGCAGGGGATGACGCGCAGCGTCAGATCATTGTAGGTCGTTTACATTAATGACGAGGCAGATTAACCCCATCCTAACCTTCCCCTTAAAAAGGGGAAGGAACCTGAGATGCCTGCGTTAAAAGGGGTCAGATCCCTTTACGTACATTAGTTTCAGGCAATCCCTAATAGTATAGGGTTTTGACCCCTACGAATCCGAACCCCATCCTAGCCTTCCCCTTTAAAAGGGAAGGGACATGAGATGCCTGAGACTTGCTACTTGGTTGATACGGCGGTCACAGGTGTAAGTTGCTGTTGAATTGTGTTCTGTTAAGTGTTTTTGAGTTTGTCTGGATATTCTAGTGCGAACGTTATGTCTAATATTTTAGATTTACATAATTCGATGATTCTAAGTGACTGTTTTAATTATATCTTTTATTCGACTTTTTACTAATTGGGATTAAAGTGTATGTTTTCTGCAGTAATGTGAATACACAGCGGTAGTTACTTACATGGTCTCTTTTTAACATTAGCTAGTCTGTAAACTTCTTCAGGTTCTGCTTGGAGATAGTGATGTTTATTATTCGTGGTTTAATTTATTTGTTTGGTTTGGCTGCCATTGCGCAGTGTATCGCCTTAGAGGCTTTTGAGTTTGGGACTGCGGCAGAGTACAACGAGCAATCTCTTACGGAGAGGCTTCAGGACTTGTTTACGTTTTCTAGTTCTGTGATTTTCTTTATTTGTGCTTATTACTCTAAGCCACTTCGTCAAGCCTGCATTCTTTTAGGTGCCCTTACTTTGATGATGTGTGTCCGTGAGTCGGATTCGTACCTAGATCAAAATGTGTTTGATGGTGCATGGCAGGCAATCGTCAGTGTGATTTTGTTGGTTGTGATTGTTGTTCTTCGCAAGCAAGTGAAAGAGAGCTATCAGTCTCTACGTCGTTTCTCTGAAACATCGAGTTTTGGTTTTGTGGCTTGTGGCATGGTGATCATCTTAGCTTTCTCTCGCATGATGGGACGCGGTGATTTATGGAAAGCCCTGATGGGAGATGGTTATGTCCGTGTTGTTAAAAATGTTGTGGAAGAGGGGACAGAGCTTTTAGGCTACTCGATTGTTATGATCGCAGCGGTTGAGTTACTTGCCTTTGTTATTGCGGCGGTCAAAAAAGAGCGAGCCGCCACAAGCAACTAGTTCTCTACTAGGGTGTTAAATTCCTTCATGAGCCAGCTGCGCAGTTGTTGCAAAGCTGGTTCGTGCTTTCTGCTTTGTTTGAATGCTAAGTAGAACTTGTCCTTAGCGTTATGATAAAAGCACGGTATCTTTACCAGTCCATCCTGGGGCTCGTTTTCGTTGTACATATAATCATTTACTAAGGCTATTCCTAGCGAATGTATGGCGGCCTCTTGAGCGAGCATTAGGTGGCTGAAGCGATGAAACATCACGTTGTCGGGCATCACTACTTTTTGTTCATCGAACCATCTACGCCAATCCTCAGCATATTTATCGTACATACTATAGGACGTGATCAAAGGAAATTTGGCCAGTGCCTCTGGTTGCGCTTCCAGAATCGTAAGCAAGTCCTCATCTGTGTCAGCGTTTAATTCTGCTTTGATTTGTTGATACATCCCTTGGCTACAAACTGGAAACAATCTTTCTGTGTAGAAGTATTCAAACTCAAACCCTCTTTTGTTTGTCTCAATGGTGATGAAGCAATCGGCTGTGCGATCTGATAGTTCAGGCTCGGAGAAGGTCATTTCAATGGTCAGCTCTAAATTAGGGAACTGTCGTTTTAAATTTGGTAGCCGCGGAATTAACCAATACACAGCAAATGAGCTGTAAACCGCTAGCCTCAATTTTGCTTCCGTCGCGCCTTTGACCTGTTCGGTTGCTCGGGCAATTTGATTGAGGGAGCTGGTGATGCTGTCTAAGTAGCTTCGTCCCTCTTGAGTCAACTCGAGCTTTCTACCTGAGCGTAGAAAAAGCTGTTCACCTAAATGATTTTCTAGACTCTTCACATGATGGGATACGGCACTTTGAGTAATGTGAAGTTCTTCCGCTGCCAATGAGAAACTGTTTAATCGGGCAACAGCTTCAAATACGGGAAGTGACTTCAATGGTGGCAGCTTCATTTTAGTATCCAAAAAACTAATAGTTGGTTAAATTATATCATTTTATTGGATTTTTGTTGTTAATTATACTGCCGCCATTGATTCACTGTTTTGAGGTAATGAGCGATGTCTGGGCGTACGGTAAGTAGTGCCATTGTTGTTTTGGTATTGGGGAATTTGATGGCCACATTGTGTGATGTGTTTATCAAGTTGGCCGATGCGAATGTGGCGGTATTTCAGTTTACTTTTTTCCGTGTGTTATTCATGTGTCTTTTGCTGATGCCTTTCGTATTGCGTAAGCGTGAGCAGAACCCTTTCGCTGGGCTTAAGTTGCATGTTGTGCGTGGTAACCTGTGGATCTTGACGTCTGTTTTATTGGTCATTTCACTTTCGCAATTGCCTTTAGCAACCGCCAATGCCATTTTTTACACAGCGCCTATTTTTATCATCTTATTGGCGGTAGTGTTTTACAAAGAGAAGCTAACGCCTGCGGTATCTGTGGCTGCAATCTCAGGTTTTTTAGGCGTTCTTGTTATTTTAAAGCCAAGTTATATTGGTTGGGGCATGTTAAGCGCTCTAGCGTTTGCTTTTGTATTGGCGGTGAATAGTCTTTTGGTGCGTAAATTACCAACGGGTCAAAGTGCAATGCATGGCCTTTTGGTAGCACAATTTTGTGCGCTACCTCTTGCTGGAGCTTTAGCCATTTGGGAAGGTGGCTCTTTAACTTGGGAACAATTTGGTTTCGCCTTAGCTTCTTCCGTGTGTTCCGTTGCTTACAGTATGGGTTGCTTAATAGGATACCGTTATGTGGCGTCTAGTCAGGTGAGCTCTGCGGAGTACTCTGGCTTATTATTCGCCATTGTAGCGGGATGGCTGTTCTTTGGTGAGGGGATCGATCTTAGCTTGATCTTGGGCGCCGCTCTGATTATTTTGCCGCTTTTCTACATTGGTAGAAAAGATATGCTGGCGGAAAGAGCGAAGAAACGGCAGCGTCCACTGGTTGAAGTGGTGCCAGAAATTTAAGAAAAAGCCCGATGTTTCCATCGGGCTTTTTTGTTATTGAAGTTCGTCCTTGCGGGTGCAAGCGACGTAATGAAGATCATTTACTTGAGTCAATGTTGGCTTCTGTGTTTCACACAGTTCCTTGGCATGGGGGCAGCGGGTCCGAAAGACGCAGCCGGAAGGTGGTGACATAGGCGAAGGAAGCTCTCCGGCAAGCAGTTGGATTTCTTTGTTTCGCTCTAACTTTGGATCAGGTACAGGCACGGCGGACAGCAATGCTTGGGTGTAAGGGTGACGCGGATTGTCATAGAGTTCATTCTTATGGGCTATTTCCACTGCATTGCCCAAGTACATAACAAGCACTCGATCAGATATGTGTTTTACCACACTTAGATCGTGGGCGATAAACACTAAGGACAATCCCATTTCCTTTTGCAGGGCTTTTAGCAAGTTCACCACTTGAGCTTGAATGGAGACGTCCAGGGCTGACACAGGCTCATCACAGACAATTAACTTCGGTTTTAGGATCAGTGCACGGGCGATACCGATACGTTGACATTGGCCACCGGAAAACTCATGTGGGTAGCGGTTGATCACGTTTGGTAACAAGCCAACCTTGGCCATCATTTGCCTCACTTCTTCCTTGACCTGGTCCTTGGTTAACTCAGGTCTGAAGGTGGTGAGTGGCTCGCCAATAATTTCGCCCACAGTCATGCGAGGATTAAGAGACGCTAATGGATCTTGAAAGATCATTTGTAGCTCTTGCCGTTTAGCGCGCAACTGCTGTTTATCTAAGGAGGTGAGGTCTTTCCCTAGCCACACCACGCTCCCTTCTGTGATGGGCACTAGGCGAAGTATCCCCCGAGCGAGGGTGGATTTACCACAACCTGATTCGCCGACAATACCTAAGGTTTCCCCTTCATAGATACTCAGGTTTATGCCATCTACGGCCTTGAGTGTGCGAGGTTTTTCCCAGGGCCAAGCATTATCTTTTTTGATTTGGAAGTGCACCTTAAGGTTATTCACTTCCATGATTGAAGTTTTGTTATTCATCATAGGGCAACCTGTGTATCAATCGGGTGATGGCATGCGCGGAGTCGCCCTGAGGCGAATTCATCTAAGGTAGGTTCCTCTGTTTCGCAGCGTGACTCCTTATGGAGGCAACGTTCTTGGAAGGGGCATCCTTTGGGCAAATGCAATAGGTTTGGTGGATTGCCTGGTATGGTGCTTAGCAGTTCTCCTTCGGTGTCCAAGCGAGGCACCGCTTGCAGCAGCCCTTGTGTATAAGGGTGAGTCGGTCGGTAAAAAACGTCTTCGGTGGAGCCGTATTCCATGGTTTGTCCCGCATACATCACCAGGACTTGGTCACATAATCCAGCCACAACACCTAGATCATGGGTAATCATGATGATTGATGTATCAAAGTCTGCTTTGAGTTCGTTTAACAAGGTTAGGATTTGCGCTTGTACTGTTACATCTAGGGCAGTGGTTGGTTCATCTGCAATCAAGAGTTTAGGTTGGCAGAGTAGTGCCATGGCGATCATAACCCGTTGACGCATGCCTCCAGAGAATTCGTGAGGGTAATGGTTCATACGCTGGCGTGCTTCTGGGATCTTCACGGCTTCTAGCATGCGTACGGAGGCCTCAAAGGCTGCACTGTGCGACATACCACGATGCAGCTTTAAGACTTCCATCAGTTGTTTGCCGACCTTCATGTAGGGATTGAGGGAGGTCATCGGGTCCTGAAAAATCATGGCAATTTCCGATGCTCTTACTTTGTTTAACGCCTTTTCATTGAGAGTCAGCAGGTTTTGCTGGTTAAAAATGGCTTCACCTTCAATCACGCCGTTTTTCGCTAGCAATCCCATCAAGGCAAAAGCTGTTTGGCTTTTTCCTGAACCGGATTCGCCAACTATGCCTAGGGTTTCCCCTTGGTTTAAGGAGAAGTTTAAGTTGTTTACCGCGGTGACTTGGCCATCTGGTGTGTTGAAGTGTACTTGTAAATTATTAACGGTTAATAAGCTCATTATCGGCTCCTTATCGATCTTTTGGATCGAGGGCGTCTCGCAGCCCGTCGCCTAAAAAGTTAAAACAAAACAGGGTGGCAATCAGAAAACTCAGAGGCCAAGCAAGCTGCCAGACTGCGATTTCCATGTTTTGAGCACCCTCTGAAATCAAAGCTCCCCAGCTTGTCATAGGCTCTTGAACCCCAAGACCAAGGAAGCTAATAAAAGACTCCAGTAGAATCATGTTAGGTACGAGTAAGGTGGCATACACGACAACAATCCCAAGTACATTGGGTACTATGTGGCGAAGGATGATCTTGGTGCTTGAAACGCCGCAGGCATGAGCGGCTTCAATAAACTCTTTGTTTTTCAGACTTAAGGTTTGCCCGCGTACAATTCTCGCCATGTCGAGCCAAGAAATAGCGCCAATGGCGACAAATATTAAGAAGATGTGACGGCCAAAAAGCGTCATCAAAATAATGACGAAAAACATAAAAGGGAAAGAGTTTAAAATCTCTAGGGCGCGCATCATGATACTGTCTACTCGGCCACCAAGGTACCCTGATGTTGCTCCGTATAGGGTTCCAATGACGATGGCTACGAAGCTCCCCATAATGCCCACTAAAAGCGATATTTGGCCGCCTTGCATGGTGCGAACGAAGATATCTCGCCCGAGAGTATCTGTGCCAAAGTAGTGGCCATTTTCAATATTAGGGCGACCCAGAGTACTGATATCTGAAAGGGCTTCCCAATCTATGTCTTCGTAGTGCCATTGGCTTAATAACGGGCCTATTAGACTGATTGCTGTAATTAGGGCGAGTATAACTAAGCTTACCACTGCCGCTTTGTTAGAGAAGAAGCGTCTTCGGGCGTCTTGCCATAAGCTTCTGCCTTGTACTTCTGTGACGTCGAGGGCGAATTGCTCTACCGTCTGAATTTTATCTTTTGTGATTTGCATAACAGGAACCTAGTAGCGGATTTTTGGATCGATCACGGCATAAAGAATGTCGACGATGGCGTTGAATAGAATCGTCAATGTGCCGATCAAAATAGTGACTCCCATTACCATGGAGTAGTCACGGTTTAATGCGCCATTAATAAAGTGCTGACCTATCCCACCGGTGCCGAAATAGACATCTACGATCACAGACCCGGTGACAATGCCAACGAATGCGGGGCCTAGGTATGAAATAACCGGAAGCATGGCTGGACGCAGGGCATGTTGAAAAATGATGCGAAACTTCGGTAGTCCTTTGGCACGAGCGGTGCGAATGAAGTTGGAATGCATGGTTTCAATCATGCTTCCCCGTGTGATTCGTGCGATCTGTGCAATATAGCTGGTGGACATGGCAATCACAGGCATCACTAAATAAGGCCATGCGCCACCGTTCCAACCACCCGGGGGAAGCCAATTAAGATGGATAGAAAACAGCAAAATACACAGGGGGGCGAGTACGAAGTTGGGTAGAACGATGCCGAGGTTAGCAAACGCCATGACACCCACATCCCACCAAGAGTTTTGTTTCAAAGCAGCAATAATGCCGCTTCCCACGCCTAGGATAAGTGCGACTAGAAATGACCATATACCGATCTTGGCGGAGACGGGAAAGCTCTGTTCGATCAGCTCGTTAATAGAGAAATCTTTGTAACGGAAGGATGGGCCGAAATCCCCTTGTAATAAGCCACCAAGATAACGGAAGTACTGGTTAATGACGGGTTCATCTAGGTGATATTTTGCATTAATGTTGGCGAGTACTTCTGGTGGTAGGCTTCGTTCACTAGAGAAAGGGCTGCCCGGCGCGGCGTGCATCAAAAAAAACGAAATCGTAATCAAGACCAGCAGAGTCGGAATCGCTTCAAAAATACGCTTGATAATAAATGTCAGCATGTTGAATTACTTGTGTTAACCCAAGCGAATGGGGGTGGAACAAATAGACAAGGCCCAGGGGGCCTTGTCCGTTTCGACTCGAGTCGATTAGTGGGCAATGATGTACATATCACGGGTATAGATATTGTCCTCTGGGTTTGGCATGTAGCCACCCACATAAGGCTTCACTAGACGTTTCGTGGTGTACTGGTAGATAGGTGCCACAGCCATGTCTTGCTCGATGGCAATCTCTTCGGCGGCATTGTAATTCTGTGCGGGGGCTTTCATGGTGCGGGCGTCATGCAACAGCTTGTCGTACTCGGCGTTGCTGTACTTGCCGTCGTTGTTGCCGTGGGTCGTTGTTAGTAAATCCAGCATGGTGGAGGCTTCATTGTAGTCACCAATCCAGCCGGCTCGAGCCACTTCAAAATTACCCGCTTTTTTGGTTTCGAGGTAGGTTTTCCATTCCTGGTTTTCTAGTGTGACATTAATACCGAGGGCCTTTTTCCACATAGATGAAACAGCGATGGCAATCTTTTTATGATTGTCATTAGTGTTGTAAAGCAGGTTGAATTTGAGTGGGTTGCTTGGGCCAAAACCTGCGTCATTTAGCAGCTCTTTCGCTTTCTCGTCACGTTCTTTTTGCGACCAAGTAGCGTAGTCAGGTTTTGCAGGTGTAAAGCCGTTTACAACGTCAGGGGTGAACGAGTAGGAAGGAAGCTCTCCTGTTCCTGTGACAAATTTCGCAATTACGTCGCGGTTGATGGTGTAGGACAGGGCTTTACGAACGCGAACATCATCAAATGGCGCTTGCTTTGTGTTGAATTGGTAGTAATAGGTGCCGAGTTGAGGCGTTACAACAACTTCGTCTGGGATGCTTTTGGTTAACTGTTTAAAGTGATCGTTAGGTAATTCATAACTAACGTCCATTTGACCCGCTTGATAGCGTTTCATTTCTGCGTTAGGGGACTCGATTGGTAAGATGGTGACTTTGTTGATAACAGTCTCATCGTTGTTCCAGTAGTGAGTGTTTCGAGTGAACACCATCTTTTCGTTAACGATCCAATCATCCAGTTGATATGCGCCGTTTGATACGATGTGCTCTGGTTTAGTCCAGTCATCACCCCATTTTTCTACGACTGCTTTAGGAGCAGGGAACATGGTTTGGTGGGACGTCATTTTTACGAAATATGGTACAGGGCGTTCAAGGGTGACCTGAAAGGTATGGTCGTCCAGTGCTTTGACTCCCAATGTGGAAGGATCTGCTTCCCCTGAAATGATTTTGCTGGCATTTACAATGGATGGGATTTCAATGAACCAAGCATAAGGCGATGCGGTGGCTGGATCTACGGCACGGGTAAAGCCAAACACGAAGTCTTCTGCTGTAACAGGTTCGCCATTTGACCAGGTGGCATCTTTACGTAGTTTAAAGGTGTAGACGGTGTTGTCATCATTCGCTGTGTAGCTTTCTGCAACGCCAGGGATCAAGTTGCCATCACCATCTTGGTTGTACAGTCCTTCAAACAAATCCCTAGCACGTAATGAGCCTGGAGTACCCTCGATTTTTTGAGGATCTAGGGTTGCAGGTTCTGCACCACCGCCTTTAACCAGCTCTTGCTTGTCTGCCAGTTTAACGCCTTCAGGTACATGGGCGGCAAGGGTATAGCTGGAGGTAACGGTAGCGGAAAGAATAGCGCTCGCGATAAGCGTCTTGCGAATTGACATAATGGTTCCTTATGTAATTTGACGATGAGTAAAAGCACCTTACTGTGTTGTTATTTAAGCTCGTGGCTTGGGTGCTGACCGTCAATGATCATTATGCAAGCATTGCAAACGCTCAATCGAAATAGTGAATGGGCCTATGCGTATCCTAAAGTATTGCAAAAACCGGGTGGTTTGGAGAGTGTTTGATTTCTATTCTAAGTGTCTGATTTATAAAGGTAAAATTAAAAGTTTTTGTGGGTGTAGGTGAAGTGGAGGTGCTTGTTTGGTGTAAAGATCTTTACACCAAACAAGGGGGCATGAAGCGTTATTGAGTGCTTGTTGTGGTTTGTGGAGCAACATTATTGGGTTGTTCTGGCGGTTCGCCAGTTTTGAGCAGGCGCAATAGACTTGCGCGTTCCATGCTCGATTTCATCGCCAGATCCATCTGATACTGATAGGTGGTTTCCCAATCTGTGCCATTAGGTAATATGTCACCTAAGTCACCAATAGCCTGCCGCATAACCGATAAGTAGCCTTGAATGTTTTCTTCTTGGTTAATCAAGATGTTTTTCAAGGCTGTGGCGCTACTATGACGTAGATAGGTTTTCAGCGTTTCATTTTCAGCACTCATGGCATCAATGGCACTGTTTTGCTGTTCAATGCTTTGGCGCATGGCCACCAGTTGCGAGTCTACTGTTTCTTCCTCAGCACTGATTTCATCCTCAGTATTACTAGAGACCAGCATATAGGTTACTCCTGAGGAGGCGCCTACGCTTAAAACAAAGCAACCAAAGAAACTGGCAATCAGCCCTAAGGGGAGTTTGCGTTTGGGTTTGCTTTCTTGCTCTGTGTCGTCTTTTTGCTCAACTTTATCGGCGTTTTTGGCCATGCTGATGCTCCTTAGGAACCTTTACTTCAATTATTAAGAGGTTTATCAGAAAAACTCATCAGTATATAGAAACAAATGCTAGGGAATTTGTTCAGTTTTGAAACGTATACCCTTAAAATACCGCAGAATTTAGATAAGCGCTAATAACCTACTAATACAGTCGGGTAAATACTTGATCAAAATAGTAGGTTTTGTGTATTATTTGCTCCATCAATGAGTATTTGAGTGGAACGTGTATGCGCTTAACAACAAAAGGCCGTTACGCCGTGACGGCAATGCTGGACTTGGCTTTACACACAGACAGTGGGCCAGTGTCACTTTCTGATATCTCAAATCGTCAAGGTATCTCTTTGTCTTATCTCGAGCAGTTGTTTGCCAAGTTGCGAAAGCAAAACTTGGTTCTTAGTGTTCGTGGGCCGGGCGGTGGTTATCGCTTGAGTCGAGATCGAGCAGATATTTACGTCGCTCAAATTGTGGATGCTGTGAATGAATCAGTAGACGCGACAGGATGTAAAGGGCGGAGTGATTGTCAGGGAGGCAACACATGTCTGACGCATCACCTTTGGTGTGATTTAAGCGATCAGATTCATGATTTTTTGAGTGGTATCAGTCTCGAAAAACTGGTTCAGCGCAACGACGTACGTCAAGTGGCTGAGCGTCAGGAGCATGATAGCAAGATGGTTGGTGGCAGTTCGATTGATAAAATCTCTGCGGCACTCATCAATTAACAAACATAATCAAGTGAATGCCTAGCATTCCTAGAACAACGAGTGAGTTTCGAATATGACTGAGCAGATTGATAAGGCGTTAGCTCGAGAATACGAAGCAGGCTTCGTTTCTGCAGTGGAATCAGAAACGTTTGAGCCAGGGCTTAACGAAGACGTTATCCGCCGAATCTCTGAAGTCAAAGGTGAACCTGAGTGGATGCTGGAATGGCGTCTTAATGCGTTTCGTGTTTGGCAAGAAATGGATGAGCCTGATTGGGCTCATGTGGATTACGAAAAAGTCGATTTTCAAGCGATCTCTTACTACTCTGCGCCAAAGAGTATGAAGGATAAGCCTAAATCTCTTGATGAAGTGGATCCTGAGTTGCTGCGTACCTACGAAAAGTTAGGTATCCCTTTGGTTGAGCAGCAAATGCTAGCGGGTGTTGCAGTAGATGCTGTATTCGATTCGGTATCGGTGGTGACGACTTTCCGTGAAAAGCTAGAAGAGGCCGGCGTTATTTTTTGCCCAATCTCCGAAGCCGTTCATAAGTACCCTGAATTAGTTAAAAAATACCTTGGTAGTGTTGTTCCTACTAAGGATAACTTCTTTGCCGCTCTAAACTGTGCTGTCTTCACTGATGGCTCATTCGTTTACATTCCAAAAGGCACTCGCTGTCCGATGGAGCTGTCTACATATTTCCGTATTAACGAACAAAATACTGGTCAATTCGAACGTACCTTAATCGTTGCCGATGAAGGCTCATACGTTAGCTACCTTGAAGGCTGTACTGCACCTCAACGTGACGAAAACCAACTTCACGCTGCGGTAGTTGAGCTGGTGGCTATGGACGATGCGGAAATCAAATATTCTACCGTTCAGAACTGGTATCCAGGTGATGAAGAAGGTAAAGGCGGTATTTACAACTTCGTTACTAAACGTGGTGTCTGCCATACCAATGCGAAAATCTCTTGGACGCAGGTAGAAACGGGCTCATCAGTGACTTGGAAGTACCCAAGCTGTGTCTTGAAAGGGGACAACAGTATTGGTGAGTTTTATTCTGTCGCTTTGACTCGTGGCCGCCAACAAGCGGATACGGGGACCAAGATGATTCATATCGGTAAAAACACTAAATCTACGATTATCTCTAAAGGGATCTCCGCTGGTCGCAGTAGCAATGCCTATCGCGGTTTAGTGCGTATGAACCCAGGTGCAGAAGGTGCACGTAACTTCACCCAGTGTGACTCTTTGCTGATCGGTGATAAGTGTGGCGCCCATACCTTCCCATACGTGGAAAGCCGCAATCCGTCGGCCATTGTTGAACACGAAGCAACGACTTCTAAAGTCAGCGACGATCAAATGTTCTTGTGCCGTCAACGTGGTGTGGATCCTGAAAAAGCGGTCTCCATGATCGTAAACGGCTTCTGTAAAGAAGTATTCAAAGAACTCCCTATGGAGTTTGCCGTTGAAGCGGGCAAACTTCTCGAAATTAGCCTTGAAGGCTCTGTTGGTTAGGTTGAGGAACCCATTGAACATGTCAAACGAAAACGTTTTGTTGTCGATTAAAGATTTGCACGCCAGTGTAGAAGAAAAAAACATTCTCAAAGGTCTCAACCTTGATATCAAACCTGGTGAAGTACACGCCATCATGGGGCCAAATGGTGCGGGTAAATCCACCACTGGTTATGTGCTTTCTGGTCGTGATGGCTACGAAGCTGATAGTGGCTCTGTGACCTTAGCGGGTGAAGACTTGCTAGAAATGGAAGTGGAAGATCGCGCTCGTGCAGGGCTTTTCTTAGCCTTCCAATACCCAGTTGAAATCCCTGGTGTAAGCAACCTTGAGTTTCTAAAAGTCGCAGTAGATGCCCAGCGCGAAGCGCGTGGCGAAGAGTCACTCACTTCCGCAGAGTTTCTAAAGATTGCTAAAGAAGCCTGTAAACAAGTTAATTTGCCTGTGTCTTTCCTTAAGCGTGGTGTTAACGAAGGCTTCTCTGGCGGTGAGAAAAAGCGTAACGAGATCATGCAGATGATTTTGCTTAAGCCAAAACTTTGCATCTTGGATGAAACCGACTCTGGTCTAGACATCGATGCTATGCAAGTGGTTGCCAACGGCGTCAATAGCCAACGTGATTCTGAGCGCAGCTTTATCGTTGTGACCCACTATCAGCGCCTTTTGGATTACATCAAGCCTGACTTCGTGCATGTTTTGGCGGACGGTAAAATCGTTAAAAGTGGTGATGCATCTTTGGCCAAAGAGCTGGAAGCACAAGGGTATGCTTGGTTACAAACAGAGCCAACTGAAGACGAACTAGAGGATTAATCATGAGTGAATGGTTACAACAAGCCATCGCTCGTGCCGACAGCATTCAAGATGGTTTTGAAAGCCAGCGAGCGGCTGCGCTTACGCAATTAAAAGACGTTAAATGGCCAACCCGTAAAACCGAAGCTTGGAAGTACACACCGCTTCGAGCGGTTGAGCGTAGCACTGCGATCTACAAAGAAGAATCCCCAGAGCTGGAGCCAATACAGATTGCAGGCATTGAGTTTCTAGAGTTGACCTTTGTGGATGGGCAGTTGGTGTCTATGCCAGAAGAACTACCAGAAGGCATCACCATTGAAATGCAGGAGTCTGACCTATTTGGCTCCATCAAGCCTGCACGCCATGTATTTGGTTTGGTCAACGATGTTTTGGCTGCTGACGTGGCGGTGGTAACGGTTGCAGAAGGTGTTGCCGTTGAGTCTATGGTGCGTATCAATAATTTGATGAGCAATGGCGCTCAAGGCCATATTCGTGTGGTCGTGGACATCAAGGCGGGCGCCTCAGTAAAAGTCGTTGAGAATGCTGAAGCTCAAGGGGCTTCTCTGACCACTGCGTTTACAGAGTTTTTAGTGGGCCCAGAAGCGAGCTTAGAGCATTACCGTTTTGCTATGCAGGCAGCAGATAATGTTGCCATTGGTGGAAGCCACTTCAAATTGCTTGAAAAAGCAGTTTTGAATAGCACTATCATCGGTTTTGGTAGTGATCTTCAGCGCATCGACACAGATATTATCCATGCTGGTGAAAAAGCGGATGCAAAACTGAACGCAATCTACTTGCTGGATGGAAAAGAGTTGTTTGACTTGCATGCAAACGTTGAGCATGGGGTGCCAAACTGTACTACCGAAGAAAACATCCGCGGCATTGCCGCAGACCAAAGTAGAGCAGTCTTTAACGGACGTATCCATATTCATCCAGATGCGCAAAAGACGTTAGCAGAGTTAAATAACCGTAACCTGCTTATGTCTAACAAAGCTGAAATCAATACCAAGCCGGAGCTTGAGATTTACGCTGATGATGTACGTTGTGCTCATGGTGCCACCATTGCCGAGATCGACAAACAGGCCTTGTACTACTTGCAAACTCGCGGTGTGAGTCGCTCTCAAGCCCAGCTTATGTTGAGTTTTGGTTTTATTAATGAATTGATCGATCAGATGCCTGCTGCAGAGTTAGCGGAATGGGTGCGTCCTATTATTCGTGACCGATTTGCTCAAATGGAAGTTAAATAAGCGAGAAAGCTATGAGTCTTGATGTTGCTGCGATACGTGAGCAGTTTCCAATCTTAAAACGAGAAATCGACGGTAAGCCGCTTATATATCTCGATAACGCCGCGACCACACAAAAGCCGCAGTGCGTAATCGATGCGCTGGTTGAGTATTACACTCAGTATAATTCTAACGTCCACCGTGGTGCCCATCGGCTAGCGGATGAGGCGACACGTAAGTTTGAAGGCGCCCGCGACATCATTAAAGACTTCATTAACGCGCCAAAGCGTGAAGAAGTGATTTGGACTTCTGGTACGACCGAAGGCATCAATATGATTGCTAACGGTTTAGCGAAGCTTCTGACTGCTTCCGATGAAGTGATTGTGACAGGCATGGAGCATCACGCCAATATTGTTACTTGGCAGCAAGCTTGTAAGGCCGCAGGTGCGACCTTACATACAGTGCCTGTGACTGACAAGGGTGAGTTAGACTTAGAGGTTTACTCGTCTTTATTAAATGAAAACACCAAGTTAGTGGCGTTCCCCCATGTGTCTAACTCATTGGGCACTGTGAATCCGATTAAATGGATGACGGAGCAAGCAAAACGCGTTGACGCTTGGGTATTGGTGGATGGCGCTCAAGGCATTGCTCATGGCAATGTGGATGTGCAAGACATTGGCTGTGACTTCTACGCTTTCTCAGGCCATAAGATTTATGGTCCCATGGGTGTTGGGGTGCTTTGGGGGAGGGCGGATCTATTAGCGCAATGGCCCGTTTGGCAAACTGGTGGTGAGATGATCGCTACGGTGACCCTACAAGACGCTACTTGGAATGTACTCCCTTATCGACTAGAAGCGGGTACACCAAATGTCGGTGATGCCATTGCATTAGGTGAGGCTATTCGATGGTTTGATGCTCTTGATCACGCAGATGTGGCAGCCCATGAACAAGCTTTGATGACTCGTGCAACCGAGCTTGCTAAGGACTTTGAAGGTCTGCGCATGATCGGCGAGGCAGAGGATAAAGTGGGGGCGTTTAGCTTTGTGCTAGATGAAGGTCATCCGGCAGACATCGGATTTCTTTTGGATCGTCAGGGGATTGCTATCCGTACTGGCGATCATTGTGCTCAGCCGCTTATGGCTCGTTTTAACGTGCCAGGTACGGCGCGCATGTCGTTCTCGATTTACAATACGCTCGACGAAGTTGAGCAGTTTTTTGCCGCATTGAAAAAAGTGCGCATGATGTTGGCTTAGGAGGACATTATGACGACAGAAACATTTGATCCCAAACAAACAGTGAGTTTGACAGACTCAGCCCGAAAGTTCTTTGCTTCTAAATTGGCGAAGCAAGAGGGTGTGGTGCGCCTGAGCACCAAAGAAAGCGGCTGCACGGGCTATGCCTATGTACTGGATATTGTTGCGGCGCCGGAGCAAGGGGATGCCTTGTTGGATTTTGATGGTATCAAGTTGGCCATTGATGATGAATCTTTGACCTTACTTCGCGGCACACAAATCGATTTGGTCCGTGAAGGTGTTAACCAGGTTGTGAAGTTCAATAATCCAAACGTCGTAGCAGAATGTGGCTGCGGTGAAAGCTTTAGCGTGAATTAATCTATGCAAAAGATGGTTGTAACTCAGCGAGAATGCCCCGCTCGACGAGTCCCTAGTGGTGAGCCCACCACCATTCCAGAAGGGCAATTTATTACGATTAACCAAGCGCTAGGTGGCAATTATACCGTTACCTTTCAAGGTAACATGCTACGCATTGATGGCACGGATGCAGATGCCATCGGGCAAGAGCCTGAAGTGCTGAGTTTTACAGACGATGGCTCTGGTCAAATTGTTGAAGATCAAGTTTGGCAGGCTCTTGATAGCGTGTTTGATCCTGAGATTCCAATTAGCTTGGTGTCCCTTGGGTTAGTTTACAAAGTCGCTATAGATCAAGAGGCTGGCAAGGTCAGCATTGATATGACATTAACCGCCCCAGGTTGTGGCATGGGGCCAGTTTTAGTGAGTGATGTGAAATACCGTGTCGCTAAGGTACCGAACGTTGAATTGGTACAGGTTGAGCTAGTATTTGATCCACCATGGTCTCGCGAAATGATGAGCGAAGAAGCTCAGTTAGAAGCTGGCTTATTCTTTTAGAACGCTTAAATACGCGTTAAAATGACTGACTATATTCCACGGCTGACGCTGACACGTCGGCCGTTTCTTTTTTTGCTTTTGCCCTGACAGAGAGGCGCATTATGTCACTACCGACTACCGAAGACATTGTTGATGACATTTCATTCTTTGATGATTGGGAAGAGAAATATAAATACATCATCGACCTAGGTAAGTCTTTACCTGAGTTTGATGATGCTTGGCACACCCAGGAGCGATTGGTCAAAGGTTGCCAGAGTAATGTTTGGATTCAGCCAGACAGCCGACAAGACCCAGAGAAAGGTGAAGTTTTGGTGTTCGCCGTAGACAGTGATGCGGTGATTGTGCGTGGTTTATTGGGGTTAGTTATGGCGGCGTACAATGAAAAAACCGCCCAAGAAATATTGGCGTTTGATATCGACACCTATTTTGCTGAGTTGGATCTTGAAAGCCATCTGAGCCCAACTCGCGGAAACGGCTTACGTTCTATTGTGGGACGTATTCAATCTATTGCTCAAGCCTCTGCATAGCTTATTCGGAGATTTAAGATGAACACTCCCGTATACCTAGATAACTCAGCTACCACTGCCGTTGATCCCCGTGTTGCTGAAAAAATGATGGCTTGCCTGACCCAAGACGGAAACTTTGGTAACCCAGCTTCTCGCTCTCATTTATTCGGTTGGCGTGCTGAGGAAGCGGTAGAAGAAGCCCGTCAGCAGGTGGCAGAGTTAATTGGTGCGGATGCTCGCGAAATTGTGTGGACCTCAGGTGCGACCGAGGCTAATAACCTTGCTTTGAAAGGTGTGGCTCGTGCGAACGCCCAAAAAGGCCGTCATATTATTACGTCATTGATTGAGCATAAGGCTGTGTTGGACCCATGTCGCCAGCTGGAGCTTGAGGGTTTTGAGGTGACTTACTTGCAGCCAAATGCCCACGGTGAAATCACTTTGGCAATGGTGGAGGCTGCACTGCGAGAGGACACTATTTTGGTGTCTCTGATGCATGGCAATAATGAGCTAGGAGTGCTGACGGATATCGCCTCGATTGGTCAATTGACCCGCGCACGAGGTATCTATTTGCATGTGGATGGTGCTCAAACCACAGGTAAGGTTGCCATAGATGTGAACGCTATGAATGTCGATCTCATGTCTCTAACGGCACATAAAACCTATGGCCCGAAGGGAATAGGTGCCCTATATGTTCGCCGTTCTCCTAAGGTGAAACTGGAAGCTCAAATCCATGGGGGTGGTCACGAACGAGGCATGCGTTCGGGAACTTTAGCGACTCATCAAATTGTGGGTATGGGTGAGGCCTTTGCAATTGCCAAGTCTGATATGGAGGCTGACAGTGCTCGCATTACGGCATTAAGGGAGCGTCTGTGGGCTGGTTTATCTGAGCTATCTGGGGTGCATCTAAATGGTGATTCTCCTAACCGCGTGGCTGGAGTTCTAAATGTGGGGTTCGATGGGGTTGATGGCGAGATTCTTTTAATGTCTCTTGCAGATATTGCTGTATCTTCGGGTTCTGCTTGTACTTCTGCCAGTCTGGAGCCGTCCTACGTATTGCGTGCTATTGGCTTGGCTGACGAGCTTGCCCATGCTTCTTTACGTCTTTCTATTGGTCGTTTTACCACGGAAGAAGAGGTGGAATTTGTTGTTACAACCCTGAAAAATGCAGTGTCTCAGTTGCGTGGCGTTTAATTACGACATTTTTTAGGGAAATTACTGAATAAATGTAAAAAAGCACGTTAGATACATACAACTTTCACAGAGACATGCGTATAATCTGCGCGCTAAACTTTTATGGTCGGGCTAACATTAAAATAGCCCATTTAAATACAATTTGGAGTTAATCATGGCGCTAGAACGCACTCTATCTATCATCAAGCCTGATGCAGTAGCTAAAAACGTAATCGGTGAAATCTTCACTCGTTTCGAGCGTGCTGGTCTTAAAATCGTTGAAACTAAAATGATTCAACTAGACGACGAGCTAGCTGGCGGTTTCTACGCTGAGCACAAAGAGCGTCCTTTCTACAAAGACCTTGTAGCATTCATGACTTCTGGTCCAGTCGTTGTTTCTGTTCTTGAAGGCGAAGGCGCTGTACTACGTCACCGTGAACTAATGGGTGCAACTAACCCTAAAGAAGCGGCTGCTGGTACTCTTCGTGCAGACTACGCTGAGTCTATCGATGCAAACGCTGTTCACGGTTCTGACTCTGTTGAGTCTGCTGCACGTGAAGTTGCTTACTTCTTCGGTAAGTAATTGTTTTAAAGCCAACCTTTTCTGATAAGAAAAGCTGGTTTAAGAGGAAGCGGGCCTATGGCCCGCTTCTTTGCAGAGGCTTCTGAAAAGCGTAATCTCTTTTCAGAAGCTTTTTTGTCTACACTTAACGCTTTAGGGCGAATGATTGAATCTTATGACTGACACCGCAAAAGTAAATTTATTAGGCCTTTCGCCAGATAAACTCATTGAGTTCTTTGAGTCTATAGGTGAGAAGAAATTCCGCGCAACCCAAGTGATGAAGTGGATTCATCAGAAGGGCGCTGAGTCTTTTGAAGAAATGACGGATGTCAGTAAAAAACTGCGTGCGAAGTTGGAGAATATCTGTGAGATCCGTGCACCAGAGATCGTAACCCAGAACATTTCTAACGACGGGACTCGTAAATGGATCATTCGGACTGAGGGTGGCCAAAATAACTGTGTTGAGGCAGTACTGATCCCTGATGGTGACCGTGCAACCTTGTGTGTGTCTTCCCAAGTGGGTTGTTCCCTTGATTGCAGTTTTTGTTCAACGGGTAAACAAGGGTTTAACCGTAACTTAACGGCTGCCGAAATCATTGGTCAAGTTTGGATTGCCATCAAATCCTTTGGTCCTATGGACCCTAATGGCCCCCGCCGTGTCACCAACGTGGTGATGATGGGTATGGGTGAACCTTTGATGAACTTCGAGCCAGTGGTTGATGCCATGACTCTGATGATGCATGACAACGCCTATGGTTTGTCTAAACGACGTGTCACCTTGAGTACCTCAGGTGTGGTGCCTCGTATGTATGACTTGGTTAAACGTACGGATGTTTCTTTAGCAGTGTCTTTGCATGCGCCTAACAACGAACTGCGTAACGAATTAGTGCCGATCAACAAAAAGTACCCTATTGAAGAGTTGCTAGAAGCCTGTCAGCACTATTTAGATAACCTGCCGGATAAGCGTCATATTACCATTGAGTACACCATGATGGCTGGGGTTAATGATCAGGAAGTGCATGCGCGTCAGCTATCGAAATTGTTAGAAAACTTGGAATGTAAAATCAACTTGATTCCATTTAATCCTTTCCCTCACTCGGGTTATGAAAAACCGTCTAACAACCAGACCCGTCGCTTTCAAAAAATCTTGGCGGATGATGGCTACACAGTAACCGTTCGTACCACTCGTGGTGATGATATCGATGCGGCTTGTGGTCAGCTAGTAGGGGACTTTATGGATAAAACCCGCCGCTCTCAAAAGTATATTGAATTACGTCAAGTCTCAGAGTGACCAATATGTGCCGCACCTTTCGTGCGGCTTGTTAGCTCTGATGTCAGTAAAATGTCAAATTGTCTTAGAAAATAGCCTCTGATAGAAAAGATTTTCGTCATTTTGGCTGTATTGGTTTGATGGTAGCGTGCAATCTTGATTTAATACAAAGCAATTCACAGAAAGCGTGTTGACATCAACATATTCAGGCGCATTTACATACCCATTTTTGGGTTTTAATTGCTAAATTTGTCTGTCGCAGCGATTCACAGCGCGAAACTGACCATACACTTTAGCAATTCAACGCTTCTGTTCGCCTGCTACACCAAGGTAACACCATGAATACTGAACTCGAGATCGATAACGTGCAACAACAGCATGATGAGGCCACCACAGATATTGGTCGTTTGCTGAAATCCAAGCGTTTGGCTCTTAACTTGCAGGAACGTGATCTTGCCACTGAGCTGAAAATCTCGATTGAAAAAGTTTACGCATTGGAAAACAACGAGTTTGAACGTTTTCGTTCGGCTACCTTTGCCCGTGGTTATATCAAGAGTTACTGCCGACATGTACAGATGGATTATAGGCCTATTCTCAAAGCCTTTGATGTGCAGCAGTCGGATCGAGAGTCCAATCTTCGCCCGGTTGATAATGTAGGATCTCAGAGCAGTGCAAAAGATCCTATTGTCTACATTGTCTCTGGTATCCTAATCGCTATTGTGGTTTTTGTGGCCTTTTGGTGGCCAACATTTACCGCCGAGTCCGAAACAGAAAGCGCCGCTAATCCGCAGCAGACAGAATCCGTACAAGAGCCAGTAGAAGATCTGCCCGATGAGCAAGATCTAGACATGGTGGCGTCCGGTTCTGAAGCGCCAGCAGAAGAGATCAGCGACACCACACCAGTCGAACAAGTGACAACTTCTCAGCCCGATGACTCTGGGGTTGTGACTGGCTTGTCTGCTGAAACGATTGCCTTATTAGAAGATGCGGGTGTTGATCCTGAGGCAGTTGTGGCCGCAACCCGCGAACCTGAAGCACCTGTGGTTCCAGAAATATCTCAAGAGCCTGCTTACCGTAATGATATCGAAGTTAGATTTAGCGCTGATTGTTGGGTCGAAGTGAGAGACAATACTGGGACGATACTGTTCTCAGGTGTAAGATCAGCGGGTAGTACATTAAAGCTAGACGGTGAAGCCCCCTATAAGGTTGTTTTAGGGTATGCCCGAGGCGTAAAAGATTTTATTTATAAAGGCGAATCATTCGACTTTTCCTCCTATGTGCGAAAAGACCTTGCTCGCTTTGAGCTGAATTAGAGAGCAATCATGCATTTCGAATCTCCTATCAAACGTCGCCAGTCTCGCCAGATTATGGTGGGTAATGTACCTGTAGGCGGCGGTGCACCCATTAGTGTGCAGAGTATGACCAACACAGAAACCTGTGATGTTGATGCCACAGTCGCGCAAATTTTGGCAATCCAAGATGCGGGCGCGGATATCGTGCGTGTGTCTATTCCGTCCATGGATGCTGCGGAAGCATTTAAATCCATTCGCCAGCGTGTGGACATTCCATTGGTAGCGGATATCCATTTTGACTACAAAATCGCATTGAAGGTTGCTGAGTACGGTGTGGACTGTTTGCGCATCAATCCCGGGAACATCGGTAACAAAGATCGTATTCGTGCGGTGGTGGATTGTGCTCGTGATAAAAACATCCCCATTCGTATTGGTGTGAACGCAGGTTCCTTAGAAAAAGACCTGCAAAAGAAATACGGTGAGCCAACGCCAGATGCCTTGGTAGAGTCCGCTTTCCGTCAAATCGAATATTTTGACGAGCTGGACTTCCAAGAATTTAAGCTAAGCCTTAAAGCGTCAGATATTTTCATGACGGTCGATGCCTACCGCAAAATTGCTAGCCAAATTGATAATCCATTACATTTAGGGATTACCGAAGCGGGTGGACTTCGTTCCGGTACGGTTAAATCTTCTATTGGTTTGGGTTTATTACTGATGGATGGTATCGGTGACACCTTGCGTGTGTCCCTTGCTGCAGACCCTGTTCAAGAAATCAAAGTAGGTTGGGATATGTTGCGGAGCTTGAAGCTGCGTAACCGTGGCATCAACTTTATTGCTTGCCCAAGCTGCTCACGTCAAAACTTTGACGTTATTAAGACCATGAATGAGTTAGAAGAACGTCTAGACGATATTAAAGTGTCTATGGACGTGGCTGTTATTGGCTGTGTGGTGAATGGTCCAGGTGAGGCAAAAGAAGCGGATCTGGGGCTGGCAGGAGGCACACCGAATAACTTGGTGTACCTAGACGGCAAACCCAATACAAAAGTTAAGAATGAAACCTTGGTTGAAGATCTTGAAAAAATGATTCGAGACAAAGCCGAGGAGAAAGAAAAAGCAGAAGCGAATTTAATCGCAAAGTCATAAGGGCAATAAACAGTGAGTCGCAAATTACAAGCTATTCGCGGGATGAACGATATCTTACCGGGTCAAAGCTCGGTATGGCAGTACCTAGAACAAACCGTATCCGATGTCGTAAGTAGCTACGGATACCAACAAATTCGTTTTCCGATTGTCGAACATACAGAGCTGTTTAAGCGTGGTGTGGGTGAAACCACAGACATCGTAGAAAAAGAAATGTACACCTTTGACGATCGCAATGGTGAATCTTTGACATTGCGCCCAGAAGGGACCGCAAGTTGTGTGCGCGCAGCGGATCAAGCGGGTTTGCTTTTTAACCAAACCCAGCGCCTTTGGTATGCGGGCCCTATGTTCCGTTATGAGCGTCCCCAGAAAGGTCGATACCGTCAATTCCACCAAATTGGTGTGGAATCCTTCGGTATGGGCAGTGCAGATATTGATGCTGAATTGATTATTCTGTCTGCTCGTTTATGGAAGAAACTAGGTTTACTTGAACACGTAGAATTGCAGCTGAATACCATCGGTGTAGCGGCGGCTCGTGAGTCCTTTAAAGGGGCTTTGGTCGACTATTTAACAGAGTTCAAAGATCAGCTTGATGAAGACAGTCAGCGTCGCTTGTCTACAAATCCACTGCGTATTTTGGATTCTAAAGACGCTAAGACCCAAGCCGTGCTAGAAAATGCTCCAAACTTGGAAGACTTCATCGACGAAGAATCTCAAGCGCATTTTGAGCGACTGCAAGCCATCTTGAAAGCCAATGATGTGCCATACGTGATCAACCGTTCCTTGGTACGCGGTTTAGATTATTACGGTCGTACGGTATTCGAATGGGTAACAACACACCTAGGGGCTCAGGCGACAGTGTGTGCTGGTGGTCGTTATGATGGTTTGGTGGAGCAACTAGGTGGTAAACCGACTCCAGCAGTGGGCTTTGCCATGGGGATTGAGCGTCTAGTGTTGTTACTTGAGACATTAGACCTGATTCCAGAAGCCGCTAAAGACTCTACAGAGGTTTTTGTGGTGAGCTTAGGTGATGCTGCGGAACTTCAGTCTTTCGTTGTTGCCGAACAGTTGCGTGATGCTCAGCAAGGCTGGACAGTACTGCGTCACTGTGGCGGTGGTAACTTTAAGAAACAAATTAAAAAAGCAGACAATTCAGGTGCTCGTTTTACCCTAATCATTGGTGAAGACGAAGTGGTGAAAGGTGTCTGCCAAATTAAAGACATGCAAACCGGTGAGCAGGAAACCTGTGAACTTGGAAACGTCGTGAGTTATCTGAGCGAAAAATTAAACGGATAATTTAAAACGATTAGCACAGTTGGACGATGAGGAAGTCAGAGTGTCTGAACTAAAAACTGAAGAAGAACAAATTGAAGCATTTAAAGCCTGGTGGAAAAAGAACGGCACGGCACTGGTCCTTGCGGTTGCAGTAGGTGTAGGTGGTTACTTTGGATGGCAAGGATGGCAAACCAGCCAAGCTAACCATGTTGCTGAAGCGTCAGCGCTGTATCAAAGCTTAACCGAAGCGGCAACAGATCTAAGCAAAGAAGACAATCAGCAAACAGTTCGCTTCGTTGCTCAACAATTGTCTGAAGACTATGAAGACACAGGTTACGCCTTGTTTGGCCAGCTTTTCTTGGCGCGAGTCGATGCAGAAGCGGGTAACTATGATGCGGCGATTAGTGCGTTAAATAAGGCTATGGATAGTTCAGAAGACGCGTCTTTTGATGCCATTGCTAAAATTCGTATTGCTCGATTACAGGCTGAGCAAGGTGACCATGGCGCAGCAATGACTACGTTAGAGAATGTGACAGGTGATGAGTTTGCTGGTCAAGTGCATGAGCTTAAGGGAGATATCCTACTTGCTCAAGGTAAGCGAGAAGAAGCGCGCTCTGCCTATGAAGCAGCCGTAGCGGCTATGGGTGCGAACGCCCAACACCCTCTATTAGACATTAAACTAAAGGATTTGGTACAAGGTTAATATGTGGAAGCCAATTATCGCCGCAGCCGTTGTGAGTGCTGTGTTGTTACAAGGGTGTTCGGTAAGACCTCCGTTGCCTGCTCCAGAACGCATGCAAAACGAAGTGTATTTTGACACATCGTGGCGTCGTGGCGTTGATGGGGGCGCTGGTGAGCAAACCGAGACCTTCAATATTGTTGCTAACGATGAGTCTTTATTTTTTGTGACTAATCGCGGTGCGGTATATGAGCTTGCTCAAGATGATGGACATCGCCGAAACTATTTCCATACTGAGTTTAAACCCAGTTCAGGTATCGCCATCGATGGCGATAAGCTGTTTTATGGTACTTTTGATGCGGAACTGATAGCGGTTTCCTTAGCAGATAAAAGTGTCTTATGGACCAAGTCTCTGACTTCAGAAGTACTATCAGAAGCTGCGGTAGGTGAAGGTCGTGTTGCCGTGCAAACCGGTGACGGTTGGTTAACTGTACTGGATGAGTCTAACGGCGGAACCCTATGGCGTGACAAAGAAGATATTCCTGCGTTAACGGTTCGTGGTACCACGGCACCTGTTATCGTAAATGGAAAAGTGATCGCTGGATTTGCCTCAGGCAAAGTGAAAGCATATGACCTGCAAAGCGGCGATATGATCTGGGAATACGCAGTAGGTAAGCCGGAAGGCCGTTATGAAATTGAACGCTTAACGGACATCAGTGGCCGATTTGTGGTGCAAGATGGACTTGTGTATGCAGTGGCATACAATGGCACTCTAACAGCCATTGCTTTACAAACCGGGCGTCCAGTTTGGCAGCGTAATATCCCAAGTGCTGTGGGTGTCGCAGTAGAGAACAATCAAGTGATCGCAGTGGATCACGAGAGTAAGGTTTATGGATTGAACGCTCGAAATGGCTCAACCCTTTGGGAAAACGATTCCTTAGAAGGTCGCGAGTTAGCAACGCCAGTATTTTTCCGTGATTACGTAGCAGTACTGGATCGCGGTGGTTGGGTGCACTTGCTAAACCAGAGCACAGGTGAAACGGGTGCTTGGATGTTGGCAGATACGGAACGCCCAGCAGGAAGCCGAATGGTGTCGAATGGAAAACAATTGTTTATACTTACACCAACGGCAAAAGTGACTGCATTGAGTTACTAATGAGTTGAGTGCTTAATGCACTCACTCTAAGCAATTTTTGAAGAGGCTGCTTCCCCTTTGGGGTTGCAGCCGCTTTGTATTTATATAGGTTGAAAGAATGATCCCAGTTATTGCATTGGTCGGTCGACCCAATGTTGGAAAATCCACCTTGTTTAACTGTCTAACACGCACGCGTGATGCGCTCGTGGCGGACTATCCTGGACTGACCCGTGACCGTAAATACGGTGACGGCAAAGCGGGTGAACATGAATTTATCGTCATCGACACAGGCGGTATTAGCGGTGATGAGCAGGGTATTGATGAGCATATGGCTCGTCAGTCTTTGTTGGCGATCGAAGAAGCGGACGCGGTACTGTTTCTAGTAGATGGCCGTCACGGTTTGAATCCTGCGGATGAGATGATTGCAAACCATTTGCGTCGTTCAGACAAACCAAAGTTTTTAGTGGTTAATAAAACTGACGGTATTAACGAAGATATCGCGTTGGCAGATTTTTATTCCCTCGGCATGGGAGAGCTGCATTCCATTGCGGCTGCCCATGGTAAAGGTGTGCGTCAGCTTATTGATACAGTGATGGCAGGTTTTGCTGAGCAAGTTGCTGAAGCCCGAAGTCAAGTTGAGTTAGGCGCCAAAGGGATTCGTATAGGTGTGGTAGGCCGACCAAACGTCGGTAAATCTACCTTGGTTAATCGCATGTTGGGGGAAGAGCGAGTCGTAGTTTATGACATGCCTGGTACCACCCGTGACAGTGTCTACATTCCATACAAGCGTCACGATAAAGATTACACTCTGATCGATACGGCCGGTGTCCGTCGTCGTAAGCACGTAAAAGAAGCGGTGGAAAAATTCTCCATCGTTAAAACACTGCAAGCGATCCAAGATGCCAACGTGGTGATTTGTGTTATTGATTCCCACGAAGACCTGGTCGAGCAGGACTTACACATGATTGGTTATGTGTTGGACGCTGGACGTGGTTTGGTGATTGCGATTAACAAGTGGGACGGTTTGAAAAAAGACGACCGTGAACACATTAAAAAAGAAGTAGAGCGCCGCTTAGGTTTCGTGCCTTATGCAAAGGTTCACTACATTTCAGCTCTGCATGGTACAGGTGTGGGTGATCTATACGATACCATCCAAGACACTTATGACTCTTGTTACGCTAAATGGTCTACAAACCGTTTGACTCGTATCTTAGAAGACGCCGTTGCAGAGCATCAGCCACCTATGGTGAAAGGCCGTCGTATTAAACTGCGTTATGCTCACCAAGGGGGCTCTAACCCGCCTCGTATCGTCGTGCACGGAAACCAAACGAATCAACTACCAGGGAGCTATAAACGTTACTTGGAAAACAAGTTCCGTACGGTTTTGAATATTACCGGCACACCGATCTCATTTGAGTTTAAGTCTTCGGACAACCCATTTGCGCCCACTAAAAAGTAGCGTGTAGGTGGTGATTTCAAAAGCCCAGTTTGTTGATTCAAACTGGGCTTTTTACATTTCTGGGGTCGACTTTAGTCATAAAAGCATTGTTCCTTGAGCTTGGATTCGCTAATTTTTAGGGTAGGACAAGAAACACTCGCCACACAATAATAACAATCTGGAGAATCCCTATGTCGCAACCCGTTGAGTTTGAGAGTCTGCCTTTTGGCTCGCGCTTTAAAATTGGTCTGGTTAGGCTGTCTTCCCCCAAATCTCTGAATGCCCTGAGCATGGATATGATTGCCCTGATAAAACTGCAGTTAGAGCTCTGGCGTGAGGATCCATATGTGGCGGCAATATGGATCGAAGGGGACGGTAAAAAGGGGTTTTGTGCTGGCGGGAATGTGGTTGATGTGTACCGTTCCCTTGCGGACAACCAAGATGGCGGTGCATTCAGCTACCGCTATTTCCATACGGAATACCAGCTGGACTATTTGATTTCCACGTATCCAAAGCCCGTCGTCTGTTGGGGGCATGGGTATGTGATGGGCGGTGGTATGGGGTTATTGATGGCGGCAGACTACCGCATAGTGACGCCATCCAGTCGCTTATCCATGCCGGAAATTAAAATTGGTTTGTATCCTGATGTGGGAGCGTCACACTTTTTAAATTTGCTTCCTGAGCATTATGCTCGTTTCCTTGCATTAACAGCGTATCAAGTTAATGCAACAGATGCCTGTGAATTGGGGTTAGCAACGCATTATGTGGCGGATGACGTGCGACATCTAGTGCTGGAAAAACTGGCCAATTGTCATCTGGAACAGTTGGACCTGGAGCGGGCGAAACTACTGATTGCGAATGTATTGCATGGTTTTAGCATGTCCGATGATTTGCCCCTATTAAAACCAGAGCTGCAATCCCATGAGAAAACCATAGAAAAACTCATGGGCGGCACTATCGAAAATATTTACCAATCCATGAGAAGTTTCGTCCCTGAGTCTGACTGCTTAAAAAATGCTCGGGAAAACTTTTTAACCGGTAGTCCTTTATCTGCTCACCTAATTTTACAGCAGTTAGAATGGGGAAAAGGCCAGCCACTGCAGGCGGTGTTCGATCGAGAAACCCTATTGTCGGTCAACTGCAGTATGAGCGGTGATTTTCAGGAAGGGGTCCGAGCGTTATTGGTGGACAAAGATAAAACCCCCCATTGGCGCTATCGAAATGTCTTAGATGTGCCCCACACTATGGTGGCTAGCTTTTTTCAGCCGACTCGTTCATTTAGTCAGCTGTCGAAGCATGGTCAGACTCTGCAGTAGTCTGTTTTTGTTGGAAGTCTCGTAACACTATTTGCAGCGCTTTAATGGCCGTGTCATCAGGGATTTGGTTTTCTTCCAATAGCGCGATCAGATCTACTGCAAGTTTAATGTGGTCGGGGGCATCGTTTAAAGACATAGAAACCTTTGTTGAATAATTGCTGTCATCTATAGGCGCTATTATGGCGATGGTGTACGCTCAATTAGGTACTGAGCCAAAAGATTAACACATCTGCGAGGTGAACGTGATTACAAACGAGTTCTGGTTAGAGCGTTGGCAAACTGGCCGCATAGGATTCCACCGTGATGAGGTCAATCCTTGGTTGATGCAATACTGGCCTTCTGTGGAACGTGGGGCAAAAGTGCTAGTGCCCCTGTGTGGCAAATCCAGCGACCTGCTTTGGCTGGCTAATCAAGGCTGCGATGTAACAGGTGTTGAGTTGTCTTCTTTGGCTGTGGTTCAGTTTTTTGGTGACAACGATTTAACCTACCAAACCGAGTCCCATGGGGATTTGAAAATTCATACCGCTGACAGCATGAGTCTCAGGATTGTGGAAGGGGATTTTTTTCAATTCCATGAGACTGGCTTCGATGCCTGTTATGACAGAGCGGCCATGGTGGCGATGCCAGAGCAGCTGCGCCAGCCTTATGTGGAGCATTTGCTTGCTCGTTTAGCCCCTGAAGCAAAAGTTCTACTTGTCGTGCTGAGTTATGATGGTGAGCAGTCTGGCCCGCCATTCTCTGTATTGGACACGGAAGTCGTTTCTCTTTGGGGAGATAAGGTTCATAAGATTGCCAGCGAAGATCTTTTACAGCTGGATGAACGATACCAAGATAGCGAGCGAACCTTTTACGAAGAAAGTGTTTGGCGCGTCATGCCATAATATCCCTATATACCTGACTAAAATTCTGGGATAATGCGACGCAATTAACGTTTCTTGTTTCACCAAATTCCCACGTGGCTCCACTTGGGATCGAGTTCATATGACCAAACGACATAAAACCGCGCCTAATCTCTTTTCATACCCAGCTTACTGGGCGGAATGCTACGGCGTTTCATCATTTTTGCCGACCACTCGAGAGGAGATGGATGCCCTAGGCTGGGACAGCTGTGACATTATTATTGTGACAGGGGATGCCTATGTGGATCATCCAAGTTTTGGCATGGCGGTTATGGGTCGACTATTGGAAGCTCAGGGCTACCGAGTGGGCATCATCGATCAGCCAGATTGGCGTAATGCTGATGATTTCATGCGTTTGGGGCGTCCGAATTTATATTTCGGTGTGACCGCTGGCAATATGGACTCCTTGATTAACCGCTACACAGCCGATCTGAAAGTACGTAATGATGACGCTTATACCCCTTATGGTATTGGCGGTAAGCGACCAGACCGTGCTGTGATTGTGTATTCCCAACGTTGTAAACAAGCTTTCCACGATGTCCCCGTAATGATAGGTGGTATTGAGGCTAGCTTACGCCGTATTGCTCAGTACGATTACTGGAGCGATGAGGTGCGTCGTTCTGTTTTGATCGACTCCACTGCGGATATTCTGTTATACGGCAACGCTGAGCGCGCTATCGTTGAAGTGACCCACGCCATTGCGGCGGGCAAGACGATGAATGAGCTGGATAATATTCGTGGTACCACTGTGGTGCGTGACACACCTCCAGGCGGTTACACTGAGATTGATTCTACGCGAGTGGATTGGCCCGGCAAAATTGAGAAAATCTACAGCCCTTACGAGTATATCCCTGAGGGCAAGTGCCAAACCGGTGAGCAAGAAGACGAAGATGTCATGCCTATCCGAGTGATTCCTGCCCCGTTACGCCGTGGTGAAAAGCTTAATCCTGAGAAAACCTACATTCGACTCCCATCGTTTGAAAAGGTCTCAAAAGATCCTGTGCTGTATGCGCATACTTCTAGAATTTTGCATTTGGAGTCTAATCCTCACAATGCTCGCGCATTAATCCAAAAGCATGGCAAAAAAGAAATCTGGGTCAACCCGCCACCAATTCCATTGGAAACTCCTGAAATGGATGGTGTCTTTGACTTGCCTTATGCTCGTGTACCGCATCCAAAATACAAGAAAGCACGCATTCCAGCCTATGACATGATTAAAACTTCCATCAACATCATGCGTGGTTGTTTTGGTGGTTGTACTTTCTGTTCGATTACCGAACATGAAGGGCGAGTGATCCAGTCCCGCTCCCATGAGTCGATCTTGAACGAGATTGAGGACATCAAGGCCAAAGTGCCGGGCTTTACTGGGCATATTTCTGATCTGGGTGGTCCAACCTCCAACATGTACACCTTGAATTGTAAGGATGATGAGATCCAAGCCTCATGTCGTAAGTTGTCATGTGTGTACCCAGAGATTTGTCCAAATCTCAAGACTGACCACAGTGCGACCACTCAGCTTTATCGTAAAGCCCGAGCGGTAGAAGGAGTGCATACGGTATCGATTGCCTCTGGCCTGCGTTACGACTTGGCGGTAGAAGATCCTGAGTACGTACGTGAGTTGGTGACTTACCATGTTGGCGGCTTGTTGAAAATTGCCCCAGAGCATTCGGAAGCCGGTACCTTGTCGAAAATGATGAAGCCAGGCATGGGGACTTACGATCGCTTCAAGCGCATGTTTGAAAAGTACTCGAAGGAAGCGGGTAAGAAACAGCATTTGATTCCTTACTTTATCGCGGCTCATCCGGGCAGTAGCGATGAGGATATGATGAACCTTGCGGTATGGCTGAAGAAAAACGACTTCAAACCGGATCAAGTACAGACCTTCTATCCATCGCCAATGTCTTTGGCAACGGCCATGTATCATTCCGGTAAAAACCCACTTCACGGGGTGACTTATAAGAGTGAAGACGTCTATATACCAAAGGATTACAAGCAGCGCACCGTACAAAAAGGCTTCTTGCGTTACCATGACCAGAACAACTGGGGCGCATTGCGAGATACTTTGCGTGCCATGGGGCGTGCTGACTTAATCGGTAACGGTAAAGGCCAGCTCGTGCCGGACGAAGAGAAAGGCAAACGTGCTTCGCGCCGTCCTGTGAAGGCTAAACCGGGTCAAAAAACGGGTGCTTCCCATACGTCTAACCGTCCCACAAATGAGAAAAACGCTGAAGCCGAACGCGCTCGTCGTAAGCAAGGGCAAGGGGCATCGTCTGGCGCAGCGAAGGGTAACAGAGGAAAAGCGGGTGGAGCTTCCAGCGTTCGCTCAAAGTCTCGAGCTCCTGTTGCCCGCCGTAGTCGCTAGTCCTCGAGGTCGCACTCGCTAGGCTTAGAGACTGCACTGAAACCTTCCATCTTGGATCATTATGCACTTCAAATGGTGCATAATGATCAAAGTTTAGGCATAATCCAGCGCGAATTGCTGGTATAAAATATGCAGCATTAAAACATAACTCGGATATACCCGCGTTATCGCCTCCAAAAGAGGTGAACGTTTTTAACTTGCGCTTAATCAAAAGTTACAGCGCTGCTTAAGGGATGTGATTATGAAATTGACTCACCAATGGCTTTCCATTGTGGAAGGCTGTATTTTGACGGCCCTCGGCCTGTATCTTCTGAACTCATCTAGCTTGCTGATTAGTGGTACAGCAGGTGTGGGTATGATCCTTTCGACCTTGACCAGTTTGACCTTTGGGCAACTGTTCTTCCTTTTGAACCTGCCTTTTTATATTCTAGCTTGGCGCGCTTTAGGCAAAGAGTTTGCTATTCGAACCTTTGTCGCAGTGAGTTTATTGTCAGCATTATCTGAGCTGTTCAAACACATTGTTTATATTGAATTGCATCCGATTGTGTCGGCGATCCTAGGTGGCTTGCTGGTGGGCTTTGGTTTGACCATTTTGTTCCGTCACAATGCTTCACTTGGAGGCTTAAATATACTCGCAGTATATTTAGAGCGTCGTTTCAAAATTCACGCAGGGCGAACTACCTTAGTGGCTGATATTTGTATTCTTATGGCGGCCGTACTAGTGCTAGATGTTTGGGGGCTGTTATTCTCGCTTCTCGCTTTTCTATGTTTAAGCTCAGTGGTAGGGCGTTACCACCGTCCACCCAAATGGGCGCAAAATACTGAGACCAAGCACGCTTAAATGAACTCCAGAAGTTTTTCAATCCATACTTATCATCCCGACGTCACGTCAGTGCGTGACGTGGTGAATGTCTTCTATCGGGCCGTTCACGGGATACCGGATTCGATTTATTCTAAGGATCAAAAATCTGCTTGGGCGCCGGACTGTATGGATATAAAAGGTTGGCGTCAGCGACTAGAGCAGGCGGCTGTCTGGGTGGCCTTGGATGATAAAAACCAAGAGTGTCTTGGCTTTATGGAACTCACGCAAGCAGGTGACATTGAGTGTCTTTACATCTGTCCTAGGGTGCAGCGACAAGGTATCGCAAAAGCCTTGTTTGTGACCGCCGCAGAGTTTGTTCGAAGCCAGTATCCTGAGAAAACCACGTGGAGCGTCGATGCTTCGGACGTCGCCTACGAGTTTTTCCGCAAACACGGCTTTATGCCTGCTAAGCGTAATCGAATTGAGCGGTTTGGTTTGGTGATGGAAAACACCACCATGACTCGTTCTCTTGCTGGTGCTTAATACTTGTCAGTGAATCAATCATAAAAAAGCCTAGGCGCTGGATTGGCCTGCGCCTAGGCTTTTTGCTATCAAATGGGGGCAGGAATTATTGCTTAGGCAGTAATACTGTATCCACCACGTGGATCACACCATTTGATTGTTTAACGTCAGCAATGGTGACAGTAGACACACGGCCGTTTTCGTCTTCAAGCATGATGGTGTCCCCTTTATAGGTCGCCATGAGTGTACATCCGCCCAATGTTGGCACTGGATGGGCGCCCATATCGTCATCAACCATGGTCATGATGGCGCCAGATAACGCATTGGTACCGACCACGTGACAAGTAAGCACTTTTTGTAATGCTGCTTTGTTCTCAGGTTTTAATAGGTTATCTACGGCACCGGCAGGTAACTTATCAAAGGCTGCGTTAGTCGGGACGAAAACAGTGAACGGCCCATCTCCTTGTAATGTCTCTACCAGTCCTGCTGCCTTCACAGCGGCCACTAGGGTAGTGTGGTCTTTCGAGTTTACTGCGTTTTCAATGATGTTCTTATTGGCGTACATAGGCGCACCACCCACCATTGGGTTGTCGTTACCTGAGTCACTCATTGCCATTGGTTGCGTGTTCGATGTTGAGCAGCCAGTGATTGCAAGAGTGGTCGCCATTGCTAGAGTTGTAAGAAGTTTCATTGTCGTTCTCCTGTGTTGTTATTAGATAACCTTTGTAAGGAGACTCACGTAGAGCATTTCAAAAAGTTTCAAAAAAATATAAATTAATTGGCTTTAAAGGTCATAGCGATACCGTTAATACAGTGGCGCAGGCCTGTTGGTGCTGGACCATCATCAAAGATGTGTCCCATGTGGCTCCCGCATCGACGGCAATGTACTTCGGTGCGAGTGACAAACCAGCTTCTATCTTCCTTGGTGGCGACAGCATTAGGAAGGCTGTCGTAAAAACTAGGCCAGCCGGTACCACTATCGAATTTTGTTTGCGAATCATACAACGCCAGATCACAGCCTTTACAATGAAAGATACCTGAGCGCTTCTCATCATTGAGTGGACTAGAGTAAGCGCGCTCGGTCGCTTCTTCACGCATTACTTCGTATTCAAAATCAGACAGCATGGCTCGCCATTCTGCTTCTGTACGAGTGATTTCAAAGTTGCCTTCAATCGTCGCCGCAGCAACGGCGGTTAGACCGCGGGCCATCAGCAGGGTGGCGATAGAGCCTTGCAAAAATGTACGTCTATTCATGATACATGATCCTCCAATTACGTCTTGTTCAGACGAAAAAAGCCAAGAAAAAATACTGTTTCTTGGCTTTAGACGTGCTGACCAGTGATTTATTACAGGGTAATGGTGTCAGCCACAGCCAATACTGGCCCAGTCGGTGCACCGGTGGGCGAGCCACCTTTGGGCTCATGACTGATTGCCATATGGGCATTGGTTAAGCCTGATAGCCATGGAACATCCAGGGTGCGTTCTTGAACGTCAGATAAGTCCAATACCCCAAGAGACATTGGCGCACCATCGCCGATGGCAACCCAAAGCTCATAATCCCCTTCAATAGCGGCTGCACCTCGTTTTGTGATGATGCGCAGAGTTTTGGATTCAGCGTCAACGAGTACGTCTACAGCTAAGTCTGTTTCTGTGGCAACTAAACTAGTTTGATAAGTAGCATCAAACGAACTAGGCACCAAGCTCCAGATACCAAAGGTTAAAAGCACCGCTGCGGCTATGGCCCAAATCGGCCTTGTTGTTTTGCGCTTGCCAGGTAACTGAGTCACCTTATTGTTGGCAGTCCCAAAGGCCGTTTGCTCGATCCGCTGCTTTAGGCTCGCGGGTGGTTCTTCACTGTGCCATTCATGGTATAAAGTCGCGAAATGCTCTGCCCAAAAAATGTAAGCAGCCTGCAAGTCAGAATCACTTGCTAATCGCGCTTCAAAGCGCTTTGCCTCGTCCGATGAGAGCAACCCAAGTGCGTATTCTGCCGCTTGTGTGTGATATTCATAGGATTCACTCATTGGCCCATACAACCTTTTAATTTCATTAGGCTGCGTCGCAGCCAAGTTCGCATCGTGTTAAGCGGTACCGAAAATTGATCTGCCAAATCGGCATAGCTTAGCCCTTCTAAATAAGCCCCTTTTACAGCGTTAGCTTTGTCTGGCTCTAGGGTTTCTAAGCACTCTTCAATGTCACGTTGAAGTTGCTCGGTTACCGCGCACTCCTCAGGGGTGGCATCGTCGCAAGCAGGGTCATAATCATCGATGGATTCCGCCTCCTTCGATTGCAATGCCCGACGTCGATCGATCGCACTGTTACGGGCCAGTGTGATCAGCCACGTCATTGGGCTTAAGCCGTTAGCTTGGTACTTCTCTGCACTACGCCAGATTTTCAAATACGCCTCTTGCAACACATCTTGTGCAAGGGCTTCGTCTTCTAATACACGTAAGCAAATACCATAAAGTTTCGCACTGGTGCGATCATAAAGGGTGGAAAATGCGGGGCGATTCCCCTGAGCGACTTGAAGTATCAGTTGCTCTATCTGTGATAGCTCACTCATTCCTAATTCCTTTGGTGAGGGTGCATGATGCCAAGATGGAGAAACACAATGTGTTCACGACACATACGAATAAAGATAGGCGTTAGATTCATTTTTGCGTGATTTTAAGCTAGATATACCGCAAAAACTGGATTAGCATCAGCAGCTGCCGCCGCGTATAGAGTGACGGTTTAAAGCATGGTTATCATGATAAGTTTAGGAAAATAGAAAATGCCGAAGGCCAGTGAAATCAAACGTAATAACGCCATTGAATACGATGGTAAGACTTATATTGTTCGTGACATCGAGCGCTCTGTCCCACAGGGGCGTGCGGGTGGTAGCCTATATCGCATGCGTATGTACGATGTTGTGACTGGCCGTAAACTGGACGAAACCTTTAAAGACTCAGATATGCTGAATATGGCGGATTTGATTCGTCGTCCGGCAATGTTTTCTTATATGGATGGGGATGATTATGTCTTTATGGATCAAGAAGACTACACGCCTTACAACCTGAATAAAGATGCCATCGCGGAAGAAGTGTTATTCTTAAACGAAGAGACCACTGGCATTCAGGTGATCTTGGTGAGCGATGCGCCTGTTGGTTTGGATATGCCGCAAACCGTTGAGCTAACAGTGCAAGAAACAGATCCTTCTATTAAAGGAGCGTCTGCAACCTCCCGTACCAAGCCTGCCTTGTTGTCTACTGGCGCGACGATTCAAGTGCCTGAGCACATTTCCACAGGTGACCGTATTCGTGTTAACGTGGAAGAGCGTAAATTCTCAGGTCGTGCTGATAAATAAGTCCAGTTACTGATAAAAAGCCCGTGTCACCTTTTGGCGACACGGGCTTTTTTAATCGGGTTGCTCTCATTAGTGGCTATGACTGTGGTTGTGACCTTGGTTGGGCATCAAAGAAAGGCCGATGCGCCACACCATCAATGCCCCGAGAATTACTCCAGAAACGATTGCGAAGATCGAGGCGTGGGCTTGTTCAGCGACATTTCCCATTAGGTCTAACTGCCAGCCTAAGGTTGAAAACAACCAATCAACGGCCCAGCCGAAGGCCAATGCACAGCCTAAAACCCCTGCTAAGTAACTCCACAAGGCACGTTTACCCAACAGTTTGTAGACCACTCCCAAAGTAGCGATGTTGGTAGCAGGACCGGCTAGCATGAAGACCAATACAGCACCCGGTGAGACCCCAGCGACCAGCAAGCCCGCTGCAATAGGGGTGGATGCGGTGGCGCAGATATACATAGGGATGGAAATAATGACCATCACCAGCATGGCGAGTAGTCCTGTTCCCCATTGCGCAAGAAAGCTCGCTGGGACAAAGGCCTGAACGGCTGCCGCAAAACCAATACCGATCAACAGCCAGATGGCAATGTCATCGACCATTTCAGTGGCGGCATAATGAATGCCTCGCTTAAAACGCTGTAAAAGAGATAATTTGTTGGGCGTCGAGTGACATGAGTTAGAGGCGCAGCAGCTTGATGTGCTCTTCGGTGCCTCTGGTAAACTCTCAACTGCTTGCTCCTTGCCAACCAGCCAGCCAGCAGTGATAGCACTAAAAATGGCGGCAATAGGGCGAGCAATGGCCATAAAGGGGCCTAGCAAAACCCAAGACAAAGCAATGGAATCTACGCCAGTTTCCGGGGTAGAGATTAGAAAGGAGGTGGTTGCTCCTTTTGAGGCTCCCGCTTTACGCAACCCTGCAGCAGCAGGAATGACACCACAGGAGCACAGGGGCAGAGGTGCGCCGATTAAGGCCGCTTTAATCACTGGGAATTTCGCATTTTGTCCCAGTTGCTTTTCCATCCACGCCATGGGAACGAATTCTTTAAGCAGCCCAGCGATAATCAGCCCGAGGACCAGCCAAGGGGCGGACTCTAAAAACAGGTCGATGAATGCATAGAACCAAGACATAAGGCCTCCCATTAATGGTGATGATGCTCAGGTTGGATGTCTAGAGACTCCGACTCTAAGGCTTGTAATATGGTGCAGTCCTCGGCGCTTTCATGGCCGCCACAGCAGGCATTGGATAGGCGTTGTAAGGAGCGCTGAAAGGTTTTTAATTCGGCTATCTTCGCAGTGACTTGGGTGAGTTTATCGTCCACCACTTCTTTAACATCTGCGCATTCGCTGTTGGCTTTATCCACCTCGATGGACAGCAGGGTTTTTATGTCCATCAAAGAAAACCCTATTGCCTTGGCCCGCAAAATGAATCCAAGGGTCGTGGCATCTTGCTCCGAATACAGGCGGTAGCCGTTATCCGCTACGGTAGAAGGGGTTAACAACCCCTGTTTTTGATAAAACCGTAAAGTGTCCGTGTTGATATCAAAGCGTTTTGCTAATTCGCCGATCCGGTACATATAGCGAGTCTCTTGATTGAATTTACATAGAGTATAAACCTTTGAGTTAACACCAAGGTCAAGCCTTAAATAAAACCTTTACTGGACGGTTTATATAGATCTCATTCATGGTGGCTCGCATGTTTTCAATTTGACTTAAAATACCGCCACAGATAAGGTTCAAGAAGAATTTCATGATGGTGTATTGCCATCGTTGCGCCGTTTAATAGCAGGTACCCCATGGCAGATTTCAAGCATTACCATTTCCCATTTACGGCAGTAGCTGGGCAAGACTCCTTGAAGTTGGCTTTGACGTTAACTGCCATTAATCCTCGTATTGGCGGTGTGCTTATCTCTGGCCCCAGAGGCAGTGCCAAATCTACCTTAGCGAGAGGTTTGGCGGATGTAATGCCTACTCAAGGGGAGCAATCGACGCCATTTGTTACCTTACCTTTGGGAGCTACCGAAGACCGCCTGCTCGGTTCTCTAGACATCGAGTCTGTGTTGCAGGATAAACAAGCCCAGTTCCGACCAGGACTTCTGGCTGCGGCTCACCAAGGTATCTTGTATGTGGACGAAGTGAACTTGTTACCGGATGGCTTGGTTGACCAGCTATTAGATGTCAGTGCCAGTGGAGTGAACCGTGTCGAGCGAGATGGGGTCAGCCACCAGCATGCGTCTCAATTTGTGTTAGTGGGCACCATGAACCCGGAAGAAGGGGCCTTACGCCCCCAGTTGCAGGACCGTTTTGGTTTAATGGTTACCCTGTCGAATCAGTACTCCCTTGAAGAGCGCGTGCAGATTGTGCGTTTAAGAGACGAATACGACCAAGACAACCAAGGCTTTTTTGACGCTTTTAAATACAAGCAGCGCAATTTGCGTTTAAGCATCAATCAAGCTCGTGAGCGCTTATCAGAAATAAAATGTGCGGATGCCTTACGCATGGACATTGCCAGTCGTTGTCAGGATGCCAGAGTCGATGGTGTGCGGGCAGACATTGTCTGGGTGCGCGCGGCTATGGCTCATGCGGCTTGGCGTGGGGCTCAAACCGTATCAATTGATGATGTGTTGGCGGTGGAATCTTTTGTCTTGGCCCATCGTCGACAAAATGCTTCTACGCCTCCTGCATCACCGCCGCCATCTTCTGCTCCGTCTCCTTCTCGACGCCCATCCGATAGCCTTCGGGAGGGCTCTGCGCCGGGAAAGTCTTCAACGTCGGCGGAGAGTGAGTCATCCGCCGAGTCTGATTGGGGAGCCATGCCCAAAGAGGCGCAGTCTACTGTTCATACATCAGGTTTTTTTAAACCCCTTGTAACCCCCGTATCTGAAGCTGCTTCATCGACTGAACAAGCAACCGTTGGCAAACGTAAAGGGAAAACACTTGGCGGGCAGCAACGGGCTAATTCGTCAAATCATGTTTCCCAAGTGGACTGGTCTCGTACCCTACAAACCAGTGCCGGTGTTTGGCCCCCTAAGACATTAAAGTTCAAGCCCAACAAGAGCGGTGCCCCCGTATTGCACCTGTTATTGTTGGACACTTCTGGTTCTACGTTGGCCGAACAAGGGTTTGGCCGTACTAAAGGCTTGATTGAGCAAATTAGCAACGCAGCCTATTTGAAGCGTGAACAAGTGACCTTAATGGGATTTGGGGGAGACTCGGTAGAGACCTTGTTAGAGAAACGTCGTGCACCATCAAGCCTATTGGCGCAACTTGACACTTTGAGCGCGGGCGGCGGCACCCCAATCAATAAAGCCTTAGAAGAACTTGGGGAGTACATTGAGCGTCAGCAAAAACAGCAATCAGAACAGCACATCACGGTGTATATTTTGACCGATGGTCGAGTGAGTGGAGCGTTAGATGTACCGTCTTTGCCGACTCAAACGGTGGTGATTGATATCGAACAAGCCTCCGTGAAGCGTGGCCGGGCAAAAGAGCTGGCCACAGCCCTTGGAGCGGATTACCTCCCACTAGAAGATTGCTTACAATAGTAAGTGTCCCAACTAATTTGTATTAAGTGTAAACCATGACTGATCACTTGGCCCATTGCCCAGCCTTATTTTTAACCGCCCCTGCGTCTAACCAAGGTAAGACGACTATTACTGCGGCCCTTGCTCGTTACTTCACGAAACAGGGCAAGGTGGTTCGGGTATTTAAAACGGGTCCAGACTACTTAGATCCCCAGATTTTGGCGCAAGCTTCTGGGCAACCCGTTGAGCAACTGGATATTTGGATGGCGGGAGAAAATTACTGCCGTCAGATGTTGTTTGAGGCAGCCCAGAGCGCTGACTTGATCCTAGTGGAGGGCGCCATGGGAATGTTTGATGGGGAACCGTCCAGTGCTGATCTTGCGGCAACCTTTGGCATCCCTATGGCCATCGTCATGGATGTTAAGGGGATGGCGCAAACGGCTGCAGCCGTGGCGTTGGGCTTAGCCCGTTTTAGAGACGATGTGCAAATTGCTGGTCTGATTGCCAATCGATGTGGTAGCGAACGTCACGCGCAATTGATTCGTGATGCTTTGCCAACAGACATTCCTTTACTGGCTTCCTTAAAGCGTGACGAAGAAGTGACCTTGCCAGAGCGACATCTTGGTTTGGTGCAAGCGGAAGAAGTCCGTGCTGAACTGGAAGCGCGTTTTGAGGCCGCTGTGGATTGGCTGGCCCAAACCAATGACTCTAAACTCTTATGCCTGCCTGAACCTGTTGCGTTTCGGGCACCAGAGCAATCAGAGCCAAGTCACCTAGAGACACCGCTGCTGGCGGGAAAAACCATCGCGGTAGCCAAAGATGCGGCTTTTAGCTTTATTTACGATGCAAACCTTAGAGCGCTTAAATCCCTTGGTGCAGAGGTGAGTTTCTTTTCGCCTTTAAAAGATGCTCTGTTACCTGAGGCAGATGCCCTGTGGTTGCCGGGAGGCTATCCTGAATTACATGCTCAAGGCTTGGCAAATAATCGCCCAATGCTAGATCAAATTCGTGCTTTTTTTGCGGCGGGTAAACCAATCTTAGCGGAGTGTGGCGGTATGCTTTATAGCCTTGAAAGCTTAACGGATCTTGAGCAGACAACTTACCCAATGCTGGGAATCTTAAAAGGGGCGGGGGCCATGCGTGGTAAACGAGGTTGTCAGGGGATGCAGAGTGCGCCCTTGCCAGAAGGTGAGATTCGCGCCCATGCTCACCATAGATCCCGCAGTGAAAATACCCCTGATCCAATTGCCCACGGCAAACGCCAGCGTCATCCAGCTCCTGGGGAAGCGATTTATCGTGAGAAAGGCCTGACGGCGAGTTATCTACATTTATTCTTTCCCTCTAATTTGGCTGCTACCGCAGCGCTATTCTCTGGGGCGGGTGAATAACCTATGTGGCCTGAGAGCGGTGAAAGCAAGCAACCTTTGCGGACAGGCCTGACGACAGGTACCTGTGCCACCGCATGTTGTGTGGCAGCTGCTCAATATCTTTTTACCCATGCTCAAGTGCTAAATGCGGAAGTGACTCTGCCGAAGGGAAAAGTGGTTAGTTTGACCATGAATCCTTGCCGCATTGAAAACGATACCGCGACAGCATCCACCGTAAAAGATGCTGGGGATGACCCAGATGCCACCCATGGGGCCACGGTATTTGCCAGTGTGCGCCTGTTGCCTGAAACAGGCGTCCGCTTTAAAGCTGGAGAAGGGGTTGGGACAGTCACCCGAACCGGCTTAGTACTTGAGGTTGGAGAGCCAGCAATCAACCCTGTGCCACGACAAATGATGACCCAGCACCTAGAGCAACTAGCCAAGCAGTACGATTACACTGGTGGCTTTGAAGTCACCGTGGGCATTGAAAATGGTGCGACCATTGCGCAAAAAACCATGAATCCAAGATTAGGGATTTTAGGGGGCTTATCGATTTTAGGCACCACTGGCATAGTGCGTCCGTTTTCCTGTGCTGCGTATATTGCATCAATTCATCAAGGCATTGATGTGGCGCGGGCAAATCAACATCACACCATTGCCGCGACGACGGGGAATGCCAGTGAAACGGCCATTCAATCCCGAGACCAGCTAGACCCTATGGCCTTAATTGAAATGGGGGACTTTGTCGGAGCTGCGTTAAAACATCTTAAAAAAGTCGAGGGACAACAGGCAAAACTGGACAAATTTATTGTCTGTGGCGGCTTTGGCAAAATCAGTAAGTTGGCCCAAGGGCATCTAGACCTCAACTCAAGAGCCTCCAGCATTGATCTTGGAGCCCTGGCGGAACTTGCTCGGACTTTAGGGGGGGATGAGTTATTGCAGGATGCCATGGGCTCAGCCAATACCAGTGTCGAAGCCTTGGCTTTTGCGCAAAAGCAGGGAATCCCCTTGGCAGATGAGGTGTGTCGGCAGGCCCTGAAGGTGTGTCGTCGATATATACCTGAACACATGGCACTAGAAGTGCTGGCCATTGATCGCAAGGGAAATTTCGTCGGTCAGGCGATAGACTTAGGGGAATCGAATGACGACTAGAGTGCCAAAAATATTACTGCTTGGTGGGACAGCAGACGCACGACGTTTGGCTGAGACTCTTCATCTAAAAGGCTACAAGGTGGTGTATTCCATTGCTGGTTTAGTTCGTACTCCGAGATTGGACTGTGAAATCCTAGTGGGGGGCTTTACTCAATTTGGTGGATTAGCCAACTACCTTGCCCAGCAGTCAATTGACTTGGTGATTAACGGTACCCACCCCTATGCGGTGAATATGAGTAATAAAGCGGCCCAGACAAGTCATGAGACAGGCATTCCAGTATGGCGCTTTCTTCGCCCCCCTTGGCAAGCTGAAGCCCAAGATCAATGGCTCTTCTACGCTGACGAAGAGTCGTTATTGACCCAGTTACAAGACTATCATCGCCCCCTCTTAAGCGCTGGGCAAATGACAGAGTCTTTTGTTCAGCGCCTAGTCGCCCTGCCATCAGTGGAGCAGGTGCTTTGGCGCACGGCGGTGCCACCAAAGTTTGAGCTACCGAAAGGCGTTATTTGGGAAAAGGCGATCGGCCCATTTTCATTAGCGGATGAACAAGCCCTATTGACGACACACTGTATTGACGTGATCGTCAGTAAAAATAGTGGCGGAGACGCTACCTCAGCCAAATTACTGGCGGCGCGCCAAAAGGGCATTCCTGTCCTTTTACACCAGCGCCCCCAAGAACTAAAATCCACTCGACTTTTTACGGATTTGACGCATCTGGTCAGTGAACTCGACAAACATTACACAGTGGGTCTTCCACAACAGCAGGATATGCAACAACAGTGAGTTATCAATTCGAACACAACCCCCAAGCCATCGAACAAGACAGCTTCCGTCAGATTCGTTCCTTAACCGAGCTGGATCATTTGTCTAAGGATGAACAGCAAGTGGCCATGCGCATTGTCCACAGTCTTGGGCTGCCTAGTGCTGCCGAGCAGGTGCGCTTTAGTGCTAAAGCCTGTGACGCTGGACGAGCAGCGTTAGGGAAGGATTGTGCCATCCTATGTGACGTGGAAATGGTGAAACAGGGTGTTACTAAGCGCATGATAAAGACGCCACCCTTATGTTTTTTAAATGATCCACAGGCGGCGACCTTGGCGGCAGAGCAAGGGGAAACTCGATCCATGGCGGCCCTAAGCCTTTGGCAGGATCATCTGGAGGGCAGCGTTGTCTTGATCGGAAATGCTCCGACGGCATTGTTTCGCTTGTTAGAAATGATTGAAGCGGGAGCGCCTAAGCCAGCTTTGATCGTGGGGATGCCTGTAGGGTTTGTTGGCGCGGCGGAATCAAAAGAAGCCTTGTGGCAAGCCCACCAAGCCTTGGGGATTGAATGCATTACCTTATTAGGGCGCATGGGTGGCAGTGCTGTCACCTCCGCCAGCTGCAATGCTTTGTTACGTTGCAATATTGGTGAGTATTATTAATGAGCCAAACGACTAGCCAACAAATCCATGTGGTGGGCCTAGGGGTGAATGCTGAGGCTAGCTTATTGCCCGAGGCGGAGGCCATGATTCGTGCCTTACCCGATACGGGACTCTTGGTTGGTAGTGAGCGACAGCTAGCCATGGTCAGCCGGTTATCTCCTCAAGCCGCACAATTGGTACTGCCCAAGCTATCTGAGTTACAAACAGTCCTAGATGAAGCCCTGCAAAACGATACAAAGCAAGTAGTGATACTGGCGTCAGGGGATCCTTTGTACTTTGGTATTGGGGCTTGGGTTAAGCGTCATTTTTCCCACTACAGCATGGTTTTTTATCCTAATGTGTCCAGTATTCAGGCAGCTTGTCATCAAATTGGGCTGTCCTTGCAAGAGGCTGAAGTTGTTAGTGTGCATGGGCGTCCTCTCGCCAGCTTACGGCGTCACCTTCATCAAGGGCGTCGGTTAGTGCTACTCACAGATGCAAAGAGTCACCCTAGGGCTATTGCTCAGGAATGCGTGGATTTTGGTTTAACACAAAGCCAAATTACTGTGTGCGAAAGGCTGGGTTACGCCGATCAAAGGGTCACTCCATTTTCTGCAGAGAGTCTGGCTAAGCAAGACACAACATTTGATCCTTTAAATGTGGTCATTGTTGAAACGAGTGATCAGTCGGCGCGATTCCCCGCCACGCCTGGCTTTAAAGATGAGCTCTTTGTGACGGATAAAGGGGATGGCAAAGGCATGATCACTAAGCGCGAAGTGCGTTTGGCTATCTTGTCTTATTTGGGAGCTGAGGCGGGAGAAGTGATTTGGGACATTGGCGCGGGATGCGGCGGTGTGGCAATTGAGCTGGCCTATTGGAATGCCCAAAGTGGCATTTATGCAGTAGAGCATCACCCAGAGCGCTTTGCCTGTTTAGAGCAAAACCGTGATCGCTTTGGGGTGGTGCACAACTTAACTACAGTAAACGGACGAGCACCCCAGGCCTTAGGGTCATTACCGTCCCCCAATAGAGTGTTTGTCGGGGGGAGTGATGGGGAAATGGCTGAATTACTTGAAACGGTTTGGCAGCGTCTGCCTTTGGGAGGCGTGTTGTTAGTCAGCTCGGTGACCGACGCCACTCAGATGGCGGCTATGGCATTTTTGGCTCAACGAGATGCCCAAGACGATGCCATGGATGAAAGTGTAACGTTACAGGTTCAGCGCAGTGAACGGTTGGCCGGCAGCCGTATGCGTCGCCCCCATTTACCCGTTACCCTGTGGCGATTTGAAAAGAAGCGATTTGAAAAACGGCAATTAGGAAAACCAGAAATGGGGGCAATGATATGACACAGACACAACAGCAAGGGCGTTTTATTGGCGTTGGCGTTGGCCCCGGTGACCCTGAGTTGCTTACCCTAAAGGCAGCCCGACTTATTCAGTCAGCTGATGTGGTGGCATATTTGGCCGGGGAGTCTGGGACTTCTCAAGCAAAGCAGATAGCACACATTGCTATGGATCAGCGTCATAATTGTTTGGCTGATATTGTCATTCCCATGCCCATGTCGACGGATCGTAGTGCGGCCAATCAAGCCTACGACGAAGGGGCTCAACGCATCCAGCAGGCCTTGAGTGCTGGTCACAATGTGGTGTTCTTATGTGAAGGGGACCCTTTGTTTTTTGGTTCCTTCACTTACTTGATGGAGCGCTTAGAAGCACAATTTCCTGTGGATGTGATTCCTGGTATCTCTAGCATTCATGCGGCAGCGGCGGCCATTAAACTTCCGCTTACACTGTTAAAAGAATCCTTTGCCGTGGTCAGTGGTCGACATACGGAAGCGCAGATTCAGAATGCTTTGGAGCGTCACGACTCAGTGGTAATCATGAAAGCAGGGAGAGCGCGCCCCAAAATACTCGCTGCTCTTGGGCTTACTGGTCGTCTTCAAGATGCTAAATATCTCGAATACGTTGGCCGCGATAATGAGCGCATTGTCACAGATGTTGCCGAGCTACCCAGTGAAGCAGGGCCTTATTTCTCGTTATTTATCATTACTCGAAGCGAGCGAGGCAGCCGATGATTCGTATCATAGCTTTAACCGAAGCAGGTGCCTTGTTGGCTCAGCGCCTTGCCCAGCACTTGCCTGATAGTGCGTTACACTTCAAGCCTCAGCCTTTTGCTGGCACGGTCCAGAGCTTTTTTAAACAAGGGGATAAATTGCTCTTCATCTGTGCTTCGGGGATAGTGATGCGCACATTGGCGCCTGTGCTACAAAGCAAATATGACGATCCGCCAGTACTGGTGCTGGATGAACAAGGGCGATTTGTGGTGCCCTTGTTGTCGGGCCATGAAGGGGGCGCTAATCACTGGGGCAGTCAGGTAGCCGATCTCCTCGGAGCGGAATTGGTCGTGACCACGGCTAACCCCTATTTGAACCCTATTTATACCCTCGGCATGGGCTGTGAGAGAAACTGTCCTTTATCCTATCTAGAGGATTTGATGTTAGAGGGGTTGGAGACAAAAGGGTTAACGCCCCAAAACCTTTCTGGCCTGTATAGCATTGATGTTAAAGCTGACGAAACCCACTTAATTGAGTTAGCAAATAAATACCAGCTGCCCTTTATTACCTATGACGCGCCGGCACTTATGCCGATGGAGCCCTTTTTGAGTGCTCGTTCTGAGTATGTGTTTAAAACGGTTGGGGTATACGGGGTGGCAGAATCAGCAGCGTTATTAGGGGCGCAAGAGCTTGCTAAGTCTGTCCCGGAGTTGACGCTCAATAAAATCAAAAACGCCAAAGCAACCTGTGCTCTGGCGCGTGCCTTTTCCATGTCGAAACCTGACTCAATCTAATTTTCTCTGAAGATTATTAGAGTGTAATAAGCTGTTCTGCGGCCTTGGTAAGGGTACTGTTCTGTTTAGCAAAGCAGAAGCGAATTAAACGCATATCCTTCGGCGGCACTTGGTAAAACACTGACACAGGAATGGCCGCTACCCCCGCATGTTCGATTAGCCACAACGCAAATTCCGTATCCGGCATGTCTTGAATGGCACTGTAGTCCATTAATTGGAAATAGGTGCCCGGTGTTGAAGTGAAGCTGAATCGACTCTCTGACATCAACTTATTGAAGTAGTCTCGCTTGCCTTCATAGAAAGCGGGCAACAGCTGGTCATGATCTGGGGCCGAATTTAAGAAATCGGCCAAGGCCAATTGCATCGGCGTGGTGGTGCTAAAAGTGAGGTACTGGTGAATCTTGCGAATCTCTCCCATTAGCGCCGCCGGCGCAATACAGTAACCTACTTTCCAACCTGTAGTGTGGTAGGTCTTGCCAAAAGATGACACCACAATACTCCGATCACTGAGGTCTTTGTGACGTAACACACTTTGATGTTGGGCGCCGTCAAACACAATGTGCTCGTACACTTCATCGGACAACACCAGCAAATCGTGCTTGTTTGCCAGCTCTGCCAATTGCGCAATATCCTCTTGGGATAGGGTCTGGCCAGTAGGGTTGTGGGGCGAATTAATCACAATCATGCGAGTTTTAGGTGTGATGGCGTCGGCAATACGCTGCCAATCCATCGCGAAACTAGGCGGAAGCAGAGGGATGTGGATGGCTCGGCCACCGCTCAAGGTGATTGCTGGGTCATAGGAATCATAGGCCGGATCAAACACAATGACCTCGTCCCCAGTCTGCACAAAGGCGGTAATGGCAGCAAAGAGGGCTTCGGTGGCACCGGAAGTAATGGTGACCTGTGTGTCTGGGTTTATATCATTGTCATAGCAACGCTTGATTTTGCTAGCAATGGCTTGGCGCAAGGAAGCTACCCCAATCATTGGGGCATACTGATTGCTGCCTTGTTGGATGTAATGATTGACTCCCTCAAGTAAGGCGCTAGGACCGTCAAAATCAGGAAATCCTTGTGACAGATTGACAGCATTATGCTTGGCTGCCAGTTCTGACATCTGGGTAAAAATAGTAGTGCCGGTGCTCGGTAATTTGCTTTGAAATGCGTACATGGAAAACCTTAGGGACAGACCCAAGTAAAAGTGGCGCGGTTCTTAGATTTCTATGCTAAATCAGTGCCAGCAATAGTCAAAGGGGAATACTGGGATTCTGATAAGTAGGTTTGAGCCATTTTGTCTCTATTTCAGGGGGATAACAGGTTAGTTAATGATTCGTGCTGGTAGCTTTGATATAACATATGCATGTAGTAGGAGAGGCTAATATGGCAGTTGATAAAGAGAAAGGTCGTTTAACAACCCGTACTGTCGCCATGCCGGGGGATACTAACCCAGCAGGTGATATTTTTGGTGGCTGGGTCGTGTCTCAGATGGATATTGCAGCAGGTATTTGTGCTGGTCAGCGGGCACAAACCCGTGTAGTGACTGTGGCATTGGACAGCATGAGCTTTATCCGTCCGGTGAAAGTAGGGGATATCCTAGGCGTGTACACCTATGTGGAATCGGTAGGACGTACATCCATGAATATTCATGTGGAAGCCTGGGTGCGTCGCGGTCGCATTGGTATTCGTGAAAAAGTGACAGAAGGGATTTTTAAATTCGTTGCTATCGATGAACAAGGTAAGTCCACGCCCATTCCAGCGGAAGAAGATCTGCCTGATTACGTTCACGAGGCCATGAACGAATTTTAGGCAATAAAAAAGCCGACTTATGTAAGTCGGCTTTTTTAATATGGTACCAGTGGCCGGACTCGAACCGGCACGCTTTATAGGCAATGGATTTTGAATCCATCGTGTCTACCAATTCCACCACACTGGCTTGGAAAACGTGGAGCACATTTTATTGTTTTTAGTTTCCCTGTCAATGGTTTAGTGCAGATTTATTTTAGGCCATGCAAGACTTCGTTAGCCCATTGTAATGCATCAAAGAATGATCGGTTCAAAGAGCGTCTTACATTTGGTGGCAACTTGCCGATGCGATCCCAGCGCTCTTCTTCGATACAGGTGGCGCTGTAGAGTACTTTCCCCAAAGGACCTTTATAGTCGAGAATCGCTTCTTTGATCTCCTCCCCAAGGGTGATTTGATTCAGTACTTCTTTTAGCTCCATTTGTAGGATGCGGTCGATGCCAGACATTAACCCCATGGTGAAGGCGGAGTCAGAGGATATTTGGCCGTTTTTCAGTGCTAACAGCTCACAGCATCGAGCGCGAATGAGTAATACCCGCAAAACACTATCGTTTTCACTGCTTTGAGAACTCAAGGTGATCAACATGGCCCAGCGTTTAAGCTGGGTTAAGCCCAAATAGGTAATGGCTTCTTTGATAGACGAGACTTCTTTGGATACTCCCACCACAGGGCTATTGATTAAGCGAAGCATTTGATAGGACAAAGTAGGGTTTTGTGTAACCAGCTCTGTAACCTTGTCAATGCTCACATCTTGATCCTGTAGCATATTGACCAAACGTACGGCGCTCTCTACTTGGGCATCAACTCGTCGACCTTTGACTAACTCTGGGCGTTGTAAAAAATAGCCCTGAAAATACGTAAAGCCCATTTCGACACATTCGTCGAACATGGATTGATCTTCGATCTTTTCTGCCACCAGTTTGATATCTAAGGTTTTCAGTTCTTCTAACTTGCTAGCAAAGGTACTGGGTGGCGTCGCTAGGACGTCAATTTTAATCATGGAGATATACGGCAGTAACTTGTCGTAACTTGAGTCGAAGTGATAGTCATCTAAGACAAAACGAAATCCTGACTCGTGCCAGCGAATGACGGCACTGATGAATTCTGGAGTGATGTTTTGGTCTTCTAATATTTCGATATAAACCGTATCTGGGGAAATCGGAAAAAATGCATCCGATAGAACCAACTCAGTGGTCATATTGATGAAAAATGGCTGGCGTAATTGAGCCTCAAGTTTGGTAATGCCAATACATAGGTTGGTAATCACCTGGCTAGTGGCCACTTCTGCGTTACTGAATGAGGCTGAATGCTCCTGCTGGCCACGAAAAAGAAGCTCGTAACCAAATAGTTCCTTGTTTTTATTAAGTATAGGCTGTTGAGCCATCATTAGCTCATCAAGCGCTTTGAACTGCTCGGGCATAATTGCATCTCAAATACAGGTTAATGGCGTTTGCACACATTGTGTGTTTAATAATGCGTCGAAAATTGCCTAGGGTATAGGCTATTTTTGTAACAGATTGATGATCAAAATCAAAACATTTGGTCTATGTGTGTGATATTGCAAACAAAAATTATTGACACGCAAGATTTGCCCTCATAAAATTCTGCTCGATTTTGGGGCTATAGCTCAGCTGGGAGAGCGCTTGCATGGCATGCAAGAGGTCAGCGGTTCGATCCCGCTTAGCTCCACCAAATCCATCTCAGGGTATTCTGCCTACATTGTGGGGCTATAGCTCAGCTGGGAGAGCGCTTGCATGGCATGCAAGAGGTCAGCGGTTCGATCCCGCTTAGCTCCACCATACTTTCTATTATAGTTTTCTATTTACTAAATCACTGTCAGTTCGCAAGAATCGGGTCGACTCTTTATCAGACTGGATTATCATGTGACTAAATGTCTTGGTTAAACAGTGATCTCCATGCAAAACCATCAGTACTATCAGCGGATCGAAAACGCTATTCATTATATTGCTGAGAACTTCCAGTCCCAGCCGTCGTTAGAAGACATGGCAAAAGTGGCTCACATGAGTCCAAGTCATTTTCAGCGAGTGTTTCTATCTTGGGCTGGCGTCAGTCCTAAGAAGTTTGTCCAATACATCAGTTTGGAGCACGCGAAACAAACCTTACGAAAACAAGGAAGTAATTTGGTGGCGGCGGATGCGGCGGGGCTTTCTAGCACCGGACGTTTGCATGATTTGTTTGTCAGAATTGAAGGTATGACACCGGGGGAATACAAGCAAGGTGGCGCTGCGCTGGTGATTGAATATGATTTTTACAATACCTTGTTTGGCTCTGCGTTGATTGCTTCCACAGGGAAAGGTATTTGCCATATCGCGTTAGAAGAAGACCCAAAAACTGCCTTAGAAAATTTGCAGCAACGTTTCCCTAATGGCACCTTTACCCAAGCCGAAAATACGCTGCACCAGCAGGTATTAGTGTTTTTCGAGTCCTTATCAACCCCTTTTGTTCAATCCATCGAACAATCAAGGCCGATACCTCTGCATCTTGCTGGAACACCCTTTCAGCTAAAGGTCTGGGAATGCCTATTGAGTATTCCAACTGGTGCATTGCGAACCTACGGAGACATCGCCACGGACATAGGTCAACCGAGCGCGTCACGAGCCGTGGGCACGGCTATCGGAGCGAATCCTATTGCTTATTTGATTCCCTGCCATCGTGTGATTCAAAGCACTGGAAAAATTGGTGGCTACCGTTGGGGACCAAAGCGAAAGACCGCTATCATTGGTTGGGAAGGTGCTAAAACCCATAGCGAAGAGGATTGAAATGCAGCATACCATGCTTTTTGAAACACCCTGTGGGGATAATTTGTTGCCCTATGAAGGCACTGTTCGTTACCTAGGGGCCGTGTGTTCAACAGTGGAAGCGGATCAATTTTATCAAAGCTTAATGGACGCCATCGCATGGCAACACGATCAGGCCGTGATCTATGGCAAACATATTACCACCAAGCGCAAAGTAGCTTGGTACGCGGATCGGCCGTTTCCCTATACCTATTCGAGAACCACCAAAACTGCCTTGCCTTGGACGCCTGAACTTTTGGCTCTAAAACAGCTGGTGGAGTCTGCTACTGGTGCGACATTTAATTCGTGTTTACTCAACCTATATCACGATGGCGAAGAGGGTATGGCTTGGCACAGTGATGCAGAGAAAGAGCTGGTGGAGGGGGCTGTCATTGGCTCCCTAAGCTTTGGGGCAGAGCGTAAGTTCTCCTTTAAACATAAAGCCTCAAAAGAAACCGTATCCGTCATGCTCGGGCATGGTAGCTTGCTGACCATGGAAGGCTTAACGCAAACCCATTGGTTACATCGTCTTCCACCCACCAAAAAGGTTCATACCCCTCGGATAAATTTGACCTTTCGACTAATGCGGACAGATTGATATTTCAGTATTTTCTTGTGTGAAATCGGTTGTTTATCGCTACGTATGGCGCGGCTTTTATGGTAGGGTACGGAAACCTTTTATAAAGATTGAGTAAGGGAAAATGGGTAAAGAAATTGTTTTAACGGGTATTACCACATCAGGCACGCCACATCTTGGCAATTACGTCGGTGCGATCCGCCCTGCAATCGAGGCGAGTAACCGCGAAGATACAGAGTCTTTCTTCTTTTTAGCGGATTACCATGCGTTGATTAAATGTCAGGATCCAGAGCGTGTGAAACAGTCACGTCTTGAGATTGCTGCGACCTGGCTAGCGTGTGGCCTGGATACCAATAAAGCAACTTTTTACCGTCAATCTGACATCCCAGAAATTGCAGAGCTGAACTGGCTGCTTACCTGTGTCACAGCAAAGGGTCTAATGAACCGTGCCCATGCTTACAAGGCAAGCGTGGATGAAAACGTTGCGAAGGATCAAGATCCGGACTTCGGCATTACGATGGGATTGTTTTGTTACCCTGTCTTGATGGCTGCCGATATTCTTGCGTTTAACGCCCACAAAGTACCTGTGGGTCGCGACCAAATTCAACACATTGAAATGGCCCGAGACATTGCGGCCCGTTTTAATCACTTATTCGGTCATCACTTTGTCCTACCTGAAGCCGTTGTCGCAGAAGATGACAGCGCGATTTTAAAAGGGTTGGATGGCCGTAAGATGAGTAAGTCTTACAACAACACGATTCCGCTATTTGATACGGAGAAGAAGCTGAAAAAAGGCATCAATAAAATCGTGACAAACCTGCTAGAGCCTGGCGAACCGAAAGATCCGGACAACTCCACTGTGTTTGATGTCTATAAAGCCTTTGCATCAGCTGAGCAGACAGCTGAAATGCGTCAGAAGTTTGCCGATGGAATCGCTTGGGGTGAGGCTAAAAAGGAACTTTTTGAACTTATTAATGGTCAACTGGCTGAGCCGCGTGAAAAGTACCTAGAATTAATGGCGAATCCTGCTCAAATCGAAGCTGTTCTCCAAGAAGGTGCTGAGAAAGCCAGAGCGCGAGCTCGTGCCTTGATCGCAGATCTACGCAGCGCCGTGGGTCTGGTCAATTTTGTATAATTGGAGAGTTGAAGTGAAAACAGCGGTATATGCTTTTTTAATGGCCTTTGTTTTAGTGATTGGTGCCGGTGGTATGGCCACTGAAGCCCACGCTAAAAAATTGGGTGGCGGCGGTAGCTTTGGTAAGAGCTACTCCATCAGCAAAACCCCAACTAAGTCGTCTACTTCTGGTACGGCTGCAGCGGGCAGCACGGCAACTAAAAAGCCGGGCGGTTTGTTAGGGGGCCTTGGTGGCGGTTTGCTAGGCGGCTTGCTTGCAGGTGGTCTGTTTGCAGCGTTACTAGGTAGCGGTGCTTTCGAAGGTATTTCATTTGGTGACATCTTACTGTTTGCTGTCATTGGCTTCTTGATCTACAAGTTGTTTTTCGCCAACAAACGCCGTGTTGAGCGCCCTGCGGGTGATAATGGCATGTTCCGAGAAATGCCAAACTCGAGTCGTGATGGTTTCCAGCCTTCGCCAATGTCCGGTGTGTCTGGTTTCGGTGGCTACACGGATATTCAGCTTCCTCCTGGCTTTAATGAGCAGGCGTTTGTGGCGGAAGCAAAGAACCATTACATCACTTTGCAAAAAGCTTGGGATGACAATAATTTTGACGAGATTGCTGACTACTTTAGCGCAGAGGTTTGTGCTATGTTGCAACAAGAGCGTGCAAAGTACGGTGCTGACAAGCCTCGCACTGAAGTAGTCTCCCTAATGGTAGAGCTAGTTCGTGGTGAGTTCATCGGTTCTGTGTCTTCTATTTCTTTGCGTTTCAGTGGTTGGATCAAAGAAGGCGATCAAACAACTGAAACCAATGAAGTGTGGCATTTGGAAAAAGATGTCTCGGATGCACGCGGTAATTGGACAGTAGTTGGTATACAGCAAGACAACTAATTGTTACGTAATTTATCACGCCATTGCGCCGCAGGTAGACTATGATTGGATTCATAACGCGGCGCATTAGCGCGCATCACCGGATTGATTAAAGGTGTAAAGGCCATGTCTGAATTAGCGACGATCAAAGAAGCAGGGAAGTTACCTGTAGAAAGCAAAAAGGGTGAGTTACTGCAGTACCTAACATTCAAGTTATTGGATGAAACCTATGGTATTAATGTAATGCAGATCAAAGAAGTCTTGCGTTACAGCGAGATTGCGCCGGTGCCTGGGGCTCAATCTTATGTGCTTGGTATCGTCAATTTGCGTGGTAATGTTGTTACCGTTATCGATACCCGTGTGCGCTTTAGCCTGCCTGAATGCACCATCAGTGATGACACCCGTATCATCATTATTGAACACGACGGTGAACAAATTGGTATGTTGGTGGATGCGGTTAAAGAAGTATTCTACCTATACCAAGGTGAAATCGAGCAAAGCCCAAGTGTTGGTAACGACGAAGCTCTGATGTTTATTCAGGGTGTTTACCAAAAAGAGGAAGAGCTAGTGATTTTGCTGGATCTGAATCGTATGTTTGATATCGATAATGATCAGCTTGCGATTGGCATGATGTAATTGCGACAGATTAAATAAAAAGCAGCCATTGGCTGCTTTTTTTATGCCTGCTAAAAGTGCGTTGGTCTAACGCTCCCAGTAGGATTCTTCTAGGCTGTCTTCACGCTCAGGTAAGCCTTTAGAGAGTCTAGGGGAGTTCTGGCTGAGAATCTCATAGCTCACTCGGTTGGCATATTTACAAATTTGAGCAAACGATGAGTAAGCCAAATAGGAGCCATTATGCTTGCTGCTGTTTGGGACTTCTGCTCTGTGATAATTGTTGGCGGCAATATCATGCAATAGGGCAGACAATGCTCCATCCCCTGCGCCGTTAGTATTTCGGATTTTTTCAGGCCCTCCCATGTACGGATCGATATGGGAAAAGACTTTGATGGGGTTTTGACAGTCTTTCTGTCGCTGAGGTCGAGAAAACTCCCACTGGTTAAAGTCTGCAATGGCACCTGATTTGATTGGGTGAGAGGTTTCTCGCTTGTTTGCTTCTTCTGTGTGGCCGCATAGGTACAGGCCTTCAGGCCCTGCGGTCAGTAGCAGCATATCGACCCAATCTAAAGCGATATTGGCCGCTAACAGAGGATTTTGTTCTCCCGTTAGGGCATGGGCTTCTTCTTCATTCATGGCCACTACACAGACGTAGTCTTGAATAATCTGAATGATTTCTTCTCGATATTCTTCCACTAGATGCTGTGTGCCTAAGGTTAAGATCACAGGGATGTTATGCTTGTGGGTGTATTCTAGGCATTTCATTAATGCTGCTTTGATGGGTTTGCCTGCGTGGCGCAGTGGGTAGGCGCAGGTGACAAAAGCGGCGGCGTTAGCAATGATTTCTTCGTCGATGGCCTCTGGAGTAAGCTCGTCCATTTCCCCAGGGGCGATGGCGAAGGTACGTTCTCCATCTTCAGTGATTAGGGTAATGCCACGACCAATATCCCCCTGTACCCCTTGCAGGTGATTCATATCTACCTTGCTACTGGTATGACAAATATAGTGATATTCCGGTGACCCAAGGGTGATGGATTCTGACATGACACCGAGTAACACAGATTTATCATCCGCTAACACGGAGTAGTTGTGCAGGGTGTTACCTATAGTGCCTCCAGCAAAGTGATCTGAGATGCGGTTTTCTTTGACCAATTCATCATAGATTGCAGTCGCTGTGTCTTTGTCGACTAGGTTTGAGAGGCCTTTTCGGATACCATGACGCTCAAGAAAATTCCCCTCTGTTTTCGCGATGACATCTACGATGGTTTCATCGAGTCCTACAATGTAGGTGTCTGCTTTGGGCTGCACTTCGGACTTGGGTAAAGATGTTTTGTCCTGTGCAACAGGGAAGTAGTGTTTCAGTTTGCGACGGCCGGGGAATTTCATGTTTTATCTTCCAACTAAACTTTTGCTTATCTTAGCAAAAAGTTGACCATGCGGGCAGGAAATACTCATCATGAATGATGAAGCGATCAATCGCTACAGTCGACAGATGCTCCTTACTAATTTTGACGTGGACGGTCAGCAGTCATTGCTAGAAAAGCATGCTGTGATCATTGGCGCGGGGGGATTGGGTAATATTGCAGCGGGTTATTTAGCGGGCGCTGGTGTGGGGCGGCTGACAATCATTGATGATGATCAGGTGGAATTGTCCAACTTGCCTCGCCAAATTATGTACGCCGAGAGCGATATCGGTGTCTCAAAAGCCATTGCTTTACAGCAGGCGCTCTTATCACGTAATGCTAGTGCAGTGGTAACGGCTGTCGAAACCCGTGTCAGTGAATCAAATGTCGAAGCGCTGTTATTGAATGCAGATGTGATCTTGGATTGTTGTGATAACTTTCAAACGCGTCAGTTAGTGCATCGTTGGGCCCTCGTGAATAAAGTAGCACTCATCAATGGCGCCGCCATTCGTTGGGAGGGGCAACAGGTGAATTTCCGTTATGATTTAGTTTCTACTCCTTGTTATGAATGCTTGTACCCTGAGCTTTCTGATCAACAATTGAGTTGTAACGTGAGTGGTATTATTGGTCCCGTGGTAGGAGTGGTTGGCGTGCAGCAAGCCCTCGAAGCGATCAAGGTTTTGTCCGGTAAAGGCGATGCGAAGCACGGTATCTTGCGTTTGTTTGATGGTTTAACAGGAGATTGGCGCGCCATGCGATTGAGTACAGATAGCGAATGTGCTGTTTGTCAGGTTGAAAATTAATAGTTAAGCCCTATTTTCTTTATTAAATTAATTCGATGTTTATTTGTTAGTGGTTTTATTATCCTAACGCCAGTTTAAAAAGCCCCGTGGTATTCGTGGCTAGACTTTATTTTAAGGAGCATTCCATATGAGCGACGTTAAACACGCTAAGTTAATGATCTTGGGTTCTGGCCCTGCTGGATACACGGCTGCTGTGTACGCTGCCCGGGCTAACCTGAACCCAGTGATGATCACTGGTATGCAGATGGGTGGTCAGTTAACAACGACTACTGAAGTGGACAACTGGCCTGGTGACGTACAAGGTGTACAAGGTCCAGAGCTAATGGAACGTATGCGTGCTCATGCGGAGCGTTTTGATACTGAGATCGTGTTCGATCACGTCAATAAAGTAGATCTAGAAAACCGTCCATTCCGCTTAGAAGGCGACAGTGGTGTTTACACTTGTGATGCCTTGATCATTGCAACTGGTGCAAGTGCCCAGTACCTAGGCTTGGAGAGTGAGCAGAAGTTTATGGGCCAAGGGGTATCGGCTTGTGCAACGTGTGATGGATTCTTCTACCGTGGCCAAGACGTTGCCGTTATTGGTGGTGGTAATACGGCGGTTGAAGAAGCGCTTTACCTGTCTAACATTGCTAAATCTGTAACTGTTATTCACCGTCGTGATAAATTCCGTTCTGAAAAGATTCTTGCGGATAAATTGATGGAAAAAGCTGCGAACGGCAACGTTAACATCGAGTGGAACAGCGAGCTAGACGAAGTTCTAGGTGACGGCTCTGGCGTGACAGGCATCCGTATCAAAAACCGTGAATCTGGCGACAAGAAAGAGCTTGCGATTGCTGGTTTGTTCGTAGCGATTGGTCACAAGCCAAACACAGACATCTTTGCCGGCCAGCTTGATATGAAAGACGGCTACTTGACCGTTGAATCTGGTACGCAAGGCAACGCAACTCAAACGAGTGTGAAAGGTGTGTTTGCTGCTGGGGACGTGAGTGATCACATTTACCGTCAAGCGATTACTTCTGCGGGCACTGGTTGTATGGCTGCCTTGGATGCAGAGCGCTACCTAGATGGCCTTGAATAAGATCATTTAGGTATGCCCAATAAAAAAGCCGATTCGTTTGAATCGGCTTTTTTGTTTACGGTAATCCGTAAGATTACTGTGCGTTGTAAGCTTCTACGCCTTCAACTAGGGCTTTGCGTGCTTCGTCTGCACTTGCCCAGCCTTCAACTTTTACCCACTTACCTTTCTCTAGCTTCTTGTAGTTTTCGAAGAAGTGTTCGATCTGATCACGAAGAAGCTGAGGAATGTCAGCTACGTCTTGGATGTGGCCGTATTCTTTGCTTAGTTTTTCATGAGGTACAGCAACCAACTTTGCGTCCATGCCTGCTTCGTCAGACATGTTTAGAACGCCCACTGGACGGCAACGGATAACTGAGCCTGCAACCACTGGGTAAGGCGTAATAACTAGTACGTCAACTGGATCGCCGTCATCAGCTAGGGTGTTGTTAACGTAACCGTAGTTCGCTGGGTAGAACATAGGTGCCGTCATGAAACGGTCAACAATCAAAGCATCAAGGTCTTTGTCCACTTCGTACTTAACTGGGTTAGCTTGTGCTGGAATTTCGATGATGACATTGATGTCGTTCGGGACGTCACGACCCGCTGGGATTTGTTTGAAGCTCATTGTTTATGTCCACTTGTGTTAAGTAATGCGGCCAATTATAGAAGCTCACTAAACTGGATGCTAGTCATCGTAAAGTTTAACGAGAAATATTCGTTATAGAATGCTAAAAAAACAATGATTTTTAACTCAATTGTTCGTTAAGTTATTGCTTTCTTTCTAAATTTAGCTAGTCTTAACATGTGATCAAAATATAGTCGAGAGGACAGAGATGACTAAATCTGAGCTGATTGAAACGCTGATAGACCAGCAGTCACATCTGCCAGTGAAAGATGTTGAGCTTGCGGTTAAGGCAATGCTGGAGCATATGTCAGAAGCGCTGGCCAATGGCGAGCGTATTGAGATACGCGGTTTTGGCAGTTTCTCTCTTCACTATCGTGCGCCTCGCGTTGGTCGAAACCCTAAAACAGGCGAATCTGTTGAATTGGGATCTAAATATGTGCCGCATTTCAAACCAGGTAAGGAGCTACGAGAGTTAGTAAACTCTGATGTAGCAGAAAGCGAGCTGAACTAATTTTTTGTCGAAATTTTAGTGGGTCGTGGGCATAATGGACGTTCAGACTACGCTAGCAGGTATCTTATGCTTAAATGGCTAAAGCGAGCTTTACTGATCATTGTTTTAGCTCTTTTCTTATTTATCGCTATTTTCTTCGCCATCCGAAATGACCAGTTGGTCACGCTAGATTTAGTGTTGTGGCAGGGCCCAGTATTGAGTGTGGCCTTATACATGATATTGGCATTCGCTGTGGGTGTAATACTGGCTTTGCTTGCTTCTAGTGCTCTCCTTTTTCGTTTGGAACAGCGACTTAGAAGATCAAATAAACGTATAGCAAAGCAACAAACTGAGCTAGATGCTCTGCGTAAAGCCTCCCTTTCTACTGAACTGACGGAGCGGGAGTAGTCCCTTGACTGAGTGGGGATTATTCTTAGTCCTATTCCTTGCCTTGTTTATTGGCTGGGTATTGGGTCGTCGGCGCTCACCCAAAGCTCTGAAAGAGGAGCTTAAACAAGTTCCTAGCGATTATTTTCGTGGTCTTAATCACCTTTTGAAAGGGCAGCAGTCAGAGGCGATTGATGCTTTTGTAGACTCTCTTGAGGTCAATTCCGAAACCTTTGATATTCACCTGACCTTGGGGAATTTGTTTCGCAAAAAAGGTGAAATTCAAAAAGCCATTAATATCCATCAAAGTCTTCTTGCTAGGCCAGACCTAAGTGCGCGCGATACGCGTTTGGTGCAGTTAGAGCTTGCCAGTGATTTTATGTCTGCGGGCCTGTTAGATCGTGCCGAGCGATTGCTGCTAAACGTTGCCACCCGCAAGACTGAATTTCAAAAAGAAATTTTGGCGTTATTGGTGGATCTATATGAATTTGAGCAGAGCTGGGACAAGGCGATTAAGATCGCAGAACAGCTTCAACTGGAATTCCCAACTAAGAAACAAGCCCAGCGTCTGGCGCATTTTCATTGTGAGCTGGCCCAAGACGCCGTTAAAGGGGATCGTTGGACGGTCGCCTTTCAAGAGTACAAGGCTGCCATCAGCGCAGACTTAGATTGTGTGCGAGCAACCATCGGCTTGGCGGATGTCTACATTCACCAAGGCCGCTTCCGTGATGCCATCAAAGAACTGAAAGCGGTAGCAGATCAAGATCATGAGTTTTTACCCGTGGTCATAACCAAAATCAAAGAATGTTATCGCAAAGTATGGGGCAGCGGCGGTTACATTAAGTTCTTGCAGGATCAACTGGCCAAGCATCCTTCTGCAACCTTAATTAAGGCTCTGGCAGAGCATTATGCAGAAGATGACAAAGAGTTCGCAGAACAGTTTATAATAGACCAACTAAAGGCTCATCCAACGATTCAAGGATTCCAAGAGCTGATTGATATGCAGCGGGCGGACTCGAAAGGACACGATGAAGAGAACTTAAGTGTTCTCTATGAGCTGATTGAACAATTAATAACATCAAAACCCAAATATCGCTGCCGTCAATGTGGTTTCTCCGGGCATCAGCTGCACTGGCAGTGTCCTAGCTGTAAGAGCTGGGGAAGTGTGAAACCGATTCATGGCCTTGAAGGCGAATAATAGATTTACTGAGGATTATAAATGACCTGCCAATCTCCAATTGTAGTGGCCCTAGATTACCCAACGATAGACCAAGCTACTGCGATGGCAAAACGCTTAGACCCGTCTTTATGTCGTGTGAAAGTCGGTAAAGAGCTTTTTACGAAAGCTGGCCCAGCTGTTTTAGATGAGCTTCATGCTCTAGGCTTTGATGTTTTCCTCGATCTTAAATTTCACGATATTCCTAATACTGTGGCAAATGCGGTATCCGTTGCAGCCAAGTCAGGTGTTTGGATGGTGAACGTTCATGCCAGTGGCGGTCGTCGTATGATGGAGGCTTCTGCGAATGCCTTGGCCCAGATTCAAGACCATAATACCTTGTTGATTGCGGTGACGGTTTTGACCAGCATGGACCAGACTGACTTGGTGGAAGTGGGGATTGATTTGTCTCCTCAAGAGCATGTTATGCGCTTGGCAAAACTGGCCAAGTCTTCAGGCATGGATGGGGTGGTGTGTTCTGCACAAGAGTCTTCCATGTTGTCGCAAAATCTTGGTTCAGACTTTGTGTTAGTGACGCCAGGTATTCGCCCAGCAGGTTCTGCTCAAGGTGATCAGAAGCGCATTATGACACCGGCACAGGCCATGGCGGCAGGGAGCCATTATTTGGTTATTGGTCGTCCTATTACTCAAGCGGAAGATCCGATTCAAGTATTAACTTCTGTGAATCAAGATCTAGGGGTTAGCCTCTGATAGTTGAGGATGCTTGAGGTTGTGATATCTTAAAAGCGAGTCCATTGGGCTCGCTTTTTTGTTGGCAAGGTGCCAGCAGCCTTTAATCGACACAAGGAGTGTGATTATGATTAAGTTTCCATTCGTTAAGCGTTTTCTTGTTGGTTTGGTGTTCCTATTCTCGTTGTCAGCCTATGGGGCGGAGCCGTTAGACATTAATACGGCCACTGCAAAGGAGCTGGAGGTTGTCATGTCGGGGGTTGGTTCGGCAAAAGCGGAAGCGATTATTGCGTACCGGACTGAGAACGGTGACTTTAAAAGTATTGAAGAGCTGGTGAATGTAAAAGGGATTGGCTCAAGTATTTTAGACAGTAACCGTGAAGTGATTACGGTTAAGCCAGCAAACTAGTTAGCTGACTTTGATTCCGTCGACTGCAGAGGTTAGGCCTCTGCAGTCCTTTCTGGGCAGAGTGCTTCGTACGCCTGATTTTGCGTTAGGTATATTTTACCGGTCAAATGAGAGAACAGCTCTGTCCCTTTTAGCTTGTCCATGACTGGTCCTTTTACTTCAGTCAAATGCAGTTTAATGCCCGCAGACTTTAATCGATCATTAATCATTTCTAAGCTTTCTAGGGCGCTAGCATCGATCATATTTACCGCCGTACACATGAGAACCACATGCTCAATGCCTGTATGGCTGGCAACAAGATGTGTTATGCGATCCTCAAGTACACGAGCATTAGCAAAGAATAAACTCTCATCAATGCGTACAGTGATAACTGAAGGCTTGGTTTCTACCTGAAACCGCTGCACATTACGGAAGTGTTCTGTGCCAGGGACACGACCTACCACCGCAATATGTGGGTGGCTGGCATGCCATAGAAACAGTAATAAAGATAACCCAACACCTGTGATGATGCCTGCTTCCACGCCCACCAAGAGCACCATGAAAAAGGTTGCGATTAGGGCGTAAGCGTCCTGCTTGGAATAGCGCCATACATTCAAAAAGCCCTTGAAATCGATGAGCTGAACCACTGCGACTATGATGGTGGCGGCGAGGACGGCCTTGGGCAAAAAGTAAAATGCGCCAGTCAGGAATGACAGTGTCACGAGAATTAATAGGGCAGTGAAAACCCCCGTCATGGGGGTTCGAGCCCCTGCATCAAAACTGACGACAGAGCGTGAAAATCCCCCTGTCACAGGGAAGCCGCCACTGATCGCTGAGCTTAAATTAGCTGCTCCTAGGCCCACTAACTCTTGGTTGGGGTCAATGCTCTGACGGCGCTTTGCGGCAAAGGATTGAGCAACCGATACGGACTCAACAAAGCCTACAATGCTAATCAGCATGGCGGCAGGTAGAAGCTCTCTGGCCAGTTGAAGGTCGATGGGTGGTAACGCAATGGGTGGTAGACCACTGGGTACGGCACCGACAATCTTGACGCCAATTTGATCCAAACTAAACAGCATGACCACAAGTGTTGTACAGATAACCACTAAAACCGGGCCTGCTTTAGAGGCCAGTTGTGCCTGATGTTTACTGAGTCCCAACGCTTGCAGCAAGGGATTCAAATACTTGCGTAACAGGTGAATAGCAGCGATAGAGATTAATCCCAAGATAACGGTTGCCCAGTTCAGGTTGGGAAGTTGGGCGTATAGGCTTTCCACCATTTCTAACAGATTATGGCCCGATGCACTGATTCCTAAAATATGCTTGATCTGTCCTAATGCAATTAAGATAGCGGATGCGCTGATGAAGCCTGAGATAACTGGGTGGCTTAGTAAGTTGGCTAAAAAGCCAAGCTTAAATAAACCTAGTGCGATTAAGAACAGCCCCGAAATCGTTGCCAACAGGATCACCACAGCCAGATATTCAGCGGAGCCAGGCGCAGCAAAACCAAGAGCTACTGTACCTGTCATCATGGACACGACGGCCACCGGCCCCACAGCTAAAGTGCGACTTGAGCCGAATAGCGCATAGGCGATCAGTGGAAGAATGCTGGCATACAAGCCTACTGCTGGCGGCAGCCCTGCGAGCATGGCATATGCGAGGCTCTGGGGGATAAGCATGATGGTGACAATAAGGCTCGCCATCATGTCTGTTTGCATGTCGGAGCGAGTATAGACTTTTAACCAGCTCAGGGCAGGGATCAACCGCTCTAATCGGCTCATGTTTGCCTCTACACCAAGTTAATCGGGGTTTTGATATAGCGGGTGCCATTTTCCTCTTCTGGAGGTAGGTGTCCGGCGCGCATATTTACCTGAACCGATGGCCAAATCAGTTTTGGCATGTTCAAGGTCGCATCTTTAGTTGTACGCATCTGGCAGAATTCTTGTTCTGAAATGCCTTGGTGGATGTGTACGTTGTGGGCTTTCTGTTCAGCGACACTGGTTTCCCATTGGTACTCTTGGCGATTAGGGGCTTTGTAGTCATGGCACATAAACAGGCGTGTGGCATCCGGTAACGCGAAAATCTTTTGAATAGAGCGATACAGTGTCGCAGCGTCCCCGCCTGGGAAATCACAGCGGGCGGTGCCGTAGTCGGGCATGAATAACGTGTCTCCGACAAAGGCCGCATCTCCGATCACATAAGTCACACAGGCTGGGGTGTGCCCTGGGGTGTGCAACACGTTAACCGTGGTATTACCTAATGCTAACTCGTCACCTTCATGAACCAGCTTATCAAACTGTGAGCCATCACGAGCAAACATCGGCTCAGCATTGAGCAGTTTACCGAATGTCGTTTGCACTCTAGTGATGTGATCGCCAATGACAATCTCACCGCCCAATGCTTCTTTTAAATAAGGGGCAGCAGAGAGGTGATCTGCATGAACATGGGTCTCAAGGATCCAAGTTAGAGTAAGCTTTTCTGCTTTGATGTACTCAATGATGGCATCAGCAGATTCTGTATTGGTGCGACCGGAGGCATGATCATAATCTAATACGGAATCTATGATGGCGCATTGGCTTGTTGTCTCGTCGGTGACAACATAAGACACTGTAAAGGTTACTTCATCAAAAAACGCTTTGATATGTGGTTGCTTGTTGGTCATCGTCTTAATCCTTAAAAATGGTTATAAGATTATTCTTTAATGTTATATAAAGGAGTTGTTATTAGCAACCTCTAATGTAGAGTCATTTGTGCTAAGTCAGGTTTTCCTTAGTTTTATTTCTTCTAAATAGCGAGACAGGTGAAAAGACGAAGGCCGGGAAATTTGTTAGCCTATGGGATTATCGATCCAAACAGTGTAGGTCAAATAACGTGGCACAAGAGTTTGAAGTAGTTTCTCAGTATGCACCCGCAGGCGATCAGCCGAAGGCCATTGAAAAGCTTATCCAAGGGGTGGATGCGGGTCTGGCCCATCAAACGTTATTGGGGGTAACCGGGTCTGGTAAGACGTTTACGGTTGCTAATGTTATTGCTGGGGTAAAGCGTCCGACTATTATTATGGCGCACAACAAAACCTTGGCGGCTCAGCTTTACGGTGAGTTTAAAGAGTTCTTCCCTAACAATGCTGTTGAGTACTTTGTTTCCTACTATGACTATTACCAGCCAGAAGCCTATGTGGCTGCATCCGATACCTTTATAGAAAAAGACGCTTCGGTGAATGAGCACATTGAGCAAATGCGTTTGTCTGCGACCAAGGCATTATTGGAGCGAGATGACGTTATTATCGTTGCTACCGTTTCTGCTATTTATGGTTTGGGTGATCCTCAATCTTACCTAAAAATGATGCTTCACCTTGATCGCGGTGAGCGCATTGACCAGCGGGCCGTATTACGCCGTTTGGCGGAGCTGCAATACACGCGCAATGATATGGTATTTGAGCGGGGTAATTACCGCGTTCGGGGCGATATTATCGACGTCTTTCCGGCGGATTCTGAAGACGAAGCCATTCGTATCGAGCTGTTTGATGATGAGATCGATGGCTTATCAGTGATCGATCCTCTGACAAACCGCACTATCCGTAAAGTGCCACGTATCACCATTTACCCTAAAACCCACTATGTTACCCCAAGAGAAACCATCCTGGATGCCATTGAGCGGATCAAGAAAGAGCTTGATGTACGTTTACAACAACTGAAGTCCATGGATAAATTGGTCGAATTGCAACGTTTAGAGCAACGCACCAACTACGATTTAGAAATGATGCAAGAGCTTGGCTACTGCTCAGGGATCGAAAACTATTCCCGTTATCTATCTGGAAGGCCGGAAGGTTCGCCACCGCCTACTTTGTTTGATTATTTGCCAGCGAATGCTTTGTTGGTGATTGATGAATCTCACGTAACCGTGCCGCAAATTGGCGCCATGTACAAAGGGGACCGTTCTCGTAAAGAAAACTTGGTGGAATATGGCTTCCGTCTGCCTTCTGCGTTGGATAATCGTCCTATGCGTTTTGAAGAGTGGGAGCAAATCAAGCCCCAAACCATCTTTGTCTCTGCCACCCCCGGTAAGTATGAAGAAGAACATCAAGACTGGGTGGTGGAGCAGATTGTCCGTCCAACTGGATTGATCGATCCCGAGTTAGAAGTACGACCCGTGGCCACCCAGGTGGACGATTTATTGTCGGAGATTAATATTCGCTTACCGAAAGGTGAGCGGGTCTTGGTCACCACGTTAACCAAACGTATGGCCGAGGATTTGACGGATTACCTCCATGAGCACGGCATTCGCGTACGCTATCTGCATTCTGATATTGATACGGTGGAGCGTGTTGAAATTATCCGGGACCTACGATTAGGGGAATTCGACGTATTGGTGGGGATCAACTTGCTGCGTGAGGGTTTGGATATCCCTGAGGTCAGCTTGGTCGCCATTTTGGATGCGGACAAAGAAGGCTTCCTGCGCTCCGATCGCTCCTTGATTCAGACCATTGGTCGTGCGGCTCGAAATGTAAACGGTAAGGCCATCCTCTATGCAGATCGTATTACAGGCTCCATGCAACGTGCTATGGATGAAACCATTCGCCGCCGTGAAAAGCAGCAAGCCTTTAACGAAGAGCATGGCATTGTTCCCCGTGGCATCACCAAGTCTGTGGAAGACATCATGGAGGGGGCTTACAACCCAGGGGCGGGTGGCCGAAACAAGTCCAAACAAACGCGCAAAGTGGCAGAGAAAGTTCAGGATTACCAAATTGATAATATGGACGATGTGGCGGAAGTCAGAAAGGCCATAGTACAACTACAGAAAGACATGATGGTGGCTTCTGAGAACCTCCAGTTTGAACTGGCAGCGGGATACCGTGATCAGATTCGTGGACTACAGAAAAAGCTTAAAGATGTAGGCGAAGCCATCTAAAGGAGATAGGGATATGGCGCTCACACTTCACAACAGAAACATCATTCGCGTGATCGACAATGGCATCATAGTGAACTGCGTCATCTTAAAAATGTGCTTGAATCATGTGGTGGTCAAGTTTCGAGATAAGCAATACAAAGTACCCTACGGCCTCATTGATGAAGTCATAGGACACGAACTCTTAGTACCAGTCGACTGACTCCAAGTCATTGAAAACAAGGGCAATAAAAAGTTGAGTTTAGTGCTTGAACTCAACACCGCGCTGGGTATAATAGCCAGCACTTTTAGGACTATAGCTCAGTTGGTTAGAGCGCTACCTTGACATGGTAGAGGTCAGCAGTTCGAATCTGCTTAGTCCTACCAAAATTTATACTTACATATCAGTAAGTTACGAAAGCCGAACTCTAGGAAACTAGTGTTCGGCTTTTTTGTTTTTGTCACAGCGTCTGAGTTTTTTGCTAGAAAATGATTGAGCGTGTAAATCATATGTATGTACAAGTTTTTTGTAACTTAAAATCAGATTCTTTTTATACCTATAAGACGAGCCAAAGGACTAGCATTTATGACGGTCGCTTGTGACCATTAAGTTTTGAATTAGTTGTCTATACAATTGATTTTGATTACACTGAAATCAAGACCAATGTATGGAGCGCGTTTTCATGACCTCAAGTCCAGTGGCTCAAACCTATTTTGCTGAATTAGCGTGGCTCTCGTCCGGTTGGGCCCGCAATGTCACTTTAAAGGTATGTGGCGGAGTGATTCACTCGGTTACACCAGACAGTCTTTACCAAGAAGGGGCTGTTCGTTTAACGGGGCCGGTGTTGCCGACGATTGCTAATTTGCATTCCCATGCATTTCAGCGGGTTATGGCAGGTATGGCTGAGGTGAACCTGAATCCAAATGACAGCTTTTGGAGCTGGCGCGATCTGATGTACAAGGTGGTGCAAAAACTTACCCCTGACGATGCCCGTGTGATCGCTAAAAAGCTCTACATTGATATGCTGAAAGCGGGCTATAGCCAAGTGGGGGAGTTTCATTATTTGCACCATGATGTGGGTGGTCACGCCTATGGTCAGGTGACTGAAATGGCCCAGCAGCTGATCGCCGCAGGGGGTGAGGCAGGCATCGGTGTTACCCTGTTGCCAGTACTGTATTCCCATTCTGGTTTTGGTGGCCAAGCCCCCAATGAGGGGCAAGCACGTTTTATTCATTCCACAGACAGTTACCTAGCGCTACATCAAGCGAGTGAAACCATGCTTAATGGCTCTGATCGGCATAAATTGGGCATCTGTTTCCATTCATTACGCGCTACAACTCAAGATCAAATAGAACAAGTGTTAGGGGCCTTGGATTCTCAAAAAGTCGTTCATATCCACATTGCTGAGCAGCAAAAAGAAGTGCAAGACTGCTTGGCTTGGAGTGGTCAACGTCCTGTGGAATGGCTTCACAATCATATAGGCTTAGATTCCCGCTGGTGTCTTGTTCACGCGACCCATTTAAACGATGGGGAACTTAATGCCATTGCCAGTAGCAAAGCCGTAGCAGGTCTTTGTCCCACTACGGAGGCTAACCTTGGGGATGGCATTTTTCCTGGAGTGGACTTTGAGAACCTTGGTGGTATTTGGGGCGTTGGCTCCGATAGTCATGTGAGCGTCTCTCTGGTCGAAGAATTAAGAACGTTTGAATACGGTCAGCGTCTTCGTGATCAGCAACGTAATCGACTCTATCGAGGGGATCAAACGTCTGTGGGGGATAATTTATTCCAACAGGCATTGCTTGGGGGCAATCAAGCCTGCGATGTGGCACTCGGACTTGCTGCTGGAAATAGAGCCGATTTTATGGTGCTAGGGGAGCATCCGTTTCTTCAGCTTGAGCAACCACAAGATGTGTTGAATCGCTGGTTATTTGCCACCAATGAAAACCTCATTAAAGATGTGTTTGTGGCAGGGCAACAAGTGATTAAAGACTTCCGTCACGCGAGTGATGAGCAGAGTAGTCGAGAATTTGCACAGGTGATTAAAAAGGTCGTCTACGATGCCTAGTATTAAACCGTGGTTTACCATTCTTGAGCCCGATGAGTATCTTTGTATGCCATGGAAAAATGGCCTTGGGGAAACCCTCGAGATTCATAAACATGAGGATGATCAAGGGCTGCGTTATCGAATCAGCCAAGCCGCAGTGACCGATGATGGGCGCTTCTCTGACTTTAGTGGTTTGCAGCGAACCCTGCTATTGCTTCGCGGTCAAGGCATGACTTTAACGCTTCAGGAAGGATCAAGTGTGACCCAGCATGAGCTGTTGCAGCCCCTTGATCAGGCAAGTTTTGATGGGGGCACATTAACGGACGCTCGACTCCACGGAGGTCCTATCGATGACTTAAATATCATGGTAAGAGCCAATGACACCCTAGCAAATGTGCTGTCCATGACAGCTCCAGAGATATGCCCAATCCTGTCAGAAGCCGCTTTGCTATGCGGTTTCTATGCCTTAGAGACAGCGACTTTTGCCGTGACAGGCGATATGACTCCGTCCTTTGTTAGTGTGCCTAAAGGTGGTTTTATAGAGTTCCACGGGGCTAGTCCAGTACAACTTAATAGTGGCCGAGGGGCTTGGATTATGATTGAAAAAGGTAGATTGGATTCAAGGACGTAAAACAAGCTTAAACTGGTGTTAAAACGCCCCGATGTACTTCTCTTAAAATGAGTTAAGACATCGGGGCGTTTTGTTTTAGCCGTCTTGATTGATCTTTTTAATGATATCTTGCAGTGCTTGCTCTGCTTGATCATTGTCTACTTGGCAGGTGCCAGCGTTCATGTGGCCGCCACCGCCATACTCTAAGCACAGCTCGCCCACATTGGTATTCGATGAACGGTTTAGGATGGATTTACCCACTGCAAATACGGTGTTCTGCTGCTTCAATCCCCACATCTTATGGATGGAAATATTGCAGTCTGGGTACAGGGCGTAAATAACAAAGCGGTTTGTGGTGTAGATGGTCTCTTCGTTAAGTAGATCCAGTACCACTAGGTTGTCATATACCGTTGCACAGCGCTGGATTTGCTCTTTGGCCTTGGCGTCATGTTCCAGGTACAGGTCCACTCGCTCTTTCACATCCTCAAGCGCTAGGATTTGATCAATAGTGTGATTTTTACAGTAATCAATTAACTGCATCATCAACTGGTAGTTGGAGATACGAAATTCACGGAAGCGTCCAAGTCCAGTGCGAGCATCCATAATAAAGTTAAGTAGTACCCAGCCAGTTGGGTTAAGGACTTCGTCTTCGTTAAATTGCGCGGAATCACCTTTATCAACGGCATCCATCATGTCGGTGGAAATTCCGGGAAATTTTTCCTGACCGCCATAGTAGTCATAGACGACTCGAGCAGCGGAAGGCGCTTTAGCATCAATAATATGGTTTTCGATATTGCTGTCGTTGCGGACGGTCTCACTTAAATGATGGTCGAAGGCAAGATGGCAGCCCGGCACATAAGGAAGGTTAGTGGTGATGTCATTGGCATTGATCTCAACTTTACCGTCTTGCATGTCCTTAGGGTGAACAAACAAGATGTCATCAATCAGATCCAAGTCCTTTAATAAAACGGCACAAACTAAGCCATCAAAGTCACTGCGGGTCACTAATCTGAATTTTTCGTTACTCATAATTTGGTCTCATCCAACGCTTCATGTGTTAGTTATGAGATTGAGTGTACCAGTACTCGCCTGTTAATGAATTGAGATAAGTGCAACAGTTTGTTAATTGGGTGTGACTAAGGCAAAACCTGCAATGCTTAATGATCCTTAGGCCCCTATGAAAGACAAGGGTACCTGATTGTTTTTTATTAGGATTTAAAGGATGGGCATGACGAATGCCAGATTTTGAACTAATGTATTTATGGAAAAGTGCGATGATGTTTGACTTCATGGGCTGCTCTCTATTTATACAGACCAATTTACTCCATAGGCTGGTTGTATAAATAGAGACCAGCCCAGTAAGAAATGGCAATGTTACTGTGAGGAAGTGTAAAAATTATCTGGGGTTATGTAGTAATTGCTTCTGCGTTATTCCTGTTTGAAATCAATCTACTATAGAATATAGCTAGCATGAACATACTAACTGTTTTATGGTTTGTTTACAGTGTGCAAATTTTGTGGCTGCATGCTCTGGATAAGTTTGATCATAAGTGGACAACTTGCTCGAGTGTGTTTTTGTCTCAGATAAATACTATTTGCAACAGTGATCTTTCATAAGGAAAGCAAATGTTCAAATCTTCTCTTATCCATCTTTTTGCAGTGGCTGTAGCGGGCACATTGGCTTGGTCAGGCTTTATGTGGGAAGCCTTTGCCATTCTAACCTTGTCTGGAATCTTGCTGATTTTTCTTGCTCGCCCCAAATCTCATCAAGAAACCCAAACCAACGATAATCCGTTATCTGATAGCAATGATCATGCCTCTGACTCACCCAAAGAGTCCACACTAGGTCAGGTTAATCATTTATTTAATGAAGAATTAGTACCACTGTTAGATGTCTGCAGTGACGACTTAGGTAACGTGTTGTCCACTCAAAAAAGTGCGGTGGACCTCTTGAGCCGAGCTTTTGAAGAAACCCATCAGCTTATCCAGCAGCAGTCCACCTGTATCCGTGCTTTGATTGAGGACACCAGTGATGGCAGTGGAGAGCATTACAGTGATGTGATGCGACGTTTTGCTGGACAAACCGCAACGACTTTAGACAAGTTCATTGGAAGTACTGTGGAAATGTCTGCTGCGTCCATGGAGCTGCTTAATCAGGTTAATCTAATTCACGATGAGATGCCTGAAATTACCAAAGCTTTAAAAGACATTGATGACATTGCGGATCAAACTAACTTATTGGCATTAAACGCTGCAATCGAAGCAGCCCGTGCTGGGGAAGCGGGTCGTGGCTTTGCGGTTGTGGCGGATGAAGTACGCTCTCTTTCAAATCGATCCTCTGGGTTTAGTGATGCCATCCAGGCGCGATTGCAGAAAATGCAGAACCAAGTAGGTGATTTGACTCGCTCCATGGAAAAACTAGCAGCTCATGATGTGACTTACATCATGGAATCGAAAAAATCCATGAATTCAGCTTTGGAACACATAGTAGAAAAAGCCGTGGCGGATAGCCAAGTAACGGCTGAGTTGGATGTATTGTCTGGCAAGTTAGAAACGTCTATCCATGATGCAACTCGTGGGTTGCAATTCGATGATATCAATGGGCAGAACTTGCAATACACCATAGATACTTTGGAATTCATTGCCGAACAGGTACAAAGTCTTAAAGACCATAGTGTTGACGATATTGAAGCCGTGTTAAAAGAAAAGCTCGAATCGATAAAACAACGCAGTTTGCAAAAGCATAACCCTGTATCGCAACAAGATATTGAAAGTGGAGATATCGACCTTTTCTGAGCAGTATAAGAGGATCCAGCATGTCCCAATCTAGTGTTATTACCATCCCAGAGCGATTTGATTTTGGTACCCACAAATGGTTTACCGAAACCTATGACAAAGCTTTGTCTGCTAACGTTAAAGAGATCGTTTTAGATTTTTCCCGCGTGAACTACGTTGATTCTTCTGCGTTAGGCATGATGGTGCTTTTGCACCGCAAAATGACAGCCCAAAATTGCAAAGGCACTATTCGCAATCTAGGAGGTACGGCAAAAGATATTCTTGATATGGCGAACTTCTCGACTCTTTATCGTTATGAATAATGTACCGCGGGTTTTATTACTCGAAGACAATTCCACTACTAGGGTGCTAATTGCCAGTGCCATGAAAGCCCATGGCGTGGAAGTGATTACAGCGACGAGCCTGAAGGAAGTTGAAGCCTACATCGATGATGATTCCATCGATTTGTACCTTATGGATATCAATTTGCCAGACGGTATGTCTTCCGCCTATGTGCCGCGGATCGTATCCCAGAGGCCTTTGATCCCTGTGTTAATGATGACTGCGGATCAAGATTATTCTCAAGTGGCGAACTTCTTTAAAGCGGGCGTAAAAGATTTTATTACTAAACCGATTAACCCCTCTTTATTGGTCGCAAAGGTGTTTAGTTTTCTTCGCAATGCAGATGACAAGCGAGCATTACTCGCAGCGAAGGAAACCTATCAGAAAATTTCCGACGAGAAAGCCCAAGAAGAAGAGTTGGCTTTTCATGTCTATGACTACATCCTAAAAACCCATGCTCACAATATTACCGGGGTCAATGTCGCAAACCGTTCCAGTGGTAAATTTTGTGGCGACATTTTATTGAGTGCTAAGGCTCCCAACGGCAACTTAATCATCATGTTGGCGGACGCCACAGGACATGGCATGGCGGCAGCCTTGACCATCTATCCTATTGTCACCACCTTCAGTGCCATGGTATCGAAAGGTTTATCCCTAGGAGCCATTTTACTAGAGCTAAGTGAAAAACACTCTCAGTCCATTCCAAATAACCGTTTTGTAGCGTCTATTTTTATCGAAATTAGTCCTGCAACGAACACCATTAAATTTTGGAATGGAGGCATGCCTAAAATATTAGCGTTTGATGAGAATCGTCAGCAGATTGAACAAATCGCTTCTAAAAATATGGCCATCGGGATTTTACCGACAGACATGGTGAGCACTCAGCTAGAAACCTACCACTTAGATTCAGTGAAGCATTTATGCTTTTTTAGTGATGGATTGATCGAGAACAAAATCCGAGATGGCGCAGGATTAACCTTTGATCAGTGTTATGACATTATTGCTGAACAGTTTGATGACCCAGCTGGTGCGGTAGAAACCATGCTAGCCTTGGAAGATCTAAGCACTATTTCAGAAAGTGATATGGACGATATGACCATTTGCCATATCGACATTCAGAATACCGTTCAGGCCCTGAGAGAAGAGTCTAATTATAGGGCTTCCATACCTGGTCAATTCGAGTTTAATTTCAAGTTACAAGGGCATTCACTGACAAACGAACGCTTACCATTTAGTGTCTCTGAAATGCTCGAAGGGTACGGCTTTAAAAAAGAGTTTTGTCAGCGAGTATTCACAGTCACGACAGAGCTGTATACCAATGCTGTCGATCATGGGGTGTTCAATATTGACTCAGCCCTAAAATCACAGAATTTCATCGAATATATTGATGCCCGTTCCAAAGCCATGGAACAACTGTCAGATGATCAATTCGTTATCGTTGGCATTCGATGGGAATCGGAAGGGCAAAAATTACATATTAACGTTGCGGACTCGGGAGTCGGTTATCGTCCTCATGAGTTGGAGGATGATCAAGATATGACTAAGGCGTATGGGCGTGGTCTGGCCTTGGTTAAATCCTTTTCGGAAACGTTTAATTATGATCCAAACACAAATTCAACCCACATTGCTTTAATTTACTAGGGGATACAAATGAGCAAGAAGTTACTAATCGTCGACGACTCACCATCTGTACGCCAGATGGTAGAAATGACGCTAAAAAGTGCAGGATACACAGTGAAAGCGGCTAAAGATGGCCAAGAAGCTTTGGGTTTTTGTCGTGTCGAGCGTTTTGATTTTGTTCTTACAGACCAAAACATGCCAAATATGGACGGTATTACCCTAATTAAATCTCTCAGAGCGATGACGGCCTATGCTCGTGTCCCATTAATTGTACTGACAACAGAAGCCAGTGATGCCATGAAACAACAAGGCAAGGCTGCTGGAGCAACAGGTTGGATGGTCAAACCGTTTGATCCTAAGAAACTACTCGACGTTGTAGCAAAAGTACTGGGATAGAAACTGAACGTTTACGTGGGTTGGGATAGTGTATGGATGAGCTAAGTCAATTTAATGAAGTGTTTTTTGAGGAAGCTCAAGAGCACTTAGAAACAATGGAAACGCTGCTGCTGGCTTTCGATATCGATGCACCGGATATCGAAGAGTTGAATAGTGTGTTTCGCGCGGCGCATTCCATTAAAGGTGGTAGTGGCATCTTTGGGTTTACTGCTATGACTGGTTTAACCCACGTAATGGAAAATATGCTGGACTCAGCACGTAACAGTGAACTGGCACTGACCAGTGAATTGATTACGGTGCTGCTGGAAACCACAGACGTATTGAAAGATATTCTCGACCGTTATCGTGGAGAAGAAGAGATTGACTGGGAGGCAGTAAAGTCCGCCGAAGCCACCATTGAAGCCGCTCATTTACAAGCCACTGCTGATCAGAGTGGTGTCCGTGAAGCAAATTCAGAGCCCGTTCAAGAAAGTCAGACAGATGAAGATGATGGCTTTGGCTTCTTCACTGAAGAGCCTGAAGACTCAAATGACGATGATGGATTTGGTTTCTTTGATGCTCAGGAGACGTCATCAGAAGACGAAGGCTTTGGGCTGTTTGAAACAGAAAAACCCGCAGAAGACTTTGGCTTTTTTGATGACGCTTTAAATGAAAAATTGGAAAAAGAAGCGGCCGAAGAAGATCAAGGTTTTGGTTTTTTTGAAGCGGTTGACCAGCCTGCAAATACTGAGACAACTCCAAGTGAGAATGCCTCAAAGCCTACTGAACCCGTAACGCCTTCAGCTCCTGAGTCCCCTCAAAAGCCTGTCCCCTCAGCGCCTACTAAAAAAGCGCCCGCTAAAACAACGGGTGAATCTAAAACAGAAGCCACTAGTATCCGGGTAGAAACCAATAAAATAGACAAATTGGTTAACTTGGTGGGTGAGTTAGTCATTACCCAGTCGATGCTCAATCTGATCGGTAACGAAGTACAAGACAGTATTGTTGAAAAAATGCAGTCCGCTTTGGTTGAGCTCGAGCGTAACACTCGGGAGATTCAAGAAGCGGTAATGTCTGTGCGGATGTTGCCCATCTCGTTTGTTTTTAATCGCTTTCCTCGTCTAGTGCGTGACCTATCAGTGAAATTGGAGAAAAAGATTGAGCTGGTGATCGAAGGTGGTTCAACTGAGATCGACAAAAACCTTGTGGAGAAAATTTCCGATCCGTTAACACACTTAATTCGAAACAGTATTGATCACGGTATCGAAATGCCCGACGTACGTCGTGCCAATGGCAAAGATGAAACCGGTATCGTGAAATTAAGTGCCGCTCAAAAAGGTGGTGAAATTGTTATTTCCATCACTGATGACGGTGCGGGTCTTAACCGTGAGCGAATTCTTAACAAAGCCTTAGAAAAAGGCATTTCTTTGCCCGATCCTCTTACCGATGAAGCGATCTGGCTATTGATATTCTCCCCAGGCTTTTCGACCGCAGCAGAGGTCACGGATGTCTCTGGACGCGGTGTTGGCATGGATGTGGTAAGGCGAAATATTGAGTCTCTGGGCGGTCGAGTCACAATCAGTTCCACCCAAGGTAAAGGTGCGGAGTTTAAGATCAACTTGCCACTCACTCTAGCCATATTGGATGGCATGTGTGTGGAAAGCAGTGACCAAATTTTCGTGGTACCGTTAGTCAATATTGTTGAGAGTATCCAGCCCTCAAAAGACCAAATTAAAATCATCAAAAACCGTCCATTATTGTGGGTTCGAGATGAGTACTGGCCTCTAGTGGATGTCGGCAAAACCTTATGTGGTAGTGATTCGTCTTATAATATTGAACAGGGCATCGTTGTCCTTGTTGAAACAGCTAAAACCCGCTTCGGTTTGATGGTTGATAATCTTGTCGGACAGCAGCAGGTGGTGATTAAGAGCCTAGAACGACACTATAGACGAGTGGAAGGTGTCGCGGGTGCAACTATTATGGGTGATGGCAGTGTGGCACTCATATTGGATGTGGATTCACTCACTCAATTTATTCATTCAGATGTTAAGGGAGAGCTTTCTCATGTCAGTAACTCAGCAGGCTAACGTGAGCACCATGCCCGCCAAAGAATTTCTTACGTTTGTGTTAGGGGATGAGACCTATGCCCTAGACATCATGACGGTGAAAGAAATTCGCGGTTATGAGATCGCCACCAAGATCGCAAATGCCCCAAGTTACATAAAAGGTGTCATTAACTTGAGGGGGGACATTGTTCCTATCATCGATTTACGTATTAAATTCGGTATCGGTGAAGCCACTTACAATGAGTGGACCATTGTCATCATGTTAAATGTAAAAGATCGCATCGTTGGCATTGTCGTTGACGGCGTCTCAGATGTAATGAATCTTGAAGAAGATGACATCAAGCCCGCTCCAGAATTTGGCGTAGCGTTTGATAGCCGATACTTACATGGTTTAGCAGCCATAGAGGATTTGATGGTGATTATTGTTGATATTGAAGAGCTTATTTCAAGTGACGAGCTTGGGCTTTTTGATACGGCAGCGGTTTAGTAGCGCAGCCCAAAGGGAGAGTTTGCGACAATGCTTAAAAATTTAAATCTACCTGTTAAGTTTTTGATCTTAGGGGTGTTGGTCATTATTTCCGTCGGTTTGCCGAGCAAACTACTGTACGACGTAGAGAAAGGCCTAGTTGATGTATCCTATCAAGAGTTGATGGGGGTGAAGCCTTTAAATGATGTGACTTTACTTGTGCAGTCTTTGCAAGCTCATCGATCCTTGTCGTCTTCTTACCTTGATGCATCAGGCTCTGGTGCAGACTTAGCCGTCGCGACCGCCTCGGTACAACAATCTTTCCAAGCATTACAGCCAGCTTTAATGTCCATGTATCCGGATTCCGGAATGCATGAGCACTTTGAAAACAGTAAAAACGCTTTTGGTAAGCTTTTGGCTCGTGTGCAAGGATTTGGCTTAACACCTTCAAGATCCTATCAGCTCCATACCGCCATCATTGATGAGCTTATGTCAGAAGTGATGCCGCACATTATGGAAGGGTCAGGGTTAAGTTATGATCCTGCTGCTGAAACTTACCATTTGATCATTGCCAACTATGAAGGGGTGCCGTTTGTCATAGAGGGCGTGCAGAACTTAAAAGGCATCGTCAATGGTTATGCTGATAGCTCTCTAATAGAACTGACTGGCCCTCTACGTGATGTGCATCACAATTTAGAAGCAGCGTTTGAAGCCAGTGGGGATGAGCGTGTTCAAACACAACTGAATACACTCGAAAGTCTGCAAGCCACCCTTAAAAATTTGATTACGCCAATTGTGACAGGCTCCATCAGCCAAGGTGATGTAGCATCGATTAATGCTCAATTAAACCAAGTGTCACAAGAATTGCTCGCACTGATGCAAGGCAATGGTGTTTTGCTACAAGAGCTACTTGAGACCCGAGTTTCTGTGGCTGAACAGCAGTTGAAAACCCATATCGGTATTGTGGTTGCGGTGGTTTTGTTAGCTATTTTGCTAAGCATTTTAGTCATTAAGGTGATTAACGGTGCTTTGAGATCTCAATTAGCTGCCATCAAGAGTATCTCCGAGGGTAAACTGGAATTGAGTTTAGATACTCACCGTCGAGATGAATTCGGTCTTGTTAACAAAGGGCTTGCGGACATGGCCAAGCGCCTACATACCGCGAAAGAACAGGCTGATGCTCAGCAGGCTGATATTGCCAGCACCTTACTGGAGTCCACACGAATCCAAGAAGCTCTAAAAGCAACTTCTACAAACGTGATGATTGCTGATGCAGACCGCAATATTTTGTTTATGAACAAATCTGTGGTTACCATGCTGCGCAGAGTAGAGAATGAGCTTCGTCAAGCTCTGCCGCACTTTGCTGTTGATAAAGTCATCGGCAGTAACATGGATATTTTCCACAAGAACCCCTCTCACCAGAAGCATTTGTTAGAGGCTTTAAAGCGCCCTTATCAAAGCAATATTGTGGTGGGCAACTTGCACTTCCGCTTAACCGCTAATCCAATTTTTGATGGCAATGGTGAGCGTATCGGCTCCGTCGTAGAGTGGTTGGACCGTACCGCCGAAGTCCAAGCTGAAAAAGAAATCGGACATTTGGTGAACGAAGCGGCAGCCGGTAATTTTACCCTTCGTGTCAAAGAAGACGACAAAAAAGACTTCATGCTGTTTATGGCTCAGTCTTTAAATCAGCTGATGACCACGGCAGATGAAGGTCTTGCGGATGTGTCGCGAGTCTTGATGGCCCTAGCGGATGGTAACCTAAGCGAGCGGATTACCAACGAATACCAAGGTCAGTTTGATAGCCTAAAACGTTACTGTAACGATACCAGTGAAAATCTTGCCACCATGATCGGCCAGATTCGCAGTGCAGCAGAAACCATCAACATTGCTGCGGCAGAGATTGCCCAAGGTAACGCTGATCTATCTAGCCGAACAGAAACTCAAGCGTCTAGCCTGCAAGAAACTGCCTCAAGCATGGAGCAAATGACCAGCACAGTGCGTTTGAATGCTGACAATGCAGACGAGGCGAACAAACTGGCGTCTCAAGCGTCAGGTGTCGCAACAGAAGGGGGGGAGTTAATTTCCCAAGTTGTTACGACCATGGCGTCTATTAATGATTCATCCAGAAAGATTTCTGACATCATTGGTGTGATTGATGGCATTGCCTTCCAGACCAACATCCTTGCTCTGAATGCTGCGGTAGAAGCGGCTCGAGCTGGTGAGCAAGGTCGTGGCTTCGCGGTGGTTGCGTCAGAAGTACGAACCTTGGCACAACGCTCAGCCAATGCGGCGAAAGACATCAAGGATCTGATTTCTGACTCTGTGAGTAAGATTGAAGATGGGAATGCCTTGGTGAATCAGTCAGGGGAAACCATGGGACAGATTGTTGAGGCGATTAAACGCGTTAACATGATCATGTCTGAAATTGCTGCAGCTTCCTCACAACAGGCCTCTGGCATTGATGAGATTAATCATGCAGTGACGCAGATGGATGAGATGACTCAACAGAATGCGGCCTTGGTGGAAGAGGCCGCAGCCTCTGCAGAAAGCATGCGTACCCAAGCGTCTGCCCTAGAAAACCAAGTGTCAAAATTCATTTTGGATGCGAACCATTCCACGAGTATTCCGACCTTAGAGCATATTGCCAAAGCGTCGCCTAAGCCCGTTCATACGCAAGTGAAGCCGAAAGCTTCCGTCGCAAAACCGGCTAAGCCTTCAGAACCGAAGGGCGCCTCATCCCAAGGGGATGATGGCGAGTGGGAGGAGTTCTAAACTGAATGGATAGAGAGTTTCCCTATACTCAAGCTGATTTTAATAAGGTTCGAGCCTTTTTATTACAGCTTACTGGCATCAAACTGGCCGACAGCAAGGACTCTCTAGTCTACAGTCGTTTGGTGCCACGTTTGCGCAAATTGAAGCTGAATTCCATAGGGCAATACATTGATTACTTAGGTAAACATCCCGACGAAGAAGAGCACTTTATAAATTGTCTCACGACAAATTTAACGTCCTTCTTCAGGGAGCCTCACCACTTTGAAATCTTGTCTGATTTTATTGCCAGTGGGGAGCGGGTGGAACGTGTCTGGTGCGCCGCCTCCAGTACGGGTGAAGAACCTTACTCGATTGCTATGACCTTGGTGTCTGCTGCGGGCAGCTTTGAAGACGCAGCCCACGTCATTGCATCAGATATTGACAGCAATGTATTGCGCCATGCCAGTGATGGGATTTACCCCCTCGATAAAATCGATACCTTAGAGCAGAAAAAAATCTTTTTTATGCGTGGTAAGGGGAGCAATATAGGTAAAGCTAGAGTGCGGCCAGAACTCAGAAAGCTACTTGAGTTTCAGCGTATTAATTTATTTGATGAAGAGTACCCAGTTAAAGCGGGGTTGGACGTTATCTTCTGTCGCAACGTGATGATTTATTTTGATAAGAGTAATCAAGAGAAGATCTTACTAAAGTTGCTTAGCAAGTTACGCCCAGGTGGCCTTTATATTGCGGGGCATTCGGAAAACTTTTCTCAATTCCCGCACCTCATTAAACCGATTGGTCGGACGGCCTATATTAAGTTGTAAGGTATAAGCATGGCAATTAGCGCAGAGGCGCAAGAGCATTTTGCTACCCACAAGTTTTTTGATAGCCGATTCAAATCCGCCGCAGTAAAAGTATTGCCGGGAGAGTATTACGCAACCAAGGATGACCTAATGATCACCACTTTATTGGGCTCCTGTATTGCAGTGTGCTTATACGATCCCAAACATAAAGTAGGCGGTATGAATCATTTCTTGTTACCTGAAGGAGGGGACGGAGGAGATCTGTTGTCTACCTCAGGTCGCTATGGTGTGTATGCCATGGAGCTTTTGATTAACCATATTGTTAAGCTGGGTGGCGCTCGAAAACACCTTCGTGCAAAGGTATTTGGTGGTGGAAACGTCATAAAGTCCATGACCCACAGTAAAGTGGGGGACCAAAACGTGACCTTTATAATGGGGTTCCTTAAAAATGAAGGAATCCCGATTGATGCAGAAGATGTGCTAGATATTTATCCTCGTAAAGTGAACTTTTTTCCCTTCAGTGGGCGAGTGATGATGAAAAAACTGACTAGCCATTATGACCATGAGCTGATCGATAAAGAGATCAAGCTGCGTAAAGTGGTCACCCAACACAAGACTGAATCAGGTGATGTTGACCTGTTCTAGTAGGTGGATTGTATGTCGAATTCTAAAATAAAAGTCCTGATCGTAGATGACTCTGAACTCATTCGTACTATTTTGACTGAGGTGATTAGCTCTGATCCAAGCCTGCAAGTGGTGGGAGCCGCTTGTGATGCATTTGAAGCCCGCGCGATGGTGAACGAGCTTAAACCGGACGTTATTACACTGGATGTGGAAATGCCAAAGGTTGATGGCCTGCGCTTTCTTGAAGTCTTGATGAAAGCGCGTCCCACCCCGGTCATTATGATCTCCACTTTAACCCAGGTGAATGCAGATACCACTTTGCGCGCCTTGGAATTGGGAGCGGTAGATTATGTTGCCAAGCCCTCAATTAATGAAAGTCGTCTCTTCAAGCAATACGCCCAGACCATTATTCGTAAGGTTAAGCAGGCTGCTGCTTGCCGAGTGATCCCTGCGGTTCCTGATGCCGCAAAACCCATTCGATCAGCTCCCATTAAAGCGAATCGAGTCCTTGCCATTGGTGCCTCTACGGGGGGAACGGAAGCGATTCGTAGCGTCATGCAGCAAATCCCACCGGAAAACTTTGCCGTTGTGATTGTACAGCACATGCCAGCGGGATTTACTACCACCTATGCAGAGCGCTTAAACCGCACCACAGGGTTCCATGTCATTGAGGCCAAAGGTGGTGAGGTGGTAAAGCCGGGAACAGCTTATTTGGCCCCTGGTGATTACCATCTTAAGGTTATCCGTAAAGGGAACCAGCTGGTGACGCAGGTATTTAAAGACGAAAAAGTCTCCGGCCACCGCCCATCGGTAGATGTTTTATTTGACTCTGTTGCCGAGGAAGTGGGTAAACATGCTCTGGCGACACTCCTCACAGGTATGGGTAAAGACGGAGCTACGGGGCTGAAAAATATCCATGACAAAGGGGCAATCACGGTGGCCCAAGATGAGGAAACTTGTGTGGTGTTCGGTATGCCGAAAGAAGCCATCAGCCTAGGGGCCGTGACTAAGGTTGCCCCACTCAATAAAGTCGGTGAAGCACTGATTGCTTCATTACTGCCTCAACGGTAAGTTTAATCACTCGCCCTGCGTTTTTCTATGAACGGGGGCTGTTCTCTTGATGGATCAGTCAATTCATGCAACACCATTCACCAAGCGACCAATACCAGTCTTTGGTCGCCCAGCAAACTATTGTGTTTGATACGACACAACAGCCTGCATTACAAGCACTAGATACACTCTGGCAAACCCTGCAAACTCCCAAGCGCAAACGCCGTAATGATTTGGCCCGAGGGATTTACCTATGGGGTAATGTGGGAAGGGGTAAAACCCTATTGATGGATTTGTTCTATGAAGCCTTGCCAGAGGGCATTGCCATACGTCAGCATTTTCACCATTTTATGGCAGCCTTACACAGGGAGCTCAATACGACTTTTGGTGTGGCAGATCCAGTAAAAAAGATTGCTCAACGCATGGCCGCCCAAACCCGTGTCCTGTGTTTTGATGAGTTTTTTGTGTCGGACATAGCGGATGCTATGTTGCTCCAGAACATGACCCAAGCCCTGTTCGAAGAAGGGGTGTATTTGGTTGCTACGTCAAATATTGCGATTCAGGACCTGTTTCAAAGCCAGTTGCAAAAAGACCGTTTTGCTCCCGCCATTGCTTTATTAGATCGGCATCTTCAAGCCTATAATCTGAATGGAGAGGTGGATTATCGGTACCGTTTACCCCTTGACCAACCAAGATATTTTACCGCTTATTCCGATCTTACTAAGTATGTTGAACAAGCCTTTCGACTAGTAGAGCGGCCTTCAAAAGTGACCCTAAATGGACGCCCATTGCCTGTAAAAGTTGAAGCTGATCAGGTGCTTTGGTGTCACTTCTCTGATCTATGCGAAAGCCCCAAGTCCACCCAAGATTTTATAACCTTGGCTCAAGACTATAAGGTGATTATCGTCAGTGATATACCGGAGTTAAGTAATCAACCTTATGAGCGCATCAAGGCAAGGGGAACGGAAGATGGGGCAATCGGTTCCGGTGCAACCGGTGACCGCATCGTCGAGCTGGGTGTCAACGATGACGCAGTCCGACGTTTTATCGCATTGGTTGACGAATGTTACGACCAAGGCGTCGCCATGGTATTTCACGCTGCAGTGCCTTTAGAGCATCTCTACACGAACGGATCTTTAACGTTTGAGTTTCGTCGTACCCAAAGTCGAATCACCGAGATGCAAACGACCCATTACTTGGAACAAGTGGACACCATTATAAGTTAAGCGTTTGTTTAACTAAGTGTAAAACATTCCGGATTTTTTAAAGTATTCTAGATTGCGATAGTGGTGTGATATCACTATCGCAAACTAGGAGTAATCATGGACATCGTTGGTCACCTAATTAACGGCAAAATAGATGCTAGCGCTTCTCGCCTTCAAGACGTATATAACCCAGCGACTGGGACTGTCAGTAAACAGGTAGCCATTGCTTCAAAGGCAACCGTGGAGGAGGCGATCGCTTGCGCCCAAGCCGCTTACCCTGAATGGCGTAATACTCCTGCCATTAAACGCGCACGTATCCTATTTAAATACAAAGAATTACTCGAACGTCATGCGGACAAGATTACCGCCATGATAGGTGCGGAGCATGGCAAGATATGCCATGACGCGGCAGGTGAACTGCAGCGAGGTATAGAAAACGTTGAATACGCTTGTGGCGCACCGGAGCTTTTAAAAGGGGAGTTCAGTAAAAATGCGGGACCAGCCATCGATTCATGGAGTGAGTTCCAACCTTTAGGCGTTGTGGCTGGCATTACACCTTTTAACTTTCCCGCTATGGTGCCTTTGTGGATGTTCCCAATGGCCATTGCCTGTGGTAACACCTTTGTATTAAAACCCTCAGAGCGCGATCCAAGTACCGCATTGTTCATCGCTGAATTGCTACAAGAAGCCGGATTACCGAATGGCGTCATGAACGTAGTCAATGGTGACAAAGAAGCCGTTGATACTTTACTGACGGACAAACGTGTTAAAGCGGTGAGCTTTGTTGGTTCCACTCCCATCGCGGAGTACATTTACACCACTGCGAGTGCCAATGGTAAGCGCTGTCAGGCTCTAGGTGGGGCGAAAAACCATGCTATCGTAATGCCGGATGCAGACATGGAAAACACGGTTAATCAATTGTTGGGGGCTGCCTTTGGGTCCTCTGGTGAGCGTTGTATGGCACTGTCTGTGGCAGTCACTGTCGGTAAAGAAGCTGGCGACAAGTTGATCGCGCAAATGCGTGAGGCCATGGACACTCTAAAAGTGGGTGAGTGTTCGGATGCGTCCAATGACTTTGGTCCTGTGATCACAAAAGAACATAAAGAAAAAGTGGTTGGCTTTATCAACAGTGCCGAAGCACAAGGTGCAACGGTTGTGGTGGATGGTCGTAATCCACAGGTCGCAGGTTATGAAAATGGCTTCTTTGTTGGCGCTACCTTAATCGATAATGTGACCAAGGATATGGACAGTTACCAGCAGGAGATCTTTGGACCGGTGCTACAGGTTATTCGTGCTGAGACCATGGAAGAGGCGATGCAGCTCATTAATGATCATGAATATGGTAACGGTACTTGTATCTTTACTCGCGATGGGGAAGCAGCGCGTTATTTTTCTGATCATATTGAAGTGGGCATGGTAGGCATCAACGTGCCACTTCCTGTGCCTGTTGCGTACCATAGCTTTGGCGGGTGGAAACGCTCCTTGTTTGGAGATCTTCATGCCTATGGTCCGGATGCGGTGCGCTTTTACACTAAGCGTAAAACCATCACTCAGCGCTGGCCCTCTGCTGGTGTGCGCGAAGGTAAGAGTTTCGCATTCCCTTCTTAAGGGAGGTTAGACAGACAAAAAAGCCGCTTAATGCGGCTTTTTTTATATCTAAGTTAGTTTAGATGTCTCTAAATTAATCTCTCAATTTTGCCTAATAGGCTTTTGAATCCTATATAATAAGGTGCAAGATAAATATTTTTTTGAGCTCTAATAGAATATATGGGCTGTAAATCCGAAGCTGTATGGAAGTAAAGGTAAATGGGGATTTATCGTAGGGTATTGCGAGCCGATTTGCGTCGACTTGTTTTGATTCTCACTTTTAGTAGTGTGTTAATTACGCTCGGAAACAGTTACTTTGCTATTTATCATGTGCAAAGAGATTTGCTCATCGAAAATACCTTAGCATCAAATCAAAGATACGCGGAAAAAGTAGCAGAGTCCGCGAATCGAATGTTGCAGTCTGCTGAGCAGTTGGTGGCTTACAGTGCGACAGACCTGGCTAAAAAGATTGATGACCCCGGGGCTCTTGAATCAGAAGTTCAGCGTTTAATCGGCCAAAGTGACATATTCAATTCCGCTGTCATTGTAAATAAAGAGGCGCAGATTATTGCTGTGGCGCCGGAATCCTTACACCTAAGTGGTTATGTATTGCCAGAGTCGGCTCGACAAGCTTTCAATGCACAGCGTGCGATGATTTCCGACCCATTTCATTCCGTAACCGGTAATACCTTGGTAAGTGTGTCTCACCCTATCCTTGGGGCTCAGGGAGAATATCTAGGATACGTTTCTGGCACCATCTATCTAAATAAAATTGGTGCTCTGTCTCACCTGTTGCGCAATCAATTATTCAGTGATGAATCCTACTTATACGTAGTAGATCGAAATGGTGAGTTACTGTTCCACGTAGACCCAAATCGTATTGGCCAAAATGTTGGGCAGATGTATTTAGTACAGCAATCCTTAACTGGAGTATCCGGCAGTGCCCGAGGCATCAACTCTTTGGGCATAGACATGCTGGCGGGGTTTGCCCCTATCTCTAGTTCTGATTGGGGGTTAGTGGTACAGCGACCGACTAACCTTGTTTTAGCCGATTTAAATGACAATCTTGCACCAGTATTTTGGCGCTCGTTACCCATCGTTTTCGTGACCTTATTATTGGTTTGGTTAGTAGCCCATTGGATTACCTTGCCTCTACGGAAATTGGCTAAAAACGTTGGGCAGTTGGACCACCAAGACGCTTACGATGCCATTGTGAATACCAAGGCTTGGTACTTCGAAGCATCCCAATTGAAAATGTCTATGCTGCACGGATTAGGGTCCTTTAATGAGCGTATTCATAAGCTGGATGATGCGAGTCACAAAGATCCTTTGACCCTATTGCTTAACCGTCGTGGCATGCAGCGTGTATTAGATCAATTTGAAGCCAGTGATACGCCTTTTTCGGTGTTAGCGCTGGATATAGATCATTTCAAAAGCGTAAATGACCGTTTTGGCCATGATGTAGGTGATCAAGTCATTCAAACCTTGGGTGAGGTGATGATGAAAGCTGCGGGTGAACATGATGTCACCTGCCGCGTAGGTGGGGAGGAATTCTTAATGTTTTTACCTCACACTTCTCTTGATCGGGCCACCTTGGTAGCGGAATCATTGTGTGAGCAAATAGCCTATGCAGACATGCCTAAGGTGAAGCGTATTACGGTTTCCATTGGTGTCAGTCATAACCCACAGCCAGTGTATCAGGCTGGTATTGATATTACCCTAAAGCGAGCTGATTCTGCTCTTTATCGGGCAAAAGATGCAGGGCGTAATCGGGTAATGGTGGTTGAGTCGTAATAGTCTAGTTTGACCTCCTTGGGTATTAGATAAAAAAAGACCCGCTTTTGGCGGGTCTTTCTGTTTATCGAGTCCATCTGTTTTTCTAGATATTCCGTTTAGCGAATTCGATCGGTATCCGATTTGCTGGCGGTCAGCTCTACCGCAATACTTTTTGACGTGGGTGTATTACTGAATTCACCATGGCTGTCTAGAGGAACTAATGGGTTTGTTTCTGGATAGTAGGCGGCGATGTTGCCCGCTGGGATATCGTAAGGCACCAGCTTGAAGTTACGGACGACGCGTTCTTGGTCATCGTCCCATAATGTGGCCATGTCTACAGATTGACCTTCACTAAAGCCTAAACGCTTAATGTCCGCCGGATTCATAAACACCACATCTCGCTCGTTTTTAATGCCACGATAGCGATCATTTAGACCGTAAATTGTGGTGTTGTACTGATCATGGGAGCGTAATGTCTGCAGGATCAGAGAGGTCTCCGTAAGTTTGTTACGGGCCTGAGCCGGTAGGATGTTTTCAGGTAAATCATGGGCATGAATTAATGCCTTCTTACTTGGTGTACTCCACGCACGATCACGAGCGCTGTTACCTAAGTAAAAGCCTCCCGGTGTTTTGATCTTGTTGTTGAAGTTATCGAAATTTGGAATGGTATCGGCAATCAGCTCGCGAATACGGCCATAATCTTCTACCAATGACATCCAATCCACTGGGTGCTTGCCAAGAGTGGCTTCAGCCATCCCGGCGACGATCCAGGGTTCTGATTTTTGTTGTTCAGACAAGGGCTCCATCACTCCGCCTGAAGCATGCACCATGCTGAAGGAGTCTTCTACGGTGACTTGTTGTTCACCGTTTACCTGTCGGTCAATGTCGGTACGCCCAAGGCAAGGCAGGATTAAGGCGTCTTTGCCGGTGATCAAGTGGGAGCGATTCAGCTTGGTGCTGATTTGTACCGTCAGGTCACATTGCTCTAGGGCTTTTTGCGTGGCGGCTGTATCCGGTGTGGCCGCGGCAAAGTTGCCTCCTAATCCAATAAATACTTTAATCTTGCCCTCACCCATAGCACGGATGGTGTCCACGACGGCTAGGCCTGATTGGCGCGGCATAGGCATCTTAAAACGTGTTTCTAAAGCATTTAAAAAGGCTTCCGATGGATGCTCATTAATGCCCATGGTGCGATCACCTTGCACATTACTGTGACCTCGCACTGGGCAGGCGCCAGCACCGGGTTTGCCAATGTTGCCCCGCAGTGACAAGAAGTTCACGATTTCATGGATGGTGGCAACAGAATGATGATGCTGAGTGATGCCCATGGCCCAGGTGCAAATGACACTGTTGGCATTGATGTACACATTAGCGGCGTGTTCAATTTCATCACGTTTTAACCCAGACTGGTCGATGATTTGCTCCCAAGAGGTGGCACGTACCTTCTCAAGATAATCATCAAAACCTTGTGTATGTTGCTCAACAAATGGCCAGTCGATGAGGGCTTCTCCCGCATCTTGGCGTTCAACCAAATGCTTGGCCATGCCTCGAATCGCCGCCATATCTCCACCAATTTTTGGGGTGAAATAGCCCGTATTCACTGGCTTGGAGCTGTTGGTCATCATCTCAACAGGCTTTTGGGGATTTTGGAATCGTTCTAAGCCCCGTTCTTTTAAGGTGTTGAAGGTCAAAACTTGAGCGCCACGGTCCACTACTTCACGCAAGGTATCCAGCATTCGTGGGTGATTGGTGCCGGGATTTTGACCAAACACAAACACTGCATCCGCTTCTTCAAAATCCTCAATGGTCACCGTGCCTTTACCAATACCAATACTACTGATCAGAGCATAGCCGCTGGCCTCATGGCACATGTTTGAACAGTCTGGGAAATTATTGGTGCCATAGGCCCGTACAAACAACTGATACAAATAGGCCACTTCGTTGCTAGCGCGGCCAGAAGTATAAAATGCCGCGTCATCCGGTGACGGAAGGGCTTTTAGATGTTTGGCGATTAAGGCAAAGGCATCGTCCCAGGAGATGGTTTCGTAGTGGTCTGTCTCCGAGTTGTAGCGCATGGGTTCTGTTAAACGACCTTGGTACTCAAGGAAGTAATCACTTTGAGTGTTTAACCATGACACATCGTATTGAGCAAAGAAGTCCGCATCCACTTTACGCCCCGTGGCTTCCCAGTTCACCGCTTTAGCACCGTTTTCACAAAAGCGGATTTTAGAGGGGTCATGCTTTTCGCCCCAGGCACACCCTGGACAATCAAAACCATTGGGTTGGTTCGTTTTTAGTAGGGTATGGACATTGCGTACGGCGTTGTCGCTTTTTAGCAGGTGTTCTGTGGTGCTTTTCAAGGCCCCCCAACCACCTGCTGGGCCAGAGTAAGGGGTAAAGTACGAGTCTTTTTTACTCATGATTCAGTTCCTTTAATTGTAATGACGCGGGGCGGCATGTCGTGGTAAGTGCACAAGGTGTAGCCCATAGGCTCGAGCTTGTGACACCGCCAGCGTACTTGGCGAAGCAAGGTGACCGAGACTGGCGATCTCAGCCCTAACTCCTTTTTGAATAAGTTCTGTACTGCACCGACTAGACATCAAGATATGACAGCCTTTAAGTGGATGTTTGTCGATTAGCGCTTTGCCGATGAGTTTGTCTAGAGCGTTATGGCGCCCGATGTCTTCTGCAAATAATCTTGGAGTACCATCGGACTCCATGAGTAATGCGCCGTGAATAGCACCACTGATTTGGCCAATATGTTGGTAGTGGTCAAATTGTGTTTTTGCTTTTAACCAAAGGTCATCCGATAGCTGTGGTGATGTGGGTAGCTGGGGGAGTCGCGGAAAGCTTTGTTCTATGGCTTCAATACCGCATAGTCCGCAACCCGATGTACCTTTACGTTGACGCATCACTTGGCTGGCTCGTTGTTGCGCACGGCCAGTTAATTGAATGTTTACTTGGATATGACTAGGAATGGGCCCTGTCGTTAAGTCAGCCTGAGAAATGTTCATATCAAGCACTTCTTTCGAAGAAGTGATCAGTCCTTCGGCGAAACAAAATCCCATTACAAAAGCTTCAACATCTATTGGTGTGATGAGAATGACAGCATAGTTAAGGTCATTGATACTGATGGCAATCGGGTATTCCTCGACCAATGCCGCAGTGTCTTCAATCTGCTGACTGGTGAAATGATAGCTGTGTGTGCCCGTACTGCTCATAGTGTTGTAGCCCGTTTACTTTGCAAGCGTTGATGTCTAGCGATTGTTATTTTTGTCTTGCAGGGAATGTAGCCCATTTGCAACAACCGCGCATGTGTAAAAAAGACATCAAATTGACTTTGTGCACATGAGTATACGAGGTTACGCAGGTGAAGTTGGCATAGAAATAGGGAAAGAAGTAACAAAGCGCATGTGTTGCCGAGGGTTGCTCTTCCTGTAGGGCTTCTGAATAGGGGAAACTTTATGATTAAAGTTACTGTAAAACCGTGAATTTGCGCTAGTTTGTGCTGATTGATGATCAACAGACTGTTATTTTTTTTGAGACTCAGGCAAGATGAGACGGCTTAATCAGCTTGTCGAATGCTTATGGTGGCCCCTCCGTCTGTGCCAGATCGACAATGCAATCGTATATTTTACAACGTGGCAGCGGAGAGCTGCCCAGGAAAGAAGTTTACTCTCTATGGCTCACCCTAAAAGGAAACCGCGTTGGCTCCCAAGCGGACCACGCCTTTGGCTCCTTCTGATTGTCTGTGTGTTTGTGTTTTTCTTGCTGGTATTTGATGACTCGGTAGAGGACGATCAGCGCGCGGAAAATTTTAGCGCTTTACCTAATCAACGCATCACCCTTGCTCCCATCACGACACAAATAGCGGATGTACCTAGGCCTCCGTCCCTAGACCAGCTCGCTCCATTGATCCCGGAGGGTATTGGAGAGGGGGGCAATGTCGCTTCCTCTGATTCTATTGAAACGACGCCAGTAGATGGGGTCACTCAATCGGTTCCAAAGCCCAAAATTGTGGAACACACGATTGAGTCCGGTAACACCCTTGAGGGGATATTCCAGCGTTATGGGTTTCCCATATCGACGCTTTATAGCATTTTAGAAGCGGATCAAGAATACCTGGTATTGGAACCCTTGCAAGTCGGTGACAAGCTTCGTTTTGAAACAAATCCTGAGGGGGAATTGGTGCGTTTATCCCGCAGTATTGACCCGAGTAAGACCATTGCGTATGAGCAACATGAAAACGGCGGCTTTGTTTATAAAGAAGATCTGAAACCCATTACTTGGAGTCAATATGCCAAACATGGGTCAGTAGAAGGTAGCTTTTATTTATCAGCTAAGCGTGCTGGTTTATCCGATGCCAATGTCATGATCATCAGTGACTTACTGAAAAACCGCTTTGATTTCCGCCGAGATCTGCGTGCTGGGGATGAGTTCGATGTGGTATTAAAGCAAGGTGACGTGGAAGGAGAGCCCGTAGGCTCCGAGCAAGTGGAAGCAGTGCGTATTAAAGTGCGAGGTCAGTTTTATCAAGCTTTCTTAAATGCCGATGGCCGTTTCTATGATGAGAAGGGCAATAGCTTGACCCCAGCGCTTCGACGTTGGCCGACTTCGGTCACTTACCGTATCAGCTCTGGCTTTAATCCGAACCGATTACACCCGGTGACGGGGCGTTTGTCACCCCATAATGGCACAGACTTAGCGACACCTTCAGGAACCAAAGTATTGGCCACGGGGGATGGTATCGTAACTCGAACAGCTAACCATCGTTATGCGGGACGTTATATTGATATCGATAACATTGGTAAATACAGCACCCGCTTTTTACATTTAGACAAAATCTTAGTGAAGCCTGGGCAACGGGTGAAGCGGGGTCAAGTGATTGCGTTATCCGGTGCCACAGGCCGTGTGACTGGCCCACACTTGCATTATGAGCTACATGTGAACGGTCGCCCTGTAAATCCTATGACGGCGAAGATACCGACCATGCAGTCCATCCCGAAAGCGGAACGGGGGGCATTTGATAAATCCATTGCCACATGGACACAGTTGATGGATGCTCGGGAGACACTGTAACGATCAATAGACATAAAAAAACTGCCAATAGGCAGTTTTTTTATTTATGGGACTGCTTATTCTGACATGCTGTGTTTTCGAGCTCTCACATCAGAATGGGCGCTGCGATGGAACTTGTCTTGGGGCTTTGACTTCTTTGACACATCTAAGTCTTGATAATGACCATAGGTGCGGCGGAAAGCATCTACCCGTTGCTCTTCGAGCTTACCATCCTGTACGGCTTGTTTGATGGCACAACCAGGCTCATTGGTATGGGTGCAGTCGTTAAAGCGGCAATGGCTTGCAAATTCTAGTACGTCTGCGAACTCACTGGTTAAGTTCTGATGGGCGGCACTGGCTTGCAACTCACGCAACGCTGGAGAGTCTAGCAGTACTGCTCCATTTGGTAATGCAAACAAGGCATCCTGCTGCACACTAAAGTGAGTCGAGGCTTGATTTAAGTCGATGAGGTTGCGCACTAGACGTGACTTACCTGATCCAGGTGCCCCCAAAATGGCAATGGTTTTGCCTTTCTTAAAAAAGGTTGTCAGGGATTGAAGAGGTGTTTCAGACTTGGCGTTGACCGTTTCAATGATTAACAGAGGATCTAGCTGCTGTACCTGAGCTTGCTTTTCTTCTGTGTCTTCACATAGGTCTGCTTTTGTTAGTACCACAATGGCATCGGCTTCCGCATCGTGGACTAATTCTAAGTAGCGTTTGATTAAATCCAGATTAAAGCTATCGTCTAAAGCACAGACAATAAGAACCGTGTCCACGTTTGCAGCGATCAATTGATCGTCTTCATTAAATAACGCGCTACGATCTAGCTTACGAACAAATTCGAAATCTTGGTCGATCACAACCCAATCACCAATGGTCATATTAGGTTGATTAGGCGCACTCTTAAGAGCAGTGATACCTTGTTCAGAGATAAGATCATAACCGGAAGAGCTAACATGACATACACGCGCAATAAGGTTGGCGTCTAGGTCATCCAATGACAACTGTTGTTGGAAATAGGTTTGCCAACCTAAATCAAACAAAGAGATAGATGCATCCATTAAAACAACTCCAGGTGAAAACCACCGACGAACAAAAAACTGAGAACCGCTAGAATGCAGTAGCAGTTATCCCGAAATGTTTGCTCTTTTTTAAGCAGACAATTTCGAGATTAGCACAGAGCGCAATGACCACAAACGGATTTTTAAAGACTTTTGTTTAGGTTATGTAGCCCAGTTTAAAAGCAAAATTTCGCGACCTTTAAAGTTTATAGAATATGTCAAAAACAATATATTTTTAGGAGAAGCTTTGAATCCTAAGGAAAGTAGGCTTTCTTATAACACTAAGCATCGGTATGGTTATCTTATAATCAGGAAAACAGCATCGCCAATGGCGAAAAGTAGGGAGTAGTGTCGCATGTTGTTACAGCCAAATTTGTACTTGCTGATCGCAATGGTGTTTATGTTTTTTACCATTGTTACCGCGGATAATTATTTTCGCTGGGCTTGGTTATGGACTTCATTTTCATTTTTCTGTGTAAGCTTAGCCTACTTGTTAAATAAACCGGCCATTTTCCGTAAAAGAGAAGACGGTACGATTCCCTATTTTATTCGTTGGGCTTTCTGGCCATTTCTTTGGGCCACTCAATTATTTAATGCCATTGCCCGTAGCAATGATGAGGCACCCGCTATACAAGAAATAGAGCCTGGGTTATTTTTGGCGCGTCGCTTGTTTCCTTCCGATCTACATACCATAAAACATCATAATATCGGGGCAGTCTTAGATGTCACAGCAGAATTTAACTCCCTAAATTGGACCTTGCTCGGGGAGGATATTGATTATCTAAACTTGCCTGTTTTAGATCACTCAACCCCTTCTGATGTGCAGGTTCAGCGCGCTTTAAATTGGATTCATACCCATCGTAAAGATGGTCGTAGTGTCATTGTGCACTGTGCTTTAGGGCGGGGGCGATCAGTGTTTATGATGGCAGCCTATTTACTGAGCCAACATCCTGAGAAAACACCTGCGTGGGTGATTAAGCATATTAAGCAGGTTCGTAAGAGTGCTCACCTTAACAAAAAGCAGTTTCATCGCTTGAGCGAGATGCATCACGCCAAGCAATTAATTGTGCGTAATAGTGCTTGGCTGATTGCCAATCCCGTCGCCGGAACCCGCCAATGGGAGCAAAGCAAGGCACGGATTCTTGAGTTATTGTCCCCTTATTATGATTTGACCATACGCACTACAACCAAAGACTACAATGGCAGCTACTGGGCTAAACGTGCTTTGACGAAGAAACCAGACTTAATCATTGGCTGCGGCGGAGATGGTACCATCGCAGAGGTGGCTCAAGAGTTGGTGAACACACAAATGAAGCTGGGTATTATTCCCCTCGGGACAGCCAACGCTTTGAGCTACGCCCTGTGTGGTATCGGCGTAAAGTTAGATCCTATTGATACGGCCTGCATGGCCCTAATTGAAGGGGTGGAAAGTCGGATCGATACCGCCCGTTGTAACGATGAAGTGATGTTGTTGCTCAGTGGGGTTGGCTTTGAACAGCAGATGATCGAGAAGGCCGATAGGAGTAAGAAAAACGACAGTGGTCAGTTGGCTTATCTACAGGGGTTGTCTGAAGCCGTCAGTGACAATGTGACTAAGACTTACCAGGTCACCATAGATGATGAAGAGACATTTGAATTAGCGACACCTAGTTTGACCATTGCTAACGCGGCGCCAGTGACAACCTTATTAGCCCAAGGGCGTGGGGCACCTGATCTTACCGATGGCTTGCTAGACTTAACTTGGTTAGTACCAGACCGGCCGCAAATCTTAAATTTAATGGAGTTAATCGGGCATGGTTTGCGTAACCGTTTAGATCCCCATGACTATGAAGGCGTGAACCATATGACGGCCTACCGAGTAAAAATCGAGTCTGAAGAGGACATTGATTATGTGTTAGACGGGGAGGAGCGTACTGCAGACGTTTTGACGGTGGAGGTAGTGCCTAAATCCCTTACGGTGCTAGTGCCCGCAAAATTGGAAGCCCAGCGTGATAAGTTTAAGGAGAAAGGAGAACCAACTCCTTAAACTATCGACTAGTACTTGGGGTTAGCTACCTTGAATGCGAGTAGCCAAAGAGCCCTCGATGGATCCTTTTAAATCCGCTGTAGACGCCTCAAAGGACATCTCGTGTTTTGCGTTATTGGGGCCAAAAGTTCCCACTAAGGTTCCGTTGATAACAATCTGGTAGGCCTCAGTAAAGGTTAACCGCATGGGTTCTGTTGTGCTGTTTTCCATCAGCATATTCTCGTTTAAACGAACGACCCGAGATTCACCTCGTACCCAATTGCCAATTAAAGGTTGGGCGCTGAAATCTTTTTCGCTCTCAACCTTAAGATCCGATAAATACACTTGAATCACATCGCCAAATTGAGGGCGCTGACGGCGTTGCTCAACACGAGAATCCAGAGCTTTTAATTCTGCTACAAGGGTTTGATTGTAGGCTTTTACTTCCTCAATTTTCCCCATCAGAGCTTCACGATCATAACGATCTGAAATCATGATGCTTGGTTTTTCTGGCACGGCTCCAGAGCGAGTTTTGAGCTCGGCAATGTTTTGATTTGCCACGGTGCGAATGCTGTCAAATTCTTTTATTAATTCCTGATGAGACGGAACAAGAGCCTCTTGCGACGTGTCTTCATCGGCTTTTTGCTCTTGAGCAGGCGCAGTCACTTGCGCTTTGTTGTCTTGATCAGTGATGTTTGTTGTGTCGTTTTTTACTGCTTGCTCAACCGGTGTAGAAGGTGTCGTCGTCTGTTTAACTGGCAAGGAGCAGGCTGCCAAAAGTAGCGGCAGCATTAAAAATCCGGCGCGAGAAAGTCTCATAGTCGAATTGTTTCCTAATGTAAAATAAAGTATCTGCCAAGTATGCGGCAACAGGGTAGGGATGTCGAGGGCGCAAAATCATATATGGTGGGAGTTGAGCTAGACTCCCACCAATGTTTTTTGGCTAAATTTTGCCTTGGTTCCAAAGAATGCAATCATCAAGAGTCACACCTTGACCACCAAAAATGTCTAAGGCTGAGCCAATGGTGAGATCAACCTTGCCATTTGATAGTTCATGGACACGCTTTAAATCAGCCAATGAGCGGGCTCCGCCAGCATAGGTGACGTCTACTGGACAGCCTTGACCCAACAGGGTTACGAGACGTTCATCAATGCCTGCTTGTAGGCCTTCAACGTCCGCCGCATGGATCAAAAACTCATCGCAATGATCCGCCAGCTCCACTAAATTGTCTAAGTTGACTTCCGTTGATGTAATGGTTTGCCAGCGATCTGTGGCGATAAACCAGCTTTCACCAACACGGCGGCAACTTAAATCCAACACCAAACGTTCAGTACCTGTTTCTCGTTTAATCTTATCGAGGCGATCCCAAGAGAATTCACCGTCTTCAAACAGATAAGAGGTCACGATAACATGGGAGGCTCCTGCTTCGAGGAATTCTGCTGCGTTCTTTTTGGTAACGCCGCCGCCGTACTGTAACCCATTGGGGTAAGCGCGCAGTGCACTGAGTGCCTCCAGCTTGTTTTCCTTATCTTTCCCAAGTGCAATAACATGGCCGCCCTTTAATTCATGATCACGGTATAAGCTGGCGTAGTAGGCCGCATCGTAGTCACTGATAAAGTTCTCTTGGGCTCCGTTGTCATTCAAACTACCTCCGACAATCTGTTTAACTTTGCCTTGGTGTAGGTCGATGCATGGGCGAAATAGGGTCACTGATGGCTCCATTTGTTTGTCATAAGGAAGCGGATTGTAGCGGAGTTGAGAAAAGAAGCGAAGGGTTGACCCTTGAGAATGATCAAGCTGGTATAATGTTCGCTATTCCCAAAACCGAATGGACAATTAATGAGTGTAGTTCTATCTAATCAAGTGAGTATACCCGATGACGAAATAGAGCTGACTGCTATTAGAGCTCAAGGAGCGGGTGGTCAAAACGTCAATAAGGTATCCAGTGCCATTCATCTCAGGTTTGATATTTCTCAGTCGTCTTTGCCTGAGGCCTATAAAGAGAAGCTTCTGAGCCTGAGTGATAGCCGTTTAACAAAAGACGGTCAGCTGATTATCAAGGCACAGCAGTTTCGTACCCAAGAGGCGAATCGAGAAGACGCATTGCAGCGCCTGAAAGATATAATCCTGACGGCCATGACGCCGCAAAAAGTGCGCCGTGCTACCAAACCCACCAAAAACTCCCAACGTCGTAGACTGGATCAAAAAAAACAGCGCGGACAAATCAAAAGCCAAAGGCAAGCTAAGTGGTAACCCACCACAAATATTAGTTTGTTTGCACTATTAGCGATATTTATTGATCTATCGCAATACCCTCCTGACTCAGCTCATTAATAATGGGCACCAATGCTAGACATAGACTTTGTGAATGCTTAGCAAATCGTGGCGACCTAACAAATAAGAGCACGAACCAGTGCCTCAAAATGCCGCCGTCATCTCACGTTAGACATGGGTTTCAATCATGATCAATGAAGCAGTTGTAGAGCTCTCGCGATTACAGTTTGCGCTAACGGCCATGTACCACTTTTTGTTCGTACCACTGACCTTAGGCCTTTCTTTCTTGCTCGCTATTATGGAGTCTGTTTACGTCATCACAGGTAAACAGGTTTATAAGGATATGGTGCGCTTTTGGGGCAAGTTGTTTGGTATCAACTTCGCACTAGGTGTTACCACAGGTCTGACTATGGAGTTCCAATTCGGGACTAACTGGTCTTACTACTCTCACTACGTAGGCGATATTTTCGGTGCGCCTTTGGCGATCGAAGGTCTGATGGCGTTCTTCTTAGAATCAACCCTAGTGGGTTTGTTCTTCTTTGGCTGGGACCGCTTGAGCAAAGTGAAACACCTAATGGTGACCTGGTTGGTGGCCTTGGGTTCTAACCTTTCTGCCCTGTGGATTTTGATTGCCAACGGCTGGATGCAAAACCCAGTAGGCTCTGAGTTTAATTACCAAACCATGCGTATGGAGTTGGTAGACTTTGGTGCGCTACTGCTAAACCCAGTTGCTCAGGTGAAATTTGTTCACACTGTCTCTGCAGGCTATGTAACCGGTGCGGTCTTTGTGCTGGTGGTATCCAGCTACTACTTGCTTAAAAATCGTGACCTTGCGTTTGCTCGTCGTTCTTTCGCCATCGCTTCTGCGTTCGGTTTAGCGTCTGTGTTGAGCGTTATCATCCTAGGGGATGAATCAGGCTACGAGCTAGGGGAAGTGCAGCGCGTGAAACTCGCGGCAGTTGAGGCAGAGTGGGAAACTCACGAGGCACCAGCCCCCTTTACCATCATTGGTTTCCCTAATCAGGAACTGGAAGAAACCGAGTTTGCATTGCAAATCCCTGGTTTGATGGGCTTGATTGCAACACGTTCTTTGGACGAAGAAGTGGTCGGTCTAAAAGACCTTAAAGAATACCACCGACAACGCATCATCAATGGTATCTATGCGAATCAGCTACTAGCGGATTTGCGAGCCGGAAATGATGATCCTCAATTGATCGAAAACTTTGAAAAAGTAAAAGACGATTTGGGCTATGGACTGCTGGTAACAGCCTTTACCGAAGATCTAGATAATGTCACTCCAGAGCAATTGGATATGGCGGTAGAGTACTCCATTCCTAAGGTGGCGCCTTTGTTCTGGTCATTCCGCATCATGGTGGCAGCAGGCTTCTTGATGTTGGTTGTGTTTGCAGCGGCTTTCTACCAAAACGCTCGTCGACGTATCGGTCAAAACCGCTTGTTCCTAAAAGCCATTATGCTCACCTTGCCATTACCATGGATTGCCTGTGAAACAGGTTGGTTTGTGGCCGAATATGGCCGTCAGCCTTGGGCGATTGGTGAAGTGCTTCCAGTACATGTGGCGGTTTCTAACCTCACTACAGGTCAAATCTGGCTGTCTATGGGCTTGATGACTGCTTTGTACACTGTGTTCTTAATTGCAGAAATGTATCTGATGATTCGTTTTGCAAAACAAGGTCCTTCTAGCCTGCATACCGGCCGTTATGCCTTAGAAAAAGAAACAGATCAGTTGAAAGGTCAGGAGGTTTAAGATGGATTACGAAGTATTAAAAGTCATCTGGTGGCTACTGGTCGGCGTTCTGCTGATTGGTTTTGCCATCACCGACGGGTTTGATATGGGTGTGGGCAGCTTGCTTAACGTTGTCTCTAAGGACGATGCTGAGCGTCGCGTGATGATTAACTCGATTGCCCCTCACTGGGATGGTAACCAAGTTTGGTTTATCACAGCGGGTGGTGCCTTGTTTGCTGCGTGGCCAATGGTTTATGCCACCTCTTTCTCTGGGTTTTATGTGGCCATGATTTTGACCTTGGCGGCTCTATTCTTCCGTCCGATCGGGTTTGATTACCGCTCTAAGTTGGAAGGTTCTAAATGGCGTAAAAGCTGGGATCTAGGCATTGGCTTTGGCTCAGCTGTACCTCCCATCATTTTTGGTGTGGCGTTCGGTAACTTGCTACAGGGTGTGCCATTCCAGTTTGACGAGTACTTGCGTGTTACTTACACCGGGTCATTCTTCGCTTTGTTGAACCCGTTTGCCATCGTATGTGGCCTGGTCAGCTTGCTGATGCTGGTCACCCAAGGTGGCGCTTGGTTGCTGATGAAAACGGACGGTGATCTGTTTCACCGAGTTAAGAAAGCAACCTTTATCAGTGGTTTGCTCACCGCAGTCTTGTTTGCTCTGGCGGGTATTTGGTTAGCCGTTGGTATTGATGGTTACGTAATCACCAGCGAAATCGATGGCAATGGCGTCTTAACACCATTGATGAAAACAGCGGAAGTTCAGCAGGGGGCATGGTTAGCAAATTACAGTGCTGTACCGGCATTGATATTAGCGCCTGTTGTGGGTCTTGGTGGTATGGCTTTGGCTGCTCTGTTTGCTGCTGCAGGTCGTGGTGGCATGGCATTCCTAAGCTCTTCTCTGGGTATTGCTGGGGTGATCTTTACAGCGGGTGGGTCTATGTTCCCATTCTTGATGCCGTCTTCTACCTTCCCAAGCATGAGTTTGACTATGTGGGATGCGACATCCAGTGAAACGACGCTGATGATCATGTTTGTCGTGGCGTGTATTTTTGTACCGATTGTTCTTTTATACACCCTTTGGAGCTACTTGGTGATGTTCGGTCGTATGACCAAAGAGCACATCGAGAAAAACTCTCACTCACTTTATTAATAGAAATGGGGCAGGTCGCTGCCCCAATTTGAGGAGTTACTATGTGGTATTTTGCATGGGTTCTAGGCATCTTGTTGGCGTGTTCATTCGGCATCATTAATGCAGTGTGGCTTGAGTTTTCAGGCTACGAAGGTGAAGAGCCAGAAGATTCCTATTAAGGTTGTGTTAGCCAATCATTAGGCGGGTATTTGAGCGATGAAGAAAAGAATTAAGACCCCAGAGCAGCAATTTCTAGCGGCGTTGCAAAACGAGGAAAGAAAGCGCTATCAAGTAGTTAAATGGTTAGGGGTCTTAATTGCTTTTGCGTTGGTTGCTCAAGCCGTTGGATTGGCAAAAGTCTTTTCCGATTTGGTATTAGAAGGACGTTTTCCTCTGACTGCAGCGCTGCTATCGGCTGCTGCGTTTCTTACTAAATCATTTGCTCAGTACTGGCGCGAGCAGCTGAGTGCCGCCGCCAGTCGGGCCATTCGATTTTCTTTGCGTCAGCGCATGATTAACCACTTAACCCAGCTCGGTCCACGTCGTCTCACCATTGATGAAGATGGTGGCTTGTCGACACGGGTATATGAGCAGGTGGATGCGCTGGACGATTATTTTACTCGGTATGTACCTCAAGTCTTTTTAGTGACTTTCGTACCTTTGACCATTCTTGTTGCGGTGGCTCCTGTGTCTTGGGTCGCCTTTAGCATTTTTATGGTTACAGCACCCTTGGTGATTTTTTTCATGATTTTGGTGGGGCATAAGGCCGCTCAAGCCAACCGTCGCCAATTTAATGTGCTGCAAATGTTGTCCAATCAATTCCTCGATTTGAACCAAGGGATGGGAGAGCTCAAGCGCTTAGGTCAAACCCCAAAAGCCCGTGAACGCTTGGCAATTACAGCAGAGTCTTACCAAAAAACTACCATGGGAGTGTTGCGTTTAGCCTTTCTTTCAACGGGCACTTTGGAGCTGTTTGCTTCGGTCTCTATCGCCATGGTTGCGCTCTACTTAGGGCTCGGCCTATTAGAGCAATTACCTTGGCAGGTGGGGGTGGCCCCCGTAAGTTTGTTTGCAGCGTTTTTCTTATTATTAATGGCACCAGAGTTTTATCTACCTTTGCGCCAGCTAGGGAATGATTACCATGCCAAACAAAAGGCAGAAGCTGCTGCCGTGGATATCCAAGAGCTCTTAATGACTGCCGATCAAGATGAGTCCACCCATAAACTGAACCCCCAGAGTTATCCTAGTGCCATAGGGGCGTTTATTGAGTTCAATAAGTTGGCTTGGTGTCACAATGGTCGTCAGCGGTTGCATCCTATGAGTGCTATTTTGCAACAAGGGGATAGGGTGTGGTTACGGGGTGAATCAGGTGCAGGCAAATCCAGCTTGATGACGATTCTTTTAGGCTTTGAGAAACACTTTGACGGTGGGCTTTATGTGGAAGGGGATGCCTTCCATAGTATGAACATGGCCAATTGGCGTCGCCGTTTGGCTTGGTTGCCACAAAATCCTGAGTGGGTTCAGGGCACTGTTCGCCAAAACCTAGAATTAGGAATAGGGCGCTGTACAGATCAAGCTTTATTGGATTCTTTAAAAAAAGCCCAGTGCTGGGAGTTTGTGGAAACCTTGCCTTATGGTTGGGATACCCCAATCAGTGAAGCAGGGACAGGTTTGTCCGGTGGTCAAATGCAGCGACTGTCTATTGCTCGTGCCTTGTTAAGTGATGCGGATGTTTGGTTGTTAGATGAGCCTTGCTCCGGCCTAGATCCAGACACGGCAGAGCAAGTATTGAACACCCTAGATGAGGTCAGCTTTGGTAAAACGCTGATCATCGTCAGCCATGATACCCACCCTGTCGTATGGGCAAATCAACGTTGGTTAATGACTCAGGAGGGCGTGCATGTCGAAGCGCAGACCCCAATCTCTTACGTTTAAGTCTTTATTAATTGAAAACCCATTCGGACTGCTGGTGTCTGTATTGATCGGTGCGGTGGCTAGCTTGGCTGCAGTGGCGTTGCTTGGTATTTCGGGATGGTTTTTATCCGCGGCAGGTTTGGCCAGTGTTCTGGGCACCGCTTTGGTGTTTGATTTTTTCACCCCTGGAGCATCAGTGCGATTGATGGCTATCTTACGAACGGCTGGCCGTTACGGTGAGCAGGTCTTTTCCCATGATCATTTATTGGGCTTATTACGCAGTTTGCGTTTATGGGTCTGGGATCAACGGGTGAGCACTGCCCCAGGGCGTTTGCATAAGCAAACCCGCGGGGATCTGTTGCAGCGTTTAGTGGGGGATTTGGATCAGATTATTAAGTGGCCGTTGGCGGTGGTCATGCCTTGGGTTTACAGCTTCCTTGGCTGTCTTGCTTTATTAGGATTGGCTTGGTGGGTTGCGCCGGTACTGGCCATCCCCGTGGTAGTCTTTGCCCTGTTTCAATTGTTGGTTTGGCCCTGGCTGGCAAATCGTTTAGCCCTGCAGTCTGTCTATCAAATGCAAGCGCTATCGATTCACCGTCGTAGCCGTTTTATGTCCGTGTTTTCTTCTCTCATCACCTTGACTATCCGTGGCCATTGGCAAGATTACAGCAAGCGGTTGAATACCTTAGATGATCGTCAATGCACAGCTCAAGCAGTAATCCAAAGGGTAGTGAGTCGTATTAAATTGGCGATTCAGCTGACCAGTTTGGTGTTGATTGTGAGCCTTCTAGGCATGTCTCTGCAGATCGTTAACGGTGATTTAATGTTGCAGGAAACCATTGCTGGCCCTATGTTGGTCGCTTTAGTGTTAGCAGCCTTGGGGGTAAATGAATTGGTTCAGCCCATGGCTATGGCATTTTTGGCTCAGGGGCAATCTAAGGTAGGTTTGAAGCGTTTAAACCAATTACAGCCAGAGTCTAGTCGAAAAGCAGATAGCACCCAATGTACTCCTGTGACATCTCCTGCGAGTTTGCAGCTATATGATTTTTCCGGTTGTTACCCAGGTCGCGTGATGCCACCCATTTCTATGGGGGTATATGCCAATGAGCGGGTGCGCTTGTCCGGCAAGAGTGGTTCGGGAAAATCGACTTTATTAGCGGCGTTAGCAGGGGATCTTGAAAGCAAAGGGAAGGCAAAGGTTAACGGTGAATCCTTAAGTCTCTATCAGAATGAATCATGGCGTAAAAAGGTCGGGTATCTACCCCAGGAATCCATCATCTTCCAGCAAAGCTTGGCTGCCAATCTTCGTCTGGGGGCACCAAATGCCAGTGATGGTGAGTTGCTTCGAGTATTGAGTGTGATGGGTTTAAGCGAATGGGTAGCTGCTTTGCCTAATGGCTTGGATACATTGTTGGGGGCCCAAGGTCGTGATGTGTCGGGTGGTCAAGCGCGTCGTATTGCTTTGGCGCGTATCTTACTGCGTAAGGCGGATGTGCTTTTGCTGGATGAGCCTTTTGATGGCTTGGATAGGGCCAGTATTAAGCGGGTATGTGACGCCTTGAGATCTCCTGAATTCGCTCCCAACTTATTATTATATGTCAGTCATGTGGATTCAGATTTAGATGGTTATGCCACTCAAACGATTGAGTTTTAGATGGTCATTTTCGTGATGGTAGGATAAAACAAAAATGCCGAGCAGTGCTCGGCATTTTTATTGGCTATGAGGGTCTTAGGATTAAGCCTCTGCCGCTAATTCTTGGTGTTTAATATTGCGCAGCATTTGCAACATAGTGTCTTTTAGTTTTAGACGGCGTTTTTTGAATTCCTCTTCTTCCATAGTGCTCGCCAAGATGATCTCTTGTTCCATGTTGTGGATTTCATTATCTAGGTGGTGGTATTCCTCAAACAGACGCTTAAAGTGGGCATCGTTCATTTTCAGAGTATGAATTTGATCTTTGTATTCGGGTAACTCATTTACCAAGCTGTGGTTGTCTTGCAACATGATCGTTCTCCTTCATCTTTTGCTCTTTGATTCTAGATTACGCCTTCTGTGGCTAAGGTAAATTGATTTTGGTCATATCTTTGTTTGATGCAGATTATTGTCAAAGAGGGCGCATTTTTGACCATTTTTTGAGGATAGTTTATGGCATCTAGAGGGCTAATGGAGTGAGGGGTTAAAGAGAAAGCAGGATGGAAATACATAAGCCAGTCTCTAAATGAAGAGACTGGCTTATTAATCGTATGATGGCTTTGGTTAGAAAGTTAAGGTCACTCGCGGTTGAGCATCCTGGTCTTCATCGATTGTTGGTGAGCAGATAAAGATTCGACTTGATGCGATCTCATTGTCCACTAAGTAGGCTTTTAGGCTCTCTGCGCGCTCGTTAGCGATGCCATAGAGCTTATCTTCGTCACCTTCCTGTAAGTTATCGTAGGTTAGCTCTTCATCAAGATCTTTTGCCACCGCAACGCCACAGGCTCTTAGCTCTGCTTCTGGACGGTCATTCATAAGGGCGATTAGCTGGGTTAGGAAGTCTGACTGTTCGTCATTCACTTCTGTCTCACCGTATTCGAAGTTGAGAGGTTGCACCCTTAAGCGTAGTACCTGCTCTCCGGCTAATTGAGCCAATGAAATAACGTTGGCGTATGGGACAAAGGTCTGCATCACATAAATGCTAGAAGCCTTGTATAGCCCTTGACGTACAGGTAACAGGAAGAAGTTCTGCCATTGGAATTGAGGGCTGCTAATGTCCCCCTTCAATGGCAAGTCCAGCACGATATTATCGTCGCCATCTTTGAGGGCGCCCACAGCTAGGTTGAGTGGAATCGCACCAGCTTTTAACACAGTGTTGCTGTCTTTTTTGCCCCCCAAATCAAACTGACGCAAGACGATGTGGCTATTACCGTTGAGCTGGCCTTGGTTGGCAGTGACGTTAAGATCCATGTTCAACTGCCCTGAGGCGATATTGTAGCCCAGTACATTTGCAACATACGGAGAAATGGGAGGCAGCTCTACTTCACGGACTTTGGCCTTAGCGTCCATGGTGAGTTTAGCGGCTGTGGGCTCGATCGTTAGATTACCATCAAGGCTGGCGTAGCGTCCGTTACGGGCTTTGAGTACCACATAGGTTTGTGCACCGTCGTCACGGGTATTAAGGTTATCGACAGTTAGCTCGTCAATGGTCAGATCCCGTTTGAGAGTGGGGACTATGCTCCGATCCACGAGGGTCATGGTGGATTCTGGGGATAGAATGATCTTACCTATGACCACATAGAAGTCTGGTGTGGTTTCCTTGGAAGGGCTGACTTCTGAGTTGTTTGTTTCGCTTTCGGTACCCGTGCCTGAGACTTCTTCGGTGGAGGCTACATCAGATGATTTAACTGAGCTTGGCAGAATGAGATTCTCAATGCGCTGGTTCTCTGCCAGTACTAGGTTGCTGGCAAGTTTATCCACTACGAGGCTAGCAATTTCAATACCTTCGGGGCGTAGAGCAATACGATTTATATCCAGCTGATCAAAGGTCGCAAGGGCCGGTAATTCACTTTCAGTATTGGGTTGAGATGCCACAAATTGCTGTAACTTGAAGGAATTTACGTCGGCAGAAATGTCCGTACCATTCACAGATAAAGCGGGGTTATCCAAAGCCAGTTCATCCCAGCTTGTCAAAGTGCTGCCATCGGCTAACTCTACATTCACTGTGCTTATGTTGAGGGTGTTATCTGAGGTGTTGATGTGAGTTGCTTGGTCAGATGTTCCGAGTTCTATTTTTAACTCATTTGAGGAAAACACCAACTCATCCATGATGCCTTCTAAGGTATCGGATTGGGACACAGATAAAGCGCTCATATCAATGCTGTTTGCGGTGTTATTTATCGCTGTTTGTTCCCCCTGTTGGAGGAAGTCCAATGAATTATTGAGGGTCAGACTTTCTAAACTCACGTCTGTATCAGGTTGATTGTTTGGCAGTTGTGTTAGGGACGCCTTGAGGTTGGATAATTGAAGTCCCGATTTCCCTGATAAGGCAGTACTGTCACCACCAAGTTGAGCCGCCATGTTATTTAGGGACCAATCTAAACGGTCTAAGGAGATGTCTTGGGCATCGGATTGGTAAGCGACACCCCCTAGCTGAAGCTGGGTCTTATCCCCTTGCAGCGTTAACTCTTGAGTACCAGATAAGCTACCTGAGAAGGCTGTATTTAAGGCCAGTGAGTCTAGGTTAGCTGCTTGATCAGGTTGCTTGCTTTGACTGTCCGCTGTCATCAGGGAGCCTTTGAACCCCTGCGTATCGAGGGCAAGCTCGGTATTGAAATTTTGACCTTCGTCAGACTGAGTCACTTGTGTGTTTAGAAGATTTAAAGTCAGCGCACTTAATTGTGCTGTCCCTGAGTTTGCCCCAAGATTAAGCTCTGTTAATGCTAATTCAAAAGAGTCGGTGGCGATCTGTTGTTCCGTTTCATTTGCTTTTAAGGCGACAGGCGATGAAAAACTCAGCCGGCCTAAGCTTGCGGATTCTCCTTTGGCTGTCTCCGCCGTAAGGTTGTCGCTGGTTAAAGACAAGGTGCTTTGGCCTTCTCCTTGTTGGCTGTCCGTATTGAATTTAAAACCAAGGTTGGCCAGCTCTGCTTTTAGGGTGCCAAGGCTTAGTTTGTTGCCATTCACTGTTCCTTGTAATTCTTGGGTTTCCAGTTGGCTAGCGGTATTGGCAAGTTCGATATCAGCACCGACTTTTTTAAGTTCGGTTTGACCATTGAATGCAAGAGACTTGGTGCTTAGAGATTGCTCCCCTGAGCGTATGGAAAGTCCTTTGATATCTAAGGCTGCCTTTCCTTTGACGGATAAGTTTCGGCTGCCCGTTCCTTCGACTTGGATGTTTTCCACTCGGGTGTTTAGGTTTGTCCACCCCAGCTCTTGGTTGACTTGGGTCAGGGCCGTGTTGCCACTAGATACTTGCAGTAAGGGCGCCATAAGTGAAAATTGTGGCGTATCTTGATAACGATAAATGACATTGGTTGAGCCTGCGACCTGTACGTCTGAAGCTGTACCCACTTCCATGCCTTTGGGCACGAAGTTTTGAATATCACTGGTGGATAAAGACAGGGATTTTAAGTCTAAATAGGTATCTATCTCTGAGCCGTTGGCTTTTACTTCGCCTGCAGCAATTAATTGAGCTTGGTTGAGACCTGCTTCGATGGCCAATTGCCCCATCCAGTCGTCCATATTATGGGAGACTTCGATCACGTTGAGGGAGTTTAGGTAGAAGGTATCTTCACCACGCTCAGTTCGATAGCGCACACTGATGTCTTGCATTTGAGCATCATAAATGAAAAAAGTCGGAATAGACTGCTCGTTTTCTGGCTCTGCCGTCTCTGCTGGGGCTTCTGCCTTTTTGTCTGTGTTTTGTGGAAGAGACAGGCCAGCGATTGTCATGACACCATTTTGGTTTTCTACCTGTGTGTCTAGCCCGTTCACTTCAACATGGTTTACATGGAATTCACCTTTTAACAGAGGCATAAAATCAAGGCCAATGCTGGCATGATTAAGAGTGAAGAGAGGGATGCTGTCTTTGAGAAGCTTTACATCACCAAGCTCTAACCCAATTGGGAAAATATTGGGGTTGATGGTGTCCGCAGAAAAGGACACATCGTGCTGTTGAGTATACCGATTAACGAACCACTTGGTGGCGGTAGGGATCAGGTTCCAAATTAAGGTAACGAATGTCAGAAGGATAAAAAGCGTGATTAAGGTACGTTTTTGCCATGGTTTCATGGCATGTTCAGTATGAGTCGTCATGGTATCCCTTGTGTCGTCAATCTATTCTTTGCGAAGGGGCATTCGCAGTAAATGGATGCTAACAGCGGCGCCAATCACACACAGACCAATGGTTGCCCAAAAGCGCCCAACAATGAACATGGAAAGTAGCATTCCAGCCCACATGAAAATCAGCGCTCGGTTTCTGGCCTTTTTAGGAATGCCCTGATCAGATTGCCAATCGTTAACAATGGGACCAAAGTATTTATGATTGAGTAGCCAATGATGGAAACGTTCAGAAGATTTAGAGAAACACCACGCAGATAATAAAACCAAAGGCGTGGTAGGTAACAGGGGTAGGAAAATCCCAATAATCCCCGTGATCAGAGATATCCATCCCAATGTAAGTAATGCAACTCGTTTGCCTACCATGCGTTTGCTCTCTACAAGTGATGCCTCATCACTGTCGGTCCCACAGTGATACTTATTGATACATCAAAATACCGCAACCAATGAATCTGTAACTAATATGGATTCAATAAAGAACTCAGTTATGGGAGTCCATGGCAGCGAAGGCGGATTCCATGCTGTCCGCTTGGTCATCGGTCACCAAACTCCAGCCCCCCAAACGTTTCCAGCGATTAACGATTTCGCAGAAAAGCTCAGCGGTTTTCTCCGTATCGTACTGGGCCGAGTGTGCTTTAGAGTTACTGAACTCAATGCCTGCCACCTGACATGCTTTGGCCAAAACGGTTTGCCCAAAAGCCAAGCCAGATAAAGACGCCGTGTCAAAGCTTGAAAATGGATGGAAAGGGTTGCGCTTGATTTCACAGCGTTCAATGGCTGCGTTCAAGAAACCGTGGTCAAACGCTGCGTTGTGACCCACTAAAATGGCACGTTTACAGCCGGTAGATTTTAGTTCTTTGCGGACCTTGGTAAACATTTGGTTGATGGCTTCTTTTTCCACCATGTCATCTCGGTCTGGAGCGAACGGATCAATACCTGTAAAGTCCAGTGCTTCTTTTTCAAGGTTTGCCCCTTCAAAAGGCTTTACCTTAAATTCAATGGTCTCGTGGATGTACAACTCGCCGTTTTCGTCCATTCTTAGGATGCTCGCGGCAAATTCGAGTAAAGCATCTGTTTTTGCATTAAAGCCTGCGGTCTCGACGTCGATAACTACAGGTAGGAATCCGCGGAATCGGTCTTTGATTTCGTGATTTGACAAAAGAGAATCCTTAATTCTGCCACTTGCTCAGAAAATTATGGGTAGATACCATCGGATGATAACATACATGCTAAGCCTAGAACGAGAACTGTTAACTTTGAAAGCCTCACATCTCATTACGACCTTGTTCGTTACGTCGAGCCTTATGTTCGCATCCCAAAGCATGGCTGTGACGCGTTTTGAGTCTCAGATCGAAAACTCCCAATGGTCCCTTTCTGGAGACATCTTTGCTTGCAAGTTGGTTCACCCTGTACCGCATTTTGGTGAAGGGGAGTTTATCAAGGAAGCAGGGGAGCCCATGAAGTTTATCCTGCACCCAGAAAACGAGAAGCTTGGGCCAGGGCAAGTGTTTATTATTTCCCAAGCGCCCAGTTGGATGCCGGGGCTGTCCCCTAAGACTCTTGATGTGATGCCGTACCCAGGTTACGGGTTAACGGTTGAAGTAGGGGGCAAGGTGGCAGAGCAAATGCTCACCAGTCTTGATAGAGGCTTACATCCGGTGGTGGCGGGTACCGCATGGGAGAATGGCCGCGAAAACGTAGAAGTGGCACTGAGCAACATTAATTTTAACCCTGCTTATAATGAATTTCGCCGTTGTATGGCGAGTTTGCTACCGGTTAACTTCGATCAGATTTCTCGTACTGCTGCTTTGTTTCCTACCAACGGCTCAGAGCTCACAGATCGTATTAAACGTCGCTTAGACCTGATTGCTATTTACGTGGAAGCCGATCCTACCATTGAATATATTTACATTGATGGTCACACAGACATCATAGGGACTCGTCGGGATAACCGAGAACTCTCTAAAACCCGTGCAGAGAAGGTCACAGCATATCTGTTGCAGAAGGGAGTACCTCCAGAAAAAATCGTATCCCGTTATCATGGTGAACGTTATCCAGTTGCGGATAATCGGGCTTCTGATGGACGAGAGCGTAACCGACGCGTGACCATCCGTTTGGAGCGTATGGGATTGAATCCGCAATCTTTATCTGAACCAAGCCAATAACGCCCTTGAAATATCGCTCCTAGGGGCGGATATCCCCCCGCGCCCCTTGCTAACTAAGGGGCGAAAACTTACACTAACGGCCTATTTTTAGTTTAACTGCGTGCAGTCCATTTTGATTGGGCTGTGCAGCGTCTCGTTGAGGAGAAGAAAGAGAATGTCTGACGTGAAGAAGGTAGTGCTAGCCTACTCTGGCGGCCTAGACACTTCAGTAATCGTGAAGTGGCTTCAAGAAGAGTATCAGTGTGAAGTGGTAACTTTTACCGCTGACTTGGGTCAGGGCGAAGAAGTAGAGCCAGCTCGCGCGAAAGCTCAAGCGTTGGGCGTTAAAGAAATCTACATCGAAGACCTACGCGAAGAATTCGTACGTGACTTCGTATTCCCTATGTTCCGTGCGAACACAGTATACGAAGGTGAGTATCTACTAGGTACCTCTATCGCTCGTCCTCTTATCGCTAAGCGTTTGATCGAAATCGCTAACGAGACCGGTGCTGATGCGATTTCTCACGGTGCAACCGGTAAAGGTAATGACCAAGTTCGTTTCGAGCTAGGTGCATACGCTCTTAAACCAGGTGTTCAAGTAATCGCTCCTTGGCGTGAATGGGACCTAACGTCCCGTGAAACCCTAATGGCTTACTGTGAAAAACACGAAATCCCAGTAGACTTCTCCAATGCTAAGAAGAAATCTCCTTACTCAATGGATGCGAACCTTCTTCACATCTCTTACGAAGGCGATCTTCTAGAAGATCCATGGACGAGCGCTGAAGAAGATATGTGGCGTTGGTCTGTATCGCCTGAGCAAGCTCCAGATGAGCCAACAATCATCGAGCTTGGCTTCGAAAAAGGTGATGCTGTGTCCATCAACGGCGAAGCAATGTCTCCAGCGACTATCCTTGAAACACTGAACAAAATCGGTGGCGCAAACGGTATCGGTCGTGATGACCTAGTTGAAAACCGTTTCGTAGGGATGAAGTCACGTGGTTGTTACGAGACTCCAGGGGGCACCATCCTTCTGAAAGCTCACCGTGCAATGGAATCCATCACACTTGACCGTGAAGCAGCTCACCTGAAAGATGAGATCATGCCTAAGTACGCGAAAGTGATCTACAACGGCTTCTGGTGGTCAGAAGAGCGCCGTATGCTGCAAGCATTGATCGACGCTTCTCAAGAATTCGTAACGGGTACGGTTCGTTTGAAACTGTACAAAGGTAACGTAATCGTTGAAGGCCGTGAGTCTCCATACAGCCTATTCGATAGCACAATCGCTACCTTCGAAGACGATGCGGGTGCTTACGACCAGAAAGACGCGGCAGGCTTCATCAAGCTTAACGCTCTACGTATGCGTATCGCTGCTCAGAAAGGCCGTACTTTCCTAGATCGCGACTAATCAACGCGCTCTTTGAGCTAGAATTTTAAAAACGCCCACTCTGTACAGAGTGGGCGTTTTTTTATGCCCCTTGATCTTTCCCTTGAGCCAGCTATTTTAATCAAAGCGGAAAAATGTTCTTATTGACTGTTTGGTTAATAAAATGAAAACAAGGTAGCTTATGACCGTTTTTAACATCGGTTCCATTAACATTGATCACCTATATGAGGTGGACCACTTTGTTCGCCCAGGTGAGACCATGAGCTCAACCAGCTATCAGCAAGTGTTGGGAGGTAAAGGGGCAAATCAGTCCGTCGCCTTGGCAAAAGCTCAAGCGAACGTAAAACATGTGGGGGCCATCCATCAGGGTGACCAACACATATTGCAGCAACTGAAAGACTTTGGTGTGAATACAGACGAGATTGCTCAGGTGCAAGAAGCCTCGGGCCATGCCATCATTCAGCTGACTCCTGCTGCGGAAAACTGCATTATATTGTACGCGGGTGCGAACCACACACTGACTGAGTCAGGTGTGCGCAAGGTGCTAGAAGGTGCCACAGATGACGATTGGGTGTTATTGCAAAATGAAACCAACCTAGTGGCAGAAACCTTAGAGTGGGCAAAGGCATCAGGTGCCAAGGTGGCTTTTAACCCTGCCCCTATGGACGCTGACTTAACCCGCAAAGTGTTGCCCTTTATTGACTTGCTGATTGTTAATGAAGTGGAAGCAATGGATCTTGCCAAGGCGGACACCATAGAAGATGCAGCGCGCATTTTGCCAGAGCAATACCCTGACTTAGCCGTCATGATGACCCTAGGTAAAGACGGAGTGCGGTACTTTTCCAAGGCAGAAGACTTGCAAGTGCCTGCGTTCAACGTTGAGGCCAAAGATACCACGGCCGCAGGGGACACCTTCATTGGCTTTTGTTTGGCGGAGTTACAGCGTGGTTCAAATTATGAAACGGCCATGCGGACAGCCTGTGCTGCGTCTGCTATTGCAGTGACCCGAATGGGGGCTGCACCGTCCATCCCAACGCTAGAGGAAGTCACAGATTTCCTAGCAAAGCAGAATTAATGAGATAACGAGAATCACATGACACGAAAAATTATTATTGATACGGATCCGGGTATTGATGATGCAATGGCCATCTTCTTTGCCTTTCAAGCCAAAGAATTAGAGGTTCTAGGGTTAACGACTACCTATGGCAACGTACCGGTTGAAATTGCTACGCAAAATGCTCTGACTCTGACAGAAATCGCAGGGGTTGATGTGCCTGTGGCAGGGGGTGTTGCCGTGCCGTCCAAACAAGCACCGCGTCCTTTCCCTGACTTTGTCCATGGTAAAGATGGCTTTGGTAACATTGATTATCCTGCCCCAAGCAAACAAGCCCTAGAGCAAAGCGCTGCTGAGTTCATCATTGAGCAAGTACGCAAATACCCTGGGGAAGTCACCATTGTTGCTTTAGGTCCCTTGGGGAACCTAGGTAAGGTGCTTGAGCTTGATCCTGAAGTGGCAAACCTAGTGGACGAAGTTGTTCTTATGGGTGGTACAGCCATCGAATATGGCAACGTTTCACCTGTGGCCGAGGCCAATATTATCAATGAACCCCACGCGGCGGATGCGGTGTTCACAGCGCCTTGGCAAGTGACCATGGTTGGGTTGGATGTGACCCATCAGGTATTGCTTGGCAATACTGTGTTGGAGCGTATTAAGGCGAAGAACCCAGAGCAGGGAACCTTCTTGTACGACTGCGCCCAGTTTTACATCAAATTTTACAGTGACCGCTTTGGTGTGGAGGGTTGTTACTTCCATGATGCCTCCACCATTGCTTACCTATTAGATCCTAGCATCTTTGCTGTGGAACTAGGGGCTGTGCGAGTGGCTTGTGAAGGGATCGGCGTTGGTCAAACAATCTTTGCTCCAGAAGGCATGGAATACCCAGAACCTTATTGGAACGATGTGCCAATGACACAGGTTTGTATGGAAGTTGATGGGGACAAGATGTTGCAGCTGTTTGAAGATGTGATGACAGCATAAGATTTGCTGTTAAACAAAAAGGGCGCCTATGGGGCGCCCTTTTTTATGCTGTTAAGCGTGAAATAGGGCTAGCTATGGGCTTTCACAAACTGGTCGATGAAGACTTTGTCTTCTTCTGCTATGTTGTGAAATATCATCTTGATGTAATGCTTATCATGTTCGTTTAATACATCTAGGGATGGCAGACAAATGGCTTTGATTAACTTTTGTTTGCCGTTGTTGCTGGCTTGGAGTTCAAGTTTGACCTTGGTGGAGCCTTGCAGACCACCTGGTGCTTCGACCTCAACGCGTTCTCTAGAAATGTGAGTGCAGTGGACAGCCATGCTTTTGCCATTGGTTAGAAAAAGGGTGCCAGCCCAAAAGCAACGCACATAAGGGAATTGAGATTTTGCCACACTAACATTCCGTACCAATCTTATTGACTACGATTATAGTGAAATCTTGTCCTGTGAACAGCAAAACAAGGCCTCAGGCGACTTCTTGCCTGAGGCCTTTGGTGCTTAAAGCTTGCCGAAGGATTCCCCTAGGGCATTGATCATGCGGTCTAACTCTTCTCGTTCCGCAATAAATGGTGGAGCCAGCTGAATAGTGTCACCTCCATAGCGTACGTAGAAGCCCTTCGCCCACATTTCCATAGCCACTTCATAAGGGCGGCGAGCAGGTTGGCCATCAGGTGCAGCGATGGTGATGCCCGCGGCGTAACCATAGTTGCGGATGTCAGTGATCAGTTCAGAGCTAGAACGTAGGCTATGGACCACTTCTTCCCAATAGCGGCTGTTGTTACGTACTTGTTCAACCAGACCCTGTTCTTGTATCTCTGCCAAAGAGGCTAGACCAGCGGCACAGGCAACTGGATGAGCGGAGTAAGTGTAACCATGGGGCAGCTCTAGCATGTAATCTGGGCCACCTTGCTCCATAAAGGTGTCGTAGATTTCTTCTTTGAAGGCAACAGCCCCCATAGGGATGACACCGTTGGTCACTTGTTTGGCCATAGTTATGATGTCAGGTGTTACGCCAAACGCCTCTGAGCCCGTGTTTGCGCCCATACGGCCAAACGCTGTGATGACTTCATCAAACACCAATAAAATGTCGTGTTGATCACAGATGTCACGCAAACGCTGTAGATACCCTTGTGGTGGAATAATGACCCCAGCGGAGCCTGACATAGGCTCAACAATAACCGCCGCGATGTTTGAAGCGTCGTGCATGGTGATCAAGTCCAACAGCGCATCCGCTCGCTCTGCGCCCACATCGGACATGCCTTGAGTGAACTCAGTGCCTGGGGCTTGTGTATGGGGTAGATGGTAAGAATCCAAGCCTTGGCCATAAAGAGTGCGGTTGGCAGGGATGCCGCCAACACTAAAACCAGACACCCCAGCCCCGTGGTAGCCTTTTGCTCGACCAATAAATTTGGTCTTAGTCCCTTTGCCTTTTTTACGCCAGTAGGCACGTGCCACTTTCAATGCCGTATCAACAGACTCAGAACCCGAACCAGTGAAGAAAATACGATTTAGCTCAGGTGGCATGAATTCAGTGATTTTCTCAGCCAATTGGAACGACTTTTCGTGACCGAATTGAAAAGCAGGGGAGTAGTCTAGGGTTTTAACCTGCTGGGCAACGGCTTCATTGATGCGCGCGACATTGTGTCCTAAGCCACAGGTCCATAATCCAGATAGGCCATCAAAGATGTCTCGGCCTTGGTCGTCTTTGTAAAAGCAACCATCTGCTGAGGCAATAATACGGGGATCACGTTTAAATTCTCGGTTGCCAGTATAGGGCATCCAATGGGAATCGAGCTGTTTTTGGGTGAGTTTTGACATGTGGCGTTCTCTCGTTCTGTACTTTTGATAAGCTCAGAATGCCACGTATTCAGTTTCGTTAAACGTTAACTTATTTAAACTTATTTAAGTTTTATTTAACTATTAGGTGGAGGTTTTTTCTTTGAACTCGCAAAGGTCTTCTATGGTGCAGGCATCACATTTAGGCTTGCGTGCGGTGCAAATATAGCGGCCATGGAGAATCAGCCAGTGGTGGGCATCCAGTAGAAATTCTTTTGGCACAAAGCGCAGTAGCTTGTCTTCAACCTCAAGAACGTTTTTGCCGGGGGCGATCTTAGTGCGATTTGAGACACGAAAAATATGGGTGTCGACGGCCATAGCGACTTGGCGAAACGCTGTGTTAAGGACCACGTTCGCGGTTTTGCGTCCCACACCGGGGAGCGCTTCTAAGGCCTCCCGGGTTTCAGGTACTTGGCTGTTATGCTTTTCGATCAGCATCTGGCAGGTTTTTATGGCGTTTTCAGCTTTCGCATTAAACAGACCAATGGTTTTAATGTATTCCTTTAAGCCATCTACCCCGAGTGCATACATGGCTTCTGGTGTATTGGCCACAGGAAAGAGCTTGCGGGTGGCCTTATTAACACTCACATCCGTGGCTTGGGCAGACAACAGGACAGCGATCAATAGTTCAAACGGTGAGCTGTACTCCAACTCGGTCACAGGATTTGGGTTCTCTGCTCGCAGGCGAGTGAAAATCTCTTGGCGTTTGGCTTTGTTCACTGTAATCCTCGTTTGATCGTCAACGGCTAGTCTGTTACTCGGACTCGGCGAGAAACTTTTTCTTGACCCGCTTGTGCTTTGGCGATGCGCTCTTTCTCTTTTTCATCTGAGTAGTTTTTAATGGCAATCAAGAGACCAAGACCAATAAAAGCGCCTGGAGGTAAGATAGCAAACAGCACATTTGGGTAGTCAGAAAATACCGTTAGCTTCCAGTGGGTGGCCATATCGCCAAACAGCAAGTGCATATCGGTGAATAACGTGCCTTGACCGATCAGCTCACGCATCCCACCTAATAGCACCAACACCATGGTGAAGCCTAATCCCATCATTAAGCCGTCAAGGGTAGATGGTAAGACCGGATTGCGGCTGGCAAAGGCATCTGCACGGCCGAGAATGGCACAGTTGGTCACAATCAATGGAATGAAGATACCAAGAATCTGATACAGCTCGTAAGTATACGCCTGCATGATCAGCTCAATACAGGTAGTAAAAGAGGCGATGATCATGACAAATGCCGGTAGGCGCACCGCGTCAGAGACATAGTTTCGGATCAAAGATACGGCTATGTTTGAGCCCATTAACACTATAGTGGTTGCAAGTCCTAGACCGATCGCATTCACAATGGTACTGGTCACCGCAAGTAATGGACAAAGCCCCAGTAATTGCACAAGGGCTGGGTTGTTTTTCCAGATGCCGTTGTAAAGGATTTCCCTATAATTTGGACCTTCTAATGCTGGGGTATCAGCGACATCTTCATTGGTAAGAGTTTGTTCAGCGCTCATAACTCATCCTAACGCGACAACAGCGCGTCTTCGTTTTGTTTAAAATAAATCAGCGTGTTTTTAACAGCACGGACCACGGCTCTTGGGGTGATGGTCGCCCCTGTAAATTGGTCAAATGTACCGCCGTCCTTTTTGACTTTCCAGCGACGTTCTTCTGGGTTGTCGAGAGATTTTCCTGCAAATGACAAGATCCAATCGGACTTCTGTAGATCAACCTTATCTCCTAGTCCTGGGGTTTCTTTATGGCTGATAACCCGTGAGCCGGTGACGACGCCATCACGATCTACTGCAACTAATAGATCAAGGTTACCGTTATAGCCACCCGGTGCAATGGTTTGAAAGATAATCGCTGTAACCTGACCCTCTTTGCGAGCAATAAAGGCTTTTACGGGTTCCGCTGACCCTAATAATGGGTCTGGATTCAGCATTACGGTGTCGTTGGGCAAATCATTGGTATAACGATCCGCAGGCAAAATCTCATTGAAGGCGTTTAACTGAGCAGTGACGATATTGTCTGCAATGGTGTGCTCGGTCAGTTGGTGAGTGACGGCAATCAACCCAGCAGTTAACACAGCAAATAACGCGAGACCTAAGCTGTTGCGGCGAATAGACGCTAAAATGTTCATTACTTATCGCCTCCTATGTTCAGTCCTTTCTTGGCTTTTTTATGGCCGTAAGCGCGAGGCTGTGTGTAGTAATCAATCAGAGGTGCAGCAAAGTTCATTAACAGAACACCAAAGGCGATACCGTCTGGGTAGCCACCCCAAGTACGAATGATAAAAACTAAGATGCCGATGCCGGCACCGTAAAACAGTTTACCCTTATTGCTGGTGCAAGAGCTGACTGGATCTGTGGCGATAAAGAAGGCCCCAAACATGGCAGCACCAGTGGTCAGGTGAAATAAAGGTGTTGCAGCATTGCTTGGATCGGTTACATAGAAGACCCCTGCCATCACGGCTAGAGCCGCTAAAAGAGAAACGGGTGTATGCCAAGTAATAATGCGCAACCAGATGAGCATGAGCCCCCCCGCAAGGTACGCAAGGTTTACCCATAACCAATTAGATAGGTTGGCTCCCTGTAGGCCTAGAATCGACGCAAAGGCCTCATCGTTCATCATGCCTTCTTTGTGTTTGAAGGCGTCCAAAGGCGTTGCCATGGTGTAAGAGTCTACCGTGGGTAGGGTGCCAAAGATGGCAGCAAGGCTGTCTGAGAAGCTCGGTGTTGCTCCCGCTTGCACTAACTCTGACGCGCCAATCCATTGGGTCATAGGTACTGGAAAGGAAACAAGACAGATGGCGTAGCCAACCATAGCTGGGTTGAATGGGTTGTTCCCTAGGCCGCCGTAAACTTGTTTGGCAAAAATAATGGAGAAACCAACCGCTGTGACGGTTAGCCACCAAGGCACGGTAGGCGGCAAGGCTAATGCCAGTAGTACGGCTGTTAACAGGGCGCTAAAATCTTTTAAGAAAAAGCCAACCGGGCGTTTGCGTGCTTTTAATATTAACGCTTCGCCAACCAGTGCGGTGATACAGGCAATCACTAAATTAATCAGGGTGCCAAAGCCAAACAACCAAGTTTGAACCAATAAACCTGGAATGGTCGCTAAAATAACCATCTGCATGACCCAAGCAGTGCGTTGGCCAGCTCGGTGAGTATGTGGAGAGGTGATACGCAGCAATGACATTTAACGATTCTCTTGCGTGTTGGTTAACTGTTCTAGTTTGGCTTCTTCGTCCCGTTGCTTTTGCTCTGCATCTGCCAGATCTTTTTGTAAGGCTTCTGCCTCGGGATCTGCGGCCAATAAGCGCTTAAGCTTATTAACCTGAGCTTTTGCGAGGGCGGCCGCCACTTTTTGCTTTTTCAGCTGATCTGCGATGCCAGCAACAGCATCGTTGGCTTTCTCCGCTGGATCCGCTTTGGGTGTGGATGCTGGCAAGGGGGCGCCGTTTTCAAGGGCTTGTTCCATAGCTTCTGCATGGGCTTTGGCTTTTGCGGCCTGAGCTTCTAAGCTGGCCACATCGTCAGACCCCATTTCTTTTGCTTTAGCCAAGGCTTTATCCGCCTTTTTCATAGCCGCTTTAGCAATGGCTGCGTCTATTTTTAGCTTGCGCAGGGTATCTTCGTCCGCGCTCGGCGCAGAGTTGTCAGAGCTTGGCTTGTCGGCCTTATTAGGCTTAGCGTCATCTGCTGCTGGTTGAGCTTCCAGAGCGGCTAATGCGGCTTCGGCGGTTTTAAGGTCCTTTTCAAACCCTGCAGCTTTGTCTTTAAGTTCCTGATTGTCAGGGTCTTCCGCAAGCTGTTTGTTGACCTTTTTCAGCTTGGTGCTGGCTAATGCCACATCCACTTTTGCCTTTTTATAGTCATCAGACATGGCCGGTTTTGCGGCTTTAGGGGCAGGAGCTGGGGCGCTGTTGAGTTTGGCTAATCGTTCTTCCGCTTCTTTTAGGTCTTTCTCAAACCCAGCGGCCTTGTCTTTTAGCTCCTGATTATCAGGATCTTCTGCCAGTTGTTTCTGAGTTTTCTTCAGTTTTGTACTGGCTAGGGCCACATCCACTTTGGCTTTTTTGGCTTCGTCGCTTAAAGCAGGCTTCGCTGGCGCCGCTTTAGGTGCAGGTGCTGAGTCGAATTGTGCCAGACGAGCTTCCGCTTCTTTCAGGTCCTTTTCAAACCCTGCGGCTTTGTCTTTTAGTTCCTGATTATCAGGATCTTCCGCCAATTGTTTTTGGACTTTTTTCAGCTTGGTGCTGGCTAATGCCACATCCACTTTGGCTTTTTTGGCTTCGTCGCTTAATGCAGGCTTCGCCGGTGCGGTTTTAGGGGCGGGAGCAGGGGCTGCCGCCACTTTGGCTTCTAGCTCAGCGATGTCTTTCTTAGCCGCATCTACTTGCAGTTGTAGGGCGTTGATTTCTTCCGTGTGCTCGTTTTCCTGGGCGGCCAATAGTGCCTTCTCAAGCTTTTTCAGCTTAGCGTTGGCAATGGCCAGATCCACCTTGGCTTTTTTCGCTTCGTCACTGACAGCCGGTGCCGCTGGTTTGTCGCTTGTTGCAGGGGCTGGTTTTGCTGCTTTTTTCGCAGCGGGTTTAGCTGCTGCGGCATTTTGACGTGCCAGGCGTTTGGCTTCTTTCTCCGCGGCTTCTGCTTCTTGACGGGCCTTACGTGCTTCAAAGCGTTGTTTAGCAATGTCAGATTTGACGGCAGATTCTCGGGCATCGCGGATTTCGGCTTTCGAGTGGCGGTAGTATTGCACCAAGGGAATGCTACTTGGGCAAACGTAGGAGCAGGCGCCACATTCGATGCAGTCGAATAGGTTATAGTGTTCTGCTTTTTCGTGTTCTTGGCTTTTGGCAAACCAAAGTAATTGCTGTGGCAAGAGGCTTGCTGGACAGGCTTGTTCACACATACCACAACGGATACAGGCTTGTTCCGGTGCAGGTGGTGGAAGCTCTTTCGTTGACGCTGCCAAGATACAGTTAGTGGTTTTCACCACAGGGGCTTCTGGGGTGTCTAAGGTGAATCCCATCATAGGGCCACCCATTACGAGACGATGAAGCTTTTTCTCATTTAGATCAGCATAATCGAGCAAATGAGAGATCGGCGTACCCAGTAAAACCTCGACGTTTTGTGGTGCGCCAAAGGCATCACCGGTCAAAGTAGTGTAACGGGAGATCAATGGGCGACCATGTTGAATGGCTTCGTAAACCGCCACACAGGTACCTACGTTTTGACATAGTATTCCGATGTCCGCTGGATGTTGACCACTAGGAACTTCTTTATCAGTCAGTAGCTTGATCAGCTGTTTTTCGCCACCAGACGGGTATTTAGTTGGGACGACGGCAACCTGAATGTCACTTTGACGTTCGCGGATCAATTGTTGTAACGCAGCGATAGCAGTGGGTTTGTTGTCTTCAATGCCAATGACGACATTTTCTGCGTCCACCAGGTGTTGCAGTATTTCGATGCCTAGGATCAGTTCAAGAGTCTTTTCACGGATCAGCATGTCATCTGCCGTGATGTAGGGTTCGCACTCCGCAGCATTGATAATGAAGTGGCTGAGAGGGTGCTTATGCGCCCCTTGTAGTTTCACTTGAGTCGGGAAACCAGCACCACCCATGCCGACAATGCCTTTTTCCGCAAGGTACGCCAAAACGTCAGTTTTACTGATGCTTTGCCAGTTTTCCAGTGGCTCTATATCCGTCCACTTTTCCTCACCATCTGGCGTCAAAATAATACAGATGTCGCTCAAACCAGATGGGTGCGCGATGGTGCGTGGCTCAATCCCAGTGATAGTGCCGGACGTAGGCGCATGCAAAAAGCTTGATAAAAAACCATTGTTAATGGCGATGGCTTGGCCTTTTAGGACTTTTTCGCCTTCCACGACAAGTGGACGAGAGGCCTGACCAATGTGCTGCCCTAATGGTAACAGCAGCTCTTTTGGTAATTTAGGTGTGCCCAGTGGTAGTTGTAGAGACTGAGCTTTGTTTTCTGGTGGATGAATGCCACCATGAAAAGAGTAAATCGTTGGCGTTTGCATCAGTGTGCCGCCTCCACTTGACGATCTGTGGCAATAATATTGGCTGCTTGAGCACCCACCCCTTGAGGTTTATCCCAAGACCAGGTGCGTGAGGTGACGCCCACTTCTACCATGTCGATACAGTCAACAGGGCAGGGTTCTACGCAAAGGTCACAACCGGTACATTCGTCGGAGATAACCGTGTGCATTTGTTTCGCAGCGCCGAGGATGGCGTCGATTGGGCATGCTTGGATGCATTTAGTACAGCCGATACATTCGTCTTCACGAATGACCGCTACTTTTTGTACAGGTTCTTCTTCGCCACCATCAAGGGGAATGGCTTCTACGTCAAGCAAGTCAGCTAAGGCTTGAACCGTTGCTTGACCACCCGGAGGGCAGCGGTTAATGGCTTCACCGTTTGAGATGGCTTCCGCGTAAGGGCGACATCCTGGATGGCCACATTGACCACATTGAGTCTGCGGTAGGATGGCGTCGATTTGGTCGACAATAGGGTCACCTTCCACATGGAAGCGGACATTGGCGTAACCTAAGATGGCGCCAAAGACTAACGCCAATACCACTAGAATTCCGATAGCAAGTAAAACAGTCAGCATAACGGCTCCTATATCTGCACTAGGCCAGTGAAGCCCATAAATGCTAGGGCCATAAGACCTGCTGTGATCATGCCGATGGCTGAGCCTTTAAAGATCACGGGCACATCAGCCACGTTGATTCGCTCGCGCATGGCAGAGAACAAGACAAGGACGAAAGAGAAGCCCACAGCAGCACCAAAGCCGTACAAGATGGACTCCACAAAGCCGTTTTGTTTGGAGGTGTTTTGAAGAGCAACACCTAATACAGCACAGTTAGTTGTGATCAGTGGTAAGAAAATCCCCAGCACTCGGTACAGTAGTGGGCTGGTTTTATGAACCACCATTTCGGTGAACTGCACTACAACGGCGATGACTAAGATGAATGAAATCGTCTTCAAATACTCCAAGCCAAAGGGCTGAAGTATGAAGTTAAAAGTCAGGTAACTGCATAGACTGGAAAGGGTCAGCACGAAAGTGGTGGCCATAGCCATGCCAATGGAGGTTTCCAGCTTACTGGAGACACCCATAAACGGACACAGCCCAAGGAACTGCACCAAGACAAAGTTGTTTACCAAGATGGTACTGACGAGTATTAAGAGATATTCAGTCATCTCACGTCCAATAAATGCGTTTTTGTATACAGAAGAAAAGACCAATACCCGAGGGTTTTGGATGAGCGTAACTATACCAAGCTGCTTATAACTAACAAGACTAAAGCGGCGTATATTCTAGTTTATTTTAGAATATAAATAGCACAGGGCAAGTATAAGCCACGTTTGTTCCTTAAAACGAAGGCCGCCTAGAAGACTAGGCGGCCTTGGTGTACAAGCTAATATGCTTACATAACACGCTGGCCTGGTTTTGCCCCTGCATGAGGCTCAAGTAGGTAAATTTCTTCGCCCCCTGGACCTGCTGCTAGAACCATGCCTTCTGATAAACCGAATTTCATTTTGCGCGGTGCCAAGTTGGCTACCATGACAGTCAGCTTACCTTCTAAGTCTTCAGGTTTGTAAGCGGATTTAATGCCAGAGAAAACAGTACGCGTCTCGCCACCAAGATCCAATGTCAGTTTCAACAGCTTATTGGCTTTTTCAACATGCTCGGCTTTTGCGATTTTAGCGATTCGTAGATCTACCTTAGCAAATTCGTCGAAGTTGATTTCTGCCGCGATGGGCTCTTTGCTGAGCTCTGTTTCTGGTGCCGCAGCGGTCTTGCTTTGAGCTTCGGCCTCGGCTTCTTCTTTGCCTTCTTCGATCATGGCTTCGATTTGAGTGGACTCAATACGTGCCATCAAGGCTTTAAACTTATTAACTGACTTGCCAAACAGTAGCTCGCTACGGTTATCCCAAGTGAGTTCCTTGTTCAAAAAGGCTTCAGCGTCCGCCACCATGTTAGGCAATACAGGTTTTAGGTAAGTCGCCAAGATGGCAAACAAGTTAAGAGAAACGGAACAGATCTCTTGTACCTGAGGTAGAGTCTCTTCGTTTTTGGCTTTTACCCATGGTTCTTCGTCAGCAATGTAGGTGTTTGCAATGTCCGCAAGGCGCATGATTTCACGCATGGCTTTACCGTATTCACGCGTTTCATATAGATTCGCAATCAGGTCGCCCGCATCGATGAACTCTTGGATCATCTCTTGTTTGGCAGGCGTGGCTTGCAATTGACCATCAAATTTCTTGTTGATGAAGCTTGCTGTGCGGCTGGCGATGTTAACGACCTTACCGACTACGTCAGAGTTTACTCGCTGCACAAAGTCACCAAGGTTTAAGTCGATATCGTCCACACGGGAATTCAGCTTAGCGGCAAAGTAGTAACGCAAGTACTGAGGATCAAGGTGGTTCAAGTAGGTACGTGCTTTGATAAAGGTGCCGCGAGACTTGGACATCTTTTCGCCGTCTACGGTCACGTAGCCGTGGGCATTTACTGCCGTGGGTGTGCGGTAGCCAGCACAGTCCAGCATGGCTGGCCAGAACAAGGCGTGGAAGTTGATGATGTCTTTACCGATGAAGTGGTAGAGCTCTGCTTCTGAGTCCTTGTTCCAATAATCACCAAACTCTAGGTTATCGGTACGGTCACATAGGTTTTTAAAGCTTGCCATGTAGCCGATTGGGGCATCTAGCCAAACGTAAAAGTACTTACCCGGTGCATCTGGGATTTCAAAACCAAAGTAAGGGGCATCACGGCTGATGTCCCATTCTTGTAGGCCAGAGTCGAGCCACTCAGACAGTTTATTAGCCACTTGATCTTGTAAGGTGCCGCTGCGAGTCCATTGCTGGAGGAATTCTTGGAATTCAGGCAGTTTGAAAAAGTAGTGATCAGAGGCTTTTTCAACCGGTGTCGCACCAGAGTACACTGAACGTGGGTCAATCATTTCCATTGGCGTGTAAGTCGCTGAACACACTTCACAGTTGTCGCCGTATTGGTCTTCTGCCTTACATTTTGGACAAGTCCCTTTAACGAAACGATCCGCTAGGAACATCTGCTTTTCTGGATCGTAGGCTTGGGTGATAGAACGTACAGAAATTTTGCCGTTATCACGCAGTGCTTTGTAAATAGACTCAGATAACTCGCGGTTTTCTGGCGAGTGAGTGGAGTGGTAGTTATCGTAGCCAATCATGAAGTCGTTGAAGTCTGCCATGTGTTCTTGGCGAACCCCATCGATCAATTGCTCAGGAGTGATGCCGTTTTGCTCGGCTTTAATCATGATGGCTGTGCCGTGGGCATCATCAGCACATACTGCAGTACATAGGTTGCCACGTAGCTTTTGAAAGCGAACCCAAATATCCGTTTGAATGTGCTCCAGCATGTGTCCTAAATGGATAGAACCGTTGGCGTAAGGTAGGGCGCTGGTGACGAGTATTTTGCGTTGCGTATGTGCCATTCGAAATAAGCCTGCTGGATAGAATATGTGTTTGCTTGGTAGCCTTAAAGTGTGCGTTAAACGGTCACTTGGCTACTATGAGTAAAGAATTATCCGCGACATTATAAGTGGCGGTTTATATCGTGCAAGCTTCGGGCTTGCTTTTCCGCAATTTGCCCCCAGAATGGCAGACATTAAAGTGAATTAACGACCCCTTGGCGTTATGTCAATCGGTCCTTAGGAGAAAGCATGTCGGCAGATCAATCCGCCCCAGTGGGCGTAGAAAGCATCAAACACATCATCGCGGTGGCTTCAGGCAAAGGGGGCGTGGGGAAATCCACTACCACGGTCAACTTAGCCCTTGCCATGGCGAAAGAAGGCCATAAGGTCGGGATACTGGATGCGGATATTTATGGCCCAAGCCAAGGTTTGTTATTGGGGTTTGATGCCAATACTCGTCCTCAAGTGCGTGATGAAAAGTACTTCCTGCCGCCCGAAGCACATGGCATTAAAGTAATGTCTATGGCGTTTTTAACCACTAAAGAAACCCCCTTGGCTTGGCGTGGCCCCATGGCGACGGGTGCCCTGATGCAGATCCTGACTCAAACAGACTGGCAGGGGTTGGATTACCTGTTTATCGATATGCCCCCAGGGACAGGTGATATCCAGTTAACCATCTCGCAAAAAGTGCCTGTTTCAGGGGCTGTGATTGTGACCACACCACAGGATATTGCTTTGTTGGATGCCCGCCGTGGAGTGGAGATGTTCAAAAAGGTGAATATCCCAGTATTGGGTGTCGTGGAAAACATGTCTACCCATATTTGCTCAAACTGTGGCCATGCGGAAGCCATCTTTGGAGAAGAGGGTGGCAAGGCCCTGTCTGAAGAATACAACGTAGAAGAATTAGGTAAATTGCCATTGAGCCTTGCGATTCGCAAACAGGCCGATGCAGGCGCACCGACGGTATTGAGTGAGCCTGATTCGGACATCACTGAGATATATCTGTCGATTGCTCGCAAGCTTGATGCTACCCTTGCGTCCAATTCTGAACAGTTCTCGATGCCGACCATCGGCATGAGTGATGATTGAGGTAAAACATGCGACTGTGTGATCGAGACATTATCCAAGCTTTGGATGATGGCGTCATTAAAATCGAACCCCGTCCAGATAACAGCGTGATCAGTGGCGTTTCGTGTGATCTAAGATTGGGGAATTCGTTTCGAGTGTTCCAAGGACACCCTGCTCCCTATTTGGATTTGAGTGGCCCGAAAGAAGACTTGAACCGTGCCATCGAATCCGTCATGAGCGAAGAGATTATCGTGGAAGGCGATAAACCATTCTTCATTCATCCAGGTGAGTTGGTGCTCGGTGTGACCATGGAATCGATTACTTTGCCAGACGATTTGGTGGGATGGCTGGATGGCCGTTCATCTTTGGCTCGTTTGGGCTTAATGGTGCACGTGACCGCCCATCGTATTGATCCAGGTTGGAGCGGCGGCATAGTGCTTGAGTTTTTGAATGGCGGTAAGTTGCCAATCGCATTGCGTCCGGGGATGACCATTGGTGCGATCAACTTTGAAACCATGTCTGGGCCTGCGGATCGCCCTTACAACAAGCGTGAGAATGCGAAATACCGAGGCCAGAGCTCTGCGGTTGGCAGTCGTATTAGTGGCGACAAATAAAATCTTGTTACCTTATAACATTTAAAGCCCGAGTAGAACGAAAGTCTATTCGGGCTTTTTTAATGCTTCGCTTTAGTGCAGGGTGTGTGTCGTTTTTGAGCATATTGAGTTAAGTCGTGAGGTCTATCGTTAACCCGCGAATAAAAACAATACTCAACAGGAGTTACATATGTCTCAATCGACTAACCGCGGAGTTGTATACAAAGGTCCTGGTAAGGTAGCAGTAGAGCCTATTGCATACCCAGAGCTGGCGCTAGGTGATCGTAAGTGTGAACACGGCGTTATTCTAAAAGTACTGACCACCAATATTTGTGGCAGTGATCAGCACATGGTTCGAGGGCGCACAACGGCACCAGAAGGCTTAGTGTTGGGACATGAAATCACAGGCATCATTTTGGAAAAAGGCCGTGATGTTGAGTTTGTTGATGTGGGTGACATAGTATCTGTGCCATTCAACATTGCCTGTGGCCGCTGCCGTAACTGTAAGGCAGGTCTTACAGGTATCTGTCTAAACGTGAACCCTGCCCGTCCTGGTGCAGCCTACGGTTATGTAGACATGGGGGGCTGGGTTGGTGGCCAAGCGGAATACGTGATGGTGCCTTACGCAGACTTCAACTTGCTGAAATTCCCTGATTCCGACCAAGCTATGGAAAAGATCCAAGACTTGACCCTATTGTCTGATATCTTCCCAACTGGCTTCCACGGCTGTGTTACAGCTGGAGTCGGCCCAGGTTCTACGGTTTACATCGCTGGAGCGGGGCCGGTGGGTCTTGCTGCCGCAGTGTCTGCACAACTTTTGGGGGCAGCCTGTGTCATCGTTGGGGATATGATCGAAGACCGTCTAGCCCAAGCTCGTAGCTTTGGTTGTGAAACCATTGACCTGCGTGAAGAAGGTTCCATGGAAGATAAGATCGAAGCCATTATTAATGATCGCGAAGTGGATTGCTTCGTGGATTGTGTTGGCTTTGAGGCTCATGGCTGTGGCTGTAATTCTCACAAAGAGGCCCCAGCGACGGTATTGAACTCTGCCATGCAGATTACTCGTGCGGGTGGTCAGATCGGTATCCCTGGTTTGTACGTCACAGATGATCCAGGCGCGGAAGACGAAGCTGCTCGCGAAGGAGCCTTGAGCATGCGTTTTGGTCTAGGTTGGGCAAAATCTCATTCTTTCCACACAGGACAATGTCCAGTGATGAAATATCACCGTGGTCTGATGCAAGCGATCTTGTTTGACAAGGTAAAAATCGCTGACGCTGTTAATGTGCAAATGATCTCACTAGAACAGGCACCTCAAGGCTACGCTGACTTTGATGGCGGTGCTGCGAAGAAATTCGTTATAGATCCCCATGGATCGTTCAAAGCCTAACCATTTCCCATCAACATGAAAAAAATGCCACGCATGTCGTGGCATTTTTGCTTTTCGTCTCGCAAAAAATGTCTAAACTCAGCACATTGCCCTAAATGTCAGGCTCCCAATTTATTGGGCATTTCAATCGTGGTGTTATATAGGTAAAGGAGAGCTGTATGAATATCATGACCGGGTACAACCCAACTTACGATGACTCAGATCTTGTTGTTGAAGAGGTTTTGCAGGCAGAAGACGAGCTGCTGATCGAGTTCGGTACACCTTGGTGTGGTCACTGTAAACAAGCGTTGCCAGTGATTGAATCCGTTATGGATGAGTACTCGGATGTTTCCCATCTAAAAGTGTTCGACGGCAAAGGAAAGCGACTAGGACGACACTTTAGCGTGAAATTGTGGCCCACTTTGATTTTAGTGCGCAACGGTAAGGAAGTTGGGCGCGTCGTGCGCCCTGATTCGGAAGCCGAATTAAGAGATTTATTAGAGCAGTAGATAGAGGATTCATGTCGTATAAAGGGATCAAGGTAAACATCATTACGGGGTTTTTAGGGGCGGGTAAAACGACTCTTATTAAACAATTGCTAAAACAGGTGCCAGACGGGGAGTCCTGGGCAGTACTCGTGAATGAGTTTGGTGAAGTAGGGATAGATGGGGCGCTTTTAGAAACTGAGCAAGTTGCCATAAAACAAGTCCCCGGCGGATGCTTATGTTGTGTTTCCTCTGCAGCCTTCAGTGTCGGTTTAAACGAACTGATTAAACAGGCTGCTCCTAGCCGAATTTTGATTGAACCGACTGGGATTGGACACCCCCAGCAAATCATGCAGCAGTTGCTGGCCGACCATTATCAGGGCGTATTAGATATCAGGGCTTCTATTTGCCTTATGGATGTACGTAACTTGTCCGATCCAAGGTATCTAGGGCACCCTGCTTTTTTTGATCAGATCGAGCAAGCGGACGTGCTTTTGGCGAGTAAAGCAGATACTTATGACGAGAAGGATGAAGAAGGTTTTGTGACGTTCGCCAAACAGTTTGCAGATGCAAAGTCTGTGGTGGCTTTGAGTGCTCAGGGTTCATTTGACCTAAGTTGGCTGGATTTACACACCAAGCATCGCACCCATTCTCACGACCACGACCACGACCACGACCACGACCACGACCACGACCACGACCACGACCACGATCACGATCACGATCACGATCACGACCATGGCATTAACAAAGTTCAAACAGCGTTAAGAGGTGGGGTCATGCGATATCAGAAAGTTGATCAAAATCTACTCAGTGTTGGGTGGCTATCTGAGGGGGCTTTGAGTGCTACCGATGATCGATTTAATCAGTTAGTTTCAGTTTTAACCGATTGTGACAGCTTTTGGCGTTTCAAAGGTGTTGTGGAGATTGATGGTCGTGTGATGAACATCAATATTACCTCCAAAGAGATTCATGTCAGCCCCAGTGATTCATCTCTAACTTCAAGATTTGAATGCATTTTTTCAGATTTTGACGGTGTTTCAGAGGTGTTGAAAACCATAGAAAACACCTTCCGGATTTATGAGTAGGATCAGTGTTTTTTAGATCGGTCTCTGTTGTAAAACGCGTCTGCGTGGCGCGTTTTGTTATTTAAGTTGGTTTTAAATGTTATTGAGAGGAATGCGGCTTTAGACAAAGCTTAATACATCAATACAAACCTACTGATGCAGAATAACAATACAGAGGTAATACACCATGCCGGAATACAAAGCACCGTTACGAGATTTAAAATTCGTTACAGAGGAAGTGCTCGGAATCCACGATCACTATGCCAAATTGTCAGGTGCAGAAGACGCAACCCCAGATATGATTGATGCCATCTTGGAAGAAGGGGCAAAGTTTGCAGAGCGAGTGCTTTCGCCTCTCAATCAAGTGGGTGATCAACAGGGTTGTCAGTTTAAAGACGGTCAAGTCACTACCCCTGAAGGTTTTAAAGAAGCCTACCAGCAGTACGTAGAAGGTGGCTGGCCATCACTGTCTCATTCTCCTGAAATGGGTGGGCAAGGCCTTCCTGAATCACTTGGCATGATGGTGACTGAGCTGGTTGCCACCTCTAACTGGGCTTGGAGCATGTACCCAGGATTGAGCCATGGGGCCATGAATACCCTAGAGCAACACGGCACAGAAGAGCAGAAACAAGCCTACCTAACTAAGCTGGTATCTGGAGAATGGACTGGCACCATGTGCTTGACAGAGCCTCACTGTGGGACTGACTTGGGTATGCTAAAAACCAAAGCAGTGCCAAACGAAAATGGCAGTTACGCCATCACAGGTACCAAGATTTTCATTTCTGCCGGTGAGCATGATATGGCAGACAATATTGTGCACATCGTATTGGCCCGCTTGCCTGACGCGCCGGAAGGCACCAAAGGTATCTCCCTATTTATCGTTCCAAAATTTAAAGTCACTGAGGCTGGAGAAGTGGGCGAGCGCAACCAAGTTGCCTGTGGGTCAATCGAACACAAGATGGGGATTCACGGCAATGCTACCTGTGTCATGAACTTCGATGGCGCCGAAGGCTTCCTAATTGGTCCACCTAATAAAGGTCTAAACTGCATGTTTACCTTTATGAATACGGCCCGTCTTGGTACGGCTTTACAGGGCCTAGCCCATGCGGAATGGGCTTACCAAAACTCTTTGGCTTACGCGAAAGATCGTCTACAAATGCGCTCTTTGACTGGCGCTAAAGCTCCTGACAAAGCGGCTGACCCAATTATCGTGCACCCAGACGTACGCAAAATGCTGCTGACTCAAAAAGCCTTTGCTGAAGGTGGTCGTGCCCTGATCCATTACTGCTCCATTCTAGTGGATACTGTTAAGACTGGATCAGACGCAGAAAAAGAGGAAGCGGAAACTTTATTGTCTTTGCTGACTCCAATAGCTAAAGCCTTTTTGACAGAGACAGGCTTTGAGGCCGCAAACCAAGGCCTACAGATTTTTGGTGGTCATGGTTACATCGCAGATTGGGGGATGGAGCAAAACGTACGGGATAGCCGTATCTCCATGCTTTATGAAGGCACCACAGGCATTCAAGCGTTAGATCTTTTGGGACGTAAAGTGTTAATGACTCAAGGTGCGACCTTGAAGACTTTCACCAAGGTGATCCATAAATTCTGTAAAGCGAACAGCTCAGAAAAGAGCATCGCACATTTGATTAAGCCCCTAGCAGAATTAAACAAAGAATGGGGGGACATCACCCTGAAAGTGGGCATGAAAGCGATGAAGAACCGAGATGAAGTAGGTGCTGCCTCAGTGGATTACTGTATGTATTCAGGTTATGTGACCCTAGCGTACCTATGGGCGCGCATGGCGCTGGTAGCGAAGCAAAAATTAAATGAAGGCACCTCAGAAGAAGCTTTCTATAAAGCAAAGATGCAGACAGCTACCTTCTATTTTGAGCGTATTCTGCCGCGTACCAAGGCCCATGCTCAGATGATGTTGTCCGGGGCGAGCTCCTTGATGGAAATGGACGAAGACCAGTTCTTTTTACGCTAATTGAAGTAAATAACAGATTTTTTGGAGTTTATCTATGAGTGACGCTAAGATGATATTTGATGCAATGGTAAAACGTTTTGATGCCAATGCGGCAGATGATATGGACGCTATTTTCCAATTTGAATTGGAAGATGCCGATGATCACTATGTGATAGTATCAAATGGTTCCTGTGAGTTGGCTCAAGGGGAGCACGACGATCCAACCGTGACACTCAGTATGGATTCTGAGACTTTAGAGGCTGTCATGGCGGGAGAGCTAGATGGAATGGAAGCCTTTATGGAAGGTAAAATTCGTGCGGACGGTGATATTATGCTGGCTACCAAGCTGACAGAAATTTTTCCTAATACCTAACTCATTAGGGACGACGCGTGGAGTGAGAGCTTCCCGCGTCGATCACCAGAAACGACTTTATATCTCCATATAACGACAATAACGGAGAAGCTATATGTTAAACGACAATACTGCCGCCAAGCTTAATTTTGAGCCGGGCAGCTACGTACCCGATAACCTAAACCCACACGGCTTTAAGTCGGTTGTGGATGTTTTGGAGTTTGGCTGTACGAAATTCGGAGCGCTCCCTGCGTTCACGAGCCTTGGTCGAACCTTGACCTATCAAGAGCTGAAACAAAAGGCTGATGCCTTCACAGCCTACCTGCAGAATTACACGGACCTGCAACCTGGTGATCGCATAGCGGTTCAACTTCCTAATGTTATTCAGTTTCCTATTGCTGTGTTTGGCGCGATGCAGGCCGGCTTAGTCGTAGTCAATACCAACCCCTTGTACACCCCTAAAGAGTTAGAACATCAGTTTAATGATTCCGGTGCCAAGGCAGTGGTTGTGTTTGCTAACATGGCAGCAAACGTTGAGAAAATTCTTGCCAAAACTCAAGTTCGCCACGTCATTGTGACCGAAATTGCAGATCTGCATTCACCGGTGAAACGTTTATTAGTTAACTCGGTAGTGAAGTACGTCAAAAAAATGGTGCCAGCGTACCATCTCCCTACTGCTATGACTTTTAATGAAGTTCTAAAACTAGGAGCAGGCCATAAACCTAAAGCCGTTAGTCTCAGCCATCCGGATTTAGCGGTTCTACAGTACACTGGTGGTACTACCGGTGTTGCTAAAGGGGCAATGCTGACCCACGCCAACTTGCTGGCCAATATGCAGCAGCTCAAGGGGCGACTGGAAACGGTATTAGATGAAGGTAAGGAAATCTTTGTTGCTCCGCTGCCTTTGTATCACATTTATGCTTTTCTGATTCACGCTTTGACCCTGCTTGAGTTTGGTGCTCATACCATTCTTATTCCAAACCCAAGGGATTTACCTGCCTTTGTTAAAGAACTTAGTAAATGGCGTATTACTGGCTTTATTGGTCTTAATACCTTGTTTGCTGGCTTGTGTAATCGAGAAGACTTCAGAGCGTTGGATTTTTCAGGATTAAAATTAACCGCTTCTGGTGGTATGGCGCTCACCCATGCGGCGGCAGAACGCTGGAAAGATGTCACCGGCTGCCAAATTACAGAAGGGTATGGCTTAACCGAAACCTCACCTGTGGTGTCCTTTAATCCTGTTGGTAAAGAACAGCTCGGCACCATTGGTAAGGCGGTCGATGAAACAGACGTGAAAGTCATTGATGACAATGGCAATACGCTACCAGCAGGAGAGCCAGGCATGTTATGCGTCCGTGGACCTCAAGTGATGCGTGGTTATTGGCATCGTGAGAAGGCCACCCAAGATGTGACGACTTCTGATGGTTACTTCATCACAGGTGATATTGCTTCGATTCAAGAAGATGGCTTTATTCGCATTGTAGATCGAGCAAAAGACATGATCATTGTGTCTGGCTTTAATGTGTATCCTACGGAAGTAGAAGACGTATTAACTCAACATCCAGACGTGCTCGAAGCGGCCGCCATTGGGGTTGAAAATGAAAAAACCGGTGAAGCGGTAAAAGCGTTTGTGGTGTTAAAGGCGGGCGTTAGCCTTGACGAAGATGCCATGGTTAAGTTTTGTCGCGAAAGCCTTGCAGCTTACAAGGTACCCCATCAGTTTGAAGTTCGTTCTGAGCTTCCTAAAACCAACGTTGGTAAGGTTCTGCGACGAGCATTACGTTAACGGATATGGCTCTGTGTCTACTTTGGCCACAGAGCCAGTGTTTGTCTTTAGCACTGGTTTCCTGAGCAAATAGGGGTTAAAAGTCCCATGAATGATCACATCAACGAGTCCATCGAGCAGGGTGTTCATACCATCTGTTTGAACCGTCCCGATAAGAAAAACGCGATCACAGTCGACATGTATCAAATGCTCAGTGAAGCGTTACATCGAGCGGAGAAAAACGATCAAGTTAAGGTGACCTTGATTACAGGAACGGGCCCTGATTTTTCGGCTGGCAATGATATTCGAGAATTCGTAGAAATTGCCAAATCTCCGGAGAAAATGGCTTCTGTGATGGCCTTTTTGCAGGCTTTAACCGCCTATAAAAAGCCTTTGATTGCAGCAGTTGAGGGGTGGGCGGTAGGCGTCGCCAGTACTTTATTACTCCATTGCGACATGGTGATTGCGGCCCGAAATACGCAAATGGTGTTGCCCTTTGTGCAACTCGGACTGGTGCCGGAAGCAGCCTCCAGTTACCTCTTGCCAAAGCTCATCGGTCATCAAAGGGCCTTTGAAATTCTCATGCTTGGGGAGCCACTGACGGCGGAATATGCGTCAGAGCTTGGCCTGGTCAACCATCAGTGTGAGCCGGGAGAGGCATTGGAGATGGCGACCCATTACGCGAATCGAATTTGTGCTCTGCCAACGGAGGCTGTGCTGCTATCTAAAGAATTATTGAAATGCCGAACCATTGATGACGTGCAAATGGCGTTGATGCGGGAAGGGCGGATTTTCAAAGATAGACTGAAATCTCCAGAGGCCATCGCCCAGTTCGCAAGCTTTATTCAAGGGAAAGGCGGACAATAATGTGCATAATTTAACCATGGAATTTACATGGCGAAAACTCGCATAACCCCCAAACCTGTCTATAATTTAAACAGTATGGTTTATCCCTAATAGGCTATGCTCCTAGTTCGCCAACCTCAGACTCTGCCCCAATCGACCCGCTTGATTGGGGCTTTTTTTGATCTTTAAAAATTTTGTTGCGACAAAATGTCATAAAACAGGGGCTTTTTTGTTATTGAGGAAAATACCCATCAAACTAATCTTTACTAACGGAATAAAAATTAATGTGCGCATCAGCGCGGTGAGCCGTAAGGCCATATAATAAAAGGTGGAGGCGACTATGATCTTCGAAGGTAAATCACTTCGATTGGCATCAGGTGACGATGGGATAGCGACATTGACGCTAGATCTGAAAGACAGTTCTGTCAATAAATTTGGGGCTTTGGCATTAGGCGAGCTTTCGCAAGCGATTGAGCAACTAAAGACGGCAGACGATGTGCGTGGTTTAGTGATTTGTAGTGCTAAAGATGCATTTGTCGTAGGGGCAGATATCACCGAGTTCATGGGGTGGTTTCAGCTTAACGATGAAGACCTTTCCCAAAGATTACGTGATACCCATGATATTTTCTCAGAGTTATCCAATCTACCTTTCCCAACGGTTGCGGCCATTAATGGCCTAGCATTAGGTGGTGGTTTTGAATTGTCTCTGGCCTGTGATTATCGTGTCATGGGGCAAACTGCAAAAATTGGCCTACCGGAAACTCAGTTAGGTATTTACCCTGGCTGGGGCGGAACGGTGCGTTTACCTCGACTGATCGGCGCAGACAATGCCTGTGAATGGATTTGCAGCGGTGCACAGAAGCGTAGCGCAGATGCAATGAAAGACGGTGCTGTGGACGCTGTGGTGGATACGGCCCAAGTATTAGAATCGGCCTACCACCTTATTTCACAAGCGGTTGCAGGTAAGTTTGATTGGCAAGCTCGCCGAGATGCTTTGCGTGCCCCAATGACATTCTCTCCGATTGAAAAAATGATGGTGTTTGAATCCGTGCGCGGTGTAGTGGGTGCCAAAGCGGGTAAACATTACCCAGCGCCAATGGAAGCCATCAAAGCCATTGAAAAAGGCATTTTCCAACCGATCGACAAAGCGATCGAAACGGAAATCAAAGGCTTCGTAAAACTGGCGAAATCTCCGGTTGCTCGCTCATTAGTGGGTCTTTTCTTGAATGATCAGGTAGTGAAAAAAGCCGCGGGATCTTACAGCAAAGAAAGTAGCAAAATTGCTCACTCGGCGGTGCTTGGGGCCGGCATCATGGGGGGCGGCATTGCCTACCAATCTGCGTCAAAAGGCACGCCAATCATTATGAAAGACATTCGACCAGAAGCTCTAGATCTGGGTATGAATGAAGCAAGCAAGTTGTTTGGTAAGCAAGTTGAGCGGGGCAAACTGACCACAGACAAAGCGATGACCGCGCTAGGTAAAATCACCCCAGTTTTAACGTATGGTGAATTCAGTAACGTGGACATGGTTGTGGAAGCTGTGGTTGAGAACCCAAAAGTGAAGCAATCTGTATTGGCTGAGACGGAGTCTCAAATCAGTGACGATGCCGTTCTGGCTTCCAATACTTCAACGATCTCTATCAACTTGTTGGCGAGTGCTCTGAAGCGCCCTGAGAACTTCTGTGGCATGCATTTCTTTAATCCTGTGCATCGCATGCCCCTAGTAGAGGTGATCCGTGGAGAGAAGACTTCTGATGCCACGATTGCCAAGACCGTAGCCTATGCTCAAGCATTGGGTAAAACCCCAATTGTTGTGAACGATTGCCCAGGATTCTTGGTGAACCGAGTCTTGTTCCCATACTTTGCTGGCTTCTCGGCTCTATTGCGTGACGGAGCGGATTACCAAAATGTTGACAAGGTTATGGAAAAATTCGGCTGGCCAATGGGCCCTGCGTACTTACTCGATGTGGTAGGTATTGATACGGCTTTCCATGCGGACCAGGTGATGGCTGAAGGCTTCCCTGATCGAATGGGGCATGAGGGAACAAATGCTATCGATTGTTTCTATGAAGCGGGCCGATACGGTCAGAAAACGAGTCAGGGCTTTTACCAATATGAAGTAGATCGCAAGGGTAAACCTAAAAAGCTCCCTTCAGAAGAAGCTCAAAAAATGATCAAGGAAATCCACGTAGATTCTGCAGAGTTTTCTGACGAAGATATTATTGCTCGTATGATGATTCCTTTGTGTATTGAGACAGCCCGTTGTTTGGAAGAAAACATCGTTGCTTCCGCTGCCGAAGCGGACATGGGCTTGATCTATGGTATTGGTTTCCCTCCCTATCTCGGTGGCGCGTTGCACTACATGGATGAAATGGGGTTGGCGGCATTCTGTGAACTTGCAGATCGCTTCCAGCATTTAGGTAAGTTGTATGAGCCAACGCAAACCATGCGTGATATGGCGGCATCACAAAGTCGTTACCATAACCATTAATCCATCACGGGAAGAATTAGGAGCTATATCATGAAAATGAATCCAAACGATGTCGTTATTGTCGACGCGATACGTTCTCCGATGGGGAAATCTAAAAACGGTATATATCGCAATGTTCGCTCAGAAAGTTTGTCAGCGGAAGTTGTAAAAGCTTTATTGTCGCGCAACCCTGAGGTAAACCCTAAAGACATCGAAGACTTGATCTGGGGATGTGTGAACCAAACCCTAGAACAGGGTTTTAACATGGCCCGTGCGGTGGCCCTGCTGGCTGGAATGCCTGTGACGACCGCAGCGCAAACGGTTAACCGCTTATGTGGTTCCTCCATGTCCGCCATTCATACGGCTTCTCAAGCGATTATGACAGGCCAAGGCGATATCTTTGTGGTGGGTGGTGTCGAACACATGGGCCACGTGTCCATGATGCATGGCGTCGATGTGAACCCTGAGCTGTCAAAGCACATGGCCAAGGCCTCCATGATGATGGGAGTCACGGCTGAAATGCTAAGTAAAATGCACGGTATCTCCCGTGAGGCTCAGGATCAGTTTGCCTTGCGTTCGCATCAAAAAGCCCATGAAGCAACCCTAGAAGGTCGCTTTGCCGCTGAGATCGTGCCGGTTGAAGGCCACGACAGCGTGGGCAATAAAGTCTTGGCTGAGATCGATGAGGTGATTCGCCCAGAAACCTCTCTTGAAGGTTTGGCGGCACTGCCAACAGTCTTCATGCCTAAAGGGGGAACAGTCACAGCGGGCTCTTCCTCTGCCTTATCAGACGGTGCGTCTGCCTTGTTAATGATGTCTGCGCAAAAAGCGCAAGAATTAGGCTTAAAGCCAATGGCTCGGGTGCACAGCATGGGGCTAGCTGGGTGTGATCCAGCGATTATGGGTTATGGCCCAGTACCCGCAACTAAGAAGGCGCTTAAGCGCGCTGGGTTGACGATTGACGATATTGGTTTAGTTGAGCTTAACGAAGCTTTCGCGGCACAATCGCTACCTGTTCTTAAAGATCTGAAATTGCTGGATCAGATGGAAGACAAGGTAAACCTAAACGGTGGTGCAATCGCCCTAGGGCATCCACTGGGTTGTTCTGGCGCTCGTATTTCCACGACCTTGTTACATCAAATGGCAGCGAAAGATGTGCAATTTGGTTTGGCAACCATGTGTATCGGTATGGGGCAGGGGATTGCGACGGTTTACGAGAAGCTTTAGACCGAACCATATCAAGTTCTAACGGGTGTAAACAAAAAAGGGGGCGTTCATCGCCCCCTTTTTATATTCGTCTTTGGCATGTGCATTAAGTGATGTGGTAAAGCATGCGTAATTCATTGCGTTTTTCATCTCGTTCTTGTTTCAAAGTAGCTAACATTTTCTCTGCAATGCTACGTGCTGTGGTGGTATCAAGCTCAGTGCCACCAGACAGTTTGACTTGCTTTAGGTCATTTTCATACTGATCTAACACTTGATCGACACTTTCTTGGTAGTTCTCTTCTAGCTCATCCAAGGCTTCATAATAGGCGGTAAAGGCTTGGGTGATGCTTTGTTTGTAAGCGTAGTTGTGAACATTGCTAATGGACAGTGCGAGCTGCTGTTTTTCAGGGTAAATAACACTGGTAGGGTAAGCATTATCTGTTTTTACGGTACGGTGTTCCGACTCATAGACTTTTACTTCAAAGTCATTCAAATCTGTCTTGTCTGAACCTGATAGGTCTTTAGCGTTAGCAGCAGGCTGTAACAGCGTCAGAAATAATAGGGACGACAAGGAACCAAATCGTTTTTTGCGTATGAGTATTTTCACGGTAGCGCTCCCGCACTTTAATCTGTCAGAAGGTGTCAGAATATTCAGAGGTTTGTAGCTACGCAATAGGCCTTCTCTAACTTGCATATTGTTAAGTCTAAAAATAATGTGTAGTCCTTTTAGTTAAATAGGTATGGGTGTTCAGCCCATTTTCAGATCCACAATCAAACAACTTCTTTACAAACGAAAAGTCACTATAAAATAAAAAATTCGCCGAATTGTAATGCTCCTATTTCTCAAGATTATGTGTTTTATGGTAGCTTTGGTTTCTTATCCCAGCCTTAATGGAAGTCAAAGAATGGCCAATTACCCGATATCTGGAGCATGTCAGTGCGGCAAGGTAACGTATGAGTTACTTGCGCCACCTAAGCTTGTGGTGGCTTGCCACTGTAAAGAGTGTCAGAAGTTGTCTACCAGTGCTTTTAGTATTACGGCAATGGTGGATCTAGCAGATTTAAAGATCTCGGGAGATCTTAGTGAGTGGAGCCGCATGGCAGACAGCGGTAATAGGTCTGCGGCGAAGTTTTGCTCCACATGTGGTAATAGAATTTACCACTTTGACCCAGCAAATCCGACAGCCATCAAGCTAAAGCCTTCGAATTTGACAGATACAAGCATAATTCAGCCAGTCGCTCACATCTGGGTCAGTGAAAAGCAAGAGTGGTATCAGATCCCGGAAGGCGTTAAAACTTTTGATAAGCAGCCTTCCTAAGATGTTCCTCTTCATGGATGCTATCAGGCTTCGATAGCATCCAAGTCATTGCGCTTTTCAACTTTGTGTTGGTCTTCGTTCAATCCCATTTTCCAATAGCTGGAAACATAGAAATCGGCTTTAGAGACGTCTCCACGATCTTTAAAATAAGCTCGAATATTGCGCATTGAGCTGAATTCACAAGCGGCCCACAAAGATAAACTGCCGTCTAACCAGTCTAGAGACTTAATGTTGTCCAATAGGGCGTTGCTGTCCTGTCCTGGACGATCGTTGATCAGCCATTTAATTTGGATGCCTTCTGGCTTATTCAGTGGTTGAATATCCGATTCAGTTTGAACTTCTAAAAGCGCATAGCCTTTTGCGTCAGTTGGTAACTGCTCTAAATTCACGCTGATGGCGGGTAGAGAGGTCATGTCGCCCACAAACAACATCCAATCAGTATTCTCGGAGGCGAGTTTTTTAGGGCCAGGGCCGCCAATCAAAATTTCATCCCCTGGTTGAGCGTTCAATGCCCATTTACAGGCGATGCCTTGATGTTCGCCTTCACCATGAATAGCAAAGTCGATGTCCATTTCATCTTCTCGCTGTTTGCGAATGGTGTAGGTTCGCATCAGTCGACCATGTTCGGATGGAAAAATAAGCTTTATGTAGCCGCTTTCTTGATCCTTAGGGAAGTTCTTCATAGCCTCGCCACCAACGGTGACACGAAGCATATTAGGTGTGACATATTCGCTACGCACAACGGTAAATAATTTAGGTTCTGGTTTAGCCATAGTGGTTCTTAGCTCTTTTTTATTTGAGAATGATTATTAATTTATATTGATCTGCTGACTAACACAATCGTTCAGCGAGGTATTTGGTTGACTTACGCAACTATTTCACATTTATAGGGTCACTGTTTTCATCGCAGATATTGCTAGAAGATGAGCTCTCCTATCAAGTTGCATTATGGTCAAGGGTGAGGTCAGTGGTATGGATGCGTATTGGTTCGCTGCTTTGTTTCGCCATGTACATGGCGTGATCGGCGGTGTTTATCAGCTCTATTAGATTTGACTGGTTATTGTTAAAGATCACAAGTCCAATGCTGGCACTAATGTTTACCTGGTTTTCTAAGTTTTTATAAGGGGCGCTTAGGGCCTCTATAATGGACGAAGCTAATTTCTCCGCTTGGGTATGAGTTTCTAGATTGGTGGCAAGGAGGGTGAACTCATCACCCCCACGGCGAGCCACACAGGCATCTTGCTCACAAAACCCCTGTAAACGAGTTCCTACTTCTTTTAGAACCTGGTCGCCTTTATTGTGGCCAAATAAATCGTTTACCTGTTTAAAACCATCTAAATCAATAAACATAAGGCAGTGATTATGGGCTGAAGATAAAGCAGGGGTGACCTCTTTGAGATGTTGTTCAAAAGCCGCTCTGTTGAGTAGTTTGGTTAATGGGTCTGTGAATGCCAAGGTGGCAAGTTGTTCCTGCTTCTCACAGTCTTTACTTACGTCTTCAATGCGCCATACGGTAATAGCTTGTTCCCCATCGGTGGCGCAAGATTGCTCAACCTTTAGACGGGCTCGATTAAAGGCTATGTCTGACAATGTCCAAAAGCCCGAGTTGTTCTCATCGGGAGTAATGAGATCTTGTATGCGGTGTTGTTTAAGTTCTGTGTGCGAAATCCCCAGTAGCTCTATAAATCGTGGGTTTTCGTTCAATAAATATCCTTCACTGTCTGTGAAGACCATGGCAGAGGGCATGTCATTAAGTAAGGCGTCAATGAGAGAGTGTTCACTTTCTAACTCTTTCACTCGGCGACGATAGAATACCGAGGCGGCGATAAAATTTAATATGGCCAGTGCTAATGCCACGGCTTGATAAACTCTAATTTGGTAAGTTTCAGAACGGGCCTGGCTCTCAATGGCAAACGCAAGATCATTCATATTATTTAACAGAGTTAGATTATGCTCCTGCAGTTGCTGATTTAGCCTAATAAACAATTCCGGAGTGGGTGTTTTGGTGTATTGGTAAATAGACTCCCTAAGGGGTGACCATATAGTCCAACTGGTTTCTATAATGTTGGAGTAGGGGCGAGGGCTAAAGCTCTTAATGGTAACCAAGGAATTGTCAGTGTTAACTGTGGTGCCGCCCTGACGAAAAGCATTCAGAGTGCGATCAAATAGGGTGGTGGTTTGTGCTAGTAAGGCAAGCCGTTCGGATGACGCAGCACCAGGTGGCGTGGATAAAAACTCTTTTACAATTTTTTGCGTCAGCATACGCTGACGGCCTGCTAAGTTAAGCTCGACAGCATGGTTTTGGATTTTTTCTGTAATCCAAACGTTTAATCCCAGTGCAAGCCCATCAAAGATAAAGAAAAGAACAATGGCATAGGCGATGAATGAGCTGGCTTTATTGCGTCGCCAAAACATGCAGTACTCCTTGTGGTATTTATGTGCGACTTGTTCCTGTTGATCAGTTTCAAATGTCTAGTGAAACTGTAGTCGCTTTTTCATGTTTTTATAAGCAAGATCCTAGCCAAACGGACAAAAAAAAGGGAAGCAAAGCTTCCCTGAACGAACAACACACTAAAGTTAGTGTGGAATAATTTCGATGAGGGTTTCCCCAGGGGTTACCCGGTCGCCTTTCGTCACATTGACGGCGGCAACCTTGCCCGCGATAGGGGCTTGAATTTCAGTTTCCATTTTCATGGCTTCGGTAATCAGTACCGCTTGCCCAGCAGTGACGTCGTCGCCAACTTGCACTAAAACATCCACAATATTGCCCGGCATGCCCGTTGTGATGTCACCTGGGCCTGAAGCTTTTGTGCGTTTGCTGGCTGAGCTGGCATTACCTTCGTACTCGTTAAGGGATTCAAACAGCACTTCTTCTGGCATGCCGTCCAGTGTGAGGTAGACATGGCGTTTGCCACTGGAGTCACCACCAACGCCTGTGATCTCAACTTGGTAAGTCTCACCGTGCACATCGATCTTGAACTCCGTGGAGATGCCTGCTGAGCCTTTGGCATTAGGGGCGACCGGTGGTGACAGGGGTTCTGGTACTAGGGTGCCCGCGGCACGCTGTTCAAGGAACTGCTTACCAATGTCTTGGAACATGGCATAGGTCAAAACGTCTTCTTCAGACTGAGCTAGGTCGCCAATTTCTGTGCGAAGACGGGCCATTTCTGCCCCCAATGCGTCCGCAGGGCGACCTTCGATCACGTCTTCTTTACCAATAGCTTTGGTGCGCACCTCTGGGTCCACTGGCGCTGGCGGGTGACCGTAGCCACCTTGTAGATAACGCTTCACCTCATTGGTGATGGTTTTGTAGCGTTCTCCAGCCAAGATATTCATTACCGCTTGCGTGCCTACGATTTGCGAAGTGGGCGTCACCAATGGCGGGTAACCTAGGTCTTTACGTACTCGAGGGATCTCAGCAAACACGTCGCGGATGCGATCCAGTGCTTGTTGTTCTTTAAGCTGGTTGGCAAGGTTCGACATCATGCCGCCCGGTACTTGGTTGATCTGTACCGAAATGTCTTCTTTGGTGAACTCGCTTTCAAACTGGTGGTATTTTTTACGTACTTCACGGAAATAGTCTGCAATCTCAGACAGCAGCTCCAGATCCAGTCCTGTGTCCCATCGGGTGCCTTTCAGTGCGGCCACTTGTGATTCCGTGGCTGGATGGCTAGTGCCAGAGGCAAAGGCGGAAATGGCTGTATCGATGTGCTCTGCCCCAGCTTCAATAGCTTTTAGTTGGCAAAGTGGTGCTAAGCCTGCTGTAGAGTGGCTATGGATAAACAGGGGGAGGTCGATCTCAGCTTTGATGGCTTTCACTAGGTCATAGGTATCGTATGGGGTTAGCAGACCTGCCATATCTTTGATGGCAATGGAATCTGCCCCCATGTCTTTCAAGGCCTTAGCCTGTTCCACAAACAGTGCCGGAGTGTGAACCGGGCTGGTGGTGTAGCAAATCGTGCCTTGGGCATGTTTGCCCGCTTTTTTCACCGCTTTGATGGCCGTTTCTAAGTTGCGTAGGTCATTCAATGCGTCGAATACTCGAAACACATCAATGCCGTTTTCTGCGGCTTTTGCCACAAAGGATTCCACTACATCGTCTGCGTAATGGCGGTAGCCAAGCAGGTTTTGTCCTCGCAGTAGCATTTGTAGACGGGTGTTTGGCAGTGCTTTACGAAGCTCCCGCAAGCGTTCCCAAGGGTCTTCTTTTAAGAAGCGAACGCAGGCGTCAAAGGTGGCGCCACCCCAGACTTCAAGAGACCAAAAACCCACTTGATCCAGCTTGTCACAGATAGGCAGCATGTCTTCGGTGCGCATGCGGGTAGCAATCAGAGATTGGTGAGCGTCTCGTAGGATAACGTCGGTAACTAGAACTTTACTCATGTTTGTTTTTCTCCTAATTCTTTTTCCTAAACACCCGCGTGAGCGACGATTGCGGCGGCAATGGCTAATGCAATTTCACTTGGTGCACGTTTGTCGGAGTAATTCAGTAGCTCTGGGTGATTAGGAACGAAGCTCGTATTAAAGCTGCCACTGCGGAATTCTTCGTTCTTTAGAATCTCTTGGTAATAGTTGGCGGTGGTTTTCACGCCCTGCACACGCATGTCCGCTAGGGCGCGAGCGCCACGGTCTAAAGCGTCTTCCCACGTAAGTGCCCAGACCACTAGTTTTAAACACATGGAGTCAAAATAGGGCGGGATGGTGTACCCCGTGTAGATGGCTGTGTCGGTGCGTACACCAGGGCCACCCGGAGCGTAGTAACGGGTAATGCGGCCAAAGCTTGGTAAGAAATTATTCTTAGGGTCTTCCGCGTTAATACGGAATTGCAGCGCAAAACCACGGAAGGAAATGTCTTCTTGGCGATAGCTCAACGGCAAGCCTGACGCCACACGGATTTGCTCACGGACGATGTCTACACCGGTGATTTGTTCGGTAATGGTGTGCTCAACCTGAACTCGGGTGTTCATCTCCATAAAGTAGATGTCATTGCCCGTGACAAGGAATTCTACGGTACCGGCATTTTCATAACCCACAGCTTTTGCTGCCTTAACGGCCAGTTCACCCACGTAGGAGCGTTGTTCCGGGGTTAATTGTGGGCTGGGGGCAATCTCGATCAGTTTCTGGTTTCGGCGTTGAATTGAACAATCCCGCTCATAGAGATGAATGGCTTCCCCTTGGCTGTCGGCCAAAATCTGCACTTCGATGTGTTTAGGGTCAAGGATGCACTTTTCTAAAAAGACTTCGGCAGAGCCAAATGCTTTAGTGGCCTCAGAGATAACACGAGGGTACTGATCACGAAGTTCTTTTTCGCTGTCACAACGGCGGATACCTCGGCCGCCACCGCCGGATGTCGCCTTCAACATCACAGGGTAGCCAATGGTATTGGCCAGCTTAATGGCTTCATCGATGTCAGTAAGATTGTTTTCTGAGCCGGGAGTAACAGGGACCCCAGCGGCGATCATGCTTTTTCGAGCTTGGGTTTTGTCACCCATTTTTGAGATCACATCCGCTTTAGGGCCGATAAAGGTGATGCCTCGCTCTTGGCAAATTTTTGCGAATTCCGCGTTCTCAGACAAAAAGCCATAGCCTGGGTGGATGGCATCACAACCGGTTTCAACCGCTAGGTTAACGATACGGCGAGCATCTAGGTAACCCGCTAGTGGGTCGTCTCCCATGCTGTAGGCTTCATCTGCACGTTTAACGTGTAGGGCATTTCGATCTGCTTCGGTGTGGATGGCAACCGAACGTATTCCCATTTCGGCGCAGGCCCGTACGATACGTACGGCAATTTCTCCACGGTTAGCAATTAGTATTTTTTTTAGCATGACGGTCTCCATGTGCTCATTCGAAGCATGGGAATTACAGTATTGGATCTAGAGTTAAATAAAAAATTGATATTTTTTTGGTAAACTATAAGCAATGGCTTATAGTTGTTTTAAAGTTCAAATAATTCAGTAGGTTAGTGATGGCTTATACATTAAATCAGTTGCTAAATAGGCTCACTTTTAGGCAGCTACAGGTGTTTCAAGTGGTGTTCCGCAAACTGAGTTACTCCAAAGCGGCAGAGCAGTTAGGGCTGACACAACCTGCGGTGAGTGCTCAGATGCGGCAGTTAGAAAGCGCTCTAGGTCAGCCCATGTTTGATTATGTGGGTAAGCAGCTTTACGTGACTCCTGCTGGAGAGCAGCTTGAGCAGGTGATTCGTGGCATATTCAGTGATCTGGAATCCCTGCAAATGAATCTTTACCAATTAGAGGGGCAGCTTCGTGGAGAGCTAAGAATCTGTGTGGTGAGTTCCGCGGAGATCATAGTGCCTTATCTGTTAAAAGGCTTTTTGGAGCGTTACCCCCAAGTGAACGCGCGTCTGACGGTGCTCAACCGAGCCAACGCCACAGAGCGCCTGCTGCAAAACCGAGATGACATGGTGATTATGGGAATCGTGCCAGACACCCGCTTACTGAGCCGTCAGCCCTTCTTTGACAACCCTTTGATACCCGTGGTGAAAGCTGGGCATCCTATTTTGCAGCGGGAGAATATCGACCAGCAGGCATTTTTTGACGCGGGAATATTGATGCGTGAGTTGGGGTCTGGCTCTCGGGCAGCCATTGAAGACTGGTGTAAGAGCCAGCGGGTGCAACTTAAGCCAGTAATGGAGCTTGGATCAAACGAAGCCACTAAGCATGCGGTTTTAGCGGGATTGGGGGTGGCGGTGTTGCCCTATGCCAACGTGCTCGCGGAGCTTCGTTTAGGGACTTTGGTATCTCCTAGTATCAAGGGATTTCCGCTTAAACGAAGTTGGTGTGCCGTGTACCCCAGTAGCAAGCAGCCTACACCAGTGATGCAGGCATTTTTAGATCACATTGGTGGTGAAGGGGCGTCCAGGCTGGAAGCGGAATTCGCATACTCCTGAGCGTCAGAAAAGACCCAAAAACTAATGCTGTAAGGGCTCACTAGGTCTAATTTGGAGAGTTTCGGAAAGTCCTTAAGAGATACCTTGCCCTTGCGGAATTTTGGCTCTACTCCATTAATTAGAAGTTTTTTGCTGGTGAGCTTTGCCCCTGTGACTTCAAAACGGCGCTTGGCCTTACCAACGTTTTGAAAGCGTACTCGCTGGGGTTGGTTGGTCATATTGATGATCAGTAAGGTGCGGCGATAGCGTTTATGCCCCCCATGACAATAGACGATTAGGTTTGGGTTCTGGCTCGACACCGAATACACGTCAGGCCCCATAAGTCTTTTCCATAGCCAACTGACCCAGAAATCTGGGTTGGGTTTTAAACTTTCCCGCTGTATCAAGCCATAATCCCCGCCGATTAACGACTGACGAATCATGACTTTTTGTCCAAGGCGTGCTCCACGACCTAATTGATCTGCCCACCAAAAACAGGAGGCAAATCGATCTGATAGTTTGGGCTGTCCCCCGCATTGGGCAGAGCCGGACTCGCCGGTCCATAATTCCGCTTGAGGCTGATAAGCCAGACGATATTGATTTAATCGGTTGGAATAGGTTTCAAAGTCCCTTAAAGAGTTAGGGTCTAAGAGTTTTTCTAAGCGGGCGGTGCGGGTTCGTATTGGAGACCGTTGACTTTGGAATGGGTAATAGTGCCAGTCCACTATGTCCAGTTGACCGGCTAGCTGCTCTAGAAACGTAGGGGTGATATTAGAGAAGGGTTTAATGGTTTCCCCTAATAGGGGCCAAAATGCGCTCCCAGGCCCCGCGATACGGCTGTTTGGGCTCATTAAACGTACTTGATTAATAAAGCGCTGATAATCCAATGCCAGTTGTTTAGCTTTAGGCTGGGCGCGCATACCATGAAAAGCCCAATAGGCATTTAGCTCATTCCCTAATTCACAGACGTCGATTTCCACGCCACGTTTAAGGGCGTGTTGATGAAGGGCTGCACTGTCTGCACCATTCCAATTACCATGTCGCGAACGATCAAATGCCCCGTATTTGAAGGTGAACATAAACTTCAGTTGGTGCTGTTTAATGAAGTCTAATAATCGATTCCAAATGGCTTCCGACAGTTCTGGCTCCTTGTCGTTGGGGGCATCCTGAGAACAAAAATAGTGAATGGTATCCGCTTCGCTTCCCCCCACTCTTAGGTAAGCGGGTTGTAAGTGGGACACAAATTGATTGAGCTTAGGATGTTGTAAATTGAGGGGGGGGACTCGATTTGTGCCAAGGCCACGCTTAGAGTCGTTACTGCCTTCCCACCACTGTCCGCCAATGATTAAAGAGATGTCGATGGAGAAAGATAAGTAGCGATCATCTACCCGGTGAATCGGGGCTTCTTGTTCCAATTGAATGGTATTAAGACTGGATGGGCGCAGTGCTGGTCGACGTCGGAATGGGTAAAACATCGAAATTACCTTTTCTAGCATGGACGACCAGTTTGCCAAGGGAATGTGACATCAAGGTGACGTGAGTGAATCTGTTAGCAAAACCTATATAGAGATTTCTCATGTAAAGATCGAAATAATTCGTGTGATTTAAAAGCGACTGAGGTTGCATTGAAATCCAATAAAGCCAATGATTTAGCTACCCCTTTAGCAAAATAAAAAAGCGAGTTGCCAGTGAATCCCGTCGTCAATCCTTATGGGTTAACCATGCATTCTCAGCGTGATGATTTATACGCTGAGTTGCATTCACGTCCTTTCCAAGTAATCGCCAGTCCTGCTCGGGTCAGCTACCTTGCGGTACTGATGAATGTTGAGCAGAAGCGCCGTGATTTTCAGCATTTTTCTGCCCTGTATGAGCGTTACGGGGTAGTACCTCCAGCCAAAGATTCAGTGTGTTTGGAAGTGGTGTTTGGTGATGTTCGTATTCGTCGTGAGTCCCACTTAGAGTTTATTTCCTACACCATCATTAACCAAGGTGCGCCATTTCTAGCGGATCCTTTTGCCAATAACGGTTTAAGCTGTTTGCCAAGGGATTGGATAGAAGGCATTGAAGGTACGGTTGTGTCAGCGTTTCATGTGGCTATTGAAGATGCCAAAGAACAGCCTGAGCCGGAACTTGCCCATGTGAAATCTTACTTTGAAGGGATGCGCTTGGTGGGCAGTCGGCCACAAAACGGCGACGCACAAGTATGGACCACTTTCCAAGTGCATAGCGATGGCTGTGGTCGTATTCTGGTGTACAACCGCAATATGAGTGACAGTCAGTTGGGCCGGATGGTGCAGCGTTTAATTGAGATCGAATCCTACCGACTGTTTGCTTTGTTAGGTTTGCCCACGGCGCGTTTGTATAACCAACGACTTGCCACCATGGACCAACGATTATCCGAGTTGACCGCACAATTAGCGGAGACGGAAGCGGAAGTGGACGAGCAGGCGGTCCTTACACAGATTATTGATATGGCGGCATGGGTAGAAGCAGCCCGAGCTAAAACCACCTTCCGCTTTAGTGCTACATCTGCCTACCATGATCTGGTGCTCATTCGCTTGAACGAATTGAAAGAAGACGAGGTGTCTGGACACTTAACCATTACTGAGTTTATGACTCGTCGTCTGACTCCGGCCATGCGTACCTGCAAGGCTACCAGTGACCATTTAGAAAACCTTTCGCGGCGTATTGACCGAGTATCGGACATGATGCGCACCCGAGTGGAAATGACCATTCAATCTCAAAACCAACACCTGTTAGCTTCTATGGATCGTCGCTCTAAGATTCAGCTGGCCATGCAGCATACGGTAGAAGGCCTGTCAGTGGCGGCCATTTCTTACTACAGTATTGGATTGATCAAATACCTAATCGAAGCCGCCTATGAGCACGGTGCGCCAATCGATAAGAGCCTGGCGGTAGGTGTGTCAGTGCCCTTGGTGATAGGTGGTGTCTGGTGGGCTACTCGGCGTATCCATAGGCGCTTTATTAAGCTTGCGAAAGAGCGGGGTGAGGACCTTTAAGGTTATTTAGAGTAGGCCAATGGCCGTCATGGACGGCCTATGGCTCTATTGGATTACTTCACCACTTTGTACACTGCTGCGATGTCTTGATCCGCACAGCCTTCTTTGCGGGCTTGCTTAAAAAGCTCGTTAGCGGCGGCTGCGGTAGGCAGAGGTTGGTCCAGTTTATCTCCCAAGGCAATGGCAAGGCGCATGTCTTTCTGCATGTGCTTTAGGGGAAAGCTGGTAGCGTAGTTGTCGTCTAATAGCATCTGGCCTTTGACTTTGAACATAGGGTTGGCCATAGCGCCGTTAGCGAGCACTTCCAGTAATTGATTGGCGTCGAGGCCGCTTTTTTGTGCCAAAGACATGCCCTCTGAGAAGGCGGTTAACATGCTGCCCATGACCATATTCACCACTAATTTCATGTTAGCGCCTTGGCCAATAGGACCAAGATAAGGGGCCATCTTACCCATCACTTCAAAGCAAGGCAGGGCGTCTTGATAAAGAGACTCGTCCCCAGCCGCGAGAATGATCAGGGTGCCATCAATGGCCGGTTGCTTGGTGCCAGACACTGGGGCTTCGAGAAAGCGTCCTCCAGCGGTTTGGATGGCCGCTTCAATGGCTTTTGAGGTGTCGTCATCGACCGTGGACATGTCCACATAGCCACGACCTTCGCCAATACCTTTCGTGACACCGTTTTCCCCCAACGCAATGGCCTTGGCCGCTTCTGGGTCAGACACCATAGCAAAGGTGATGTCACACTGAGCTGCCACGTCTTTTGGGCTCTTGCCTTGTTTGGCTCCTTGTTCAATGAGCTCAGCGCAGGCTTCTGGAGAGCGATTCCAGACGGTGACATCAAACCCTGCCTTAAGGAGGTTAAGTGCCATTGCTTTACCCATGATGCCTAAGCCTAGAAAGCCATAACTTGCCATAGTGTTTTCATCCCTTGTTAATCAGTTATTTCAGTTCATCACAGTGTAATGAGATTCTCTATGGGTTTCATCCATCCTAGGAAATGCTCATTATCACTTGGCGCTGCATAGCAGGCATTAAAAAGGCCACTTTGTAGTGGCCTCTTGTTGTGAGTGCGGTTTTCTAGGCAATGTCTACCAAGGCAGCATCTTCGGGGCTAATGGCAGCCTGTGATGCTAAATAGCGTTCTAGGGTTTGTACTTGGTTGTCATCAAACTCTAAGCCCAGTTTAGTGCGACGCCAGAGAATGTCTTGAGCCGTATGAGCCCATTCGTGTTCGATGAGGTAGTCCACTTCTTTTTGGTACAGGTCCGAGCCAAAGCAGGTGCCTAAGTCCTCTTCGCTGGTGGCGTCACCTAATAACACGTAGGACAGGGTGCCGTAACTGCCAGTAAAACGGCGGGCTAAGGATTCACTTAAGAACGGAAACTCTGCCATCAGCTTGCCGATCAGGACGCTGTAGTCGTTGCTCATGTCGCCACCAGGTAGCGGCTTTGCATGAGTCCACTCTTTGCCCATGGCTGGGAAGTATTCCTTCAGGTCATTCATGGCAGACAAGGCCAGTTGGCGGTAAGTGGTGATCTTGCCTCCAAAGATACTGAGCAATGGGGCTTTGCCGTTTTCATCTTCCACGTGCAAGGTGTAGTCGCGGGTAACCGCTGAGGCATTGGACGATTCGTCATTTAGCAATGGACGCACACCTGAATAGGTCCAAACTACGTCGCTGGGTTTAAGCTGAGCTTTGAAGTGCTGGTTCGCCACGTCCAGAATGTAATTGGTTTCTTCTTCGCTGATGGCCACATCCTTAGGGTCGCCCTTGTATTCTTGATCGGTGGTGCCGATTAGGGTGTATTTGTCACGGTAAGGAATGGCAAACACAATGCGCTTGTCAGCGTTTTGCATAATGAAAGAGTTAGACTGGGAATATAGCTTTGGCACAACAATGTGACTGCCCTTGATCATGCGAATGCCGTATGGCGCTTTGCGCTGTACTTTTTTCTCAATGAAGCTCGACACCCAAGGGCCAGCCGCATTGACAATGCCCTTGGCAGTGAATTGATGGCGCTCGCCGGTGACAGTGTCTTCAGTCTCGATCACCCATTGGCCATTTTCACGGTGGGCAGATTCACAACGCATGCGTGGCATGATGAGGGCGCCGCTTTCTTGGGCGCTTTGAGCATTTGCCACCACAAGGCGTGCGTCATCGACCCAGCAATCTGAGTATTCAAAGCCTTGGGTAATTTCGCTTTTTAGGGCACTACTGGCATCGTATTTTACCCCTTTAGAGCCCGGTAACAGCTCGCGCTTACCCAAATGGTCGTAGAGGAACAGTCCTAATCGAATCAGCCAAGCAGGGCGTAGGTGAGGGCGATGGGGCATTTGAAAACGCATAGGCGTCACTAAGTGAGGTGCAATTTTCAACAGCACTTCACGTTCGCTCAAGGCTTCTCGTACTAGGCGGAACTCGTAATGCTCCAAGTAGCGTAAACCCCCATGGATCAACTTACTGCTGGCAGAGGATGTGGCGCTGGCCAAATCGTTCATTTCACAGAGGGCAACAGATAAACCGCGTCCAGCCGCATCGGCTGCGATCCCTGTGCCATTGATGCCTCCCCCAATGACGAAGAGATCAAAATGCGTTTGTTTCATGGTTTACCTCTTTTGAAAACGAATATGGATGTTCAAAAACGAAAATATATGTTCGATATTAGACGTGAAATAGTCGTTTCGCAAGTTCAAATGATGAAATAAACGAGATGTCATATAACCGTCATTGGACGGTCATATGTATAGAGAGAAGAAACTGGATTTGGAAATCAGTGGTGGCAAAGTTCCAGCTTGACGGAATGCTCTTTCAGCAAGGCTTGGATGGTCTTAGGGGGGACGTCGTCCGTAAACAGACGATCAACCTGGGTGATGTTACCCAGTCTGACCATAGCGTTACGGCCAAATTTTGCATGGTCGGCGGCTAAAAAAACGTGTCGTGAATTGGCGATGATGCCTTGAGCCACGCGTACTTCTTGGTAATCGTAATCCAGCAGTGATCCATCTGTTTGATCGATGGCGCTGATACCGATGATGCCGTAGTCGACACGAAATTGATTAATAAAGTCTACGGTGGCTTCACCAATAATACCGCCGTCTCTAGAGCGTACGGACCCCCCTGCCACAATCACGTTAAAGTCTTCTTTTACCCGCAAGATCGACGCAACATTGATGTTATTGGTGATGATTTTTAATCCTTCATGTTGCAGCAGGGCACGGGCAACTTCTTCGGTTGTGGTACCGATATTGATAAATAGAGAAGCACCATTAGGAATCTCTTGGGCGATACGTTTAGCGATCTGCTTTTTGGCATCCAGTTGTAATGCTTGGCGAGTATTGTAATCCACATTGGTGGTCGAGGAGTCAATACTTGCGCCCCCATGGTGGCGGCGTAACTTGTTTTCATCTGCCAAAGCGTTGATGTCACGGCGAATCGTTTGCGGTGTGACTTTAAAGAGAGCGGCTAACTCCTCAATGGAGGCATAACCTGACTCACTCACCAGTTGAATGATTCGATCTTGACGTGTTTGTTGCCCCATAGGTGTATTAATCTCCTCGATAGTGACTTGCTAAACGCTGCGATTATCGCTTTAATAACTATATTCGATTTTGAACATTTATGTTCGAATAACAAAAATAACAAACACCCATCGATTTTGGTTCATTGGATGGGTGACACTGATAAGAGAATCCTTCCATGAGTCAGTATCTACTTGCAATTGACCAAGGCACCACCAGTAGCCGTGCTATCCTGTTTGATACCCAAGGCACTCGAGTGGGGCAAGCCCAGCAAGAATTTCCGCAGATCTTTCCTAATGACGGCTGGGTAGAGCATAACCCTGATGATCTCTGGTCAACAACGTTAACCGTTTGTCAAAACGTGTTGAAGGATACAGGCATCGATGCCAGCGCGGTAGCCTCAATCGGCATTACAAATCAGCGCGAAACCACCATTCTTTGGGATACCGAAACCGGTCAGCCCGTTTATAACGCCATTGTATGGCAAGATCGCCGTACCAGTGAATACTGCCAATCTTTAGTGGAAGCAGGGCACAGTGAATCAGTGCAAGCCAAAACAGGCCTTTTAATTGACCCTTATTTTTCTGCTACCAAGATTCGCTGGATTTTGGAAAACGTGGAAGGTGTGCGCGAACGAGCCCAACAAGGCCATATTGCTTTCGGTACAGTGGACAGCTATTTACTTTGGCAACTCACCAGCGGGCGTTACCATCGCACGGATGCGACTAACGCAGCACGCACCATGGCGTTTAATATTCATACGCAAAATTGGGACGACGAACTCATTGAGTTGCTGGGCATTGGGGATGTGATCTTTCCTCAAGTCATGGATTCCAGTGATGATTTTGGGGTGATCGATGAACAGTGGTTGGGCGCGGCGATTCCGGTTAATGGCATTGCTGGAGATCAACAAGCGGCGTTAGTAGGACAGGCCTGTTTTACACCTGGCATGGTGAAAAGCACCTATGGTACTGGCTGTTTCTTGATCCTTAATACCGGCGATCAAGCCCTGAAATCAGAACATAAAATGCTGACAACTGTTGGCTACCGTATCAACGGTAAAGTGACCTATGCCTTAGAAGGCAGTATTTTCGTTGCTGGTGCCGCGATTCAATGGTTACGAGATGGCTTGAAGCTGTTTGCGGATGCCTCAGAAACCCAAAGCCTTGCCCAGCGCGCATTAAATGCGGATACGGTTTACTTGGTGCCCGCGTTCACGGGGTTGGGGGCGCCTTATTGGGACCCTGATGCTCGGGGAGCCATGATAGGTTTGACCCGAGATACCAGTGCCTCTGACATCGTCAGTGCGGGGTTGCGCTCCGTGTGTTACCAAACTAAAGATCTTGTGGATGCCATGGCCCAAGACGGAGCCGACTTTGCCACCTTACGTGTGGACGGTGGCATGGTGGTGAACGATCTGGTGGTGCAATTCTTAAGTGATTTGCTTGGTATCACGGTGGAGCGTCCGAAGGTCACAGAAACCACTGCCCTAGGGGTGGCCTTCTTGGCAGGCTTAAAAGTCGGTATTTATGAATCCTTAGAGCAAATCAGTGAGCTTTGGCAGTCTGAACATCAGTTTACCCCTGATATGGATGGGGACAATCGTACTAAGTTGTACGACGGTTGGTTGGATGCGGTCCGTCGAGTGCGCACAACGCTGTAATCATCGAATATGGTATTCGACGAAAGTAAGGGGGCTTTGGCCTCCTTTTTTCGTTATGGTAGTGAGTATGACCTTGGGGGTGGGCTACAGTTTGCTACACAATCCCCCAATACTGGTCACAAACTCTCGAGATGGCTTGGGATATACTCGCCATATTAGGCTGACAAACCGATTTAAATTGACGGGAAAGATAAGGAAAAGAAGATGATTCGAGTGGTGTATGAATGGCAGGTAAGCCCAGAAAATTTACAAGAGTTTTGTGAGGCATGGCGTGAGACAACCCACATTGTGCGTGAGACTTATCCCGGTGCCCACGGCAGCTGTTTGCTGGAAGACGAAGCAAAAGCCAGCCACTTTCTGGCCATTGCCCGCTGGAATTCTAAAGAAGAATGGCGCGACTTTTGGTCAACAGACAATCCGCCAGAAGTCATCCGCATGAGCACCCTAGGGGAGTTGGTGTCGGTTAAAATCTTTGACGAGATTGGTGATCACACTTCTTAAATACCCCATTAGCCCGCTTGTGCAGGCTGAGTGCTTAGCTCAGCCTGCACAAATTTAATAAAGCGCCGTATGGCAGCAGGTACAAACCTCGACTGGCTATGCTGGGCGTACACGTCCCCATGATAACTCCCTTGATAAACCCAATCGGTCAGCATCGGCACCAATTGCCCAGCAGCAATGGCCTCTGCTACGACAAATTCTGGAAACACGGAAATCCCTAGGCCTTCTGTCACCGCAGCCAAGCGGATCTCGGAATGATTGCTGGCGAAGAACCCTTGAGTGCGCACCTGTTCTAGTTCTCCTTCTTTGGCAAAGTACCAGCAGTGGTCATCACTGCGTTCTCCTAAGGCTATGCAAGGATGATCCAGTAAATCTTGAGGGTGGCAGGGCTGAATGCGATCAGCCAAATAATTGGGAGTCGTACACACCACCTGATTCACATGACCTACCTTATGAGCCACCAAGTTCTCAATCGGGGAGTCGGTCACATGAAAGACAATATCGACGTCGCCACTGGTGGGATCGATTAGGTTATCCGAGGCAGTTAGTTGGATGCGAAGCTTGGGGTGCAGCGCCATAAATCGAAACACCAAGGGCGTCATGATGTGCTTACAAAAAGCCTTTGGAGCCGCCACTCGCAGCACGCCTTTTAACTCATCCTGTTCGCTTTGAGTGGAAGACACGGCCGCTTTGGCGGCATCCATCATGGACACGGCTTGTTCATGTACCACACGCCCAGCAGATGTGAGCGCTAAGGTTCGAGTGGTGCGCTCAAGTAATTTTGCGCCTAACTCTTCTTCCAGCTTTGAAATGGAGCGACTAATGGATGATGGAGGCAAACCAATGCGTCTTGCAGCCGCGGAAAAGCTGCCTGTCTCAATAACAGTCACCAATATGCCCAATTCAGGAAGCACTCTTAATAGTCTATTTATGTTCATTTGATATAAGTGATGTGCCAATTATCTGTATTAATGTTCTGAAGGTTACAAATTAGACTCCTCCAGGTCAAAGTTATTGTTGGAGAAACAGATATGATCACGGGAGCAGCGACTCATCAGGCGGGTAGAGGTTGGACAGAGGTAATGCTTTTGCTGGTGGCTATTGTATGGGGCACCAGTTATGGCTTAACCAAAGACGTCTTAGTGTACGTGGGAGTGTTTTCGTTTATAGCCTTGCGTTTTGGATTGACGTCTTTGTTTCTATTGCCTCAAGTTTTGGCAGATTTTCGCGCCGGTAAAAACCGCGAGTGGTATCGGGCGCTGCCTACAGGTGCGGTGTTGGCAATTATTTTTGCCTGCGAGGTGAATGGGATTGCCAACACCAGTGCCACCCATGCTGCGATCTTGATTAGTCTGTCGATGATCTTAACGGCTTTATTGGAAAGCCTATTAAATCGTGCTGCTGTGCCATTGTTTCTCTGGAGCATGGGGATTCTCAGTGTATTGGGAGTGGTCTTGTTGAGCACTAAACAGGGCTTTGATTTGACCCTAAACCTAGGGGATTGGTTGATTTTAGGGGCAGCCCTAGGACGTGCGGTGATGGTGACTCTGACCAAGACCTTGACCCAAGGGCGTGCCATCACACTGTTTAGCCTCACGGCGATTCAGTCGTTAGTGGTGACCTTGGTGGCGATCACTGTGGCGTTTCAATTAGGTGAGCAGGTGTCAGATAGCGCCTTGCTGACGACGGAGTTTTGGCTGATTACCTTGTATCTGGTGGTGATGTGTACTCTGTTTGCCTTATTTGCGCAAAACATGGCATTAAGCCGAACCTCTCCTACTCGGGTGGCTTTGCTCATGGGCAGCGAGCCTTTGTTTGGGGCTTTGTTCGCCATGCTGTGGCTGGGGGAGAGTTTGTCCTTAGTGCAATGGTTGGGGGCTTTGCTGATTATTGTCAGTGTGATGTGCGTCTCCATCCAACGTAAGTAGTGCTTACTTGTTGCGGGATAAAAACCGGGCAAAAAAAGACCGGCTAAAAAGCCGGTCAAGAACCTAGAGGGTGATCATAAACGGGACGATTATTCCCAAGAACGAATCAGTTCATCGTAATCAACGGTTTTACCCTGAACTTTTTCGTTAGCAAGCTTCGCTTTTGGCGCGCCTGGCTGGCTCAACCAGTAAGACTCGTCGCGAGGCTCGTTTAGCTTAGGCCCACAGTTATCGTGGACGCGGGCACGCTCAAGACGGTTTAGAACTTTGTCTTGTGCTTCCGCAAGGCCATTCAAGGCTTCTTGTGGTGTGGCTTCACCACTGGCTGCCTGAGAAATGTACTGCCACCAAAGCTGAGCAAGTTTTGGGTAATCCGGAACGTTGATACCCGTTGGAGACCATTGCTCACGAGCTGGCCCCTTGTAGAATTCAACTAAGCCGCCTAGGAATGGCGCGGCTTCTTGCATCTCCGGAGAGTTGATATCGGACTCACGGATAGGCGTTAGCCCCACCAGAGTTTTCTTCAATGACACCGTTTTTGCTGTGGTGAACTGAGCGTACAACCAAGCAGCGTTACGGCGATCCTCTGGCGTAGAGTTCATGAAGGTCCATGCACCCACGTCTTGGTAACCCAGTTTCATGCCTTCTTCCCAGTATGGTCCACGTGGAGAAGGCGCCATACGCCATTTCGGCGTGCCGTCTTCGTTGACCACAGGCAAACCTTTTTGCGTCATGTCTGCCGTGAAGGCGGTGTACCAGAAGATCTGCTGAGCCACACTGCCTTGAGCAGGGACAGGGCCAGATTCTGAGAAGGTCATGCCTTGGGCTTCTGGTGGCGCGTACTGGCGTAGCCAATCCACGTATTTAGTGGTCGCGTAAACCGCTGCTGGGCCATTGGTGGCACCACCACGTGCGACACTGGAACCCACAGGGTTACAGCCTTCTACACGGATACCCCATTCGTCCACTGGTAGACCGTTTGGAAGACCTTTATCCCCCGCGCCTGCCATAGAGAACCAAGCATCGGTGAAGCGCCAGCCAAGGGATGGGTCTTTTTTACCGTAATCCATGTGACCGTAGACTTTCTCTCCATCGATTTCGCCCACGTGCTTAGTAAAGAACTCTGCGATGTCTTCGTAGGCAGACCAGTTGACTGGCACACCTAGCTCGTATCCGTAGATGTCTTTAAATTGCTGTTTCAGCTCTGGACGCTGGAACCAGTCATAGCGGAACCAGTAAAGGTTGGCAAACTGCTGGGTTGGCAACTGGTAGAGTTTGCCATCTGGTCCAGAGGTGAAGTTCAAACCGATGAAGTCCCCTAGGTCTAAAGTCGGAGACTTAAGAGATGGCTCTTCGTTCATCATGTCTGTAATGGGTACGACTTTACCGTAACGGAAGTGAGTACCAATCAAGTCAGAGTCATTCACGTAGGCATCGTAGATGTTACGGCCAGACTGCATCTGCGTTTGCAGTTTTTCGACCACATCACCTTCTTGGATCAGGTCATGGTTAACCTTGATGCCAGTGATTTCATAAAAGGCTTTCGCGAGCACCTGAGATTCGTATTTGTGGGTGGTCAGCGTCTCAGAAGCGACGTTGATCTCCATCCCACGAAAACGTTCAGCGGCTTTTGTAAACCACGCAAGCTCCTTGATTCGCTCTGCTTCTGAGAGCGTTGAAACTGTGAATTCGCTGTCAACCCACTTCTGAGCGGCATCTGAATATTGGTCAGCCCATAGATTTGCCGAATTCAACGCAACGGCAAATGGGATGGCAGCTAAAACGAGTTTCTTTTTATTGTTGTACATGTTTTACCTCAACAGTTAATGATTGTTGTTTTGCTTCCATGCAAAGTCGTCCTTGTCTTTCACGCTCATTAGCCCCAGCGCATCAGGATCATCATCCAGAACACGCAGAGCACGGTTGCAACGTAGAGCGAGATTTCGCTCAACGCCACAAAACCTAAATGGATAAAGGCACTGGTTAACAAACCAATGAAGAGTCGATCTCCACGGGTGGTGTCGATGGGCAAAAAGCCCTTGCGTTCAACACTGGGAGACACGGTTTGCCATACGGTCATTGCGACTAAAATCAGCGCAATACCCGCAAAAAATGCGGCGGTAGGCAGAGTCCAAGACATCCAAGCCATGATTCTTCTCCTTACACTCGGCCTAGGGCGAAGCCCTTAGCCACATGGTTACGAACAAAGTAGATCACCAAAATGCCCGGTACTATGGTCAGTACACCGGCTGCGGCGAGCAGCCCCCAGTCCATCCCTGAGGCGGACACGGTACGGGTCATGATGGCGCCGATAGGCTTGGCATCTACCGAAGTCAGTGTGCGTGCGAGAAGCAACTCCACCCAAGAGAACATGAAGCAGAAGAAAGCCGTCACACCTATCCCTGAGCGAATCAAAGGTAGAAAGATGCGCACAAAGAATTTCGGGAACGAGTAGCCGTCAATATAAGCCGTCTCATCGATTTCTCTTGGCACGCCACTCATAAAGCCTTCCAAAATCCAAACGGCTAGGGGGACGTTAAAGAGACAGTGGGCAAGGGCGACCGCGATGTGCGTATCAAACAAGCCAACGGACGAATACAGCTGAAAAAACGGCAGCAAGAACACCGCTGGGGGAGCCATACGATTAGAGAGCAACCAGAAGAACATATGCTTGTCGCCGACAAACTTGTAGCGGCTAAAGGCATAGGCAGCTGGCAGTGCCACCAACAAGCTGATCACCATGTTCATGGATACGTAAATAATTGAGTTCACGTAGCCCATGTACCAAGTGGGGTCGCCAAAAATCTTGGCGTAGTTCTCCAACGTGAAATCCTGTGGAAAGAAGGACAAGCCCCCAAGGATTTCGGTATTGGTTTTGAACGACATATTGATCAGCCAATAAATCGGCATCAGTAGCAGCACCAAGTACAAGGTAATGCCAATGCGTCCACGCCATAGGGCATGTTTCGCCTTGCGCTCCGCGTGGCTAAACACTGGAGCTTGGGGGGCACTATGGGTGTAGCTGGCTTCAGCAATAGGTTCGTTTGCTTGAGCTTTATGACGGGTCAATGCAGCGTTATCTGACATGATCGCCTCCTACTTGTCTTTTTGCATGTGCATGATGGTTGTGTAGAACACCCAACACACGAGAAGAATGATTAAGAAGTACACCAGCGAGAACGCCGCCGCAGGGCCTAAGTCAAACTGACCGATGGCTTGCTGTACCAAGGACTGACTCAAGAAGGTCGTCGAAGTACCAGGGCCGCCACCCGTGAGCACAAAGGGCTCGGTGTAAATCATGAAGGAGTCCATAAAGCGCAACAGCACAGCGATGATGAGTACGTTGGTCAGCTTAGGTAGCTGGATGTAGCGGAATACCGCCCAACGGGATGCCTTATCAATGCGAGCTGCTTGGTAGTACACCTCAGGGATGGCGCGCAGACCGGAGTAACACAGCAGAGCCACCAGTGGCGTCCAGTGCCATACATCCATTAGCACTACGGTTAGCCAAGCATGCATAGGCTCAGAGGCGTAGTTGTAGTTGATCCCGAGCTTGGCCATCATGGCACCAAATAAACCAATGTCCGCACGGCCAAAGATCTGCCAAATGGTGCCGACTACGTTCCATGGGATCAGCAATGGAATCGCCACTAGGATCAGGGACAAGGACGCGCCGCGGCCTTTGGTTGGCATCATCAGCGCGATACCAATACCCAGCGGAATCTCAATCGCCAAGATGGTGAAAGAGAAGATGAACTGGCGTACTAAGGCGTCGTGCAGGCGGGTGTCCGTCATGACTTGTTTGAACCATTCAGTCCCCACGAAATAGCGGGTGTAAGGATCAAAGATGTCCTGTACCGAGTAATTCACAACCGTCATTAACGGGATGATCGCGGAGAAGGCAACGATCAAGAAGACGGGCATCACCAGCCACCAAGCTTTGTTGTTTTCCACCTTATTCATAATCGACCTCCACCAAAAATTCATCCACGTAGATCTTGGTCCACTGCTCAGGGAAGCTTACATAGGCTTTGCCCTGGGGGACTTTTTGATCTTCGCTTAAGCGAGCTTTCATCTTTACGCCAGCAAAGTTGAATGTGAGGATCTTGTAGGTGCCAAGATCTTCTACAAACTCCACATCCACGAGAAAGGCGTCATCGTTTGCACCGTCCCAAACGTGAACAAACTCAGGACGAATGCCGACTTTTACATGGGTGGCTTCCATATCGTTTAAGCGCTTTTGCAGCTCAGGGTGAAGGGGAAGCGAGTGGTCACCGAATTCCAACAAAGCGTCGCTGACTTTGGCTTCGATAAAGTTCATACCTGGAGAACCAATGAAGTACCCCACAAAAGTGTGTGCTGGGTGTTCAAACAGCTCACGTGGCGTACCAAATTGAACAATCTGGCCCTCATACATGACGGCGATCTTGTCGGCAAAGGTTGATGCTTCGAGCTGGTCGTGGGTCACATACACCATGGTGATATTGAACTGCTCATGGATCTGCTTCAGCTTACGGCGCAGCTTCCATTTCAACTGTGGGTCAATCACGGTGAGGGGTTCGTCAAACAAGATGGCTGACACATCGTCACGGACTAGACCGCGCCCCATGGAAACCTTTTGTTTTTGGTCTGCGGATAAGCCTTTGGCTTTGCGTTTTAGCTGATCCGTTAGCTCAAGGATCTCGGCCACTTCGTAGACTTTGGAGCGAATCTTATGCTCTGGCACACCAATGTTGCGTAGAGGGAAAGCGAGATTGTCGTACACCGTCATGGTGTCGTACACCACTGGGAACTGAAACACCTGAGCGATGTTACGCTCTTCAGGTTTTAGCTCATTCACCCGTTTGCCATCAAACAATACTTCCCCGTCAGAAGGCTCAAGCAATCCAGAAATGATGTTCAGCAGGGTGGATTTACCACAACCGGACGGACCGAGCAGTGCGTAGGCGCCTCCTTGGTGCCAGATGTGCTGCATCTGGCGGATGGCATAGTCTTCCGGCTTGCTTGGGTTGTCGCTGTAAGTGTGCGCCAAAGCGTTTAAGGTAATCTCAGCCATCTTATCGACCTCCTAAGCCAGCCGGTGCATGGACAAGGTGACCCGCTTCATTGAAGGCGTACAACTTGTGGGTAGGGAAATACACCTTGATCTGCTGATCCACGTGGTACTCATGTACACCAGATAAATGCAGCACCAAATCAAAGTGGGGGTTGTGTACGTGTAAGAAGGTTTCGGAGCCACTGATCTCAGCAATGTCCACTTGAACAGGCAGTTCAAGGTCGTCATCGGAATGGGGGACTAAGCCAATATGAGAAGCTCGTACACCAAAGCGGTAGTTACCTGGCTCAAGGGGACGAAGGTCACTGTTGAGCTGGAAATGTACCGTATCATCAAAGGTGACTTCAGTATCGCTCACGCGCCCAGGTACCACGTTGATCGGTGGCTCAGAGAACATCTCAGCAGTAATGATGTCCTTTGGACGATGGTACACCTCAGCGGTTTCGCCGAATTGCAGTAGCTTGCCCTCATGAAGTACCGCCGTATTACCCGCAAGGGCCAAGGCTTCATTAGGCTCAGTGGTGGCGTACACAGCGATGCAGTTACGAGCTTTAAATAGGGCGCGTAACTCTTGGCGTAACTCTTCCCGTAATTTGTAGTCGAGGTTAACTAGAGGCTCATCAAAAAGAATGATTTGGGAGTCTTTTACCAAAGCACGTGCCATGGCGGTACGTTGTTGCTGACCACCCGAAAGCTGCAGTGGTAAGCGGTCTAGGTAGCTGTCGATACGCAGCATTTCTGCGGTTTCGCGAACCCGCTTATCAATGTCTTGTTTGGACATCTTAGCCAGTCGCAAAGGGGATGCGATGTTGTCGTACACCGTCATGTTGGGGTAATTGATGAACTGTTGATACACCATAGAAATATTACGTTCACGCACTGGTACACCAGTGACATCGACGTTATTCATCATGATGGATCCACTTGTCGGGCGATCCAGCCCCGCCATAAGGCGCATCAGTGTTGTCTTACCGGAGAGCGTTCGACCCAGCAGCACATTAAATGAGCCTGGCTCTAACGTCAGATTGACATTATCAATCCACGTTTCTCCGTCGACAACGCGGGACACGTTGTTGAGCGTCAGTGACATTGTAATTAACCCTTTGTTGTTGTTATGGCCGCCACAATGAAGCGGTTTCTTAAAGCGATGTTTCGTGTCCATTGCGGCAGTGATTGGCTTGTCGCTTTTCGCAAATGAACACACATCAAGAGTGTTGCTAAGGACTATTCAAAGGGCGTGCCAAAATTATTTAAACTTAATTAAATGCTATAGGTGTTTGAAATTTATGAATTTTATTATGTTTGTGTCAGGTTTTTTGGAATTGTTCATTTGTGAACAAGAGTGTTCATTTTCGTGTAAAGTGTTCGCCTGATCAGTGTTTTGAACAGTCGGCAACCTGATGCATGTTGTTTTTAAATATGATCGGTTATTTACATTGACCTGACGGTTAGTGCACCGCAAAATAACAATCGGCTTGTCGCTCCTGAAACCGTTCCGGAGCTCAAATGACAGAAAAAAAACAAGAAGAAAAGGGTGACGACGAGGCAATGCTTAGGCCCAACGTCAACTTAACGGACGACGAACACAAACAACAAATCGAAGCGTCATGGTATCGCTGTGAGCAATTTGGATTGGAGCATTCTACCGAGCCTAACTTTGCTACCTTACCCACGGGTGAGTTGAAAGATCTTCGTGACCAGCATCGGGATCTGTTGGAAACAACAGAAAACGAGATCATTCCCTACTATGAGAACATCCTCAGTAATTCCGCGTGCATGATTGTTTTGGCTGATCGCCAAGGCCACGTGCTGAATACTTGGGGACAGAAGCGTTTTGGCCGTGGCCAATACCATGGTCTGGTAGAAGGCAACCAATGGACAGAGCAGGGCGTGGGCACAAATGCCATAGGGACGGCCCTGATCAGTGGCCGTGCGATCCAAGTGGGACGAGACGAGCACTACCTGCGCGCCAATCGTTACATGGTGGGTTCTGCTTCTCCTATTTATGACACCGGCAATGAGTTGCTGGGGGTATTGGATATTTCCTCCGACGCATATCTTCCTCAAGATCATACTTTAGGCATGGTGAAACTCATGTCTTTAAGTGTGGAGAATCGCCTGATTTTCGCCGCCTTCCAACAGGACCATTTCATACTGAGTTTTAACACCAACCTTACCAGTCTCGACAGTCATTGGTCTGGCTTATTGGTGTTGGACGACCGTGGCACCATTATCTCCGCCAACCGACGAGCGGAAGTGGTTTTGGCCCGAGATTTGTCCCTGTTAAATGTGTCACAAATCTTTGATTGCGATATGCGCGAGATTAAAAACCAACCTTTGCATATGCCTATGAAGACTCGGGCGCTGGGGCGATATCAGTTTTACATGAAAGTGCTGCCACCAGTGACCCATGTAATGAAGGTTCCGGATTACCGCCGTGACAGTGCTTACCAAGCACCGCCTAAAGTCATTGGGGCTGAAAAGCCCATGCCTACTGAGATCCCAAGTAACGTCATTCCTTTAGAAGAGTTAGAGCATGGGGATGAGCGTGTGCGGCGTATGGTGAAGCAGGCCCATAAAATCATGGAAAAGGACATCCCTATCTTGATCCATGGGGAAACTGGTGCCGGTAAAGAAATCTTTGTGCGCAGTTTGCATTACCACAGCTCGCGACATAAAGAGATGCTGGTGGCGGTAAACTGTGCTGCCATCCCAGCAGAGTTAGTAGAGTCTGAGCTATTTGGTTATGAAAAAGGGGCGTTTACGGGGGCGCAAACAAAGGGCTCTATTGGCCTCATTCGTCGAGCCCACAAGGGGACGTTATTTCTGGATGAAATCGGTGAAATGCCCCTAGCAGTGCAATCCCGATTATTGCGTGTGTTGCAGGAGCGTGTCGTCACGCCTCTTGGCTCCACAGAAGTGTATCCGGTGGATGTGAAGTTGATTTCAGCCACCAATCGTCATCTAAAAGACGAGGTTAACGAAGGCACTTTTAGACAAGATCTCTACTATCGTATTTCAGGGCTTAACGTTGAGCTGCCGTCTCTACGAGATCGACAGGACAAGCGTAAACTCATTGCCTATGTACACGAACGGTTGCGCAAGGAAGAGCCTGGTCCACCCTTATCAGACTCTATGCTGGACCTGTTAGTCTCTCATCCTTGGCCGGGTAACATGCGTCAATTGATGCATGTACTGAAAGTCGGGATGGCTATGGCGGATGAAGAAGAGCTGGAAGATTGGCATTTGCCCGATGATTTCTTTGACGATCTTAAGTTACAAACTGAAGTAGAGAGTGAGTTAGGAGGGAAGGCCACTTCTCTGCCAAAAGACGAGTTAGAGGAGGTGATTGTGCGCTTGCTTGAGGAATACCAAGGGAATGTTTCTCGCACCGCAAAAGCAGCAGGGGTGAGTCGTAACACCGTCTATAAATATGTGCGTCAACGGGCGGATTAAAATTTCACTCAACCTCAGCTCACGAATAGCCTATGATTAACAAGTGTTAACAATCACGCAAGTAGGGAAAGAGATGAAGGCATTTCATTATGTGCTGCTGGTTATAAGTGTGTTTGGTCTGAGCGCCTGTTCAAGTTTAGACAAGCATCCTGAGTATTCATTACCCATGTTGTCGGCTTGGTATAACGGTCAAATGGTCAACTATGTGACCACTGACGTATCCGATGCGGACATGGCCCGTGAAATGGGGGCGAACTATGCGCCAAGATTGCGAGATGCCATTCCGGAGTACCCTAAGCCACCGAGACAAAAAACCGTGCTTGAGCGTGTGTACGGATTTCCCGGGGGTGAGCAACCTAACAACGTGTTTGGCTCGGCTCCGTCACCAGTGGGTTACAACAGCACTGACGAGCAATATTCCCCAGTCTGGCACATGTATTGGGTGAAGTGGGTGGACCCTAGTCAGGCAAAAGTGTTGACCTCTGAGGAGGCAATTCTGGATGCGGAAGAGCTTGGTTTGGTGACAATTGAACGAACAGATATTGTGGTGAACTGCCCGATAGTCTCTTCCCCAGATAAAATAGAAGGAACACCGAGCACGGCGTTCCTTTTCTGGAGTTTTAGCTAACCTGGCCTGAAACTAGGGGTTATTTGAAAGAGATAGACGCTAAGATTCGGCGTTCACCTTCAAACGGTTGACGTGCATGCAACACCGTATGGTTGTTGATCCATAGTACGTCACCTGCCTGCCATTTAAAGTTCACACATAGCTCATCCATAGCGGTTACCAGTTGCTCTAACGCTGTGGCGTCCATGGGCTCACCATCTGCCGTGGTGACGGCTTTTTCCCCTTGGTTACGGGCATCATTCCAACCTGTGAACACAGCGACAATGGAGTTAAAGAAGGTTTTTTGCTGGGTTTCGTCATCAAACCGAATACCCGGTAGCACACGTGTTTCGGTGCGAACATCGCCATTTTCTAACCATTCCCAATTCATGCCCGCTTCGCGCATTTTCTCTTCAGCGTCTTCACGAGTAGTCACATGAAAGGTGTCTTTCCAAGAGCGACCAATGGCAGAAGTATTGTCCGTCACTTCTGGCATCACGCGTACATAGCGAACCCCTTGTTCTTCAACTTTTTTGGCAAAGTCTGGAGCAATCTCAAAGAACTTTTTGCAAATCTCACCCGAGTGAAGAATGGAGGTTGCGCCCCCTTTGGCTGCTGAGGTTTCGCAATAAAAGAAGATATAGCCTGGAGGAGTGGGGACTTGTGCCATCTCGTGGTGGAACGGAATCTTTTCTGATGCAGGTGACTCGTTAGCTGTGACAATGCGAGAGGCGGTTACTTGTGCGCGGGGAGCCGCGCCACCTACGTAGGGCATGTTTTGGTAATTTGTTTGATCAAGCATCTTCTCGAATTCGTCCGAGTTTTCAACTGGAAAACCACGGAAAAGCACAGCGCCGTGTTTGATCAACAGATCATGAAGCTCAGCTTTGTTGCCCTCAACCCAGTTGAAAAACTCCATTTTATTGCTTTGAACGTCCGAGTTGTGAGGCGTCACTAGCAATGGAAAATCCAACCCATTTACTTGTTTTTGTTCTTCTAGTTTGGAAATTACCACACTCATATTTACTCCCGATTTGGTCATCGTGTTGTTAGGGATTCATTCAATGATATGAATCAATAGTGAATGAATTAAAATAACTCTAATCACGTTCCTCTAAAAAGTAAATCAATAGTGAATGAATTTTTTGTAAGAAACGCCCTGTTCATTCATTAGCTATTGATTTACTTAGTTTTATTTTCTGAAATTAATTTACGCGAAAGCGTAACCAGAATCCGTGATTGTGACCGCTTGGCCCGTTTGTGCAGAATGTTGTGCGGCTAAACCGATGACCACCGCTTTCAAGCCATCTTCCACTGTGACGTCCACTGGAGCATTTTCAGTAATGGCTTTGAAGAAGCCGAGGTGTTGGTAAAAGGTTGAACCATTGTGGTCGCCCGCATCCAATAGGGCAGGGTCGACTGGAATGTCAGATTCAATCGGGCCTTTAGGATCGCGAGGGCTAAGGACTACTTTTGGAATCGGCGCAGCCCCTAGGGTTTCTGTTGGCCAGAAGCGTCCTGGACCTGGGACAAAACACTCAAGCTTGGCTTGCGGACCGATGGCGCAGATTTCTTCTTGGTAACGGGACCCTTCTGCAAACATGTTGAGATCCAAGCAGGCACGCTGACCGTTTTCAAAATCCACCACCACAAAGGCGTTGTCTATGATGTCTGGGGTTTCACCGTCGTAGCGCTCTTCTAGATGATTGCAGTCTTGCCCAGTGGAAGCGTACACACGTTTGACTTCGCCTTGCATCAACAGGCGCATTAGGTCGAAGAAGTGGCAACATTTTTCCACTAAGGTACCACCGGTTTGATGATTGAAACGGTTCCAATCATTCACCTTCTCTAGGAATGGGAAACGGTGCTCACGGATGTTTAGCATTTTTAACGGGCCAATGTCTCCATCCAACAGTTGCTTGCGGAACTGAGCCACTGGAGGCATGTAACGGTATTCCATAGCGACCCAAACTGGCGCTGGGTGCTTGGCCGCGGCCTCTCGGATTTGCGCTACTTGCGCGATATCGCTGACCACTGGTTTTTCCACCAAGATCGGCAAAGTGGTGCGCTCAAATAACGCTAGCAGTTGATCCGCATGTTGGTAATTGGGGGTAGCGATGACGAGGGCTTCAAGGCCGAGATCGGCGTCCAGCATGTCCTCTAATGTGTCGAAAAACTGTGCGTTAGGGACGAGCTCTGCGCAGCGTTTTTGCATGTCTTGATTGGGTTCGGTGATCGCGACGACCTGTGCGCCATCGATCAAAGCCAAGTTTCTGAGGTGTTCTTGCCCCATCATTCCGCAGCCTAGGATGCCATATCGAACGGAATTACCCATTTTTCTAACCTCTTGTTTTTATTAAATGTTAGTGCCATCGGGCAACGTAACGACACTTGGCTGGGTCATACCATGTAAACGAAAACTCTTCGATTATGCCTTCGTTTGACCAACTTCTACGATGCACCTTTGGCATTGTTGTGTCTGGAGCGAGCTCCAGATTGTCCGTCACCCACTGAGGTGCGGGGGCACAGTCCACTTCGTCTTCCACTCGGCTGATCCAAAAGGAAAAGTGATCCCGATAGTGGAGGTAAAGTGACTCGTGCAAATCCTTAGGTTTGAGAGTTGGTGCATGGGCGTGCTTAAACCAAATCTGTTCCATAGCGACCAGTTCGCGATTGAGATAGCGTGCCCGTTTGATACACCAAAGCTTACCATCGGCTTCGACGTTTAACTGGCGCTTCACAAACTCGTCGTCATCAACCGTGATTGACAAAATATCAGCGGTGGGGACGCCACCACCTTCCAAGGTTTCCAAATGGAAAAACTGGTAGATGGCACGACCGCCGGGGGCGCGTTTAACATAGTTGCCTGAGCCTTGGCGGCGCTCCAAAAAACCATCTTCTTCAAGCTTTTTTAAGGCCTTACGAAGGGTACCAATGGCAACGCCTAACTTGGCTGCTAGTTCGGCTTCTATGGGTAATCGATCTCCCGGTAACCAATGTCCCGCTGCAATCTCGCGATTCAGTAATTCGCTAATTTGGATGTAGAGCGGTAGCTGTTTTGTCTTGTTTTTCTTTTCCACTTTTTCACCTAATCCTGCGCAATATGTATCCCTATCTTACAAGTCAAACGGGCAATTGTAAGTAGCTAAAATGCCCTAAGTGACTGACTTCGCAGTGTATTCGCCCATCAAACCGACCATGGTTTGAGCGGTGGAAAGAACTTTTTAGGAAAATTCATTCACTATTGATTTACATCACAAGAATACACTGTTAGGGTAAATATACAACCTCTCGTGACGGTATCGGTTTGCATCGACCAAAAGCGAGGAGCACAAAACAAAAACAAAAATTCTGAGCGTCCTATGGAAGCCAGGAACGCTCAAAATTCGGAGAGAGAAAACAATGCGAATGGTTCAAATTGGCAAATCTGACCTGCAATTCAGCCGTCTTGTGTACGGTGTTTGGCGTTTAGCAGACGCGAGTGATGTGTCTCTAGCCCACGTCAGAGAAAAGATTGACCTTTGCTTAGATCAAGGTATCACTACCTTTGATCACGCAGACATCTATGGTGATTACGAATGCGAAGCGCTATTCGGTAAAGCCTTAGCCCAAGACCCAAGCTTGCGTTCTAAGATGCAGCTTATCTCAAAATGTGACATCGCCCTGATGTCAGATAAATTCCCAGATCGCCGTGTGAAGTTCTATGACACCAGTGCTGCTTATGTGACAGCGAGTGTTGAGCAAAGTCTTAAAAATCTTCATACGGATTACCTAGATTTGTTGCTGATTCACCGTCCTGACCCCTTGATGAACGCTGCTGAAACGGGGGCTGCATTAGACGCCTTGATCGACAGTGGTAAGGTGCGTGCTGTGGGCGTGTCGAACTTTGATGTATGGGATTGGCGTCTTTTACAAGCCAGCATGCGTCATCCATTAGTGGTGAATCAGGTGGAAATGAGCCTGTTACAGCGTGATGCCTTCACCAATGGCAATTTAAGTGCCATGCAATTGGATCAATTGACGCCAATGGCTTGGTCTCCTCTAGGTGGTGGCGCCTTATTTGGCGATACCCCTGAAACACGTCGCCTTGCACCTTTGTTTGAACGCTTGGCAAGCGAGCAGGGGGCATCCTCTGACCATGTGGCCTTGGCTTGGTTGTTGGCGCATCCTGCGAACATCTTGCCTGTGGTGGGGACTAATAACCCAGAGCGCATCAAAACCCTTTCCAATATCTTGGATATCCAGATTGACCGGGAAACTTGGTTCGAGCTTTGGACCGCAGCAGCCGGACATGAAGTCCCTTAAACTGTAAGACACGATAACAATAACAATACGTTTTTGAGGGAGTAACACATGGCAATTCTCAGAATGCTGGTGTCCTGCTTTACCACCATCAATTTACTGCTCAATCGCATCGGGCGAAACATTGCTTGGGTGCTGGTCGCAATGATGATCAGTGTGATCTTGTTGCAAGTCTTCTGTCGCTACGTGCTCGGCAATGCCTTGCCGTGGCCAGAAGAAGCCGCCCGCGCTTTGATGATCTGGATGATGGCAATGGTAGCCGGGGAAGCCTATCGACGGGGCTCATTCGTCGCGATTGATATGTTCTTAAGCGCCTTACCGGGACGTGCTTCCAGCTTACTTAAACTGATTTTGCTGTTGGTGGCAGGTGCCGTACTGGTGAAGCTAACCGTCTTAGGGGTCGACTTCTTTGATCGTGGATTCCGCTCCAGAGCGGCGTCGATACACATTTCTCGTGCGTGGATTTACTTGGCAATGCCTGTGTGCTTTTTCACCATGTTATTGGCAAATATCGAGTTATGTCTGCGGGAGATCGGCTGTTTGCTTGGTCAGAAGCAATTTGCTTTGGGGACCGAAGTCCGTGCTGATGCTCCTGCCGAATAGACGGTTGGTCATTTGACGGCGTGTATTTAGAACAACAATAACAAGAGACGTACAGTATGTTAGCTCTGTTTTTACCTTTATTTTTAGTCTTGCTGTTAATCGGGATGCCCGTGTTTTTCGCCATGTTGGCGGCACCGGGTGCCATGCTTTATGTGACAGGCATGGAGCGTGATATCTCCCTGTTGTTTCGCAACATCTATAACGGCATTGACTCTTTTCCGCTGATGGCGATCCCATTTTTTATGCTGGCCGGTGAGCTGATGAACCGAGGCGGTATCACCATGAATTTGGTGCAGTTTTCACAAGCCTTTATTGGTCATGTGCGAGGCGGTTTGGCCCATGTGAACGTACTGTCTAGTATGTTGTTTGCTGGCTTGTCAGGCTCTGCTGTGGCGGATACCTCCGCGATTGGTTCTATGATGATTCCCGCCATGGAAAAAAATGGCTACAGCCGTAAATTCGCTACGGCGATCACGGCAGCGTCTTCTGTCATCGGCCCGATCATTCCGCCGTCAGGCATCATGATCATTTACGCTTACACCATGGAAGTATCCGTGGCGGCTCTGTTTGCTGCGGGCATTGTCCCTGGCGTTATGATTGGTGCTGGCTTGATGGTGATGATCGCCTTAATGGCAAAAAAATACGACTTCCCTGTGGCTGGGCCTAAGTCCACTTGGAAACAGCGTGGCACCGCTACCCGTAACGCTATCTTCCCGCTGTTTGCTCCAGTGATCATTTTAGGTGGCATTATCGGTGGTATCTTCACGCCGACGGAAGCATCAGCCATTGCCACGGCTTACGCCTTAATCATCAGTGTGTGGGTGATGAAAACCGTAAAATTGCGCGACCTGCCTGATATCTTTATCAAAGGTGCGCAAGCTTCTGCTGTGGTGCTGTTATTAGTTGGTTCTGCCATTGCCTTTAAAACAGTAGTGAGTTTGTCTCACAGTGCTGAGATCCTCGCGGATTGGGTGCTGACCATCAGTGAAAACCCGCTGATGCTGTTGTTCTTGATTAACCTATTATTGTTCATAGTAGGGATGTTCTTAGATGCAGGTCCAGCGATCATTATCTTGGGACCTATCTTAGGGCCAATCTTTATTAATTTGGGCATCGACCCAGTACATTTCGCCATCATTATGAGTGTCAACCTCACCGTCGGGTTGGCCACACCGCCCATGGGCTTGGTCTTGTTCGTAGCATCCAGTGTGTCTGGTGAGCGTATCGAAACCATTTCCAAAGCGATCCTGCCGTTCTTGGCAGTGGAAGTCTTGGTGATCTTCCTAGTGACCTTTTTCCCATCTCTATCCATGACCTTACCGCGAATGCTCGGGTTGGTGGCTGGATAGGCACAAACGCAAAGCAAAACCATTAAAGAGGACTGTTACATGTTCACGAAAACAAAAATAAACAGTGTTGTTGCCGCGACGTTAATCGGTGCTGGAGTCATGTTAAGTGGCCTAGCTCAAGCAGCGGATTTTAATCTGCGCGCCGTAGCAAACTCCAACGAGAACGATGAAGACTATGATGGCCTAGTGGTCTTTAAAGACTTTGTAGAATCCCATTCAAACGGCAAAATTGCCGTGGACATCTACATGGGGACTCAGCTTTGTGGCAATGGCGTAGAGTGTCTGGAAGCAGTGGAATACGGATCTGTAGACATCTACATTTCAACTTCTGGCGGTGCCTCCGCTATGTACCCTTATGTACAAGTGTTGGATCTGCCTTATGTCTTGCGTGACGACCGAGTTGCAGAAGAGGTGTTCACAGGCGACTTTACCCGTGAACTGCGTGCGCAAATCCTAGAAGATTCAGGGGATACGGTTCGCCTGATGACGATTGGCAACACAGGTGGCTGGCGTAACTTTGCCAATACCCAACATACGGTAAAAACCCCAGAAGACCTCGATGGGTTGAAAATTCGTACTGTTGTATCTGATCTACCCCAGGAGCTAGTGCGTTCATTAGGTGCTAGCCCAACACCGATTCCATGGGGTGACTTGTTCACGTCGTTCCAAACAGGTGTGGTTGAAGGCTCTAAAAACGGCATCACCGACATCATGGGCATGAAGTTCACTGATGCGGGCTTGAAATACGTTACCCTTGATGGCCACGCGTACATGTCAGCCCTTTGGTACATGAACAACGATGTGTTTATGGACATGCCAGAAGAGTTACGCCGTGTGGTGGTCGATGGTTTCTCTGCGTTGCAACAGGCCACCTTCGCGTCGCCTAAGCGTAAGTCGATTGCTGCGTATGAAGCCTTTGGTAAAGCCGGTGGTGAACTGTATGTGCCTTCTCCAGAAGAAAAAGAGCAGTTCGCAGACGCAGCTAAGCCTGTTTACACTTGGTTCCAAGAAAACATCCAAGACGGTGAAAAGTGGTACAACCTACTTAACGATGCTGCCAAAGAAGCGGAACAAAAAATCCAAGCGGAATACGACGCGGATTTGAAATAAGCCTTAGGGCGACTCCGATCAAAGGGGCGGAATTCTCCGCCTCTTTTCTCTCTTACAACTGATTTAACAGATATGGGTACGTCATGTTCAACCCAATGAAAACCTTTGCGCCTAATGTTCCCGGAATCATGCTTGCCATGGTTATGGGGCTGTCTGCGGCCTTCCTAAGTGAGCACTATGGTGCGCCTGTGATGCTGATGGCATTACTACTGGGTATGAGCTTTAACTTTATGTCCGACTCGGAAAAAACCGGCCAAGGACTAGAGTTCAGCGCGACAACACTATTACGCATTGGGGTGGCCTTGCTCGGAGCACGTATCACCATAAGTTCCTTAACGGACTTTGGCTGGCCGATTTTACTGCTGACGGCAGCCTTGATTTTAACCGTGATTATTATCGGCGTGGTGGCTGGCCGTCTGTTGAAACTGCCAGAAAACATGGGCTTGTTAGCGGGCTGCGCCGTGGCCATTTGTGGCGCATCTGCCACGGCTGCCGTGGCCGCCGTACTGCCAAAAAATCAAAATACCAACCGTTCTGTGGTGTTTACCATTGTTGGCATCACCGCCATGAGCACCACCGCCATGATCGTTTACCCTATGTTTGCCAACTGGCTGGGGCTAGACGAGCGTCAAACGGGCTTCTTTCTAGGTTCTACCATTCATGATGTGGCGCAAGTGGTGGGGGCTGGCTACGGTGTTTCCGATTATGCCGGTGACAATGCCACTGTGGTAAAGCTGTTTCGGGTAGCCATGTTAGCGCCTATCGTGTTTGTGTTGGCACTGATGTTTGCCCGCAAAAGCCAAGGGCAGGGCAATGGCCAAAAATTCCCCATTCCTCCCTTTCTACTGGTGTTTATTGCGTTAGTGATCATGAATACTATGGGCTGGATTCCACCCCTTGTAGTGGACATCTTGGCGGATCTATCCCGCTGGTGTTTGGTGTTTGCGATTGCTGCCATTGGTATGCGTACCCAGCTCAACAAACTAAAAGAAGTGGGCATGGCGCCATTGGTTTTGCTGATTGGTGAAACCATTTTCATGGCGGTTTGTGGCGCGTTATTGGCTTACTACTTCGTGTAATCTATTGGAAAGAGTCAGATATGAAAAAGCCCCATTGGGTCATCCCGATGGGGCTTTTTGTTGATTCAAACAGTATTGTGGATTTCTGCCACGAAGTCATAGGAATCCCCAGGGAACCATGAGCGAGTAAACTCAATGGGCGTACCATCTTGTGTGACTGCGGTACGCTCAATGTAGAGTACGGCGCTCAGTTCAGGGATATCCAATAAATTGGCTCTTTGGGCATCGATACTGACTGCTCGTAAGCGCTGAAAGGCTCGTACAGGGCGACAGCCTTGCTTTTCCAGTAGGTCATATAATGAGCCTTCCATTGCGAAGGGGTTTACAATATAGCTGCTTGGAATGGTGGCCAGCTCCAATGCCATGGGTTTACCATCCGCATAGCGCAGGCGATAAAAGCGCACTACCTCTTGCTCCGGCGACAACTGTAACGCTTTACACTCATCTTCATGGGGCATTCCTAGGGATCGATCTAACCACTTGGAGGTGATTTCTTTACCACGGGCCATCATGACTTCGGTGAAGCTGCGGAGATGGTTGAGTGGTTGCTCAACCCGTTCGCTAACGAAGGTGCCAGCCCCTTGGCGCTGGGTAAGCACATCTTCCTTCACTAGCTCATCAATGGCACGACGAACGGTTACCCGTGAAACGTCTAAATATTTAGCCAAGTCCCTTTCCGGTGGGAGGGTGTCTCCGCTTAATAAGCGACCAGCAGAAATAGAAGCTTGAATCGCTTTTTTAACCTGCATATAGAGAGGAATTCCTTTTTCTCTCAAGGCGTCTGCTTCACCAAATAGCTCGTTTACCCGATTTCGGCTCATGTTAATTCCTAAACGGACACAATATCCGTAGTAAAACTGGGATGCCCATGGGTCTCTCTACAAGGGGGTCGCAGGAGACAGATGTGCATTGACTCTGTTTAACGCTTTGCCATCTTTATCGAAGAGGTACAAATGGGTTGGCTTGATACCAAACTGAATGCGGTCGCCCGCTTGATGATGGTTATCACCATCTACCTTCAGCACTAACTCTCCTTCTTGGCCAATATCCACATACAAATAAGACAATTCACCAAGATGTTCGAGTAAGGTAACCGTGCCTTCAAAACGGTTGTCACTACAGTCCAAAGACATGTGTTCAGGGCGTAGACCAATTTGAACAGAGTCGCCTTTTTGCAGTGCTGAACTGTCGATGGAGGCGTGAATAATACGGCCAGATTCTAACACAAGCTGGGTATCTTCTGGGTCTGCATGATGGACTTTTGCAGTCAGAAAGTTCATTTTTGGTGACCCAATAAAGCCAGCAACAAATTGTGTCTTAGGGTGATGGTAAAGATCCAAGGGGGCGCCCACTTGCTCCACACGACCTTGATTCATTACCACGATTTTGTCTCCTAAGGTCATGGCTTCCACTTGGTCGTGGGTCACGTAAATAACCGTCGCTTTTAGCTCTTGATGCAGCTTGCCTAGCTCTACGCGGGTCTGTACACGCAGTGACGCATCTAAGTTCGACAGAGGCTCATCAAACAGAAACACCTTAGGATCACGCACAATGGCGCGACCAATGGCAACCCGTTGGCGCTGACCACCAGACAGCTCCCGAGGTAAGCGGTCTAATAGATGATCGATTTTAAGTTTCTTGGCGGCTTCAATGACTTTTTCACTCACTTGGTGTTTGTCTTTGCCGGCAATTTTGAGTCCAAATGCCATGTTTTTGAACACGTTCATGTGGGGGTACAAGGCGTAAGATTGAAACACCATTGCAATGCCACGTTTCGCAGGTGATCGACCATTAACACGCTCGTCATCAATGTATAAATCACCTTCTGAAATGTCTTCAAGACCGGACAGCAGGCGCAATAGGGTGGACTTACCACAGCCGGACTCACCGATCAGTACAACAAACTCGCCATCTTTGATATCCAAATCAATGCCATGGAGCACGTCAACGTTACCAAAGCGCTTTTTAATATTATTCAGTTTTACACTAGCCATAAAATAGTTCTCCGGCGGTCAGTTTCGAGGGGTTACTTGACCGCACCGCTGGTTAAACCGCGGATCAATTGTCTTGAAAAAATGGTGTATAGGATCAGTACAGGGACGATCGCCATGGTCAACGCCGACAAAACAGAGTTCCAGTCAGTCACGTATTGACCAACAAACTGCTGTACGCCCAAGGTGATGGTACGAGTAGATTCCCCTGGCGCTAAAATCAGTGGGAACCATAGGTCATTCCAAATCGGGATCATGGTGAAGACGGCCACTGTTGCCATAGCTGGTTTCAGCAAAGGCAAAATAATGCAGAAGAATATTTTGTACTCACTGACCGAATCACAGCGGGCTGCTTCCGTGAGTTCCTTAGGAATGGTGCGCACAAACTCTGATAAGATGTACACCGCCAAGGGCAAGCCTTGCGCGATATACACCAGCACCAGAGCCGTTAAGGTGTTGACCAAGTTTAGATTCACCATTAAGCCCAAAATACTGACAGTACCTAAGCGAATCGGGATCATGATGCCCATGGCGAATAAGAAGGTGATGAACAAATTACCTTTGAATTTATATTCTGTCAGCGCCCAAGCAGCCATAGCACCCAGTAATAGCACCAAGCCCACCGCAATAAGGGTCACCACCAAGCTATTCCAAGAATACAAACCAAAATCGGAACGCTGTAACACCTGCTCAAAACCGATCAAGGTAAATGAATCTTGGGTCGGCAAACCCAATGGGTCACGGAAGATTGCCCGGCGCTCCTTAAAGGAGTTAATCACCACCACCAGAATAGGGAACAGAGCGATGACCGTGTACGCCAATAGCACAGCATGTACGGTGACACTCTTGGGTAGTTGGCGGTATCCGTTCGAGGGCATAAAGCGATTAATCAAATTCATAAAAACGTCCTCAGAACTGGAATCGCTGAATGCGACGTTGGATAAAGAACAGGAACAACATGACTCCGACCAGAATGATTAAGAACATCAGTGTGGCCACCGCGGCACCCATGGAGGCGCTACCCTGTTGCAACTGGAAACCGAAGAAGGTTCGGTAAAAGAAGGTGCCCATCAGATCGGTGGAGAAGTTTGGTCCAGCAAGGGCGCCTTTTACCGCATAGATCAGCTCGAACGCGTTAAAGTTCGCCACAAACGTTAGGATCGAAACCATAGCAATGGTGGGTAAAATCAGCGGCAGCTTAATGTGCCAGAAGGTCTGGAAAGAGTTTGCGCCATCCACCACACTCGCATCGATAATATCGTCTGGAATATTCAGTAAGGTGGCATAGATCAGCATCATAGGAATGCCTACGAACTGCCATACAGAGATAAAGCCTAGGGTAATCAAGGCGCTGCCTTCTTTACCTAGCCATGCATCGAAGTAGTGCCCAAGGCCAATATCGTAAAGGAAATTTTCTGAAATGCCCCAAAGAGGGCTTAGCAGTAGCTGCCAGACAAAGCCTACGATGACCACAGACAACATGGTTGGCATAAAAATGAGCGTGCGGTAGGTGCTGGATAAACGCAGCTTAGGTGAACTTAATAAAACCGCCAATATCAGGCCGATGGGGTTTTGCAGCAACATGTGAATCGCAAAAAACTTGAAGTTGTTGACCAAGGCATTCCAAAACGCCTGTGACCAAGTTTCATCCGTGATCAGCGTAATAAAGTTTTGTAGACCAACAAAGCTGCTCTGTCCGTTTTGCTCATCATATAAGCTTAAAAATAGGGTATCGAGCAGTGGGTATACACTAAAAACGACGTAGATGAGCAAGCCGGGTCCAAGGAAAAACACCAAGTGCCAAGGAAACGGCTTCTTCTCGTCATGTTGGTTGGATGAAGTCATAACGTATCTCGAATTGTAATGCATATTGACCCCCTCCCAACCTCCCCCTTAACAGGGGAGAGGAGTAGTTATCCTTAGAGGGAGGGTGACAGGGTGGGTTAGTTTATTGCTGAGGCTCGTACCACTGTTCTAAGCCATCCTGTGTTTCTTTGGCAGCTTGTTCTGGTGTCATAGTGCCGTTAATTACCTGAGCACTCACATTCCAAAGCTGGTTTTCAAGGTTTGGCGTACCACGAGACAAGATTTGGTAAGAGTTACGAATAGTGGATTCACACTGGTTACGCCAGCTCAAAAACTCTTGTGCAACGGGGTCTTTTAGCTCAACTGATGTGTTTGAAAGCGGAAAAAATCCCGGAACAGCATTGGCATATAGCGTTGCAAACTCTTTGCTTGCCATCCAGTTTAAGAACACCTTGGCAGCTGCTTGGTTGTCTGAGCCAGCATTAATGCCGATACCCATGTCAGTGTGGTCACTGATGTAACAGGTGTCACCCGCTTTTGGAACTGGTGGTGGGAAAGCGCCAAACTCAAAATCCGCTTGAGTGTTAAAGGTTTGGATATCCCATGAGCCAGCAGGGTAAATCGCTGCACGACCTAGGGTAAATAGGTTTTGGGAGTCGGAGTATTTTTGTGCTTCAAAACCACGTCCCAAGTACGGCTTCCATTGAGCTAACTCTTTCCAGGTGTCTACATAAGGCGCATCTGTTAGCTTGGCTTCGCCGGTCAACAAGGCTTTACGACCTGCTTCACCTTTCCAGTAATTTGGTCCAATGTTCTGAAAGCCCATGGTGGCCGCTTCCCATTGGTCTGCAGTACCCATTGCCAATGGTGTGTAGCGGCTCTCACTCTTAATGGTGTCGAGCACTTTGAAGAACTCTGCACGGGTTTTTGGTGGCGTCAGATCCAACTCTTCGAAAATTTCTTTGTTGTACACGTAACCGTGAATAACTGATGCCACAGGTAAACAGAATTGGTCTTTACCATCGTCTGTTACCCACGCACTTTTTGCCACATCAGAAAAATCTTTTAGACCTTCTAAGCCATCAAGGTTGGTGAGATAGCCTTGCTTGTATAGCTCCAGTGACGTATCGAATGGGCGACAGGTAATCAGGTCACCAGCAGATCCCGCTTTTAACTTAGCTTGCAATGCCGAGTTGTATTCCGTTGGCGGGGTTGGTGCAAAAGTCACCTTGATATCAGGGTGGCTCTTATTGAACGCAGGGATGATGACATCATTCCAGATATTAGCGTCGTCGCTACGCCAACTTTCGATTGACAGTGTGTCGGCTGCTTGGGTAGCACCAATGCTGCTTAGCACTAGGGCTGTGACACAGGTGAGCTTGGACACGGGTAAAACGGAACGAACGTTGAACATGGTTACTCTCCGATTGTTTGTGGTTCTCTTGGCTTTGTTTTTTATTAGTAAAAATACGCATATTGGTATTTTTTAGGTATTATTGATTTTTAGAAGCTAGCACCAATTTTTCTTTCAGGCAAACAAATATGGTTAATTTGTGGAAAATATTTTGACCTTTGGTCTTAATTGGTTCTATATTGGTGTTAATTAAGGAGAGGTTTTCCATGCAAATAATTATTCTCCCAACCGCTGATGATGTGGCGCATTACGCTGCTGACCGTGTCGCGGATGTGGTAAACACCCATGGCAATCCCGTATTGGGCTTAGCTACGGGATCAACGCCGATTGCCCTTTATCAAGAATTAGTGGCTCGTTATCAGGCTAATGCCCTGTCATTTAAAGGGTGTGTGTCTTTCAATCTTGATGAATACATTGGTATTCCTGATACCCACAACCAAAGCTATCGGGCTTTTATGGACCATCATTTATTCGAGCAGATCGATATCGAGCGTACTAATACCCATGTTCCTTTAGCTGAGGCTACTGATGTAAAGGCGCTTGAGCACAGTGCGAAGGCATATGAATTGGCCATTCAGCAAGCAGGGGGGATTGACCTACAAATTTTAGGAATAGGTGTAAATGGTCATATTGGTTTTAATGAGCCAACGTCCAGCTTTGCCTCTCGTACACGTATTAAAACCCTGTCTAAATCCACGGTAGAGGCGAATAAACGCTTCTTTTCCGATGATGAGTTTCAGCCTCATCTGGCACTGACCATGGGAATTGGTACTATTTTACAAGCCAAAGCTGTCCTGTTGATGGCCACAGGCAAGGGCAAGGCGGATGCAGTAAAAGCTATGGTCGAAGGTCCGCTGTCCTCCATGTGTCCAGCGTCTGTGCTACAGCAGCATGAACGCGCCACCATAGTGTTAGATGAAGACGCGGCCAGTGAATTAGCCTTAAAAGATTACTATTTATGGTGTGAAAAACAGCGACTGCTATTGGTTTCTGGTCACCCCCATACAGATACAAAGAATGAAGGATAAAAAGCGATGACGAGCCTATATATTGGTGTGGATGGTGGCGGAACCTATTGCCGTGCTCGCCTAGTCAATTCAGAAGGTCAGACCCTTGGGGAAGCCATATCAGGGTCTGGCAATCCTCGAATTGGTATTGATGCCGCATGGCAAAATATTCAATCAGCCTGCTTGGAAGCCTGTCGCCTCGCAAATATTGATACCAGTGAGTTCGCCAATATCCGCCTCGGTTTAGGTCTGGCGGGAGCTAATCAACCTGTCGAGCAAGAATTGATCCTATCCCAAGACTCACCGTTTGGTGCGACCTATTTGCTCACCGATGCCCATGCGGCCTGTTTGGGAGCCTTTGATGGAGAAGACGGCGGCTTACTGATTCTTGGGACAGGAAGTTGTGGCGTCGTTCATCAAAATAAGACGTTTACGATTGTGGGTGGCTGGGGCTTTCCTTTGTCTGATCAGGGTAGCGGTGCTCGCATTGGTCTGTTGGCCTTGGAACATTCCCTTGCGGCGTTAGATGGCCTGTCACCCACATCGGATTTTACTAATGCCATTAACGAAGATTTTGAATTCTCACCTGTGCAATATGTGCAATTTCAAAACCAATCGCCTCTGCCAAAAGACTATGGTGCCTTCGCCATCAAGGTGTTTGAGTATGGAAAGCAACAAGATCCAGTCGCTTTAAAAATCATCGACCAACAAGTGGCGTGGGTGAGCCAGTATCTGGACACCTTAATCGCAAAAGGGGCAAAACAAGTTGCCTTAGTGGGTGGGGTATCCGAGGCCATCGTTGGGTATTTGCCGGAGCGCTTTTTAAACTATCTCTGTCAGCCCAAAGGTGACGCCATGACAGGTGCAATTCGTATGGCTCAGTCTCAAATTGGGAGGAGCTCAATATGAGTAAAGTATTCGCCAAACGCTTATTTGATGGGGAAAGCTGGCTGACAAATCAGCAAGTGACCTTATCTGGCAATGTGATTGAGTCCATCATGACAGTGGAAGTGCCGTCAGCGGATGCACAATCAGTAGATGTGCTGGCACCTGGATTTATTGATGTACATGTTAATGGCGGTGGTGGCGCTTTGTTTAACCATACGCCAACCCTTGCCGCACTTCAGCGCATGGTAGAAGTGCATGCTCAATATGGCACAGTGGCTATGATGCCGACCTTGATCTCCGATGACTATGAAATCATGTCTCAGGCACACCAAACCGTATGCCAAGCACTGACCGAAAACATGGGGGGAATTCTTGGTCTTCATTATGAAGGTCCTTACTTGAATCCGGTGCGCAAAGGGGTGCATAACGAATCCAAGTTGCGCAAACCCACCGAAGGGAAACTCGCCGATTTATTAGATGTGTGTCGACTGAGTAAATTAATGGTGACCTTGGCGCCGGAGCAAGTGCCGGAAGACTTTATCGAATGGTTAACAGCCGAGGGGGCGATTGTCTGTATTGGTCACTCTGCAGCGACCTATGATCAAGCTCGGCAGGCGGTGGAAAGCGGAGCAAAAGGCTTCACCCACTTGTTTAACGCCATGACTCCGCTGGTGAGCCGCGAACCTGGGGTGGTGGGAGCAGCGTTACAAACGGACAAGCCAACTTGGTGTGGATTGATTGCCGATGGGCATCATGTGCATCCTGCTACCATGCGTGTGGCGATCGCAGCGAAAGGCTGTGAGCACATGTTACTAGTGACTGATGCCATTCAAAGTGTCGGTTCAGATGAAAAAGAAATGGCTTTTCTGGGTAAGAAAGTTCTCCGCAGTAACGGCAGAGTCACCACAGAAGATGGCACCTTGGCTGGGTCGGATTTGGATATGGCCACCGCGGTGAGAAATACCGTCTCCTTGATCGGTCGAACCGAAGCAGAAGCACTGCAGATGGCCTCATTACGTCCGGCGGAATTTCTCGGCATTGATAAAGAGTTTGGGCGTATCAAAGTGGGTTATCGGGGGAGCCTAGTGGCCCTGACGGATGACTTCTTTGTTGAGGCCACTTGGATAGATGGTCAAAAAGTCTGGGGATAACCTGATTCATCAACCAAGCCAATAATAGGTTTTAGTTTTAGCACTTATTGGCTTGGTTCAAGTATTTCTGGATGGGGCTAAGCGAGCATCTTGATGCCAAATAAAATCATGACACCGCCACAGCAACGCTCAATTACCCGCTTAAATCGCGCTAGATGTTGTTTAAAATGCTCTCCAGTAAACAAGCTAGCGATTAAAGCAAACCAAATCACATGGGCTGCTGCGATAAAGGCACCATAACCAAGTTCTGTTGCCATGCCAGTATCTGGTGAGACCACCTGGCTGTATAACGCCACGATAAACAGCATGGTTTTAGGATTGAGGGCATTACAGATAAAGCCGGTCATAAATGGGGGATGCTCTGATCCCAGTGCTCGGCCATTCTCGACCTGTGTTGGTTCATTTGTGTCTGTTTTAGAGGGCCGAATGCGCGCCTGAATATCAGGCCAAAAACTCTGTAGCCCCAGCCAAATCAGATACCCAGCCCCGATCAATTTTATGCTTTGAACCAACCAGCCTTGGCTGCTCAGCAATATTCCAAACCCAAGTAACGTGTAAGTCAGGTGTAGGGTAACCCCTGCGCCAATTCCCAAGGCACAGAGTATGCCTGACCGGCGTCCTTTACTGATTGCAATCTTAGACACCATCGCAAAATCTGGCCCTGGGCTGATCACGGCTAAGCAGGTAATGAGGATGACGCTGAGCCATTCGAAGGGAAGCTGGTACATATTTAATTCCTATACAGTGCCGACAACGGCGGATTGATTTGTGAGTAAATCCATCATGGGGTAGATTTGGTCTCATGAATATCGAGATTTAATAGGAATTTGTGTGAATAAAAGTCACAGTAAGCACTTGTTGCCTTCTCTCAATGCCTTGCCATTGTTTGAAGCGGCGGCCTTTTACGAAAGCTTTTCTAAGGCAGCCCAGAGCCTTCATGTGACCCATGGGGCGGTAAGCCGTGCGGTAGCTTCCTTGGAGGCACATCTGGGGGTGCCCTTGTTTCATCGTCGTAATCGACGGGTGGTACTCACCCCTGCAGGGGAGTTGCTTTACAAGGCGACCCGAGACAGCTTGGCCGGGTTGGATGAGGCCGTGGAAAAAATCCATCGGCATTCGGTGGATTCGCCCTTTTTTACCATTTCCTGTGAACCGACTTTGGCTATGCGCTGGTTAATGCCAAAGTTGGGGGACTTTTACCGTTTGCATCCTGAGCTTAACGTAGACGTGCGGATGGCTGGGGGCCCCATTGATCTGCTCGCCGCTGGGTGCGATGTGGCCATTCGTCGCTCTGACTTTGGTATCCCAAATGACTATCGGGTGACCCCATTTGCTGAGGAGCGGGCAGGTCCTGTGTGTACCCAAGCCTACTTCGATGCCTTAGGAGGGCATTGGCAGCTGGGAGCGAGGCTTCATAGCAGAACTCGCCCCGCCGCCTGGAAAGACTGGTTAGCACAACAGAGCCAAGAGATGGTATTTGATGGTGAGCAGGAGGCTTCTATCTTAGACCGCCAACAGGATCGACATTTTGATCATTTTTTCTATGCTTTGCAGGCTGCACAAAGTGGCTTAGGTATGGCCATCGGCTCGTTACCGGTTGTTCAAAAAGATTTGGAAGAAGGGTTTCTAATAGCCCCTTGGGGAATGGTGCCTACAGGCCACTGTTATCAGGTATTGAGCCTCGACAGAATGACACCCGACCCGCGAGTGTTAGCGCTAGAGAGTTGGCTGATAGAAACCTGTTTAGAGCAGGAACGTTAGGCAACTAGATAGGAGCGTTGCCTAACGTGATGGGTAGAGATTATTCAGCAAACAGAGCGTTAAATAGCTTCAAACCTTCTACTTTACCGCCTTTGTTGTAGGCGTCCAGCAGGGCAGAACCTATGATAGCCACGTCAGCTTTGCCTTTTAGGGCATCCACATGGGCGCGTTCACGGATACCAAAGCCCACACCAATCGGTGCGTTGCTGTGAGCGCCGATTTCCGCTAGGTATTCGTCTAAGGACTGTTGTTTCTCACCGTTGTGCTTGGAATTGCCAGTCACACCAGAGCGAGCCACACAGTACAAAAAGCCACGGGCTTCGCTTGCTAAAAAGGCTAAGCGATCTTTTGGCGTCACGGGTGTTACCAACCAGACAGGGTCAATACCGTTGGCATCGCAGTAACCACGTAGCTCATTTGCTTGCTCGTATGGAAGATCTGGCAAGATCAACCCTAGAATGTTCTCTTCAGCACAGCGTTTTACCAGCTTTTCCAAACCGTAGCGGTACATAGGGTTTAAATAGCTCATCAAAGCAATGCGGCTTTCTGGAAAGTCCCGACCAAGCTGACCAATGTCTTTCAAGCACTGCTCAACCGTTAGGTTTTGTCCGTGTAAGGCACCGTGACAAGCCGCCACGATAGTTGGGCCATCGGCCACTGGATCAGAGAATGGAAACTGCACTTCGATAAAGTCTGCACCGGCTTCCAGCAAGGTTGCCATCCACTCCAAACTGTCTTTCACCGTAGGGTAGCCGTAAACCACGTGAGTCATGGACAAAATAGGCTTTTGCTGGCGTTTTGCAGCGATGTATTGGGCTAACTGACTCATGCTTATGCGTCTCCCTGTTGTGCTAGATGCTCTTTGTAATCCACCAAGTAGTCTTCCAAGAAGTTAGGGAAGGCTTCATCATTCAAGGCTTTGGCAACGTTAAAGATGTCTTTATCGCCACGGCCTGACAGGTTGATCACAATGCGTGATTCTTTTGGCAAATTCGGCGCGTCTTTAAACGCACCCGCTAATGCGTGGGAAGATTCCAGCGCAGGAATAATGCCTTCTTTTTTCAATAGTAGAGAACAGGCTTCCACCACTTCATCGTCCATGGCGTAGGTCATTTGAATACGACCTTCTTGTGCCAAATGGGCAATGATCGGCGACACGCCCACATAATCCAAGCCCGCAGCAATAGAATGGGTGTCTTGCAATTGACCGTTATCGTCCTGCAAAAACATGGTCGCAAACCCTTGGGCGATGCCTTTAGAACCTAAACCATTGGACAAGCGAATCGAGTGCTCACCCAACTCAAGACCTTTACCACCGGCTTCAACACCGACCATCTCTACTTTGGCTTCGTCCAAGAAAGGCAGGAACAAACCACAGGCGTTAGAACCGCCTCCCACACAAGCGTATAAACGCTCTGGGTACTGGCCAAACTGAGCGACACTTTGCTCTTTAACCTCTTCACCGATCACAGATTGGAAGTAAGCCACCATCTCAGGGAAAGGGGCACACCCACAGGTGGTGCCGATCAGGTAATGGCTGTCTTCATGGCTCGAAGACCAGTCTCGTAGAGCCTCATCTAACGCATCACGTAAGGTTTCGGATCCTTCGGCAACTGGCACGACCGTCGCACCCAATTGCTTCATCCAAAATACGTTCGGGTACTGACGTTTCACGTCTTTCGCACCCATGTAAATGGTACATTCCAGACCTAGTCGCGCGGCAATCAAAGCGGTTGCGACACCGTGCTGACCCGCGCCGGTTTCCGCGATCACACGGGTCTTACCCATGCGCTTAACCAACAGGGCTTGGCCAATCACGTTATTCATCTTGTGTGCGCCAGACTGGTTTAAGTCTTCACGCTTTAGGTAGATCTGAGCGCCACCAAAGTGCTCTGTTAAGTTCTTACAAAACGTTAACGGCGTTGGGCGACCAGAATAGTTCTGCCAAGTCTCCTTAAGCTCCGCAATGAACGCAGGATCATTCTTCGCTTCCTCAAAAGCATGAAGAATTTGCTGCTGGCTGGCATAAAGAATCTCGGGGATGTAGCTCCCACCGAACTCACCATAATAACCATTATTGCTTTGCATGGATGACTCCTGAACTAACGCAGTGTAGTGACAATTAATAACTAAACGATGTGGTAAAGTTAATAGGGAAAACGCCAAGCGTCAAGGGGTGAAATGTAATTTTCTTTACTCAATCGTTTAGTTATTGATTTGGAGAGATTTTTAGCGACGTCGCTCTTCACCTGTAGGTCGAGCTACAGCGCGACAAACCTTGCAACAACGAACAGAAGTCACCAGCTTGTAGGAGTCGATTGCATTGGTGGCAGTCTCTGCAGACTAGGTTCCAAATTGATAACAGCTGTTTATGACCTAGATAATGACCTGCGCCATGCAAGATGAAAAAACTGAGAATTTGATCAAACCGAGGATGACACCTAGCAAAGACTGTTTTAAAATTTGTCTTACTTGATTGAGTGGTAAAATCACCACATCCAATGGTCAAGATCGAATAAGCCTCTAAAAAAAATAACAGTCTAACCTTAGACAGATTACCTCGAATCTTGCAGTGTCCCTTCTACTGATCGTAGCTACGCACAATTGGAATCAAGTTATTTCTACTTGAATGATATATGTGAGGCTCACAATGATTAAACTGATTTCAAACCTAGTAAACCTACTAACTTTCTCATCCAGCAAAAAAGTGTCTGACCGTGAGAAAGCGATCCAAGAACTAAACTCATACACCGACCGCGAACTTGCTGACCTAGGCATCTCTCGTTTCGGTATTCAAGCAGCAGTAGACTACGGTCGCGCGTAATCTCGAATCGCTTGTAAAAGATAGAATTCACAGAAGCCAAGCTGCATTTAGCTTGGCTTTTTATTATCTAGCCCCTCAATCAACCGCCCATACCAACGACCTCAACACCTGTAGGTCGAGCTTCAGCTCGACAAACCTTGCAGTCATTACAATGAAATTTTCACTCTTGCTTAGAAGGGCAAACTAAGGTTGAAAAGTGTATCTTTTGGGATACAATTGGAGGCATAAAACGAATGGATTCGTTAGTGATGTATAAGATTAGAAAGACTGCAACTTTTGATAAGTGGCTGAGAAATTTAAAAGATCTACGTGGCAAAGCTTTAATTCTAAACCGGCTGGTTAAGGTCGAAAGCGAAGGACACTTTGGTGACGTTGCAAGTGTTGGTGGAGCACTTCAAGAGATGAGATTTTTTAAGTCTCCCGGATACAGAATATATTACGTAGAACGAAATAATGAGTTAATCGTGTTGCTGGCTGGAGGTGATAAATCAACCCAGAGCCGTGACATTAAAAAGGCTCAGCAATTACTTAATGCTTTAGAAGAGGGTTGAGACAATGAAACTAGAAACCACAAATCTAGATATCGCTGATTACTTGGAAACAGATCAAGACATTCAAGCATTTTTATTAGAAGCGATCCATGACGGTGGAAGTGAGCATTTGTTACACTGCTTATCCATCGCGGCCAGAGCAAAAGGCATGACAGATGTTGCTAAGCAAGCTGGGGTGACCCGAGCAAGCTTGTATAAATCGCTAAACAACAACGCCAACCCTAAACTCGAAACCATTACTAAACTACTTAACGTTTTTAACTGCCGACTTACGATTGAACCCATTACGCCAAACTAACCCTATTTTAGTCACTCAAGCTCACCTTACCTAGCTATAGGTCGAGCTTCAGCTCGACAAACCTTGAAACTTCAAAAGCAAAATAGAAGGTTCAAGCACTTGTAGGAGGCGATTGCATCGGCGACGAGACCAGCTACCTAGATGCCAAATCGCCTGAACTACAAGTACACTTGATACTGGTAAATTTATTTTTCATCAGACCCCAGTAGTTCAAGTGGATAATCTATTCTTATATTCCAGAGTTTGGGTCAAAAAACGATCCGTGCCTCTGCATTGAGTGTTAGATGATGTGAGGTGTCACTCACAATAAAAATATATCGGAGGATCTATGAAAGGTCATGGTAAGTGCTTATGTGGTTCCGTTGATTTAGAAGTAGAGTTCACCAGCAGCGAAGTCGCTGTATGTCATTGCAGTATGTGTAGAAACTGGATGGGCGGGCCTATGCTAGCTATCGATTGTGCCGATTCTGTTAAAATATCAGATGAAACTAGCGTTACTAGGTATTCATCTTCTGAGTGGGCAGAGCGAGGCTTTTGCAATAAATGTGGTACACATCTGTTTTATTATCTACTACCAGCCAATCAATACCATATACCTGTTGGGCTTTTACAAACTGATGAAGCGTTTGTATTGACTCACCAAATATTTATTGATGAAAAGCCAGAATATTATGAATTTAAAAATGAAACACATAATATGACAGGCGCAGAGGTCTTCGCCCATTTTGAACAAGAAGGGTAAGCGGCTGAAAAAGCCGATTCTTCATTTATTATCACACAATAGAGCGAAGGGGAATTGGCTTTTCACTGCAAAAGAAAGCGATGCCCAAAAGGTTAGATCGTGCCTTGGGGCCGCGCTTTTTATCGGTCGATTCAGCTCGCAAAAAGCAGACGGTTCATAGATGTTAGATTTTTAGGGAAGCATGAAGTATTTACTCATTTTATTAATACTGCTGATAACAGGGTGTGCGTCAAACTCAAATCAAGAGTTTCCAGATGCATGGGCAAAGCTCCCTAAATCTAATAGCAATATTTGTCCTGACGTTTCTGGGGCGTATGAAAATATTGCAACGACCATCAAAGGCGAAAGCGGTTTAAATTTGGCATGGTTAATTATTCCATCTTCTAAAGAGGTGCTAGAGCTCAACTCTATTGAGTTCACTCTCGATCCGTTACAGGAAAGCTTGCGTATTACCGCTCACTCTGAAAATGGTGCAGTAGTCTACTCTACTTTATTTAAGAGTGATAAAGACTTTTTTTGCGAAAAAGGTTCACTCATCATAGAAAACAGTGAATTTGTAAACCGAGATGGCGTCATTGCAAAAAACTGGAGGTCCTATGAATTTGCTAAAACTGCTGACGGGTTGGTGATGCACTATGTTGATAGTGCGACTGGACTATTTTTCTTAGTCCCTGTAATCGGGAGCCATAAATATTGGTATCTCTACAAGCAAAAAAGTTAACAAGCCAAACCGCTGGGGGTTATATAGTCGGGCGAGCCTCTCAATTAATACCAGCGTACTAAAAGATACCAAGGCCAAGAAAAATCTCTATTTGCTAACCGCCCATTCAACCCAATCATTCTAAAGCCCTAGGGCACTTTTTATTCTATGACTTGTCTCTTAATAGAATAGTACTCACTCCATTCAACGGATGATTTATCTTTTATGCTTTTATCAAGATCCCCGATTCTTCGAAAACTAGTACTTAGCTCCTTTGCATCGGTTGTTGTTATGGCCGCGGGTGTGGCGCAGGCAAGCGCTATTGATTTCAGTGCCATGGATAAAACTGCCCAGAGTTTTTCTAATATCGAAACCATTCAAGTGGCTTATCAGGGGGAGCGTGTTTGGTCTAAGGCGTATAACAATGCGGACATCGAGGCGGTGACAAACATTAAGTCGGCTTCAAAATCCTTGATGTCAGCAATCGTTGGCATTGCCATTGATCGTGGTGTGCTGGATGGTGTGGATCAATCTGTGGCGGCGTTACTGCCGGATCAGGTTCCGAGTGATCCTGATCCCCGTTTAAAAGAGATTACCATTGGTCATTTGCTGTCTATGCAAGCTGGATTGGAGCGTACGTCTGGTCGTAATTATGGTGCTTGGGTCACCAGTGATAATTGGGTGAAGAATGTGTTGAACCGACCTTTTGTAGAGGAGGTCGGCAGGAATATGCAATATTCCACCGGGAATACCCATGTGCTATCGGCCATCATTATGGGACAAAGTGGGCGACATACTTATCAGCTCGCCAATGACTGGTTTCAAGATTCTGGTGTGCAAATACAAAGTTGGGAGACTGACCCCCAAGGGATTCCAATGGGCGGTAATCAAGTGGGCATGACGCCCGCATCATTATTGGCCTTTGGTGAGTTGTACCGTCGAGGTGGTGTCACAAAAGCCGGTAAACGGATACTGTCAGAAGAATGGATAGAGCAAAGTTGGACGCCAAGAACTCAGTCTCGTTTTCATCGTGGGCTCTATGGTTACGGCTGGTTTATGCAGCCTTTTGCTGGCGTGCAGGGCTATTATGGTTGGGGCTATGGCGGTCAGATGATTTATGTATTGCCGGACTTAGAGCTCACCGTGGCCATTACGTCTCAGGAAAATTTGCCTTCTGGTCGCACAGGGTATCGTGACTCACTGCATCGTATGTTGAGCGAAGATATCATTCCCGCGATTCAGTCGGCTCAATAGAAAACAAGCGGGAGCAGACGAGTATAACTTTCAGCTTGAGACGATAACTCAAGCTGAAACTCTCAATCTCTCTTAATCCCTCGCAACCTCTCTCAATCTTCCTCGTCTCCCTTTATGCGTCTCAACCTTGCTTGCTCTTCTTCAAAGGCTTCTTGAATCTCTACCAAGACGGCATCCACATCCGCCGCTTCCGTTGGCTCATCAAAATGACCTGTGAGTTCGGTATCTGGTTTAAGTTTGCCGGATTCGTAGATGTCCCATATCTCTTTGGCGTATTGGGTGGTGAGCAGCTCTGGGGCGAATTGACCGTAGTAATCCCGCATATTGTTGACGTCACGCTCTAGCATCCATTCAGCATGGTTGTTGGCGACAGCATCCACTGCTTGGGGCAGGTCTATGATCACGGGACCATCTTGATCCACAAGTACGTTGAATTCCGATAGGTCGCCGTGTACCAAGCCAGCGCACAGCATGCGTACCACATCTCGGATGATCTGGGTGTGGTGTTCGAGGGCTTGTTCTTGGGTGAGCGTCACATCGTTTAAGCGCGGTGCTACATCGCCGTCTGCGTCGGTAATCAGCTCCATTAGCAAGACCCCATCAAAGCAGCCATAGGGCTGAGGCACCCGCACGTGCGCCTGGGCCAGCTTGTATAGAGCATCGACTTCGGCGTTGTGCCAGAGGGATTCTTGCTCTTCGCGACCGTATTTGGAGCCTTTTGCCATGGCGCGAGCTTGGCGGCTATTCCGCACTTTACGGCCTTCACGGTATTGCACTGCTTGTTTAAAGCTGCGTTTGTTAACCTCTTTATACACCTTGGCACAGCGGATGTCAGACCCACAGCGGACCATGTAAACGGTGGCTTCTTTACCGCTCATAAGTTGGCTAATCACTTCGTCGATGAGTCCGTCTTCAATCAGTGGTTGCAGCCTTTTTGGGGTTTTCATGACATTCCTTTAATGACAGAGAAAAATGGAAACCATAATCCTTAGGATAGTGAGGTTTCATTTTATAGGTAAAGTGAAATAGGTGGTCAGGTCGCCAACCTAAAGCCTTGGACGCTTTAATCCATCAATGATTAATTGTTGGATCGAGGTACAGGTTTCTTCGAAGAATTTCTTATTCGATAGGTCTTTGCCTGTGATGGCTTTGACCTGCACGTTGAAGTCGGCAAAGTGCTGGGTGGTGGACCAGATGAAGAAGATCAGTTGGATCGGGCTAATGGGTTTGATCTTGCCTTTTTTAATCCAGCTTTCGATGACCTTGGTTTTGTCTTGCAACAGGCTCTTTAGCTCGTTTTCAAGATAGCCTTTGAGAATCGGTGCCCCTTGGATGATCTCAAGGCAGAACAGACGTGACGCCTCCGGTTGATCCCGTGACAGCTCTAGCTTCAGGCGAATGTAGTTTTTTAGGACTTCTTCTGGGTCGTCCATTTCTTCAAACACGGCAATAGGCTTCAGCCAGTCGTTAAGGATGTTCTCTAAGATGGTGAGATACAGGGCTTCTTTGTTGCTGAAGTAGTAAAATAGGTTGGTTTTAGAGATGTCCGCAGTATTGGCGATTTGCTCAATGGTCGTTCCGTGAAAGCCGTAGGTAGAGAAGACGGATAACGCCGTTTCTAAAATAAACTGTCTTTTGTCATCAAACTTTTTACGTCTACGGGCACCTGGTTCGGTCTCGGTACGAGGCTTTTTTAGGGGTTGAACCTTGGTGTCTTTCAGAGAGATGTCAGTTTTTGTCATTGAAAACGCTACGTCCTTTCAGGGAACTCTTTAATTCATCAAGAGCAGTTGCTGAGATTGTACCACTTGCTAGGGCATGTGTGACTAACTTGGTTGCCTTGTCAGTCATGTCTCTCAGTTAGATCACTCTTCCATCGTGTTTTCGTTCAAATTTCCTTGTTTAGAAAGGTGTGATTTTGAATCCATTTTATGACGTTTGGTCATGGTCAAGTGTGTCTTTGTGTGCACTTTTTGTTCGATTTAAGTGCATGATGAAAAAAGGTTGCACCATTCTAGATGGTTCAAAACAGACCAATTGGTCTGAAAACTTTAGGCTGTTTTTAGCTAAGTGATTGTTAAATATAAGTAAAACTTTTTTGGCATCTTTCTTGATATAGATCAAAAAGTGAGCAGATAGATATTTTGAAAGATAAAAGGAGTTTTTATGCAAATTGGTGTTTTTATCCCGATTGGAAATAATGGCTGGCTGATCTCTGAAAATGCACCTCAGTACATGCCGACATTTGATCTCAATAAAGAGATTGTTTTGCGCGCTGAGCACTACGGTCTGGACTTCGCTTTATCCATGATTAAGTTGCGTGGATTTGGTGGTAAAACAGAGTTTTGGGATCACAACTTAGAGTCTTTCACCCTAATGGCGGGTTTGGCTGCTGCCACCTCTAAAATCAAACTTTTCGCTACCGCGGCGACCCTAACATTGCCCCCTGCGATTGTGGCGCGTATGGCGTCCACTATTGATTCCATTTCCCATGGTCGCTTTGGTGTGAACCTTGTGACTGGCTGGCAAAAACCTGAGTACTCACAAATGGGGTTATGGCCAGGGGATGAGTTTTTTGGTTCCCGTTATGACTATCTCTCTGAGTATGCTCAGGTGTTGCGTGACCTGTGGGACGAAGGCAAGTCGGATTTCAAAGGGGATCATTTCACCATGGAAGACTGCCGAGTCAGTCCTCAGCCACAGGAGAGAATGAAGATCATTTGTGCCGGCTCCAGTGATGCGGGCATGGCGTTTTCGGCCAAATTTGCTGACTACAACTTTATCTTTGGCAAAGGGGTCAACACACCACAAGCCTTTGAGCCTGCGATAAATCGTCTTAAAGGTGCCACCGAAAAGACTGGTCGTGATGTGAGTGCTTTTGTGCTCTTTATGGTGATCGCTGATGAAACCGATGAGGCGGCTCGCGCAAAGTGGGAAAGCTATAAAGAAGGCAAAGACGACGAGGCACTGGAGTGGTTGGGGGTTCAGGCTGCCAAAGACAAAACCTCAGGTTCTGATACCAATGTGCGTCAAATGTCTGATCCGACTTCGGCGGTCAATATCAATATGGGCACCTTGGTGGGCTCCTACGAAACCGTAGCAAAGCTACTGGACGAAGTGGCAGAAGTGCAAGGGACTGGCGGTGTGTTGTTGACCTTTGATCACTTTGTTGAAGGTGTGACGGCCTTTGGCGAGCGCATTCAGCCATTAATGAAAACCCGCCAGCACGTGACTGTGGAAGGGGAGTACGCCGCATGATGTCAGGGTACGCCTTAAATACCGGTGCGGATACGAGCAAGCAGATTAACGCTGAGCCGGAAGCCATTGCCATCAAGCCCAGCGAAACGGCCTTGATCGTGGTGGATATGCAGAATGCCTACACCACCATCGAGGGCTATTTGGATCTGGCGGGGTTTGATGTGTCGGCCACCGCACCAGTGGTGAAAAACATTAATACGGCCATTGAGTTGTCCCGCAAAGCAGGCATCCAAGTGGTGTTTTTGCAAAATGGCTGGGACCCAAAATATGTGGAAGCGGGGGGCGAAGGCTCTCCTAACTGGCATAAGTCTAATGCCTTAAAAACCATGCGTAAGAAGCCCGAACTTGAAGGCCGATTCTTAGCAAAGGGCGGGTGGGATTATGCCTTGGTGGATGAACTCACACCTCAGGAAGGGGATTGGATTATCCCGAAAACCCGCTACAGCGGCTTTTTTAACACTAACCTAGACAGCATGCTCCGTGCGCGGGGGATTCGTAATCTCGTGTTCACGGGGATCGCTACCAATGTCTGTGTGGAGTCGACTCTGCGTGATGGTTTTCACTTGGAATATTTTGGTATCGCCCTGTCCGATGCGACCTATCCCGCTGGGCCTCAGTCTGCCCATGACGCCGCCCTTAAAAACATCAGCACGTTTTTTGGTTGGGTTGCCAGCCTAGAAGACTACCGTAACGCTCTCTCTGAATAAGGAATCATGTATGCCAAAGCAAACTGTAATGCCAAAAGGAACCGGAACACCTATTGCACCTTTTGTCCCTGGGACAATGGCGGACGGCATTGTTTATGTGTCGGGCACCTTGCCGTTTGATAGTGATAACAACGTGGTTTTTCCGGGGGATGCCAGTGCGCAAACTCGACACGTTTTGGAAACCATCAAAGGCGTGGTGGAAGAAGCGGGAGGCACCATGGCAGATGTGACCTTCAACATGATTATGATCAAAGACTGGGGCGATTACGCTGCCATTAACCAAGTCTATGCGGAGTTTTTTCCCGGTGAAAAACCTGCCCGTTACTGCATTCAATGTGGCTTAGTAAAAGAAGCGGCCCTGGTTGAGATCGCTTCCATTGCTCACGTTGGCAAAGACTAATCCAGAGCAAGGCAGGGAAGACCATGTATTACGAAATCCATGGTGATCCTGCTCACTCCGAGGCGATTTTACTCTCCTCGGGGCTGGGTGGTTCTCACCATTATTGGCAGGCGCAAGTGCCTGAGCTGGCGAAGCGCTTCAAGGTCATTATTTATGATCACTATGGCACTGGGAAAAGTATGGGCACTTTGCCTGAAGGCTACAACATGGCTCAGATGGCGGCAGAGATTGAAACCGTCATGGCGCAGACGGAAACCGAACGCGCCCACATCCTAGGTCATGCCTTGGGGGGCTTGATGGGCTTACAACTGGCGATTCAAAGCCCTGAGAAGGTGGCGAGTCTGTTGCTGATCAATGCTTGGGCGAAAACCGATGATCACACTAAACGCTGTTTTGAGATTCGTCAGTCCATTCTTAAGCAATCCGGTTTGGCCATGTACCTCAAAGCCCAGCCGTTGTTTTTGTACCCATCAGAGTGGATGAAAACCAATCGGGCCCTGCTGGATCGCGAATTAGACCATTTACTGTCTTCTGATTTTAGCGAAGACAACTTGCTGACGCGGATCGCGGCCATTGAAGCCTTTGATGTGTCTCAGTCTTTACCATCTGTGACGTGCCCGGTTGGGCTAGTGGCCACCAAAGACGATTTGCTGGTGCCGTATTCTTGCTCCTTGGAGCTGGACAAGACTTTGACCCATTCAAGTCTGTATCTGTTAGAGCACGGTGGTCACGGCTGCAATGTGACTGAGCCTGAGGCTTTTAATCAACTACTCGAAACGTTTTACGATGCTTTGCGTTAGGGGCGAAGAATTGTTCACGACCACTGAGATGAGCAAAGCGCCACTTGCACCGTCCTTATATAAAGCAAATCTAGATTCAGAGGAGATCTGACCATATGTCTGATTCTGCAACCTATTCAAAACCACATTTTAAAGAATCCACCACAGCCCAAAGGGAATCGGCTGTAAACGCTTTTGCATTTGATCCGTCACTAAAGGGAGAAGATGTCTCCAAGCTGTTTCGTGAAGGGATGTCTCGATTAGGGGCGTCCGTCAACGTGATCACTACCATGACAGACGGGGGACCTGTTGGCTTTACCGCGACGGCGGTGACCAGTGTGACCGATACGCCACCGACACTTTTGGTGTGTTTGAACCGTTCTTCTTCGGTGTATTCAGCCTTTGATCAGGCGGAACACCTTTGTGTCAATGTGCTTGGGGCTGGGCAAGACGAAGTTTCTGGCACCTTTGCCAGTAAGCTCAGTCAAGCCGAGCGCTTTGCCCAGACCCAGTGGCAGCCTATGGTCACTGGCGCTCCGTCATTGACCGCCAGTGCTACCGTGTTTGATTGTCGCATTGCGTCGCGCAATACGGTCGGCACTCACGAAGTGTTTTTTTGCGAAGTGGTGGCGGTGGGCTTAGCCGAAGCCGCGACTAATTTGGTGTATTTCAATCGCAAATACCAAAGTCTGAGCTAACAAAGTGATTTTTGTATGGCTCAACGATAACCAAACAAACCTCTGAAATCTTAATAAAAACAAAGTCATGTTTGTGCAATACGTGGATGAAACGAGTGATTAACTAAAACTGTTTTCTTAGTCAATGAGGACCTAGAAATGAATTCAAGCATGAAAAAGATTGATGAGTTTTACGAGTTAGAAGTCGGGGAAGATCTAAAGTCGAGTAACAATTTCAATGAGGATTTGGCGCCGACGAAAGTATCTGAACGAACCTGGGGGAAATTTAATATCGCTGCCTTGTGGGTAGGGATTGCTATCTGTGTGCCGACTTATACGTTGGGGGGGATTTTAACCAACTATTTTGGTTTGTCTGTGGTGGAAGCCTTGGTGACGATTTTGATCGCCAATATAGTCGTGCTGATTCCATTAACCTTAAACGCTTTTGCAGGGACGAAATACGGCATTCCATTCCCTGTCATGCTCCGTTCTTCATTTGGTATAAAAGGGTCGAACATTCCTTGTATGGTTCGTGGTTTGGTGGCCTGTGGTTGGTTTGGTATTCAGACCATGTTTGGCGGTCTGGCTATTCATCTATTTCTCTCATCGATCTCTTCTGCTTGGGCGAGTTTAGGGGGCGTCGGGGAAGTCATTGGTTTCTTCATTTTTTGGTTGTTGAATGTCTTGGTGGTACTGAAAGGGGCTAATTCCATTAAGTGGTTAGAAACCTTGTCTGCACCTTTATTATTGGTGGTATCGCTGGGTTTGTTATTCTGGGCCAGCGGCAAGGTCTCCTATGTGGAGCTGCTAGCAACGCCTGCTAACCGTCCTGAAACCGATGGCCTTGCTAAATACTTCTTTTCTGGATTGACTGCCATGGTGGGCTTTTGGGCCACTTTGTCCCTGAACATTCCAGATTTTAGCCGTTACGCCAAGTCGCAAAAGGATCAGGTGATTGGTCAAATCATTGGCTTGCCGCTGACCATGTTTATGTTTTCGTCCTTAGGTGTGGTGATGACCGCCGCGTCAGTACAAATGTTTGGTTACACCATCTCTGACCCGATTACTCTAGTGGGCCAGATCGATAATCCTTTTGTGGTGGCTGTGGCCATGATCATGATCATTATCGCCACCTTATCTACTAACACTGCGGCTAATGTGGTTTCTCCTACCAATGATTTCCAGAACATTGCGCCAAAGTACATCAATCATACAAAAGGTGTGTTGTTGACCGGTGTGGTTGGGATCGCTCTGATGGGTTGGGAGTTGATGAAAAAGCTTGGTTGGGTCGCGTCCGATGTGAGTGTTGAGGGCTTTATATCCAACTGGCTGTTGGCCTATTCAAGTCTGCTTGGGCCGATTGCTGGCATCATGATTGTGGATTATTTCGTAACCAAAAAGCAGACTCTAGATGTGTTGGCTCTGTATCAAGAAGACGCTTATCCTGCGGTGAATTGGGCGGGTATGTTTGCCTTCTTGATTCCTGTGTCGCTCACCATGGTCGCTATCACCTTTGATACCTTAATGTGGTTCTACAACTACGGCTGGTTTACGGGAGCCATCAGTGGTGCAGTCTTGTATTACGTGATCACTCAGTTTAGCCCTAAGTATTATGTGAACTCTGAGCTGTCTAACGTCTAATCAGGCTTGCTCATCAGGGGGGGCTTTTATTCGTCCTTTCTGAGTTAGTCTAAGATCGATTCAACCCTAGTTCAGCCATGCTGGACTAGGGTTTTATTGTATGGAAGGAGGGCATCGTCCTCGACAAGCTAAGGTGAATCGCGTAAATAGAGTGCCTACTTAAAAAAGACTTAGATAAGAGCGAAACGATGCAAAGGCCGACGAAAGAACAGATCAATCAATTGCCTCCTTATGTGGGCTTAGCCTTGGCAGATATTTTAGTGGTTGAAAATGAGGATCAGGCTGAGCAGGCATTGGCCGTGTTACGCCAGCAAGAAAGCGTTGGTTATGACACAGAAAGTAAGCCGATCTTTCGCAAAGGCGAAGTCAGCCCTGGGCCAACCTTGATTCAGCTGGCGACCTTAACACAGGGTTTTTTATTTCCCACACGCTTCCCCGCTGCATTGGCCGCGGCGGCAGAAATCTTAGGCAATGCCAAGATTCAAAAAGTGGGTTTTGGGCTTAAAGACGACAACCGTGAATTACGAGGCAAGCTTGGGATGAGTATCGTAAATACGGAGGATTTGTCTTTGATCTTAAAGCGCTTAGCCGGTGAAAAGAACACTATAGGTGCAAGGGCCGGTGTCGCCATGGTGCTTCAGGCTCGGCTGATGAAAGGGGCACAAAAATCCAATTGGGGAGCCTATCCACTGAGCGAGAGCCAAATCTTGTATGGGGCAAATGATGCCCATTCTGCTATCTGCATTCAACACAAGCTCAATGGAGGTTAAGCGTTTACATTAACTTGTGCTGATGCAGTCTAACGACCCCAGCGATTGCTGATGTTGAAAAACCAGTTCTCAAAGTCTGCCTCGGAAAGTGGCTTTGAAAACATGTATCCCTGATAAATTTGACAGCCTAGATCTTCCAGTATTTCCAGTTGTTCGGTATTTTCCACCCCTTCGGCAATGACGGACAGTCCTAGTTTCTTGCCTATGGATAAAGTAGATGCACTGATTTCTTTATAGAGGTTTTCAGGAAGGTTTAATACGAATGATCGGTCTAACTTTAATTGTGAGACAGGGATTCTTGTGAGTCTTTTAAAGTTTGAATAACCAATTCCAAAGTCATCCAAAGAAAACTTTATTCCCAAGGCATTTAAATGATTCAATGAGGAAATAACAGCATCGGAATAATGTATTTTTTTGCCTTCTGTAATTTCTATGGTGATTTTATCAGTAGGGATTTGGTGTTTATTTAATGTCGCTAATATTCTGCTATGGGTGTTTAGGTTATTAAGGCTAACAGGTGAAAAGTTCACCGAGGTCATTGGGATTTCTATGCCTTTATCTTGCCATTTTGTTAACTGGTGACAAACCTGATCAAGTACCCAGATATCCAACTCAGAAATAAAGTTAAAATCTTCCGCTAGGGCAACAAATACATCTGGGTTAATAGGTGTTTCTTGTCCTCGATCCCATCGGCAGAGCGCTTCAATGCCAAATAATTCTCTATTAATTGTATTGATTTGAGGCTGGTAGTGGACTGAGAATTTGCCATAGTGAAGATCTCTTACCAATTGATCTATAAGCGTTTCTTGAGTCTTTGAAGGGGGGGGATAGTGTTGCAATCGGCTCTTCAACATAACTGACGGCAAGGTATTTTTGGCTAGGGGTTTCTATTTCATTGATGGTTAATTTGACTTCAGTAAACCCGCTAAGTTTACTTTTGAATAAAAGTTCAATTTCATTTCCGATTAAACCGTTAAATTCATTGAGATCAAAAATTCTTTGCTCATCCTTCAGCCAAAAACTATCTGAGGGTAGGGCGTATAGTTGTTTGGATTCAGAGTAGATTGCATTCAGTGCCTCGTTACAAAACACTAGACAATCATTACGATCTAATACAATAAAGCATCCTTTCGTATCTTGTAAAAAATGTGCATCAGTCTCAAAATCAGTCTTATCGCTATACATCAAATATTCGCCAAAGTTTTACTGTTTGCTGAAGTTTGTACAAGAACTCGCGATCTTTGTTTTCGAAAAACAACAACGGCTTTGTTAAGTCAATATTGCCCCATAGGCAATAAATGTCAAGGGTTTTGCCTTTGGTGTATTGCCCTGATGGCAAAAAAATATCGATTAATTTGCCCTATTGGTTTTGCCGTTTAGGCAAGAAAATACGGATAATTCCGCTATGAATATTGGCTATGTTATTAAAATCTTGCGCAAGCAGCGTAAATTGACTCAAGAGCAAATCGCGCTGGAAGCAGATATTGCAACCAGTAACATTTCGCGTATTGAGAAAGGCCTGAGACAGCCTTCCCAGAAGGTTTTGCAGAAGATCTCTCAAGCGTTAGGCACAACGCCGTCTATGCTTTATGCAGCCTGTGAGCAACCTGAGTCGAGTATTCCTAGCTTCTTGGAGCGTAGTAATGTAATGGCTTGGCATGGTCACCATGACGAGCAACATTTAACAGCTGGCTCTCAAACCGTGCTAAAGCTTTTTAACGAGCTTTCTTCCAACAATAAAGCCTTGTTAATTGAGCAGCTGAAAGCGCTTCATCAGTGGCAAAACTCGTCAGACGAAGAGATGGACATTCAGCTTTCGACCCACCACGCCAAGATAAGCATTGTCTCCAAATAGGCTTAAACCACCTATATTGTGCTTTCGACATTTTAATTAATGACTCTTTTAGCATCAGCTGGGTGACATCAGTTCTGATCCTTTATGGTCATAAACTTGGCATTCTCTTGATCGGTGTTGATAGCACTGATTGGATAAGGGATGACGATTTGCTCTTCTTTAAAGCGTTTATGTAGGGCTTTGATAAACGCGGCTCTCAAGAAAAACTGATGGAAAAACTCCTGACCTCTTAGGATCACGGTAAAGTTGATGCTGGAGTTGTCGAAGGTGTGAAACAACACAACAGGATCATGGGTCGGGACTCCGAATTCGTGTTCCTTCATCAGGTTTTTGGCGACGTCAATGACCACTTCTTCTACCTGCTCTAAGTCTGAATCGTAATGAACCCCCACTTCTACAGGCACGGACATTTCACGAGATGGGTAAAAATAGTTAATGATTTTTGACTCAGACAACACACTGTTGGGCATGATAACGGTGTTGTTGGGGAGCATCTTGATCCAAGTCGAGCGCCAGCCGATTTTCTCCACGAAGCCCTGCTCGCCAGAGTCCAGCTCGATGAAATCTCCTACCCGTATCGGTCGGTCTACCAGCAGCTGTACGCCAGAAAAGAAGTTTTCTAAGGTCGGTTGCAGAGCCAAAGCTACCGCCAATGAGCCGATTCCTAAGGAAGCAATCAATGGGGTAATGGATATTCCCAAGGTACCCAACAAGATTAAAACCCCAATACCAAATACAAAAGAGCGGCTGATGCCTTTAACAATCGGGCGGCTACTGTGAAGTAGGGTGGACTTGGTGCTGTAATGGTTGATGGTGCCTGCGACAATGCGATCAAAGAACAGCACTGTGGCTAAGACTAATAAGATAGGCACCACATAGACCGTTGAACCTTCAATGGCTTTTGAAAACTCGGTCTCTTTAGCGGGTAGGCGCTCTAAAATAAAGATGCCGATACAGACAATGACCAAAGAGAGAGGTGTTTTAATCGCGGTGAGAATGAGTGAATCTAGAAAGAATTGACTCTTGTTGGCTAAACGAATCAAGCGCTTTAACACGAAGTGTTTGATTAATAATAACGCACTGATAATGACCAATACGCCCACTAGTGAGAGCATCCAATCGGGCAGGAGTTGATTTAAGGAACTGATATCATTCATGAAAGTATCCTTGTCAAAGAGTCATAAATAAAATGCTGCAATATCCATTCCCCTGTAACAAAATCATCCGAACCTGCGTCTAACTAGATAATTAACCGCCATGGAGACCCTAAACACGATGGACAGTATTCAGTATCTACCCTTGGACCAGATTGCTGCGGCCGATCTGCTTCCCATTTTGAATAAATCCAGTACTCGTAAGCATTTGATCGAACACGACGTATTTGACCTACAGCGGGTGAGGGACTGGGTCGTCGATAAGGTCGAAGAAGACGCCTGTGATGGCTGCTTAGTGCGCGCTACTTTGTTGGATGAAACTCCCGTGGGCTGGTGTGGGATACAGCAATCAGAGTTAGGGTATGAAATTGCCATCGTGTTGGATGACGGTAGTTGGGGGATCGGTAAGGCTATTTTTAAACAATTGATTTTCTGGTGTGAGGCGTTCCAGCATGAGACGGTTTACATTCATTTATTGCATACTCGACCCGCTTATAACTTTTTGCACCGACTGGCAGAACGCACCTTTGAAACTCAAATGCTAGGGGATACCTTTACCACCTATGAGCTTAATGTAGGCAAGATGACAAAGCAGTTTTAGTCATCTTGTTAGGCGGTAGAGTTGGTAAGAGCGCGTTAATTGGTGAACTTCTGAATATATATGAAATAAATCTTGACCGAGTTAACAATTGTCTATAGATTAACCGCAGCTAGAAACACAGCGTCTTTTTACTTCCTCTTTGCGTAGCGTTATTCGTAGTTCTCCGTCCTGCAGTATTTAAAACTTTGTCTTCATTTCCATGCTATTCCGCCTAAAAAGGCACATTATTTTTTATATCTACAGGATACTTATTATGTCTACGACAACTACTGGCACCGTAAAATGGTTTAACGAAACGAAAGGTTTTGGCTTCATCGAGCAAAAATCTGGTCCAGACGTGTTCGCTCATTTCAGCGCTATTCAAACATCTGGTTTCAAAACATTGGCTGAAGGCCAAGCAGTTGAGTTCATCGTGACTCAAGGTCCAAAAGGACCTCAAGCTGAGAACATTGTAGCGATCTAATCATCACTGATTCATTGCTTACCGAAAGAGGCTGCCATTAGGCGGCCTTTTTTTATGTCTAAAAAACTTACTCTGCAAGCACTGAAGCCTTGATGGCGTTGAAACGTAGCTTGGGCTGTTTAGGCAGGGTTTTAGGGATGTCGAATTCGCTGATGTCTCCTTCACCCGCTTGGATGATCATCACCATCCCCATGGTAAGGTGGGGCGCGCATTCGATGCCATAAAAGCCTGCTTTATTGATGGTCATGGTAATCGGCTTATTGATATCACCACGGTAACGGTTTGCTCCGCGTGGAATCATGTAGTTTATTGTGACGGCGTTATGACCATAATCCGTGGGCTCAAAGGTCACGGTATCGCCCACCTCGACTTTCAAAAAGCTGGGTTCAAACGCCATGTAGCCCCATTCTCCTTGGTTAAGCATTTTTACCACGTGCTCTGCGGAATAGCTGACAGTGGTAAAAACAGTGAGCGCAACAGTGAACACGAGTCGATGGAACATAGGGCCTCTCGGACATAATGTTTGAAAACGCTACCTTAGCATATTGTGTTCAAAGGGATACTTTCTAAACATTAACCATGCAGAAAAAGAAAAGGCACGAATCCGGAAGGAAAACGTGCCTTTTAGGGAGTAGAGGGTTATGCCAATTTGAAGATTTTAGACTTCTCGTTGTAATCGGTGGCAATAGTGCTCAGCTCATCTGCTAAGCCTGAGACTTTGTGAATTTCGCTGGCCAGTTCTTTAAGAGTGGCGCAGTTTTCTGCCAGTTGGCGATCCACTTCAGTCAGCATGGAGGCTTGGTTTTTCGTGTCGTCTGCCGTAGCTCGGTTCATATGAGATACTTGGCTCACTTGAGATGCTCTGCTGGAGATGCGATCGGCAATGCCTTGTACCTTGCTGACATTTTCAATTGTACGGCTTCTTCCTGAGTCCATTGAGCTGACCGCATTGATCATGCTCTGATTGAGGCGTTCAACGACTTTTTCGATTTCGTCAGTGGACTCGCCACTGCGTTGTGCCAGGGCGCGTACTTCGTCGGCAACCACCGCAAACCCACGGCCTGTTTCTCCTGCTCGGGCGGCCTCAATGGCAGCGTTTAGGGCGAGCAAATTAGTTTGTTCTGAGATGCCTCGGATGGCTTCTAATGCACTGGTGATGGAGGCTACTTCCTGAGTCAGCTCATTAATAGACTGCACTGCAGATGAGGTTTCTTGCTCCAGTGTCTGCATGTCTTTAGCGACAACGTTGGCATCTTGCTGATCCGTTGCGCTGGAAGACTCCACTTCTGACGCTAGCTCTGCTGCATTGGAACAGTTGTTAGCCGTTTGCTCCACCTGCTCCATCATTTTCGCGGTTTCTTCCTCTAGGTGCTCTGTAGTACGACGCTGCGTGTCACTGGTCTGGATGGTCATCTGGCTGATGTTCTGAATACTTTCAGAGGTTTCAGACAGGCGGTTGGCAATACACAGATAGTCTTTAAAGATGCCACTCAAGGAGTCCAGCATGGCATTCAGAGCCAGCTCTGATTCACCTTTGGCATTATCAATACGGGGTGTGAGGTCATTGTTTAAGGAGACTTGGTTGACCACATCTGCGATACGGCGATTCGCTGTGGATTCACGGGCCATTAGGTGCGCCATGAAAATTAGGATACCGGTCTCTGCGGCAGCAAATGCCGCGTGTAAGAAGGTAATGCCCCAGTTACAGTCGCCAGCAAAAGCCATGGCCGGTAGGCCCATAATCATGCTGCCGTTCATTTGCAAATAGGTAAGTAGCAAATGGTGAACGGCTACGGTCAGCAATCCGGCGATAAATGGCAGATAGCGCTCATAGATTAGGAATACGGCAATGGTGGCAAAGATATGAAAGTGCATTTCGATCATACCCAGCTGGGATTGGATCAAGAGCCCTGACACGGACATCATGATAACAGCAGCGAGGATGCCAAAGGCCTTAGTGCCTTTTAACAGGAAAAAAGCAATGCTGGATACAACGGCGATGATAACGGCCGACAGCACAGAAAAAGTCATCAGCTTGGCTCCAAAGAACCCCGATACCAACAGGATTGGCGCTTGAGCTAATAAAATACGATAAATGAAGGTGTCACGCTTCAGTAAGAGTGCATCCATCATAAGGCGCTCCTTAAAAGGTCAGTTGTTGTAAGGTCGCTGTATAAGGCGCCTTTTGGTTGTGCCAATTGGCTGTATATCCGTACCAGTTCTTTGTCCTTGTTTAATAGGTAGAGATGTCCCGCATGAGATAGGGTGTCTCCCATTTTTCGAACGCGCTCCCCCAGCTGGTATTGCAATCGTTTAAGGGTTTTTTCGTCTAATGAAGCACTGATGAAGCGATCAGATAAACTAGCAAAATACCGCTCACGTAGATCCGCCGGTTCATTGATAGGGTCGATGGTGATCATGAAGAAGCGAACTGAGCTGTTAGGGTGCTTGGCATCCAGTTGTTGGCTAAGCTGCTGAAGCTGATGGACTCGCAATGGGCAGGCTTCTGAGCAGGAGAAGAAGCCCATCATTAAGTACACAGCATCGGACTCCAGATCACTGAAAGCATGGTTTTTAGCTTGAGTGTCCTGCCATTCAAATTCTAATCCCTGATCGTGTTTGACGGACAATCCATGCCCCGCGTTCACATAGCTGCCCATCATCAAGGTAATGGGAAAAGCCAGTGTCACAAGGACGCCTGCCAAGGTTGTTTTGAGCCATAGGGCTTTTCTTTGAGACATAGAGCACATCACGATCTAATTTTTTTTGCAGTGTAGGGAAGAGGGCTCTGATTTTCTGTGAGTTTTTGGTAATGACTGGTGTTTTTACGTATTACTTAACGGACTTCTTGTATTGACGAATGGGAGGCACTGCAAGCTGTAAGCTTTCTGTACGCTATATGGATAAATAGGGATCTATGTATTCAAGAGGCAAGGTTTTGCCTAAATTTACGCTTTTGAGTTCATTGGATGAAACTAGGGGAAAGTAATGTCTTATTTACGATTTGGCTCGTGTGTTTTTTTGGCTTCTGCGATAACAGGATGTGCATCGCAAAAAGCCGAGACCACCTCTTATGAAAGTGTTTCGGTAAGTGATCTAACGGGTCAATGGCAGGTAGAAAGCATTGACCAAGGGGGCGTAATTGATAGCTCCATGGTCACACTGATGTTTACCGGAGAAGGACAGGTATCAGGCGTGACAGGATGTAATCAGTATTCTGCCACCATGACCGACGAAGGGGAAACGGTGGCCTTGAGCCAAGCTATCTCCACACGCATGGCCTGTGCTCCGGCCCTGATGCGTCAGGAACAGCGCTTTTTAAATGCCTTGCAAGAAACGGTAACCATACATCGATTAGCGGATACTTGGCTGGTGGCAGAGGATGCAGCCGGTAAGCCTCGTTTAAAAATGATCGAGATGTCGTCAACTCCAGTGATTCATGATAAAGCGTCAAAATCTGTGACGTATTTTGACTGTGGCTCCGCTGGAGAAGTTGCCATTCGATTGCTTCGAGAAGATGCGATTCAACTTACGGTTGGGGAGCAACGAACAGTACTTGCAGGTATGGAAACCGGGTCCGGTGCTAAGTACGGGGAAGGGGAGCTAAGCTTTTGGCAAAAGGGCAACGAAGCTCTATTTGAATCCGGCGGACGCATGTTTCAGTGTCAACAAATGAACTAGCCTCGGTTGGATATCGGTAAAAGAGTCGTTACCATACGCTCTTTTACCGACCACAAGTGAATCCTATGTCTTTACCTTCTTGTCCTAGCTGCCAATCTGAATACGTCTATCAAGATCAAGAATTGTTGATCTGTCCTGAATGCGGCTATGAATGGAACCCAGTAGAAGTAGCGGAAGATGAGGCAGTGAATGTCAAAGATGCTAATGGCGCCTTGTTAGAAGAGGGTGACAAAGTCACTTTGATCAAAGATCTAAAAGTGAAGGGCAGTTCCCAAGGTCTGAAAATTGGCACCAAAGCCCTTGTAAAGCGAATTCATGACAAAAAAGATCATCAGTTAGACTGTAAAGTGGATGGTGCTGGGGATATGTTCATCACTGCCAAATATGTGAAGAAGGCCTGATGAAGGCCAAAAACCAGACAAGACTAGCCACTGAATGCAACAAAAAGCCAACCCATCAAAGGTTGGCTTTTTGCTATCTAGCACTCAGGAGCTATTAATCCCATTGGGGAGCAAAGTCTGGGTTGGCGATGCGTTCCCCTTGATCAAGGGTAGCGATACGACTCATGTCAGCTTCGGTCAGGGTTAGGTTCAAAGCGTTTAAATTGATCTCCTGATTGCGACGTTTGGTTGCTCTAAGGCGCCCGACAGGCGGGTGAGCACTAGGGCAATAAGGACGATCAGAGCGCCGATCCAAGCGGTATCCATCAGGGTCATATGGTTAATGATTTGCCCGCCGAGAATAGACCCAAGGGCGATACCCACATTGAACGCTGCGATGTTCAAACCTGACGCCACATCCACCGCATGGGGCGTGTATTTTTCAGCCAGTTGTACAACATACACTTGAAGCCCAGGCACGTTACCAAAGGCGAAGGCGCCCCAAACTAGAATGGTCAGCACTGCCAGCACTGGATGGCCTGCAGTCATGGTAAAGATCCCTAAGATGAGGGCTAAGGCTACAAAAATAATGGTTAATGCTTTGATGGGGCCAAGGCGATCCGCCAGCTTGCCACCCCAGATATTGCCCACGGCCACAGAGACGCCGTATACCAGCATGATTAATCCGACAGTGCTGGCTTGAAAGCCGGAGACTTGTTCCAAAATGGGAGCCAAGAAGGTGAACGTTGTAAAAGTGCCGCCATAGCCCACGGCTGTCATGGCAAACACCAACAGCAATCGAGGCTGAGCCAACACATTTAACTGCTGCTTAATAGGCGCAGGGGCTTTTTGCGTTAGATTTCTCGGGATCAATAAAGCACTCCCTATCAGAGCAATTAATCCTAGGGCTGAGACAATCATAAAGGTGGCGCGCCAGCCGAAATGCTGACCGATCCAAGTTCCCAGAGGCACACCTGTCACTAGGGCAACGGTCAAGCCGGTAAACATGATGGCGATGGCGCTGGCCTCTTTGTTTTTACTGACCAGACTGGTAGCAATGGTGGAACCGATGGAGAAAAACACCCCATGGGCTAAACCAGTAAGCACCCTAGCGGTAATCAGAGCCTCATAACTTGGGGCGAGCCAAGCCAGAAGGTTGCCAATAACGAATAGGCTCATAACGCTGAGCAACACCTGTTTGCGTTTCCAGCGTCCCATTAGGGCGGTCAGCACAGGAGCACCGATGGCAACGCCGAGGGCGTATAAGCTCACCAATAAACCTGCGGATGGTAGAGATACGTTAAGATCTTGAGCGATAGTGGGCACCAGTCCGACAATGACGAACTCTGTGGTTCCAATCGCGAAGGCACTGAGTGTCAGTGCTAACAATGCAATGGGCATTTGGGCCTCCAATTAGGCGAGATGTTTAGGTTGCGGAGAAGTATGCCCAATGCTATTTTTTGCAAAAACAGCATTAACAACAAATTACTTTTGCAAATATGACAATAATTTCCCGAAGTGAAGATTTAGAGATATTGCTAACCGTGGTGGACTGCGGCAGTTTTTCTCAGGCGGCTCGTATTTTGGATTTGCAGGTGGCGAAGGTGTCGAGAGCGGTCTCACGTTTAGAAAAGGAGCTAGATAGCACCTTACTGAACCGCACCACTCGCAAGCTAGAGTTGACGGAAGAAGGGCGTACTTTTACGGACCAAGTACGACTGGGATTGAAACAACTCATGGTGGCAGAAGAGTCTTTAAAAGCCCTCAAAGAAGCCCCCGCTGGCCGCCTGAGAGTGGATGCGGCAACACCCTTTATCCTGCATCAATTGGTGCCACATATTGATGGCTTTCGAGCCCTTTACCCTAAAATTGAGCTAGAGTTGGTGGCCAGTGAAAACAATATCGACCTAATCGAGCGGCGTACGGATCTGGCATTTCGTATCGGAGCTCTGAAAGACTCCAACTTACATGCCAGGTTCCTCGGGCGCAGTCTGCTACGGGTGGTGGCATCTCCAGATTATCTGAAGCGTAACACTGTCCCCAGCACTGTGGACGATCTCAGGCACCATCAGCTGTTAGGCTTCACCGATGCGCCCCATTTGAGTCGTTGGCCGCTTGCACAGGGTGGCGAGCTAAAGCCCACCCTGTATTGCAGTAGCGGTGAAACCATGCGCCAGTTATGTTTGCATGGCCAAGGTTTGGCGCTGATGTCAGAGTTTATGATTAAGCAAGACGTTACCGCAGGGCGATTGGTCAGCGTCCTTGAAGACGTGGTAGTGAGCCCCAATGAAAGAGAATTAGTGCATGCGGTCTATTATCGAAACACGGCTTTGTCGAGCCGCATTCAAGCGTTTTTAGACTATATCAGTGACCGATTAACACTCTGATTCAGAGCCTGTGTATATGGGCCCAATGGAGTGTTGCAAAGAAGATCCAACAGGAGTTGTTATGTTTATCGCCATGAACCGTTTCAAGATAAAACTAGGGTGTGAACAGGAGTTTATTGACGTTTGGAAAGGCCGTGATTCTTACCTAAAAGAGGTGCCAGGATTCCAATCATTTAACCTTCTACAAGGGGCTACTACAGAAGAGTACACCCTGTTTTCTTCTCACGCCGTATGGGAATCCAAAGCTGCATTTGAAGCGTGGACCCATTCTGAAGCATTTCGAAAAGCCCATGCGAATGCTGGTAGCCGTCGAGACATGTACTTAGGTCATCCTCAATTAGAGTGTTTTGAGGCGGTCATTTAATTCATTGAGCAGAACTTGATCTGAATCTCGTTGCCCATTGGCAATAGAAGACACGACATTAGATTAATTTAACTTGAGGTGTTCATGAATTTTGAAGCTCAATCGCTGCCGACTCCTGACATTTATCGACTGTTAGTGGGGGGCATTACCCCACGGCCTATTGCTTGGATCAGCACTGTTTCCCCAGATGGGGTTGATAACCTTGCGCCATATTCGTTTTTCAATGTGGCCAGTGTAAACCCTCCTGTGTTGAGCTATACCCAAGTGCTGCCACAAACGGGTGAAGACAAAGATACCCTGAAAAACCTGCTGGCCAATGGGGAGTGCGTGGTGCATATCGTTAACTCTGCCAGCATGGAACAGATGAATCAGACCTGCGCATTATTACCCTCTGAGCAAAGTGAATTTGAGTTTGCAGGGATAAGGAGTCAACCCAGCGAAACTGTGACACCCAAGTCCGTTAGTGAGTCTTCCGTGCGATACGAATGCACTCTTCGGGAGGTCATTCGAATGGGGGAAACGGCGGGTAGCGGCACCATGGTATTGCTGGATGTAAAGCATGTATATGTGGAAGACAGCTTGTTTGAGGATAGCCAGATTGATCAGCACCAGTTAGACAGTGTTGGCAAAATGGGAGGCGATTACTACAGCTTTACGGCTGAGTTGAAGGCCCTGAAGCGTCCATAGGTGATTCGACTTCATGTTATCAAGCGCCAGCCGTGTGTCTGGCGCTTGATATTGACTTATAAGAGGAGCCCCTAGAGCTTGTAGCCGATGGAAAGGCCCAGCTGAGTTCCATTATCCAGTTCCGGATGGTACACATAGCGCGTGTAGCCATACACCTCGATTCCCCCCGTAAGCATAGAAAAGCCCACCTCTGGGAACACGCCACCGGTAACATCTTCGTCACAGACGGTGGTGTCATCACATTGGTTGTCAGCAATGTAAAAGCCAGCACCAATGACAGGTCTAAGGGAAAAACTCGGGTTATACTTGCCGATGCTGTAGAGCAGTGCACCTGAACCACCAAAATTCATGCCTTCGAAGAGGTCTTTTCGGTCATCCCAGTACATCAAAACGTTGGCTCGGCCAGACCAATTGTCGTCAAATAACACTCGTACACCGGACTCAACGATCCAGATGTTTAAGTCATCTGAATCTTCATGGGTCAATCCCGCGTAGAAATAGGCGTTGATCTCTTCGTTGTTCGGGTTGAAGTCTGGGCTGTCTGGATCAAAGGGCTCAAAGACTTCTTCTGATTTCTCTTGGTTGAAGGCTTTTTCAATGGCCGCGTTGGATGCCTTTCTAGCTTCTGATATGTCGTCGTCGGATAATACCGGAGTCGAAACCACACTCAAAAGACCTGCAGTAACCAAGGTGTACAGGGTTGATTTATTCATAATGTCCTCAATGAACAAAAGCGGTGAAGGGAAGGACGATTATAAATGTAAAGACAACAAAACTCGCTAATTAAACTCTGAGTTCCGTTGTAATAAGTCAAATTTCATCTCCTGCAAAGCATTCGATAAGAATGCAAACTGTGTATTGGTCGTTACTTTGTTGCGGAAACTCTCAGAACGGATTTCATTACTGACATTTTCCATCAAGTCATCACGGATACCTGAGTGCATTTGATTTAGCTCACGGACAAATTGAGTGAGGCTTGTTTTCTCGGAGGCGGTGCTGTCTTGGCTCATACTCTCGAAAGAGACCAAGGTATTGACCAGATGACTAACATCGCTTTTGTAGGTTTCCAAGTCTTTGGCGCTGTATAGGTTTTCCGATTCATGTCCTTTAACAGAGTGACCCTTTTCCATTTGGACTTTATCAGGAGTAGCGCCTAGGAGCAGGCGAGATTGGCCAAAGGCGCTGTTAGCGTTTTGAAATACGGCGGCTCCTTCTAAAGCCACGACTGTTAAGCCTTCTTCAATGTCAGGGCGCTCCACTAGGGTGACATCATGGTAACGGGTGCGGTTCACCAGTTCTAAAACGTCAGGTTGAGTTCGTAACGCACTTACCGTCTCTAAGGCCTCTTCAAGGTTTTTTCCTTGTGCTAGCAGGGTATCTATTCCCGACGTTGTAATGTCGATGTAGGCACGCTTTTCTGGGTTAGATAGACGATTTAGTTCGCTGCCTAGGGTGGTTAATTGTTCTTCGGGCAGATCATGACTTTCTAACAAGGTGATCATGCTGGTAACACTATCCAGAGCAAAGTCACGGCCGCTACTTTGCTCATTTTCTTGGGCTAGTGCGTCTTCTCCTGTGTACGCAAAACCAAAGCTTTCTTCTGCAAATGGAGAAATCTTGATGGCTGCTACCATGTCTCCTAAAGCCTTGATAAGGCTTTCTGGAATAGCGCCTTGTTCGGATGCCATCAAGTTAGATAATCGCTCCCCAAGCTCTGTGTCCAAGCCATAAACGTTTAATAGACCTTGTTGAGCGTCTGCACTGAGTTCGCCAAGCTGTTCCGTGAGTGCCGCTGGGGTGTCGCTGGCAATGACTGCTGAGACGAAGTTCTGCAGATTATTAGCGGAGCTATCATCGGAAAATCGCTGTAGGGCGTTAAATCGACCAATGTCTTGGCCGTATACCACGGCGCTAAAAGTACTCAAATGCTCTTGGTCAACTTGGGCGGCATAGCTCGCCCCTTGTGAAAGGATTTGCTCCTGTTGTGCGACAGAGCTGTGTTTCAAAACATCCATAAATTGTGTGACTTTTTCAGTCAGAGTGCGATTGGCTTCAGCATGGTGAGTGATGCTGCTGGACGCAGGCAGCACCATGGCTTGCAGGGTGTCAGCAAGATCTTCTAAGCCTTGGTCGCTAAGCCCACTGGCCATGTCTAAAAATTCTGGGTCAGTCAGGACACCGGCTCGCATTAGATCTGACATGCGACCTTGATAGAAGAAGTGGTCTTGATTGGAGTCATGAATAGGGCCATCAAGGCGCTCTGCTAGGGCTTTGGCTTGGGCCATTACATCTGGATTTGTGTGATAAAGCTCGTAAGGGTCCCCGGCAGATCGGATGAGAGTAAAGCTGGACGAGCTACTTAGGTTAGTGTCCGAATCCTTGAGGCGAGATGCACTGTATTCTGCCACGGACTGGGACAGGGATTGAGCACTTGTTTTGACAGAGTGTGAGGAGCTTGTCAGTGATTGGGTGCCAGTCGTTATTGTTATGTGAGCCATACCACAAATCCTTGTCGTTAAGTCATCTGGAGGGTATCGGCGCACTTGATTGAATCTTGAACAGAAAAGAGCGCCCCCAGGAAATCCTCTCCTTGGGGGGGCGAGCTAGAATTAGGCCATGGTGCGGGTTAATTTGGCTGGCGGGTTATAAAACTCTCCGTAAGGGCCGTTAAAGTTTGGCTGAGGCCTTTTAAATTATCTGCTTCGATCACGGATTCTCGGTTTGCGGTTGTGGTTTGATCTGCCAAGTGGCGCACCGTTTCAACTTTGCAGTTGATCTCGTTAGCGACTAAAGCCTGTTGCTCTGCGGCGGTGGCGATTTGTTGATTCATATCTTGCACCTGGCTCATTTGCTCTGTGATATTTTCGAAGAGCATGAGTACCGTTTTAGCTTGGTCTGCGTTTTTAATGGATTGATTTCGGCTGGTTTGGATTTGCTCTAGAGAGGCCTGGGCGCCACTTTGCAGTTCGTCAACCAGTTGCTCTATCTCTAGGGTTGAGGCTCGAGTGCGAAAGGCTAGGTCACGAACTTCTTCCGCTACTACGGCAAACCCTCGACCGGATTCTCCAGCTTTGGTGGCCTCAATTGCGGCGTTTAGGGCGAGTAGGTTGGTTTGTTCTGCCACCGCTGTAATGACCTCCAAAATACTGCCCACATTATCTGAGCAGTGTTTGAGGGATGCCATGGTGTCTTGGGTGGTGTTCAGTTCCGTTGCTAGGTTGGTAATTTGTGCGACGGTGGATTTCACCAATAAATAGCCTTGGTTAACGAGATCATCGGTTCTATTCGTGGCGATAGCGGCTGTGTCTGCATTTCGGGCGACTTCTGCCACAGTGGAGGACATCTGATTAATCGCCGTGGCGACTTGATCTGTCTCGTCTCGTTGGGCTTTCATCATGGCTTGGTTGTCGTTGGCAATGGAGGTTAGCTGTTGGCTTGTTGTGCCCAACTGGCTCACGCTGTTGGTGACTTGAGATATGAGGTTGTTTAAGGAAACACTCATATTGCCCATCTTGTTATACAGTTTACCCAGTTCATCAGAGCGGTGGGTTTGGAAAGTTTGGCTTAGATCCCCTTGGGAGATAGTGTCTACAGCACCCATTAGCTCTTTTAAGGGGATGACAATCATGCGTTGGATAGACCAAGCAAAAAAGCCGCCAATCAAGATTGCCAAAAGGGTAACAATCACTAAGGTGGTCCGTACCTTGTCCCATAGGTGCTGACTGACTTGCTGCTGGTAGCGTCCCAGCTCGATCATTTTGGCACTCATGGTTTCAGACAAACGGAGCATCATATCGCTGTTTTCTTCCGTTTCACGCTTAAGTTCAGGGGTTCTCATCAGCAACTGGGAGTATTCATCAAACAGTTGTAATACCGCGTGCTGACTTAACTGCGCTGGGCCCCTGAGGGACAGGCGTTTTAAGTCTGACGCTATATTGGGGATGTGCTCTTGAATCACTGTGATAGGCACTGCACGATTCTTCCTCACATATTCAGAGATAATATCGGCGGACTGGTGAACGTTTTTAGACATGTAAAGGGTCGTTACCATCGCCTCTATTTCTCCAGCGTTACGTAATCGCTCTAGCAAGTGATCCACTTCTTGATAGATATGTTTGCGTTTAGTATTGATCTTTTGGACCGTTTGATTCCACTCTTGCTGGGTGCGATAAAAGCGGGCGAAGATGGTTTTGTACTCCTCTAGGCTGTTTGTCGCCTCCCTAACCAACCGCTGGCTGGTCGGCGAATCATAGCGCTGGTTGGCATCTAGCAGAGCCTCTCTGAGAATGGCTTCTAACACTAGGGTTTTTTCATAGGCTTCTTCGGTGCCGACCTTCAGATACAGTTGGCGCTGTTCACTCAGGGCAATGACGGAATTATCCAGTCGTTCAGATAGGTGGACTTTTTCAGCCCGGTCGAGGAGTGAGTTGATCCCCAAAAGGCTAGTGATAGCGACAATGAGGGTAATAAGTAGAACGAATCCAAAGCCCAACCCGAGCTTGGCTCCGATCGAGCAGTTTTCCATAGGGTTCTTCATGAAAATATCCTTTTTGCATGATGATGTAGGTAACGGGTTTTTATACGTCTCTATGTGTCCTGTATTTCCTCCTGATAGGGCTGATGGATTAAGTATATTTTATTCCTTGGGTTCAGGTTAACCGTTCAGTCTTTCTTTTCGTTTGTCATGGTTGCCGTGATGACCTGACAGGCTTTAGAGCCAGCTTCTCAAATGGGATTCCCCAGTTGCGATAAAAGTATTCGTGAATTTTTTAGTCAGTTTTATTCCCTTTAATTAATGATGTTTTCTTTGGCTGTCATATTGGCTCAAAAAATGGGGTTAATATTATAAAAATAAAACATAGTTACAGATCTAATTATTAGGATTGATTTGTTTTGACTTAAAAAGTTATATCTCTAATGGTTAGATATGGAATGTTTTTAATGGGCTGAAATGTCTATAAATGCTTGATTTTAGGGCGATATGGCTCGATTTTGGAGCAGCATTTTTAGGCTGTATAAATTGTGAATTTAAACTTTTTTTTGATGTTTTTATTATTGTTCTATCTGTTTGATTTGAGCGTTATTTTTTGGTTTTTTAGGCGATTAAATTCAATTCAAACTATTTTATTCGCATTTTACCCTCTTGCAAAAGACGATTTCGTTAATTACTACTTTAGTAACGATGCTATTTCTTTATGGTTTTCAGGAGGGATGAATGTCCAGCCCATGGCAAGAGACAATCGATTTTGCAGAAACGGTGCGCAAAACATTGCACACTCACCCGGAGCTAAGTTGGCAAGAAACCAATACTGCCGCTCTGGTGCGCGCTAAGCTGGATGAGCTGAATATCCCATGGCGAGCGTGTGCCAAAACCGGCACGGTAGCCTACCTTCGAAAAGACGCTGAAGGCCCAGCCATAGCGCTCCGAGGGGATATGGACGCACTGCCAATCCAAGAACAAACTGGCAAGGCTTGGCAGTCTGAGCATCCGGGCTGTATGCATGCCTGTGGCCATGATGGGCACACTGCAACCTTGCTCGCCACGGCTCGTTGGTTGAAGCAACATGAGCAGGATCTGCCACAACCTGTGGTGTTGATTTTTCAACCTGCAGAGGAGGGATTCCACGGTGCCAGAGAGATGATCAAAGATGGGGCACTGGATGGTGTCGGTGAAATCTATGGTTGGCACAATTGGCCCGCGCTGCCTTACGGAGCCATTGCCTGCCCAGACGATATTGTTATGTGTGGTAACGGCACCTTCGAGATGACGTTTCATGGGCGCGGAGGTCATGCCAGTCAACCGGAATTGTGCGCTGATCCTTTGTTAGCTGCCAGCGCGGTGAACGTGGCTTTGCAACAGATTGTGAGCCGTCGCATTGCCCCGCAGGCCACAGCTGTCATCAGCGTGACTCAAATCCATGGGGGCACAGCACCGACGGTCATTCCTGAAACGGCGAATTTGTCTGGGAGCATCCGAGTCCCAGATGAAACCACACGAGAAAAGCTTAATCAGCACATCACCGATGTGGCCACTCAAACCGCTGCCGCCTATGGTGTCACTTGTGAGGTGGTTCATGATATGCGCTACCAAGCCACCATCAATCACGCAGCGCCAGCCACACGTGCACGTCAAATTTGGACATCCCTTTACGGCGATGAGGCACTCAAGCATGGACAGGCGTTGCCCATTATGGCGTCAGAAGATTTTAGTTATTACTTGCAGGCCATTCCAGGCTGCTTTGCCTTAATCGGCAGTGATGATGGTCAAGGCCATGATGTGCCTTGCCACAGTCCTCATTACGATTTTAATGATCGTTTAATTCCAGATGTTTGCCGCTGGTTCAGCCAGTTGGCGGGTCTTTCCCAACCATAAACTACCAAGCTGCTATAGGAGGCGGTATGAGTATTTTTGAACAACGAGAATCCAGTATTCGAGCCTATGCTCGCACGTATCCTACGGTTTTTGTTACGGCAAAGAACGCCCGTCAGGTAGACGATAAAGGCAAGGAGTACATTGACTTCTTCGCTGGTGCAGGGGTATTGAACTTTGGCCATAACAACGAGCGCATGGTGAAGGCCATGGTGGATTACATGCAAAATGATGGCGTGCTTCACAGTTTGGATATGCAAACGGATGCCAAAGCACGCTTCATGCAGAAATTCACCGATGTGATCCTGACGCCACGGAACATGCCTCACAAAATGCAGTTTATGGGGCCAACTGGGACCAATGCGGTGGAAGCGGCGATGAAGCTAGCCCGCAGAGCGACAGGTCGACATCAAGTGGTGGCGTTTAGTGCTGGTTTTCATGGCATGACCTTGGGTGCTTTGGCCGCTACGGCGAATCAATACTTCCGTCAAGCGGCAGGGGTTCCACTGCTGCATGTGAGTCATGAGCTGTTTGATCAGGCCCATGACCCAGAAGCTGCCCTTCAAGGTTTGGAACAATTGGCAGAACAATACCGAGATCCGTCCAGTGGGGTAGAGCCACCAGCGGCGTTCTTGGTAGAGACCATCCAAGCAGAAGGTGGGGTGAACGTTGCCAGCACTGGGTGGATGCAAGCACTAGAAAAGTTAGCCAAGGAATTCGGATCCATTCTAATTGTGGACGATATTCAGGTGGGCTGTGGTCGTACCGGTTCGTATTTTAGTTTTGATGACATGGGGATTAATCCTGACATCATCACCTTGGCCAAAGGTATTGGCGGTGTCGGAACACCAATGGCCATGAACTTGGTTCATCCTGATTTAGATAAACACTGGTCGCCTGGTGAGCACACGGGGACTTTCCGTGGGCAAAACTTGTCCTTCATTGCGGGTGCGGAAGCTCTTTCTTACTTCGAAGACGATACCCTGATGAGTGCTGTGGATGTGAAAGCGCAGTTAGTACGAGATGTTCTAGGGCCATTAGTGGATGAAAAGAGTGTACAGGAGATTCGCGGTCGCGGTTTGATTTTAGGGCTCGATATGGGCAGCGGCGAAGTCGCCGCTAAAGTCGTACAACGCTGCTTTAAGCAAGGCTTGATGCTTGGTGCCTGTGGCAGTGGTGGTCGGGTATTGAAGATTATTCCGCCACTTACTATCCCAGAAGCGGATTTAACCGAAGGACTTGAGATTTTGAAAGACGCAGTGCGTTTCGTAATGGAGGAAGCCGCATGATTGAACGTGATGACATGACCTTTTCGTACAATGAGTTTCAACGCCGTTTAGGGGAATTGCGTAGCCGTATTGCGGAGCGTTGTTTGGATGCGGTGGTGATTACGGACCCAGAAAACATCACCTATTTAACGGATTATCAGACCACAGGATATTCCTTCTTTCAGGCACTGGTAGTGCCCCTAGAGAAAGAGCCATTTATGATCACTCGTGCATTGGAAGAGTCTAATGTTCACGCTCGAACTTGGGTGGAGGTGACGCGGCCTTATCCAGATACGGGGGATGCGATTCAGATGTTGGTGGATGCATTACGTGAGTTTGGTCTGAGTGATAAACGCATTGGCTACGAGCGTAACAGCTACTTCTTCCCTGCGTATCAACAGGACACCATTCATACCACTTTGAAGAACGCCAAGTTGATGGATTGCTTCGGAATTGTCGAGGAAGGGCGCATTTGCAAATCCCAAGAGGAAATTGCCGTTATGCGCCGTGCTGCTCTGGCAACTGAAGCGGGGATGAAAGCTGGCATTGAAATCTGTCAGCCGGGTGTCACGGAAAATGAAATCGCTGCGGAAATCTCTGCTGCTATGTTCCGTGCTGGCGGCGAGACGCCGTCTGTGATGCCCTACGTGACGTCAGGTCCTCGAACCATGATCGGTCATGCCACCTTTGAGGGGCGCAAAGTTCAAGCGGGAGAACATGTTTTCTTGGAAGTGGGAGGCTGTTATCGCCGTTACCATACCGCCATGATGCGTACTGTGATCCTAGGGGAATTGTCGGATGCCATGTATCAGTCCCAAGAGGTTATGAAGCGAGCGTTAAATGAGATTCATCGCATGGTTCAGCCTGGCATGACAGTGTCAGACGTGGACAATTTAGTGCGCAATATCATTATGGACAATCAAGTGGGAGCGCGCCTGATCACCCGCTCGGGTTACTCCATTGGCATCGCTTTCCCGCCAAGCTGGGACGAAGGTTACATCATCAGCCTTAAGCAGGGGGATTCGTCGATCCTCAAACCGGGCATGACCTTCCATATGATTCCTTGGATGTGGGGCATTGAAGGAGACAAAACCTGTGGTATTTCAGACACCATTGAAATCACCGAAGACGGGTGTCGTTCCTTCTTTACTTTAGATCGAGATTTTGTTGTGAAGCCTACGGTGGCGGAGTCCATTAAGCCAGTTGAAATATTGGCACCTAATGGCCAAAAGGCCTCCACAGAAGTTGTCACTGATACATCTAAAAAATCTAAACGGTCTGCAAAAGCCACCGGCTAGTAAGGAGAGAGGTATGTTACAAGCAACCAATCCTAATAATGGCCAATCGTTAGAAGCGTTTGAGGCGTTAAGCCTAGAACAGGCCAATGGGCTGATTGATCAAGTGGCAGGGGGCTTTGCGGCTTGGCGGGGACAGTCTATTGAACAGCGTAGCGAGATACTTAAATCCGTCGCGACCAAGTTGCGAGAAAATAAGCAGCCTTTGGCAGAGTGGATGGCCCTTGAAATGGGTAAGCCTATGAAAGAAGGCCTTGCAGAAGTGGAAAAGAGCGCTTGGTGTGCGGAATATTACGCCGAGCACGGAGCCGAGTTTCTGGCTCCGGAAACTCTTGCTTCTGATGCTAGCCATAGTTATGTGCAGTACCCTCCATTGGGTACTGTATTGGGCATCTTGCCTTGGAACGCGCCAGTTTGGCTGGCTTTGCGATTCTTAGCCCCCGCTTTGATGGCAGGCAATACTTGTGCCTTGAAAGCGGACCCCAATGTGCCCGCTACAGCTGAAAAACTGGTGGCGTGTTTTCATGAAGCAGGGGTTCCAAAAGATGCTTTGGTTAATCTTGCGGTGGAAAACCAAGTGGCTAAGCAGTTAATCGATCATCCTAAGGTCAAAGCGGTGTCCTTCACTGGCTCCAGCCAAGCAGGTCAAGTTATTGCGGCTCAAGCGGCAGGTGGTTTAAAACCCGCCGTCTTAGAGCTGGGGGGCTCTGACCCTTGCATTGTCATGGCGGATGCAGAGTTAGACAAAGCGCTGGATGTGATTACTCTGTCGCGTATGATCAATGCGGGTCAATCATGCATCGCGGTGAAGCGTTTGTTTGTCGAGGCGTCCATTTATGACACAGTTTGTGAAGCACTGCGACAAAGGTTTGAGCAGGTAAGCTTTGGTGACCCCATGGATGAGACCAAACAGCTAGGCCCCTTGGCACGTGCCGACTTGAGGGATCAACTCCATCGCCAAGTGTCCGATACCATCAAGTCGGGAGCCAAGTGTTTGATTGGCGGTGACCTGCCTAAAACCGATGGGTTCCATTATCCAGCAACCCTCTTGGTGGACGTGGAACCCGGTATGGCGGTGTTCGAAGAAGAAACCTTTGGTCCAGTGCTTAGTGTGACGCCAGTGTCTTCTTTAGATGAGGCACTGACCTTAGCCAATGCCACTGAGTATGGGCTTGGGGCGAGTATCTGGACCACAAGTCAAACGGCCATAGATCAAGCCGTGAACAACTTGGCCTCGGGGCAAATCGCGGTCAATGGCATTGTCAAAAGCGATCCGAGATTGCCTTCTGGAGGCATTGGCAAATCCGGCTATGGTCGAGAGCTTGGCCCCCAAGGCATACGGGAGTTTGTCAACGTACAGCAGGTTTGGATTGGCTAAATCGATTCCAGTATAAGGGCTACGGTGTAGCCCTTTCTTTCAAGCTGAACAGACGTTTTTCTACTTCCACTACGGCATACGCCATGCTGCAGAGCATGATCATAAACAAGGAAATAGCGAGGGGAATGGCCATGCCTAAATCTGATAGCCAAGGTACTATGAATAAAAATGGGTAGTGCAGTAAAAACAGAGGAAAGGACAGATCACTTAAAAACGCTAACCATTTCCCTTTTCCTAGATTCCATTTACACCAAAATTTGCTGCTAACGGTTTGGGCCAGCCAGATCCCTAGGGCAAATTCAAACAGGCGACACAAAGGAAACCAATCTCCCGGCCGCCCAGGCATAAAGCCATATTGACGGTAAAGCCAACCTTCCACTTGATCCAGCATATTTTTGTCTGTGAATGGTAAACCGTATTGCCCCACGTACCAGCGACTAGAAGCGCTGATGAAAAAAAATAGCCCAAGGGTAAGATGAGGGGCACGTCTTAAGCAAGCTGCCAAGAGTGGGAAGATTAAGTACATAGTTAGAATCAAGCCGATAAACCAACTGGGCGGGTTATAAGGCCCACCCCAGAGCCCTATCCAAGCATACAAGCCGGTAACAGAGCCAACGATGTCCAACATAAAGCCATTTGGAAATGGCTCAGGAACGCCGCTCCCTAAGAGCAGTTCCTTCAATAGGTAACCTGAAAAGCAGAAGGGGATGGTGAGCCAATAGATGGGGTAAATGCGTTTTAGCTTTTTCCAGATATAGTGTGTATAGGGGGTGGGGCGTGCCAGACCAGTCAGCCCCGCTAACAACCCAGATAACACTAAAAAAAGCGAAACCCCAACGCCACCTAGGCTCACATAATAGAAGTTTTTAACGCCAAAAAACTGCCCTACATTTGAGTCCAGTAGCTGCCCAAAGTGCGCGACAAACACCAATACGATGGCGAAGATACGAAGCAGATCCAATAAATGTGAGCGTTGCATAATGAGGCCAACCTAGGAATTGATAATTTAGGTTGTACCTCAACGAGATGACAAAATTGTGAGAGGGCGGCTGTTAGGGTTTTACACAGACGAACAAGGCATTGCCTGAGGTTTCGTTCCAAGGTTGCAAGGTGTCGTAATCGTGCTCCAGCACAGTGACCTGGAAATATGGCGCAAGGAGCGCTTGCAGTTGGGCAAAGCTGACCGCCACCATGGGATGGCTGTCGTGCCAGTATTCCACTTTATCCCCTGTGGTTTTGCGAATGCTTAAGCGCAGAGCTTGCTGGTTACCATGGCCTTGATAATACCAGCTTGACGAGAAATCAAATTGACTACCTTGGGACACAGCGGAGTGAGACACTGATAAGGTGTTATCGATATGATCCTTATCCACGGCATTAAAACAAAACACACCACCACTTTTGAGGGCCTTTGCGACGGCAGCAAAGCAGCTGTCTAACGGGGCAAGGTCGCCGCTGTAATGAACGGAATAGAGAAAACAGGTCACTAAATCGACAGTTTCGTTGATCTCGAACTCGCACATGTTTTGCAAAGTGAATTGGGCTTCAGGGCAGCGAATCTGTGCCTGATCTAGCATAGGTTGGTTCAGATCCAAGCCTTGGCATTGGTAGCCATATTCTAGGAAATGGCGAAGGTGTGGACCCGTGCCGCAAGCCAGATCTAAATGGCTCATACCTTGGTTGCCAAACACCTGGTGAATGCGTCGAACGCCTTCGCTTTGGGATTGATAATTGATGTCGGCACACATCAAATCATAGTAGGCGGACAAGTCCGTGTATAAGGCGTTTTCGGACATAAGCCAGCCCCTAATAACAGGTCAAATTGAAAACGCGAATAGTAGCTTTGAGTGTTGTGAAAAGCTATGAAAAACTGCTCAAATCAACTTAATTTGTAGGGATAGTGCAGTTATATTGATCATGACTCAGCAGGCAAAATAGCCTTGATCAACGATGGACTGTAGCGCGTCAAAGTAATTTTCCACATATTGGGTGAGAGCACCAATAATCGTCTCCTGGAAGCATGCCAAAAAAATCCCTACTAGGAATAGGATTACGAACAGTTTTGAATGTTCAGTAAAGTGGTGAATCACGTTGGACATGCCATGGATACTCAATGATTGATCTGTTTTCACGTACCCTTCATAGGGTGTCGTATTGTAAAAGACTAGTGTAGCGCATTCTTTTAACTCTCTCTCATTTTCACACTACATCGTTTCTGGAAGGCAAATGGTAAGGAATATTTTACAATTATCCACTACATTAGAATATGTTTATGTGGTTATTTTATAGCAAGTTTAACGCCCCACACACTAGGTAGTGTCTATGAAGGAACAGCCTTCAACGTTTCGAATGTATTTCTACAGCATGATAGTGATTGTCGGCTTGCTATGGCTTGGTCTTGTGCTTTTAATTGTCGAGCAGGGACGATATCAAGCCACGGTTGAGAAGCGTGATAAATCCCTTCGACTGGTAGAAGAATTACAACAGTCTTCAGCAGATTTAGCTAAGCTGGTGCGCACCTATATCATCAGCGAAAATCCCGTCTACAAAGAGCAATTCTTTTCTATCATTGATATTCGAGATGGGGAAAGCCCTCGCCCCAAAAACTACAATAATGCCTATTCCGACCAAAGGGTTGCCGAGCCTGAAAGCCACTCGACTCAAGAATATCTTGAGCCTCGCCCTCTATTGGAGCTACTTGGAGAAGTAGGGCTGACAGCTCAAGAGCTCCATAATCTGTATCAAGCAAAACAGAACTCGGATCTGTTGGTAGCCGTGGAGCGGAAAGCTATGGAAATGGTGGATGCCAATGTCTCAAATGATATGGCGACCCGCAGAGAAGCATTTTTGCTCTTAGCAGATGACTATTTTGTCCGTGTCAAAGCCGACATCATGGGAACCATCGCTGACACCAAACAAATGATTTTTGATCGTACTCAACAAGAAGTCGATCAAGCAAATCAGCGTTTGAATTGGGCGACCGGAGGGTTGGTTGCCTTAGGAGTCGCCTTGGTATTCTTAATGTTTAAGCTTGGGAAACAGGTGTCCAACACGATTGGCTGTTCCATCCCTGAATTACAGCGCACTATTAAGGAGTTGGGTAGGGGGAAGTTTGTTACGCCGATAAAGCAGTATGATGATACGGATAATAGTGTGATCGGTTGGTTGTCGCGCACTCAACAACAGCTTGCGGATCTTAATTTAGAGCATTTCCGTGCCATCGTCGGTTCGTCTGATGATGCCATTATCAGTAAAGATTTAAACGGGATTATTGCCAGCTGGAACCGAGCTGCGGAAACGGTGTTTGGCTACACCGCTGAGGAAATTATTGGCAAGCCCATGACAACCATAATCCCAAAAGAGCGTTTGTATGAAGAGCCTGAGATCCTCTCTAAGATCGCCAGAGGTGAAAAGGTTGATCATTTTGAAACACAGCGAGTGAGAAAAGATGGTCGTCTAGTGGATGTGTCCGTGACGATTTCACCTATGTATGATCCAGATGGAAAAGTTATTGGTGCTTCCAAGATTGCACGGGATATTACTTCAGCAAAAGTCGCTAAGGCGGAAATCCAACGGCTGGCCTACTTTGATAATCTTACTGGATTGGCAAACCGAGCCTATCTGGATGAAGCTTTACCTGAGGCCATACAGCGAGTTGCTCAAAAAGAGTCGTGCTTAGCGGTGTTGTTTGTTGATTTGGATAACTTTAAGCCCCTTAACGACCAGCATGGCCATAGCGCTGGAGATTTGTTGCTGCAACAGTTTGCGACCCGTTTAAACAACAGTATTGACCATAATGATATTGCGGCCCGCTTTGGTGGAGATGAATTCATTGTCGTGATGGAGCGTCCTTTTGATCACGAGCATCTGTCTTTTGAATGGCTAACCCATGAGCTTGAAGGTCTAGTGTCTTATTTATCGGAACCCTATCAATTACATGAAATCCAGCATCAATCATCCGTGAGTATTGGCGTGATGACCTGTGTGGATGGCAACGCAAGAGCCAATGACTTGATCTTACAAGCTGACCAAGCCATGTATAAGGCCAAAGCGGCAGGCAAAAATGGCTATGCATTTTTATCCCGCCGTATCTATCGCAATGGTTAAAGGCTTTAAGCTTGCTGTTTTCCCGCTTCGATACTCTTTTGAATGATGGGAGAAATCGTAGAGCCTTGAACGATGATTGAGAAAATCACCACCACGTAGGTGATCATCACCATAAGGGTATGGATGTCTGTGCCGTTTACGATGAACTGCCCTGTGGGCACGGACGCAGCCATAGCAAGTGCCAATCCTCCACGTAGCCCACCCCAAGTGAGTATTTTTACCGAATGAGCATCGTATTGTCGAAAACGACGGAATGCCTGATAGGGCAGAGAGATGCTGATAAAGCGTGCCAGCAATACCACAGGGATCATTAACACTCCTAAAGCCGCCTGTGCCCAAGTAACAGGCAAGACCACCAATAACAATCCAATCAAGACAAACAAGAGTGAGTTAAGGAAAGCATCCACTGTGTGCCAAAAGTGCGCCAGCGTTTCTTGGCTGTGCTTTGAAAAGCCACTGCCACGGGTTACGTTTCCAATGAAAATGCCACTGACCACCATGGCCAGTGGACCTGAGATGTCCATTACATTGGCAAAAGCATAACCTGCGGTGGGGATACAAAGTGTGACCAGCAGCTCAATGCTGGTGTCATTACTCCGTTTAATCAGCCAATGGGCGATTAGCGCCATTACGAGACCAAAAATGACGCCGCCTACGGCATCCGTCAGGAACAGCTCTGCTATCCCCGTAAAGGTTGGTTCTTCCCCAGAAAATGCCAGCGCAAAGATAGTGGTAAACACGACTAATCCCACACCATCATTAAATAATGACTCGCCTTCCACCTGTACGGAGATGGTATCGGGAGCGTTCATCTTTTTAATAATCGCCAATACCGCAATAGGGTCTGTTGGACTGATTAACGCACCAAACAAAAGGCAGTAAATAAAAGGAACAGACCAGCCAAATAAAGCCAATAGGCCATAGGCGAGGGCACCGACAATAAAGGTCGAGATCAAAGTGGAACCCAATGCCATGATGGCAATTTCCCAACGTTGGTGCCGCAGCAGATGCAGATCGATCTCTAGCGCCCCTGCGAACAACAAAAATCCTAACATGCCGTTAAGCAGTAAGAGGTTGAAGTCAATGTTGGCGATGGCTTGAGTAATCGCGATGGTAAGTTCGTTGTTGGCAAATTGCGTTAACAACATGAGTAAAAAGGAGATAACGACGGAGCCAGTGGTGATGGCGATAGTGGTTTGCAGTTTCAGTACATATTGGTTGGTAAAAGCAATGAATATTGCCACAACCGAGAGTAGGCAGAGAAAGTACCAAGCGTTCATTTGTGTTTCCTGTGAGTAACATGCTTACAACTAAGCACCATCACGATGAGGCATATCTGCGGCGGCGGGTGCTTAGTTTTAAACACGTGAGCGGCGCAAATTATAACTCTGAGCTATAGCTTGGGGAGTCTTTCTTGGTGAGAATCTTAATAAAACATTATTTCTACTAGAGTTTGCAAATAAAGTGCTTTGGAGAGGATACGCGCCCGAAGTTGAGCGCGTAGGTTAGCGTATTAGGCTTCTGACAAGGCTGCGTAAGCCACCATAAAAGCGCTTTCTTGAAAGCCTTTTAGACCGGTTGCAGCAAAGGTAATTGGGAGCGGATTTTGCTTGATGATTTCTTTCATGGAAGCGTTGTTCATAAGCTCCACAGTCAGCTCAGGAATGAGTTGAATCGCGGCTTCAATCTTAAAGCCTACCGCACCACCGGCAAATTTACCTTTGGTTGGGCGTTCGCGAATCACCACACGGGAGACCTTATAGTCTTCGAATAGTTTTTTTAGCATGAATTGAAACTTGCGCAGGCTTTCAGCGTCGTTTGGCCCTTGCAAGGTGTGACGTACTTTTCGGCAATCCGCAATTTGAAATAGGCCGTCTTGTTTAGAAAGTAAGCAGAGAATCACTTCGCTGCCTTTGATTTCGATGCCACAGGTAATCATAGAATGGATCCTAGAGGTGAGTATTGCCCCATTATCTCACAATTCATGGCCAACAATGGCATAATGTGCCACGACTAAATCATTTAAGTGAGACACCATGGCCAGAGGACGCCCCTCAAAAAAAGGACTGATCGCTACTGCTGCGTCGAGTCTGTTTCGTGTGTCTGGTTATCAAGGCACCAGCATTGACCAAGTAGTCGCCACGGCAGAAGTCTCCAAGCCCACTGTGTATAGCAACTTTCCGTCCAAACTGCTCCTGTGGCAAGAGGTGTTGCGCCTTTTGATCAGCGCCAGCGATACCGAACTGCATACTCTAAGGGAGAGCTTAGCGGCCTCTGGATCTAGCTTTACGGAAGGCTGGATTCGCCTTTGGCATGCTTGGGCAGACAACCCTGATCGGATTGCTGCCTATCGCATTCATTGGGGGGAGGCTCACAAACTCACGGAAGATGAGCAACTACTATTTAAGGGGTTAGAAGAAGTCCTAATCCAACATTTATCCCATTGGATGAATCAACATCAGATACCAGAGGTTTTGTTTCCGCAGCTGATGGCCTTAAGCCGAGAGGCATGTCTTATTTCAAAGCTGGCGGAACCTTGCTATTCCCATCCTGATTTGACATTGCAAATAGAGCAATGCATCGCACCTTAAACAGAAGCCCTGTGCTTACTGGGATTGAATACCCAGTATTTCGCTAGAGCAAAGTTCACACAATGACCCACCATGATACCTGGGATCATGGCCAGTACAGGTGCAAATGGGAACGCCTGATGAGTTTGATAAAAGCCAGTGCTCACCGTCCACCAGTAGATCCCCACATTCGGTAACATGCCCAATAATGACGCAATGGTGAAATGGGTCGCTTCTCTGAGTTTGGCATCCAGAGTAGCGTGGTCTTTAAAGGTGTAGATGCGATGAAAGATCCAGTTGCTCAGCACTGCCGCTGCAAAGGCAAGGACACGGGCTAGCACCAGAGGGAGTTTGTCTGCCAGCAGCCACATGACGACCACGTCAATGGCGAAGCTAACAAGCCCCACAAGACTGAATTGAAAAAACTGTCGAATAGAAGAAGTTGTCATGGTTGCCAGCATAACCAGCAACCATGAAGTATTTGTGACGGTTAGACTTTTAAACGGTTAGCGAAAAACGCAAAGATGCTACCTAGGGCACAAATGATCAGCACTAAACCGATTAAGCCATAAATACCAAATAAGGTAATAGCTGTGGCAAAACTTGGTGGCCCGATAGTGGCACCAAGGTTGCCTAACTGAGCAATCAAACCATAGCCGTTGGCTTGTTCGTGACTGTCTCGCGCAAGTTTTGGAATCATGGACAAGGCAGCACCAGGGATCAGTCCAGCGAACAAAATCATTTGGGCAATAATGATGGCAAACACACTCGGAGTATCTAAGAATTGGCTCAGCAATAGGGCACCTATGGCAAGGCCCACATAGGCTAACTGCGCCACCCGTTGAGGGCGCATGACATACTGCGACAGGGTGCCAGCTATGAAGGTTCCTGCAGTACTCATCAGGGGAAGCAGTACTTGCATAGTGGTTCTTAGGGTCGGTGACTCAATGGAATGAGGGATATAGGTCAGCAGGGACACCAGTGTGCAGGTATAAAACAAAAAGACTAACCCAGGTAACAGGGAACGTGGGTTAGAGTAAATTTGCCCTAATTTTTTGAAGTAGCCCACCCCATCACTCGGCTGAGCTGAGCCATAGCGTGACTCATCGCGATTGAGTAGTAATGTTAGTAAAATCGCCATAGAACCAATTAATACGCCATGGGCGAGATACAATCCGCTTATGCTGTATTGCTCCAAAATCATTTTGCCAGCAAAACCGCTGATGGCAAAGGCAACACCAAAGAAAGTACCCCAAAGCCCCATGGTAACTGAGCGGTGTTGTGGTGCGCTCAATTTAGCGATCATGGTTGGCGCTGCGACGACGACACCCAGTTGAGAGAAACCTTCGAGTACCCGTGTCACCAGCACCCATTGGAAGTCTGGCAAGCTGGCTTGTATAAAGGACATCACCGCCCCCAGAGATAAGGCGCCGATTAAAACTTTTCGGTAGCCAATTCGGCCCGCTAGCATGCCCGCTGTGACACCAAATATTAAGCCTATAACACCCACTACAGAGATGGCTGCGCCTGTCATAGTAGGGCTGGTTTGATAGTAGTCTTGCAGCTCGTTGAAAGAGAGAGAGAATTTCGCAAATTGCATGGCAGCGCTAACGCCTGCAATCCAAAGAATAATGACTTCGAGCCAACGGGTGTGCTCGGTATTTGGCTGGGTAGTGCTCATGAGAAGACGTCCATTATCGTTGAAATAGGCATAGAATCAATGACAGTGCCTGAAAATAGGCGCCGATTATAAACCGTATGGTCAAAGAAAGTTAGGGCTGAATCGGGTAAGTTTTAAGGCTTATTGGGTACTGGGTAATTCGCTTATGGCGTAATTTGTAACAAGATATGCCCAGTTTTGTGATTTGTCAGATTGAGCGCATTTGTCATGATAAATAGATTCTTTACCGACTTTGGCATATGAGGATCGTGTTTCATGGGGCATAAAAATAATCATTACCCTAATTTATTTGAGCCGCTGGACTTAGGCTTTACCACCCTTAAAAATCGTGTGTTGATGGGCTCCATGCATACGGGATTAGAGGAAAAAGACAAGGACGGCTCCCGCTTAGCAGCCTTCTATGCTGAACGGGCAAAAGGGGGCGTCGGGCTGATCGTCACAGGGGGCTACAGTCCCAATGCAGAAGGCTCACCTTACCCCATGCCCTATGAAAAGCCCCAGTTGCCTGCCCATCAAAAAGTGACGACAGCTGTGCATCAAGCCGGAGGTAAAATCTGTCTGCAAATCCTCCATACGGGCCGTTACGCCTTTCATCCTAAGCTAGTGGCTCCGTCAGCCATTCAAGCTCCCATTAATAAATTCACTCCTGCTGAACTCACCGAAGACCAAATAGAAAAGCAGATAGCCGACTTTGTCGAGCTGGCTTTGTTTGCCCAACAGGCGGGCTACGATGGGGTAGAGGTGATGGCGTCTGAGGGGTATTTACTCAACCAGTTTATCGCTACCCGAACCAATCAGCGTCAGGATGAATGGGGCGGAGACTATGACAACCGTATTCGTATGGCGGTGGCGGTGGTGCAGCGGATTCGAGCTGCCGTAGGGACAGATTTTATTATCATCTTTCGTTTATCCATGTTGGATTTGATCGAAGGGGGGTCTTCGGCGGAGGAGATTATTCAATTAGGCCAAGCGGTTGAAAGGGCCGGTGCGACCATCATTAACACGGGAATAGGCTGGCATGAAGCGCGTATTCCAACCATTGCTACCTGTGTTCCCAGAGGCGGATTTGCTTGGGTAACGGCTTCCTTCAAAGAGCATTTTTCTATACCTGTGGTGGCTACTAATCGTATCAATACGCCTGAGGTGGCCGAAGGCATTCTTGCCCGTGGTGAATCCGATATGGTGTCCATGGCGCGGCCATTTTTGGCAGACCCAGCGTTTGTGGCCAAAGCCGAGGCGGGTCAAGGGGATCGCATCAATACCTGTATCGGTTGTAACCAAGCGTGCTTGGACCATGTCTTTGTGGGTAAAACCGCCAGTTGCTTAGTGAACCCGTTCGCCTGCCATGAAACGGAATGGGTGAAAACGCCAACGGATCAAGTTAAAAAAGTCGTGGTTGTTGGTGCAGGACCCGCAGGATTAGCGGCCGCGACTACTGCCGCAGAGCGAGGTCATCAGGTCACATTAATTGATGGTGCCCATGAAATTGGCGGTCAATTTAATATCGCGAAAACCATCCCAGGTAAGTCAGAGTTCGATGAAACCTTGCGCTACTTCCGTCACCGTTTAGCAGATCTTAACGTGACACTAAGTTTGGGGGCGAGAGTAGATGCTGCCATGCTCAACAGTATGGATGTGGATGAGGTGGTCATTGCTACAGGGATTCAACCTCGCACCCTGGACATTGAAGGTATAGACCACCCAAGTGTACTGAGCTACCTAGATGTACTGCGGGAGCATAAACCCGTTGGCAAACGTGTTGCTCTTATTGGTGCTGGCGGTATTGGTTTTGATGTGGCGGAATACTTGATGCATGAACACCCAGAGCAAACACCAAGCGTAGCGGGCTTTACCAAAGAATGGGGGATTGACCAGTCCTTGCAAGCTCGAGGTGGCATAGAGAATGTCCCAGCAGAACCGGTTGCTGGGCATCGGGAAATGTATTTACTGCAACGAAAAACCTCAAAAGTGGGTGCGGGGCTAGGTAAAACCACGGGTTGGATTCATCGCACTCAACTTAAAAATGGTGGTGTAAGAATGTTGTCCGGTTGTACGTATAAGAGAGTAGATGATCAAGGTCTACACTTAACCTTAGACGGAGAGGATCAATGTCTTCACGTGGACAATGTGATTGTTTGCGCAGGACAAGAGCCGCAAAAGGCGTTAGTGGACGGTCTTAAGCATTCTTATCATGTGATAGGTGGCGCGGATGTTGCGAAAGAGTTGGATGCCAAGCGTGCGATTGCACAAGGGACTAAACTGGCTCTTTCGTTATAAGGAAAGACGTTTTAGAAACGAATCCACTTTGCGGCCTTTCAACGTACAATAATGAAAACGAATGGGGTAATACCATGAAGTGGACAATGTTACTTGGCTCGGTTTTGGCGTTTGGGACGGTGTTTTCCTTACCTGCCAAGGCAGAAGAGCAAACTATGATCGCAGCAGGCGGTTGTTTTTGGTGTGTAGAATCGGATTTTGAAGCCATTGAAGGGGTGAAGGATGTGGTTTCTGGCTACACGGGTGGCCATGTAGCCAATCCAACCTATCAGCAGGTGTCTTCTAAAGACACGGGTCATTACGAGGCGGTGTTGATTACCTTTGATGATGATGTGGTCAGCTTGCGTGAATTGACCGATTACTTCTGGCGCACCATAGATCCAACGGACCCAGATGGGCAATTCTGTGATAAAGGTGAGCCTTACCGTACCGGATTGTTTTATCAAAACGAGGAACAAAAAGCCGTGTTTGAAGCCTCGTTAGCAGCGGTTAAAGCAGATAAGCCCTTTGAAGCGGACATAGTGACGGAAGTGATGCCGGCGAAAACGTTTTACCTAGCAGAGGACTATCACCAAAATTATTACGAAAACAACTCTTGGCGATACCGTTTCTATCGGGCGAGTTGTGGTCGAGATAATCGTATAGAAGAGTTATGGGGAAGCGTTGCCAGTAAGCAATATCATTAATTGACAAGGTCAACCTAACTTTTCATCAGGCATTTGTTAGACTATCAATACCAAAATGGTTGAGGTCTTTATGAGTGATGTGAAGCTGACACAAGAAGAATTAGATCGTCTTGTGGTTAAGATAAAGCGATATTTTGATGAAGAGTTAGGACAGGACATAGGCGCTTTTGAAGCCCAATTTCTTATCGAGTTTTTCGCGAGGGAAGTGGGGCCAGCCTTTTACAATCAAGGGCTATCTGACGCCCACTCACTGCTAAACGAAAAAGTAGAAGAGCTGAGCTATCAGATTCAAGAACTTGAAAAGCCAATCCTTTAGGGTTGGCTTTTTTAGTATAGACCATGCAATTCTATGAAATCCTTCGCATATCTGTAACAGACAGGGTAAGCTTCGCGCCTTTCCTTTCAATTGAGTACCCCTAATGAGTTTTGAGTCCCTTGGTTTAGATCCGCGCATCCTAAAAGCACTGTCACAGAAAGGGTATACGGAGCCAAGCCCAATCCAGCAACAAGCTATCCCTGTGGTATTGGCTGGTAAAGACCTGATGGCCGCGGCACAAACCGGTACGGGGAAAACTGCTGGCTTTACATTGCCTATTTTGCAGAACCTTTTGAAAGGCAATAAAGCACAAAACAACCAAGTTCGCGTCCTGATCCTGACACCGACCCGTGAATTGGCACAACAAGTGGCTGACAATGTAGCGGAATACAGCGCCCACTTACCTCTGAAAAGTGCTGTGGTGTACGGTGGGGTTAAGATCAACCCACAAATGATGCGTCTGCGAGGTGGTGTCGATGTCTTAGTAGCGACACCGGGACGTCTGCTGGATCTTCATAATCAAAATGCCCTGAAGCTCAATCAACTGGAAGTCCTAGTCTTAGATGAAGCGGATCGCATGCTGGACATGGGCTTTATCCATGACCTTAAACGTATCATGGCTCTTTTGCCTCCTAAGCGACAAAACCTATTGTTCTCTGCGACCTTCTCTGACCCGATTAAAGACTTGGCGACGCGTATCGTCCAAAATCCAGTGGAAGTGTCTGTGGCCCCAGCGAATACCACGGCGAAGACCATTACCCAAGCCATTTATGAAGTGAACAAGGCGGATAAAACTCGTCTGTTAACGCATTTGATAAAGGATCAAGGTTGGGATCAGGTACTGGTATTTTCTAAAACCAAGCATGGTGCGAACCGAATCACCAAAACACTGGAATCAAAAGGCATTAAAGCGGCGGCCATCCATGGTAATAAGGGGCAAGGTGCTCGCACGAAAGCCTTGGCTGACTTCAAATCGGGGGCTATCCAAGCTCTGATCGCCACAGACATTGCGGCCCGCGGCATCGACATTGATCAGCTGCCTAATGTGGTGAACTTTGATTTACCGAAAGTACCGGAAGATTATGTACACCGTATCGGACGTACGGGCCGTGCCGGTGCGACAGGTCATGCGGTCTCTTTCGTGTGCCATGAGGATATTAAAGAGTTGTTTGCCATTGAGCGTGTGATTGGTGAGCTACTTGAGCGTAAGGTGGAAAGAGGCTTTGAACCCACTGAAGCCTTGCCTGCTTCGAAATTGGACACTCGCCCCATCAAACCTAAAAAGCCGAAGAAGCCAAAGAAACCGAAAGGAGAAGGGGAGACAGCCAGTACCACAGGGAACACAGCTCCTGGGAAGCAATCCAACAGCGGTGCTCCAAAGCGTCCTGCACAAGGGAGAGGCCGAGGTAATAATGAAAACCGTAGCGGTCAAGGGCAAAGCCAAAGCAGAGGCAATGCACCCCAAGGGGATACGCCACGTAAACCTCGTGCCCCTCGTCGACGCCCAACGGCTAAGCCTGCCGAGTAAAAGGTTACTTCAGCAGAAGTGATCCTTTAATTGGAATGAAATCATCGGCCGCTTGAATCAAGGAGGCGGCCGTGAGTTCTTCAACACCGTATACTTCCACCCGTTTTTGGTAGCGTTCGCGTAGGGTGGTGGCCAACATATCAAAATCCCCATCCCCTGATACCAGTACGATCACATCTACGTCCGATGCATATTGCAAAGCATCTATAGTGATGCCCACATCCCAATCGCCTTTGGCGGAGCCATCGGAACGTTGAATAAAGGGCTTTAATCGCACCGTAAAACCAATGCCACGAAGAATGTTTTGAAATTCCTGCTGCTTTTTGTCGCCCCTGTCTATGGCATAGGCAAACGCATGACGGACCTCTCGATCCTGAGTGGCTTGGGCCCAAAACTGGTTGTAATCAAAGTGGCAGCGATGGATAGAACGGGTGGTGTAATAGGCGTTTTGAACGTCCACTAACAACATGACACGTGGAACTTGATTGGAAGAAGTCATTCAATAGCTCTGGAAGTGGAAAGCCCCTATCTTCCATTAAAGACAGGCAAACTGCGAGGATTTGTCATGGATTATTGGGCATAAAACTAAAAAGCCCGCATTAGCGGGCTCTTTCAATGACGTCTTGAGTGATTAGAGCGGTGATTTACCTTTGACGATATGCATGACCACTGAGATAACCATCAATACCAAGAATACGAAGAAAAGCACTTTCGCGATACCAAAGCTGGCACCAGCAACCGTGGTAAAACCTAGTGCGCCAGCAATTAAAGCAACAATTAAAAATATCAAAGTCCAACCCAACATAATTAGTCTCCTTTCTGATGACTGATTGAAATACTTATCTTTTTGTCTTTCACAGGAATCAGCTTACGTAGGATCGAAAAGGATTTGGCGCAAAAAACGTGTCTCTTTTTAGGACTTGTACGCACAACTGTAAAGAAATTGACGGTCCAAAAGTCACTTACTGCCTGCTTTAAAAGCGCTTTAAGCGTGCTGCCCAGTTACCCTCATGGGTCCGTGCGCAGGCTTCTTCGTTATCGAAAAAGAGATGCTTTTTGAGATTTTTAAGCACAATTTGATGATTTTCTAAGGCGCGATTGACCAGATTTGGTAAGGCTGCAAACCCTTGGCTGGCTTGATATTGGCTCATGGCCGCTTCTGTTTCAAAGATGCAGATGATTTTTAAGCTGGCGGGGAAGCGATCATAGTCCACTAGGTGGGTGACCCATTGGAAACCTATGTTTTCCTCTAACAGTTGATCACACACTTGGTTGAGAGCATCCCGAAGCTGCTTTTCAATTTTCTTGTCTGACTTGCGCATTTAAAATTGCCAGGTCCAGTCTGTTGCATGAATAAAGCTGTTTACCAGTTGTTCAATGCCTTCTTGATCTGCTTCAGAGAAGCGATGTGTGATGGGACTGTCTATATCGAATACGGCTTTGACAACACCGCCAACGATTATGGGCACCACTAACTCTGCATTGGATGCTGCGTCACAGGCAATGTGATCGGCCACCGCATGAACATCATCCACTCGCTGCGTACTGCCGGTGCGCGCAGCAGCACCACAAACACCACGAGTAAAAGGAATACGTGTACAAGCAACTTTGCCCACATAGGGACCTAGCACTAACTCTTGACCACGAACCAAGTAAAGTCCAGCCCAGTTTAGATCCGGTAGGGTTTGCATGATAAAGGCGGAAAATTGCGCCCCATTACAAATCAGATCACGCTCATCTGCTAGTAACGCCATGAGTTGTTGGTTTAACTGGTTGTAAAAGTCTTCTTTGGAAAGGCTGGGGTCAATATCGATGGAAAACATAAAAAGGTCGTCCTGTTATTTTTACTGTGTTGTTCTTGTGTCTAGTGTCTGAAAACGCATCAGTTTTTACTGAAAAAAAAGAGCGCCTTAGCGCTCTTTTAGGAAGAGTGCTGATTTGATTTTCAAGCGGTTGCGGGATCTAAATCTAGATCGTCATTACGTTTGTATTCCAACCAAATCATGATTAATAGTGCTGTACCGCCTAGAACTGTGAAGCCTGTCGCGATAGGAATCAAGGTGTTGTTATACATTTGTCCGATGAGTGTACCAATCCCCATAGACATGATGGCCGAAACGGAACCAATCACCGCTGAGGCAATACCTGCCACGTGACCCATTGGCTCCATGGCTAAGGCATTGATGTTGCCAAATAAAAGTCCGAAGCAGAAAAACAACACTGTGGCGTAGACCATAAACATCCACAACTGAATCTCTGCGACCGCGTGGAGTACAAGGAACAGGAAGGATGCAATGACGACAGTACTGATCGCGCGCAGGGCGATTGGGCGCATGCCATGTTTCTCCACGATGCGAGAATTCACCAGAGAGGAGAATCCTAACACTAGGGCTAAAGCACCAAAATAAACGCTGAACATCACCCCGGTATCAAACTGCACTTGGAAAATCTGCTGGGATGAGTTCAAGTAGCCCATAAAAGAACCAAAGAAAAGTCCCATGCAAATGGTGTAGCTCGCGGTTTGTCGGTTGGTTAGAACTTCTTTGAAGCCTTCTTTGAAGCCTGCCACCGTCATTGGGATACGTTCAGACTTGGGTAAGGTCTCTTTTAGGCGTGTAGTAATCCAAAGCACTAATAGGGCTGCATAGATGAAGTACATGATGAAAATGGCGCGCCAATCCGCAAACAACATTACCCCTTGACCTAAAGACGGAGCGATCGCAGGTACTAACACGAAAATCATCATCACCAAAGACATGGTACGGGCCATTTGAGCCCCTGCAAACATATCCCGAACGAGTGAAATCGCCGCTATATAAGGGCCAGCAACTCCCAGACCTTGGATAAAACGACCCACCATTAAGCTATCCAGAGTATCTGCTTGGTAACACAGCAAGGTACCAACAAAGTACAGGGCAAAACCCGCGTAGAGAATCGGTTTGCGGCCTAAGGCATCTGACATTGGGCCTGCGATCAATTGTCCTATGGCCATACCAAGGAAGATCAAACCGATCAAAAGTTGTGGTTGGTTGGCGTCGGTGGCATTTAAGGCACCGCCAATAATCCCGAGAGCCGGTAACAGTGCATCAATAGAGATGGCAACAATGGACATCAGGAGCGCTACCAAAACGGTAAATTCCTTTGCTCCCATGCCTGACTGGCGAGATTGTGATTGAGTTGTCATGTTCATTTCCTAATGGTATGAAAGAGCAGTCGCCCCAAATGGTCGTAGCACTGCTCGATGTTTGATCGCAGATTATATGCCGTGTTTGTGAAAGCTTCCCATGTGAGAATGTGGACGAAAAGAGAAACATCAGCGGCTAAACTGAGGGGAGGAGCCTATTAATGAGGCCCAGTGAAGGGCTTAGGTAGCCAGTCGTAATGGAGAACCACTCTCATGAATACAGACAACCTACATCCCAGCCAAAAAGAGAAAATCGAGTTGGAGCATGACGCTGCTAAGTTGTTTATGCGCTGGTATGAGCAAAACACAGGTAAACCCATTCGCCATATTTGGCACAATGAACCGGCACGGCCAGACGTGTCTTGCCTGTTTGAAGACGAACGTTTGGATTTAGAAATCGCTCATTTATATGGCTCTGAAGAAGAGGCTATGTCCATCCTGGGGCGGTCCTTAAGTGATGCAACCCGTGAGGCTTTGCATGCATTGGATCAAGAGGCCCTTGATGATCGCCTGCTGCAAGCGCTCAACCGTATCTTGTTAGGGAAATCTAAGAAAACCTACCAATCAGAGCGTGTTTGGCTTGTCATTCGCAATGCACACCCCCAATGGAGTGCGGCGGATGTGAAGGTATTGTTCAGCCAAATTGAGGTGCCTCAAGGGCACCCCTTTGAAAAGATTTGGGTGTTGGGGGATATGGAGGGCAAATCCGGTATCGTTCGTCTTTACCCCTGATTCTCCTAATGGCTTACCATCCAGTAGATGAGCATCAGGCAGATCATCCCTAAGATGGCCGTAGTAGATTGCCAAAATCTCACAGGGTTTCTGTGAAGCAGAGGCTGAAAGGAGTGCTCGATGAGTTGTCGGTTTGGTTTTTTCAGATCGTAGATAAACTCATCAGCATCCTGATAGCGTTTTTGTGGTGTGATACTGAGAGCTTTTTTAATGGCTTCGTCTACCCAATTTGGCACGGTCGGTCCCTCGGTCAATTGGTTGATGGGTTGCATGCGTAGTCGTGACTGGTCTTTAGGTGTGCGAGTTTTGATGACTTCGACACCGTAGGGCAGTCTCCCTGTGAGCATTTGATACACGATCACCCCTAAAGAGAATACATCCGCTGAGGCGTTCACTGCTTGTCCCAAGAAGTACTCTGGCGCTGTGTATTGAGCGGTGCCGAGTATGGCTAAACGCTCTTGGTTAAGATCGGTATTAGCAAGTCCTGCCACATAGACCGATCCGAAGTCGATGATCTTTACCGTCCCATGCTGATCGATCATGATGTTTTCCGGTTTTAAGTCCTGATGAAGCATTTCTAAACGATGGAAAGCTCGTAAACCGCGGGCAATTTGTTGGGCGATGTTACGCACTTCATCCAAACTGGGCTTAGGGTTATCCCGCATCCATTGGGCCAGTGTGATGCCTTCAATATATTCAGAAACCACATACAGATACGTGGGACGACGCTGTTGTTCTAATGGCTTGATGACGTGGGCGCTGGTAATGCGTCTGGCGATCCATTCTTCCAGCAAAAATCGTTCGAGGTAATGCTTGTCGTCTTTCTTATCAACGGAAGGTGTTTTGAGTACTGCCACCTGTTGGGTAGCCACATCTTTTACTAGGTAGACATGACTTCGAGGACTCACATATAACTGACGCAGCACTTCGTAACCATCAAAAAGCGTGCGTGGCATTAATTCAGGAGGGAAAGGCAGTTCCTCAACCTGTTTTAAAACCTCTTCTTCATTCATGGATGGTAAGGAAGTGATTTCTAGTAGTTGTATGGTGAGATTGTCGACGCTGCCTCTTTCAAGGGCAAGTTCAGCCAGCTTTTGTGCTGCTAGGTCATAGTCTTCTTCTGCTTCTAAGGTGAGTTTTACATCCTGCTCACTGATGTACTCGTACACCCCATCAGTGGCTAAAACAAAAAGGTCACCTACTCTAAGGGGCAAACTACGGTGATCGAACTCCACATGGGGCTCCATCCCCAAAGCTCGTGTTAGGTAGCTTTGTGAGCTGGATGTTTGATATCTGTGATCAGTGGTTAATAGCTCCCAATTGTCCTTCTGCAGTCGATAAATGCGTGTGTCGCCAGAGTGAAAAATATAGCCCGTGGCCGACTTCAAAATCAAAGCACTGAAGGTGCAAACATACCCACGATCCATGTTGCCAGTGAGACGGTTATGACGGGATTGGGCGTATAGCCAAGTATTGAGGGCATGTAACACCCGTTGGGCAGAGGTTTTCACTGACCATGCTTGTGAGGTACAAAAATAATCAGATAGGAACCCTTGAACGGCAGCCGCACTGGCAAGATGGCTAACATCACTCGAGCTGATACCATCCGAAATGGCCAGCGCAAGTCCTTTGCGGTTCAGCAATAACGTCTCAGGTATTTTTGTCCCGTGACAGTCCTGATTAATAGGTTTGCGTCCTGCAGAGGAGAACTGACCTATTTTGACGTTTAGAGTGTGGCTCATGTTGGTGTCTCCGTTAAAAAACGGTGTCCATAAAGGACACCGAATGAAGGGAGTGCAAAATCTAAAGCAAGTTAAATGTACCTTGGATTAGAAGGTTGTTTTGGCTTCCGCCTCAACTTGAGCTTGTTCGTTAGCGTCGGCGATGCGGCGCTTAGAACCTTGTTTCACATGGGTGTAGTAAAGCGGTAAGCCAACGAATAGGAAGCCACCAGCTAAGTTACCCAATGCGGTTGGAAGTTCATTCCAGATCACGTAGTCCATGACCGTGAACTCACCACCCATGATCATAGAGAATGGGAATAAGAACATGTTTACGATGGAGTGCTCAAAGCCCATGAAGAAGAACAGCATGATCGGCATCCACATGGCCGCCATTTTGCCTGTAGCAGAGGTGGAGATCATAGCGCCAACAACGCCCATGGAAACCATCCAGTTACACAACATGCCGCGAATGAAAATAGTTAACCAACCATCAACACCGTGAGCAGCGTAGCCAACCGTACGAGATTCACCAATGGTTGCGACTTTTTCTGCTAGGGCGCCGCCATCTGTATTGTAGCCATAGGTTAGGATGAAGGAGATCATGAAGGCAACAGTCAGAGCCCCACCTAGGTTACCAATGAAAACCAAACCCCAGTTGCGCATCAGTTGGCTCATGTTACAGCCTGGACGTTTGTCGATCACAGCCAGTGGCACTAAAGTGAAAACGCCAGTTAATAAGTCAAACTTCATCAAGTACAGCATGATGAAACCAACTGGGAACAAACAAGCCCCTAAAATAGGTGAGCCACTTTTCATCGCCACCGTGATAGCGAAAACTGCTGCCAGCGCAAGAATAGCACCAGCCATGAAAGCACGAATAAGAGTGTCCTTGGTGGACATATAGATTTTTTCCTCACCCGCATCGACCATTTTTGTCGCGAATTCAGAAGGCATTAAGTAAGACATGGGGAATCTCCTTTCATCATTACTAAGTAGGTTGCTGGTCTTATTAGTGCTTGTTGTTTTTATGTCACCTTAAGTAGCAGGCAAAAAAAAGCGTCCACAACCCAGCCTGACGGAAGGGTTGTGGACGCCATTGTCCGATTTCTTAATGAAGCCATCGTTGGCTTCAATTAATATGTACATGTAGTAAATAGCAACTAGTGTGCCATTTTTAAATTCCTTTATTTTTAAAGGTGTTAGCAATACATGGTCAATGACAGCCTCAAATTTTGAAGCTATATGGTGCAATAAATGTGCAGGCGCACCGATTCGATGCTTCAATTAAGAGGTCTTTAACATGCTGGCGACACTGATGATGTTCTCAGCAATGTCGATAATACGCTTATTTCGATCCATGGCGGCTTGGCGTAGTTGTTTATAGGCGTCTTCCTCAGACACATTTTGTGTGCTCATTAAAATCCCTTTGGCTTTCTCGATTAACTTACGTTCGTTGAGTGTCTGTTTCGCGTTTTCTAGCTCTTCACTCACTTGGCGAAGGTGTTCAGACTGACGTTGTACCAGCTCATAAATGGAACCGGCGAGCTTAATGTGAACGCCTCTCGATAGGTTAACTGTGTAATCTTTGCCTTGCTTATTCATAGCGGTTAGCGCAGACATGGGAGGCTCTTCGTAGCTGGCTAAAGTAATGAGATGTTCTTGATGTTGCTGTAACTCGTCTTCGGCTCGAGCCACTTTGCTTTGGCACAATTGCGCTAATTCATTGGTGATTTGATAAGCGATCTCTAACATGCTGTCGATACGTGCAGTGGCGGCCTGATACCAGACTTCACCAATGGTGGTGGGTAGGGAGTCACCACTGCGAAAGCGTGCAATCAATTGACGCATGCGCTGAAGCTCAAATGCCGCTTCTTCTGCTTCGAGTTGACGCAATTTTGCAGCGGGTAAAATGGTTGAAAACTCGCTAAAAATCTCAAAACAGTGCTGCTGAGCGTCCTGAAGTGCCTTAATTTGTTCACGAGTGTTGTTAGAGAATGCACCTGTAGTGAAACCTATGACGCCCCATGCGCGCTCTTGTCCGGCGTATTCCTTGCCTTGCAAAAAGTTAAAAAGAGCCACTAATAGTCGAGTAATGTCGGGATCGTTTGAGACATCCGCAGCTTCAAATATCACTGCCAGTAAGCCGGCAATCAGATGATTAAAAAACTTGGTGTTGTCTGGTGCTGTTAGGCGACCTGAGGCAATGGAAGCGCGAATGGTTGGCAGTCCTTCCAGTGCATGAAGCGCATAGGCGAGGGAGTTATACAAGCGTGTGGTGGATGATCCACAGTCTTCTAAATCTAATGAATTCAGTGTGTTTTGAAAATTAAGTAGGGCGGTGTCTGTTACCGTAATGGCTTCGGAATGTTCTGTGACTAAGCGTTTGCCTTCGGACACTAAAATAGAATTGGAAAGTCCCCGTTCTTTTTGTAGTTCATGTATCAGATCGGAAATGGTAATGACCATTTCTGAACTCAGCATTAGGTGATTAAGAGAGTTTATTTCTGAGCGTTTGGCCGCGAGTAAAAAGTCTTCCGCATTGGGGGATCGAGTCATATAAAGCAACTTTTTCAATGATTGGACACTGAAAATCAAGCAAGCTTTATTCCACTTCGCTAATAAAGCTCCCCTTGAAGCCTCAAGTCACATTTGATGACGTTTCAAGGGGAGTGTTTAGCTTGCACGTTACGTGTTTTGGAACACGCATTGACCGTGGGAGTAGGTGGCTTGGATAGCTCTATCGTCCCCTAAGATCATCAAGGCAAAGAGGGTATCTTGGATACTGGTAGCACGTTCTGTACGGGTCTTGAGCAGGGGCGTGGCTTGGGTGTTAACCACCACAAAGTCGGCTTCAGTGCCCACCGCTAGATTACCGATCTTGTCTTGCAACTGCAGTGCTTTAGCGCCGCCCAAGGTTGCCATATAAAGGGACTTGATAGGATCAAGGTTCTGTCCCCGCAATTGGGTCACCTTGTAGGCTTCATTGAGGGTGGTGAACATGGAAAAGCTGGTGCCGCCACCCACGTCAGTGCCCATCCCCACGTTTACTTTGAAGAGGTCTGCTTTGGCTAAATCAAACAACCCGCTCCCAATAAAGAGGTTAGAGGTTGGGCAGAAGGAGATCGAAGACTGAGTATCCGCAAGGCGCTGCATCTCCTCATCACACAAATGAATGCCATGGGCAAAAACCGAGCGCTCAGAGAGCAGATTATGGTGATCGTAGACGTCCAAATAGTGTTTGGATTCTGGAAATAAAGACTGCACCCACTCACATTCCTGTACGTTTTCGGAAAGGTGAGTGTGCATGTAAACATCGTCGTATTCATTGAGTAGCTTACCCGCAAGAGCAAGCTGCTCTGGGGTAGACGTTGGCGCAAAACGCGGTGTAATGGCGTAGTGTAGGCGTCCCGTATTGTGCCATTTTTCGATCAGCTCTTTGGATTCTTGATACCCACTTTCTGGGGTATCCGTTAAGAAGTCAGGAGCATTTCGATCCATCAGCACTTTGCCGCAGATCATGCGCAGGTCCCGTGCGCTGGCTTCTTCAAAAAAGGCGTCTACTGAGGTTTTATGGACGGTGCCAAAGACTAGCGCTGTGGTGGTGCCGTTCTTTAATAGTTCATCTAAAAAACGTTTAGCCACTTCTGTTGCGTAGTGTTTGTCGGCAAATTTGCCTTCTTCTGGGAAGGTGTATTTATTGAGCCATTCTAACAATTGCTCCCCGTAGGCTCCGATGATGTCCGTTTGAGGGTAGTGGATATGGGTATCAATGAAGCCCGGTAGGATCAATCCGTCCGGATGATGGGTAATCTGGGTTTCCGGTGCCAGTGTTGGCAGTAACTCTTCGGCATGGCCAATGGCTTTGATCAGACCATTTTCAACAACTAGTAGTCCGTCTGGGTAATATTCGTAAGCGTTGTCAGTGCCAACCTCTGTTGGGTTGGCGATACAGTGCATGATGGCTGAACGCCATGCGTGTTCCTGATTCATTGGAGGTTCCATAGGTTTAATTGAATGTGCTGCAATGGAGCAGTTTTAAGGCGGAGCACGATGTCGTGATCTTATAAACTTTGACCGATCGGTTACATTTCGTCAATAAGCCAACCTAAAAAATTGACTTATTGACTCCTATTTAGCGCCATAATCCCTATGGAGTATCTATAAAGATGGCGCGGAAATCATTCACATTGGTCAATGTTGGACCTGTGATAACGGATTGTCCTATTTTTTGGAAATAGGTGTGGGCATCGTTGTTTGCCAAATAATCCACCGCCTTCATACCTTTATTGAAGGCATCCTGTACCGTATGTTCGGTGATGATGGCTCCTGCAATTTCGGCCCCGCCATCAACGCCATCCGTGTCACAGGCAATGGCTGAAATGCCAGCCTTACCCTGTAATTCAATGGCTAATGACAAGAGAAACTCTACATTTCGCCCACCCACGCCATCTCCCTTTATGGTGACGGTAGTTTCGCCGCCAGATAGCAACAGGCAAGGGGGTTTAATAGGTTGTTGAAAGGTGTTTACTTGGCGAGCAATCCCCGCCATAACCTTACCTACTTCTTTTGCTTCCCCTTCAATACTGTCTCCGAGAATTAAGCTATTGATGCCTAGCTCTTTGGCGCGTTTGGCTGCGGCTTCAAGGGCCATTTGAGGGGTTGCAATGAGCTTGGTGTCACAGCGTTCCAATTTTGGGTCACCAGGTTTAATGCTCTCGTACTCTCCGGCTTCCAGCTTTTGGCGTACCGCATCGGAAATCTCGATTTGGTATTTATCAATCACTCTCAGTGCATCTTCACAAGTGGTTGGATCACCTACGGTGGGGCCTGAGGCAATAGAGGGTAAGTCATCTCCCGGCACATCAGAAATAATCAAAGAGGTGACTTTCGCTGGGTAGCAAGCGGCTCCGAGTCGTCCACCTTTTATTTGTGAAAGGTGTCTTCGGACGATGTTCATTTCGATGATGTTGGCACCGCTTCGAAGCAATGCACCATTAATGGCTTGTTTTTCAGCTAAAGAAATTTCATCGAAGGGGAGTGGCATCAGGGCGGATCCGCCACCGGAAATCAAGACAATAACTTGGTCATCTTCGGAAAGATTAGAAATGAGCGCCAAGGTGTCTTTTGCGGCCTGCAGACCATTTTCATCAGGAACGGGATGTGCGGCTTCAACGATTTTGATGCGCTCACATGGCACTGCATAACCATAGCGTGTTACCACTAGACCACTGAGATCCCCTTTGAAATTTTGTTCTAGGGCTTGAGCCATCGCGGCAGACGCTTTGCCTGCTCCGATGACTATGGTCTTACCTGAGGTGGGGGCTGGCATAAATTTCGGCACACACCTTTGGGGTTGTGCAACATCTAATGCGGCTTCAAATAATGAATGGAGTAGTTGAGCATTGGCCGTCATGGAGCTGGTCATCGTGTCTCTCCCTTTTTATTAAATTGGTGAGCGCCCAAGTTAAGATCCTATCAAGTGAGCGCTACAGACGTCATGTCATACCAAGGACTATGCAGTATCTGTACCACGAATAAGGGAGCGTTTCAGAATAAAGTGGGTAACAAAGGCTAATAACACCCCAAAGCTGTTGGCGTAAAAGTCTAGCCATTCCCCGTAGCGATTAACTTGGGGCTGGATCAGCTCGATAACACCGCCCCAAATAACAATGGCCACACACATGAGCACGAAGCGTCGAGTCGCCCCAAACAGACATAAGCCCGCCCAGCCTCCAAAGCCAATAATATGGTGCAGTTTATCCGTGCCGGGTACGGTGGGCAGTTGCTCAAGAGGTGTTAGGGTGGCAAGACTAATGGCCAACCACCCGAGCAAGAAGCCCAACCACTGAGTGCGTGGCTGGGTCAGCATACTAGGGATTCTCATCGGCTATTTTAAGATACGTGTTTTGATTGAGCGGCCTTTGATCTTCTTACTAGAAAGCTGTTTGACCACTTGTCGTGCAAGACGCGTGCTGATTGCCACATAGGCTTGGAAATCGAAAATATCGATCTTGCCTACATCACTTTTCTCAAGGCCAAGACCTGCAGTGAGGGCTCCCAAGATGTCGCCAGCTCGCAGTTTGTTCTTTTTGCCTGCATCAAAGGCAATCGTGACCACATCCGGTTGCAACTCGTAGCTACCGGGGCAGTGATTCATGTCTGGGAACTCTGGGGTAATGTCGAAACGTTTAACGATCTCTGTCAGCTTGTATTCATCACGCTTGGTAAGAAAGCTCACTGCGATACCTGCAGCACCAGCTCGACCGGTACGGCCAATACGATGGGTGTGCACATCGATGTCTCGGGTGGTGTCATAGTTAATCACCAGGTCGATTTCTTTTACGTCTATGCCCCGTGCTGCTACATCCGTTGCCACCAAAACACAACAGCTCTTATTGGCAAATCGCACCAACACTTGATCACGTTGCTTTTGTTCGAAATCCCCGTGAATGGCTAAGGCGCTGACACGGTTATCTACTAGCCATTGAGCAACTTCGTCACATTCCACCTTGGTGTTACAGAAGACGATCACTTGACGTGGTTCAAAATGCCCCAATGTATCCAATAGTGCTTGTGGCTTTTCGTCGTTGTTAGCGTTAACAAAATATTGATCAATGTTTGGGCGGGAGTCAGGCTCCACCTCGATTTCGATAAAGGTAGGCGAGCGTTGGAATTCTTGGCTGATCTCCGCAATGTTGTCACTGTAGGTTGCGGAGAACAGTAAGGTTTGACGACGAGCTGGGGTGGTTGCCACGATGTCGCGGATAGCGTCAATAAAGCCCATGTCTAGCATGCGATCGGCTTCGTCCAGTACCAAGGAGTTCAAACCGCTTAGATCAAGATTACCCTTGCGCAGGTGCTCCATGATACGTCCCGGTGTGCCCACGACTATGTGCGCACCATGCTCTAACGAGGCGATTTGTGGGCCAAACGGCATGCCGCCACATAGGGTCAGCACCTTGATGTTTTCTAGGTAACGGGCCACTTTACGGATTTCTTTTGCCACTTGGTCGGCCAATTCTCGAGTAGGGCACAGCACCAGACTTTGGCAACCAAAATAGCGTGGATTGAGCTGCATCACTAGGCTGATGGCAAAGGCAAGGGTTTTACCACTACCTGTTTGAGCCTGTGCGGTGACGTCTTTACCAGCCAAGGCAACGGGCAGGGCTTGCTGTTGGATTGGGCTAAAGGACTTGATGCCCATATCGGCAAGCAGGCTTGAAAGTTTTTCTGGCAGTTCGATGCCATCAAAGGCTGGAATAGAGTTGTTCAAGGGGAAATCCAATCGTAAAAAAATATGAAGGGATACTAGCAAACTTTCCCCTTTCTCTCTATCTAGAAGCGTTAGGATAGGGACTTAAGAATCATTAATTGAGGGTGTTTTGAATTATATAGCCCATTTACACATCGCCAGCGTCACGCAAACGTCTTTTGCGGGGAATCTTTTGGGAGACTTCCAATGGCAGGCGGATCCACGAAACACAGAATTTTACTTGGGGTGGCAGCTTCATCAGGCCGTGGATACGTTTGTCGATGCCCATGATGCCACCTTAAGGTTCAAGGAATTGCCCCGTTTAGGGCGGAGGCGTTTTCTAGGCATTATCCAAGATGTGGTGATGGATTATTGGTTGATTCGTCACTGGCAAACTTTCTCTGATGAGCCTTTTGAACGGTTCGCCCAGCGTGCTGTGAATGGGTTGAGCCAAGTTAAGCCCGATTGCCCTGAGCGGTTACAGGGAATGATTGGCTCATTGGAAAATCACAATTGGTTACCGGATTTGGGGAAATCCAGCGGAATAGCACGAGCAATTGGTTCGATCCAAAGGCGCTGGACACTAGGCCATCATCTTGAGCCGTTTGTGCAAGAGCTGGATGAGATTATCTTGCAAGCGGAACAACCCTTTTTAGACCTGTATCCCGACGTATTAGAGATGGCGCAGGCTACGGCCAAGCAGTTGCAGCAAAAAATGTAAGACAAAAGAAAGGCCGCTAGGTTAATCCCAGCGGCCTAAGGGGCATATAGCCCGATCGAGAGAACACCCAGAGTGAGAGGCGACTAAGGTTGGCGCCTCAAGCTTGCCTGGATGATTTCAGTATAGATGGCTGGCTTAAAAGCGCTTTGACCTAGGTCAGACCTTTGAATTCTGCAGGCTAGGTGGTCGTTTTTCGTTCTATTTTCTGGATTCCAAGAAATAAACGCACGGGAGTCAGGAGTTTTCGCCATCGTCATCTAAACTTTGTGGTAGACTGCGCGCCAAATTTTGACAGCTTTAAAAGGGGTGAATCGTGAGCGTTCAATGGTTTCCAGGGCATATGAACAAGGCTCGACGTGAAATTGAGAAAGTCATGACTCAAGTGGATTTGGTGATTGAGGTACTGGATGCGCGCATTCCAGACTCCAGCCAAAATCCAATGTTGACGACTCTTAGAGGCGAGGTGCCCGTTTTACGTCTGTTAAACAAAAAAGATTTGGCTGAACATGAGCGAGTCAGTTTGTGGTTGGATCATTGGCGTGAAGCGGATCAGATTACAGCTTACCCATTTAGTACCAACGACAAAGGGGACCTTGCTAAGTTATCCAGCTGGGTGCAAAAGCTGGTGCCACACCGGGGCTCTGCGGAAAAACCGATTCGCGCCATGATTGCGGGCATTCCTAATGTCGGCAAATCCTCTTTGATGAATGCCCTGTTGGGTAAGCGTGTCGCTAAAGTGGGTAATGAGCCAGCGGTGACTAAGTCCCAGCAGAAACTTCGAGTCAATGATGGGTTTCAAATTTTAGATACACCGGGAATTCTTTGGCCCAAGATTGAAAACCCTGACGCCAGCTATCGTTTGGCAGTGACGGGTGCGGTGCGAGATACCGCCATTGATTATGAAGATGTGGCTTTGGTAGGGCTGAAGTTCTTTATTGAACAGTACAGCGATGCTTTGATCACCCGCTATAAATTGAAAAAGCCCCCAGTTGATGCCTTTGAGACCCTAGAGATTATCGGCTCTAAGCGTGGAGCTCTCCGTGCCGGAGGCAAGATAGATATGCACAAAGCTGCGGAAGTCTTTTTATCAGATGTTCGCAGTGGCGCTATTGGCCCATACGTTATGGAAACACCTGATATGGTGGCCAGCGAGTGGGTGAAAGTAGAAGAAGTAAAAGCTGCCAAAGAAGCTGCCCGTCAAGCACGTTTGCAGGCGGCTATTCCCCAGCGACAGCAACAGCAAAACGTCGAGTATCGCAGTAAGCGTGACGAGACAGATACGACCCGTGATGAAGAGTGAGGTTCTGCTCTATGGACTATGAAATTGCATTTGATCAAGAAGAAGGTAAATACCGTGTTTACACGGACGTTGATTTCTCCGCGATCGCCGAATGGGTGGCAGAGTACCTTGCCGACAAAGAAACCTTGCAGCGAGTTTGGCAAGCTGCCAAGTTAGCCGAAACGGAAGAAGAGGTGACCCAGTTTAAACATGGCATTTTTGACGTGGTGATTTCTCCTGATGGCATTGCTATCAGTCGCCGTGTGGATATGAGCCAAGTGGAAGACGAAATTAAGGCCATGTTTGATACCCAAAATGGTTTTTTTCAGGCTTCAAATGACGGCATTCAAGCGGAGTGTGGCTTGGATGATCTCATTGATTTGCTTGAAAATTGGCATGAAGTGCAGCAATAAGTTGTTCCCTTTGTTACCAAGGTTTAAACTAACCTCTGATTTTTAAATGATGTCCCTTAGGAGCCATTATGCTCATTGAATTGGAAAAAGCCCGCACGCGTAAGAATGTTGTTCGTATCTTCCGCGAAGATCTTGATGGACCAGATAATTGGACAGATGGGTTTGTGATTGCAGCCAATGAAGAAATGGTGCTGTTGCAGTTAATTGATGATGGCGTTCATTTGAATGGCTACCAAATATTATTTTTGGAAGACATCAGTGACTTCATGCATCCAGCACCGTTTAATGATTTTCAAAAACGTGTTCTAGAGCTTCGTGATGAAGAGATCGAAGACCCAGAAGTGGATTTGGATGATCTGGCTGTGCTGCTAATGGACATCAGTGAAGAATACGGACTGATAACTTTGCACCGTGAGGAAGTAGATCCTGATGGTTGTGAAATTGGTCGTGTACTTCGCGCTGACGCCACGTCGTTTGAATTAGAAGAAATCGGCTCTGATGCTCGATGGTTTGATGAAACCTTTGAATATGATTTGTATGACATCACTCGCATCGAGTTTGGTGGGTCTTACGAAGATGCCCTTTTGTTGGCCAATGAAGATATGGGTGATGATGCCTATGAATTGGCGGATTATGATGGGGATGAAGACGACACATCCAATTAAGCGTTAACCACGTATTGTTAAAAGGGGAAAGTTTACTTTCCCCTTTTTTGCTTCTAAGTAGTACATATTGTTGGGTTACTTGACTAAGCTATAACAGCTTAAAGGCCCGAAAAAGGACAAAAATATGATGAGATGGGTTTTAGTTGCTGTACTAGTAATAGCGTCAGGATGCGCTGTGTACGCAACGAGAGATTTGGACCAAGCCTTCGGGGATGCGGCGGTAGAGAACCGAGCTGATGCTTCCGTGACGGTTGCGAATGCTGATTTTTATCAGGATCAGGTAAAACCCATTTTAGAAAGTCGTTGTATCAGCTGTCATGCTTGTTATGACGCACCTTGCCAGATCAAGTTGACCGCTCCTCAAGGGATTGAGAGGGGGGGAAGCAAGCTCAAAGTGTACGAAGGTTCTCGTCTTTTAGCGGCATCTCCGACTCGCTTGTTTGAAGACGCGCAAACCACGGAAGAATGGCGCGGCAAAGAGTTTTATCCCATTTTAAATGAGCGTGGACAAAGTCCCGCTGCCAATCTGCAAGGCAGTGTCATGTACCGCGCCATTGCCCTGCGCAAAAGCCAAGGAGATGTTGACACAGATGTGCTTCCAGCCGATCAGTACGATTTTAGTCTAAGTCGTGATAGCCAGTGTCCTGCCATTGAAGAATACAACGATTTTGAAGCTTCTCACCCCACATGGGGGATGCCCTATGGCCTACCTGAGTTGACCAACCGAGAATACAATATTCTCACTACTTGGTTGGCGAAAGGAGCTGTCATGACGGCGCCCAAAGATGTGCCGGCTGAGATCTTGTCGCAAGTTGATAAATGGGAAACAAGATTTAACGGCGATTCCATGAAAGAGCGTCTGGTGAACCGTTACATCTATGAACACATCTACTTATACAGCTTGTACTTTGATGAACAGGCTCGCTATACCTTCAAATTAGTCCGTTCAACGACTCCCCCAGGTGAGCCCATTGAGCGAATTGCCACACGTCGTCCCTATGGTGATCCTCAGGTGGATCGCGTTTACTATCGATTGTGGTTAGACCCTGAAAGCCGAGTGCAAAAGACCTTTATTCCATTGCGTTTGGATGAAGCACGCTACCAGCGTTGGCATAACTGGTTCTACGAAACGGATTATAAGGTAACTCAAATGGCCAGCTATGCTCCGGGAGATGCAAGCAATCCATTTAAAACCTTTGCGCAAATCCCTGCCAACAGCCGTTACCGCTTCCTATTGGATCATGCTCAAAACACCATAATGTCCTTTATTAAAGGGCCTGTGTGTCGTGGTCAGGTGGCAGTGAATGTGATTAATGAGCAGTTTTGGGTGTACTTTGTAGACCCTGATTTAGACTTCCATAATATTGGTAGCCAATTTTTAGTGGAGAATTCCTCCGCATTAGCGCTACCAGCCTCCCAAAGTAGTAATGCTCTACCTATTAGCTCTTGGGTAAAATACTCTGAAAAGCAAAAAAGCTATTTGGCATCAAAAACTCAGCTCATGGAAAAAATGGTTTCTGAAGGTAAAGGGATCTCCGAAAAGCTGGTGTGGGATGGTGATGGCAAAAACCCAAATGCAGCTTTGACCGTTATGCGCCACTTTGACAATGCGACTGTTCAAAAAGGATTGGTCGGCCCTGCCCCTAAAACCGCATGGGTGATCGACTATCCGTTGCTTGAGCGAATTCATTACTTGCTGGTGGCAGGCTTTGACGTGTTTGGCAATGTGGGGCACCAGTTGATTACCCGCCTCTATATGGACTTCCTGCGCATGGAAGGGGAAATGAACTTCTTGATGCTTTTGCCTAAGTCAGAGCGCTTAGCGGTACGCCAATACTGGTATCGAGATGCTGATGATACCATCAAGGACTACATCTTTAGTGATCTCATTAAAGCAGATGTAGAAAGTAGCGTTGAATACGAAAGTACTGATTATCAGGCTGAGTTATTCGATATTTTGACTCAGCGCCTAGAGCCAGTACTGGTTCATGACAGTGATATTGATCAAGCGAACATCAGTGATGAGGCAAAAGAAGCTCTGGCGTCTGGTCACTTGCTTCAGGGGAAAGCGGTTTCCTTCTTCCCTGAGATTGCATTGTTGTTGATTGAGCGAGATGGTAAGTCTCAGGCACTAATCAGCATGGTCCATAATCGAGCCCACTCGAATATGAACAGTTTGCTGGATGAGGATTCGGCTCTTCTGCCAGATGAAGATACTTTTGTTATCACCAATGGTGTCATGGGGGATTACCCTAACGTTCTACTAAAAGTGGACGAAGAGGACGTATCTGAGTTTATGGCGGCGGTGGCAAGTATCAGCTCAGAAGCAGATTATGGTGAGTTGCTGGCTACCTATGGTGTACGCCGTACGGATTCTAAATTCTGGGAAGTCAGCGACGAGGTTGCCCGAGTGAATCAACAAATGGCACCACTGGCGAGTGGCATCTTAGATTACAATCGCTTAGAGAACCGTTAATCGAGCCTTGAGCTCACAAATGGTCGTGTAAAAAAGGAGAGCTAAGCTCTCCTTTTTTAGTCGTGTCTGGTTTACTTGGGACGATAGGGGGAGGGAGCGTTAGGATCTTGCTGAGTTTTGAAGCGGCGATGAGTCCAGAAATATTGTTCCTTCTTCGACGCGATAAAGCCTTCCATTAATTGGTTCATTAAGGTGGCTGCGGCCACCTCATCATCCGCAGGGAAATCTTTGACTTCTTCTAGTGTGAGGGAATAGCCCGTTTCCGTTCGAGCATAGTTAAAGGCCATAACTGGAGCGCCTGTCATTTTAATAATGCGCCCAACATGGGCGATGGTGGCGCATTCACGATTAAAAAATGGCGCAAATACCGAGTGTCGGCGACCGTAATCTTGATCCACTGCGTACCAAACAATGCGATTGTTTTTGAGGGACTTGATCACCTCGCGCATATTGGTGCGTTCTATGGTTTTTTCGTACACCCGATTGCGCTTGTGTTCCATGGCCCAGTTGATGACGGGGTTGCTTTGCAGCTTGTAAACAGGATGAACAGGAATGTGGCCTGCTAGCAAGGTGCCACATAGATCCAGTGACGAAAAGTGACCGCCAATTAGGATGCAGCCTTTGTTCTGTGACAAAAGCTTTTCTACCACCCCATGATCGACAAAGGTGGTTTGCTTGGCAAACATTTTTGGGGAGCGAAACCAACTGCATAGGGTTTCAAAAAAGCCAATTCCCATGCTTTGGAAGTGTTGTTTAACAAGTGTGTCCCGTTGGTCTTGGGTCCAACTAGGGTAGCAGATCTCTAAATTCACTTGCGCAATATGGCGGCGTCTGCCTGCAGCCTTATACATCAATGAGCCAAAGGATTTTCCGATCACTCGCTGACAACCCCAGGGCAGGTGGCTGATGGCCACAGCGCCTCCGAGGCCAACCCATGAAAGCCAGTGTTTTGGGTGCAATAATGGTTTTATGGAAGCGTTTAGAGAGCTTTGTTTAGCCATTCTGATACCCGTCTAATAACCAGCTCCATGCTTCTTCATTAAAGGAGAAATTAGGGTGTTTACCCTTTTCCTTGTTAAAGGAGCGTTTTAAACGATCCAGGTTTTTCTGTTGCCATGCTGGCGCAGGAATACGCTGTTGGCATTTATCAAAATCGATTAGCCAAACCTGCTTATCTAAGTCCACCATGATGTTATGACAATTTAGATCACTATGGTAAATACCGTGTTTATGAAACCGTTTGATAGTGTTGCCGATTTGTTGCCAAAGTTCTTGATCCAACTGGGTGTGCTGTAAAATGTCATAAAGATCAGATGCATCAGGAATGGTTTGAGTCAGCAACCAAGCTTCGTAAAACAAGCCTTCACGACGCACCATGCCGCCCATGGGTTTCGGTGCTGGTAGCCCTAAGTGTTGCATGTGTTCCAGTAAGGATAGCTCTAAAAACGCTCGAGTGGACTTTAGGGGTTGAGAGAAGAACCTGAAACGATTGATCTTTCCCATTAAGCCGCCCCGTCGATACTGACGAAGTACTGCTTGCGCGATCGGTGTATCTACAAACCAAACGGTGCCACGGCCTGTTGCTGTGTGTAAAAGTTTATCTGCTTGTTCCCAATGTTCCGGGTTAAACCACTCTCTTGAAACGCCCTGACAATTTGGGCTGATAAATACAATATCACTTGACGCAGTGGGGTGAATGCTTGGCATGGGGCTTATTTACAAAAAATGAATGAGATGTCTACTTTTGGGGGACATTTTACTGAGTAGGTATTTTATAATAGTTAGCGTTATTTATCAGCCCCAGAGAAGCAAATGGATCAGACTATTAGAAGTATTGCAGTAGTACGCCTGTCAGCCATCGGAGATGTGTGTCATGCCATGGCGGTGGTGGGGGCAATGCAGCGTCAGTATCCCAATGCCCGCATTGTTTGGATTACCAGTCCCCTAGAAGCCAACATCGTAAAACTGCTACCCAATGTGGACGTGCGCGTTTACAACAAGAAAAGTGGATTTAAGGGTATGCTGGCTCTGCGACGCGAGCTGGCGGGGGAATGTTTTGATGTGTTGTTGCATTTGCAGTGGTCCTTGCGGGCAAGTTTGCTGACACGCATGGTCAAAGCGGTACGTCGGATTGGTTTCCACCCTAGTGTTTCTCGGGAAAAACAACATTGGTTTGTTAACGAGCATGGCAATAAACCTAATGGCGCCCATGTGCTGGATTCGTTTTTGTCCATTACTGAAAAGCTGGGTGTCACGGAACCTTTGTTACCATTGCCTCTTAATTTGCCTGCCGCACCGGCTACTTTGCCTGAATCCTATGTGGTGCTGAATCCGAGCGCTTCCAAAGCTGAACGAAACTGGACACTTGAAGGTTATCAAGGGGTCATCGAATACCTAGTCAGTAATGGTAAGCCTGTCGTGTTAACCGGTGGAGGTAGCGCCAGTGAGATGGCCTTGGCCCAGAGCTTGGTGCAGGACGGTGTGATCAGTTTAGTAGGGCAAACAAGCCTGCCCGAGATGTTTAGCGTGTTGGCGGGCGCCCAGCTGGTGATCAGCCCTGATACAGGTCCTGCGCATATGGCGACCTTGGTGGGTACGCCAGTAATGGGGTTGTACGCTCATTCTAACCCTCGTCGTACCGGACCTTATAAGGATCTTGATAAGGTGGTGAGTGTCTATGATGAGCTGGCAGAGAAGGAATATGGTAAGCCTGTAGAAGAGTTACCTTGGGCGTCGCGAGTCCATGATCCAAGTGCTATGCAGGCGATCACTTTGGAGCAAGTGATCGCCCAGATGAAGGCGGTTATTTAAGGTTTTGCTCCGCCAGTTTTAGATCAAGAGTGGCTTTCAACAGCTTGTAAAGGTTGATGGAAGCATCAATTTCTTCTTTACGATTCGTTAAGCTCTCAATGTTTAGGCCAAGTGGAATGCCTAAAGGCAGAGCAACTTCAATAATTTGCTCTAGGGCGGAGCGACAAATTTTGATGGATTCATCCAATGGCGACTCGGCATCCAGAATGCGATGTTTGGTCGCATCGGGTACGGAAATCCCCAACCATTCCATGAACTCTAGGGTCTTTTTGCTGCCACAAGGGGTAAAGGTCAGAATCACACGTTTTGGCTCTTCGCCTTTTTCACGGCAAGCGCGGGCGTACTGGCTTAACATGTCGCCCGTAGCTTGAGGGTTGTACACCGCTTGGGAAACGAAGAACTCACACCCAGCAATAGATTTATTAATCAGGCGAAGGTGTTCATCGCCTTTCTTGGCATGACGTTCAGCGATGGTGACGCCGCCCAAGTTAAACGGGTGGGCGTTGTGTTGGAGTGTTTCATAGGCCTTGGGTAGCGGTAATACAATGTCTCCTTCAGAGGACGGCGCTCCCACAAGTACAATGTCGCGAATGCCGAATTCTTCCCAAGCCGTGTCTAGCCATTGATTGAATTCCTCTGCGCTACGGGAAGAGACGCTCTTGTAGGTAATCACAGGCTTGATTGCCAATGACTGAAGACGCTTTGACCAAGCGCGAGGGTCGTGGGTTTCCATGTAGGGGAATGGGCGTGGTTTCGAAATGCGGCTACTCTCGTCTTGAATGTCATAAACAATCAATCCGTCTACTTCGATTTGACCAAGACGGTCCAGTAGCTTTTGACCGATTTCATTCAGTTGCTCGTCACCAATACTGCTTTTTGGCGGTGTTGTGCCAATAAAGTAAACCCCACGATTTGGGTCTTTAAATTTAGTTGCTAGTTCGGTTGTCATGTTTGGGGGACTCGTTTTATTGTGATGAAGACGCACTTCATCATTAATCATATTTGTTGTGCTAAGTTTAACAGTGAACTGAATTCAAGATCTTCTATTTAGATTTGAATAATTTTGAAGTAGAAGTGAGCCGAGTTAATTCGAACGGTCGGATGGAGTGTTATGCCGAGTATAAATCTGGACCCCATCGCCTTAGATGGTGGGTATCCTCCAGTTGAAAAATGGACGCCGCCTTTTTGTGGCGACATGGATTTAATCATCAAAGCAAATGGAGATTGGGTTCATGAAGGAGGGGTGATCAAGCGTGAAAAGATGGTCACCCTGTTTAGTCGCATCTTATGGCGTGAAGGGGATGAATATTTTTTGGTGACACCCGCCGAGAAAGTACGCATCAAAGTTGAGGATGCCCCCTTTCAGATCATTCGCTATGAATGGCAAGTCAGTGATCAAGGAGATCCTGTACTGTCCTTGTTTACTCGAACCAATGACGTTCTGGCGTTGGGTGAGGATTGCGAGGTGGCATTATTTGAAGTGGAAGGCGAGCTACGTCCCTATGTGTCCGTACGTCATGGGATGTGGGCAAGCTTCCATAGAAATGTGTTTTACCAGTTGGTGAACGAAGCAGATATAAAAGCTGGCCGGTTAGAAATAGAAAGCAACGGCAAAGCACATATTCTAGGGGTGTTTGCCGAAGATTAGTGTATTTTTTGTGTTGTTACACTGGGTGGCTAGGTATAATGCGCCCTCGAAAAATTAAGTGTTATAAGGTGAAGCGATTGTTATTTTCTGAGTTTGATTTAGATAGCCGATTAATGAAGTCTTTTGGCCACTTTGGCTTTGAGCAGGCAACTGAGATTCAGGCGCGTGCGATTCCAGAGGCAATGGCAGGTAAAGATTTGTTGGCATCCTCCAAAACAGGTTCAGGAAAGACCATGGCCTACCTATTGCCAGCGATACACCGTCTGTATACCCAGAAATCGTTGTCTAAGCGTGATCCTCGTGTGTTGATATTAGTGCCCACTCGAGAGCTGGCGAAGCAGGTATTTGCTACCTTGCGTACTTTAATCGCGGGGAGTCGTTTTTCCTCTGTGTTGATTCTTGGGGGAGAGAACTTCAACGATCAGCATAAAGATTTTCAAAAAGACCCGCATTTTGTGGTGGCAACCCCAGGGCGTATGGCGGATCACCTAAAGCAACGTCATGTGTTTTTAGAAGGTCTTGAGCTGTTGATCTTAGACGAAGCCGATCGTATGTTGGATCTTGGCTTTGCTCAGGACTTGAAAGCCATCAATAGTGCTGCAAACCACCGCCGTCGTCAGACCTTATTCTTCTCCGCGACTTTAGATGACACAGAAGTGAATGACATTGCCAAAGAGATTCTACGTGAGCCAGTTAGGGTGGCGGTAGGTCAAGGTACTGACGAACATCAAGACATTGCCCAGCATGTTTATCTATGTGATCACTTGGATCACAAGCAAGCTCTGTTACAGCATTTTTTAGAGCAATTTCAAATCAAACAAGGAATCATCTTTACCGCGACTAAGCAAGATACGGTACGTATCGCTGAGTTAGTCTCTTCTTGGGGGATTGATGCACAAAGCCTTAATGGCGATATGAGCCAGTCTGCACGTTCCAAAGTCATGGAGTCTTTTTCCCGCGGTAAATTTAAAGTTCTCGTAAGTACGGATTTGGCATCACGTGGTTTGGATGTGGCGTCTGTTTCCCATGTGTTTAATTTTGATTTGCCTAAGCCTGCTGAGGAATTCGTTCACCGTACAGGTCGTACTGGGCGTGCAGGGTTTAAAGGTGAGGCTTTCTCCCTTGTTGGGCCGAAAGATTGGTTCAACTTTAAGGATATCGAGCAGTACCTGAATCGTAGCTTTAGTTTCGAAGAAGTGTCAGGGCTTGAGCCGACGTTTAAAGGGATTGCGCAAAAGCGTGCCCCGCAAAAGAAACAGTCTAATAAACCCGTTAAGAAACATAAAACGGCACCTAAGGCTAAAAAGCCATCCGCCCGTAAAAAAGTGGTATTTCATGACAACGAGCAACAAGGTTTTGAACCTTTCAAGTTGCCAACAAAGCGTAAATCTGATGATTGATCTGTCTTGTACTCGTATTTAGTTTGCAGGTCTGTCATTGACCCGTTATACAGTAAGAGTCTTGTTTAACTCTTGGAGCGTTTGCCATTAACCGATTACCGCCATTAAATTCGCTAAAATGCTTTGAGTCTGCCGCTCGCCATGGAAGTTTTAATAAGGCAGCCCAAGAGCTCAATGTCACCCCGTCTGCGATCAGTCATCAGATTAAAGGGCTGGAAAGCTTTTTGGGCTTGGAGCTGTTTCGTCGTACTCGACGCAAGGTTGTGTTAACAGAAGCGGGGGCCAAATACATTGAGCCCATTAAGCAGATCTTTCAGCAATTAGAGCAGGCTACAGCCGATTTACAGTCGGCCCAACATGCTGGCTCCTTGCGATTGGCGGTGGCTCCAGCCTTCCTCACGCGTTGGTTAATGCCTCGTATGGAGCGCTTTCAAACCCGTTACCCAGAGATTGAGATTGAAATTACCTCCTCAATGGGCTTGGTGGATTTTTCCATCGGCGATATTGATATGGCGGTGTATTTTGGTGCGGGTGATTGGGATCATGTGGAGATGAATTACCTGCGTCCGATTCGCTTGGCACCGGTTTGCTCCCCTAAAATGATTAAGCCTGATCGTCCTATTAATGAACCAGAAGACATGCGTTTCTACCCCTTATTGCACGTCAGTAAGCGTAGTGACGAATGGACCGACTGGTTGGTGCAAAATGGCTTGGATCCTAAGGTTTTTCGCCGTGGCTTAATGTTTTCCAGTGGTTCTTTAACCGCGGGTGCAGCAGGACAAGGCTTGGGTATTGCCTTGTCTGATATTAGTTTGATTACGCCTGAGCTGGAGTCTGGTCAGCTTAAAGTGTTGTTTGATAAACAGCTTGATACCAATCGTTCTTTCTACCTGGTATACGAGAAAAAGCGTGCATTAACGCCTGCAATGACTGCGTTTAAAGAGTGGATTATTGAAGAGATGAATGATGGTTAGCGCTTTGCGCTAGTCAGTCTATTTAGAGTGGCCCTTGGGTCGATTTTGACTGTGAGTATGTTTTTATGTCTTTAGCGGTAAATAGTTATTTTGATGATGCTGTAAAATCCATTGCTTTGGAAAATGCCGAAGGTACTTCTACGGTAGGCGTTATGAGTATTGGCGAGTACGAGTTTGGTACTTCTCAGCGAGAGTACATGACCGTTGTGTCTGGTAGCTTGACAGTGCTTCTTCCTGGGGAAGCAGAGTGGAAGACCTTTGCTAAAGGTGAAACTTTCATTGTAGAAGCGAACCAAAAGTTCGGTGTGAAGGTTACTGAAATTACGGCTTACCTTTGTCGTTACGAGTAAAGGGAAGGCTAAGACAAAAAAAGGAGGCTTAATCGCCTCCTTTTTTATTGCCTGTAAAGATGTGGTTGGGGCTAGCCGCCAACTACATTCACTAGCAAGGTTACCTTATCACCCGGTTGAACGTATTTCTGGCTGCCCACTTTCGGGTTCCATTTACGGATGTCGTTCACGCTTACTTTAAACTTGTTAGCCACCAAGGCTAAGGAGTCTCCTGAGCGGATGGTGTAAACCACGCGCTTGACGACGGAGCGAGTGCTCGTCGATGCACTGCTCTCTGAGTCTGGCTTGAGCCAAACCACCAGCTTTTTACCTGGGAAGAGAGGATCGCCCAACCCCATGTTGTTCCAACGGGCTAAGGTCTTGGTGTCTGTGTCATATTGTTGAGCAATGCTCCAAAGGCTGTCACCGCTTTTGACGTCGTAATTTACCTTAATTAGGTTTCTACTTGGTGCGCGGGACTGCTTGGCTAGTAGGCGCTGATGAGAGCTAAGGGTGTAGCTTTCAGAGCTCTTGCCTGCGATAGGGATCATCAGCTGTTGCCCAACACGGATGAGGGAAGATGAGATCTTGTTTACGTCCTTTAGAACTTCTACCGTTGTATTGTGATCGCGGGCAATCACCAGGAGGCTGTCGCCAGCTCGAACGGTATAGCGAGTCCAAGTCACTCGTTCATTATCCGAGATAGACGCCAGTTTGGTGCGGAAAGTTTTTGACTTGTTTACCGGGATCAGCAACTTATGTGGCCCATCTGGTGAGGTGGCCCATTGGTTGAATGCCGGGTTTAGCAGATAGATCTCGTCAATACTGATTTCAGCCATTTCCGCAGCTTGAGCAAGGTCTAGCTGACCGCCAATGTTCACTTCTTCGAAGTATGGTCGATTGGCGATGAAATGGGTTTGGTAATCGTATGCTTCTGGGTTTTTCATGATCTTAGCCAGTGCCAGTAACTTGGGTACATAGGCCCGAGTTTCTGTTGGCAAATCAAGGGACCAGAAGTCTGTGGGCTTACCGGCTTTTTTATTGCGACGGATGGCGCGCATCACTGTGCCTTCACCGGAGTTGTAGGAGGCTAGGGCATGTAGCCAATCCCCATCAAACATCTTATGAAGGCGCTGCAAGTAGGCGATGGCAGCTTGAGTTGATAGCTTGATGTCACGACGACCATCTAGCCACCAAGTTTGCTCTAGACCATAGATGTGTCCGGTAGAAGGAATGAATTGCCACGGACCTGATGCACGGCCATGGCTGTAGCCAAATGGATCAAAACCACTTTCAACTATCGGTAATAGAGCAATCTCTAAAGGCATGCCTGCCTTTTCCAGCTCATCAACAATGTAGTAAAGGTAGCGCTCTCCGCGTTTGGAAACACGGGTCAAGTAAGATGGGTGGGTGCTGTACCAACGAATCTGAGATTTTAGGCGAGGCTTGTCGATATCAAGGTTCAGTTGATAACCATCGCGGATACGATCCCATAGATCTTTTGGTGGTTGTGGAATGGCTACCACAGGTTCGGTGGGTTCTTCAGTGTCGTTTTCAATATCTTCTGCTGGAAGAACTGGGTCAACAGTATCGATGAATCCAAGTTGTTCGGTATCTGCTTCTGGGGCGCCAATGTCTTCGTTTTCGGCATCCACTTCAGCGATATCTGTAGGTTTTTGCGTAAAAGATTGGCACCCGGCTAGGATACTACTCGCTAAAAACGCGATGAGTAGGTGTTTAGTCATGCTGCTCACATTTCATTAATTTTGCCAGCATTTTAAGGGTGCTGGCCTATAGGTCAACTAAAAGCCATCTTTGGCTCGGCGTATTTGGGCAAATGCTCCCACTAAGTCGGTGGCGGGAGCTTCCTTTAGAAGTGTTGCAGCGCCCTGTATGACAGAGCCGACATCAAATCTTAGAAATGGGTTGGACTGGCGTTCTTGCTCAATGGTGGAAGGTAATGTGGGGAGTCCATTGGAGCGTAGTTCTGCTGCATTGTTATTGGCAGCAATAAGCGCCTGATTGTCAGGTTCGACCGCTAAGGCGAAGCGATAATTCGCTAGGGTATATTCGTGAGTGCCGTACACCAAGGTATGGGCAGGTAGCTCACGGATACGTGTCATTGCATTGAGCATTTGTGCCGGAGAGCCTTCAAATAGGCGACCACAGCCACCACGAAACAGCGTGTCACCGCATAATAAGAAAGGCGTTTCGTCTGACGTACCTAGGTAACAAACATGGTCTAAAGTGTGTCCAGGCGTCTCTATTACCAATAGCTCAGTGTTTTGAATTGAGATAAGGTCCCCTTCTTGAACGCTCTGGCTAACAACTTCAGGTGAGAGGGTTTTGGGGCCGTAAACAGGGCAGTGAAATTGTTCCACTAAGGCTTTCACACCACCAATATGATCTTTATGGTGGTGTGTGACGAGTATTGCTACTAGGCGGCAGTCATTGCTTTGACAATAATCTAAAACGACTGAAGCATCACCAGGGTCAACCGCCCAAAGTTGCTTTTTGGTGGCGTCGTGGTGAACCCAAATGTAGTTGTCATTGAACGCGGGTAATGGAAAAAATGTCATAAGCCTAACGTTGTGTTTAAATATGTATTGAGGCGGCGTTGAGTTAGTATTTAAACCTTCAAAAAAGTTCACGACGCCCTGTTAATAAGAGAGCATTGTATGTTGGATAACCAATCAAGACAATTATTCCAAGATTGGTATGCAACTGAGTTAGGTGAGCGCCTATTAAATGAAGAGCATGACTTCATCGAGCGCGAGCTTGATAACATGGTTGGTTACTACTTGGTCCAGCAATCACCGTTAAAACAATTGGCGTTTCATAATCACAGGATGCGAGAGACGCTTGTGCTGTCTCCTGTGCTGGAATTAGGCGCTTCTGAATCAACGGTTGTCGCAAATATGAGCGAGTTGCCATTGGAGTCAGATGGCATTGACGCAATTGTTCTGCACCATACCCTAGATCTGTCAGCGAATCCCCATCGTGATCTTCATGAGGTCGCTAGAACGTTATTGCCTAGCGGTAAGTTGATTATTGTGGGATATAACCCTGTTAGTTTCTGGGGAATACGCCGATTCTTTTCAAAGAAACTACGAGCCCCGTGGTCTGGGAGGTTTATTTCCCAAAGACGTTTAGAAGATTGGTTAAAAGTGGCTGGTTTAACTCTAGAGCATACGGAAGTGTTGGGGTATGACATGCCTATGAAGGTGGGTAAGTGGCGTGATCGATTTGCTTGGGTGAGCAAGTTGTTGAAGGCATCTAAATTGCCAGTGGGTTGCGTCTATGTGATGACCGCCACCAAACAAACTCGTCGCTACATACCATTGAAGCCTCGCTGGAATGCCACTAAGGTTCGAGTGCCGCCCTTGAAGCCAACAATTAAAGAGATGAATAAATGAAAGAAGTAACACTCTATACCGATGGTGCCTGTAAGGGGAATCCCGGCATCGGCGGTTGGGGCGCATGGTTGACCTTTGGTCAACATGAAAAGCGACTGTGTGGTGGTGAGCACGACACCACAAATAATCGAATGGAATTACTGGGTGCTATAGAGGGCTTGAGAGCCCTGAAAGAAAAATGCACTGTAGAGCTCTACACGGACTCATCCTACGTGCAAAAAGGCATCACTGAGTGGTTGGTGGGTTGGAAGCGTAAAGGTTGGAAAACCGCGTCGAAACAGCCTGTAAAAAACCAAGATCTATGGCAGGCCCTAGACGAAATGTGTCAATTTCACGATGTTCGTTGGCACTGGGTTAAGGGGCATGCGGGCATTGAAGGTAATGAAATTGCGGATCAATTGGCAAACCAAGGCATTGAAGAATTGAGGGCTCGTTCGTGAGACAAGTGGTACTGGATACAGAAACAACAGGTATCGACCCCAGACAAGGTCACCGCATCATCGAAATAGGGTGTGTTGAGGTGGTAGGGCGTAAGCTCACTAATCGACACTTCCATGTCTACATCAAACCTGACCGTGAAGTGGAAGAAGAAGCTTTCAATGTCCACGGTATCAGTAATGAGTTTTTGGCGGACAAACCAAAATTTGAAGAAGTAGCACAAGAGTTTTTGGAATTCATTAAAGGTGCTGAGTTAATCATCCATAACGCGCCATTTGACGTGGGCTTTATTGATCACGAATTCTCTATGTTAGGCAACTTCCCTAAGGTAGCAGATGTTTGCAAGGTCTTTGATAGCTTGGTGTATGCTCGTAAAAAGCACCCAGGGCAAAAGAACAGCTTGGATGCCTTGTGTAAGCGATATGGCATAGACAACTCTCACCGAGAGCTTCACGGAGCCCTATTGGACTCTGAGATCCTGGCAGACGTTTACCTACTGATGACGGGTGGACAGATCAGTATGGGAGGCTTAGGCAGCGATGGCAGTGGTGATGGGGAAGATGAAACCTTAGCGATTCGTCGTTTGTCAGCGGATCGTCCAAGACTGCCTGTGATTAAGGCGTCAGAGGATGAGCTATCACAGCATGAAGCACGGTTAGATATTATTGATAAAAAGTCTGGTCTATCCCTGTGGCGAAAGCTAGAAAACCCGGAACTAGCTGCTTCGGAAAATTAATATCACCTACCATTTAAACGTCAAAAAGCCTGCAAATGCAGGCTTTTTTGTGGCCGTAATTGAGTGATATTAAGTTAAGAATACCACTGCGATGCCCCCTACGGTTGTTAAGACAATAGTGTAAGGCAACGCCATCCAAACCATCTTGCCATAGGACAAACGCAGTAGTGGCGCTATGGCTGAAGTGAGTAAGAATAGGAATGCCGCCTGTCCATTTGGTGTGGCAACACTCGGCAAGTTCGTCCCTGTGTTTACGGCTATAGCAAGCAAATTAAAATGTTCGCGCGTAATCACGCCACTGTCTAAAGCGGCTTTAATTTCAGAGATGTACACGGTGGCGACAAATACGTTGTCACTGATGGCAGACAATACACCATTGGCCAAGAAAAACATGATGGGCTGAATGCTCGTGGGCAAATGCAGCACAGCATCAATAAATGGCTGAAATAAATGCTGCTCATGGATCACAGAGACGATACTGAAAAACACTACTAATAAGGCAGTGAAGGGCAGGGCTTCTTCAAAGGCATGGCCAATACGATGCTCTTCGGTAATACCATTCATGGAGGTGAGTAGTACGATAATCATCAATCCAACTAAGCCGACTTCGGCTACGTGGAAAGCCAGTGATAGCACTAGGATGACAGCCACCAGCCCTTGAACAATTAATTGAGCCTTGTGTTTATTAGTGCTCTTTTTGGATTCTTCGTCTGCATAGTTTTTAAGAATATTGCGAACGTTGTCAGGCAGTTTTTCACCGTAGTCAAACAGCTTGAATTTTTCTAGCACTATGACAGTAAGCAATCCCATGGCAAAGACTGGCATGGAAACTGGCGCCATACGTAAGAAGAATTCAATGAAGTCCCACCCCGCTACATGGGCGATTAATAGATTTTGAGGTTCGCCTACCAAGGTACATACGCCACCTAATGCCGTACCTACGGCACCATGCATGAGTAAACTACGCAGAAATGCGCGAAACTGTGCCAAATCCTTTTGGTTAACGGGCAAAATGGAATCGTCACCGCTGTGGTCATGGGAGCTGCTGTTTGATTGGTCGGAAGCGACCTTGTGGTACACAGAGTAGAATCCCACACTGACACTGATTAGAACGGCTGTTACGGTTAATGCGTCCAAAAAGGCTGACAGTAAAGCTGCCGCAAAGCTGAATACCAAGGAAATCAGAGTCTTGGAGCGGATGCGAATGAGTAGTCGGTTGAAGATAAACAGCAACATGTCTTTCATAAAGTAGATGCCGGCTACCATGAACATTAGCAGCAGTATGACTTCTATATTAGCTTCCACCTCGTGATACACACCATTGCTTGTGGTCAGGCCTAGGAGTACTGCTTCAATAGCCAATAGGCCGCCTGGTTGTAACGGATAGCATTTAAGTGCCATGGCCAAGGTGAAAATAAACTCAACAATCAATAGCCAGCCAGTGACAAAAGGCCCTAAAGACATCAGGATAATGGGGTTTAGGATAAGAAACGCAATGATGGTTTGTTTATACCAAAGGGGAGATGCGCCGAGAAAATTGTTCCCAAAGGCTTGGGACAATGTTGCCTTCATTTATGTCGCTCCTTTTGCTGACTATTTTTAGAATGCGCAAATAGTAAGCAAATGGTCGTTTTTGTTCTACCGATAATTTGCGCATTAATGATAAAGCATTGTGATTTCGAGCAATGTCCTTATAAATAACCTCAAAATACATCTCGAGCTTAATGTGACCTTAGGAGTACATGTTGGAATTTTTAGCAGATTATGCGGGTTTTCTGATCCGCTTACTGAGTATCGCACTGATTGTGTTATTGATCGTTGCAGTGGTAGCAGGAAATAAAGGCAAGCAGCGCAAAGGTAATCTTTCAGTAGTGAAACTCAACGAAGGCTACAAGGCTATGAAAGAGGAGCTACGTAAGCAGCTTCACGACAAGAAGGCGCTAAAGAAAGAGCAGAAGGCTCTCAAAAAAGAGCAGAAAGCGAAAGCGAAAGAGAAAAGCAAGGAGACGTCTGAAGCACCAGCAAAGCGAGTTTATGTATTGGATTTTGATGGAGACATCAAAGCGTCTGCTGTGAGTTCTTTGCGTGAAGAGGTGAGTGCTATTTTGAGTGTTGCCACCCAGCAAGACGAAGTGGTTGTGCGACTTGAAAGTCCTGGTGGTGTCGTTCACGGCTATGGTTTGGCAGCGTCTCAGTTGCAGCGTATTCGAGATAAGGGTATTCCTTTGACCGTTACAGTAGATAAAGTCGCAGCCAGTGGCGGATACATGATGGCCTGTGTGGCGGATAAAATCGTCGCGGCTCCGTTTGCGATTTTGGGCTCCATTGGTGTGGTGGCACAGGTGCCGAACATCCACCGTTTGCTGGATAAAAGCAATATTGACGTAGAGCTGCATACGGCAGGGAAGTACAAGCGTACTCTGACCATGTTAGGTGAGAATACCGACGAAGGTCGTGAGAAGTTTAAACAGGATTTGGAAGATACCCATGAGTTGTTTAAGCGTTTTGTATCGGGTAACCGTCCGGTCTTAGAAATGGATTCTATTGCAACAGGTGAAACCTGGTATGGCTCAGAAGCGTTGGAAAACCATCTTGCGGATGAGGTGATGACAAGTGATGCTTACCTTGAACAATTCTATGCTGACACGGATGTGTTGCATGTGTCTTATCGTGAGCCTAAGCCCTTAACAGAACGTTTTGGGATGAGTGTATTGTCTGCTGTAGAAACCAAGGCGATAGGCTGGTTGACGAAGATTCTCAATACCAAAGGTTATTAAGCCTCTAAGCTTGATGACTAATCATAAAAAATCCCCGGCATGCCGGGGATTTTTTATTGCCACCTAAGGTTAATTTGGTGTGTCCATGAACTGCTCCATTGAAACCCGCTCCATAGCGTCTTCTAGCTCCAATGGCTCAAAGTAAATCAGAGTGCCAATGGTTGGGTGATCAATGTAATTAAGTTTTTTGCTAGGCGTTTTGTTTAAGAAGTTGAGCTTCAATACCATGGCAGGTTCTATGTGTTTTTGAACCATGGTTTCTGGAGCTTGAGTTTGTTCTAGGGTGACCCGTGGACCGTCTGTGGTGATTGCTGGTTGATTTTCCTTTGTTTTTACAGTGGTGAACGTATCAAACAAGTAGTGCTCATAGGATAAATCGCTTTCAAGGTAGCGGTTAAGCGTGAAATCCACATGAGCAACGAACTCGGCATAACCATCAATCACGGTTTCACTATGAAACTCTCTTGATAATGTAGCGCCTGTTTCTGGGAAAATTAAGGTCCAACGCTCGTTGCTTAGAAGTTGTGTGCGACGCTTGAAAGTGTTTAAAAACTCATCGAATGGCGCCTTGAGTGGCTCAATATCTGCGGCAAAACTTGTTTCTGTGCTCGCTGTGTTGGTTTCTTGCCCTGATTCGAATACAGGTATCCCTGCTAGGCTCAGCACGTTTTCGTAATCGATGCGCTCAGAGCTCATGTTCTCCGGCCAAAGAAATGTCATGACATAGGCTTCGTAAGCACGAGCTTTATCCGGATCGATGGAATCTAAATCGACAGCATTAGCGGGTAAAGAGAGGCTGCCTAGCAGCAGTCCTGCTGCTAAATATGAAAAGGCTTTCAATGTAATTGTTCCAATGTTTTGAGTGTTTGGGTGAATCGTTCATCTGCATTTGGCATGTTAACAATAAAACGCAGTGTATCCGAGCCAGATAATTTAAAACGATCAGGTTTTGTTTGAATGAGTGTGATCAGCTTCATAGGGTCCACTGGCGTGTTGGACTTGAAGAAAATTTTGCCTTCATTCTGATTGGCTTCGATCTTATTGATACCAAGTTGTTCCGCTTTAAATTTCAAAGCAGTTTGACGGAATAAGTTTTTGGTAGCGTCAGGCAATAGGCCAAAGCGGTCAATCATCTCCACTTGAAGTTCTTTTAATTCGCTATCATTGGCAGCACTTGCTATGCGCTTATAGAGGATCAAACGTGTGTGAACATCCCCCAAATAGTCCTCAGGTATTAAAGCCGGGACTCGCAGGTTGATCTCAGTTTGAGCTGGTGAGGAGATGTCTACATCAGGGGATTCCCCATTTTTAAGGGATTTAACAGCCCGATCTAGCATATCCATAAACAAAGAGAAGCCTACGTGCTCGATGTGACCACTTTGGCCTTCTCCTAATAGCTCACCCGTACCGCGAATTTCTAAGTCGTGGGTGGCAAGGGTGAAGCCTGCACCAAGAGTGTCTGCCATGGAAATAGCATCCAGTCGTTTTTCTGCGTCCGGGGTAATCTTACGATCATCTGGGGTTAGCAAGTAGGCGTAAGCTTGATGGTGTGAACGTCCCACACGACCCCGCAATTGGTGTAATTGCGCCAGGCCAAACTTATCGGCCCGTTCAATAATGATGGTGTTGGCGTTAGGGACGTCTATCCCCGTTTCTATAATGGTTGAACACACTAGGACATTGGCGCGTTTATGATAGAAGTCTGACATGACTTGCTCTAGCTCGCGCTCACGCATTTGCCCGTGGCCAACGATTACGCGGGCTTCCGGTACCAATTCTTTAAGGGATTCAGCGGTTTTGTCGATGGTCTGAACTTCGTTATGAAGAAAGTATACCTGGCCACCACGATACAGCTCTCGCAAAATGGCTTCCCGAATCTGATGGCTGTCACGTTTTTTAATAAAGGTCTTAACTGACAGGCGTTTTGCCGGAGGTGTGGCAATGATCGATAGATCTCGAATGCCGCTCAGTGACATATTTAATGTCCGTGGAATCGGCGTTGCGGTCAATGTCAGTATGTCCACCTCGGCACGCAGTGCTTTAAATTGATCTTTTTGTTTCACACCAAAACGGTGTTCTTCATCAATGATCACCAAACCAAGATTGGCGAAATTGATGTCCCCTTGGATCAGTTTGTGGGTGCCGACGACAATGTCTGCTTTGCCTTCCTCGATGCGTTGTACGGCAGCGGTGGTCTGTTTTCCTGAGCGGAAGCGAGAAAGTAACTCCACTTGAACTGGCCAATCCGCAAAACGATCACAGAAGTTATCATAATGCTGCTGGGCGAGTAGGGTAGTTGGGACAAGTACCGCCACCTGTTTTCCCCCTTGTACGGCTAAGAAGGCCGCGCGCATGGCCACTTCAGTTTTACCAAACCCCACATCACCACAGACCAATCTGTCCATGGCCTTTGGCGCTGACATATCACGAACAACTGCATCAATGGCCAGTTGTTGATCTGGTGTTTCTTCAAATGGAAAGCCCGCGGAGAACTGTCGGTAAGCTTCGTCTGGTTTGTCGAAAGCGTGGCCTGATTTGGATTCCCGCTTAGCGTAGATCTCTAGTAGCTCAGCCGCCGTGTCCCGTGCCTTTTCGGCAGCCCGTTGTTTCGCAACGCTCCACTTTTCAGTGCCAAGTTTGTGTAGCGGTGCGTGTTCCTCGTCTGACCCAGCGTAGCGTGAGATAAGCTGTAGTGAGGAGACCGGCACATAAAGCTTGGCGTCGTTGGCATACCCTAAGGTCAGTAGCTCGGTTTCTTGGCCATCGATAGAGAGATTGGTCAATCCTAAATAGCGTCCTACCCCGTGGTCTATATGTACCACTGGAGCGCCGACTCTAAGCTCTGTCAGGTTGCGGATGATGGCGTCTTCATCGATGCTGGAGGCCTTGCGGCGACGGCTCTGGGTGACTCGTTCACCTAATAGATCACTTTCGGCAATCAAGGCCAGATTACTGTCGTCTACAAAGCCATTGGAAAGCATGCCGTCTGTGATGGCGAGACTGGGTTGTTCGGTTAAAAACTGAGACCAGCTTTCTAATACTTTGGGCTTGATCTTCGCGCTTGATAAGAGATCCAGTAATGCCTCTCGGCGGCCTGCGGACTCAGCCACGATTAGGGTGGGTATGTTGGCTTGATTTAAGAAGTCACTCAGCTTATCGAAAGCGGCTGATCCTTGTTGTTCCGCAGCCAGTGGTGGTAAGGCTAGATGACTTGCGTCCCCTGGGATGTCATTAAACTGAATGCCTGGGTGTTGTTTTAAATGTCCGAAAAATTCGTCTTCACTTAGGCAAAGCTCCTCTGGCTTGAGTATGGGTTTTTGAATGTCATAGGCCAGAGATTCATGACGGGTTTTATAATCAAGCAGCGTGGCGCCCACGTAGGCATTAATTTGCTCGTTGCGGAGAATCAGGGTTTGATCCGTTAGATAGTCAAACAGGGTGGCGGTGTGTTCAAAAAATAACGGAAGGTAATACTCGATACCCCCTGGAATAATGCCTTCTGTGACGTCTTGGTAGATAGGGCTGCTTAGTGGATCAATATCAAAGCGCTCTCTAAATCGCTTACGGAAATGAGTGATGCCATTTTTAGTGGTTGAGATCTCCCGTGCAGGGAGGATTTTGATCTGATTGACCTTTTCTATGGTGCGCTGGCTGTCCACATCAAACCAACGAATGGATTCCACCTCATTATCAAACCACTCTACCCGAATAGGGTTCTCAACACCCATAGGGAAAATATCCATGATGGCGCCACGTACGGCGAATTCACCATGTGTGTTGACGGTTTCGACGTTTAAATAGCCTCCATTCGTAAGGCGGTCTATTAAGGTTTTTTGTTCTAGGATTTGATCAACGGTCAAATCGAAACGTTGGGCATCGATGTGCTCTAAAGGGCAGATGCGCGTTAGGGCTGAAGCTGTGGTGGTAAGAATGATGCCAGACTTGAGATCACGGATTTTCGCTAAGGTATCGAGGCGGTCCGAGATGATGTCTTGATGAGGAGAAAAACTGTCATAAGGGAGAGTTTCCCAATCTGAGAAACGCAAAACAGGTAAGTCTTGATGGTTAAAAAACCTCAGATTCTCTTCAAGAGTGATTAGCTCAGTGGCGCTAGCAGCCATGTATAACATAGGGCGCTGATGTTGACCTGCCATGTCCATGATGAGCTTGGCCTTGTGACTAAGATTAAGGCTCTCTAGATGGTTCTTAAATCCGGCAGAAAAGTTAAGTCGGTCAGTAGATGTTGTCATTGTCGAGGTTAAATCAGTGTTTGTGTTTAGCAAGTCTAAAGGAAACCGAATCGGCGAAGCGTAGAGCGTGAGGTTTATCTACTTCCACTTGAGCGAAGGTCACAGGCCCAGGAGCCAAACAAATCTCTAATAGTTCAGATGTTAGTCGTTCAAGAAGTAAGAAACGATTGCTTTCAACGTGCTTTATTAAATCTTTGCAGATGGTTTTGTAGTTAACGGCATCTAATACTTCGTCGGTAAGGCAAGCTTGCTCAGCAGGGTACTCAATCAGTGCATTAATAACGACATCTTGCTTGTTGGCTTTTTCATCGTCGTTGAAGCCAATGTAGGTGCGAAGACGAAGGTCTTTGATTTGGATTTGAGCAACGTCATTAGGCATGTCTAGATTCCTTATCATTTCGATAGGCTCAGGTGAGCATTATTGTGTCGTGTAACCAAGATTGAGGCAACTTATAGCGCTATTAGTACGGAAAAATGCGTGAAACGGATGAAAGAGATAAAAATAATGTAGAAAAATTACGCGTATTTTAGCGGAGGGTTAGGCGATAAACCCCGTTTATACTTGTTATTTTGTTACTTTTGTACATTCTTCCCTAGTAAAGGAAGCGTCCGCTAGTAGTCAACGTTGCCAATGATCACTATAATACTCCGGTTTTTTGGTGAAGTGAGATTGCGCTATAAAGTTGCCTGATAACGGCAACTTTGAGTTGGAGTGCTTTCCCGGAGGGGATCTGACTCAAGCGTAAGTACGCTTTGGTGTTCAATTATATTGTTGGGCAGAACATATGTATAAAATTACGAAAGGCCTAGATCTACCGATTAGCGGTGCACCTAATCAAGTTATTGATAGTGCTCCAGCCGCGAAGTCGGTAGCGGTCATCGGCCCTGATTACCATGGTATGAAACCTACCATGATGGTCGTGGAAGGTGATAAGGTCAAAAAAGGGCAGGTTATCTTTACGGATAAAAAGACGGAAGGAGTAAAGTACACCGCCCCAGCCTCAGGTACGATCTCTGCGATTAATCGTGGTGAGCGTCGTATGCTGCAATCAGTCGTCATCGAAGTAGAAGGCGACGAAGCAGTAGAATTCGCAAAATACGCTGGCTCTGAGTTGAAATCACTTGAGCGCGATAAGGTTGTAGAAAACCTTGTTGAGTCCGGTCTTTGGACGGCTTTGCGTACACGCCCTTTTTCTAAGGTGCCTGAGTTAGAAGCTGTTCCGAGTGCCATCTTCGTGACGGCTATCGATACCAACCCTCTAGCAGCTGATCCAGCTGTGGTTTTGGCTGATAAAGCGGAAGCCTTCACAGACGGTTTAACTGTGCTGACGCGATTGACCGAAGGGAAAGTTTTCCTTTGTAAGGCGCCGGACAGCAAGATCCCAACAACTTCTGATGTGACAGTAGAAGAGTTTGCAGGTAAACACCCTGCGGGTTTGGCTGGTACACACATCCATTTCTTAAACCCTGTTAGCGATAAAAAGGCGGTTTGGTCTATTAACTACCAAGATGTGGTAGCAATCGGCGAACTGTTTGTAAAAGGTACCCTAGATGTTACTCGCGTGATTTCTCTAGCGGGTCCTCAGGTGACTAAGCCTCGTTTGTTGCGCACTGTTGTCGGTGCGGACCTAACTCAATTGGTCGCTGGTGAACTGGCGGAAGGCGATAACCGTATAATCTCTGGTTCTGTGCTTTCAGGTCGTAAGGCGACTGGTCCATACGCTTACCTTGGTCGTTACCATTCTCAAGTAGTTGTGCTTGCTGAGGGTCGCGAGCGTCAAATGATGCACTACTTACGTGCTGGTGTTGAAAAACACTCTGTGCTTAACGTGTTCATCTCTAAGTTGACGGGCAAATCCTCGTTCAACATGACGACAACGACAAACGGTAGTGATCGTACCATGCTTCCGCTTGGTCATTTTGAGCGTTTGATGCCGTTGGATATTCTTCCGACTCAATTACTGCGTGCATTAGTAGTAGGCGACACAGAGCAAGCGCAAAAATTGGGTGCTTTGGAACTTGATGAAGAAGATCTAGCGTTAATGACCTACGCTTGTTCAGGTAAGTTTGAGTACGGCCCGATTCTACGCGACTGTCTCACAACGATTGAGAAAGAGGGTTAATCCATGGGTCTTAGAAATATTCTAGATAAAATGGAGCCTGAGTTTCATTCAGGCGGCAAATATGAGAAGTGGTACGCGCTTTACGAAGCGGTAGATACTATCTTCTACCGTCCAAGTAGTGTAACGAAAGGCGGTTCTCACGTTCGTGACGCGGTAGATATGAAGCGTGTCATGATTCTTGTTTGGATGTGTACATTCCCGGCAATGTTCTTCGGTATGTACAACATCGGTTTCCAAGCAAACACAGCTATGGATGCAATGGGTATCGCTCCGGCTGATACTTGGCGTCAAGGCGTTATCGGTGCGCTTACCGGTTATGATGTCACCAGTATTTGGGACAACATGATTTATGGTGCCCTGTACTTCTTACCAGTTTACCTGACCATTTTCGTGGTGGGTGGTTTCTGGGAAGTGCTGTTCGCCGCAGTGCGTAAGCACGAAGTGAACGAAGGTTTCTTTGTAACCTCTATTCTGTTTGCTCTGTCTTTGCCGGCTACTATTCCTCTTTGGCAGGTTGCCCTAGGTGTCACCTTTGGTGTTGTTCTGGGTAAAGAAGTATTTGGTGGTACAGGTAAAAACTTCCTTAACCCAGCCCTTGCTGGCCGTGCATTCTTGTTCTTTGCTTACCCAGCTTCTATGTCTGGTGATGCGGTTTGGACTGCTGTTGACGGTTTCTCTGGTGCAACCATGCTTAGCCAAGTGGCTGCGGGTGGTACTGAAGCGATTTCGTCTTCGTGGTCAGATGCATTCTTTGGTCTAGTACAAGGTTCTATGGGTGAGACTTCAACCCTAGCAATCCTGATTGGTGGTGGTGCTTTGTTGGTGATGAAAATCGCTGCGTGGCGCATCGTTGCTGGTGTGATGCTGGGTATGGTTGCAACGTCTTTGCTGTTTAATGCTATTGGTTCTGATACCAATCCTATGTTTGCAACACCTTGGTACTGGCATCTAGTTATGGGTGGCTTTGCATTCGGTATGATGTACATGGCTACCGATCCAGTGTCTGCCTCTATGACAAACCGCGGTAAGTGGTTCTACGGTGCTTTGATTGGTGTGATGGTTGTCTTGATTCGTGTGGTTAACCCTGCATACCCTGAAGGTATGATGTTAGCAATTCTATTCGCTAACTTGTTTGCGCCGTTCATCGACCACTTCGTAGTGCAAGCAAACATTAAGCGGAGGATTGCTCGCAATGTCTAGTAATAACGATAGCATCCAAAAAACCATCATCGTAGCCCTAGCGCTGTGTTTGGTGTGTTCTGTATTCGTTGCGTCCGCTGCGGTGGGTCTAAAGCCGATTCAAAAGGCAAACAGTGACCTTGATCGTAAGCGTAACATTCTAGCGGCTGCTCAGATGCTGAATCCTGGTGATGACGTTGATGAAGTATTCGCAACGGTTGAAAAGCGTTTGGTAAACATCGAAGCTGGCCGTTTCGCTACTGACGAAGAGTTGGCTGAAGCAGGTGTTACTGTCGCGTCTTACGACCAGCAGTCTGCTGCGAAAGATCCGGCGTTATCTTCGTCTTTATCTGGTGATGAAGATCCAGCCAGTATCAAGCGCCGTGCGAAGTTCGCAACGGTTTATTTAGTGAAAGACGCTGACGCAAAAGCACGCATTATTGTTCCAGTTCATGGTTACGGACTTTGGTCGACCATGTACGGCTTTATGGCACTTGAGCAAGACTACTCGACAGTTGTAGGTTTTGGCTTCTACCAGCAAGGTGAAACACCTGGGCTAGGTGGTGAAGTGGATAACCCTAACTGGAAAGCGATTTGGGAAGGTAAAGAAGTTTACGATGAAGACGGTAATGCTGTAATTCATCTTGTAAAAGGCTCTGTTGATGGGAACAACCCACAAGCAGAACACCAAATTGATGGCCTTTCAGGTGCGACTTTAACAAGCCGTGGTGTGACAAACCTAGTTCAATACTGGTTGGGCAGCGAAGGGTTCGGTCCTTTCCTTGCAGAACTGCGTAGCGAAGGAGTGTAATCATGTCTGATGTGAAAAAGGTTCTCTTTGGACCGATTTTAGCTAATAACCCGATCGCACTTCAGATCCTAGGTATCTGTTCTGCGCTAGCGGTAACCAGTAGTTTGCAAGTAAGTTTGGTAATGTCTATGGCGGTAATCGCTGTAACCGCATTTTCCAACTTCTTTATTGCGATTATTCGTAACTACATCCCAAGCAGCATTCGTATCATCGTACAGATGATCATTATTGCCTCCTTGGTAATTGTGGTAGACCAGATTTTGAAAGCCTTTGCTTTTGAAATCAGTAAGCAGCTTTCTGTATTCGTAGGTCTGATCATTACTAACTGTATCGTTATGGGTCGTGCGGAAGCCTTCGCAATGAAAAACGGTCCTGCAATGTCGTTCTTAGACGGTATTGGTAACGGTCTTGGCTACAGTGCGATGCTGATTGTGGTGGCGTTCTTCCGTGAGTTGTTAGGTGCCGGTAAGTTGTTCGGCGTCACAATTTTCGAAACGGTTCAAAACGGTGGCTGGTACCAGCCAAACGGTTTGATGTTGCTTCCACCAAGTGCTTTCTTCGTAATCGGTCTTGTGATCTGGGCATTACGCGCCTACAAGAAAGAGCAGGTTGAAGAGCCAGAGTATAAAATCGTTGCTAACTCTCGTTCTCAGGAGGCACTCTAAATGGAACACTTTATTAGTCTATTTATTAAGGCTGTTTTCGTTGAAAACATGGCGCTTGCCTTCTTCCTAGGTATGTGTACTTTCTTGGCTTTGTCTAAGAAAGTAGAAACAGCCATTGGCCTTGGTATTGCCGTAGTTGTCGTACTGGCCGTAACGGTTCCAGTGAACAACTTGTTGTACCAAAACCTTCTAAAAGAAGGTGCATTGGATTGGGCTGGTCTACCAAATGTTGACCTGAGTTTCTTGGGGCTATTGAGCTACATCGGCGTTATCGCTGCATTGGTTCAGATTTTGGAAATGACGTTAGATAAATACATGCCAGCGCTATACAGTGCATTAGGTGTGTTCTTGCCTTTGATCACAGTAAACTGTGCCATCATGGGTGCGTCTTTGTTCATGGTAGAGCGTGACTACAATTTCAGTGAAAGTGTGGTTTACGGCGTAGGCGCTGGTGTCGGTTGGGCATTGGCAATCGCTGCGCTAGCTGGTATCCGTGAAAAGCTTAAATACTCAGATGTGCCAGCAGGTCTGCGTGGTTTGGGTATTACGTTCATCACCGTTGGTCTGATGAGCTTGGGCTTTATGTCATTTTCTGGTGTGCAGCTTTAATCGCTGCACAGTTGGGACAACCAAGAAGAAGGTTTAACTAACATGAACTTAGAAATCATTCTAGGTGTTGTGATGTTTACCGCCATCGTGCTGGCGCTAGTTGCGATCATTTTGTTCGCGCGCGCTCGCTTGGTGAGCAGCGGTGATGTGACAATACGTATTAATGGGGAAAAAGAAGTGACAGCACCAGCAGGTGGTAAGTTACTTCAAACCCTAGCTAACAGTGGTATTTTCTTATCGTCAGCTTGTGGTGGCGGTGGTACCTGTGCCCAGTGTAAGTGTAAGGTGCTAAGCGGTGGCGGCTCTATGTTGTCTACTGAGCAATCACACTTCACCCGTCGTGATGAGAAAGAAGGTTACCGTCTATCCTGTCAGGTTTCTGTTAAGCAGGATATGGACGTTGAAGTTCCTGAAGAAGTGTTCGGTGTAAAAGCTTGGGATTGTACTGTTGAGTCCAACCCTAACGTTGCTACCTTCATCAAAGAGTTAACGCTTCGCCTGCCTGAAGGTGAAAACGTTGATTTCCGTGCTGGTGGTTATGTTCAGCTTGAAGCGCCAGCACATACTGTGAACTACAAAGACTTTGATATCCAAGAAGAGTACCGTGGTGACTGGGATCACTTTAACCTTTGGAAATTTGTTTCTAAGGTTGATGAAACCATTATCCGTGCCTACTCAATGGCGAACTACCCAGAAGAGAAGGGCGTTGTTAAATTCAACATCCGTATCGCTTCACCGCCACCAGGTAAGGATGATGTGCCACCAGGTCAGATGTCTTCTTATGTGTTTAGCCTTAAACCAGGCGACACAATTAAAGTATATGGTCCATTCGGTGAGTTCTTTGCCAAAGACACAGATGCAGAAATGGTCTTCATCGGTGGTGGTGCCGGTATGGCGCCAATGCGCTCTCATATCTTCGACCAGCTTAAGCGTTTGAATTCTAAGCGTAAGATTTCGTTCTGGTACGGTGCTCGTAGTTTGCGCGAAGCCTTCTACACAGAAGAGTACGATATGCTTCAAGAAGAGAACGAGAACTTCGTTTGGCATTTGGCTCTGTCTGATCCGCAACCAGAAGATAACTGGGAAGGTAAGACTGGCTTTATTCATAATGTGCTGTATGAAAACTACTTGAAAGATCACCCAGCACCTGAAGATTGTGAGTTCTACATGTGTGGACCTCCAATGATGAATGCCTCAGTAATTAAAATGCTGGAAGACCTAGGTGTCGAGAAAGAGAATATTCTTCTTGATGACTTTGGTGGTTAGCATTGACTGAAGTAAAGACCCACCTCGGTGGGTCTTTGTTTTTTCTTCCTCTGAGTGTTTGTTGATTTATGCGAAACAAATTTTTACTGGTTCTAGTGGCTGTTGTCCTAGCGACTATTCTTTATAAAGCGGTATCCTTCACTCCTGAGCTTACGAGCTTTTCTGGCCCTACTATGGGGACAACCTATACCGTTAAATATGTCACAGCGGCTGATGTAGCAAGTCGTGAAGAATTAAAATCAGATGTGGATGAAATCTTAGTTCGAGTGAACAAGCTAATGTCCACATACGATCCAAATTCAGAGCTTTCCCTTTTTAATAAACTGCCTGCGCAATCAACAGAAGAAGTCTCGAAGGACTTGGCGTATGTAGTAGACGAAGCTTTGAAGATCAGTCGTATTACGAATGGTAAATACGATGTGACCGTCGGTCCTCTAGTTAACCTATGGGGCTTTGGGCCAGGTAAGCACAGAGATACTGTGCCAAGCGACGAGGAAATTGCTCAAGCACAATCACGTGTAGGCTATTCTCACTTGCGTTTGGAAGGTCAAGAATTATCGAAATCCGCTGAAGTGTATGTGGACCTCTCGTCTATCGCTAAAGGCTTTGGTGTCGATGAAGTTGCTCGAATACTGAAAGAAAATGGTGTGAACAATTTCCTAGTTGAAGTGGGTGGCGAAATTCGTGCTTCCGGCACAAAATTAGGCGATGAACCTTGGCAGATTGGGGTTGAGAGCCCTGCTGGAGGCCACAACATTGCACAACGAGTAATAGAAGCGGACAATGTAGCTATTGCTACATCTGGAGATTACCGCAACTATTTTGAAAAAAATGGTGTGCGCTATTCCCACACAATCGATCCAACAACGGGTAAACCTATTACTCACAGATTGGTTTCTGTCACGGTGGTAGATGCGAACACTACTAGGGCTGATGGCCTAGCAACGGCCATCACAGTGTTGGGGCCAGAGGCTGGTCTGGAATTCGCCGAGCAGCATGACATCGCCGCGTATATGTTGGTGAAAGAAGATTTTGGTTTTACTGAGCAGTATTCCGCTGCATTTGCGCCGTATATCCAAGAATAGACGGCAAGAGAGGTAATTATGACGACAGTATTAATTGTATTTGCATGCATGGTCGCCGTGGTGACTGCCATGGCTGTTGGTGTCCTAATGGGACGTAAGCCGATTTCTGGCTCATGTGGTGGCATGAGTGCATTGGGCATGGAAGTAGCCTGTGATATCTGTGGTGGCGACAAAGGGAAGTGCGAAAAAGAAACTAAAAAAGTTCGAGCTCAGGTCTCTACGGATGACCAATTTTACGACGCAACTAAATAAACGAGGTTAATGATCATATGACGACTAGGCATTATGATGTCGTGGTGCTAGGTACTGGCCCTGCAGGAGAAGGTGCTGCGATGAACGCAGCGAAAGCCGGTAAAAAAGTTGCGGTAATCGAAGCAAGTCCAAGAGTGGGGGGGAGTTGTACCCACCTAGGGACAATCCCTTCTAAAGCATTGCGTCATGCGGTTAAAGAAATCATCGCCTTTAACACCAATCCTATGTTCCGTGATATTGGTGAGCCTCGTTGGTTTTCTTTTCCTAAAGTTCTGGATCGTGCAAACCGAGTCATCGATAAGCAAGTTCTGGGTCGTACGGAGTATTACGCTCGCAACCGTATTGATGTGTATTTTGGTCTCGGTAAGTTTAAGGATGCGAATACCATTGAGGTAAATACCTACGAGAAAGGTCCAGAAGAGTTGGTGGCTGATAAGGTCGTGATTGCAACGGGCTCTCGTCCTTACCGTCCTGCAAACATTGATTTTACCCATCCTCGTATTTACTGTTCTGACAGCATTCTATCCTTAAGTCATACGCCTCGCTCTTTGATCATTTATGGTGCAGGTGTTATCGGTTGTGAGTATGCGTCTATCTTCTGTGGCTTGGGTGTGCGTGTTGAATTGATCAACCCTGGTAAGAAATTGCTAAGCTTCCTGGATGATGAGATCACTGATGCGTTAAGTTATCACCTTCGTGATGGCGGTATCTTGATTCGTCATAATGAGACTTTTGACTCAGTAGAAACCAATGACCGTGGTGTTGTCATGCACACAACTTCTGGTAAAAAGCTTCGTGCTGATGCGTTGTTGTTCTGTAATGGGCGCTCTGGTAACACAGATGGGTTGGGGCTGGAAAATATCGGGCTAGAAACCAACTCTCGTGGTCAGTTGGCTGTAAATGACACCTACCAAACTGCAGTTGAAAACGTTTACGCAGCAGGTGATGTGATTGGTTGGCCAAGCTTGGCAAGTGCTGCATACGACCAAGGTCGTTCTGTGGCGGCTAATATGTTGGGCTTGGAAGGTGGTCATTTTATTTCAGAAGTACCAACGGGGATTTATACCATTCCAGAAATCTCATCTGTCGGTAAAACCGAGGCTGAGTTGACCTCTGAAAAAGTGCCTTATGAAGTAGGTCGTGCCTTCTTCAAAAACACGGCACGTGCCCAAATTACTGGGGAAGCGGTCGGTATGCTTAAGATTTTGTTCCATCGTGAGACCCTTGAGATTCTAGGGATCCATTGTTTTGGTGACCAAGCATCAGAGATTGTCCACATCGGACAAGCGATTATGAAGCAGCCAGGTGAGTTGAATACATTGAAGTATTTCTTGAATACAACATTCAACTATCCAACCATGGCAGAAGCCTACCGTGTCGCCGCATTAAACGGTTTTAACCGAGTGTTCTAATGGGTTTTAGATCTAAAAAAGCGCCTCTAGGGCGCTTTTTTTGTGGCTGGTTAACTGTAAGGAAGTTAACTGCTATTTGCCTTTTACTGCATATATGGCTTGTAGGTTTCTGAAATAACCTTGGTAGTCCATGCCATAACCAAAGATAAAGCGATCCTCAACGTCGAGGCCGTTATAGTCGGGACGCATTTCTACTTTTCTATCGTGCAGTTTATTGACTACGGTAGCCGAATAGACATTTTTGGCACCACTTTCTTCGAACCATTTAACAATGGCTTCTAGGGTGTGGCCCTGATCAAAGATGTCATCAACGATGAGAACTTCACGATCTTCAAACTGGGACTGGGGAAACTTGGTCCATTTTAAAGCGCTGCCAGTCGTTTCCATGCCATAGCGGCTGGCATGGACATAGTCCAGCTCAAGGGGGAACTGAAGGCGCTGAAGTAGGGCTGCGGTTGGCAATAAGCCGCCGTTCATAACGCAAATAACAACAGGGAGCTTGTCTGAAAGATCCTCGGTTATTTGTGCTGCCATCTTGTCAAGGGCGTCATTTAGCTCTGCTTCAGAAATTAAGCAGTCTGCGTCTTCCAGTATGGCGTTAAGTTCGTCGATATTATGCATATTTATTCAGGAATTTATTATGGAAAGTTTGACCGATCATTCTAACTCATCCGTCTTGGGTTGGCGATTTAATTTGTGGAGCGTTGCGTTCAGGCTCACAGACAATAATATGATCAGCCAACTGAACTGCAACCAGATTAAGAAAATCGGCAACGCAGCAAAAGTACCGTACACAACTTGGTAATTGGCAAAGAATTGCGCGAAATTACCAAACAGGGTATTCAAAATTGAGATGCCGATTGCGCCAACGACTGCTGATGCGCAGGTTAGTTTAAGCTGTACTTCTGCATTAGGGGTTAGAAAGTTGATGGTAAACAGCAGTAAGAAGTAAATAACATAGCTACCTAAATCGAAGGCTTTAGATAATAGATTTGGGAGCTCAATTCCCTTAAGTTCATAGGACAATATGGTGCCGTATAGGCTCATGGAAACTGCCAGTAAAATAGGACCTAAAGTTAAAATTGCCCAATAGGTTAAAAGACGCTCACGAATTTTACGCTTACGTTTAATGCGCCAGATGGCCTGAACGGACCCTTCGAAGCTATTAAGTAATAAGAGCGCCGTGAATATTAATGTCACTATGCCGGCTGCAGGAAGGTTTTTGGCTTGTTCAGAAAATTCAACCAAATAGGGGATGACGGTATCGCTGCTTCCGGGGGCGAGGTGCTGTTCTACAAAGCCAACGAATGCATCTTGCATGTCACCCATGGCTGGGGTTAAACGCAAAATACCAAACACAATAGTAATAATGGGCACGGCAGCCAGTAATGAGGCAAGGGTTAAATGGGCAGCCCGAAGGCTGACAGATTGGCGCAGTGCTCTTAACCAAACAATCCGAATGAGATGGTACAGCTGTAAGGTTGCTTTTTTGGCGTTTTTGACCTGCATTGTCATCTCCATCGAGGGGGGAATTCTATTCTATATAAGAAGACTCTAGGGGGCTATTGTGTAAGAAAAAAGGCGAACGCACACAAATAGTGCAAGTTGAAAAAAAGTGTTCCATTTTGGTTGCGTAGGCTCGGGGGGTGGGCTATTATTCGTCTTGTTCCTTTTGTGATATTTGTACTGTGAATGACTAAGTGATTGCTTAGACCCATTCTCGGTTCCTTGGTGACGATAAGTCATACAATATCTTTTAGCCCAGCTTTGCTGGGCTTTTTTATGCCTATCAGTTGACGATTGTTATTCGTTCCCTATAATAGCGCGTCACTATTTGTGATGTAGTCATTGCGCCTGTAGCTCAGTTGGATAGAGCATCCCCCTTCTAAGGGGATGGTCGGGGGTTCGAATCCCTCCAGGCGTGCCAATTACATTACAGTAAACAATTTTTTGGTCTTGTTGACTGAGCTTTAAAGTAAGTCGTGAATGTTCGCGGCGGCGTCAACAAATAAAGCACGTTCCCAAGAGGAAGTTTTATGCAAGTTTCTGTAGAGACAACGTCTCCAATCGAACGCGTTCTTACTATTAGCGTTCCTGCTGCACGTATTGATGAAAAAGTTAGCTCTGAAGTAGCTAAAACTGCGAAAACAGTTCGCATTGATGGTTTCCGTAAAGGCAAGGTGCCTGTAAGCGTTGTTAAAAAACGTTTTGGTCAGAGCATCCGTTTGGAAGCTGTTGAGCAAATTATGCGTGACGCTTACGTAGAAGCGATCCAGGCTGAGTCCATCCAGCCAGCGGGCATGCCTTCAATTGAACCTAAAAACATCGCTGAGGGCGCTGATCTAGAGTTCACTGCTAAGGTAGAAGTTTACCCAACAATCGAACTTGCAGATGCTTCTAAAATTGAAGTTCAGCGTGTTGTTTCTGAAGTAACAGAAGCAGACGTAGACACTATGCTAGAAACTTTGCGTAAGCAAAATGCTGAGTGGACTGCTGTTGATCGTGAAGCGAAAGATGGCGATCAAGTTACTATCGACTTCGAAGGCTTCCTAGGTGATGAAGCGTTTGATGGGGGTGCAGCACAAGGTCACAAGCTTGTAATCGGTTCTAACACTATGATTCCAGGTTTTGAGTCTGGTGTTGAGGGTATCAAAGCAGGTGAAGAGCGTACTATCTCTGTTACCTTCCCTGAAGAATACCAAGCTGAGCATCTAGCGGGTAAAGAAGCGACTTTCAAAATCACTGCACACGAAGTGGCTGAGCAAGTATTGCCTGAATTAAACGACGAGTTCGCAGGCAAGTTTGGTATGGAAGACGCGACAGTTGCGGGTCTTCGTGCAGAAGTTCAAAAGAACATGGAACGCGAACTGAACCAAGCGATCAAAGCTAAGTTGAAAAACTCTTTGTTCGATCAGTTGGCTGCATTGAACCCAGTTGAAGTGCCTTCTGCTTTGGTTGATCAAGAAGTTGATGGTCTTCGTAAGCAAGCAGCGCAGCAATTCGGTGGTGCTCAAGGTTTTGATGCGTCTCAATTGCCTGCTGAGTTATTCACTGAAGAAGCCACTAAGCGTGCTAAACTAGGTCTTTTGATCTCTGAAGTGATCCAAACGAACGAATTGAAAGTAGAAGATGATCGTGTACGTGCTTTCTTGGAAGAAATGGCGCAAGCTTACCAAGAGCCACAACAGGTTGTTGATTTCTACCTAAACAACAAAGAGCAGCTAGCTCAAGTTCAATCCGCTGTACTTGAAGAGCAAGTTGTTGATAAACTGCTAGAAAGCGCGAAAATCACTGAAGTAACGCTAGGTTACGAAGATGCTATCAAGCCAGAAGCTCCCGCTGCAGAAGCAGAAGAGACTGAAGAAGCGTAAGCTCAGCTTATAATTCTCACAGGCCGGTATAGCGCACGTTATACCGGCCTTTTTGTTTTAAGGAATAGGATATGAATTTAACGACCCCTACAACTGGCCCCGTTGCAATTACCAGTAATGGCCTAGTCCCTATGGTTATCGAACAAACGGCACGCGGTGAGCGTTCGTTTGATATTTACTCTCGTCTTTTAAAGGAGCGCGTTATCTTCCTAGTGGGTCAAGTGGAAGATCATATGGCGAACCTTGTTGTTGCTCAGCTCTTGTTTTTGGAGTCTGAGAACCCAGATAAAGATATTCACCTTTACATTAACTCTCCAGGTGGTTCAGTAACGGCAGGTATGTCTATTTATGACACTATGCAGTTTATCAAACCAGATGTGAGCACTATGTGTATTGGTCAAGCGGCTAGCATGGGCGCGTTGCTGTTAACGGCCGGTGCTGAAGGTAAACGCTACTGCCTACCTAACTCTCGTGTGATGATTCACCAACCGTTAGGGGGCTACCAAGGTCAGGCCTCTGATATTGAGATTCACACTCGTGAAATCTTGGGTATTAAGCACCGATTGAACGAGATTATTGCTCATCATTCAGGCCAGCCAATTGAGAAAGTTGCTCAAGATACGGACCGTGATAACTTTATGAGCCCAACATCGGCTAAAGAATATGGTCTAATTGACGACATATTAGAAAAACGCGAAGTATAAATTAAAGGGTGGACTTGAATGTCTGATGATAAATACAGCCGAGGTGACCACTCTGATCGGTTGCTGTACTGCTCTTTCTGTGGCAAGAGCCAAGACGAGGTCAAGAAGCTCATTGCTGGGCCTTCTGTCTACATCTGTAACGAGTGTGTTGACCTGTGCAATAACATTATTACTCAGGAATTGCTCCAAGGTGATGGGGAAACTGAGTCAAGCGATGAGTTGCCAACACCAGCAAAATTAGCAACCTCCTTGGATGATTACGTTATTGGTCAAGAGCGCGCTAAGAAGGTGCTCGCTGTGGCGGTGTATAACCACTACAAGCGTTTGCGCCATCAAGGTACGGCGAACCGTGAAGTGGAGCTGGGTAAGAGTAACATTCTACTTATTGGTCCAACGGGTAGTGGTAAGACACTGTTGGCACAGACGCTTGCGCGAGTTTTGGACGTACCATTTACGATTGCTGATGCGACGACTTTGACCGAAGCGGGTTACGTTGGTGAGGACGTTGAAAACATCATCCAGAAGTTACTGCAAAACTGTGACTACGACGTAGATAAAGCGCAACGTGGCATCGTATACATTGATGAGATCGATAAGATTTCTCGTAAGTCTGATAACCCTTCAATTACCCGTGACGTGTCCGGTGAAGGTGTTCAGCAGGCGTTACTTAAGTTGATCGAAGGTACCGTTGCTTCTGTTCCGCCTCAAGGTGGCCGTAAGCATCCTCAGCAAGAGTTTGTTCAGGTTGATACCTCTAACATCTTGTTTATTTGTGGCGGTGCGTTTGCAGGCTTAGAGCGTGTGATCAGTGATCGAACAGAGAAGAGCAGTATCGGGTTTAAAGCAACGGTTAAGAGCAAGGAAGAAAATCGTTCCTTCTCTGAGTCCATTCACCAGGTTGAGACAGAAGATTTGGTTAAATTTGGCCTGATTCCTGAGTTTGTGGGTCGTTTGCCTGTTGTGGCGACTTTATCTGAACTAGATGAAGAAGCTTTGATGACGATCTTGAGTCAGCCAAAGAATGCTTTGACTAAGCAATACCAGCATCTATTTGAGTTAGAAGGGGTAGAGCTAGAATTTACTGAAGACTCTCTACGTGAAGCAGCCCATCTTGCCCTAGAGCGTAAGACAGGGGCTCGTGGCTTGAGAAGTATTCTTGAATCCTCTCTATTAGAATGCATGTTCGAGCTGCCTAATCGTACAGATGTGGCTAAGGTCGTGATGGATGGTCCTTCAATCCGTGGTGACTCTGCACCGCTCATGGTGTTAGAAAAAGAGCTAAAAGACGGCTCAAACGGTTAACTTCTGCACACAATTTGCCCGCGTCCCCTTGGCGCGGGCAAATTTTTCTCACTTCTCCTGCTTTTCTTCGAATAACTGACTGCACACGCTTGCATTTTGGTGCCGTTGACCTTATCTCTAAATTAATAAGCAAAGTCACTCATCATCAGACCAACGATGATGTTCAGTTGGAAAATATTATGTCTGATTCAGTATTTTTACCTATGTTGCCGTTGCGGGATGTGGTTGTTTATCCCCATATGGTGTTGCCCTTGTTTGTCGGTCGTAAGAAATCGATTGCAGCCCTAGAAACCGCAATGGACGATGACAAGCTAGTATTTCTAGTTGCCCAGCAAGATGCGTCAAAAGATGATCCTAAGAAAGATGATCTGTACACAATCGGTACAGTGGCTAAGGTTATTCAGTTGTTGCGTCTTCCTGATGGCACAGTAAAAGTCTTAGTAGAAGGCCAGTATCGTGCTGAACTTCAACAGTTGAGTGAAGGGGATGAATTCGTTTCCGCTACGGTTGAAGCCTTGCCAGAGACCCAAGATGACGAGTCCGAATACCCAGCGATCCGCAACGCTCTAATTAAGCAACTTGATGAGTATGTTGCTGGCAGTAAGCGTATCCCTAGTGAAGTGGTTACGTCGTTGAAATCCATCGATGACTTGTCAAAGCTGATTGATTCTATTGCTGGCCATATGAGCCTTAAGCTTGAGGATAAGCAGCGTGCCCTTGAAATCGGTTCCCTTATCGAGCGTGGCGAGCATTTGATGGGACTAATGGATGGCGAGCTAGACATTGCTCATCTTGAGAAAAGCATCCGTAGTCGCGTTAAGAAGCAGATGGAAAAGAGTCAGCGTGAGTACTATCTGAATGAGCAAATGAAAGCGATTCAGAAAGAGCTAGGTGATATGGATGAAGGCAGTAATGAACTGGATGTACTGCAAGAAAAAATCACCGAAGCCAAGATGACTCAAGAGGCGACTGAAAAAGCCGAAGCAGAGCTTAAGAAGCTTAAAATGATGTCGCCTATGTCTGCGGAAGCCACTGTGGTGCGCGGCTACATTGATTGGTTGATTTCCTTGCCTTGGTCTAAGCGTTCAAAGGTGCGTAATGACCTAGCTTACGCAGAAAAAGTGCTCAACGAAGATCACTTCGGTTTAGACGATGTGAAAGAGCGAATCTTAGAATTCTTAGCCGTGCAACAGCGCGTTAAAAAGGTCAAAGGGCCTGTGTTGTGTTTGGTTGGGCCGCCAGGGGTCGGTAAAACATCTCTAGGGCAATCTATTGCGCGAGCTGTGAACCGTAAATACGTTCGTATGGCTTTGGGTGGCGTCCGTGACGAAGCGGAAATTCGTGGTCACCGTCGTACTTACATTGGCTCTATGCCGGGTAAATTGATCCAAAAATTAGCCAAAGTAAAAGTGAAAAACCCTCTTTTCTTATTGGACGAAATTGACAAGATGGGTATGGATCAACGGGGCGATCCTGCATCAGCGCTGCTTGAGGTGCTTGATCCTGAGCAAAATCATACGTTTAACGACCATTACCTAGAGGTGGACTACGATCTGTCTGATGTGATGTTCATCTGTACTTCGAACAGTATGAATATCCCTGGGCCTCTGTTGGATCGTATGGAAATTATCCGTATTCCGGGTTACACGGAAGACGAGAAATTGAACATTGCTAAGCGTTATTTGTTGCCGAAACAGGTAAAACAAAGTGGTTTGAAAGACAAAGAAATCGATGTTTCTGATGAAGCCTTAATGGATGTGGTGCGTTATTACACCAAAGAGGCTGGTGTTCGAGGCCTTGAGCGCGAGTTGAGCAAAGTTTGTCGTCGTGTAGTGAAGCAGCAGGCGTTAAGTAAGAGTAAAGAAGCAGTAAAAGTAACGTCCGAAAATCTGGAAGACTACTGTGGTGTGCGTAAGTTTAGCTACGGCAAAGCAGAAGACAACAACCAAATTGGGCAAGTAACAGGTCTTGCTTGGACGTCTGTCGGTGGTGAGTTATTGACCATTGAGGCGGCAGGTGTTCAGGGTAAAGGTCGTCATGTTAAAACGGGCTCCTTGGGCGATGTTATGCAGGAGTCTATCCAAGCGGCACTAACGGTTGTACGCAGTCGTGCTGCCGGTTTGGGTATTGATGAGGACTTCCATGAGAAGGTGGATTTGCACCTTCACGTGCCTGAAGGTGCGACGCCTAAAGATGGCCCTAGTGCGGGTATCGCCATGTGTACGGCCATTGTCTCTGTGTTGGCGAAAGTGCCTGTGAAGGCTTCTGTGGCCATGACGGGTGAAATTACCCTAAGAGGGGAAGTATTACCCATTGGTGGCCTGAAAGAAAAGCTTCTGGCTGCCCATCGAGGAGGTATTAAAACTGTATTGATACCGAAAGAAAACACTCGAGACTTGAAAGAAATTCCTGACAATATCAAAGCGGATTTGGACATTGTGCCAGTAAAATGGATCGATGAGGTACTTGACGTTGCTTTAGAGTACGTTCCTTCACCAAAAAGCGCGGAAACTGTGTCAGGAAAGGAAAAAACTGTTGATGAACAAGAATCTGTAAGTCATCATTAGTGCAAACCCTGTGTTGACAGGGCCTAGGAAGGGCTTGTATAAATGCTCATCTTGTTGGCTGTTTTGTTTTTTGGCCAGATTTTAGAAATACAATGGAACCACGGAAATTACTAAAGGGGTAGAACGTGAATAAATCAGAACTGATTGATGCAATTGCCACGTCCGCAGATTTATCTAAAGCAGCGGCAAGCAACGCACTAGATGCAACTTTGACTGCAATCGAAGAAGCTCTTGCTAAAGGCGACCAAGTTACTCTAGTTGGCTTTGGTACTTTTGCTGTTAAAGAACGTGCGGCACGCACTGGTCGTAACCCACAGACTGGTGAAGAGATCCAAATTAAAGCTGCTAAGGTTCCTAGCTTCAAAGCCGGTAAAGGCCTTAAAGACGCAGTAAACTAATGATTCAGGAGCGGTAGTTCAGTTGGTTAGAATACCTGCCTGTCACGCAGGGGGTCGCGGGTTCGAGTCCCGTCCGTTCCGCCATTAGAGCAAAGAGGTGTGTTCCCAGCGGAATGCACCTTTTTTGTTATAACAATACAAGTTTCTAGGGTAGGCAAGATGCTCCAAGATATAAGAGACAAGTCACAAGGTATAGTTGTTAAAGTAATCATCGGTGTTGTCATCGTGACTTTTGCTCTATTCGGTGTTGAGGCGTTGGTACAAAGCTTCACATCTACTGACACCGTAGCCGAAGTGGACGGTAAGGAAATAACCCGTACGCAGCTACTTCAAACTGCTGAAACCCAGCGTAGACAATTGATTTCCATGATGGGTGGGCAGATTGATCCTGCCATGCTAGAAGAGAACGCTCTTCAGCGCCGCGCTCTGGATGAACTGATTCAGCGAGCTGTAATGACCAATCAAGCTGAAGCGTTGAATCTTGGAGTGTCTGATGCTCAAGTGGATGCTTACCTGCTGCAAGCAGAGCAGTTTCAAACTAATGGTCAGTTTGATCAAAACAAATACCTTAACTTTATTCGTTCCTTGGGCTTTACGCCTTTAGCGTTTAAAGAGCGAATCAAACAAGACGTGTTAATTCAACAGGCTCGTAATGCAGTGGCTGGTACAGAATTTGTTTTGCCAAGCCAAGTCGATGCCATTGTTACCTTGCAGAATCAAAAGCGTAGTTATGATTACATCCGCTTCTCTTTGGCTGATAAGGCTGAGTCTGTGTCGGTGACAGATGAAGAACTTCAAGCATACTACGATGACAATCAGGCAAGCTTTATCTCTCCTGAGCAGGTTAAGTTGGACTATGTGACAATTTCTGTCGCAGATCTTGAAGACAGCGTCTCTGTGACGGATGCAGAGCTACAAGATGCTTACCAAGCTCGTGTCGCTAACTTCGGTGGTGAAGAGCGTGAAGCGTCTCATATTTTGATTGACACATCATCTCGTTCAGACAGTGACGCCCAAGCCCTGGTAGAAGAAATCAAGGGTAAGCTTGACGCGGGTGAGTCTTTCGCTGATCTAGCGGCACAATACTCAGATGACTTGGGTTCCAAAGAAAACGGTGGTGACCTAGGTTATGTGGCCCGTGGCATCATGGTTGAGCCATTTGAGGACACCTTATTCGCAATGAATGAGGGGGATATCGCTGATGTGGAAACTGAATTTGGTTATCACATTATTAAGCTAAATCAGATCCATGAAACCGAAGCGCCTTCTATCGATGAATTGCGTGATGAGTTAATGGTGGATTTGAAAGCAGAGAAAGCAAAAGATCAGCTGTTTAATGAACACGAAAACATCACTGACTTGGCCTATGCGAGTGACCGCTTAGATGCGCTTGCAAATGAGTACGGTGTATCAGTATTAACCAGTGACTACTTTGGTCGTGATGGTGGTGTTGATGAGATTACTAGTGCTCCTGCTGTAATTGCCGCGGCATATAGCCCTCTAGTTCTGGAAGATAATCAAAACAGTGATCTGATTGAGCTAAGCGATGAGCAAGTCGTGGTGATTCACTTGAATGATCATCAGCCTTCTGCCCCACAAAGCTTTGAACAGGCCAAAGAAGCCATCACATCCATTGTTGTGCAGCAAAAGGCTCTAGAGGAATTGCGAGCAGAAGCGGAACAAGCTTTGGCGTCAGGCAATGGTGACTGGACAAGCGTAGACATGGCTGAACGTGGTCAAGATGAAGTGACAAGTCTAGCTTTCACTTTGCCACATCCACAGGCCAGTGAACCTGTGACTGCGGTTGAGGATGCGCCAAATGGTGATGTGGTTGCGTTCCGTCTGACTGCGGTAGAGCAAGGCGATGAGGTGGTAGAGGATTCCCAGCGCGAAATCTACCAAAACTACCTTTCTCAAACTCTTTCTAGTATGGCCTTAGGTGCTCAACAATCAATGGTGAAAAACCAAGCAGAGATTGAGAGAAACTAAGCGGTATTTAGAGATAAAAAAACCACGCAATTGCGTGGTTTTTTTTGCTTTGCTTTTAGAGTACTTGGATTAAGCTAGGGCTTTTAAAAAGCTAATCGATGGAATAAAAAACGCACTGCCAGCGGTCGCATTAGTGTACTTCATAAGATGATCCACATTGCCATCTTCATCTCCTTCAATCATGCTTTGAAGCATGCGATCAAAGATGCTTGGCGTACGAGAGTAGCTGGCAAATACTAGTCCTTGCTCCTGCAGATCACCAAAAGGCATGCTGTGTCGCAAAATCTCCAGGGAATTGCCGTTATCATCCTTTAAAGAGGTACGCTTAGTATGGGCGTGCACTGACTTATCTGCAGAGGCGTACTCTTCGTTGTCGTATTTTGTGCGGCCATAGGTATCTTCTTGGTCTTTTAAATCTACAGTATTCCACTTCGCTAGGTTGTGGGTGAATTTCATGTAGTTCAAGTATGAGCCACCCAAATGTGCAGAATCTTCTTCGCCTACCAAGGCGACGTCTTTCCTGTCTTCCCCTTGAGGGTTCTCTGTGCCATCCACGAAACCAGTAAAATCTCGGTTATCTAGGTATTTGAAGCAGTTTGTTTGCTGTGAAAAGGTGACACTGTCCGCAAATGACTGGAACAATTTGAGGGCAAGGGTGTGTGTAGCATCGTGACGCATGGATCTAATATGCAGCACTATATCGTGGGCCTCATCCGAGACGGAAAGTAACTCACCAGAAAAGCTTGGAAAGGGGGCTAATTCAGCAGGTTTGGCTTCTGCCATGATGCGTTCCCACCCATGGCATGAAAATCCGATGGCTGCGTGTAATTCAGTATCAGGAAATTGCTGCTGAATGGATTCAATGAGTGCTGGGGCTGTACTTAGGGCTTTGCGCAATTGTGCTTCTTTGCCCGGTGCCGCATTGAGTAGGATAAAGGTCGCATCGCTTGACGGTTCGGCAACAATACCAGTTTGGAAATCTATGGTCATTACTGACGACTCCTCGTTCGTTAAAAGTTTGGATAAAGTGTTTTAAGTTGGCTTGCCTGAGACGGTTTGCTTTGTCCTGTGGCATATTCTACTAATACGTCACCAAGGGCTTGTCCGTCCCAACTGTGGGCCGCTGAATTTGAATACATGACTAACTCGGCCTCCATTAAAAGTTGTGTCAGGCGAGGGTTGTTAGCCAATCGTTTGATGTCTTCGACGCCGCGAATGGTGCTGTCGCCCCAACGATGTCGTGCCCACTCCAGTAGGCACGGGCGCAATCTTCCGAGATCGTTTGTACGGCAACTGGTGAGTAGTTGTTGAAACGCAGCGTCTTCACTATTAGAGGTTAATGGTGCGAATTCTTGCAAAGTGGGTACTGAGTTTGATGCGCTGTCTATTTGTTTTCGTTTGTAGATCAATATTGCGCCGATTAGACCGATAGCACCAATTCCAATCAAGCCAAGTGCTAACCAGACGATCCAAGAAGATTGGGATTCAGGCGTGTCAATGACGACTTCCATTGGAGCGGGCTCATTAGGGTCTGCAATACTTGGGACTGGAGGCTTGGTTTTGGTCAATGAAATAGGTGCCACCGACTGGCTTGATTGAGTGGGTGCTGTGCTCTCAGGTGTGTTGACTTCAGCTGGTTCAGTCTCAGGCGCTGATGAATCACTTTGAGGGATGGAATTGGGCAATGGAGCAACTTCCAAGGTGTTGGTATTAGCGGTCACCGTCTTGATTGCGCGCTCTGTTGGGTCCCAGTAAGTGACTGTGACTGGAGGCAAGGTGAGTTCTCCAGCTTGTGTAGGCACAACTTCTATGTCGATACTTTGGCGGCCCATGATGCCTGCGGAGCTTTTACTGCTGTCGAAAACAGGAGAGGTGGGGTACAGCTTATAAGCCCGAGTGCTATCAAAACTCAAAGTGGGAAGTTGTTCCCCAAGCACCCCTTGGGCGGTTAGGCTGATGTTCCAGTTTAAAGTATCCCCAACACGAGGGTCAGTTAGGGTGGTGGTCAATTGAGATTTAACTGCTACCGCATCGGTTGGTAGCCAGTTCGTATTGCCATAGGACGCGGGAATAGGTAACACATCCAAGGTGATGGGTGTGCTTTTTACGCTCACTAGGCGTCGTCCAGAGCCGGTATTCAGTGTGCCTTCAACGCTCTGATTAATGAGCTCCAAAGTTCCACTGCGTTGGGGAAAGGCGACGTATTCTCTGGTCAGTACTTGGTAAGAGGTGCCATTGATTTCTTCGTAACGAATTTGGTCGTCAGATAAGCGCTCTAGCAGTAAGTTAGGGTGATTTGGTGTGGTGAGCTTGGCATTCTGCAATGTGGCGGCACTGTAGAGCTCAAGGGTCAAGATCACTTGTTGCTGTACATAGGGTTGTAATTCGTCGGTTTTAAACCGCAGCATGACTAGTGGATTGCCGTTTGGGTCTGTCATTTGTCTGGCAGGACGAACTTCTAGAAAAAGCGGCTCTGACTCCTGGTCTCCCACGGGAATAGGTGGGATTTCAAAGGTGCCCACCGATTTAGGTTTCAATGAAACCACCCAAAAACTGAGGGCTTGGTTGGTACCAAGGTTGAAGCTGAACTGGCTGTTTTGGCTTTTAGAAAGCACGTCAAAGTCACGTTTTAACGCTGAAAAGTCTGGCCCTGATCCGGTATCACTGAAGTTGGCTCGCACGGTAAGTTTTACGATTTCATTTTCGGCTACTGTGGTTTTATCAAGAGCTGCAGTAACTTCATCAGCTGTGGCAAGTGGCGTCCACAGGATTAGGGCTAACAAGGTAAGGAGTGTTAGTAAAAGGGGGTTAGTAGGATAGAGGCGAGAGCGCACTACCATGGTTGCATACCTTCTTCTTCGTTAAAGCGATTTTCGTTCCGTCGTTCTTGGTGCAAATACCATAGCTTCCTTTGTAACAGGGTCCCAGGATCATCTTGAATTTGGCGTAGCCATTGATCCAAAGCTTGTTGAGTTTCTTGTGACGATGACATGTCTTGGGAGCTATTGTCCTGTTCTGTTGAGGAACTAGATTGATTATCCTGATTTAAAGGATCTTTGTCTTGTGTTTGCGACTGTGTGTCTTGATTTTCATCCTCAGACCTTGGGTTGTCTTTTGAGTTTTGCTGAGTCTTATCCGGGGTATTTTGCTGTTTATTCTGTTGATTCCCCTGTTGATTGTCCTGCTCTTGTTGCTGTTTCTGCTGTTCTTTTAGATCCTGTAAATACTCTAGGTTTTGTTGGGCTTCTTTGAAATTTGGCTTTTGCTTTAAGGCACTTTTATAGGCTTCGATGGCGTCATCAAGGTCGCCTTTCAGGGCCAATGCATTGCCTAGGTTGTAATATTCTTCAGGAGAGTGTGCGAACTCTCGAAGTAACTCGGCTGCGCTGTCGTAATCTTCTGTGGCATAGTGGCTGGCGGCTTTCCAGTTTGGGTTCTCAAACAGCGCCCGTGCTTCCTCCCAATCCCCAAGGTTGACGGCCTCTTGTGCCTTTTGATCAGGTGTTTTAAACCAGTCCATGGGTGTCGCTTTCCCCTGTTGTGGGAGCAAGGGGAGAGCCACTAAAAATACAAATAAGGCACGGGTTTTAAACTGCCAAAGCATCCAAAGTAGAAACGGTAGAGCGAACCATTGGCCTTGCTCATTCCAAGTGACGCCCAAGACACCGGAATCTTTGGCATCGCGTGCATCACTGAAATCTGATGATTGGCTGATGGTTTTCAAGTCGGTAGGGGTTAAATCATGAGTATAAAAATTCCCACCTATGTTGTTGGTTGCTTGTTGTATTTTTTCCACTGGTGTTTTGGCAAGGATGGGAAAGCCATTGCGACGCAGAGTTTCTCCATTGGGTACTCTTATGTTAGCGCCAGCTTCTGTGCCGAGGGCGATGACATCAAACTTCAAGTTAGAAAGCCTTCCATTGTCCTCCATAAATGCTGCATCTTGATCGTTTAGTTCGTCTGTAATCGCGATAATGTGAGCGTTAGTATCCGTAGGGTCTAATAGCCCAGTGGCAAGTTCTAGCCCCTTATGAAATTGGCTCCCGTAAAGGGGCATAATGACCGGATCCAATGCCACTAAAAAGTGGATTAATGTCTGTTTGTCTTGGGTAAATGGGCTGATGACATAGGCGTCCCCGGCAAATGCGACTAAGGCGAATTCACCTTCCATGTCTTGATTCAAGATGTCCCGTAAGATTTGTTTGGCTTTGGTTTGTCGATTCGGTCGAACATCTGTTGCGTACATGGATAGGGATTGATCCACCACAAAAATAGTTTTGTTGGGGGCCACGTAAAGCGGTGTACTGCTTTTGTCAAAACTAATGCCACTGAGGCCAAGGCAGAGCAGTAAGCTTGATAATATGCCCAACCATTTATTGAGATTATGTCCTTTATGCTCATGGGTGAGATGCACAAGTAAGTGCGGCGCTATCAGTTGTTTAAGGCCTTGATGGGTTGCTTTCATTGTAAAAAGCACCCCGAGTAACCCTACGATAGGTATTAAGAGAAGCCATTCAGGGCGAGTGAAGTGCACCAAGTTAAATAGGGTCATGGCGTCTGCTGCCTCCTTAAGCGCACTGAGCCACTGGCTAGTAGCGCTCCCCCTGTTAACAGCAGGGCTAACAATCCAAGCCAATGAAATAGTGTGGTAACAGGGCGCTGTAGGGTGTCTATGCCTGGCGTAGGTTCTAATTGATCGAGTATCTGGTAGATGTCAGCCAGTTCTTCGGTACTGCGGGCGCGAAAAAAGCGGCCCCCCGTTAACTCGGCAATATTTGTCAATAATGGTTCATCTAGGTCGCTAGAAGGGTTGACCGTTTTGGGGCCAAAAAAACCTTGCACTGTCATTTGTTCCGCACCAATCCCAATGGTGTGTACGGTGACATTTTCTTGGGCTGCGAAGTTGGCCGCTTGCAGAGGGCTAACACGGCCAGCGGTATTGGCTCCATCAGTCATTAGAATGAGTACTTTTTGGTCGGCAGGTTTGTCCTCTAGGCGTTTCATTCCAAGACCGATGGCATCACCAATGGCGGTCTGCTCTCCGGCGAAGCCAATCTGGGTTTCCTGAACCAGTTGATTAATAGTGGCTAGGTCATAACTTAGTGGTGCCTGCAGGTAAGCTTTACTACCGAATACGATAATCCCCACACGATCCCCACGTCGCTCCTGGATAAAATCACTTAATACCGATTTTGCTGCCATAAGACGGTCCGCAGGCCGGTCGTTTAACACCATATCTGTCACTTGCATGCTGCCTGATAAATCCAGTGCAATCAGGATGTCGCGGCCTGTTGGGGGGATATGGGTGGGTTCTCCAAGCCATTTAGGGCCCGTAATCGCAAAGATTAGAGAGATCCAGGCACCCAAAAAACATATCAAGCTCATCTTATGGGTCGTCTGCTTTTTGGCGCTGCTGGCGGTGTAGAGTTGTTGGGCAAAGCGCCATTGTAGGGCTTCCGTTTGCTTACTAACTCGTGCTCGCGTCCAGAGCAATAACAAAGGGGTTGGCATTAGCAGCAGCGCCCACGGCCATTGCAGCTCAAGCATGGTGCCTCCTTAGCCAGTGCTGGGTGGTGCGTAAAACCTGTTCATGCTGATCAGAAGTTAACTGAACCCCAGGTCGATATAGGCCCTCATTCAGAAGCGAGGAAATATTTACTAAAGGGTATTTATGATGGGCCTTATCTTGATCTAGTTGCTGACATAGGGAGTCAATGGGCAAACTGGCTAGGTCGCTCTTACCCTCGGTTAAAAGTGTACGTCGAATGGCCTCGAGACAAGTGCTGCATAGGTCTTTGGAGGTTTGATTGGAGTGCAACGCTTTCACCAGTGTCAGGGCATCCGTTCGATAGCGGCGTTTTATGTGGCGGCGAATCCATACCCTGCTTAGTGCGATCAGGCATACTATAAGGCCAGCGACAATCAGCCAAAACCACCAAACTGGCGGCCACATGGCAATGGGATCGGGCAGTATGTAAGCTGTGTTGGGTAATTCTATTTTAGGATTCATTAGTGAATGACTCCTAAATGCAGTAACTCCCTTGCGATCGCAATGGGGGAATGGTTCACATCAAACAATAGACGGCGAACGCCGATGGCACTTAACTCACCATTAAATTGTTGCTGTTTAATGGCATAACGTTCCCCTAAGCGCGCCATTTCCTGAGCGTTTACCCTTAAAGCTTTTGGGCCTTGTGGTGTTTTAAGGGTATACGCACCGGAAGGAAGCTTAAAAGTTTGATCATCTTCCAGCGATACCCAGTAAACCCGGTTATGACGGGCCATGTGTGTTAAAACCTGTCGGCTTTGATCGCTCAAATTTAAATGATCGCTCAATATCACCACCGAGCAGCCACGGGTGCCTGTATTGGCCTCTAATTCCAGCAAAGGCGCAGCTTCTTCTATCCGATCGAGCATTGTGCAGTCTGCAAGTTCTAAGGAAAAGCGATGCCAGTCTTTTACTTGGGGAGCGTTGAAGCGAAATGGAATGTTCAGTTCAAGTTGCTCTCGCTTTGCTTGACAGCGCCAGCCAATCAGTGCGGCAAGCTGGGCAAACCGAGTGCTGATAAAGGTTGTTTGGGTGCCAAAGTAAGCGTCTCTAGACAAGGCGAGAATCACCAATGTTTTGGGTTCTCTTTCTTCGGTGTAAACCCGCGCATGAGGGGCGCCTGTTCTGGCCGTGACTCGCCAATCAATATGGCGAACTTCGTCACTGGCATGATAGGGGCGAATCTCATAAAGCTCTAAGCCATGGCCTTTACGCTTGCTGAGACGGTCCCCTGCAAGGGTTTTAGCTTGGGCTTGCAGCTTGGCTTTTCCTAAAGCTTGAGCATAGGGAGCCAGGGCGCGAAGGTCTTCTCCACTTAGCTCTGGAGACGGTGGACTAGTAAAGTCGGTCATCGATCACAACACCGGAACCTTGTTGAGGATCATGTTAATGATTTGCTCTACATTGATGTTCTGGGCGCTGGCTTGGAAGGACAGCAAAATACGGTGGCGCAACACGCCATGGGCGACCGCTCGAACATCATCAGGTGTGACATAATCCCGCCCCGAAATCAAAGCATGGGCCCTAGCACAACGGTCTAAGGCAAGAGTGGCTCGGGGGCTGACCCCATATTCGATCAGAGACGCAAAAGCACCTTCGTCTTCAAAATAAGGTGTAGGGTGACGAGTAGCTGTGACTAAATACACAATGTACTGCTCTACGGATTCAGCCATATAAATCTCTAAGGCGGCTTTCTGTAAAGCTTGGATGTCCGCTTGGCTCACTTGGGCCGTTATTGAGTGGCTTTGGACGCCTTTGTCTTGTTCACGTACCAAGCGCATAACCGCTAACTCAGACTCCAGATCTGGGTAACCTACTTCTAGCTTCATGATAAAGCGATCCAGTTGCGCTTCTGGCAAAGGGTAGGTGCCTTCTTGTTCAATAGGGTTTTGCGTGGCAATGACAAAAAACAAGTCGGATAGGGTGTAAGTGCTATTGCCTACCGTGATCTGGCGCTCTCCCATGGCTTCCAATAAGGCGGACTGTACCTTTGCAGGCGCACGGTTGATCTCATCGGCAAGCACTATATCGTGCATGATGGGGCCTGGAACGAATTTAAAGGCGGCGGTCTCAGGTTGATAAATTTCGGACCCCGTCACATCACCCGGTAGTAAGTCTGGGGTAAATTGAATGCGTTGAAAACTTGCGCTAATAGCCTTGGCTAAGGCTTTTGAGGCGGTGGTTTTTGCGATCCCTGGCGGTCCCTCTAGTAATACATGTCCTTTGGCGATCAGTGCGACAAGCAGATCGGTAAGTAAGGCTTCTTGGCCGACAATAGCGTGTTTTAAATGATCTTTTAGACGGTCTACAACTGCTTCCATACAAGGTTGGCCTTTATACTTCTGTCAATAAATGAAACGAGGCAATATAATACGCATCATAATATCCAAGATGAAACCTGCACCACAAGCAGGAGCTTGTATCAGAAAGCGTTAAACGGAATCTTCATGGCAAAAATCACAATTGGTGTCAGCCTTACTGCCAGTCAGTATGAAGAAATGTACCGCGGCTCAAAAAAACACGTTATTGCATACAGTTCGGACGGCAGAAGAGTGCGTTTGCCTTTGTTAGTCTTCCAGAAGTTTATTACCCACGAGGGATTGCATGGCATTTTTGAGGTGGAGTTTGACGAACATAACAAGCTGGTTAATCTTGAAAAACGACATTAACCCAAACACAGAGTTACCATTAGGCAGCCCATATGTATAACCTAGCGCGTTCGCTACTTTTTAAGCTTGATCCTGAAGTCTCCCATGAATTATCTCTTGATATGTTGGGGGCGGCATCACGATTAGGTGTGACTTCCTTGTTCAAAAAGGAACAAGTAACGCAATCAGTGAATGTCATGGGGCTAAACTTTCCCAATGCGGTGGGATTGGCTGCGGGACTGGACAAAAACGCCGATGCTTTTGAAGCATTAGGGGCTTTGGGGTTTGGTTTTGTGGAAGTGGGTACAGTGACGCCAAAGGGTCAATCAGGCAATCCTAAGCCTCGTTTGTTCCGTTTGCCGGAGCACGAGGCCATCATTAACCGCATGGGTTTCAATAACAAGGGCGTGGAGCATATGTTGTCCCGCATCCGCCAGCATAGTTACAAGGGTATTTTAGGGGTCAATATTGGTAAGAACCTGACCACCTCTGTGGAAGACGCCGCCGCTGATTATTTGACCTGTCTAGAGCAAGTGATTCCTTTTGCGGATTACATTACTGCAAACATCAGCTCCCCGAATACGCCTGGATTACGTACTTTACAGTTCGGTGAAAGCTTAGCGGAGTTGATCCAGCCTTTAGTGGAAGCCAAAAATCGTTACGCTGAAGAACATGGCCGTGCGGTGCCATTGGCAGTCAAAATCGCTCCTGACATGACAGATGATGAAATCAAGCTTGTGGCAGATACCTTGATGGAGCAAAAAGTGGACGGCATCATTGCCACGAATACCACCTTGTCCCGTGATGCGGTCATGGGGCATGTCCATGCTGCTGAGGCGGGCGGTTTAAGTGGTGCGCCAGTGCGCGATGCGTCTACCCATGTGGTTCGTGTCTTGTGTGACCACCTTCAGGGAGAGCTGCCAGTGATCGGGGTGGGCGGTATTTTGTCTGGCTCTGACGCGGTTGAAAAGTTGCAAGCCGGGGCGAAGCTGGTTCAGTTGTATTCTGGCTTTATCTACCGTGGTCCTGAGTTGGTTCGAGAGTCAGTGACCGCCACGGACGCCTATATCAGACAGCAAAACTTGGCTTAGGGTATAAAACAAACGAAAAAGGCCAGATGATTCTGGCCTTTTTCTTAAAGAATTTGGGTGTTTACTGAGAAAAAGTTGCGGCTTTATAGGTGCCGTCAACGGGGGTTAAGCCATTCCACATGTCTTCTCGACCTTCTCGCCATCCGGCTAACCAATCTGGGCGCGCAGTAACATGGCACGTCTCTGAAAGGGCTTTTGAACGACCTGCCATGCCTGCACGGTAGCCACGAACATAAGCTCTTTGATGAAGATCTCGTTTTTGTTTCTTCATGTATTGTTTCCTCTCAGTTCTCTTTTTCATTTAAGTGAACTTTAATAATTAGTAGAGGAGCGCTGGTTTGTCTAAAAACACTTTGCTCTAACATTATTTTAAAATTCATTAAAAAGTAATAAACATGACAGATATCCAGACACCTTCTCAGGACGGTGGTCAACAAAACATCGCCCTAGAGCTAACTTGCCCTATTGGCTTAGAAAACATCCTTGAGAAAGAGTTACATGCTCTTGGACTGACAAATACTCGCTTAGGTGAGGCACAGGTTAAGCTGACGACAGACCTAAAAGGCATGTATCAGGCCTGCTTATGGTCCCGTGTGGCCACTCGTGTGATGATGCCTTTGGCGACCTTTAAGGTCACCAATGCTGATGAGCTGTACCAAGGGGTGCTTGACGTGGATTGGTCGGAGCATATGCACCCTGACAACACTATTGCCATCGATTGTCATGGTACTAACCATGCCATTCGCAATACTCAGTTTGGTGCGGTGCGGACCAAAGATGCCATTGCAGACTTCTTTGTTAAAAAGACAGGGCAACGTCCGAGCGTTGAAAAGCAGAACCCAGATCTTCGTATCGCATTAAAGATCAAACGAGACAACGCGACCTTGAGTTTGGATTTGTCAGGTGACAGCTTGCATCGTCGTGGCTACCGTCAGCAAGGCGCTATGGCGCCACTAAAGGAAAACCTTGCGGCAGGCCTCTTGTTGCGAGCGGGTTGGAGCAAAGACGCTCCTTTCAAGCAACTGGTCGATCCCATGTGTGGTTCCGGTACTTTCCTTGTGGAAGCGGCATTAATTTCCATGAATATTGCTCCTGGGGCGCGCCGCCAATACTGGGGTTTTAAAGGTTGGAAAAAACACGATCACCGTATGTGGCAACAGCTGATGGACCTGGCAAAAAATGAGCGAGTGGATCCTGCTGATTTGAACGTCCGTTTTCAAGGCACGGATCGTGAGCAAAAAGCCATCGCAGCAGCACGAGAAAACATCAAGCGTGCCGGTTTGTCTGGTGTAGTGGAAGTGTCCATGTCTTCATTCCAATCCCATGAGTTTGATTGGTCGTCCCAGCCGACACTGATTATGGTGAACCCGCCATATGGTGAGCGTCTAGGTGATGAGATGGCATTGATCGCGCTTTATCGTCAGCTGGGTGATTGGGCCATTGAACATGCGGATCAAGGGGAAATGATGATGCTGACCAGCAGCGAAAACCTCGCTCGTCAGATTCCTATTCGCCCAGAAAAGAGCACTCGTGTTTTAAACGGTGGTCTTGAATGTCGTGCCTACCGTTTCCCTATTAATGACAGTCACATCAAAGCCGGTAGTCGGGAGCAAATTGGTTTGTCTCCTGGTGCTCAAATGGTGGGTAACCGTCTACAGAAGAACATCAAGAAGCTGCGTAAATGGTTGCAAAAAGAAAATGTGACTTGTTACCGAGTGTACGATGCAGACATGCCGGAATACTCTGTAGCCATTGATATCTACAATGATTGGGCCCATGTACAAGAGTACCAAGCACCCAAAAGCGTGGATGAAAATAAAGCTCAGCAGCGCTTGTTTGAAGTAGTGAGCGCGATACCGACAGCATTAGATATCCCTGAAACGAACGTTGTGGTGAAACAGCGTTTGCGTCAATCCGGTAAGCAGCAGTACGAGAAGGTGGACCACTCTCAGCACGAAATGATCGTTGAGGAGCATGGCTGTGATTTTATCGTCAACCTAAAAGACTACTTGGACACAGGGCTCTTCTTAGACCACCGTCCAGTACGTAAGCTGATCCAAGATAAAGCCAACGGCAAGCGCTTCCTTAACCTGTTTTGTTACACCGCTTCCGGTTCTGTCCATGCGGGGCAGGGTGGCGCTAAAACCACTTTAAGTGTCGATATGTCAAACACTTATACTGAGTGGGCCCGTCGCAATATTGAGTTGAATGAGTTTTCTGAGCGGGATCACCAAGTGGTTCGTGCGGATTGTTTTGAATGGCTGCGTCGCTCACAAGATGAGTTTGATCTGATCTTTATGGATCCTCCGACGTTCTCAAACTCTAAGAAAATGGCAGGGGTATTGGACATCCAACGGGATCACGTGGATTTGATTGATCTGGCTATGGCCCGTCTTAGTAGTGAGGGTGAGTTGATTTTCTCCAATAACTATCGTCGCTTTGAACTGGCTCCAGAGCTAGAAGAGCGCTACCAAGTGCAGAATATCACCCATAAATCCCTTGATCCGGATTTTGAACGTAATCAAAAGATTCACCAGTGCTGGATTCTAAAACACAAATAGAATCGTACTGGTAATTTTGTATAATCTTTAACTGTTTGACCAACTGGTTAACGTTGGTCCGTTAATCGAATTAGAGAAGTAGAAAAGCCTTATGAGTAAGACCTTTCGTCTAGTGATAAGCTGCCCAGATAGAGTGGGCATTGTGGCCGCTGTGAGTCAGTATTTAAACCGGCGCAACGGCTCTATCGTCGAAGCGAATCATCACACGGATGCCGAGCAAAAGTGGTTCTTTATGCGTCATGTGATTGATGCGGAAAGCATGACCGTAGACATTGACACCTTTCGCACGGAATTCGCTGCCATAGCGCAAGAATTCGATATGGATTGGTACATTAACAGCAGTGAGAACCTTCCTAAAGTCATGCTAATGGCAACCAAGGAATCCCATTGTTTGAATGATTTGCTCCACCGCTGGCACACTGGCGAGCTACAGTGTGACATCGTTGGAGTGATTGCCAACCATGAAGAGCTACGCTCTATGGTGGAGTGGTACAACATTCCGTACCACTGTATCAATGTGCCAAAAGAAGACAAGATGCCTGCATTTCAGGCCATTGAGAAAACCATCGATGAGTCCGGTGCCGATACCATTGTATTGGCTCGCTACATGCAGATTTTCCCTGAATACCTTTGCCACAAGTACAAGCACCGTGTGATTAACATTCACCACAGCTTCTTGCCTTCATTTGTGGGGGCTAAGCCGTACCATCAAGCCGCAGTGCGAGGTGTTAAATTGATCGGAGCCACTTGTCACTATGTGACGGCGGACTTAGATGCAGGGCCGATCATTGAGCAGGACGTTATTCGAGTCCGACACAGTCATTCGGCTACGGATATGGTTCGCTTAGGTAAGGATATCGAAAAGTTAGTTCTTTCTCGTGGTTTGCGTTATCACCTTGAAGATCGCGTCCTAGTCCACGGAAACAAGACGGTTGTGTTCGCCCAGTAAGGGTTTTCAGGGCTGATCAAATAAGGCAATTTCGGCTACGGGATTGCCTTCCTTTCCCAATAACATTCTGTTATTCCATTTTTTGACTATAGTTACTTCATCAATCAGAAAAACTGGTGGGAGGTGACGCATGAAATTAAAGTTAACGCCGACCCAAAACCTTTGTGTAGGTTTCTTGGAAACGGGGTTTGAGCTCATTCAAGTGGACGATCAGTTCTTCTTTGTGAAAGGAGATCGCAAACAAAAGGTTTTGCCAAAGACCCTAGATGCCTTGGTGAATCGAGGGGCGTTGCAGACAACACAAGAGGGAACTTATGAGTTGAGCGACGAATTTAAAGAATACCGGCAGCAAATGCGCTCAACCGAAGAGGTTAAGCACATTCGTCACTGATAGTGGATTATTGCAGGGTTGCACTGCCTTGGTTGAACAAACCGCCGACCGCTTGCTGAAGCGCTTTGCTGGCGTGCTGCGAGCGCAGAATTTCCCAACATTGCTCGCGGGTGTCAGGTTGTTGCGTCAGATCCGTCACTATGTGCTTAAACCCTAATAAGCCGTCTTCTCGGTGAGCCAATTTTTCAAGGATAATTCTCAAAAGCTGAGGTTGGGCGGTGATCCAATGAGGACACTTGGAAACCAACGAAGCAATCAGCTCAAGTTGCTCGTCCGTGCAATGGGCAATATCCCCCAGCAAAGTAAACAGAGGAATAAAGAGTGGCCCTGGGAAGTCATTTCTAGAAATTGCTCTAATCCAATGGGCAGCATCCATTGGGGTAGTGTCTGATTCCGTCAGCTTTTGACAAATCAAATGTACTATCTCTTCACCCTGAACGTCGTGCTCTAACGCATGGCATAAAGGAAACACCACTTCTTTTGGACCTTCATTAAGAAGACGCAAAGCGCGCTCTAAATTACCTGTGTCACTCAATCGTGTCGCGAAATCCGCAATGCCTTGGTATCCAAGCTCTGACCATTTTGATGCATCACACAGACCATCGCTGTCTGCATAGGCCAAGAAAGGCGCATAAAAGCTCGAAGGTTTCTGCTTTAAATCCTGCCCCAAAACAGCGTGTAAGCTTGCAAGACGTTCTTGATCGGGTTGAAACGCATAGGGGTTATCTTCCAACGCTTCGTTCAATCCCTGTTCGCTGCCTTTGTGCATGATTTTATCGACGATGGTTTTGATGAAGTGGTCGCGAGTGCCCAAATTGAGGCAGCCCGTTTCGTCTAACGGAAGGCGCAAGAACCAAATAACAGGTTCTTGGACAAGTTCCTTTTGTGATAAAACGCAGGCCAACCATGCATGCTTACGAAAACCATAAGGATATGGCTGTTGTTTACGGTCAAACTGGATGGCTTGCTGGGGTGTAATTTTGGAAATGTGTCGACCAACATCGTAGTAACTGACACGGCAGCCGACTAAATCAAACAAATCACTCAGAGATTCAATATTTTGCATGGGTACGTAGGGCATCTAAATCTGTATTATGAGGGGCATATCATACCGTTTTTTAGGAGAGAAATCAGTTGTCCCATTCTCTAACGTATTACAGTCAATTGGCAGATCATTTGTTGGTGCTACAGAGCGCCTTACATCAGGCTGATGTGTGGGAGGTGCCTGAGCCAACCCCAGAGCAAATGGCTTCAACACAGCCTTTTGCGGTGGACACTATGAGCTTTGAACAGTGGCTACGTTATGTCTTTGTGGCACGCTTTAAAGTGTTGATAGAGCAACAGGCGCCTTTGCCTTCGAGCTGTAATATCGCACCCATGGTTGAAACGGCCTTTCCAGCACTGTCCTCAGCCCATCAAAGGGCAATTCAAAACAGTCTAGAGGCAATTGACCAGCATCTTACGAGTGGTGTCTGATGCAAATGCTGTCGGTTGCTCCTCAGCAATATCTTAACGATTTGAAATGGTTGTTAGTGGGACAGGAGGTGATTACTGCTGACAAGCCATTTAAGGATTTTTTAAAACCGGATTGGCAGGATATTTTTGGGGCATTGGTGACAGATCCTGAGCCCCTCGTAGAGCATATGCGAGCGGCCAAGTCTCATTTCCTGGGAACCTATTTTGAGCAGTTGTTTTCATTTGCAGTGCTACGGTTTTCACAGTTAACCATTTTGGCAGAACATGAGCAGGTCTATGACGACAAAAGAACCTTAGGGGAGGTGGACTTGGTCGCAAAAGACATGACTGGCAAGATTTGGTTGTTTGAAGTGGCTCTCAAGTTTTATCTAGAACGGCCAGATTTGGCGCCCAATGATTGGATTGGTCCCAATAAAAATGACAACTTATTGAAAAAAACGACCCACGCTAGGACGCATCAGTTGAAAATCCTTGAAACTGGAGCAGGGCGGCATTGGTTAACCACGCTAACTGGCTTTGAAACGTATTGTTCAAATCTTTTAATTTTTGGGCGACTTTTTCCAAAAATGAACGTCCCCAGTGAGGAGTCAATTACAAAACTACACACTGAGTGCGGCTGGATGTATTTAAGGGATTTGCCTTGTTGGGCAGATTGGTTAGAGGCGCTTCACGTGGCTAATAAGCCTAACTGGATCACCCCGTCAGATATTGAAAAGTCCGAATTCACTGATGTTCAGGCCCTTCATGATGCATTGGAGCAAGTGTTTGAGAATGATAGTCGTCCACAGCTAATATCTTGTCAAATACGAAAAACTCCCTATGAAAACACGCTATTTTGGATTTTTATCTGTCCAAATTCTTGGTAATCCTTGAAAACTGAACCTGGTTCAGGCATATAAGACTATCTAGCAGAAGTAGCATAAACCTGAATGTCTGAAGTTGTAGAAAAAATTCCGTCTCATGCTCCCAAAGTGGCATGGGTAATCGATCTTGCTCAAGGAACTGTCTCTTGGAGCAGTGCCGAAGCTCGCTCAGTGTTTGGTGCGTCCCTTGGGGCGGATCAAGCAGGCTTGGTGTGTATCGATCGAAAACTACAGCAACAATTAACGGCCTTTGCTAACCTTCCTGATACGCCTACCAAGACCCGTTTTTACTGGTTTATGCACGATCAAGAGGCCTTGCCTTATCGCTGTGATGCAGTACAGATTTCACTGGGGGCTGATCGAATTGGCTTTGCAGTACAAGCGCAACCTTGTTCCCCAACTGTGGCTCTTAAGCCCTCTACTTCTGTTGACCTGCCAGCATCAGATTTATTTCAGTCTTTAGCGTTTTTATCTTTCGATGAGCAGGGGCGCAAGGTTTCCTTTAGTACCCTCGCTGAGTCTTGCTTCTCTGGCGTGAGCAATATTCGAGAGTTGTTTGCCGTATCCAGTGCTGCCAGTTCTTTTACTCAGCGTTTGAGCGAATCAGGGCATTTGGAACAAGAGATCCGATTATCTACCCAGGAAGGCGTTCGTTGGTACCGCATTGAGGCCCATATGGAGCCCCAAACCCAGTGTGTTCATATGTTTGCTCAAGACATACAGGCCCTGAGAGATTATGAAGTCGAACTGTACCGAATGCAGAATTACGACAGCTTGACGCAATTGCCTAATCGTCATCTTCTTTATCAGCAGTTGGCCAAAGCACAGGTCACGGCGAAAAAACGTGATCGTATGTTTGGCATACTCTATTTCGATCTAGACGGATTCAAAGTGGTTAACGATACCTTTGGTCATCGTGTGGGTGATCAGTTGTTACAGCGAGTGTCAGACCGAATCAAAGCCACAATTCCTTCCCGCTCTTGCTTGTATCGGCTTGGGGGAGATGAATTTGTGGTGGTGACTGAGCATGTATCATCTATAGAAGAGTTGGAGGCCATTGCCCGGGGGATTAATAGTACTGGGGTAACCCCTTATCCGGTTTCGGATTTGGAAATGTTAATTACCACCAGTATTGGTGTGGCCTGTTATCCCATGCATGGGACAGATGCAGATGCCTTGCTGAAAAATGCCGATGCAGCCATGTATCGCTCCAAAGAAGCCGCTCATAATGGTTATCGTGTTTACGATGACTTTATGAGTGATGGTCATCGTGCCTACATGACTTTGGGGGGCGGTTTACGTAAAGCTATAGATGAAGAACAGTTTGAACTCCATTATCAGCCCAAGATCCGCCTATCTGATGAGCTGACAGTGGGGGCAGAAGCCTTAATACGCTGGAATCACCCTGAACTGGGGATGATTCCCCCAGACCACTTTATACCCATTGCGGAAGAGAGTGGGTTAATTTTGCCCTTAGGGGAATGGGTGATTCGACGGGCTTGTCGCCAGTTGCAAGAATGGCGTGAGCAGGGACATGCTCCGATTAGTTTGTCCGTCAATTTATCAAGCCGTCAGTTTATGCAGCCGAATCTTGTGGAGATGGTGAGATCTGTGTTGCAAGAAACAGGGGTCGACCCTAAATACCTTGAGCTAGAGCTTACGGAAAGCATGTTGATGGCCGACGCTAATCAAACCATAGACAAACTTCATGCGTTCCGTGCTATGGGCTTAAGCTTGTCGATAGATGACTTCGGTACTGGCTATTCGTCATTGGCTTATTTGAAAAAATTCCCAATTCAGACCCTTAAAATTGATCGGTCTTTTGTACAAGACTTGGGGGTCGATGCGGACGATGATGCCATCGTCAAAGCGACCATTGCGATGGCTAACAGCTTGAATCTCAAGGTGATTGCAGAAGGGGTCGAAAGCCTACAGCAAAAAGACGTACTCGTGGGCTACGACTGTGAAGAAGTGCAAGGGTACTTTTACTCCCGCCCGATGAGTAGCGATGACTTTTCTCATTATCTCACCAGCCAACGCTATCAAGCTCCGCGGTTGGTTGCCAATATTCAATAGCTCCTGAAGTATTAGAAAACCTGCCTCCCTAGGCGTTTTTTGCCTGTATTTTTGATAGTATCCCCTGATTGAAAACCGCGACCGCCACATTGGGAGTTTGAGTGTCTCATCTAGACCATTTACTGTGTCCAATCGATCAGCAACCGTTGACGCAATCTGGACGAACTCTAACCTGTAGTGCTAACCACAGTTATGACCTAGCCAAAACGGGCTACATTAATTTGTTGCCAGTGCAAAACAAACACTCGAAAGATCCTGGTGATAGCAAAGCAATGGTCGCTGCACGGCAAAATCTGCTGATGACTGGCGTTTATGATCCCATTATTCAAGGGGTTCTTGATTCCATGCCAGAAGCGCTTACGGCCAAAAAGTCGATTAAGTTACTGGATGCAGGCTGTGGTGAGGGCTATTACTTGCATTGGTTAAAGCAGGCCTTGGGAACACAGCTTACTGGCACGGGCTTGGATATTTCCAAATGGGCGATTACATCCGCCAGTAAAAAGTCGAAAGAGTTAGCTTGGGTGGTGGGAAGTAATGCCCATATCCCCGTCGCATCAGAGTATTTTGATTGCGTGGTATGTGCCTTTGGTTTTCCGGTAGAAAGTGAGTTTTCTCGAGTGTTGCAATCGGAGGGCTGGTTGTTATTGGTTGAATCTGGCCCGCAGCATTTGATAGAGCTGCGCAACGTGTTATACCCCGAGATTCGTCCCTTTAAACAAACGTTTGAAGAGGGAATTACCGGCTTTGACTTGGTGCAGGCCTCTTCCTATCAGTTCCAATTTCATCTAGATAGCCAAGAGCAAATTGGCAATCTGCTCAGCATGACCCCCCATATTCATAAGGCACCCTATGCCGGTCGCCAGGCAGCGTTGGCTCTGACCGAAATACACCTCACGGCAGATATCTCGTTACGTTGGTTTAAAAAACAAGGAACCCCATAATGCCAGATAGATTGCGCCCCTTATTTGATAAAAATCGCGATTGGGCGGCGAAGGTTACGGCAGAAGATCCGCACTTCTTTGAAAAGTTGTCCCAACAACAGGAGCCAGAATACCTGTGGATCGGATGTGCCGACAGCCGTGTGCCCGCCAATCAGATTGTTGATCTTTTGCCGGGGGAAGTGTTTGTGCATCGTAATATCGCAAATGTGGTGGTGCACACGGATTTAAATTGCCTATCTGTGATCCAGTATGCAGTAGACGTCTTAAAAGTTCGCCATATTATGGTGGTAGGACATTATGGTTGTGGTGGCATTAAGGCCGCCATGGAAACCAATGAATTTGGTTTGATTGATAACTGGCTGCGTCACATTAAAGATGTGTACCGTCTACATAAGTCTGAAGTGGATAGCTTAGACACCTTTCCAGCAAAATTCGATCGTATGTGTGAGTTGAATGTGATCGAGCAAGTCGCCAACGTCTGCCAAACCAGTATTGTCCAAAATGCTTGGAAGAGAGGTCAGGACCTTGTCGTACATGGTTGGTGTTATAGCATTCAAGACGGCCATATAACCGATCTAAATGTGACCGTATCCAATGCTCTGGAAGCGGAAGTACGTTTGCATACGGTGCCGTAACAAGTGAATGTACTCTTCTAATGAAAAAGCAGCCATAGGGCTGCTTTTTTATGAAGGCTAGAAAATTTCCTGAAGACTTGGTACGTCTCAGTGCACTTACAAGTGCGCTTTTTCTGCAATGGTCTTGGCACAGCCAGCAATGGTTGAGCGTAACCAGATATGGCCTGGATCGTGTTGCAATAGTGGGCTCCATAACATCTTGAGCTCCACAGGATCGATCTCAAACGGTGGCTCAACCACGCGAACGTTTGGATTGCCTTTCATTAAATGGGTCGCAAGGGACGGCAGGGTCGCCACAAGCCCTAACTGCTCAGTAGCGCGCATGGCCACATTATAATTTCGAGTAAACAGACGAATGTTTCGTTTGTGGCCTTGTTCCGCTAGGGTAGAGTCAACCCAGCCTAGCTTTTGAACTTCTTCTGGCTGAATGCCAACGCCCACACCGAAGCCTGTCTTGCTGACCCAGACATGTTGCGATTCCAAATATCTTTCTAAGGTAAGTTCACCTTCGAAGGCATCATTGTTAGGTACAAGGCAAGAGAAACGGTCTACCCATACAGACTTTTGGTGAAACGACTGGGGCAGAGTTTCAAAACGGTTAATAACCAAATCCACCTTGCCTTTCTCTACATCGTGAAAGCTCACATCACTGGGATTCATAACGTCCATGATGACGTTTGGTGCTTCGGTTTGTAGCTTCTCCATTAAAGGAGGGATCAGGGTTGCCTCAGCATAGTCACTGGCCATAATGCGAAATACGCGAGAGCTGGATTCTGCTTCAAAGTTATGGCCCAGATGCAGTACTTCATCAACGGATTGAAGAATGGTACGAACACGGGGCTGTAGTTGGATAGCTAGGGCGGTGGGCATCATGCCATCGCTGGTGCGTACCAAGAGAGGATCGTGAAATAAATCTCGTAGACGACGCAGACCATTACTCATGGCCGGTTGAGTGATGCCTAATTGATTTGCAGCGTGGGTGACATTTTGTTCACGTAAAAGAGAATCTAAATACCTGAGTAAATTCAGGTCAATTTTATCTAGCTGCATAGGTGGCCCATTTCTCAAACTAATGGCCGCACATGTTACTTCATTTTCTGTATGAATAGAACGAGGGTTTTCGTTAGATTAGACAGAAGTATGATGTTTGTTCTAGGTTGCTGGCTGTGACCTAGGGATCTTTGATCATTCCCTTAGACTAAGGGAATTTATGGTAAATTATAGCGAAATCAACTCAGGCATGGGGACATGAATGCGCTTAGAAATCCGTTGTGAAGATCGTATCGGCATGGCCCGAGAGGTATTGGATCTGTTGATTCCTTATGGCATTGATATGCGTCGAATCGAGATCGATAGCACCGCTGGACGTCTGTATGTGGGTTTTGATGATATCGAGTTTCGACAACTGCAGCGTTTGCTGTCAGATTTGCGACGCTTGTCAGGCGTAGACGATGTAAAAACCGTTAACTTTACGCCGTCAGAACGAGAACAAAATGCTTTGCTAACCCTTATGGAAGCCTTGCCTGATGGGGTTGTGGCGGTCGATCTAGCGGGTAATGTCACCTTGGCCACTCGCCGAGCCGTTCAAGACATTGGGGTCGCGAGAGAAGCGCTGATCGGTCATCCTTTAGGGGATTTCATTCGCAGCGTGCCCTTTGAGCGATTAGATTGGCAAGACTTGGGAAGTGGTGTCACCAAACGGGTACGGCTTAATGGTCAGCTAGTGCTGTTAGAAATGCAGCCATTTTTTGTTTCAAACGAAACGGAAGCGCTGGTGTGTGCTGGAGGCGTTATTCACATTCGCTCAGCACAAAGATTAGAGCGGCAGACATCCAGCTTGCGTAAAGCGCCAGCAGCACTTTCTTCCTTAGGTAATCCCCTAGGGGATCAGGTAGTGAAGAGCCCGACCATGCTAAAGCTCTTTAAGGTGGCGCAAGCCTATTTTGAAAACGATACTCCAATGTTGGTAACAGGGGAATTAGCCACTGGCAAAAAGCATATTGTTCAAACGCTGTTTAATGAATGGAAGACACGCCATCTGGAATTAGACGCCCGTTTGGGACAGGTGTCAGGCTCTTTACTGACGGTAGAGCAGTTAACAGAAGTGCTGAAAACAAATGCCTGGGTCGTGGTAGAAGACTTTGAGCGCATGTCTAAACCTTGTCAGATCTTTCTTGCCCGTTGGCTCGCGGAGCAACCAGAAAAGCTTTATCAAGAGGAGTCACCGACCCGAGTGATTGCATTGTCACGAATGAAAGCCTCTGAATTGGCCCATATGCCGGATCTGTTGCCAGAGCTGTTTTACTCGGTGAACTCTTTTCAGATGGATGTACCACCTTTGCGTCAAAGACGAGAAGATCTTAGCAACATCGTTAAGGGATTGCTTGATTCGTTGGTAGAGCGAGTAGGGTTGCCGTCGGTGAGCGTTTCTAAAGAAGCTATGGCATTAATGAAGGTGCATCATTGGTCGGGTAATTTTAAAGAGTTGGAGGCTTGTCTGGCTCAGGCAGCAAACATTGCCACAGAAGGTGTCATTGATGTGGATGATTTACCCATCGAAGTCAGTGAGTCTATGCCTATTGAATTAATGGACAACTCGTTGGACAAGACATTGAAAGCTTATGAGGCAGAGTTACTAAGAAAACTGTATCCACGTTATCCGAGCACACGTAAACTCGCTCAGTTCCTGAACGTCAGTCACAGTTCAATTGCGAGTAAGCTAAAGGAATATGGCATTACCTGAGGGCCGCTTGAGACCTTAAGGCCTCATAGCGGAGTAGGCAATGATTATGGGTAGCGTTTGTTTGGACGACGGGTGGTCTTTTGTTTCTCAACTTTGATTGGTTGTGCTTTCATCTTTGGTTGAGATGCGTAGTCAGCTAATGAACGTACCATTACAAACGCACCGACAATGGCAACGATGAACAGGGTAAATTCAAACATAATCTCTCTCCACTTTTCAGTTTACAGACTAACTATGAGTTAAAGTCTTCCTCACGTAAAGCCCGTTTTGTTGCAATTACGTAACATTACGACCAATGTACTAGGCATTGGATGCTTCAAAGCTGAAATCGTTCCATTAAAAATTTCGCCACACCATCTTCATTGTGATGACCTACTGTCCCCTTGGCTTGAGCTTGAACATAGTCAGGCGCATTCGCTGTAGCATAGGCCTCGTCTGCCATTGAGAACATTGTCAGGTCATTATCCCCATCCCCAAATACGATGACATTCGAGGCGTTAAGCTCTTCTTTTAGTTTGGCAATGGCGGAACCTTTGCATGCACTGCTGTGGTGAATGTCTATCCAATGGGTTTGTGGATGATAGATGCCCCCACCACTGTAAGCGATTAAATGCTCTTGATTTTGGCAGCCTTTGACAATGTCTGATAAAGGATCTGGGTGACCTAATGCGCTGATATTAATGATTTGGGCATCGTTAGGCATGTGCTCCAGTGTTTTTAAGGTGACGTTTGCATGACTGGAAAGTTCCTCGAAAACTGACTGTGCGTACCGGTCACTGGGAGGCTCATGGAAGACGGATTGCTGGCCATTGGGTTCAAGGCAAAAGATAAAGGGTGTCACCTTATGTGCTGAGAACTGCTCTAATGTATGAGTGAGAGCTTCCAGAGATAAAATACCGTGATGGCGATAGCTCTGTGTTTCTGGGTGCCACCATTCCACACCGTTTTTATAGATCTGCCAAAGGGGGAAGTCATGACCTGCTAAGCAGGGCTGAGCTGCAAGATGGGTACGCCCTGTGGCTACGGTGTAGGCAATGCCTGCCGCTTTCATTCGATTAAGGGTCTCTATGGTGACGGGAGATAGCTGCTGATGTTGGTTGAGCAGAGTGCCATCGAGATCAAATACGACTAAATCCATTATGAACCTCTAACAAGATCGGAGTTGCCTATAGCAATAACAGATTTTTGTCTCATTCGTCACCCTTAAGTGCACGAATCTAAAAGGGGGCCAGAGGGGAGATAGCTAGGCAAAGCAGTCTGTTGAATGGACTACTTTGCCTGCAGTGATCGGTTACTTAACCGTGAGTGCCTGGCCTTCAAATGCCACGCCATTCCAGCCATTAAGGATGAATTGGCGAATGTTCTGGTGATCAGTGGCGGTAGGGTGTTCCAGGACATCCTTACGGTAAAAATCGCCAAATAGGTGCAGCGTAGATTCGCTCGACAGCTGGTTTAGCTTGGCAAAAGACAAGATTTTGCAGGAGCCGTTGTTTTCATTGGCATCATTCTTTTGCTCACCATTGGTGAATGCTGTGGGTGTAAAGGTGTATTCGTTATCAATGACAGCGATTACGTCCTGAAAAGCCACTGTTTCAGGTTGTGTGTTTAGTTGTTCGATCAATGTTTGTGAAGTCAGCATAGTCAACTCTATGTTTAAGATTCAATAAAAGGGGTACGCGCTTCATGGCGCTGAACAATGCGGTAAGAAATAAAGGAAATTAAACCGCAAGCGCTCATGATACTTAACATTGGCACAAAAGTACCATTATGGACGGCACTGAGGACCACACCGCTTAAAGCACCGGTAGAAAATCGAATGGTCCCTGCAAGGGCTGCGACACTGCCGTTTAGTGAGCCAGCTCGGCGCATGGCACCGCCCATGGTGCCGCTACCTAGAATACCTATGGGGCCTGTGAACAGCATGCAGCCCAACACAAGTGCTGCCAGCGGCGGTTTGTCCATAAAGCAAAGAATTAAAAGATAGACGGCGTCCGCGATAAGGAAGTACATGGCGTAACGCATTAAACGGTCGATGCCTAGACGCTCTACTGTACGGCTGTTGATGGTCGTCGCGATCATCATGGTGATGACGTTTAAGCCAAATAAGAAGCCAAATAGGCCTTCATCAATGCCATACAGCTTGATGTAGACAAAAGATGCCCCAGTGACAAAACACATCATGCCCGCAAAATGGAAAGCCCCTGAAATGATGTAGCCTAAGACAAATGGGTTTTTAACCAACTGGGCGTAGTTTTTTAAAGAATTACTGAACGATAGGGGAGAACGCTTTTCCGGAGGCAATGTTTCCGGAATTAAGCGGTTAAACAGGAACATTGCCACAATGGATAAGAGGGCAAGGAAAATAAAAATACCGTGCCAGCTTGAAATCACCAGTATGGTGCCACCTAAAATTGGCGCAACCAGAGGGGCGAGTGCCATCACTAGCATCACCATGGACATGGCTTTAGCGAATTGATTGGTGGTTAGGTTGTCTTTTACCATGGCTGGAACGCTTACTGCTACACCCGCACCGCCGATGGCTTGGATAATACGGCCAATAATGAGAGTTTCATAGCTACCTGCCAGAGCACACACCACAGAACCAATCATGAAGCCAATCAGTCCCATAAAAATGGTTTTCTTACGGCCAATAGCGTCTGAAATAGGGCCATAGAAAATCTGAAAAATAGCGAAAAACAGGAGATAAATACTGAGTGTTAGCTGAATGTGTGAGATGTCTTGGTCTAAACTCTCTGCGATGGAGGGGAAGCTTGGAAGGTAGGCATCAATCGCGAGAGGTGTGAGTCCGGCGAGTAGGCCTAGTACGATAATAATGGGAAGGGTAAGCTGCATAAGGTTCCGTTTTTAATAGAAAAATAGTTCATTAGTTGAGTGTATCAATTATAGGTGGGGAGACTTAACCTGCCTATGGTAAATTGAGGAAATACGGCTTAACTGGTAATTAAAAAGCTCGATCTTATAGTTATCATCTAAGAACTATGATTCACTTGTGACCCATTTTATCCTGCCAAAATGAATTAGGTTGTTATGTTAAAACTCTTCGAACGTTGGCTTTCGGCTTATCCATCCCATGCGCCCGAAGAAGCGCCGAAAACATTGTTTGCTTTTTGCCGGTATTACTCCCGTGGTGCAGAGATCCCTTTGATCATAATGTCACTGCTGACGGCGACGGTTGCGATTCTTGAGGTGGTGCTGTTCAGTTTTATGGGGCAGTTGGTGGATTGGCTGGTCACCAAGAACCCAGAAACATTCTTGTCCGATGAAAGTGGTCGCCTGATTGGCATGTCTTTATTGGTGCTTGTGGCGATGCCGCTGGTGACGTTTTTACATTCGGCGGTAGTGCATCAAACCTTGTTGGGTAATTACCCGATGCGCATCCGCTGGTTGTCTCACCGATTTGTCTTACGCCAAAGTGTTGGTTTCTTTCAAGATGACTTTGCTGGTCGTGTGGCGACTAAAGTGATGCAAACCTCTCTAGCGGTGCGTGAAACCGTCATGAAGTTGTTGGATGTGTTGATGTACATCCTTGTGTACTTTATTTCCATGTTGGTACTCATTGCTCAAGCCGACTATCGCCTAATGTTACCCATGTTGTTATGGCTCGGAGGCTACATTGCGATTCAGTTGTATTTTGTGCCTCGACTAAAGCGTATTTCAGAAGAACAAGCGGACGCTCGTTCCAACATGACGGGGCGCATTGTAGACAGCTACACCAATATCCAAACGGTGAAGCTGTTTGCCCATAACCAGCGGGAAGTGGACTATGCGCAAGAATCCATGGATGGTTTCTTAAAGACAGTACATAAGCAAATGCGCTATGTGACTGGGTTGAACTTTTGTGTCCAGAGTTTGAATTACTTCTTAGCCTTTTTGATCGCTGCCGTGGCGATAGGGTTATGGATGAGTAGTGTGATCAGTGTGGGCGCTATCGCGATTGCGGTGAGTTTGGCATTGCGTCTGAATGGTATGTCCCAATGGATCATGTGGGAGGTAAGCTCTCTGTTTGAAAACATTGGTATGGTGGCCGATGGCATGGGGACTTTGTCTAAGCCCCTCACGATTCAAGATGAACCGGGCGCAAAGCCTATGACGGTGAACCATGGAGCCATTGAATTTGACCAAGTGAACTTCCATTACGGCAAGCGTGATATCAAGGTGATTGATCAATTGAATCTGGCCATTAAGCCGGGTGAGAAGGTGGGGTTGGTTGGTCGCTCTGGTGCAGGTAAATCCACCATTGTGAACCTCTTGCTACGGTTCCATGATATTGAAAGCGGTACCATTCGTATCGATGGCCAAGATATTAGCAAGGTTCAGCAAGAAACCTTGCGGGCAAACATAGGGATGGTGACTCAGGATACGTCCTTGTTGCATCGTACGGTTCGCGAGAACTTGCTATACGGTAAGCCTGACGCTACGGAAGAAGAAATGATTGCCGCCGCGAAAAAGGCGGAGGCCCACGACTTCATTCTGAGCTTGACCGATCCGAAAGGTAATACTGGCTATGATGCCATGGTGGGGGAGCGGGGTATCAAGTTATCTGGTGGTCAGCGCCAACGTATCGCCATCGCCCGTGTGTTGTTAAAAGATGCCCCGATTCTAGTGTTGGATGAAGCGACATCAGCATTGGATTCAGAGGTGGAATCAGCCATCCAGGCAAGTTTGTATCGTCTAATGGAAGGTAAAACGGTTATTGCCATTGCCCATCGCTTATCGACCATTTCGGCTATGGATCGCTTGATCGTGCTGGATAAGGGGGAAGTGGTTGAGCAAGGTTCCCATGATGAGCTGGTGGCTCATAACGGAATCTACGGCAAGCTGTGGGCTCACCAAAGTGGTGGCTTCTTAGCAGAAGACATTGCTGAAGAAACGGTTTAACAAGCACTGTGAAACGAGAAATGGCGCCTTAAGGCGCCATTTTTGTCTCTATCAGGTGTATTTATTCGTTAGGTCTATTTGACCTTACCCTTCTTATTCGCAAGCCATAGGAACTGATAAGGGCGCAGGGTGATGTGCGCCAATCGGTCTTCGTATTTCTGGTTGGTGATGAGATCCCACCAGTCGTCCGTAGCAATTAAGTTTAATTCCGCTAGGTTGAAGGTCTGAGGCTCGTCGCTAATGTTATAAATGGCAAACAAACTTTGGCGGCGATCAAGGCTTTGGCGCCAGAACGCAAACAGCTTATCCCCTGTGTGCAGCACATATTGAGTGGCATTCGGATGAAATGCTGGCTGACAGCGACGGATCTTGATTAAGTCACGTATGGAGTTAAAGACTTTTTGGTGATGGGTAGGGGTGTTCAACTTGTGCTCAAGGTCGTCCATATTCCAAATATGGCGGTTGATAGAGCGGAATTGACCTGTATTACCCACGCGCTCATGGTCGTTTTCTGTGCCAAACAGAGAGTGTACATAGAAGGCAGGTAGCCCTTCTAATGCTAATTGAATTCCCGCTGCACACATAAAACGGGCAAATTGCCATTGGTCGGGCCCTTTGCTCACGGAGCCGCTCAAGGCATCCCACAAACTGATGTTGATTTCATAGGGCTTGGCTTCACCCGTAGGGGTCGTGCGGGAGCTGATCTTGCCACCAAATCGTTTCATGGTGTTGATCAAGTTGTCTAGCTCCCACTCACTGAGTAGGCCTTCCGTTGGGCGCAGACCCACACCATCGTGGGAGGCCACGAAGTTCAAATAGGTGGTTCCTTGTTGAGCTGGCGGCATACGCATCAGCCAGTTTTTAAGGTGATCACAGCTACCAGACACTAGGGTATTGATCAGCAGTGGTGGCAGTGAAAAGTTATAAATCAGATGGGCTTCGTTGGCGTTACCAAAATAGGTGAGGTTTTCACGGTTAGGGATGTTGGTTTCCGTGATGATCACCGCATCAGGGGCATAGTGCTCAATCATCAAGCGTAGCAAACGAATCATCTCATGGGTGTTTGGCAAGTTGATGCAAGGTGTGCCTGGGGTTTTCCATAGGAACGCCACCGCGTCCAAGCGGAACCAACGAATGCCTTTTTCTAGGTAAAGGCGGATGATGCGTAAAAACTCCAGTAACACGGTTGGATTTTCAAAGTTCAAATCCACTTGGTCGTGACTGAAGGTACACCATACGTGCTTAACGCCGTTTTTAGTCTGTACTTCCCGTAGCAGTGGTGAGGTGCGTGGGCGTACTACGTTGCTCACATCCGTATTGGGGTCTGCCTCGTAGAAATAGCTGGCACCGGGTTCGACCCCCGCTTTGAAATTTTCAAACCACATACTGCGGCTAGAGCAATGGTTGATAACCAAGTCACCCATGACTTTAAAGTCTTCTGAGAGAGCGGAGACGTCACGCCACTTACCTGATGAGGGATTCACAGAGGTGTAATCCATCACGCTGAAACCATCGTCTGAGCTGTAAGGGAAAAACGGCAGTAGGTGGACGGCCGAAATGCATTGGGCAAGCTCTGTTTTCACAAAGGAATGCAGTGTGTTGAGTGGCGCCTCGCCTTCCTTTCGCAGGGTATCCGCATAAGTGATGAGCATGACGTCTGACTGATCCCAAATGTTGCGGTGAGGCGTTGGGGATTCGGTCTTCGGGTCAAGGCCAAAGGTCGTTAAACAGGTGCGTGTAAAATCCCCTGCATCCAAATGAGGGTACAGAACTTGAATGTGTCCTATGAGTCGTTGCTCAAGGTGTGAAAGAGGCGCTGATTCCATTTTTACCTACCTACAATGTCGGGTGGTTAATCTTTTTACTATGCACGGGCTCCCATAGAGTCGCAAGTCTGAGAGGGCCTAGGATTTCGGCCCGTACTCAGCCATATCTTGTTCAACTGCACTTTCAAGCTGCTTCATAACGCCTGGGAAGGCGCTCACGACACGGTTCCAGCTTGGGATGAATGGTGCTTCCATTGGGTTCTCAAGATAATTGTTGCCGGCTTTCATAATATTGCTGGCAAATAACTCCACTGCACGTTCTTCAGAATGGACGTCTAATTTTAGACCGTTGATCTCAGCATCGTTTCGGTAGGTCTCAATAAAGTCCAGCGCTACTCGGTAATAAGTGGCCTTGATAGTACGGAACGTTTCTTGGTTAAAGACGATTCCGTTGGTTGCTAGCTTACGGAAGATGGCTTTAGTGATGTCGATGGACATTTTAGACAAACCACCAGCATCGTTGTCTGCTGACAGGTCCTGATGCTTGTGATCGTACACATCGGCAATATCTACCTGACATAGGCGGTTAGTGGAGTAGTTACGGTACATCTCACTCAATACGCCTACTTCTAACCCCCAATCACTTGGAATGCGAAGATCGGTCATTACATCTCGGCGGAAAGAGAACTCACCTGCAAGGGAATAACGGTAGCTGTCTAGGTAGTCTAGGTAATCCAAGTGCCCCAAAACTTTTTTCAGTGAGTAGAGTAATGGTGTCACGAGTAGGCGGCTAACACGACCATTCATCTTGCCGTTGGCGGTACGGGCGTAAAAGCCTTTACAGAATTCATAGTTAAAATTCGGGTTCGCGACGGGATAAATGAGGCGTGCTAATAGGCTACGGTCATAGGTGACGATGTCGCAGTCATGCATGGCAACGGATTCGGCTTCCGAAGCGGACAAGGTGTAGCCCATACAAAACCAGACATTGCGGCCTTTGCCAGGATCGGATGGAGACAGAGCTTCGCCTTTTAGAACTTCATCAATGGCGCGCAAGCGAGGGCCATCATTCCAAAGGACTTTGTGCTTTTGTGGTAACTGGGAGAAAAACTCCAGTGCATGGCGGTACTGTTCTTCGGTGGCGCGATCCAACCCGATAATGATTTCATCTAGGTAGGGAACTTCTTTAAGATGCTTAATGATGTTTGGCATGGCATCGGTTTCTAGTTCCGAGTACAAGCATGGCAAGATCAACGCGAGAGGGCGCTTTTTGGCGAATTCGCAGAGCTCATTCTCCATGTCTTCCAGTGGACGGTTGGCTAGATTGTGTAGTGTCGTAATGATGCCGTTTTGATAGAAATCACCCATTTTAATCTCCTAAAGCATGTGTATGCGTTATGACCAAATGTGACTTGGCCAGCATTATTGTTATACGTAACCTTCCGTAGCAAGTGCCTTATTTATGGCCTCACTCCAGCCCGTTGGGCCATAGGATTCGGTAATCCAAACATCTGATCGGTTTGGGATTTCTGGTGGAATATGTACTGGTGAGCGCACTACTACTGGGATGTTGGCTTGGCCAATCATGCCTACGTCATTTTCACCGTCACCCAAAGCGATAGTTTTGGTTTGTTCTTGGTATTTGTCTTGGTACTGCTGATTAAGCCATTCCATAGCGACCGCTTTGTCACAGGCTTCTCCCATAAGGTGAACGAAGCGACCGCCTTTTTGAACTTTCACACCGTGCTTTGCCATCTCTGTTTTTAATGACTCAAGAGCATTTTGAGAGTCATTCCATATTAGTGGTTCGGTGAACTCTCTCTGTAGTGATAGGGAGGCGCTGGCTAGATCTAAGCCTGTGTATTCCGCAAGTTGTTCTGGGGTTAATTCGCTGTAGCAAGTGAAGTCATAGGTGTCTTTGAAACTGAGAGCCAGCTCAATAAGATTTACTCGACTGGGGCCGAAAGCTTTTACCCAATAATCCCCATGACTTTGCAGTTCATCTGTGGCTTGAAGTGAGCAAGTCTTTGGCAGATAGACCGCGGCGCCATTTTCGGTAATGAATGGATCACGATGACGTAAGTCTTGGCGCAGAGAAAGTAGTTCTGAGTAGGTTTTGCTGGTGTTGATCACACAAGGGATGCCCAGTGTTTTTAGTGTGGTCAGTGCAGTGCTTGCAGCCTGGAAACTGTAATCAAAGTGATCAAGTAGTGTGCCATCTAAATCCGTAAATACGATCAGTTTGGATGTCATGTAATCAGATGAAGTCAATTAACCCTCTGAACTTCACCCTTTCCTCCTAAAGTTGATTTAAGGGGCATGGAAATGTATGTAAATCCATTTGCCCAGTCATTTTTGAAACGACTCTATTACTAGGTTAAAGCAATTAGCTTGCCAGCGTGTTTTATATGGTCGCCATTGAATGAAAGTGTAAGGGGCTTCCAACACAGTTTTGTGACAGCTGAGCACAGAGGAACACTCATACTCCAAGGATTTATGAGGAATCAAAGGGAGTCTAAGATTCTGTTTTACTTCATTAAATGGAGTGGAGCAGGAGAGTAATAAAAACCCATGGCGCACTGTTTTGGTGCTCTATTTTGTGGCGCACAATATTGTTGCGGTGGTTTTGCTCTTTTTGTGGGCTTGTTGTGGGAGTGTTTAGGTTGAAGTCGGTGGTGGCCTCAGAAAGTTAAAAATACTACTAATGAAACAGCGAGTAAGTGGCATATATGGGGGATGATAAGCATTCTGGTTTATTCGACTCTTTTCAAAATCTAGACTCTTAAAATGAGTTTTTTTGCAGTACTATTTCAGACGATTATTTTGAAAAACCAAATATCACCGAGTTTTGTACTGAAATAACGAATTTTTCGATATTAGATTTTTCTGCTAATCGAGATGGATTTTTCATTTTCGCAGATTTAAAGGCAGGCTAACTATGGACTCTTCCACGGGTATTCCCCGTCCTCAACTTCAATCCCTTTACGATATTCTTCCTCAAGAACCTCTGCTTATGATGGGCGCCGGTCCGGTACCTATCCCTGAGCGTGTCGCCAAAGCCAATTCAGTGGTTATCAATCATTTAGGCCCAACCATGGCCAAGGTGATTGATCAAGTGAAGCAGATGGCGCGTTATGTGTTTCAAACGGAATCCAAGTGGGTATTAGGTGTTGCGGGGCCAGCTTCGGCGGCCATGGAGATGTCGGCTGTGAACTTGCTTCAGCCGGGTGAAAAGATTCTTTGTCTGAATAATGGCTTTTTTAGCCATCGCATGGCGGAAATGGCGACCCGTGTTGGCGCAGATGTTCATGAATTGCATATTCCTGTTCATGAAGCCGCTGACCCTGAGCGGGTTAGAAAGGCCATTGAGCAAGTGCGTCCTAAAGTGATCAGCATGGTGCAGGGAGAAACCTCTAACACGGTTTGTAACCACACTTTAAAAGAAATTGCCGGGATTGCTAAATCCTATGGTTGCTTAGTGGTAGTCGATGCGGTGTGTACCTTGAGCACCATGCCCCTAAAAATGGATGAATGGAACGTTGACTGCGTCATTACGGGTGGGCAAAAAGGTTTGTCTTCTATCCCAGGGGTGTCTTTGGTGGCGTTTTCTAATGATGCTTGGCAAGCCATTGAAAGCCGCACTAAGCCTGTGACCCATTGGTGTTTTGATGCCAAATTAGCCGAAAACTTTTGGCACCGAGATGGCTATCATTATACAGCCCCTGTGTCTGGCATTATGGCTTTGCATGAAGCCTTAAAACTGGTCTGTGAAGAAACGCTTGAGCAGCGTTTCGCTCGCCATGAGCGTTGTTCTAGTGCCTTGCAGGCGGGTATTGAAGGAATGGGCTTGGATTTATTTATCCAAGGAAAAGCCCGTTTGAATTCAGTAGTGGGTATCAACATCCCAGAGGGCCTGTCAGCAAAACAGATATGTGATCATATTTCCGATGTCTATCGAGTCGAGATCGCGGGATCTTTCGGTCAGCCTATTGTGCGCATCGGGCAAATGGGAGAGCAGTGTCGAGAACACAACCTGTTCCGCACCTTACATGCATTAGGTAGTACCATGCGTGATCTTGGGGTTAAAGTCGATCAGCCTAATGGTATGGCTGAGATGGAAGCTTACTTACAGAGCACGCCTCGGTTAATTTCTCGCAGCGTCGCCTAACTCAAGCTTCACATGGCTGAATAAAAATGCCCATGATGATTTCATCATGGGCATTTTTTGTTTTTGTACTAGGCTCTATATCACTTTGCCTAAAGATACTTGGCGCAGGGTCTTGTTGCATGTTTTTTGTTGCTTTGTGTAAAAAATATGTTCGATGACAGGATCGTGACAGGTTAGCGGAGTATGTTGTGCGCATAGGGTGTTCGTATTGACGGATGTTCTTAATTATCTAAATACAAAAACAATAAAAGCAGGAGATAAATCATGCTTAAAACCATGTCAGTTAAGTCTGTTCTTGTTGCGGGTACAGCCGCTCTAACTATCGCAGGACAAGCGTATGCCTACGAGCCAGCTCGCAGTGCTGAATGTATCGCTCCAGCAAACCCAGGTGGTGGTTGGGACTTTACGTGTCGTAGCGTTGGCAAGGTACTTACAGATTTAGATTACATCAAAGGTAACGTTCAAACTGTCAACATGGCAGGTGCAGGTGGCGGTGTTGCATTCGCCCACACTGTTAGTAAACGTGACAAAGATGAATCCCTAATTGTTGCTGCGTCTACTGCAACAACCACGCGCCTTGCTCAAGGCCAATTCCCAGGTATGAATGCAGACCAAGTGAAATGGGTCGGTACACTGGGTGCTGATTACGGCGTTATCGCTGTCGGCAAAGATTCTAAATACACTTCTCTTAAGCAAATGATGGACGCTTTGAAAGGCAATCCAGGTGCGGTGAAATTCGCAGGTGGTAGTGCATCAGGCGGCTGGGATCACTTGAAAGTTTTGATCACAGCAAAAGAAGCAAATGTTGAAAACCTTCCAAAAATTCGTTACCTAGCGTTCAGCGGTGGTTCTGAAGCATTGGTACAAGTAGTTGGCGGTCACGTTGATGCGTTTACTGGTGACATCTCTGAAGTAAAAGGCTTCATGGATTCTGGTGACCTACGTGTACTTGCTGTGCTTTCTGAAGAGCGTCTACCTGCACCATTCGATCAGATCCCAACAGCGATGGAGCAAGGTATCAGTTCTGTTGCGCCAAACTGGCGTGGCTTCTACGTGCCGGGTAATGCAAGCCAAGATTCTTACGACTGGTGGGTTGACACTGTTGAAGAGCTTAGCGGTACTCAAGAGTGGAAAGATGTGATGACTAAAAACGGTCTAATGCCTTTCCAGAAGTCTGGTGAAGAATTCACTCAATTCGTGAAGAACCAAACCCTAGACATTCAAATTCTATCTAAAGACATCGGTCTAATTCGCTAATTAGTCTGATTTTGAGGGGAACCCGCTTCCCCTCCGTTTTCCCTTAGTTATTTCGGAGCATAAACATGCGTATTAATGATCGTGTGTTCGGGGTTCTATTGCTTATTTTAGCCGTAGCTTACGGTTATGGAGCATCTCAATTCCCCGTACCATTCGGTGGCCAAGAAGCTGTCGGCCCAGAAACGTTCCCAATTTTGCTTTCCATTATTTTGGGTATTGGTGCTGTGTACATGGTGATCAAACCTGATGAAGATGTGAAATGGCCTGCTGTGTCAATGTTGATCGAGCTTGGCGTGGTGTGTGTGGTATTGGCTTTGTTTGCCTTCGCCCTTGAGCATCTAGGTTTCGTATTGTCTGCAACACCTGCTGTAGCATTCTTATGTTGGAGAATGGGGGCAACGCCAGTGAAGAGCCTATTAACGGGTGTCATCACATCGGTTGTGATCTACGTATTGTTTACTCGCTTGCTTGAGCTAGCGCTTCCTTCTGGTATTTTGGGGCTGTAAGTTATGGGTACTATCGAACTACTTATGCAAGGCTTCGCGGTTGCTCTTTCTCCAGAAAGCCTTTTATTTGCACTCATCGGTGCGATCTTGGGTACGCTTATTGGTGCCTTGCCGGGACTTGGCCCTGCAAACGGTGTAGCGATCCTGATTCCTCTGGCGTTTAGCTTGGGTCTATCGCCAACGTCTTCTTTGATTTTATTGACCTCTGTGTACGCGGGGGCCATGTATGGTGGTCGTATTTCGTCCATCCTATTGAACATTCCAGGCGATGAGCCAGCCATGATGACCTGTTTGGATGGTTATCCGATGGCGCTCAAGGGCAAGGCTGCAGAAGCCTTGGCAACGTCTGCAATCGCTTCTTTTATTGGTAGCTTCATCGCCACCATTGGTTTGGTGATCTTGGCACCTATCTTGGCGAAATTCGCTTTGAAATTTGGTCCTGCTGAGTACTTTGCATTGTTCGCTTTGGCGTTTGCGACACTTGGCGGTATCACAGGTAAAAACCAATTCAAGACTTTAATCGCTGCTGCTTTGGGTCTAATGATCGCTACTGTGGGTATCGATATCTCATCTGGCGTTCAGCGTTACACGTTTAACAACCTTCACTTATTCGAAGGTGTGGACTTCCTGATTGCAATCGTTGGTTTGTTTGCCATCTCAGAGCTGTTCTTCTTCCTTGAGCAACATGCGGGTGACGGCCTTAAACAAGTGGCACTAAACAAATTGAAGCTAACGGCTAAAGACATTCTGTTTATTATGCCTGCTTCGCTTCGTGGTGCTTTATTAGGCTTCGTGTCTGGTGTATTGCCAGGTGCGGGTGCATCTCTGGGAAGCTTCATTAGTTACACCTTGGAGAAAAAAGCGTCAGACAAAGAGGGCACCTTTGGTAAAGGTGATCCACGTGGTGTGGCTGCACCGGAAGCCGGTAACAATGGTGCAGCATCAGGTGCCCTAGTACCTATGTTGACTCTAGGTGTTCCTGGTAGTGGTACAACGGCCGTGTTGTTGGCCATGTTGATCTCTTTAAACGTTAACCCTGGTCCTATGTTGTTCCAGCAAAGCCCTGATCTAGTATGGGGTGTTATCGCTGCGCTATTCGTAGGTAACTTGGTGCTATTACTGCTTAACATCCCAATGGTAGGGATCTTTGTTAAGTTGCTAAGCATTCCACCTAAGTACTTGATGCCGATTGTGACCTTGATTGCATCGGTTGGTATCTTCTCGATCACGGGCAGTGCGATCGACCTGTACTTTATGGTGGGCTTCGGCATCATGGGTTATGTGATGCGTAAGATTGAGATCCCACTTGTACCAATCATTTTGGGTATGTTGTTAGGGCCTGAAATGGAGAAAAACCTACGTCACGCCTTAGTATTGTCTGATGGTGACTGGACAGTGCTTTGGAGCAGTGGTCTAAGCATCGCTCTTTGGGCTGTTGCTCTAGCTGGCTTGATCCTTCCTGTGATCGTGGGTCCGGTATTACGTGCAAAAATGAAGCGTAAAAACACTGAAGCCTAATCTGATTTAGAGCGAAAAAGCGTTTATGATTAACAAGTCCGGGTGGGGATCTCACTCGGACTTGTTCCGTTTTTAGGCCGATGAGAAGTTGGAATGCGAATACTAGTAGTAGAAGATACCGAAGTGTTGGGCCAAGCCATATGCGAGCGCTTATCGAGCCTTGGCCACGGAGCAGATTTGATTATGGACGGCAAGCAAGCCAATGAGCTGCTGCGTTATCAGTCTGTTGACCTGATCATCTTAGATTTGAATCTTCCTAATATGTCGGGCTTACAAATTCTGCAGGCGCTGCGTCAACGGGAGGACGCCACTCCTGTGTTGGTGTTGACCGCTCGGGACCAAGTGGATGATCGTATTCGTTTACTTGATGCAGGCGCCGATGACTACCTGACCAAACCCTTTGATTTTGGTGAGCTAGAGGCACGATGCCGTGCTCTATTGCGCCGCAAACAGGGGTATGCCTCCAATGTCACTGAGCATGGCAATATTACGGTTGACCGCGACAGTCGTCAGGTGTTAGTGAATCAAGTCGTGACAGCGGTGACCAACCGCGAATTTCGTTTGCTGGAAATCTTTCTGGGGCATCTCGGTCGAGTATTGAGCAAGGACGAGATCACGGAGCATTTATTCAACTTTGATGAAACGCCTGGCCCCAATGCCATTGAGCTATACGTGGGACGTTTACGAAAAAAAATGGCAGGCAGCGACCTGACCATTAGCACCCTTAGAGGCATTGGGTATGTGGCGGAAGTTACCCCAGCACAACGCTAGTGAATCCTTAGCTGAGTATCGACGTTCTCCTTCCCTGCGAGGGCGCTTCGTTGCTGTTGGTATTGTCACCATTACCTTTATTGCTGTATTGGCGATGAAGTTGGTGTTTGATTACAGTCAGCGTTTGGCGGACATCTCCTATGATCGGTTGTTGCGCAGTGCATTATTGCAGATGGATGAAAACCTAGGTCAAGAGGCTGGTGAAATCACCATTGATATCCCTTGGTCTGCGTTTGCTACCTTGGCTCAGGCCAGTGACGACCGTGTATTCTATAAGGTTGAAAGCTCCTCTCAAGGTTTTGTGACTGGCTATTTTGATCTGGATGCCACACCCAGTTTACCGGTAGAGCAGGGCGTGATTCAGTTTTTTGATCGGCAGTATTCCGGCGAAACCCTAAGGTTTGCTTGGTTAGAACGTTATCTAACTGAGCCGGATGCCAGTGGTACCGTGCGTATTGTTCTGGCTCATACCCGTTTATCCCGTGAAGAAATGGCTGGTTCAGTGACCCAGCGTGCCGTGGAACTAATTTTGTTGGTTTCATTGGTGTCTATTGTTTTGCTATTGATCGGTAGTCATCTGATCCTGCGCCCTTTGCACCGAATTGAGCAGGTGTTAGAGGAGCGGACTCCAGGAGATTTAACGCCCCTGACGCTGAAAACCCCAAGAGAAACCTATCATCTAAAAGTCGTAATTAATGACTTTATGAAGCGCTTGCAGACTAACTTGGAAGAGCTTGAAAACTATACCGGCAACGCCGCCCACCAGCTACGTACACCCATTGCCAGCTTAAAAGCTTTGGCAGAAAACGCTCGAGACATTGGTAAGCCAGAAGAGCAGCGCCAAGCCTTGGAAAAAATCATTGCCCAGTGTGAAGCCTTGAGCGATACGGTGAGCTTTCTGTTGAATCAAGCGGTTATTAGCCATCGTTTGCAATCCAAAGCCATGGGGTTGATCGATTTGATCCAACCGATTCAAGAGTCTTGTCGGGCTCAAGCCCTTACGGCTTACCGTAAAGGGGTGATTTTATCCTTTGATGTGGAAGTGGAAGAGGCCATCGTAGTGGGGGACACCATTGCCATTGAGCAAATGATGCAGAACCTAATCGAAAACGCCGTACGTTACAGCATGCTGGATACCTCTGAGCAGAGCAAAGAAGTGACAGTTCGCGTGACCCCGCTTCCTCAAGTGTACCGGGTAGAGGTTATCGATCATGGGGTTGGTATCAGTGATGCAGACAAGCAGCGAGTGTTCGAGCGTTTCTACCGAGGGCGCTATGACATCGCTGGATCAGGAGTGGGCTTGTCCCTCGTAAAAGACATAGCTAAACACCACAATGCGGACGTGGTTTTGCTTGATACGGATCCCCATGGTACGACTGTGGTGGTTGATTTTCCTGCATACCAATTTTCTGGAGACCAATGATGAGACGATGTATTGCTTTGATTGGCCTTTTGTTCGCAAGTTTGAGCTATGGTGCTTTGCCTGTTTGGTTTGGTAGCCCGAATGCCCAGCGAGTGTTGTACATCAATTCCACTCTAGATATGTCCTCCTTTCGGCCGATCTTGGAGCGTTTTGTTGAGCGAAATCCCGATGTGCGCATCGGTTATGTGGACATAAATACCCTAGAGCTTTACTACTCCACGGTGGCGGATTCGGCTAAGCCTACTGCAAGCTTGATATTGAGCAGTGCCATGGATTTACAGTTAAAGCTGGTTAACGATGGCTTTACCCGTTCCTATCAGTCGGAGGAAGTGGGACGCCTGCCCAATCGGGCGAAATGGCGAGATGAAGTATTTGCCTTTTCTTACGAGCCCGTAGTGATGATGGTAAACAAAAATGCCTTTATGGGGGTGGACATCCCTCAGGATCGACAAGGTTTGCTGAGCTACATTCGTCAAAATGATGAGCAAGTCTCTGGACGCATGGGAACCTACGATATTCGCACCAGTGGTGTTGGCTACTTGTTGGCGAGCCAAGACGCCCGTCAAGCGGATGCCACATGGGGGCGTATGTTAGAAGCTTTTGGTAGCCACGGAGTGCGCACCTATTGTTGCTCGAGCAGCATAATTGATGATGTGGCCTCAGGTGAATTGGTTGTTGGGTACAACCTGCTAGGTTCCTATGCGGCTCAGCGTGCTGCTGAAGATCCTAATCTGGAAATGATCATTCCTAAAGATTACACCTTGATGCTGATGCGTACCGCTGTGATTCCTAAAAACGCCGTCAACGTTCAAGATGCGGGGCGTTTCTTAGACTTTTTATTGTCTGACGAAGGCCAGGCTCTGATGACTTCCGAGGAGCTTTTATACCCTATTCGCCCATCGCAAAATGCCTCTCAGTTTGCTTTGCCGCTTGGGCCAACGCGCACCATTCGGACGGTCGATCTAGACCAGCAGCTCTTGGTCGGGCGAGATTTAGTCAAGCAGCGACGCTTTATTCGAAGCTGGGAATTAGCCCTAGAGCTGAGCAGCGGTGATTAGCAGCTGACGGTGCGAAGTTGCCGCGGGGCGTAGCCAAAGTGTTTTGTAAAGGCGTGGGTTAGGGCGCTTTGAGAGCTAAATCCCACATTCTGGGCAATCAAAGAGAGAGGCTTGCGCGTCGAAACAATTAACTCGTGGGCCACGGTGAGGCGCTTTTTCAAAATGAACTGGTAAGGGGATAACCCCGTTTGCTTGGTAAACAGTTCATTAAAATGACCTCGACTCATGTGGTTCATATCTGCGAGCTGGGCCACCGAAATCTTGGCGGCGAGATGATGCTCAACAAATCGTTCAATGAGTTCAATATTCAAACGCTTGAAAAAAGTCGTATTAGGCGCGCTGCCATAAATTCGGCAGTAGAGAGAAGCCAATAGCCCCATGGAAATATTCAGATGTGCTTCGGGGAAATGCTCAAAGTTGTCTTGTTCGTTTTTGATGCAACGCACTAGATCGATTAGATTCTGATCTGATTTGAAGTAACAGGGCTTGTCGAACAAGGTGTCTACGCGGGTGTGAAAGTTCAAGATGGGCAAATCAATAATGACCTGGCGGCTGTCGCCGTAGCCCTTGTAGCAATGTTTGTCTGTGGTCGGAATAATGCATCCCTTATGCATGTTCATGGTGTCGCGGCAACCATTTATGTCAAATAGCGCTTCATCATGGGTATGAAAAATAATTTGATGAAAATCGTGGCTATGTGAATGGCAATGGTTAGGTAAGTGGACATCTCTGATCTGCATAAAGGTACTCTTATAGTTATTTTGGGGTATTTTTCCCCGAGCGTCTAAAGCATGCAAGAAATTTGCAAATAATGAATAGTGCCCTCTTTTGAGGGCACATTATCAATAATGATACTTATTTACTTGTGTTGGGTTTTGTGTACAAAGCGCCTACCAATTGGCTGTTGAGAGCTTTTTGGGCAGCCAAGTTGCCAGCTCAGGTATCGCCAAAATCGCCACCAACACGACTATCTGTATACCAATGAATGGAATTACCCCGGCATACATGTGTTTCAAGGTGATGGATGCAGGCGATATGGCCCTTAGATAGAAAATGGAAGGTGCCAAAGGAGGCGTTAGGTAACTGGTCTGCAAAATGACTAAGAAGGCAACACAGAACCAAATATCATCAAAGCCAAGCAAGCGCACGATTGGCATCGCCACTGGAATAATGATCAAGACCACGGACATCATGTCCAGCAGGAAGCCAGCGATAAAGGCGATCCCTAGAATCATTGCCAACACAGAATAACGGCTTAAATCTGAGTCCAGCAATAACGACTGAACCGTCCCCATGCCGCCTGTGGCGAAGAAGATCCCAGCAAACATATTGCCTGCCATCACAATCATTAAGATCATGGCAGAGATGTTTACGGTTCTGAGTACCGACTCCCACAATACAGAGAGAGAGCAGCTGCGATAAAGAATCGACAGCAGTACCGCGCCTACAGCACCGCAAGCGGACGCCTCGGTGGGGGTCGCCAGCCCTAGTAGAATGGTACCCAATACGGTGAAAATCAGTGCGGCCGCAGGCAGTAAAGCGGTGACAGTGACTTTTAATTTTTCGCTTAAAGTGATCTGAGGGCCAGTGTCTGTACCCGATGGCGCCATAGCCGGTTTGAAATAAGCTATTAAAATCACATAGAGAATGAACAGCCCCGCCATCAATAAGCCCGGGATAAGTAAGCCATTAAATAATTGACCAACTGATACCCCTGCTACAGGCCCTAGTACAATCACTGTGATTGAAGGTGGGATGGCGGTCCCCAGTGAACCACTAGAGCAGATAACGCCTGATAATAGACGCTTGTCGTACTGATGCTTAAGCATGATTGGAATGGCAAGCAAGCCGATGACTGCTTCCGTGGCGCCTACCACTCCGCTGGCTGCGGCAAAGATGGTCCCGAGTAGAATGGTCCCAACTCCAATGCCTCCGGGAAGGCGTTTAGTCCAAAGATGAATGGCATGAAAGAGTCTTTCGGCAATACCGGATTTTTCGAGCATGGCCCCCATAAAGATGAATAAGGGCACCGCTGCCAGCACAGAATTAGAGGCTGTTTCTTCGATCTTGGACAGCAGCTGATACGCCACCACGTCCTCAAATACTAGATAACCAAATACCGCAGCACTTAGCATCATGGCAAATGAGATTTGCAGGCCTAAGAAGATAAAACCGATCAAGGCCGGAAACATCAGTAAAGATAAATATTCGCTCACGGTTAAGGCTCCTGACCGGTTATTTCAACAAGACTTTTGAGTAGTTCTGACACCAATTGCAGTGCCAACAAAAGGAAGCCAATAAACCAGGAGCTGTATACTGGCCACATCACAGGGTTCCAAGCGGAGCGGCCGGAGCGTTCGCCTCGATGTAGGGCTTCTAAAGCATAGTGAGCCAACTCCCAGGTGAGCCAAAACATCAAGGGGATTAGTGGCAAATAAAACAAGATGCGAAGGCAAGCAGCCGCTCTAGGGGATAAGTGCATGGTGACTAAGTCCACGCTGACGTGTTGCTTGAGACGTAACGCATTGGCCATGCCGAGCATAAAGAGTGCTCCCATAACCATATAACTGATTTCATAGGCCCAAAGAGTAGGGGTGTTTAAGACATAGCGGCTGAATACTTCGTATACCAGCGCAAAAATAAGCGGCAATATCAATAGGGCAGCCATGGCACCAAAAAGGCGAGTGACCCCATCGATCAGTCGAATGAGTTTCATAGTGTGTTTCGATATCAGCTTAGTGGGAGCCAGCAACATTGGAGTGTTGCTGGCTGAGTGTTAGCGTAGGAGAGAACGAATTAGCTCTCTGTTTCGCCGATTTTTAGACGGTAGTTAGGCCAGCTTTGGATTTTGTCTTTGAAGGCGCGCTGGGACTCAAGAACTTTAGCGAACCAATCAATTTCTTCTGCATAGCTGTCTTCCCATGCTTTGGTTTCTTTAAGAACAGCACTGATAAAGCTTGGGTCAAGCTCGATCAGCTCATTGTTACCAGATTTAAGTTCTTCGTAGGCATCCAGATCGGCGTAAGATGCTGCCAACCAAGAATCAAACACAGACAGTTTTGCCGCTTGACGTAACAAATTCTGTTGCTGGTCAGATAGGCCTTCCCAAGCGCGACGATTCACTTGGCATTCCAAAACACCACCGGATTGGTGGATGCCAGGGAAAATCACGTATTTCGCAACTTCTTGGAAGCCTGTTGGTTTGTTCATTTCTGGGCTGCCCCATTCGGCGGCATCAATCACGCCACGCTCAAGAGCACTGTAAATTTCGCTCCCTGCCATGACCACTGTTGAAGCGCCTAAGCGCGAAGCGATTTCTGCCCAAGCGCCCGATGTACGAAGACGTAATCCTTTAAAGTCTTCTAAAGTGCGTACCGGTTTATTGGAGTGTAGGAAGATTTCTGTGCCCAAAATGGAACAAGGGAAAGCGACCACGTTAAATTTTTCTCGGCGGTACTGCTCGTAAAGCTCCACGCCACCCCCTTGATACATCCATAACATGAATTCTTCTGGGGTAAGGCCGCTTGAGTGGCCTGCCAGTAAGGCGGTAGTAGGGTCCATGCCGTAGTCGTAGTTGATGTAGTTATGGCTGATTTGTGCGACACCGGATTGCACTGAGTCGGTCACTTTCAAAGCGCTGCCTAGTGTGCCACCGGGGAACACTTTGATATTGAAATCGCCATTGCTTAAGTTGTTCACATGATCAACAAAAGATTGGGCATCCCTTTCTAACCAAGGACCACCGGACCAAGGTGTCGCCATACGCCAGTTGTTTTCCGCGAGGGTTTGAGTGGAAAGGGTGGCGGCAATGATACCTGATGCAAGACAGAGTACTTTTTGTATTTTCATTATGGTTCCTTTGTTTTAGATGCTTAGGTATGTCCTTATGACAGTCTTTGTTCCTCCTTGAATTCAGTGCGGAGTTAGCCTCCGAATTCTTTTTGCATGGCTTCAGCGCGTGCTTTGCAGGCATTCATTGCGGCTTCAATGGCTTCGCTGAATTCGTTGCTTTGTAGTGACAAAATGGCTTGTTCGGTGGAGCCTTGGGGCGACATGACGTTTTGCATTAAGCGGGTCAGTGATTCTGTGCTGTCTATGGCCATTTTGGCGGCACCGAGAGCCGTTTGTTGGGCAAGCTTGCGGGCGCTATCGGCTGAGAGACCTTGTTGTATGGCCGCTTGTTGCATCGCGTTTAGCATTAAAAAGAAGTAGGCTGGTGCACTGCCTGAGACGGCTGTAACAGCATTTAAAAGCGGCTCTTCTGTGACCCATTCGGCGATGCCAACGGCTCCCATGAGTTGCTCTGCGGCATCTTTTTGTTGATCGGATACAAAACGGTTGGCGAACAGGCCAGAGGCTCCAACCCCAATTAAGGCTGGTGTATTGGGCATGCAGCGGACGATGGGAGCTTCCACTCCAAGCCATTTGCTGATGGCGTTACATTCGATGCCGGCCGCAATGGAAATGATCAGTGGTGGTGCTTTGCGGTTTTTCACCACGGGCGCGATCTCTTCACAGACCATTTTCAAAATCTGTGGTTTGACCGCTAAAACCAAGACATCTGCTTTAGTGGTGGCCAATAGGTTGTCCGTGGTGGTGTGAATGCCATAGGTGTTTTGTTGGGTTTGTAAAACGTCCAGCTCTGGTGACGTGGCAGTGATCTGTGATGCGGGATAGCCAGAGCGAATAAGTCCGCCGTAAATGGCGCGAGACATATTGCCTGCTCCAATAAACGCGATGTGTTGAGACATGAATGATCCTCGAAAGTTGTAAATCAGTTGCGGTATTTGTAAACCGCTAAACCACTTTTAAGGATTCTATGGAAGTCGTTATTAAATAACGTTCAAAAAACACAGCAGTTCGTGTTCAAAAGATGGACGTATCGGAGAAAAGCTCACCAGAGCTGCTTTTGTGGCAACTCTGGTGAAGGTGAGAGGATTAGTTCATGGTCTTTTGCTGCATGCGGCGCAGGAACTCAGACATGATCTGCATGTAGAGTTCATCTCCAAGGTATTTGTCTTCCACACCACGGTCTATGCTGGGGTTGTCATTTACTTCGATGACGTAACCACGGCCTTTTACTTCTTTGATATCGACTCCATATAAACCGTTGCCAATCGGTTTGGTGGCAGCGATGGCCGCTTGCAGTACTCGTCTTGGCACTTCGAAAGTAGGTAGGGTGTCAAAGCCGCCACTCTCGCTTTTGGATTCACCGTGTTGGTAGATCTGCCAGTGGTTTTTCACCATGTAGTAGCGGCACGCAAAGATAGGCTTGTTGTTCAAAATGCCGATACGCCAGTCGAATTCGGTGTACAGGTATTCTTGCACCAGCAGCAAGCTCGATTTTTTAAACAGCTCGTCCAAGCACTTGGTTAGTTCAGCGCGGTCTTGGGCTTTCAGCACGCCTTTAGAAAAAGCACCATCTGGGATTTTCACGACCATGGGATAGCTGATGTGCTGCTCTAAGGTGTCCTCTATGCCTGTTTCGCCCCGGTGGATAATGCGCGTCTTAGGGCTGGGGACTTTATGGGTGTTAAAGAGGTCCGCCAAGTACACCTTGTTAGTACAGCGCATAATAGACGTTGGATCGTCCATTACGACCAGGCCATAGGCTTCGGCCTTTTTGGCAAACTGGTAGGTGTGGTGGTCGATGTTGGTGGTCTCGCGGATGAACAAACCATCGTATTCCGGTAGGCGAACGATATCCTTTGGACCAATGATGTCTACTTGGATGCCCAGTTGTTTGCCCGCTTGCACAAATTTTTTCAGGGCCTGCTTGTCGCTAGGTGGCAGCTCTTCCTCTGGGTTGACTAGCATGGCTAGGTCGAACTTGATGCTGCGACTCTTACGAGTTCGGTTCCAGACTTTTGAGCTGAAGCCATCGAGGGCTTCGGCAAACAAGGTTTCTTCCGCGTCATCTAGGGCTTTATGGGAGGTTGCCTTGAGTGACTTCACTTGCCATTGTTTCTTGTAACTTAGGGTGAATTCAATAACGGGCGCTGGGAACTTCTCAAACAGCTTGCGTGCGAAGTCTTTAAGCTCTGGGTTAAGTGTGTTGCCGAATACCGCATGACCTTTGATGGTTGTGGCTTCATTGGGCGTGCCGAGTTTTTCTGCTAGGGACGGCAGCCATTGTGACAACTCAATGTCATACAGGGCTTTTTTATTTAGGTCATTTAGGGTGCGTACGGAGGGCATAACGTTGTGGCCACGGCTTTCTGCAAGCAATGAGCAATAGTAGCCATCAGACAAATAACGGCTGCTTTTGCACAAGTTAATGATACGTGTGCGGTCATTCGCCTTAGTGGTGAGTGATAGATACTGGGGAAAGGTGATGACATGGTCACTTGGTAAGAATGCAGACCAGTCTTTGAGTTGATCGACCACAATGTAGGTTTGTGCCATGCAGAAAAGTCCTTCTAATAGGCTTGTTAAGATAGGCGCATAGTGCGCTATTTTTTATCTTTGTAATAGTAGTAAATTAATTAAATTTGCGTACCAATATGACTATATTTTTGATTAGTTTTGGTCTTAAAATCCGCACCATTATTACCGTCTTTATTTAGGCTTTGAGGGCCTTTATATGTCACAAGAAATTCTCGTCCGTGTTGCCCAGTTATCCGATTTAGATACGTTAGAGGCTTTAGAAAAAGAGGCGTTCCAAGGGGACCGGATGAGCCGCCGTAGTTTACGTCATGGTATCAAGTCTGAGGCGTCTGTTTTGCTTGTGGCCTCCGTGGATGATCAGGTGTTTGGTTATGCTCTGGTGCACCTTTTTAAAGGGCGTGCCCATGCTCGTTTGTATTCTTTGGCTGTGTCAGCAGCCGCGCGAGGGAAGGGGATAGGGCAACTGTTATTGGTTCAAGCGGAGAGACATGCTGCTAAACATGGCTGTATTTCCCTACGTCTTGAAGTCAGTGAGCGTAATCTTGGGGCGATCGCTTTGTATAAAAAAGTGGGCTACCGCCCATTTGGGGCTTATCTCAATTACTATGAAGACACCAGTAATGCCGTGCGAATGCATAAGCGCATTCGAGCCTTTGATGACAAAAGCAAGTTGTTGAAAGTGCCTTATGTGGGACAACGAACGCCTTATACCTGTGGGCCTGCTTCCCTATTGATGGTGTGTGCCGCCCATAATGATGAGGCGGATACTAGCTTAGAGCATGAATTAGACATTTGGCGTGAAGCGACCACGATTTACATGACCAGTGGTCATGGGGGGTGTCACCCTACTGGGCTAGGGCTGGCGGCTAAACGTCGTGGATTTAATGCTGAAGTCTGGCTCAATGATGATCAGCCGCTATTTTTGGATGGGGTGCGAGACGAATTGAAGAAGACAGTACTCTTAGCGTGTCATACTAAGTTTGTTCGTGAAAGCGAGGCGGAAGGGGTGCCTGTTCACTACCAGTCGTTGTCTAGTGCTGACTTAGTCACTGCGGTGGATCAGGGCAAGTGGGTCATTGTGTTGATCAGTACTTATCGAATGGATGGTAAAAAGTCCCCCCATTGGGTGGTGGTGACGGGCTATGACGAGCAACATATCTATGTCCATGATCCAGATTTTGAAGAGGATGTGGCGCTGGTGGAGTGTCAATATGTGCCGGTGGTGAAATCCGACTTTGAAAAAATGAGTCGCTATGGCCGCTCACAATTGCGAGCGGCCATCGTGATCTCGTGAGTTAACGCAAGATGATGACGGGAGCTTGGCAGTCCGTTAGCATTTTGGTGGTGTTACTACCCACAAAGAATTGACGCACCTTGGAGTGAGCGTAGGCGCCCATGGCGACCAGTCCGATGTTGTGCTGTTGCTGGTAATTTAATAGGGCTTGCTGAATGCTAGTGCCTTCGATTAGGTGTGATTCCACCTTAAAGCCCAGCTCCTGCAGCTTTTTACGTGCTTTTTCGAGCGCCTCTTCTTGATCTGCGACATCCCGCTTGACCATTATCAGATGACAAGGAATGTCTTTGAGTAATGGGCTGTTGGCAATGCGCTCGAGTGCTGCAATGGCGGTCTCTCGTCCATCGTAAGCGACCATGAAGCTCTCTGGAGTGCTGAATTTTCCTGAAACCACCATGATGGGTTGGGAGAGGGAACGCGCCGCGTTTTCAAGATTAGAGCCGATCACTGGGCTGGCACTATGGTCAGTACCTTGCTTGCCTACAACGTATAGGCGGGTGTCGTTTTGAAGGTCTTCCAAAGTTTCCACAAAGTGGCCGTGACGTTGTAGTGCTGTCACCTCAAGATTGCGATCTTGCACATGGGAGCTGGCTTGATCTAACAAAACCTTGCCGTGTTCTAGGGCGAGTTTGGCACGTTTTTCATCTAGCTCGGTCAGCTCTGATAAGAGATGCTCGCGGCTACTGAAACCAATGGTGCCTGATAAATCTTGCTCATTGGTACTTTGTTTCTCAAGGGCATGGAGCAGCACCAGCGGTGCTGCAAGTTTTGATGCCGCCCAAGCAGAGGCGTCAATAACAGGTTGGGTTAACGCTGAACCATCAATGCATGCAACAATGTTTTTCATCGTGAACTCCTTAGTGGCCGCTTAATAGTTTTTCGGCTTCTTCTGGTTTGTTGTGAACGCCAAACTTGTCTACTACAGTGGCAGTGGCTTCATTCATGCCGACCACCTCTACCGTCGCGCCTTCACGGCGGAACTTGATCACAACTTTGTCCAATGCGGATACGGCCGTGATGTCCCAGAAATGAGCGCTGGATAGATCGATGGTGACGTGCTGTACCGCTTCTTTAAAGTCAAACGCGTTGTTGAACTTCTCAGCAGAAGCAAAGAATACCTGACCAACCACTTTATAAACCGTGCCTTGGTCAGCGTTTTCGCTTTTAACCACCATAAAGCGGCCAATTTTATTAGCGAAGAATAAAGACGCCAGCAAGACACCGACAAATACGCCCAATGCTAGGTTGTGGGTTGCCACAACGATCGCCACTGTAGCCAACATAACAATATTGGTGGACATCGGGTGATGTTTCAAATTGATGATGGATTCCCAAGAGAAGGTGCCGATTGACACCATGATCATAACGGCTACCAAGGCGGCCATAGGGATCTGACTAATTAGGTCGTCAAGGAATACCACCATGATCAAGAGTAGTACACCTGCAATGAAGGTGGACAAGCGACAGCGGCCGCCAGATTTTACGTTGATAACTGATTGACCAATCATGGCACAGCCTGCCATGCCACCTAGTAAGCTGGAACCTATGTTTGCAACCCCTTGACCTTTACACTCACGGTTACGGTCACTGGTTGTGTCGGTCAGCTCATCGACAATGGTTGCCGTCATCATGGATTCGAGAAGTCCCACCACTGCAAGGCCGAGTGAGTAGGGCAAGATGATCAATAGGGTTTCCAGATTTAGCGGTACATCTGGTAGTAAGAAGATAGGCAAAGAGTCTGGTAGCTCACCCATATCACCAACGGTACGGATGTCTAGGCCAACAGCCATAGCAAAGCCAGTCAGCACGACGATACAAACAAGTGGGCTAGGAAGAGCTTTACCAATCACAGGTAAGTATGGGAACAAATAAATAATGCCTAGCCCTGCTGCCGTCATGGCGTACACATGCCATGTTACATTGGTCAATTCAGGAAGCTGTGCCATGAAGATCAAAATGGCTAAAGCGTTCACAAAGCCAGTCACCACCGACCGTGAGACAAAGCGCATTAAACTGCCGAGCTTTAGGTAGCCTGCTGCGATTTGGAAAACACCACAGAGAAAGCTGGCGGCGAGCAAGTACTGTAAACCGTGCTCTTTTACCAAAGTCACCATTAAGAGAGCCATGGCACCTGTGGCGGCAGAAATCATACCTGGACGACCGCCCAAGAATGAAATAATCACTGCTATACAGAAGGATGCGTACAATCCCACTTTTGGGTCAACACCTGCAATGATGGAAAAGGCAATGGCTTCTGGAATCAAAGCTAACGCCACCACGGTACCGGACAATACGTCACCGCGTATGTTCGAGAACCACTCTCTTTTTAATGTATCTGTCATGGACACCCTTTATATCATCTTGAGATTGTGCAGCGGAACGAACGAGACACATTGCATGCCTGGCGCTGCTAAATGAAGCGTCGCATTATAATGAGTCATAATTGTGAACGCAATTTGAGCGGCAAATTCTCGATAAATTGGCCGACTGTACCTTGGTACAATAGAAATGCTTGATAAGAAGGTCTATGTTCAGTCATAGCTGAAAATTCTATCAAGGTAATCATCATGAGCGACAATCAAGTTTCCTTTGCAACTCTCGGTAATGCAGTTGGCTTCGTAGTACAAATCAGTGGATCGGTCAGAGTCCAATCCATAGATGGTCAAGAGCGGATTGTTAACGTTGGGGATCCTATATTCTACGGTGAAACCGTTATCGCTATTGGTAATGGCAGTGCCACCATCGAGTTTGTAGATGGTAACCAGATTGTTGTGGCCAACGAGGCCGTCGTCGAAATCACAGATGAAGTTTTCAGCTTTGGTGACGCTCAAGAGCTCGTCGCCGACTCCAGTGTCGATTTTGATGAATTACAACAGGCCATCCTTGAAGGCCAAGACCCTACCTTAATCCAAGACGCTCCGGCCGCAGGTAATGACGGCACTGATGATGGGGATAGCGACCGTGTTGACGTCAGCATCAACCGTTCAGGTCAAGAAGCACTTCCTTCCTACGGCTATGACACCGATAACAGCCGGGACGTTGATACAGGTGGCTCAGCTTACTACGGCCGTGAAACCGCTCCAGATCCATTTGCCTTTGCGACGAGTAGTACTACAAATAACACTTCAGCGTCTTCTAGTGCCTCTACAACACCATTAACGATTAATCTGGATATTGATCCGATTACCACTGACTCAATTGTTAACGCGGCAGAAGCTGCGGACAATGTTACGGTTACGGGTAGTGTAACAGGTGATGCGTTCACTTCAGGTACAGTCCAACTTACAGTTAACGGCACTGTATATACTGGTACTGTGGTAAATGGCGGATTTTCAATCTCTGTAGCGGGCAGTGACCTGGCGAATGACGCAGATGCCATCGTTGATGGTAGCGTTCAAGTATCTAATTCAGCAGGACAGACAGGTCAGGCGAGTTCTAGCCAGTCTTATGCAGTTGATGTCACAGCGACAGCGGGTACAGTGACGGTAGACGATATCACCTCTGATGACGTGATCAACGCGAGCGAAGCGGCAGGCACAGTGACCGTGACCGGTACGGCCACAGGTGGCGATATCGCAGAAGGCGATACGGTTACTCTAGAAATTAACGGTAATATTTACACAACCACAGTGGCCGCAGGTGGCACATGGTCTGTGGACGTTGCGGGCACAGACTTGGCAGCGGATACGGCGTTCGATGTGAGTGTTGAGTCTGATGATGCTTCCGGTAATTCAGTCGTCAGTAATGGAAGCTCTACTCATACGGTTGATACGACTGCGAGTGCAGGTATTGATATCGACACCATTACATCCGATAGCATTCTAAATGCATCTGAAACAACTAACGGAAATATCGTTACAGTCAGTGGATGGGTGTCTGGGGATGCCAAAGCTGGCGATACTGTCCAAATTGTTTTGGATGATGCGGTGATTGCTGAAACAGTTGTGTCAAGTCAAACGGACTCCCTCGGGCGATTAACGTACTCGGTAGGTGTTTTGGGAAGCGTTCTGGCTTCAACTTCATCTGCAAATCCATATATTACTGCAAAGGTTTCTGGAACGGATGTAGCTGGTAATAGTTTTTCCGTGACCAGTACTGAGATTTATAAAGTTGATACCTGGGCTGATATCGAGGTATTTGCTCAAGATGGTAATGGTGATTTAACGGTTAACTACGATGAGCAAGGATCACTCTTAATTGGTGGTTTTACCGAAACTGCTAGCACTGTTACTGCTTTAACTATTTCCGACTCTGCTGGCAATAGCATAAGCATTCCTTTAGCTGATATTTCATACACAGATAGTGACGGGTGGGGGTATTTTGAGGCAAACGTTGATGTTACCGGCTTGTTAGATGGTGTTTTGACAGTAAACGCATCTGTATCTGACGCTGTAGGTAATGTGGCATATGCTGCACCAAGCACTATTCAAAAGGATACTGTCGCAGATCAAGGTACTGTAACAGTAGATAACATTACATCAGATGACATGATTTCTCTCGACGAGAGTCAGCAAGTCCTTCCTGTCACTGGTACCGCGATTGGTGGAGATATTGCAGAAGGCGATACTCTGACTCTAGAAGTTAACGGAACTAAATATACAACTTTAGTTGGTGTTGACGGGCATTGGTCTGTCGATGTTCAAGGATCTGATTTGCTCGCGGATACTGAGATTAGCGTCGTCGTTAACTCAAGCGATTCAGTGGGTAATACAGTGAAAAGTTTCGGGTATTCTACTCATTCTGTTGTGGCGCCAGTGGTGAGCATCGCGGCGGACCAAACCAACGTGACCGAAGGTGGCACAGCAGGCTTCACCGTG
>NZ_JBHTMN010000005.1:0-71110 GCF_042679525.1 Rhodanobacter aciditrophus
TTATCTATTTTAAAGAGCGTTGCTGACTTAGTTTGTTTGGCTAGCTGCTTCGTTGTTTTGAAGCGCTGCCCGTGTCAGCGAGGGCGTATATTAAGGATCTACAGATTTAGTGCAAGTACTTTTTCAAAAAAGTTTAAAAAAATTCCTTCAAACTGCAAAAACTAACTGACTTCAATAATGCGAAGCTCTTTCGGCATTGAAAATGAGATGTTTTCTTCACGCCCATCAAGCTCTTGGGGCGCTTCACCACCTTCTTGCTTCAAACGCTCAATCACTTCATTAACAAGAACTTCAGGAGCCGAAGCGCCCGCAGTAATACCAATGGAGCCAATACTTTCTAACCACTCCGCTTTTACCTCCGACGCATTGTCGATCAGGTAGGCTTTTGTCCCCATGCGCTCAGACAGCTCACGCAAACGATTGGAGTTAGAACTGTTCACAGACCCAACGACTAAAACAAGGTCACATTCTTGTGCCAATGTTTTTACTGCATCTTGTCGGTTTTGAGTGGCGTAGCAGATGTCGTCCTTTTTAGGGCCCTGAATCAGTGGAAAGTGCTGACGCAATGCATCGATTACGACAGAGGTATCATCCATTGATAACGTTGTTTGGGTCACAAAGGCCAAACGACTTGGATCATCAACTTTTAACTTAGCCACATCCGCTGGGGTCTCGACTAGGTAGATCGCTCCGCCTTTTGAAGCGTCATATTGTCCCATAGTGCCTTCTACTTCGGGATGGCCATCGTGACCAATGAGCACACATTCCATGCCATCTCGAGAGTAGCGTACAACTTCCATATGCACTTTGGTAACTAATGGGCAGGTAGCATCGAAGACTTTTAAACCTCGTCGGTCCGCTTCGGCACGAACTGCTTGAGAAACACCATGTGCACTGAAGATCACAATGTGGTCATCAGGAACTTGATCAAGTTCGTCAACAAATACGGCTCCGCGCTCTTTAAGAGACTCTACAACGAATTTGTTGTGAACCACTTCATGGCGCACATAGATAGGTGCTTCAAAGATATCAAGACAACGATTTACGATTTCAATCGCACGATCAACCCCAGCACAAAATCCACGCGGGTTCGCCAGTTGAATAGAAAACGACATTACGCCTCCTCTACCGCGATGATTTTCACGCGGTAGGATAATGTATGGCCTGCAAGTGGATGATTAAAATCCACCTCAACTTGGGTATCGCCGATGGTTTTGATCACACCTGGCAATTCATTTTTAGCGGAATCAGCAAAGGATACGACCATGCCTTCCTCTAGGTCCATTGAGAATGAACTACGCGGAAGTGTCTGGACATTACTTGGGTTATGGGCGCCGAACGCTTTTTCAGGCGCCATTTTGAAGTTCGCCTCTTCGCCCACCTCTAAACCAAGCAACACAGCCTCGAAATCCGGCAATAAACTCCCATCACCAAAGACAAACTGAGCAGGCTTAGCGTCAAAATTGGAATCCACTATCTGTCCGTCTTCCAACGCCAATTCGAAATGCAATGTAATCCGGCTTTGCTCGTTAATACTCATTCTGTCTTACCTTTTGGGTCCTTAAACAAGAGCCCTTCCACTAACATTAAAATCACACCTATGGTAATCGCACTGTCTGCCACGTTAAACGCAGGAAAATACCAGGTGGATTGCCAATGTATTTGTAAAAAATCAATCACATGGCCATAGGCCAATCGGTCGTGTAGGTTACCAATGGCTCCCGCCATAATCAGCGTCAAAGACAAGGCTTCGAGCTTCTTAGTATGGCCGATGTTCGCTAAACGCCAACTGATACCAACTACGACACCCAACGCAATCAAGGAAAAGAACCAACGTTGCCATCCACCAGCTTGAGCAAGAAAACTAAATGCCGCGCCCGTGTTGTAACGTAAGGTCAAATCAAAGAAGGGCAGGATAGAGATTTCCTGCCCGTAGTGTAAGTTCGCCTCAATAGCCTGCTTGGTGATCCAATCTAAGGCATAAAGAGCGATTGCCAGCGCCCACCAGCGCTGGACTCGTTTCAACATCACTGACATAAGCATTATGCGTAGTGACGCTCTTCGCCCTCACCTTCCGGCAAGTTCGAAATGCATCGATCACACAATTCAGGGTGCGCTTCACGCTTACCGACTTCTTCACGGTGGTGCCAGCAACGGGCACATTTATTGTGCTCTGTAACTTTTACAACAACCTTCAAGCCTTCTAGCTCAGACGCTACGGCATCAGCCGGCGCTTCTGCTAAAGGTGCGACTTTTGCTTCTGAAGAAATCAGCACAAAACGCAGCTCTTCACCCAATTTGGCAAGGGTTTCTTCCAACTTGGCATCACAGTAAAGAGTGATTTCTGCGCTTAAGCTGGCTTTGATCTTGCCATCTTTACGTGCCGCTTCTAATACTTTGTTTGTTGCCATCTTGGCATCAAGTACCTGTTTCCAGAAATCACGACCAAGGGCCTCATCACCACTTAGTTCAAATAGACCTTCATACCAAGTATCAAGGAATACTGACTCCGAATGTTCACCTGGTAGAGCTTGCCAAATTTCATCCGCGGTAAAGCTTAAGATTGGCGAGATCCAACGAGTGAATGCTTCTGCAATATGATACAGAGCCGTTTGCGCTGAACGACGTGCTAAGCTGTCTTCTTGCGTGGTGTATTGGCGGTCTTTGATGACATCCAAGTAGAAGCCACCCAAGTCCAGAGAACAGAAGTTCTGGATTTTCTGCACCACAGAGTGGAACTGGTACTCGTTGTAAGCTTCGTCAATTTCTTTTTGCAACTGTGCCGCACGATCAACAATCCAGCGATCTAAGGCGATCATGTTTTCTGGCGCCACCAAATCTGTTGCTGGGTTGAAACCACTTAGGTTTGCCAACATGAAACGAGCAGTGTTACGGATACGACGGTAACCGTCTGCCACACGCTTCAAAATCTCGTCAGAGACGGTCATTTCACCAGTGTAATCTGTTGCCGCCACCCAAAGGCGAATGATGTCTGCACCTAGGGTTTCCATCACTTTTTGTGGTGATACGACGTTGCCAAGGGACTTGGACATCTTACGACCATCACCATCAACCGTGAAACCGTGCGTCAGCACGCCTTTATAAGGCGGTACACCACGGATTGCGATAGAGGTTTTCAAAGACGACTGGAACCAACCACGATGCTGGTCTGAACCTTCAAGGTAAAGATCTGCTGGGAAGCTTAGTTCGTCACGTTGATCGATGACTGAGTAATGGGTCACACCAGAATCGAACCACACATCTAAGGTGTCAGTAACTTTACTGTACTTATCTGCATCATCACCTAGTAACTCTGCAGCCTCTAGATCGAACCATGCATCCATACCTTCTTTTTCGATACGCAGGGCAACTTCTTCGATCAAACGAGGCGTTTCTGGGTGAAGCTCTTGAGTTTCTTTATTGATGAACAAAGCAATTGGCACACCCCAAGTACGCTGACGCGATACACACCAGTCTGGGCTGTTGTTCAACATGCCTTCCATGCGGTTTTGGCCCCATGCAGGTGTCCACTTAACCCCTTTGACCGCTTCTTTGGCGTCATCCAAAAGACCTTTTTCATCCATACTTACGAACCATTGAGGCGTCGCACGGAAAATCAAAGGTGTTTTAGTACGCCAGCAATGTGGGTAGCTGTGGAAGATCTTAGATTGGAATACTAGGGCGTTATTACGACCTAGGGCTTCCAGCACAGCATCGTCTACCTTGTAGACATGCATGCCTGCAAACTCGCCGGCAGCATCCGAATAAACGCCGTTATCTTGAACTAGGTTAATGGTGCCGATTCCGTTTGCACGACCAACGTTGAAGTCATCCACACCATGATCAGGTGCCGTATGCACACAGCCCGTACCCGCTTCAGCGGTTACGTGCTCACCCAATAGAACAGGGATATCACGCTCCATAAATGGATGATTCAACACAACACCCGCTAGGTCTGCGCCCACAGCGCGACCAACGATACGATACTCTTCGTGACCGTAGCGTTGCATGATGCCTTCGACCATGTCTTCAGCGAACACTAGACGCTCTTTACCTGCTCCCATATCCACTTCAACTAACGCATAGTTGAACTCAGGATGGATAGACACTGCCTGACTTGCAGGCAGTGTCCAAGGGGTTGTGGTCCAGATCACAACCGACACCTTGCCTTCGCCTGTTACATCAGAAAATTTGCCAAGGAAAGCGGCTTCATCTTGTGGTGCGTAGCGTACGTCTAACGACAAAGACGTTTTGTCTTGGTATTCCACTTCCGCTTCTGCCAAAGCAGATCCACCGACCACACTCCAGTAAACAGGCTTAAAGCCTTTCACTAGGTGGCCATTTTCAGCGATCTTGCCCAGCGCGCGGACAATGTTTGCTTCCGTTACAAAATTCATGGTGAGGTATGGGTTTTCCCAATCTCCCATCACGCCAAGACGGATAAAGTCTTTCTTCTGCTCTTCAATCTGCGTGTAGGCGTATTCACGGCATTTAGCGCGGAATTCTTTAAACGATACTTTATCGCCCGCTTTACCGATCATCTGCTCAACTTTGTGCTCGATGGGCAAACCATGACAGTCCCAGCCAGGAATGTAAGGCGCATCGTAGCCACTAACGGTCTTAGATTTAACAATAATGTCTTTGAGGATTTTGTTAACCGCGTGTCCAATGTGAATGCTGCCGTTGGCATATGGAGGGCCATCATGAAGAATAAAGGACTTACGACCTTTACTCGCTTCTCGTACTTTGTTGTACAAGTCCATATCTTGCCAGCGCTTAAGCATCGCTGGTTCACGTTTTGCCAAGTCGCCGCGCATAGGAAAGGCGGTTTCTGGCAAATTCAGCGTTGATTTATATTCACTCATGGTTTTTCGATTTATCCTCAAAGATCATCGGTCATGGATTAGAGAAAAAGCGAAGCGCTTCTTCTTTGTCACATTGAATCTGTTTTTCTAACTCTTCCAAGCCATTCATTTTGCGCTCGGGTCGAATAAAGTGGCGAAAGGTGACTTCAATATATTGATCGTACAAATCGCCCGTAAAATTAAATAAGTGCACCTCTAAAATAGGTGTTTTACCTTCAACGGTTGGGCGCACTCCAATATTTGCAACACCTTCATAAAGCTGGCCATTCACAGGCACCGTCACCGCATACACACCAGACAGTGCTGGGGCTGTACCTTTCAGATACACATTCGCCGTTGGGAACCCGAGTCTACGAGCTAACTTCTGCCCACCCACAACGCGGCCACTCATGGTAATTGCATGACCAAGGGCTGCTTCAGCGGACACCATATCACCCTGCTGGAGATGCTGTCGCACCAAGGTACTGCTGATACGCAAACCTTCCACATTCAGAATCGATGACGTGTTCTCCACATCGAAGCCATGCATAGCGCCAAATTTTTCTAAATAATGAAAGTCGCCGTGGCGGTCACATCCAAAACGGAAGTCATCACCCACCACTAAGTGTTTCACACCTAGACCGTCATGCAGTACCTGCTGACAAAAGGCATTCGCGTCCAAATTGCGCAAACGGTTATTGAAAGGAACACACAGAACATAATCGATGCCCTGTTCCTGAAGCAAAACCACCTTATCACGTAAACGAGACAAACGACCTGGGGCATTTTGCGGTGCAAAGAACTCTCGTGGCTGAGGCTCAAAAATCATAATGCCTGCCGGCGCCTGATAACGCTCAGCAAGAGCTTTCACTCGATTAAGAATCGCTTGATGGCCTAGATGCACCCCATCAAAGTTACCAATCGTGAGCACACCAAATTTGTGCCTTGCTTGGATATTATGAATACCCCTAACCAGTTCCATACCACTCCGTACCGGCAACTGTTTCGTCTACCGCTGAAAAAATAACCGCGATTATATAGCAGTCCCCTTCGCAAAGGTAGGGATCTGCTCATCTCAACGTCAATCCTCTACCCTTAAATGGCGCACCCTTAAGCCAGACGCCATTAAGCCGAGCCCATAGACAGCCACACCCACCACTACCAGTAACAACATATGCTGCACACGCAGCCAATCGGAGAGGTCCGTCCATTCAATTCCACGTGAACTGTAAAACCATAACCAAACACCTAAACAGGCAACACCTACCAAGAGTACTCGCAATAACACCCACCATTGTCTTGAAAACACATGGTAGCCATCTCGACGCAACCCCCACCACAACAATCCAGCGTTAAGCGCAGCAGAGAGACTTGTCGCGAGAGCCAGCCCCACATGCCCTAGGGGCCAGACCAAAATCAGGTTAAAGACCATATTGGCCACCATAGCGATGATGCCCACCTTCACCGGCGTTTTTGTGTCTTGGCGGGCGTAGTAACCTGGAGCCAACACCTTTATCAACATCATAAACACCAAACCTAGGGAATAGGCCTGCAGACTTCTAGCCGCCATCTCCACATCACCAACGGTCAACTCTCCGCGATAGAAGATGGTCGCAATCAAAGGCTTCGCCAACACAAACAAGGCAATAGAAGATGGAATCGCGATTAACAAAAGTACCCGCAACCCCCAATCCAAGGTATCAGCAAAGCGCTGACCTTTTTCTCCCGCAAAGCTTCTAGACAAGGACGGCAAGATCACCGTACTGATAGCAATCGCAAAAATCCCCAGAGGCAACTCGTACAAACGATCCGATAAATACAACCAAGTGATGCTGCCAGTCTCTAGAAAAGACGCCAGCACTGTGTCCAACAACAAATTAATCTGACTTACCGACACGCCAAACAAGGCAGGCCCCATCAACAACAAAATGCGCCTCACACCAGGATGAGAGAACCCAAAAGTCGGCCTAGGCAATAACTTAAGACGTGCCAAAAACGGCACTTGAAAGAGCAACTGAATCAAACCAGCAAAAAACACGCCCCAAGCGACCGCCAATTCAGCCTGCCCAGCAGTACGAGCAAATCCTAGAGTTGCCACCAACAAAGAGATGTTTAGAAAGATAGGTGTAATAGCAGGCACACCGTATTCCCCATGGGAATTTAGAATCCCTCCAGCCAAAGCCGTCAAAGAAATAAACAACAGGTATGGAAACGTCACCGTCAGCAAGGTTGCCGACAACTCAGACTGAGCCGCATTGTCTGCAAACCCCGGAGCGAACACAAACACCACCCAAGGTGCCGCCGCCATAAACACTGCGGTAACTAACAAAAGCACCAGCGCCAAAGAGCCAGTTACCGCCGCCACAAGTTCACGAACAGCATCGTGCCCATGATTCACTCGATAATCACTTAAAACCGGAACAAACGCTTGAGCAAAGGCCCCCTCAGCAAACAAACGTCGAAAAAAGTTCGGAATTTTAAACGCCACATAAAAAGCATCCGCACTCGCACTGGCACCTAATACGTAAGCCAAAGCCGAATCTCGCGCCAGACCAAGGATACGCGACAGGAAGGTACACACTGAAACCAGAAGCCCAGAGCGTAAAAGTGAACGAGGTTTAACCGATGGAGTGTTGGACATAACATCATGATCTAGCGAAAAATTTGGCCAAGAATAGCATTTCAATTCATAGCAAACAGCTTAAAATTACACTATCCCCCACTAATAATCTGTGTTTTGGGGTTGTAGCAATGCTAAAAACTGGTAAAATCCGCCGCGAGATTTTCAAGTTAAACTTGACATTCACAAGCGACGCAGCAACCCGTTGTGCCGTTTTAATTATAGAAATATTGAAGGAGCCAGACTGTGGCAAACTCCGCCGGTTCAAAAAAACGTGCGCGCCAGGCGATCAAGCGTCGCGCTCATAACGGTAGCCTGCGCTCTATGGTGCGCACATACTTGAAAAAAGTAGATGCAGCTATTGAAGCAGGAAACCAAGAAGAAGCTCAAGCAGCATACTCTGTTGCAGTGTCTAAACTAGACAAAGCAGCTGACAAAGGCCTATACCACAAAAACAAAGCAGCTCGTCATAAGAGCCGCTTGAATGCTAAAATCAAAGCATTGGCCTAATCCCATAAAAAAACCGGCGCTAGCCGGTTTTTTTATGCCTAGAATTTACTAGCCAAACAGTAAGAACAACCACACCACCGCAGCCAACCCAAGTGTTAGCATCACTGCCGCAGAGCCTAGATCCTTCGCCCTTCCTGATAACTCGTGTTTTTCATCACTAATACGATCAACAATGGCTTCGATACTAGAGTTAATGGTTTCCACCACCAACACCAACCCTACCACAAAGATCATTAAAGCCTTCTCAAGGGCCGTATCACCCAGCCAAAGCGCCAAAGGCAGCGCCACAACAAACAACCAGACCTCTTGACGGAATGCCGCCTCATGCTGCCACTCAGCCTTAATACCTTGCACCGAGTAGCGCATCGCATGCATCACACGAATCAAACCAATCTTTCCAGGTTTTGCCATGACGAGCCCATTTCCCCTTAAATAATCACCAAGTCGTCGCGATGAATCAGCTCAGGCTCACCTTCATATCCTAAAATCGCTCCACGCTCGGAGGAAGGCTTACCTAACAACTTCAAGGTTTCCGCGATGCTATAGTTCACTAGACCACGAGCCACAAGCCGCCCCTGCAAGTCGACACACAACACCATATCACCACGGGAGAAAGTGCCTTCTGCATCCTTCACGCCAACCGGCAACAAGCTAGTACCCGACTCACGTAAAGCATTGACCGCCCCATCATCTAAGATCAAGGCACCACGACTCTTAAGATGTCCTGCTAGCCACTGTTTACGAGCAGCCAAGCGACCGTGCTCAGGCTGTAACCAGGTACCAATTCGCTCACCCAATGACACTCGAACAATCACTTGCTCAACACGACCAGAAGCGATCACCGTATCGGCACCAGAGCGCGCTGCTAAGCGCGCCGCGCGCACCTTAGTCAACATACCACCGCTACCTAGAACACCAGCACCACCGCTGGCCATAGCATCCAAACTCTCATCGCTGGCAGAAGCATGCTCGATCAATGTTGCATCTTTATGATCACGTGGGTTTTTGTCGAATAAACCTTGCTGATCCGTCAGGATAATCAAAGCATCCGCTTCCACTAAATTGGCCACCAAAGCCCCTAACGTATCATTGTCACCAAAGCGAATCTCATCCGTCACCACCGTATCGTTTTCATTAACGATCGGCACAGCGCCAAGACTTAACAGAGTACGCAGGGACGAACGGGCATTGAGATAACGACGACGGTTAGATAAATCCTCATGGGTCAAAAGAATCTGAGCAGTCACCAAACCATGGTCTTCAAAGTGAGTTTCGTAGATGCCAACCAACTCCATTTGACCCACCGCAGCGGCCGCCTGAAGCTCGTTGACTTGTGTCGGTCGAGATGAAAAACCTAGGCGCTTCATACCAGCAGCAATGGAGCCAGAAGACACCAAAACCACCTCTTTACCTTGTGCACGCAGCTCTGCGATTTGAGCAACCCACTGCCCAATTCGCGCCACATCTAAACCCTGACCATCATTGGTCAACAAAGCACTGCCTATTTTCACAACCACGCGTTGCGCAGTTGCGATCTTCTCTCTCGTTTCCATCTACTGCTTATCTCACTAAGGGTTAACGAACGTACTCTACGTCCACATCGTAATCATCGTCATCGAAATCATCATCGTCGTCTTGAGCAGACTTACGACGGCTGGCGCGCAGTTCGCGAATACGCTCGCGCCCTTCTTCATCAATCAAATCACGGATTGCACGCTCTTCAGCAGCGGCGTCAGGGTCTTCCAATAGCAACTCACGCTTCTCATCTAACGCTGTCATGAGGTCTAGACAAAGCACCTCCGTGCCTTCGCCAGAGATTGCAGAGATGCGGTAAGTTTTGCCTTCCCAGCCCAAAGCATCAATCACGCTCTGACAACGAGCTTCACGCTCGTCTTCTGGCACCATGTCCAACTTATTCAACACCAGCCAACGGTCACGCTTCTCAGCCAAGGTTGGCGAGAATTCGCGCAATTCGTTCACAGCAATAACAGCCGCTTCGGCAGGAGTCGTTTCATCCCAAGGTGCCATATCAACGATGTGCAACAAAATACGGTTACGCACCAAGTGCTTGAGGAATCGAATCCCTAAGCCAGCACCTTCTGCCGCTCCTTCGATGATTCCCGGAATGTCAGCAATTACAAAACTTTGGTGTTTCTTAACCTTCACCACACCTAGGTTCGGCACCAAGGTCGTAAACGGGTAATCCGCCACTTTAGGCTTCGCAGAGGACACTGAACGAATAAACGTCGACTTACCCGCATTTGGCAAACCCAGCAGACCCACGTCCGCTAATACTTTCATTTCCAGTTTCAGGTTACGCTCTTCACCAACAGTGCCTTTTGTGGTTTGTCGAGGCGCACGGTTGGTACTGGATTTAAAGCGCGTATTTCCTAGACCTTTGTGACCGCCTTGAGCCACTTTTAAACGCTCACCCACAGCCACCAAGTCACCTAACGTTTCGCCGGTGTCTTCATCAATAACCGTGGTGCCTACTGGCACTTTAATCTCTAAATCTGGCGCTTTCGAGCCAGTCATGTCACGGCCCATACCGCCTTGGCCATTTTCCGCGATGTACTTTTTAGTAAAGCGGAAATCGATCAGGGTATTCAGGGACTCATCCGCCACTAGAAATACACTACCGCCATCACCACCATCACCGCCGTCAGGACCACCTTTGGCAACAAACTTCTCTCGCCAGAAGCTTAAAGCGCCATTACCACCTTTACCTGCGCGAACGTAAATCGTGGCTTCATCAACAAATTTCACAAAATCACCTCTTAGGTGCGTTATCAGGGTTCAATTTCCCTGATTATAGAATTTTTCCAAAAAAAAAGCCCCGCATTGCGGAGCTCTTTTTGATAATTCGCTTAGCGATTAGGCAGCTACGACAGAAACTGTACGACGCTTGAATTTACCTTTCACTTCGAATTTCACTTGACCTTCAGCAACTGCGAATAGAGTGTGGTCTTTACCAACACGTACGCCTTCACCTGCGTGGAATTCAGTACCACGCTGACGAACTAGAATGTTGCCTGGTACAACAACTTGGCCGCCAAAGCGTTTAACACCTAAGCGTTTCGACTGACTGTCGCGACCGTTTTTAGTACTACCACCAGCTTTTTTGTGAGCCATGATTTACTCCTAACTTTTGAATCTTTAAACGCTTAGTTGATACCAGTGATTTTCACTTCCGTGAACCACTGACGGTGACCTTGACGTTTCATAGAGTGCTTACGACGACGGAATTTCAAGATTTTCACCTTGTCACCACGGCCGTGGGCAACAACTTCAGCTGTTACTTTAGCGCCTTCAACAACAGGTGCGCCAACTTTTACGTCGTCGCCGTTGCTAACAAGAAGAACATCGTTGAACTCAACAGCGTTACCAGCTTCAACAGCTAGTTTTTCTACTTTAAGAGTTTGACCTTCTTGTACGCGGTATTGCTTACCGCCGGTTTTAATCACTGCAAACATGTTTATCTCCAAATAGATCTGCCCGGCTACTGGATTGTATTTGACCTACTTCTAGTGGCTAATAAATGTAAATCTTATCAAAGACTTACATCCGACCATATGATAGGGAGCAAAATATGGGCAAATCGGACGCCGAATTGTACAAAACGAAGCCAGTAAAAACAAGCGCATTCCGCTTTAGTAAGGGATTTTTACGGTTTTAACTTGACCCACTATGGGAGCTTACCTAGCATGTTCGCCAGCTGCTGTTCAGCTTACTGATTTTTTAGCTTCGGAAGTTCCATGCAACCTACTCGAATTCATGATGTGGTGGCCGACGAGTTTGGCCAAGTAAATGACTATATTCTCTCGCAACTTAAAAGCGAAATCCCTCTGATAGAGCAAATCGGCTATTACATCATCAGTAACGGCGGCAAGCGATTACGCCCTCTGATGGTTCTCTTGGCGGCCCGAGCGGCACAACCCAGCTCACAACTGACAGAGACAGCCTTAAGTAACGCTGTCAAAATGGCCTCTATTATAGAGTTCATCCACACTGCGACACTGCTGCACGATGATGTTGTGGATGAATCCGATATGCGTCGCGGCAAAAAAACCGCCAATGAAGAATGGGGCAATGCTCCAAGTGTATTAGTAGGCGACTTTCTCTACACTCGCGCCTTTCAAATCATGGTGAACGTAGGAAGTTTCCGCTGCATGGAAATTCTGTCTGGCACCACTAACATCATTTCCGAAGGGGAAGTGCAACAGCTTATTAACTGCGGCGACCCAGATACTACGGAAGCAAGCTACATCAAGGTCATTCAATACAAAACCGCTAAGCTATTCGAAGGCGCCGCTTTGTGTGGTGCCGTTGTAGCGGAAGCCGACAATACGGCCCAAGAAGCATTACGCCAATACGGTATGTATGTCGGCACAGCATTCCAGCTGATTGATGACGTCATGGACTATGTTTCTACAGCAGAAGAAATGGGTAAAAGCGTGGGCGATGACTTAGCGGAAGGAAAACCGACTCTGCCGCTCATTTACACCATGCAGCACGGCACAGATGACGCCAGAGCCCGTGTGCGCTCAGCGATTGAAACAGGCGGCCTTGAAAATCTAGACGCTATTCTCGAGGATGTAAGAGCGTGCGGAGCAATCGAGTACACTGAGGCGGAAGCACGCAAACAATCAGAGTTGGCCATCGAAGCCATCTCAGTGCTTGCAGACTCCCCTTACAAAACAGCTTTAATCGACTTGGCAAACGCTGCCATTAACCGTCGTAATTAATAATAAAATCGGCATTGCTCTCTTGAGCAATGCCGTCCTTCCCGTGATCCATAATTCCACGCACCAGTTTTGCTGTCTGTTCTGGGAATTGTTGCATAAAGCAATGCCCCCCCTTCACTTCAACCAAGTGCACATTAGGATTAATGCGATTAATCAGCTGATAAGATTCACGGAAGGTGTCATAGGTATCGGTGCCCCACAGAATATAGGTCGGCGTTGTCACCTTTTTTAACGTACTCCACAGTCGCCTAGGGGCAGAACCAAACACCGCGGCCTCAAGCCAAGTAGGACAATTCAATACCCTTTGTCCGTTATCGTCATCATGCGTGGAATACTCGACATAGTCTCGTAGACCTTGATCCTCCCACCCCTTAAAGGTGCCGCGCCCTTTAAGGGAGTTAAAAGCCTCTTCTGCGCTTGCCCATGAATCACGACGCCGCTCTGTTTGTCGAACTAATGGCAGCTTATGGCGCATGCCAGACATGCGCACACCTCGCAAAATCCAAATCATCCGAGGCGGGTATAGGGCTGGATCCAAGAGGATATTATAGCGGAACAATGAGGGATCCTTAGCACTCATCAGCAACGTCATACAGCCACCGAAGCTATGCCCCATACCAATTAAGGAGCCCAAGGGATGATGCTCTCTCAAGCGCGTCAGAGATTCATGGAAGCGTGCTGCTGAGCCATTCCAACCCACAAACTCAGGGCCAGCTGGCGACAAACCATGTCCCGCCGCATCTTGTAGCAACAGATTTTCGTCCTGAATCAGCTTTTCCAGCATCCCCTCGTAGGTCCGTACCGCAAAGCCATTACCATGGAGAAAATGCACCGTGTTTGGAATGTTTTCCTGTTGGTGTAAATGATATGAGAGTAAGCAATCGGAGGTTTCCGAGAGACCTTGATGAAATGAAAAACGGCTCAAAACCTTCCCCTCTAGATGCAACGCAATAATTTCTGACGACCCATTAGGTTGCACGAGATTTCAAAACAGCGGAAGGTTCAAATGTAAATTTTCAGTATTGTTTACCTAAATGAACAAAAAAACCGCACTTTTCGCGACTCATAATTGGTTTTTTTCCGCCCAAACATTCATATTGAGGTCTCGAACCGATATAATCCTCTGGATTTTTATACTGCTAACTGGACCACACGTTTCACTCCTTTAGAGCACTAAAGCGAGGGCGGTGGAAATAGGACTATAATGACTACAGCTTCATCGTTTGAAAAAGACGAACTTCTAAAGTGCGGATACGGAGAAATGTTCGGCGCAGGAAATGCTCAGCTTCCTGTGGGCAACATGCTTATGATTGACCGAATCACGAAAATTTCCACCGAAGGCGGAGAATTCGGAAAAGGTGAGATCATCGCTGAACTTGATATCACTCCAGACCTTTGGTTTTTCGAGTGTCACTTCCCTGGCGACCCGGTAATGCCTGGCTGTCTTGGCCTAGACGCAATGTGGCAACTTGTTGGCTTCTTCCTTGGTTGGAAAGGCAACAAAGGCCGCGGACGCGCTTTGGGTTCTGGCGAAGTGAAATTCACCGGTCAAATTCTTCCTACTGCTAAGAAAGTGACGTTCCGTATCGACCTAAAACGCGTCATCGAACGTAAGCTTGTAATGGGCATTGCAGACGGAAGTGTTTCTGTTGACGGCCGCGAGATTTACACAGCGAAAGACCTACGCGTAGGTCTATTCACTTCAACAGATAACTTCTAATAGATATAGAGTATAAGAGGCACATTAATATGCGTCGTGTAGTGGTAACTGGTTTAGGCATTGTTAGCTGTCTTGGCAATGACAAACAAACTGTTCTCGAATCTCTTCGCGAAGGCCGTTCTGGTATTCGTTTCGCTGAAGATTACAAAGAAAAAGGCTTCCGCAGCCATGTGTGTGGTCGTATCGATCTAGACGATAGTGTGATTGATCGTAAAGTTCGCCGTTTCATGGGTGACGCTGCGACTTACGCATACGTGTCTATGCAGCAAGCCATCGAAGATTCAGGCCTAAGCGAAGAGCAAGTCTCTAACATCCGCACTGGTTTGATCGCAGGCTCTGGTGGTGCATCCGCACAGAACCTAGTTGAAGCTGCAGACACGCTACGCGAAAAAGGCGTAAAGCGTGTTGGCCCTTACCGTGTTACTCAAACAATGGGGAGTACTGTTTCTGCTTGTCTTGCAACACCTTTCAAAATCAAAGGTGTTAACTACTCCATCACTTCTGCTTGTTCTACAAGTGCGCACTGTATCGGTAACGCGATGGAGCTAATCCAACTAGGCAAACAAGACGTCGTATTTGCTGGTGGCGGTGAAGAAGAAAGCTGGACTCAAACTTGTATGTTTGATGCGATGGGCGCTTTGTCTTCTAAGTACAACGAAACACCTGACCAAGCCTCTCGTGCTTATGATGCCAACCGTGATGGTTTCGTAATCGCTGGCGGCGGTGGCATTCTAGTACTTGAAGAACTAGAACACGCGAAAGCTCGCGGCGCTAAGATCTACGCAGAAGTTGTAGGCTACGGCGCAACCTCTGACGGCTACGACATGGTCGCTCCTTCTGGCGAAGGCGCTGTACGTTGTATGCAAATGGCTATGAGCACTATCGATGGCAAAATCGATTACATCAACACTCACGGCACGAGCACACCTGCAGGCGACATGAAAGAGCTTCAAGCTGTTCGTGAAACCTTTGGTGACGACATTCCTAAAGTCAGCTCAACTAAGTCTTTGTCTGGTCACTCTTTGGGTGCAGCCGGCGTACACGAAGCGATTTACAGCTTGCTAATGATGGAAAACAAATTCATCACGGCATCCGCGAACGTTTCAGAGCTAGACCCTGAAGCAGGCAACATTCCCGTTGTAACCACTCGTGAAGACAATGCTGACCTGAACCTAATCATGTCTAATAGCTTTGGCTTCGGCGGCACAAACGCCAGCCTAGTGTTCAAAAAGTACGACGCTTAATTGCCTAGGCATTAAGCTTCACGCTTACAAAAAAGCCGCACAGTTCAAACTGCGCGGCTTTTTTATTACTCTTGAAAGGCCAACCTTATGGATGCTGCCGCATGGCTTCACGCATCCAGATTTCCATTTCTTCATGGATCTGATTGGTGTCCTTTCCGTCCACTTCGATCAATGGCCCAATGGTAACGGTAATCTTACCCGGATAGCGTAACCAAGTACGTCCAGGCCACACATGGCCAGCATTATGCACCAAAGGCAAAATGGCAGTACCAGAGGACGATGCCAACATAGCAGCCCCTTTGTTAAACGCTCGCTCCTGCCCTGGCAAGGTACGAGTGCCTTCAGGAAAGATCAGAACGGAACGGCCAGCCTGAATACGCTCTTTACCTTGTTTAAGAATCTGCTTAAGGGCACCCGCACGTTTAGATCGATCGATGGCAATCGGCTGAACCATACGCAATCCCCAGCCGAAGAATGGAATCGATAACAACTCTTTCTTCAACACGGTAGAGATCGGCGTTTTAATGACTTGCAGCAAGTAGGTTTCCCACTCGCTTTGGTGGTTCGATGCCAACACCACAGGTCGATCAGAAGGGATATTGTCACGCCCAATCACTTCGACCTTCACCCCACAGATCACACGAAACAAAAACAGCAACGCATGGTTGTGTAGATTTAGCAGTGGCTGGCGCCATGTCATTGGCAGCAACCAAGCCACCAAAGGGGCAAAGATTCCTGTAAACCCCGTTAGTACACCATATACCACAGCAAACAGGGTGGACCCCACCAATGCTCGCAGCGTTTTTTTCGGTTTCATCCGGCTCTCCGTATCCTTTTTATTTAGACTCGCTTAGACCTTTTGCCTGCTGCTGCAGTAAAGGGTTGGCGTACATCGTCAAGACTGTCTCGCGCAGTTCTTCAGGACACGTTTCCATGTACTCTTCAAAAATACGGTCTCCAGCAGCTTCGCCTTTTAACATTTTAGACGCCGCAATATTGGTCGATTGAATGGCGTAATGGCCAATGATCTGACGATCTACCTCAGCCACCATGGCATCTGGTGTGTCGCAATTCTCCGTGATCACATCACCAAACGTAACAATGACCTTACCCTTACGCCCTACAATGCCTTTACGAATACTGTCGATGTCTTCGAATTCCGTTTTCTCATAGGCCCCAGTAGTGGATTTTTGATGCAACTCTCGAGCTTTCTCAAAGGCACAAGGATCATATTCATAGGAGATAGAAACAGGTACGATTTTTAGGTTTGCCATGGCCTCAGGGAAGCTGACCTTCTGCTTCTTCTGACTCATGAAAAACATCTTGATGATGGCTGGATCCGTCTGATCCATGCCATCTTTCGCACGCCCTTCTTTTTGAGCGATCCAGATGTTGCTGTGCTCTTTGGTAAGAGAGTGAGTGATGTAATCAGACAGCTGCCCAAATGCAGCCATCATCTCACGTACGCCATTAACAGAGCGCTTTACAATAAAGCTCTTATTTAAGCGCATCAGGTCAGACACAAAGGGACGACGCAATAGGTTGTCACCTATAGCAATGCGCACCGTGTCTAAACCGTTTAGGTACAATCCATAGTTTACAAAAGCCGGATCCATGGCAATGTCTCGGTGGTTTGATAAAAACAGGTAACCCTCGTTTTTCGCCAGTTTATCAATACCGCGATATTCTACGTCTGTCGTAGTGGTATTGATCATACGTTCCATGTAGCTGGCCACTTGCATTTGGAAGGAACGCACATCACTGATTTTGCCCACTTCCTTGCGCAAGACGCGCTTTACTAGCACTGCTAGCAAACCACGTGTCCATTTCGGCCATTTGGCAAATTTAAAGCCGACAATCGTATCGATAAAGTCCGGCGTATTAACCAAATTGTCCAACACCCCGGCGACCTCATCGTCGTTGTAAGGGCGTATGTCATGAAACTGATCCATTGAATTTTCCATTCAGATTTTCGTTATAATTTATAAGGTACAAATGTCGAAGCCAGCATCCGTTAACATGGTTTTGTTAGCGCTTGCAGTGACAACGGCGGTGTTTTCGTTCTCTTTGGTCAGGTACAGCTTGGCAACACGTTGCAAGTCTTCAATCGTTACTGCCAAGATGCCTGCACGGAAGGCCTCACGGTAGGCTTTCGTTCGACCATGAAGTTGTAGGAAGTAGTCTCCTTGCGCTTCACCGGCTGGCGAGCCTGGCTTATCCATGGAACCAATCACGCCCAATACCGCTTCTTCTAAGGCGTCCTCTGTGTGTTCGTTGCTAAGCAACCACTCAATGGACGCATCAAAGTCCGCTAGGGTTTCTAGCAAACGCGGATCACGGTACGAGTAAAAGCGAAAAGCGCCAGCGCTACCATCAAATGTCGCGCCACCACCGTAAGCGCCACCCTGCTCACGGATCGCACGATGTAGATAACCATTGCGCAAGAAGCCACCTAAAACGGTTAATGGCGCCACATCCGGGTGCTCACCCGCTACGGCCTTAAAGGCTTTCGCGCAGAAGCTCACTTGTGTGGCCGTCACCCAAGCTTGCTTCACTGTGTTGTCCACAGCCGGCAAGGCAAAGGCGGTCAATTGCTCATGGTTCTCAATACTCGCCCAAGCTGGACGAATCGCTTCCAGCAGCGTTTCTTTATGGTGGGGCTCTGCCACCAATAGAACACGCTTCGCACATTGCTGGAGTTTTTCGTGAATGGTTTTTAGGGTTTGACACAAAGCAGTTACAGCCGCTGGATCGGCTTTTAACGCATCATCCATCTCAATCAGGTTACGGATGCCTGTCATGCCTCCCCAAGCTTCTTGCTGGGCAGCGAGACCAGACATACCACTCGTAGCTGCACTCATGGCTAGAGCGTGGCCCTGACCTGTCACGGAACGTTCGCGACGGGCACGGCGCTGAGCAATCAACTCTTTAATACGCCCTACTTCATCAAAACGGACGGATTGAAAAGTATCCACCATCAGTTTTGTCATGGCCGCAGTATTCGGCACAAGGGCCTTAGAACTTAAGACGAAGTAACCGCTCACTCGCTGCTTATCTATGATCTCAGGGCGAATAGAAGAATGCGCTCCCAAACCACCACAAACCTGAGCTTGGCGTGACTGGATCGCCAGATAGTCGTCTTCACCAACACCTAGCTCCGTCATTAACGAGCTATAGAGAGGCAACACATTCGTTTCGTCTTCGGTGAGTTTTGGCAGATCGACAACTAATTGTTGATAGACCAAGCCGTTCGTCCCTTGCGGGTAGAAGGACACTGGCAGTGCAGCGTCTATGGCTTCATGCTCGTATTCAGGCAGGGCTGCTGGCACATCTTCCATGCCAACCTTTGGCAGAATGCTCATGTCATCCACTTGCTCTTGTCGAGCTTTCAAGGCTTGGCTGCGCTCAATGATGTACTGAGTTTGCTCTTCTGAAAGCCCAGCTTTGATGGCACTAAGGCGATCTTTTTCTGCTTGATTACGACGTGCCTCAAGGGCTTCGTCTGGACTCAAGGTCAAGGTGATTCGGTGAGCATTGTCGAGTAACAAGCGTTTCACCAAGGTTGGAATATAGTCTTTATCGGTAACCTTCTCGCGCATTTGCTCGATCACAGGATCCAGATCCAATTGCGCAATCACATCGCCAGAATGAACGGCGGTAGACAAGGCCCCTAGAATCAGCTGCAACCCGTAGGGATAGCTATCACCGCCAATCTCTCGCTGACTCAACTCCAATTGATGCAGCATGGCATCAACCATGTCTTGCTCAACACCATTTTCTACGATGTCTTCTAAGGTAGACAACACCAAGGCTTCTACGTTTGTGGTATCCTCACGCTTCACTCCTTCCAGGCCACACATGAAGCTCATTTCTTTGTTGCTGTCTTCAAGGCCACATAAAGGAGATGGGGAGGAGCCAAGCTCAGAGTTTTCTAATACACGACGTAAGGGTGACGCAGAGTTATCCAGAAGGACGCTCGATAACAAGGACGCTTCAAATTGCTGTGCTAAGTCGATACTTTCACCCAGCAACCAACCTACGACTACGTGGGAGGCATTTTCTTTCGCCTCTTCTGCAGCATAGCCTTCTTCCACTCGTAAAGGAGAGAAGTAACGCTTCGCGTTCGGTACACTGACTTGATCTTTGTCGTCTAGGCGCTCAAAGCGGCTTAAGACTTTTGCTTCAAACTCTTCTTGCAATTCATCCGCCGGAATATCACCAAAGGTCATAAAGACCGCGTTCGATGGATGGTAGTGTTTACGGTAAAACGCCATCAGTTCATCGTAAGACAGATCCGGAATATCGGTTGGCTCACCACCTGAGTTGAAATGGTAGGTATTGCTAGGAAACAGGTATTTGGTCACCGCTTGCCATAGAACCGATGTGGTAGAGCTCATGGCCCCCTTCATTTCATTAAACACCACACCTTTGTAGGTCAGTTCAGAATCAGGGTTAGTCGGTTCCGCGAATTCGAGTCGGTGCCCTTCTTGGGAAAAGTCTAATGGGTCCAGACGAGAAAAGAACACCGCATCTAGATACACATCCAGTAAGTTACGAAAATCCTTCTTATTTTTGCTGGCAAATGGGTAAGCCGTCCAATCAGATGAGGTAAAGGCGTTCATAAAAGTATTTAACGAACGACGAATCATCATGAAAAACGGATCACGCACTGGGAAGCGCTCAGAGCCACATAATACGGAGTGCTCAAGAATATGTGCCACGCCGGTTGAATCCGTCGGCACCGTTTTTAGGCCAACGAGAAAAACATTTTCATCGTTTTCAGAGGCAATGTGAAAATGCTTCGCACCAGTCACCTTATGCTCATACTCTTGCACCGTTACATTTAACGCTTCCACAAACTCGCTGCGAATAGCTGTAAACGCTGGGTGGTGTGCATTCTTCACTGTCATGTTTTACCCCTATTAAAATCTTTTTCTATTACTAGAATCATTGGGAAGTTTTTCGCAATCTCAAGCAATAAAAGCATGCAGATTATACCAAGAATGTGATTTTAACTGCACGAAATACCATCAAATACCTAGCGCTTTTGATGACGTTCCCAGTTTTCCAAACGGGCTTTTTCGCTTTTACGGAACAGGACGTAAACAGCCCCTAATCCCCCGTGGTGTCGCTGGGCACTGTGAAACGCCATCACGTCATCCAGATCCCGTAACCACTTATTGATATAACTCTTGATGGTCGCTTGATTATCCGGCGTACGATCGCCTTTTCCGTGAACAATAATGCCAACACGAATGTCATTTCGCATACAGTCTTCGATAAACTGAAACACATCTCGACGGGCTTGATCCACGGTACGGCGATGGAGATCTAAACGGGCATCCACGCCATATTTCCCCTGACGCAAACGCTTAAACACGCCGTCTTGCACCCCTGGACGCTTATATTCCAGCATGTCATTGGGATCGACACGTTCCACATAGTCTTTGGACAAATGATTCCGATCTTCAACCTTCGCAATCAGGGCTGCTTTTTGCCGCTCCGTAAAATCAATCTCACCTTGCTTTTTACCTAGGTAGATCTCAGTCTTTTTTAGAGGTTTAATACCTTGAACCTCTTGTGCGAACAAAGAGAAATCGCTGTCATCCTCTTGCATACTTCACCTCGATACCCACCTTCCCTAACCCTCTTTCAAGGACAAAAAAGGCTCCCAAAGGAACCTCAACAAACGAGAAGGAAGGAGTTAGAGCCCACGAACCCGCCGCAAGCCCTAATAGCTGTTATAAAAATACTCCTATTATAACAGCTTCACGTTCGAACAACGAACACACTTCAAGACCTATTCTTTGGCAGTTTGTCGTTTTACTGCCCCAGAGAATTGAAAGATCAAAAAGCCAATAATCGATAGCAAAATGGCGATTTCATATCGACTGTAGGCCACCGACACACCAATCGCACCAGTGTTCCAAATACCCGCCGCTGTAGCCGTCCCGGAAATAGAGTCACCACTTTTAAATATAGCCCCGCCACCGATAAAGCCCATCCCTGTGATCACGGCGTACATCACTCGAGCCTCCGCATCAGATCCTTCATATACGCTCATTCCAACTAACATAAAAGAGCAAGACGCTATCGTTACCAATGGAAAGGTTCGCAACCCAGCACCACGATCATGGTGCTCACGATTTAACGCAATCGGCAGAGACAATAGAAACGCCACACCCATCTGGGTTAAATGATGGAGAATCAGAGAGAAGTCCAAATCCAGCATATTGATATCCTTTCAACCAATGATTTTTGTGACATTTAAGCTTACGGAGTGAATTACATATACGATAGTTCCAGTATCAAAATTCACGCTATATGAACAGAATCACCACAATTAAGGCACTAAACAGGGGGATTTCAGAAAGGGAATATAGGAAAAGTACGACGACAAGAGTCTCCCCTTCCCGTCGCAAAGTGTGCATAAGTTAAAGCAGGCTGGCAGCGACCTCGTCTACCGTTTGATCCAGCACCAGCATATGACCCGCAAAGTGCGTAAACAAATAGGCGCCTCCACTATTAGGCAAGACCGCTTGCGGAGTTACTCCACAGGCCCAGAACACCGGCACATAGCCCTCTGGCACGCCACCAAACACACCAAAGTCAGGGTTCTCTAAAGTGTCAATGCCGATCAGCGCAGGATCGCCAATATGAACTGGCGCCCCATGGCCTGATGGGTAGCGGGCAGTAATGGTTGTCGCCAGCGCCACCTTGTCCGCCGCTACGGGACGCATACTCACAGCCATATTGCCCTGAATAGCGCCCACCGACTGACATGGAATATTGGAATAATACACAGCAGGAGCTTCCGCACTCACAGGAATACCTGCTCGGTTTAATGGGGCATCAAAGGTATGACTACAACCCAGCAAAAACGCAACAGAGTCGTCTTGCCAGTACTCGGTCAGATCCAGTGTTTCACCAACATACTCCCCCTCTTTCCACATGCGATAACGGGGTAACATGGTGCACACATTAATCTCAGACCCTTGAAAATGAATCACAGGGTCCCCTACTTCAGACACCGCCAATAGTGGGCAGCTTTTAGGGTTACGCACACAAAACAGCAGGAAGTCGTAGGCTTGATCCTTTGGTACAACAGCCAAATTCGCCTGCTGATAATCACCCAACATACCCGAAGTTGGCTGATCCCACTCGCCCTTTGCAATACTAAGGCGTAACTCTAGAGGCGTTTTAAAATCCTCTTTCTTCATCACTCATTCCTTCCAAAAAATAACACTCAGTAGCTAAATTAGCCCATCACCAACTCAGGCAACCAAGTCGCCACACCCGGCACCAAGATCAATACCCCGATCATGATGAACAAGCCAATGACAAACGGCGTCACGCCAATGATAGTGTCGTGCATAGGGCCAGAGCCGCGAACGTTTTGAACAACAAACAAATTTAATCCCACAGGCGGTGTAATCAGCGCGGACTCAATCAAAACAATCACCAAAATGCCGAACCAAATGGGATCAAAACCGAGCTGAATCATCACGGGAGCGATAATCGGCACCGTTGTGATCATCAGAGACAGAGTTTCCATAAAGCAGCCCAGCAATAGGAACAGACCAATCACTAACAACAGCATCATGTTGGGACTGATACCAAGACTGTAAATGGAACTTACCAGGGCGTCGGTGAGCCCTACAGCCGTCATGACAAAGTTTAAGAAATAGGCGGCCAACACAATCAACATAATCATCGCGGTGGACTTAACCGTATTTTCCACGGCTTCTAACAGCACTCGCCAAGTAAGCCTTTTACTCGCTGCGGCTAAGATCAGCATGGCAACCACACCCAACCCAGCAGATTCCGTGGGCGTAGCGATGCCCGCATATATCGAACCGACCACCACCAGAAACAGTAATAACGGCGGCAATAAATGCACTAAGGAACGCACACGATGGGACCAACTGGCAGGCTCTCGCTTACCTCCCCAGCTTGGTTTCAGGACACAAGCGACCACCAAGATAATCATGAAGATCAAGATCAAACAGATCCCTGGCAATAAACCAGCAAGATACAAACGTGGCACAGAGGTATCCGTTAGCACACCATAGATAATCATGTTGACGGATGGTGGAATCAGAATACCCAAGGTACCACCAGCCGCCAGTGACCCGATAAACAAACGCTCGTTGTATTTGTGCTTTCGCGCCTGAGGTATAGCCACCGTACCCACCGTAGCGGAGGTCGCGACACTTGAACCACTGGTAGCGGAAAACAGACCACATGCCACGATGTTGGCATGATTCAAGCCACCTGGTAGCCAATTCAGCCAAACCGTCAGGGCATCATACATGCGCTCTGCATACCCAGAGCGCAACAGCAATTCCCCTAATAGAATAAACAGAGGGATCGATACCAATAGGAACTCATGACTCGTTGACCAAGACACTTCCCCTAGTGCTCGGGTCACAGGTAGGAACGAATAGAATTTATCCAGCACCACACCGAGCAAACCAATACTGGCGGCCACCGGGATCGACAGCGCCAATAAAAACAACAACACCGATACAGCGGTTAAAATCATACATCCTCCCGATGTGTCGACTGGGATTTAGCAAACGAGGCTTCTTCTTGGGCTTCATCCAAACCAGACTTAGGCGCCAACAGCTGCTGCACACGGTCAACATCCCCTTTCACTAAGGCAAAAAGGCTATTCCACAACAGCGCAATCAGAGTGATAAGAAACAAACAAAAGCCCACAAACCAAAGCCCTTGGGGCAACCAAAGAGGCGTTTGCAATGGTGTATTACTCAAAGAGTTCATATCCCAAGAAGCAAACACAACCTCCCAGCTGTAGCGCACCAACAAGCCCACAAAGGACGCCAGAGCAACCAAAGAAATAATGTTAAAAACTGCCTGAATGGCACAAGGAAAATATTGATAAAGCACATCGATGCGGATATGGCTGCGATTCAATAACACTGAAGAGCTGCCCCAGCTTACTGCGATGGCCAAGGCATAACCGGAGAGCTCATCTGAGCCCCCCATAGTCAGGCCAAATAACTTACGCACAATCACATCGCCGGAAACCAACAAAGCTGCCAACAGCACGGTAATGCCGGCTACTCTGGCGGCCCAGCGGGCCAACCAGTTGCAGATTGCTAATGCTTGATCACCCATCATTATGGGGCAGCCTTAACATCAACCACTTGACCTACTGTGTCATTCCACGCCTCAACACATTCGGCTGTACAGCGCTCCGCCCACTTTGGCACCACTTCTGCCAATAGAGTTTCATGCAACAAAGCACGGTCTTCGTCATCCGCTTTCACCAGTGTCATAGCGCCTTTGTAGCCAATCTCACAGCTATCTAGCCCCTGGTTACATTCGTACCCCTGCTCTGTTTGGTACTTCACTTCGTTCCAAATTCGGGATTCGAGTGCTGCCACTTTATTTTCAATGTAAGCCTGTGTTTCTGGGGCGGTGTTGTTCCAAGTTTTATTGCTCACCACAAGAACAATTTGGTTCCATGCAATAGGTAGCTCCACGATGTGGTCAGACACCTCATACCACTTAGCCAAGTTGCCTGAAAGTGTGGCCGTAATCGCACAATCAACAACACCATTTTGCAGTGCAGGCACCACCTCACCAAATGCCATCGTTACGCCAGTGCCGCCTAGGGCATCAACGAATTCCGCTTGAGTACGAGACGATGTTCGAACCTTCTTACCTTTCAAGTCGGCCAGATCTTGGATATCCCCTTTACAGTACAGAACCTGAGCTGGGTTAGGCCAAAGGCCCAATAACTTAGCATCAAACTTATCGTCGTAGACCTTACTCAAATAAGGTTTAAAACCATCTGTCACGGCTCGAGCACTGTCATAATCCGTTGTTAAGCCTGCCAAATCGATGGCTTCGTTCACTGGATCATCGGAAGACATATAGGCCATGATGGTAGCGCCGTATTCAATGACACCTTGCTTCACCAAACGTAAAATCTCACCACCTTTGAGACCCATCTCATTAAATGGACGGATCTCCGCCGTCACCTGACCGTTAGAATCTTCTGCCAGTTCTTCACCGAAAAATGGCGCTTCAAAATCTCGGTAAGAAGCAGACGTCCCCACCGACCCGACCACTTTCAAATGTGTCGCAGGCAATTCATCCGCATACGCATTGATCGCCAACATACTCGTAACCACCATAGGCAACAGCTTTTTCATGAAAATCTCCGTTGATCTAGACAAATAATTGTTCATTATTTCTTTACAGCAAAAGACGCAATCATCTAATTAACTGTAAAAAAACCTCCTCACAGCGTATTTTCATCATTTACCATGAGATATATTCTGTCTATCGAAGATTTTTAGCCCTACCTGTTAAGAAAAAATAAACAGTTAATGCCCATTTTTTAAGCAGCTTTCTTCACCAACATTGGTCACCGCACAACCTTGAGGCACTTATGAACACAAAATTTGTTGAAACCTTCCTCCAGCTAGCTGAGGTTAAAAGTGTCCGGCAAGTGGCTCGGCAAATGCACACGACCCCTGGCACCGTTTCCATGAGAATCAAGAAGCTCGAGGAGCAAGTGGGCGTGACCCTATTTAACTGGAACCACAAGACTCTCGAGATCACTCCAAAAGGCGCTCAACTTATTAGCTATGCCCAAGCCATTATGGAAGCGACCGAGGCATTTAAAAATGCCAGCTCCACTAAGACCCATACGTCGAAACTAAGGCTGGGGGTAAACGAGTCGATTGTGCTGACAGTGTTGCCAAAAATTATGCGATTTTTAGAACGACTTATTCCGGGGATTCAAATCGATCTCAGCGTAGACCTGACCACGAATTTGAAGGAACGCCTCATATTGCGTGAACTAGATATCATCATGCATGTCAGCGGCGACCAAACTGCGACCCCCTTCTTTAGCAGCTACGACATTTTGGAATTCCCGCAGCATTGGATATCTAAGCCAAGATCTTTAGGGGTTGACCAGCCCCTTGACCAGTTACTGAGTAAGCAGTTTATTACTCAGATGCGAGGAACTGTTCCCTATGAATTAGCCCTCGATACCCTGCGGCAGCTTAGCGAAAAATATGGCCTGCCAGCTTCAGATATTCGCGTATCGGGCTCCCCTTCTCTGGCCGCCATGATCTCCCTCGTTAAAGGCGGCATTGGAATTGGCATCATGCCCGCCATACTGGTGAAAAAAGAACTCCTAGAAGGCGAGCTGATCGAACTGAATCATCCAACCATTCCTGCCACCAAAGTCAGTTTGAGCCATATGCGCAATGCCTCCCCAGCAATCTGCTCGACGGCAGACTTGATCAATAAGATTTGCGCCCACTACTGCCGAAAAGAAAGCCGTCATTACATTCGATTTGTTGGGGACAAGAGTGCGATTCAATACAAACCTTACTAGCCTTGAATCTTTCTCCACAACAAACATCCAGACACAAAAAAACCGCTTAATAGCGGCTTTTTTGAGCAAAACTCTTTAACATTTGTCTTTGGTTAGAACGGAATATCGTCATCAAAGTCGTCAAAGTTTGGCGCAGGCTGCTGAGGCTTAGCCGGCTGCTCTGGCGCTTTTTGTTGTGGCGGCTGTTGAGGTTGGTTACCCCAGCTACCAAATGATTGAGGTTGCGCAGCTGGTGCTGCTTGTTGAGGCTGGCCGTAACCACTTTGTGCTGGCTGCTGACCGTAACCACCTTGCTGAGGCTGTTGCGCTGGTTGCTGGGGCGCACCGTAACCGCCTTGTTGAGGCGCCGACTGCTGTGGCTGACCACCACCGTATCCACCACCCATGTTGTTGTCGTAACCACCTTGCTGACCGTCAGCACGGCCGTCCAACAGTTGCATCTCATTGGCTACGATTTCAGTGGTGTAACGCTTGATACCGTCTTTTTCCCACTCACGAGTGCGTAGAGAACCTTCTACATACACTTTAGAGCCTTTCTTAATGAAATCACCTGCGATTTGACCTAGGCGGTAGTTACCACGATCCATGAAAGCAACGCGGTGCCACTCTGTACGTTCTTGCATTTGACCTGTTTGACGGTCACGCCAGCTTTCTGTTGTTGCTAGGTTCACGTTTGCAACGGCTGCGCCAGATGGCATGAAACGCACTTCTGCATCACTGCCTGCGTTGCCAATCAAGATTACTTTATTTATTCCACGTGCCATGAGGTCACTCCAATGCTTTAACTGTCTAAAATCTTATAACTGAATTTGCGGTGCCACTTGCTGCAGTGCCGCTTTATCTAACTGCTGTTTATCTACCTTCAGATAAGCAGTCTGCTCATCTGCAAAAATCTGCATATCTTCCACTCCTTGGATCGCTTTTAACTGCTCCTTCAAGCGTTCTATATCCTGTTCACTGTGCGTCGCGATACTGAATGCCATACTAGCAATTTTTCTCGGCACAGGCTGTAGTAAGCTAACAATTGACCAAATAAGCCACATACCACCAATCACTGAAAACATGGTCTCTACAGAAGTGTTTTGTAGCAACCAACCGCCGCCAGCACCACCCACAAAGGCCCCCATAAACTGGTGGGTTGAGAAGACCCCCATGGCGGTGCCGCGATAGCCCACCGGTGCCAATTTACTTAAGGTTGATGGCAAAGTGGCTTCAAGGGTATTAAAAGCAACAAAGAACAAGCATACCGCAATTGCAAACAACCATAAATGTGTTGTCCATTCCATTAACAGGGTTGTCAGCCCCATTAAGAAAATCACCAAGGTAAGCACCTGTTTCATCTTTCCTTTACCTTCCGCGGCAATGACCAAAGGCAACATCGCAATGAATGCCGCCGCCATGACGACCAAATAAAGAATACTGTGCTGCCCTAAGGCTAACCCATAGCGCTCAACCAACATGGAGGGGATAGCCACAAACAAAGCCGTTAAACTTCCATGCAATAACAACACGCTCACGTTTAGGAAACGCAAGCGACCATCTTTTATGACACGCCCCAAAGCCTGATAACTGGGGGTCGTATCACGACGGAAGGAATGCTGCGTGACATTTGGCACCGCCCAAATCACCAATGCCATACCAACAAAGGAGAAAGCAAAGGACAAATAGAATAACCCAGACAACCCAACCCATTGGAACAAAATAGGACCTAGAATCAGCGACAACATAAAAGATGCACCAATGCTGATCCCTACCGTTGCCATGGCTTTGGTTCGGTTTTGCTCTTTCGTCACATCGCTAAGCAGAGCCATCAAGGTACTAGCAATCGCCCCTGCCCCTTGAATCGCCCGACCAATAATCAAGCTAGCAATACTGTCTGCGTTGGCACAAATGACGCTTCCCAAAGCAAAAAGAATCAAGCCAAACAGAATGACTTTTTTACGACCAATCTTATCCGACATCATCCCCATGGGGATCTGTAACGACGCTTGTGTAAAGCCGTAAATACCAATAGCCGTCCCGATAAGCGCCGCATCGGCACCATCAAGGCCATCAGCGGCAACACTGATGACAGGCATTATCAGAAACAAGCCCAACATACGGAACAAATAAACCAATGCGAGAGCTAATACTGAACGACGTTCGATGACATCCATAGAAGTTACTACTTGCGTATTAGGAGATGATTGTTGAAAGATCCGGGATTTTACTAAAAATACCGTTGAAGCTCTATTTCAAGTACTGTAAAAATAGACAGTTATTCTATTTTGAATGATTTTTTCCTTGGTTGCATTATTTTTGGAGACGCATGGATACCATAACGATTCGCGGTGCGCGGACACACAATCTAAAAAACATCGATTTAGATATTCCTCGCGACAAGCTCGTAGTGATTACAGGGCTATCGGGATCAGGTAAATCGTCACTGGCTTTTGACACTCTTTACGCGGAAGGACAACGTCGTTACGTTGAGTCCCTTTCTACGTATGCACGCCAGTTTTTATCCATGATGGAAAAGCCCGACATCGACCATATCGAAGGCTTATCCCCAGCGATCTCCATCGAGCAAAAGTCTACCTCCCATAACCCGCGCTCTACCGTGGGAACCATCACCGAAATTTACGATTATCTACGTCTGCTGTTTGCTCGTGCAGGTCAACCACGCTGTCCAGATCATGGAGAGCCACTAGAAGCTCAAACCATTAGTCAGATGGTTGATAAAGTTTTAGCGCTGCCCGAAGAAAGCAAAATGATGCTGCTCGCCCCCATTGTCAAAGATCGTAAAGGTGAGCACTTACACACCATCAGCGAGCTACTTTCCAAGGGGTTCGTCCGTGCACGAATAGACGGCATTGTCGTTGATCTAGACGATGCCCCCGCCCTAGAAAAAAACAAAAAGCACACCATCGAAGTGGTCATTGATCGTTTCAAAGTACGTTCAGACCTACAGTTACGCCTCGCAGAATCCTTTGAAACCTGCTTGGCCCTATCTGATGGCATTGCCAAAGTCATCAACATGGATGACGAGAAAGACGAACTGGTATTCTCAAGCAAATTTGCCTGCCCTGTGTGTGGCTACGCTATCACCGAGCTTGAACCCCGCCTATTCTCCTTCAACAACCCAAATGGCGCATGTCAGACTTGTGACGGCTTAGGCACCCACCAAGTCTTTGATGCGGATCGAGTGATTCAAGATGAAAACCTGACCCTAGGAGAAGGCGCTATCCGTGGCTGGGGCCGTCGCAGTATATTCTACTTCCAGCAGCTCAATGCCTTAGCGAACTTTTATGGCTTTGATATCAATGCCAAGTTCAAAGACATACCTAGTCACTACCAAGATAAAATCCTTAATGGTTCAGGCAAAGACAAGATCGACTTTGTCTACATCAATGAGCGTGGCGATAAAATGACACGCTCCCATGCCTTTGAAGGGGTTTTACCTAACCTAAATCGTCGTTATCTAGAAACCGAGTCAGACAGCGTTCGTGAAGACTTGTCACAGTACATTAGTGTGAAGCCATGCCCAAGTTGTCACGGTACCCGATTAAATCGTGCAGCACGTAACGTCTTTATTGCCTCTGAAACCTTACCGGACATTGTTAAAAAGCCCATTGCAGAATGCCTAGAATACTTCGAGACATTACAGTTAACGGGCGCGAAGGGCGAAATCGCCTCAAAGATCCTAAAAGAAATCCGAGACCGACTCACTTTCTTAGTGAACGTAGGCCTGGACTATTTAACACTCGACCGAAAAGCGGATTCATTATCCGGTGGTGAAGCTCAGCGTATCCGTCTTGCGAGCCAGATTGGCGCTGGGCTAGTAGGTGTCATGTACATCCTTGACGAACCCTCCATTGGCTTGCACCAACGGGACAACGAACGGTTAATCGCCACACTCACTCGATTACGAGACCTAGGTAACACAGTCATTGTCGTTGAGCATGATGAAGATGCAATACGCATAGCAGACCACGTTGTGGATATCGGCCCTGGCGCAGGTGTTCACGGAGGACAAGTGATTGCGTCCGGTACGCCAGATGACATCATGGCATGTAAGAACTCAGTTACCGGGCAGTATTTGACCGGTGAACGCTCAATCAAGATTCCAGAGATAAGGCAGAAAGCCACAGGAGGCCAGCAACTTACCTTGCACGGGGCCAATGGCAATAACTTAAACGATGTGACCCTGAATATCCCTGTCGGTGTCATGACATGTGTCACAGGGGTTTCCGGCTCTGGTAAGTCGACACTCATCAACGGTACCCTGTTTCCACTTGCCGCAACCGCTCTAAATGGTGCCACCACACTCAAACCAGCAGGCTATGAGAAAGTAGAAGGACTGGATCATTTTGATAAGTGCGTGGATATTGACCAAAGTCCTATCGGTCGAACGCCACGTTCTAACCCAGCCACTTACACTGGCATTTTCACTCCTATGCGGGAACTATTTGCTGCGACACAGGAAGCACGGTCACGTGGCTATAAACCAGGACGATTCTCTTTTAACGTAAAAGGCGGTCGCTGTGAGGCCTGTCAAGGTGATGGGGTGATCAAGGTAGAGATGCATTTCTTACCTGACGTGTATGTCCCTTGTGATGTCTGTAAAGGTCAGCGGTACAATCGTGAAACATTAGAAATCACCTACAAGGGTAAAAATATTCACGAATGTCTGGAAATGACCATCGAGGAAGCTCGAGAGTTCTTCGACCCAGTCCCGTCAATCGCTCGCAAACTCCAAACCCTCATTGACGTTGGCCTTGGCTATATTCGTTTGGGGCAAGCAGCCACCACACTCTCCGGCGGCGAAGCCCAACGGGTAAAACTGGCTAAAGAGCTATCCAAACGAGATACCGGCAAAACACTGTACATCTTAGATGAGCCAACAACAGGCCTTCATTTCGCAGACATCGAACTGCTGTTGTCGGTACTGCACCGTTTGCGTGATCACGGCAATACGATTGTTGTCATCGAGCATAATCTTGATGTGATCAAGACTGCGGATTGGATTGTAGACCTTGGTCCTGAGGGAGGCAGCGGAGGCGGCTATATTATTGCTGAAGGCACACCGGAAGAGGTTGCTAAATCTGAGGTTTCCCACACTGGTCGATTCTTAAAAACCATGCTGTAACCATGACAGTGCATAAAAAAGGGACTGCTTAGCAGTCCCTTTTTTTTATCTCAGCTTTGAATATCTTGATAGATACCGCCAAAACGAAAAAAGCCGGGCAAAGCCCGGCCTTTTTAAGCAAATGCTAATTACTCAGCGTCTGCAGCTTCCGCAACTGGACGATCAACCAGTTCTACGTAAGCCATAGGTGCATTGTCACCTGCACGGAAGCCACATTTAAGAATGCGAACATAACCGCCAGGACGACCTTGGTAACGAGGACCAAGCTCAGAGAACAATTTACCTACTGCATCTTTGCTGCGAGTGCGAGCAAAGGCTAGGCGACGATTCGCAACGGAATCTTCTTTCGCCAATGTGATCAAAGGCTCAGCAACGCGACGAAGTTCTTTGGCTTTCGGCAACGTAGTTTTAATAACTTCGTGCTCGAATAAAGAAGCAGCCATGTTTTTGAACATCGCTTTACGATGTGAGCTAGTACGGTTTAAGTGACGTCCACTCTTACGATGACGCATTATACATTCCTTACCAAACTACGGTGGTCAGGGAACAATGATCTAGCGAGCTAGAACTTTGCTATCATCTTTCAAACTAGCTGGTGGCCAGTTTTCCAGACGCATTCCCAATGACAAACCGCGCTGTGCTAAAACATCTTTAATTTCAGTTAATGATTTCTTACCAAGGTTAGGCGTTTTAAGTAGCTCAACCTCTGTACGCTGAATCAAATCACCAATGTAGTAGATGTTTTCTGCTTTCAGACAGTTAGCACTGCGAACGGTTAGCTCAAGATCATCAACCGGGCGTAGCAAAATCGGATCAATCTCATCCTCTTCTTCTTCAACCACTGCTTCGCTTTCGCTTTCAAGCGCAACGAAAACAGCAATTTGTTGTTGAAGAATAGTCGCAGCACGACGGATAGCTTCTTCAGGGTCGATAGTACCGTTAGACTCGATGTCGATGACAAGCTTGTCTAGGTCAGTACGTTGCTCTACACGAGCATTCTCAACACTGTAAGCAACACGGCGAACAGGACTAAAAGAGGCATCCAGCTGCAAGCGACCAATAGGACGAGTCTCATCGTCGCCAGCAACACGAGCGTCAGCAGGCTCATAACCACGACCACGAGACACTTTGATCTGCATATTAAGTTCAGCAGTATCATCCAAGTGACAAATCACGTGATCAGGGTTGGCGATCTCGGAATCAGCAACCAACTGGATATCACCAGCAGTTACGACACCAGGACCTTTCTTACTTAGTGTTAGAGTTGCTTCATCTTGCCCGTGTAGAGCGATCGCAACTCCTTTTAGGTTAAGAAGAATTTCAATAACGTCTTCTTTTACCCCTTCAATCGCACTGTACTCATGCAATACACCGTCGATTTCTACCTCAACAATTGCACAACCAGGCATAGAAGACAAAAGAATGCGGCGTAGCGCGTTACCCAGAGTATGACCAAAACCACGTTCTAGTGGTTGAAGCGTTACTTTGGCGCGGGTGTTGCCCAATTCTTGTACTTCGATGTTGCGTGGGGTTAACAATTCGCTCACTGAACGCTGCATAGATCCACCTATTTCTTAATCCTAACCATCTAGCTATTACTTAGAGTAAAGCTCGACGATTAGGTTCTCATTAATTTCAGCTGATAAATCGGCACGCTCAGGAGCAGCTTTGTAAGTTGCTTCTAATTTAGTTGAGTCAACTTCGATCCAATGGATCGGCGCACGATTTTTAGATAGCTCTAGTGCGTTTTGTACACGCAACTGCTTCTTAGCTTTTTCACGGATAGACACTACATCACCAGCTTTAACTTGGAATGAAGCAATGTTTACCGATTCGCCGTTAACTAGAATAGCTTTGTGGCCTACTAGTTGACGAGCTTCCGCACGTGTAGAGCCGAAGCCTGCACGGTATACAACGTTATCTAGACGTGATTCCAAAAGTTGCAGAAGGTTTTCACCTGTAGCACCTTTAATACGAGCAGCGTCTTTGTAGTAGTTGCGGAATTGTTTTTCAAGAATGCCGTACATACGGCGAACTTTTTGTTTTTCACGTAGCTGTAGACCGTAATCAGAAAGACGACCACGACGTGCACCGTGCACACCAGGAACTGTTTCTGCTTTACATTTTGATTCTAGAGCGCGTGAACCACTTTTAAGTTGTAAGTCTGTGCCTTCACGACGAGACAATTTACAAGTTGGACCTAAATAACGAGCCATGTGTCTGTCTCCTCTTAAACGCGACGTTTCTTAGGCGGACGGCAACCGTTGTGCGGGATTGGCGTCACGTCTGTGATGTTGTTGATGCGCAGACCCAATGCATTCAATGCACGAACTGCGGATTCACGACCAGGACCAGGGCCCTTGATCATAACGTCAACGTTCTTTAGGCCGAACTCTTGAGCAGCAGCTCCGGCACGTTCTGCAGCTACTTGAGCCGCAAATGGTGTACTTTTACGAGAACCGCGGAAACCAGAACCACCGGCAGTCGCCCAAGACAATGCATTGCCTTGACGGTCGGTGATAGTCACGATCGTATTATTGAAAGACGCGTGTACGTGAGCTACACCGTCTACGACCGACTTTTTGACTTTTTTCTTGGTACTGCGCGTTGCTGGCTTAGCCATATTGCACTTTTCCTATATCTAATGCTCAGCTCTAGCAGACTTAATGCACTAGAGCGAAACGCGTTAAATTACTTACGAATAGGCTTACGAGGGCCTTTTCGTGTACGAGCGTTCGTTTTGGTACGCTGACCACGAACTGGTAGGCTGCGGCGGTGACGGATGCCACGGTTACAGCCTAAGTCCATCAAACGCTTGATAGACATGCTGACTTCACGGCGGAGGTCACCTTCTACAGTAAACTTAGCAACTTCGCCACGTAGACGGTCGAGTACTTCGTCGCTCAAAGAACCGATTTTAGCGGTTTCTTCGATACCTGCTGAAGCGCAGATAGCTTGAGAGCGAGTGCGACCGATCCCGAAGATGTAAGTTAGAGAAATGACCGCATGTTTATTGTCAGGAATATTGACACCGGCTATACGGGCCATTCACATTACTCCGTTGTTATGGATGAATAATTCATCACTTTGCTTTCATGAGGGCGGCTGATTATGCCAGCGTTGCGGACAAAAATCAACCACCCTCCCATCATCGAATAATCTTGCTATTAGCCTTGACGCTGTTTGTGTCGAGGCTCAGTGCAGATCACTCGAACTGAGCCGTTACGACGAACGACTTTACAGTTACGACAGATTTTCTTTACAGATGCACGTACTTTCATGTTCAACTCCAACCTATGCTTAACGCATTAGGCCATTTGGACCATAACCAGTCAGATTAGACTTTTTCATTAATGATTCGTATTGATGGCTCATTAAGTGACTTTGTACTTGAGACATGAAGTCCATTACTACTACCACTACGATTAACATCGAAGTACCACCGAAGTAGAAAGGAACGTTCCACGCCACAACAAAGAATTGAGGCATCAATGACACTAGAGTGATATACAAGGCACCAAATAGCGTCAAACGAGTCATAACGCCGTCAATGTATCGGGCTGTATGGTCGCCTGGACGAATGCCCGGCAAGAACGCACCGGACTTTTTCAAGTTATCTGCCACATCTTTAGGGTTGAACACCAGCGCTGTATAAAAGAAGCAAAAGAATACAATTGCTATCGCAAACAACAGCACATAGAGCGGTTGCCCAGGAGCTAGAGCTAAAGAGATATTTTGCAACCATTCCATTCCTTCACCTTGACCGAACCACTGGCCGATCGAAGCAGGGAAAAGAAGGATACTAGAAGCGAAGATTGGTGGGATAACACCCGCCATGTTCACTTTTAGAGGCAAATGGCTCTTTTGTGCGGCAAACACCTTTTTACCTTGCTGACGCTTAGCATAATTGACCGTAATGCGACGCTGACCTCGTTCGATGAAAACAACGAACGCGATGGTCGCAATGGCAAGGATGCCAATCAACAACAAAGCAAGGATATTGATATCACCTTGACGGGCCGATTCGAATGAACGACCTAGAGCAGATGGCAAACCAGCGACGATACCTGCAAAGATAAGGATAGAAATACCATTACCAATGCCCTTCTCAGTCACCTGTTCACCCAGCCACATTAGGAAAACTGTACCAGCTACAAGCGTTACAACCGCAACGGCGTAAAACTCTAAACCTGAACTGAAAGAGATTCCTTGGCTAGCAAGACCAACGGCCATACTAGCGGACTGAACCAAAGCAAGTAAAACAGTGCCGTAACGCGTATATTGCGTAATCTTACGACGACCTGCTTCACCTTCCTTTTTGAGCTGCTCTAGCTGCGGGCTCACCACTGTCAACAACTGCATAATGATCGAGGCAGAAATATAAGGAAGGATACCCAGAGCAAAAATACTCATACGCTCCAATGCCCCACCCGAGAATACGTTGAATAAACTCAGGATTGTGCCTTCATTCTGGTCAAATAAGGCAGACAAACGGTCAGGATTAATACCTGGAACCGGAATGTGTGCACCAATTCGATATACAATAATTGCTATAAAAACGAAGCGGATGCGAGCCCAAAGCTCGCCAAGTCCGCTTTGCATTCCAGCTGGTAGTGAACCACGCTTTGTCATCTATTCCTCGACTTTTCCGCCAGCTGCTTCAATAGCAGCACGAGCACCTTTAGTAACTTTAAGACCACGAACTGTTACCGCTTTGTCGATAGAACCAGACAAGATAACGCGTGCTGACTTAATTTTGTCACCTAGGATGTCGGCGCCTTTAAGAGCAGCCAAATCTACAACTTCTGCATTTACTGCGGCTAGTTCGTTAAGACGAACTTCAGCTACATACTGAGCCTGACGTGAAGTAAAACCGAATTTTGGCAGACGACGCTGCAACGGCATTTGACCGCCTTCAAAACCTGGTTTAACAGAGCCACCAGAACGAGACTTAAGACCTTTATGACCACGTCCGCCTGTTTTGCCCAAACCGCTACCAATACCGCGGCCTACACGTTTAGGAGCATGCTTGCTACCTTCGCCAGGGCGAATAGTATTTAGGAACATGTTACTCTCCTACCACTTTAACCATGTAATAAACTTTATTGATCATGCCACGAACAGAAGGAGTATCTTCTAGTTCACGAACTTGACCGATCTTTTTAAGACCCAAGCCTTTAACTGTTTCACGGTGCTTTGGAAGACGACCGATTGGGCTACGAGTCAATTGAACTGTGATGGTTTTGTTAGCCATTACACATTACCCCAAAATTTGATCGACAGACTTACCGCGTTTTGCAGCGATTTGCTCAGGTGCACGCATGTCAGCCAAACCTTTGATCGTTGCGCGAACAACGTTTACAGGGTTAGTTGAACCGTAGCATTTAGCTAATACGTTATGTACGCCTGCGATTTCAAGAACCGCACGCATTGCACCACCAGCGATAACACCAGTACCTTGAGAAGCTGGCTGCATGTATACCTTAGAGGCACCGTGCGCTGCTTTAACAGGGTATTGAAGAGTGTCACCATCTAGAGCAACAGTTACCATGTTGCGACGAGCTTGTTCCATCGCTTTCTGGATAGCTTGAGGAACTTCACGTGCTTTACCACGACCGAAGCCTACTTTACCGTTACCATCACCAACGACTGTCAAAGCAGTGAAAGAGAAGATACGACCACCCTTAACTACTTTAGCAACGCGGTTTACTTGTACTAGCTTCTCTTGTAGATCACTAGTTTGTTGTTCGTTAACTGCCATTTGCTACCCCTTAGAACTCTAGACCAGCTTCACGCGCTGCATCAGCAAGCGCCTGAACGCGACCGTGGTATTTGAAGCCAGAACGGTCAAATGCTACAGCGCTTACGCCAGCTGCTTTTGCACGCTCAGCAATAAGAGCACCTACTTTTGCTGCTGCATCTTTGTTACCAGTTGCAGTTGCACGTAGGCTCGCATCTAGAGTAGAAGCGCTAGCTAGCACTTTGCTACCACATGGCGAAATAACTTGTGCATACATGTGACGAGGTGTGCGATTTACAGTAAGGCGATTCGCACCTAGGTCACGAATATGCAAACGCGCGCGGCGCGCACGACGAATTCGAGATTGTTTCTTAGTGTTCATGAATGCTTACCTACTACTTTTTCTTAGCTTCTTTACGACGAACAGTTTCGTCAGCATAACGAACACCTTTGCCTTTGTATGGCTCTGGTGGACGGAAGCCACGAACTTCAGCAGCCGCTTGGCCTACTGCTTGTTTGTCGATACCGCGAAGAACGATTTCTGTTTGAGAAGCACATTCAGCAGTGATGCCGGCTGGCAACTCGTAATCTACAGGGTGAGAGAAACCTAGAGATAGGTTCAACACGTTACCTTTTACTGCAGCACGGTAACCAACACCTTGTAGTAGCAGACGCTTTTCAAAACCTTGGCTTACGCCAACAACCATGTTGTTCACTAGGGCACGAGTAGTACCAGCTAGTGCATTGGTTTGTTTTGCACCATCACGTGGAGCAAAAGTTAGAACGTTGTCTTCTTTCTTAACTTCAACGCTTGCGTGTACGTTAAGCTCTAACGTGCCTTTGCCACCTTTGATAGCAACAGCTTGGCCGTTAAGAGTAACTTCTACACCACTAGGAAGCGTCACGGGACTTTTAGCAACTCGAGACATACTAACTCCTAGAATACTGTGCAGATTACTTCGCCGCCGATACCAGCAGCGCGAGCAGCGCGGTCAGTCATAACACCTTTAGAAGTAGAGATGATAGCCACACCTAGGCCAGCTTCTACTTTAGGTAGTTCGGCAGTCGCTTTGTACTGACGTAGACTTGGACGTGAAGCGCGTTTAATTTCTTCAATAACTGGCTTACCGTCGAAGTATTTAAGTTCGATAGTAAGAGTCGGCTTAACACCTTCTTGAACAGAAACGCCAGTTACATAACCTTCTTCGCAAAGAACGTTAGCAACAGATACCTTCATTTTTGATGAAGGCATAGTGACAGATGTTTTTGCAGCCATCTGTCCGTTACGGATGCGAGTGATCATATCCGCAATTGTATCTTGCATACTCATTTAAGAGCTCCTAATAGAAAAAACCATTGTGCAGCAAATAGAGCTCGCGCATAGTACACAGCAGCGAGCGGAATGTCCAGTATTTGGACACCCCCCCACTGCGATGTATTATGATCGTGCTCTACTTGCTTACCAACTAGCTTTCTTCAAGCCTGGTACGTCACCACGCATCGCTGCTTCACGTAGCTTGATACGAGACAAGCCGAAGCGACGGTATACGCCGTGTGGACGACCAGTAACCTGACAACGGTTACGCTGGCGTGAAGAAGATGAATCGCGTGGAAGCGCTTGCAATTTAAGCGTTGCTTCCCACTTTTCATCGTCCGATGCATTAACGTCGTTAATGATCGCTTTTAGAGCAGCACGCTTTTCAGCGTACTTAGCTACTAATTTAGTGCGCTTAGCTTCGCGTTGAATCATTGATACTTTAGCCATGATTCCTACCTCTTATTTCTTGAAAGGGAAACTAAAGGCGGCTAGCAAAGCACGACCTTCTTCGTCGGTACGAGCAGTAGTAGTAATGGTAATATCCATACCGCGTACACGGTCTACTTTATCGTAATCGATCTCTGGGAAGATGATCTGCTCTTTAACACCCATGCTGTAGTTACCGCGTCCGTCAAATGACTTCGGGTTCAAACCACGGAAGTCACGGATACGTGGAATAGCAACGTCAACCAAACGGTCGAAGAAGTCCCACATACGGTCGCCACGTAGAGTAACTTTACAACCGATCGGGTAACCGTCACGGATTTTGAAGCCCGCAACAGATTTGCGTGCTTTAGTTACTACCACTTTTTGGCCGCTAAGTGCTGTAAGATCATTTACCGCATTTTCAAGAAGTTTCTTGTCTGCGATAGCTTCACCAACACCCATGTTCAACGTAATTTTAGTGATTTTAGGCACTTCCATCACGTTTTTGTAGTCAAACTGTTCAGTCAGTTTTGCAACTACTTGATCTTTATAAACTTGCTTAAGTCTCGCCATGGCTATAATTCTCGCTCTTAGGCGTCAATCGCTTCGCTGTTAGATTTGAAAACACGCACTTTAGTGCCGTCTTCGTTCACTTTAAAGCCGACGCGATCCGCTTTACCTGTAGCATTGTTAAAAATGGCTACGTTAGAAACCTGAATAGGTGCTTCTTTTTCAACGATACCGCCAGTCGTACCCTTCATAGGGTTTGGCTTTTCGTGTTTCTTGATCATGTTGATACCAGAAACAAGAATACGGTTCTCGTCTACTACTTTAACAACTTTGCCGCGCTTGCCTTTATCTTTACCAGCAATTACAACGACTTCATCGTCACGTTTAATCTTGCGCATTTTTGGTCCCCTCCCTCTTACAGCACTTCTGGTGCAAGAGAAACAATTTTCATGAATTGCTCAGTACGCAACTCACGTGTCACAGGGCCAAAGATACGAGTACCGATTGGTTGCCCTGAAGCGTTAAGTAGAACCGCAGAGTTTACATCAAAGCGGATTACAGAACCATCTGGACGACGCACACCTTTCTTAGTTCGAACGACAACTGCGTTCATAACTTGGCCTTTCTTAACACGACCACGTGGGATCGCTTCTTTAACTGTGACTTTAATTACGTCACCAATAGCAGCGTAACGACGATGAGAGCCACCCAGTACTTTAATACACTGAACGCGCTTCGCGCCGCTGTTATCTGCTACATCAAGCATCGATTCTGTTTGAATCATTTCTGCTCTCCAATCAAATTAGATAACAAGTCTCATGAAGGAAGGAGCTGCTTATACAGCAGCTGCTTTCTCAACAACCTGAACCAGCTTCCAAGTTTTAGTCTTGGAATAAGGACGTGTTTCCACAACCTTAACTGTATCGCCTACTTGGCACTCGTTGTTTTCATCATGAGCGTGCACTTTAGATGAACGACGAACGAACTTACCGTATAACGGGTGACGTTCAGTACGCTCAACTAGTACTACGATGGACTTATCCATCTTATCGCTTACTACTTTACCAGTAGCTGTACGAGCTTGAGTTTCAACACTTGCCATCTTAGTTACCTGCCTTATCATTTAGCACGGTTTTAACACGTGCGATATTGCGGCGAACTTGCGAGAGCAAATGAGTTTGAGCCAACTGACCAGTGGCCTTCTGCATGCGCAGAGTAAATTGCTCACGTAGCAGTTCGATCAAGGTCTGCTGTAGCTCAGCTACAGACTTTTCTTGCAATTCTTTTGCTTTCATCTACATCACCGTACGCGTTACGAAAGTTGTGGATAGAGGAAGCTTAGCGGCTGCTAACGCGAATGCTTCGCGAGCTAGCTGCTCAGAAACGCCCTCAACTTCATAAAGCATCTTGCCAGGTTGAATCTGTGCAACCCAGTATTCTACGCTACCCTTACCTTTACCCTGACGAACCTCTAGAGGCTTCTGAGTAATCGGCTTATCAGGGAATACACGAATCCAGATTTTACCACCACGCTTGATGTGACGAGTCATTGCACGACGCGCCGCTTCAATTTGACGAGCAGTAATACGACCACGTTCAGTGGACTTCAATCCGAATTCACCAAAGCTAACTTGGTTACCGCGAAGTGCTAGACCGCGGTTACGGCCTTTCTGCATCTTACGGAACTTAGTACGTTTCGGCTGTAACATGACTTACCCCCTACTTAGACTTCTTCTTTTGTGCGCCTTTTTCAGCACGCACTTGTTCAATACCGCCCAAGATTTCGCCTTTGAAGATCCACGTCTTAACGCCAATAATGCCGTAAGTTGTGTGAGCTTCATAAGTAGCGTAGTCAATGTCAGCGCGTAGAGTGTGTAGAGGCACACGACCTTCGCGGTACCATTCTGGGCGTGCAATCTCAGCACCACCTAGACGACCACTTACCATAACCTTGATACCCTTCGCACCAGCACGCATAGCGTTTTGTGTAGCACGACGCATAGCGCGACGGAACATTACACGGCGCTCAAGTTGGCCAGCAATGTTTTGCGCAACCAATTTAGCATCAAGTTCAGGCTTACGAATTTCTTCGATGTTGATGTGAACTGGAACACCCATCATTTCTGATACAGCGTTACGTAGTTTCTCAACGTCTTCGCCTTTCTTACCAATCACGATGCCCGGACGAGCAGTGTGAATGGTAATACGAGCAGTTTGTGCAGGACGCTGGATCTCGATGCGAGAAACAGAAGCCTGTACTAATTTTTCTTCAAGGTACTTACGAACCTGAAGATCGTTTAAAAGTTGCTTAGAGTAGTTTTGGTTGTTCGCATACCAAGTAGAAGTATGGTCTTTAACTATCCCTAGGCGAATTCCAGTTGGATGAACCTTCTGACCCATTGGGTATCTCCTAATTAGTCAGCGACTTTAACTGTAATATGGCAACCGCGTTTTAGAATACGATCAGCACGGCCTTTAGCACGAGCTTTGATACGTTTTAGAGTCATAGCCTCATCAACGTAGATCGTAGAAACACGCAAGTCATCGATATCAGCACCTTCGTTATGCTCAGCGTTAGCTACAGCAGACTCTAGTACTTTCTTGACAATTGCTGCCGCCTTTTTAGGACTGAACGCCAAAATGTTCAGTGCTTCGCTTACAGATTTGCCGCGGATTTGATCTGCTACCAAACGGGCCTTCTGCGCTGAGAGGCGAGCACCCTTCAATGAAGCGCTTACTTCACTCATGATTAATACCCCTTAATTACCGTTTGGCTTTCTTGTCCGCAGCATGACCCTTGTAGGTACGGGTCGGAGCGAACTCACCCAATTTATGACCGACCATATCCTCAGATACTAGAACTGGGACGTGTTGGCGACCATTATGGACAGCGATAGTCAACCCTACAAACTCAGGGAAGATAGTAGAACGGCGCGACCAAGTTTTAATTGGACGACGGTCATTCTTTTCTACCGCAGCCTCTACCTTTTTCAACAAATGAAGGTCGATAAAAGGACCTTTTTTTAGTGAACGTGGCACAGTCGTTTCCTCTTATTACTTAGTACGACGACGTACAATAAGTTTATCAGTACGTTTGTTCTTACGAGTTTTGTAACCTTTCGTAGGAACACCCCAAGGAGTAACTGGGTGGCGACCACCTGAGCTACGACCTTCACCACCACCGTGTGGGTGGTCAACCGGGTTCATTGCCGCACCGCGAACTGTAGGACGAACACCGCGCCAGCGCTTAGCACCAGCTTTACCTAGAACACGTAGAGTGTGCTCAGAGTTAGATACTTCACCTAAAGTTGCACGACACTCGGTTAGAACTTTACGCATTTCACCAGAACGTAGGCGAAGAGTTACGTAACGACCTTCACGAGCGACAAGCTGAGCAGAAGCACCTGCAGAACGTGCGATTTGCGCACCTTTGCCAGGCTTAAGCTCGATACAGTGAACCACACTACCTACAGGGATATTTTGCAAAGGCAAAGTATTACCTGCTTTGATAGGAGAGTTCGCACCGTTGGAAACAACAGAACCAGCTTCCATACCTTTGGAAGCGATAATGTAACGACGTTCACCATCAGCGTATTTTACTAACGCAATGTTTGCAGAACGGTTTGGATCATATTCCAAACGCTCAACTACCGCTGGGATACCGTCTTTGTTACGACGGAAATCTACGATACGGTAATGCTGCTTATGACCACCACCTACGTGACGCGTAGTGATGCGTCCGTTGTTGTTACGACCACCTGATTTGCTTTTTTTGTCAAGCAAAGGAGCGTATGGCGCACCTTTATGCAAATCATTGTTAACAACTTTAACAACGTGACGACGGCCTGCAGACGTTGGCTTACTTTTTACAACAGCCATTGACCTATCTCCCCTTATTCAGCGCCCAAGAAATCAATTTCTTGGCCTTCTGCCAAACGTACGTACGCTTTTTTAACGTCACTACGCTTGCCCAGGCCACGAACTGTACGCTTTGTTTTACCTTTGTGGTTCAACGTACGAACAGACTCAACTTTGACTTCAAACAACGCTTCGATTGCTTGTTTAATCTCTGGTTTAGTCGCGTCTTTAGTTACGCGGAAAACGTACTGACCGTTGCCTTCAGCTACGATCGTTGCTTTCTCAGAGATGTGTGGACCTAACAACACTTTATAAATGCGTTCGCCGATCATGCTAGTGCCTCCTCAACTTGTTTCAGAGCACCAACTGTCACCAACACTTTGTCGTAAGCAATCAGGCTAACAGGGTCAACAGACGCTGCATCAAGAACATCAACGTTTGGAATGTTACGCGCAGCTAGGAACAAGTTATCGTTCAGCTCGTGCGCAACAACAAGCGCGTTTTCAACATTCAATTCAGCCATTTTAGCTTTGAAAAGCTTAGTTTTTGGAGCTTCGATTGAAAGCTCTTCAACTACAACAAGACGGTCTTGACGAGCAAGCTCAGACCAGATGGTGCGCATCGCTGCACGGTACATCTTCTTGTTTACTTTCTGAGAGTGATCTTGTGTTTTCGCAGCGAAAGTCACACCACCAGAACGCCATAGAGGACTACGGATCGTACCAGCACGTGCGCGACCAGAACCTTTTTGTTTCCAAGGTTTACGGCCACCACCAGCCACTTCAGAGCGAGTTTTCTGAGCACGAGTACCTTGACGAGCACCAGCCAGGTAAGCTGTAACAACCTGGTGAACTAGCGCTTCGTTGTATTCACGCGCGAAGGCTACATCAGAAACTTCTACAGTTCCTTCAGCACCTGTAAGATTCAAGTTCATTGTCTACCCCTCTTAGCGAGCTTTAACTGCTGGTTGAACGATTACGTCACCATTAACAGCGCCAGGAACCGCACCTTTTACAAGGATAAGGTTACGCTCAGCATCAACGCGAACAACTTCTAGAGACTGAGTTGTTACTTGAGCTGCGCCCATGTGACCAGCCATCTTTTTGCCTTTCCAAACACGACCAGGTGTTTGACATTGACCGATGGAACCAGGAGCACGGTGAGACAATGAGTTACCGTGTGTAGCGTCTTGCGTACGGAAGTTATGACGCTTAACGCCACCTTGGAAGCCTTTACCTTTAGATTGACCAACAACGTCAACTTTAGAAATAGACTCAAAATCCGCAACTGTTAGCTCGTCGCCAACATTGATTTCTTTTTCGTCACCAGAAAGGCGGAACTCCCACAAACCACGACCCGCTTCTACGCTAGCTTTTGCAAAGTGACCTGCAGCAGCTTTTGTTACACGGTTAGCACGGCGAGTACCAACAGTTACTTGAACAGCTGAGTAGCCATCAGTATCTGCAGTTTTCACCTGTGTTACACGGTTCGGTTCAACCTCGATGACGGTTACTGGCACGGATACACCATCTTCGTTGAAGATACGTGTCATTCCGGCTTTACGTCCGACTAATTGAATAGCCATTTTATACCTCAATTGCCAGTTGTGTACGGGGCTATCACCCGCTACGGCTGATCATTCCAGATCATTCCACTAATGTGCTTAGGCCAACAGATTCCTGCTGGTTATCGCACCCCTAAAACTTTGGGGATTAACCCAAAGAAATTTGTACTTCCACGCCTGCCGCAAGATCTAGCTTCATTAGAGCATCAACTGTTTTTTCTGTTGGCTCAACGATGTCTAGAACACGTTTGTGAGTACGGATTTCGTATTGATCACGCGCATCTTTGTTTACGTGAGGAGAAATCAGTACTGTGTAACGCTCTTTGCGAGTAGGAAGTGGAATTGGACCACGTACTTGTGCACCAGTGCGCTTAGCAGTGTCCACAATCTCTTGCGTTGAAGCATCGATCAAACGGTGATCGAAAGCTTTCAAGCGAATACGGATTTTTTGGCTTTGCATTTCCAACTCCAAATACTATGTTCGATAGGCTGATTGAACAATAATTAACCTACCATCCTTATTTAAGGACGGCGAATGTTAGCCGCTTAGAAATTGGTTGTCAAGTAACCAATTAAAAAACGCCCAATACAAAAAAAGGCCGCCCAAAGAGCGACCTTTTTCGTAAAGCTAAATTAATTAATGCTTAAAGCAAAAATTATTTAAGAACTTTAGCTACAACACCAGCACCTACTGTACGACCACCTTCACGGATCGCGAAACGTAGACCTTCGTCCATCGCGATTGGGTGAATTAGAGTTACAGACATTTGGATGTTGTCACCTGGCATAACCATTTCTACGCCTTCTGGAAGCTCACAAGCACCAGTTACGTCAGTTGTACGGAAGTAGAACTGTGGACGGTAGCCTTTGAAGAATGGAGTGTGACGACCACCTTCATCTTTAGACAGAACGTATACTTCTGCTTCAAACTCAGTGTGAGGAGTGATAGAACCTGGCTTAGCCAATACTTGACCACGCTGAACGTCATCACGCTTAGTACCACGAAGTAGTACACCACAGTTCTCGCCTGCACGACCTTCGTCTAGAAGCTTACGGAACATCTCAACGCCAGTACAAGTTGTTTTAGTAGTATCTTTGATACCAACGATCTCAACTTCTTCACCAACCTTGATGATGCCGCGCTCAACACGACCAGTTACTACAGTACCACGACCTTGGATAGAGAATACGTCCTCGATAGGCATGATGAATGCACCGTCGATCGCACGCTCTGGCTCAGGAATGTACTCGTCTAGAGTTTCTACAAGCTTCTTAACAGCTGTAGTACCCATTTCGTTACCGTCTTCACCGTTCAATGCCATAAGAGCAGAACCTGGGATGATTGGAGTGTCATCGCCTGGGAAGTCGTATTCAGAAAGAAGGTCACGTAGTTCCATTTCAACTAGCTCTAGCATCTCTGCGTATTCTTCAGAGTCTGCACCGCCACAGTCTTCAGCAAGAAGGTCTGCTTTGTTTAGGAATACTACGATGTAAGGTACACCTACCTGACGAGAAAGAAGGATGTGCTCACGAGTCTGAGGCATTGGGCCGTCAGTTGCACCACATACTAGGATAGCGCCGTCCATTTGAGCCGCACCAGTGATCATGTTTTTAACATAATCGGCGTGTCCAGGACAGTCTACGTGTGCGTAGTGACGAGTAGGAGAATCGTACTCAACGTGAGAAGTCGCGATTGTGATACCACGCTCACGCTCTTCTGGAGCATTATCGATACCGTCAAATGCTACAGCTTCACCGCCAAATACTTCTGCACATACACGAGTAAGTGCTGCTGTTAGGGTAGTTTTACCGTGGTCAACGTGACCGATTGTACCAACGTTAACGTGTGGTTTACTACGTTCGAACTTTGCTTTTGCCATGATACATACACCTTATGATTAGTAAGTATGATGATTAAATTTCATTTTTGATGATCGCGTCTGCCACACTAGCTGGCGCTTCAGCGTATTTTAGGAATTCCATTGCATAACTTGCACGACCTTGCGACAAACTACGCACATCCGTTGCATATCCAAACATTTCACCCAAAGGCACTTCTGCTCGAATAATTTTTCCGGATGAGGAATCTTCCATACCCTGAACAAGTCCTCGACGACGATTCAGGTCACCCATCACGTCACCCATGTACTCTTCAGGGGTTACAACTTCTACTTTCATCACAGGCTCAAGAACACAAGGATCAGCATCTGCTGCGCCTTTCTTTAAACCTTGAGAAGCTGCAATTTTAAAGGCCATTTCATTAGAGTCAACATCATGGAATGATCCATCGAATAGCACTACTTTCAACCCAAGTAATGGGTAGCCAGCAATAACACCATTCTTCATTTGCTCTGAAACGCCTCGTTCAACTGCTGGGATGTATTCCTTCGGAATAACACCTCCGACAATCTCGTTAACAAACTCCAATCCTTCCTTTTCAGTTGGGATTAGTTTCATTACGACATGGCCATATTGACCACGACCACCAGACTGCCGCACAAATTTGTGGTTAACTTCCACTTCTTTGCGAATTTTCTCACGGTAGGAAACTTGAGGCTTACCAATGTTTGCCTCCACCTTGAATTCGCGTTTCATTCGATCCACTAGGATATCAAGGTGTAGCTCACCCATACCAGAGATAATGGTTTGACCTGTCTCTTCGTGAGTTTCAACGCGGAAAGATGGATCTTCCTGCGCTAACTTACCAAGAGCAATTGCCATTTTATCCTGATCAGCTTGAGACTTCGGCTCAACGGCTACAGAGATTACGGGTTCAGGGAACTCCATACGCTCCAAGACAACAATATCTTTGCCGTCACACAGCGTATCACCCGTGGTTACATCCTTCATACCAATCAGAGCTGCAATATCACCCGCCCTAACTTCTTTGATTTCTTCTCGGTTATTAGCATGCATTTGAACCATTCGGCCAACACGCTCTTTCTTATGTTTAACTGAGTTAAACACCGAGTCACCAGAGTTCAGAACTCCAGAGTAAACCCGTACAAAGGTTAATGTACCCACAAATGGGTCTGTCGCAATTTTAAACGCCAATGCAGCAAATGGCGCACTATCATCCGCTTCACGCGTGACAGGCGTTTCAGCATCTTGTAAAGTGCCTTCAATCGCCTTCACCTCAAGCGGTGACGGAAGATATTCTACAACAGCATCAAGTACCGCTTGCACACCTTTGTTCTTAAATGCAGAACCACAGGTAACCAATACGACCTCGTTTGCAAGCGTGCGAGCACGCAAGCCAGCTTTAATATCTTCAACGGACAAGTCTCCTTCTTCAAGGTACTTATCCATTAGCTCTTCATTTGCCTCAGCGGCGGCTTCGACCATCTTCTCGCGCCATTCTTCAGCGGTAGTAACAAGATCAGCCGGAATATCTTCCAAGCTGTATGTCATACCCTGATCTTCCTCGTTCCACATAATGGCTTTCATCAGAAGCAAATCAACAACACCCGCGAAGTTCTCTTCGGTTCCGATGTTGATTTGGATAGGCACTGCGTTAGCATTCAAACGCGTACCAAGCTGTCTTACAACACTAAAATAGTCCGCACCCGTACGATCCATCTTGTTGACGAATACCATACGTGGCACTTCATACTTATTAGCTTGACGCCAAACAGTTTCTGTTTGCGGTTGAACACCAGAAGAACCACATAACACAACGACAGCAGCATCCAGTACACGCAAAGAACGCTCCACCTCGATGGTGAAGTCTACGTGCCCAGGAGTATCGATAATGTTAATGCGGTGTTGATCAAACTGCTGACTCATACCACTCCAGAAGCAAGTTGTTGCTGCTGAAGTGATTGTGATGCCACGTTCTTGCTCCTGTTCCATCCAGTCCATGGTGGCAGCACCATCATGGACTTCACCGATCTTATGAGAAAGACCGGTGTAGAATAGAACACGCTCAGTAGTTGTCGTCTTACCCGCATCAACGTGCGCACAAATACCAATATTGCGGTAACGATTGATGGGTGTTTTACGTGCCACTTAAGCTTCTCCGGATTAGAAACGGTAGTGAGAGAACGCTTTGTTAGCGTCAGCCATACGGTGAACGTCTTCACGTTTCTTAACAGCTGAACCTTTGTTCTCAGATGCGTCTAGAATTTCACCTGCAAGACGTAGCGCCATTGATTTTTCGCCACGTTTACGAGCAGCTTCAACCAACCAACGCATAGAAAGCGCGGAACGACGAGCTGGACGAACTTCAACAGGTACTTGGTAAGTCGCACCACCTACACGGCGAGATTTAACCTCAACCATAGGTTGGATTGATTCTAGAGCTTTTTCGAAAACCGCCATTGGATCTTCGGATTTTGTACGCTGCGCAACAGTATCAAGCGCATTGTATACGATGCTCTCTGCTACAGATTTTTTGCCACTAACCATTACGTGGTTAATGAACTTAGCAAGAAGCTGGCTTCCGTGTTTAGGATCTGGAAGCACTTCACGCTTAGCGACGACGCGTCTTCTAGGCATGGATTATATCCTCTTCAGGTGAGTCCGAGACCATTTCTGTGCTCGGCCTTACTGTATTAAAAAATTATGTCTAAACGATTAAAGAAGTTTGAAAACTTACTTAGGACGTTTAGTACCGTATTTAGAACGGCCTTGCTTACGATTTTGTACGCCAGAAGTATCCAAGCTACCACGAACAGTGTGGTAACGAACACCTGGAAGGTCTTTTACACGACCGCCACGAATCAGCACTACGCTGTGTTCCTGTAGGTTGTGACCTTCACCACCGATGTATGAAGTTACTTCGAAGCCGTTAGTCAAGCGAACACGACATACTTTACGCAAAGCCGAGTTAGGCTTTTTAGGTGTAGTAGTATATACGCGAGTGCAGACACCGCGGCGTTGCGGACAAGCTTGTAACGCAGGAACGTCACTTTTTGCCACTTTACGTTTACGTGGTTTACGAACCAACTGGTTAACGGTTGCCATTTAACAAGCTCCACATCCAATCTTTATGGCGGAAATCGCCAAAATTAAGGAGGCGCAAGTGTAATTTGCGCCTATAAAACAGTCAATAGGGAGGCGAACAAAAATTCACCTCCCTTGCATTTACAATGACTTCTAGTCTTTTAGTGCCGCACTCAATGCTTCTTCTACATCAGAAGCGCTGACAGTTGCACTGCTTTCAGTCGTTGTTTCTAGCGCACGCTCTTTCTTAAGCTTACGCTCGCTGTGGTATGCCAAACCTGTACCCGCTGGGATCAGACGACCTACTACAACGTTTTCTTTCAGACCACGTAGGTGGTCTTTCTTACCTGTTACTGCACCTTCGGTCAGCACTCGAGTTGTCTCTTGGAACGATGCCGCAGAGATGAAAGACTCAGTTGCCAAAGAAGCTTTAGTAATACCAAGCAATACGCGCTCGTACTTCGCAGGGAAACGACTTTCGGCTTCAGCAGCTTCGTTCGCTTCTTGCATCTGCGTGTATTCTACTTGGTCACCCTGAATCAGGTTGGTATCCCCTGAGTCAGTGATGTCTACTTTGCGTAGCATCTGACGCACAATGACTTCGATGTGCTTGTCGTTGATACCTACACCTTGTAGACGGTAAACCTCTTGGATCTCATTAGTGATGTAATCAGTCAATGCCACTACACCTTTCAGACGCAAGATGTCATGTGGGTTCAACGGACCATCAGCAATGATTTCACCCTTCTCAACTTCTTCACCATCGAAGATGTTGATTTGACGCCATTTTGGAATCAAGGTTTCGATTGGATCGTTTCCGTCTTGTGGTGTAATAACCAAACGGATCTTACCTTTCGTCTCTTTACCAAAACTCACCACACCAGAAGCTTCTGCCATGACAGCAGGATCTTTTGGACGACGCGCCTCAAACAAGTCAGCTACACGTGGCAAACCACCGGTGATGTCCTTGTTACCTTGAGATTCTTGTGGGATACGAGCAAGTACTTCACCAGTCTTGATCGTCGCACCGTGATCTAGGCTTAACAAGGCCTTCTCAGGCAGCATGTATTGAACCGGCATTTCAGTACCAGGAATCATCACTGGAGCACCGTTTTCGTCTACCACAGAGATCGTAGGACGCAGATCCTTACCTGAAGATGGACGATCACGCATTTCCAATACTTCGATAGTAGTCAAACCTGTCAATTCATCTGATTGGCGACGGATGGTAACACCCTCTTCCATACCAGAGAATTCTAGACGACCTTCCATCTCAGATACGATTGGGTGAGTGTGAGGGTCCCAGTTAGCCAACACTTGGCCTGCGGTCACTTCATCACCTTCACGTACGCTCAATACCGCACCGTATGGAAGCTTGTAACGTTCTTTCTCACGACCTGCCTCATCAGCGATCGCCAATTCAGAAGAACGAGACACTACAACCAATTGGCCGCCTTCACGCTCGATACTCTTCATTTTGTGGAAACGAACAGTACCTGCACTCTTCACTTGAACACTGTCTACTGCAGATGCTCGAGATGCCGCACCACCAATGTGGAAGGTACGCATTGTAAGCTGTGTACCTGGCTCACCGATGGATTGTGCAGCCACAACACCAATCGCCTCACCAATGTTCACAAGGTGACCACGGGCTAGGTCACGTCCGTAACACTTACCACATACACCATGCTTCGTCTCACAAGAAATAACAGAGCGAACAACCATCTCATCGACACCAGCTGCCTCAATCGCACGAACGTTATGCTCGTCAATCAAAACACCTGCTTCAACGATCAGATTGCCTTTCGCATCCATAACGTCCTGAGCAACTACACGACCAAGTACACGCTGACCCAATGGTACTACTACGTCACCGCCTTCAATCAGTGCACTTACCACTAGACCATTGTCAGTACCACAATCTACTTCTGTGATAACCAAGTCTTGTGCAACGTCTACTAGACGACGAGTTAGGTAACCAGAGTTCGCTGTTTTCAAAGCGGTATCGGCTAGACCCTTACGCGCACCGTGAGTAGAGGTAAAGTACTGTAGTACCGATAGACCTTCACGGAAGTTCGCAGTAATCGGTGTCTCGATGATAGAGCCATCCGGCTTCGCCATCAGACCACGCATACCACCTAGCTGACGCATCTGAGCCACACTACCACGGGCACCAGAGTCGGCCATCATGTAGACAGAGTTGAACGACTGTTGTTCTACCTCGTTACCTTCTTTATCGATAACGGTTTCTTTCGCCAAGTTTTTCATCATGGCTTCAGTAACGGTTTCGTTGGTACGAGACCACAAGTCGATTACCTTGTTGTACTTCTCGCCTTGAGTTACAAGACCATCAGCAAACTGGTATTCAATCTCTTTAACTTCTTCTTCTGCACGAGCAATGATGTCAACTTTCTCTGGTGGGATAACAAAGTCATCAACACCAACAGAAGAACCAGAAGCCGTCGCGTACTGGAAGCCTGTGTACATCAATTGGTCAGCAAAGATACAAGTCTCTTTTAGACCTACCTTACGGTAACATTCGTTAATCAAGCTTGAGATTGCTTTCTTTTTCATCGGCTGATTGATAACCGAGAACGGTAGGCCATCAGGCACGATATCAAATAGCAATGCACGACCTACGGTCGTATCAACGATGAATGTTGAAGGAATTTTTTCACCTTCAAGCGTCGTGTCAACTTGATTCACACGAACTTTAATCTTCGCGTGCAGATCAATTTGTTTTGCGCCGTATGCACGGTGTACTTCTTTGATATCAGCGAAGGCCATGCCCTCACCTTTCGCGTTGATTTTTTCACGCGTCATGTAGTACAGACCCAATACCACGTCCTGAGAAGGTACGATAATTGGCTCACCGTTTGCTGGAGACAAAATGTTGTTGGTAGACATCATTAACGCACGGGCTTCAAGTTGAGCCTCGATTGTCAACGGTACGTGTACCGCCATTTGGTCACCGTCGAAGTCGGCGTTGTAGGCCGCACACACTAGTGGGTGCAACTGAATCGCTTTACCTTCGATTAGAATCGGCTCAAACGCTTGGATACCCAAACGGTGAAGCGTCGGCGCACGGTTAAGCATTACAGGGTGTTCGCGGATAACTTCATCAAGAATATCCCACACTTCAGGTGTTTCACGCTCAACCATTTTCTTCGCAGCTTTGATGGTTGTCGCCATGCCGCGAAGTTCTAATTTAGAGAAGATGAAAGGCTTGAATAATTCAAGAGCCATCTTCTTAGGCAGACCACATTGGTGCAGACGTAGAGAAGGACCTACTGTAATTACAGAACGGCCAGAGTAATCTACACGTTTACCCAAAAGGTTCTGACGGAAACGACCTTGCTTACCTTTGATCATATCAGCCAAAGATTTAAGCGGACGCTTGTTTGAACCTGTGATCGCACGGCCACGACGACCGTTGTCTAGCAACGCATCCACAGACTCTTGCAACATACGTTTTTCGTTACGTACGATGATGTCTGGAGCAGATAGCTCTAGTAGGCGTTTCAGACGGTTGTTACGGTTGATCACGCGACGGTATAAGTCGTTCAGGTCAGATGTCGCAAAACGGCCACCTTCTAGTGGAACTAGAGGGCGAAGATCTGGCGGCAATACTGGTAGAACGTCAAGTACCATCCACTCTGGGTTGTTACCAGAATGATGGAACGCTTCGATCAACTTAAGACGCTTAGATAGCTTCTTAATACGTGTTTCAGAGTTTGTCGCATTCAACTCTTCACGCATTGTGCTGATTTCTTCTGGCAGATCCATGTCGCGTAGCAACATCTGGATTGCCTCAGCACCCATGCGAGCGTCGAATTCGTCACCAAACTCTTCTAGCGCCTCGAAGTATTGCTCATCGTTCAACAGCTGACCTTTTTCTAGCGTTGTCATGCCAGGATCAATAACGATGAAAGATTCGAAGTACAATACACGCTCAATATCACGTAGGGTCATATCCATGATAAGACCGATACGAGATGGAAGAGATTTTAGGAACCAAATGTGAGCAACAGGAGAAGCTAGCTCAATATGCCCCATACGCTCACGGCGCACTTTAGACAACGCAACTTCTACACCACACTTCTCACAAATAACACCACGGTGCTTTAGACGCTTGTACTTACCACACAAGCACTCATAGTCCTTGATAGGACCAAAAATTTTGGCACAGAACAGACCGTCACGTTCAGGCTTGAACGTACGGTAGTTGATGGTTTCTGGCTTTTTAACTTCACCAAAAGACCATGAACGAATCATATCTGGAGAAGCTAAGCCAATGCGAATCGCATCAAACTCTTCTGATTGTCCCTGTGTTTTTAGAAGACCTAATAAGTCTTTCATGGATATTCGCCCCACTCGTAAGGCCGGGGAAGCTTAGCTTCCCCAGCAGGTCAAATGTGATTCGTGCCTATTCGTTTTCTAGCTCGATATCGATACCAAGAGAACGGATTTCTTTCACCAATACGTTAAAGGACTCAGGCATGCCTGGTTCCATACGGTGATCGCCGTCTACGATGTTTTTGTACATCTTAGTACGACCGTTCACGTCGTCCGATTTCACGGTTAGCATTTCTTGTAGCGTGTAGGCAGCACCGTATGCTTCAAGTGCCCAGACCTCCATCTCACCGAAACGCTGACCACCGAACTGAGCTTTACCACCCAGCGGCTGCTGAGTAACCAAGCTGTAAGAGCCAGTAGAACGAGCGTGCATCTTATCATCTACCAAGTGGTTCAACTTGAGCATGTACATGTAACCTACGGTTACAGGACGCTCAAACGCTTCACCGGTACGGCCGTTGAACAGCTTGATCTGACCGCTTTCATTGATGCCAGCTAGACGCAACATACGCTTGATTTCAGCTTCTTTCGCACCATCGAAGGCACCAGATGCCATTGGCACACCTTTCTTAAGGTTAGCTGCCAACACTAGAATCTCTTCATCAGAGAAACTGTCTAGGTCTTCTGTGCGAGCTGGGCGTAGATCACCTTCATGACCGTTATAGATTTCGCCTAGGAATTCACGAAGCTCTTTAACTGTCTCGGCTTTTTCGCGCTCAACTTGGATCATTTCGTTGATCTTACGACCCAAACCTTTCGCTGCTGCACCCAAGTGAGTTTCAAGTACCTGACCAACGTTCATACGAGACGGTACACCCAATGGGTTCAGTACGATATCAACCGGATCACCGTTTTCATCGTACGGCATGTCTTCAACAGGCATGATCTTAGAGATTACACCCTTGTTACCGTGACGACCGGCCATCTTGTCACCAGGCTGGATACGACGCTTGATAGCCACGTAAACCTTAACGATCTTCAACACACCAGGTGCCAAATCATCGCCTGTTTGTAGCTTACGTTTCTTATCTTCAAATTTCGCATCAAGGTCTTTACGACGCTCAATCAAAGCAGCTTGCGCTTTTTCAAGCTGTTCGCTGGCTTCTTCGTTCGCTACGCGAATCTTGAACCACTCAGGGTGATCTAGGTTTGCTAGATACTCTTCTGTGATGACTGCGTTGCGAGCAAGGCCAGGACCACCTTCTGCTTGTTGACCTACTAGCGCTTCCGCTAGACGCTCAAACGTCGCTTTCTCAACGATACGGAACTCTTCATTGAGATCTTTACGTACTTGATCAAGCTGCGCTTTTTCAATCGATTTCGCACGCTCATCTTTTTCGATGCCGTCACGAGTAAAGACTTGAACGTCGATAACAGTACCGCGAGTACCTGTCTTAACGCGCTGAGAAGTATCTTTAACATCAGATGCTTTCTCACCGAAGATCGCACGCAATAGCTTCTCTTCTGGTGTTAGTTGCGTTTCGCCTTTAGGCGTCACTTTACCAACTAGGATGTCACCAGGTTCCACTTCTGCACCGATGTAAACCACACCAGAGCTGTCTAGTTTAGACAGAGCACCTTCACCCACGTTAGGGATATCGGCTGTGATTTCTTCAGGCCCAAGCTTAGTATCACGAGCCACACACGTCAGCTCTTGGATATGAATCGAAGTAAAACGATCTTCTTCTACAACGCGCTCAGATACTAGGATCGAGTCCTCGAAGTTGAAACCATTCCAAGGCATGAATGCGATACGCATGTTTTGACCAAGAGCCAAATCACCCATATCCACAGAAGGGCCGTCAGCCATGATATCACCGCGAGATACCTTGTCGCCTTTTAGGACAAGCGTACGCTGGTTGATACATGTGTTCTGGTTAGAACGAACGTATTTAGTCAGGTTGTAGATATCCACACCCGCTTCGCCCGCTTCTGTTTCTTCTGAGTTCACACGTACTACGATACGGCTAGCATCCACAGACTCGATCTCACCACCACGACGGGCAACGATACAAACACCAGAGTCTTTGGCTACGTTTTTCTCCATACCGGTACCAACCACAGGCTTTTCAGCAATCAGTGTTGGTACTGCTTGACGTTGCATGTTCGATCCCATCAATGCGCGGTTCGCGTCATCGTGCTCAAGGAACGGGATCAAAGAAGCCGCAACAGAAACAACCTGACGTGGTGACACGTCCATTAGGTTCACTTTTTCTTTTGGAATAAGTGTAGTTTCGTGCATGTGACGAACCTGAACTAGCTCATCAACTAGGCGACCTTCTTCGTCTACATTTGCAGACGCTTGTGCAATAACATATTTCGCTTCATCGATTGCAGAAACATAAACTGTTTCGTCTGTCATCTTACCATCGACTACTTTACGGTAAGGCGTTTCCAAGAAGCCGTAGCTGTTGGTGCGCGCGTAAGTAGACAAAGAGTTGATCAAACCGATGTTTGGACCTTCCGGCGTTTCGATTGGACATACACGACCATAGTGGGTTGCGTGAACGTCTCGAACCTCAAAGCCAGCGCGTTCACGAGTTAGACCACCGGGGCCTAATGCAGAAACACGACGCTTGTGAGTAACTTCTGAAAGCGGGTTGTTTTGGTCCATGAACTGAGACAATTGGCTAGAACCAAAGAATTCTTTGATTGCAGCAGCAACTGGCTTAGCGTTCAACAAGTCTTGTGGCATAAGGCCATCCGCTTCTGCCATAGACAGACGCTCTTTTACAGCACGCTCAACACGTACCAAGCCAACGCGGAATTGGTTCTCAGCCATCTCACCCACAGAGCGGATACGGCGGTTACCCAAGTGGTCGATATCATCAACCATGCCGTTACCGTTACGGATGTCTAGCAATGTTTTCAGAACAGCGATGATGTCATCGTTGTCTAGGATGCCAGCACCTTCATCTTCATCACGACCAAGACGGCGGTTAAACTTCATTCGGCCTACGCCAGAAAGGTCGTAACGGTCTTCAGAGAAGAACAAACCTTGGAACAAAGCTTCAGCCGACTCTTTGGTAGGCGGCTCGCCAGGACGCATCATGCGGTAGATTTCTACCAACGCTTCCAACTGATTGTTAGTCGGATCGATACGTAGCGTATCAGAGATGAATGGACCGTTATCTAGGTCATTCGTGTACAGCACGTCGATTTCATTGATGCCTGCAGCAATAAGTGCTTCCAGCAGATCAACCGACATTTCTGTGTTCGCTTCAGCGATAAGTTCGCCCGTGCTTGGATGCACTAGGTTCTTAGCCGTCACTTTACCCAACAGGTACTCTAGCGGTACAGAGAGACGCTCTAGACCAGCTTTTTCCATCTGACGGATGTGTTTAGCAGTGATACGGCGACCTTCTTCAACGATTTGATTGCCATCTTGGTCAGCAATATCAAACAGTGCTGTCTCACCACGTAGGCGGTTAGCAATAAGCTCCATTTCTACGCCGTCACGGCTTAAGTAGAAACGAGTCGTGTTGAAGAATGTACCTAGGATTTCTTCTGTATCGAAACCAAGCGCACGTAACAGGATTGTTACAGGCAACTTACGACGGCGGTCGATACGAACAAAGACGCAGTCTTTTGGATCAAACTCGAAGTCCAACCAGGAACCACGGTATGGGATCACGCGAGCAGAATGCAGCAGTTTGCCAGAAGAGTGAGTCTTACCACGATCGTGGTCAAAGAACACACCTGGTGAACGGTGCAACTGAGATACGATAACACGCTCAGTTCCGTTAATTACAAACGTACCGTTTTCTGTCATGAGCGGAATTTCGCCCATGTAAACTTCTTGCTCACGAATGTCTTTGATCGCCTTATTCGCAGACTCTTTATCGTAAATGATAAGACGAACGCGAACACGCAAAGGAGCGGCATACGTAACACCACGTAGCTGACACTCTTTCACATCAAATACAGGCTTGCCTAAGCGGTAATCGACGTATTCTAGCGCCGCATTGCCGGAAAAGCTGACCATTGGAAAGACAGATTTAAAGGCCCCATGCAGACCCAGTTCCCCACGCTCCGCAGGATTTTTACCTTCCTGCAGGAAGTTACGGTAGGATTCAAGCTGAATTGCCAGCAAGTATGGCACATCCAAAACGGGCGGCAGTTTACCGAAATCCTTACGGATACGTTTTTTCTCAGTGTATGAGTAAGCCATCAGCATTCCCCAGCTTGTGCACATTGACGCAAAAGGCCTCTTATCAGGCCTTACCGAAATGAGAGATATTCTCTCATTGAAAATCTTAATATTTTGTCTGGGTTTTAGAAACCCAAAAAGGCCGGTGGCAAAAACCACCAGCCATTTCGACTAAATGTCGAATTTTTGCGAAGCAAGTATCATTACTTGATTTCGACAGAAGCACCTGCTTCTTCAAGCTCTTTCTTAAGAGCTTCCGCTTCTTCTTTAGAAGCGCCTTCTTTAACAGTCGCTGGAGCGCCGTCAACCATGCCTTTAGCTTCTTTCAGGCCAAGACCAGTTGCTGCACGTACAGCTTTGATAACGTTAACTTTCTTATCGCCTGCAGCAGTAAGAACAACGTCAAATTCAGTTTGCTCAGCAGCAGCTGCGCCAGCATCGCCAGCAGCTGGGCCAGCAGCAACAGCTGCAGCAGCTGTTACGCCGAATTTTTCTTCCATTGCTTCGATCAGTTCAACAACGTCCATTACGGACATTTCTGCTACTGCATTGATGATATCTTCTTTAGTTAGAGCCATGACTCAGATTTCCTAACATTTTGTAGTTGCCATGATTGGCAACAAAAACCAATTGAATTCAAGTAAGTGCGCTTTAAAATTACGCTGCTTCTTGTTCTTTCTGATCGCGAATCGCCGCAAGAGTACGTGCAAGTTTGCTTGTCGCACCTTGAATAACGCTCATTAGTTTCGCGATTGCTTCGTCGTATGTTGGCAAAGATGCCAAACGATCGATGTCGCCAGCTGGGATCAACTCACCGTTGAACGCCAATGCTTTCACTTCAAATTTGTCGTTCTCTTTCGCGAAAGTTTTCAACAAACGAGCTGCCGCACCTGGGTGCTCGTTAGAGAATGCGATAAGAGTTGGACCAACGAAGCTTTCTTGTAAGCATTCGAAGTCAGTGCCTTCAACTGCGCGGCGAGCTAGAGTATTACGTACTACACGTACGTATACGCCAGCTTCGCGTGCTTGCTTGCGAAGAGCAGTCATGTCAGTCACGGTTACACCGCGAGAGTCAGCTACTACAGCAGACAAGGCGCCTTTAGCAACTTCGCTAACTTCGGCGACAATGGCTTTTTTGTCTTCTAGACCTAATGCCACTGGTTTTCTCCTGGATTAGCAGGGCTATGCCCTAATTTTACCAACTCCCCGAAAAAATTTCGGAGTACTCACTGGTGAGTAAGATCCAGTTTATGTTCTGAATCGGGCCACACCATCTGCGCAGGACAAACGTTTCTCAACGTTCTGATTAAATCACTAGATTCCTGCGGTCTTTGACGGCCTATACATAATGTACAGGCCCCAAAGCTCTGACTTAGAAGCTCAAAGCACCTAAATCAATTTGTAGACCAGGTCCCATTGTAGAGGACAAAGTCACTTTCTTCATGTAGATACCTTTAGAAGACGCAGGCTTAGCACGACGTAGGTCAGCTAGAAGCGCTTCCAAGTTACCTTTGATAGCATCCGCAGCGAAGTCGATAGAACCAACGCCAGCGTGGATGATACCATTTTTGTCTGTACGGTAACGAGCTTGACCTGCTTTAGCGTTCTTAACCGCTGTAGCAACATCAGGCGTTACAGTACCAACTTTAGGGTTAGGCATAAGACCACGAGGACCAAGCACCTGACCTAGTTGACCAACGATACGCATCGCATCAGGAGAAGCGATTACTACGTCGAAGTCTAGGTTACCAGCTTTAACTTGCTCAGCAAGGTCTTCAAAACCTACAACGTCTGCACCAGCTTCTTTAGCTGCTTCAGCGTTTGCACCTTGTGCGAATACAGCAACGCGAACGTCTTTACCTGTACCGTTAGGAAGAACTGTAGAACCACGAACAACCTGATCAGATTTACGTGGATCAACGCCTAGGTTAACAGATACGTCTACAGACTCTTTGAACTTAACAGTAGAAAGCTCAGATAGAAGAGCAATAGCTTCTTCTACAGAGTAAAGTTTCGTTGCGTCTACTTTTTCAGCGATCAAGCGAGCGCGTTTAGTTAGCTTAGCCATTAGTTCACACCCTCAACATCTAGACCCATTGCACGTGCACTACCTGCGATAGTACGTACGGCAGCATCCATATCCGCTGCAGTCAAATCAGCCTGCTTAGCATTAACGATCTCTTCAAGTTGAGCACGAGTAACTGTACCCACTTTTTGAGTGTTTGGACGTGGAGAACCACTCTTGATGCCAGCAGCTTTCTTAAGAAGCACTGCAGCAGGAGTAGATTTCGTTTCGAATGTGAAGCTACGGTCACTGTAAACAGTGATGATAACTGGTGTTGGAAGACCAGGTTCTACGCCTTGAGTTTTGGCGTTGAACGCTTTACAGAATTCCATGATGTTCACACCGTGTTGACCAAGTGCTGGACCAACTGGTGGACTTGGGTTCGCTTGACCCGCTTTAACTTGTAGCTTGATGTAAGCTTGGACTTTTTTAGCCATTATTTACTCCAGATGGGTCACCGCCCGAAGGCTACCCGTTTAATACAATCAGGTCTTTTCAACCTGACTAAATTCCAAATCAACCGGTGTAGAGCGCCCAAAGATAAGCACTGCCACCTTGATTCGGCTTTTATCGTAGTCAACCTCTTCAACCACACCGTTAAAGTCAGCAAATGGACCTTCGTTCACACGAACCACTTCACCCACTTCAAACAATGTCTTAGGACGAGGTTTATCCACACCTTCATTAACACGCTGCAGAATCGCATCTGCTTCGCGGTCAGTGATAGGTGAAGGCTTGTCCGCCGTACCGCCAATAAAGCCTAGTACGCGCGTTGTACCTTTAACCAAGTGCCAAGAGTCATCGTTCATATCCATTTGGACTAACACATATCCTGGATAGAACTTACGCTCACTCTTGCGTTTTTTGCCGTCACGAATCTCAACCACTTCCTCAGTCGGAACTAGGATATCGCCGAACAAATCTTCCATGCCCATAATGCCAACACGCTCTTTGAGCGAGCGCATTACGTGCTTTTCATAACCTGAGTACGCTTGTACCACATACCATCGTTTCGCCACGAGCAACTCCTAACCTATTACTGCAGAAACGATCCAGCCAAGGAGCGAATCAACTCCCCACAGTACGAGAGACATAAAAATAACAACAGCCAACACGATCAAAGTCGTCTGAACTGTTTCCTGTCTCGTTGGCCATACAACACGACGTATTTCAGTCTTAGCTTCTCTTGCTAATTTTGCAAAAGAACGCCCTTTCGCTGTATTAAGCGCAACAAAACCTGCAATACCCGCCAAAACCACAACAGCAATCAAGCGATACAGCAATGACTCAGCAGAATAAAAGTTGTTCCCAACAACCGCTACAGCAACAAGAAGGACAACAACAGCCCACTTAAAAACGTCTCCGCGAGACTCTTGAGTTTCAGCATTCGAACTCATACTTCAGGTGATCCCTAGCTAAGAAATTGGATACGAAAGATGGCAGGCCAAGAGGGACTCGAACCCCCAACAGCCGGTTTTGGAAACCGGTGCTCTACCAATTGAACTATTGGCCTACATTCGTATGGGCGGAGGATGATACCGACTTGCTTAAATTTTAGCAAGAGGTATTTGCCCAAAAATCAGACAATAAAAAAGGCGGATGATCCACCTATTTTCGCATTTAGAAATGCTGGAGCTCATGAGCAGACTTGAACTGCCGACCTCACCCTTACCAAGGGTGTGCTCTACCAACTGAGCTACATGAGCTTAAATATAGTTGGAGCGGGTAGCGGGAATCGAACCCGCCTCTTCAGCTTGGAAGGCTGAGGTAATAGCCACTATACCATACCCGCTTAATGGTGGAGGGAGGTGGATTCGAACCACCGAAACTTTCGTGGCAGATTTACAATCTGCTCCCTTTGGCCACTCGGGAACCCCTCCACAAGCTAAGCATTGCTCGCAACACCCCAAAAGGTGGAAGCCATTATATGAATCGATTTTTCAATTGCAAGCGCTAGCAAGGATTTTTTTCTACTTTTATTAATAGCTTGGAAAAATCCAATTGTTCCATCACAGCTTGCCATTGAGACTCACGTATTGGCTCACTCAACATCAGCTCATATAAGTTCACAGTGCGCTCATGGGTATAAATCTGCACATCCATCCGACTACGCTCTGCAATAGTCGCCTGAGCCTGTTGTGCACGGGGCTCGGAGGAGTAGAGACCAAGGGAGATACGATTCTTCATTTCGCCACGAGCAATCACATAACTATCAATTTTTAGTGTCTTTAGTCGTAAAACAATGTCATCTGCTGCCTTACTGGTGGCTGGCGCGGGAATATACAGCCAATACTTTTCTCTACGCCCGGTCGTTTCATTCTGGGTAAATGCTAAACCTGCCTGTTCTAACGTTGCCATCACTTGTCGTCGATCTGCGTCACGCTCTAACGCAACAATGGGGCACAGTAAAGCATCCTCTGACTGCGACTCAGTTGATGCCACAACTTGAGAAGTACCACTTTGCGCTTGCAACTCGGCATTCGCAATCGCCGCCGCTAACTGCTCTTGCACCTGATCACTCGCCGCAGGCACATTGTTTTGAGGCACTGAATCCACTGGCCTGCGTTCATCTACTAAGTAGACTCTTTCACTCACTGGTGGAGCATAAACCGATTCCCTTGGAGGCTGTTGCTCGGATGCAGCAAAACCCTGCCACCCCATCACCGCAGCGTTCGCCAGGACCAAGAGTAAAAACAACCACTTCATGACATCACCTTTCCATCATTTGTTGTTCAAGTACCAATTTTGCACCTTTGGCGACCAGATGCTCATCGACAATATGAGCCACCCCAAGCTGCTCCATAAGCCTAGCCCCCATTCCACCAGTGACCACCCAAGTAACTTCTGGGTGCTGAAGGCATAATCTCTGCACTAGACCTAATGCCATCTCTAAACATCCCTGATTAACGGCCGTTGCTGTGTTAGTTGGAAAGCCTGAATCGGTACTGAGTTCATGGTTTGAAAAGCGTATTTTTGCTGTTCTAGCAACCAAGCTATCCACCATGAGCTCTACTCCTGGTGCGATATAACCTCCCAGATGCTGACCTTGAGCATTTACAAAATCCGCTTTAATCGCCGTCCCAGCATCCATCACAGCCAGTTCACCACCATAGATATTATGGGCCGCAACAACCCCTAACCAACGATCTACACCTAGTCTTCTTGGCTCTTCATAAGCATTCCTAACACCACATACGACCGCACTGCTCTGGATGTCTTCTACCACTATGTTGGGGAATGCATCGGCCAGCTCACTTTTTAGCCTTTGATCGTGATCACTGTCACGCACACTGGCTAAAGCAATCACACTTGGCAGACAGACCTGGGGCTTGTCATAGATTGAACCAATCCATTTCGCCTCAACTTGCCCTGCCAAAAACCAGGTCCATTTAACCGATGTATTGCCTGCATCTGCAATCAAAATACTATTGCTTGCGGACACTGATCTCGCCCCCATGCAACAGCTCAATACCTTGTTCAGTTTCTAGTCTCAAGGCACCATTTTCATCGATCCCTCGAGCGACTCCTTCTTTCTGCTGGTTACCACTGAATATGGTGACTGGCTGATTAAACAAAATATCAAAGGCCTGCCACTGGGGATAAAAATGAGCCATACCGTTTCCTGCGGCAAAGACCTCACAGAGTTCTTCTAAGCCTTGTACCAGCTCAGCAACTAATTCGTTACGGTCAGGAATGGCAGGTAAGCGAGAGGCAAGATCCGTCCAAGGTTGATCAACCTTATCCTGCTGTTCTTGGGTGGACTCAACATTTAACCCGATCCCAATGATCACATGACAAACATCTTGATCAGCGACCATTTCCAGCAAAATCCCACACACTTTTTGGCCGTCTATATGAATATCATTAGGCCACTTTAAGCCTGGGTTTGGGATACCTAACTTACGTAGCGTTTGAGCCACAACCACCCCTACGGCAAGGCTCAAGCCTTCTACCACATTAGGGCCTTGGTCAAAACGCCACCCAAGGGACATGGTAATATTTTTCGCTACGCCACTTTCCCACACTCGACCTCGGCGACCCTTACCTTTCGTCTGATGCTCGGTAATGGCTAATGCTGGAAGGGGTTTGTTTTCAACGATTTTTTGTTTTACCACATCATTGGTCGAGGGCGTATCAAACGGAATATCGATGCTAATATGATCTGATACCCCTGCAGCACGTAACTTGGCTTCCTCTAACAACACTAGCGGGGTAGGGATACGATACCCTCTCCCCTTTACGGAATGAACACGTATGCCTGCTGTTTCCAACTTTTTCAAACGTTTCCAAACCGCAGCACGAGTCACTCCCAGCGCCTCACCCAACTCTTCTCCCGAGTGAAACTTACTATCACTCAGCAATGCCAACACGTCTCGCATGGCCTCTCCAACTCATTCTCATCTGTTCTATTAAGGGGCTTTTACACTGTGCATAAAAGTTGCTGCCTGATCCATTAAGTCATCAAAAAATGGATTCCAGGACAATCTCGCCGCATGAGCGCTTTTAGCTGACAATTCATCACTGCGTTCACCGTACCAATTATCTTTGGATTGACGACATTGATCGTAGGCAGCTTGATTTTCTTGATACCAACCGCACACCCGATAACTCCCCTGCTTTCCATAATAAGGGTTATTGGGAGAGCCATGAATGGACATGTGCGATAGGCCAAATATCCTATCGTCAGGTAGGTCTGTATTAACGACTTTTAGGGATTCGTCCTCGGAGTCAGGACGGGTCGTGGAATACAACACCATTTGACTGCCTAAAGTTGCTTTCATAGCCTGATCAAAGACAGCCATAGTAACCTCTGAATCCACTGTGGCATCTTCTTCTGATAACGCTAGCAATACCGGAATGGTACGCTGCTCTTTTAGCACCGTTTGCTTAACTTCTTTGGCAAGCTGATAAGCCTCTGCGATGGCTGGCACAGGAATGGAAGCATATTTGCCGTAGTCATCACTAGGATAGTGATCCAACCAATCTACAAACGGCGCAAGCCAAGGGGACAGCCAATCAATGCCGCTATTAATTTTAAATAAGGGAGAGAAAAGCAATACACCGGACACTTGATCTGGGTGCTCCCAAGCATATTCAGTCACAAGAGCTCCACCAGTAGAGAAACCACCTAAGTACAACGAGTCCACTTCTTTCGAAAACGACACCACAGCTTGGTTCACAGCATCCCGCCAGTCGTCTCGTGTCACCTCTAGCAAAGCTTCCGCTTTGGTACCATGGCCAGGCAACAGCATCACTCGAGTCGTCACACATCTTTGTGCCAGCGCAGCAGCAGGGTCTCTCAAGGCAAAAGGTGAATCCGACAGCCCATGAAACATCAATAAACCGATACGCTCTTGCTCGGGGCAACTATCAGGTGGTTTACGCTCAAAAGGTAACACCGCCGCAATCTCCAGCTCTTTATCAGCCTCTCGTACCCACGATTTATTATGCTCAAAATACTGATGTAAGCGCTTCTGATAGACCTCAAACTCTTCGCCTTCACGCTGCACAGCCTCATTGGCAAAAGCGAGTGATCCCAAACAACATAATAAAAACGTAGCGATCCTGCATGTCATCATAAGAATGGTCCTATTGAGCCGAATGGCGAAATGCTTATCATAACGGATCTACACCAAATCACTAGCAAAGGTCGAGAGATTGATTCACAACATCCAAGCGATTCAAGTGGAAGCCCTTTGGTTCCCACTGGTGAAGAAGTTTTATCAAGCCTATTACCCGAGCGGAAAACCCAACAAGGCAGACCCCATTTGGGTACTTAAGGATGGAGCAGCCATTATTGCGAGCGTACGCTTGAAACCTTTAACAAGCTGCCAACTACTCACCGCATTGGTCACTCATCCTGACTTCCGCCAGCAGGGCTACGCCAGCCATCTGATGTCAGACCTTCGCCCTCAACTTAACCAACCTACCTATTGCTTCAACACGCCAGATCTACAGCACTTCTATGAGCGACATGGATTTACCCCCATTGAAGCCGAAGAGCTACCTTGCGAACTTGCCAGCCGACTCAAACGCTACCGAGTCAAACAGCCATCACTTATTGCCATGGCCTACTTACCATAAGCCTTTCTTAAAACTGACTTAAACCACTTTAATACTCTTAATTCATCTGCCCAATATTGACCCAGATGGCCGTGCTTCCTACCTTAATGGAAAAAGATAATTGAGGTCACCATGACACTAACACTTCCCCAAAACTCCCGTTTAATGTCGAAAGATTTTACCTTTGGTGTCGCAACGGCTTCCTTTCAAATAGAAGGGGCCAACACCGAAGACGGACGCCTACCCAGTATTTGGGATACCTTTTGCGCAACCCCTGGCAAAGTCTTCAATGGCGATGACGGCTCCCAAGCATGTGATCACTACCATCTATGGCGCAAAGATATCGATCTTATTAAGTCTCTAAATGTTGATGCTTATCGACTTTCTATTGCATGGCCCCGAGTCATGTTCGAGGATGGCACACCCAACCCTAAAGGCATCGAGTTTTATAAATCTCTAGTACAGACGCTACAAAACGAAGGCCTTAAGGTTTTTGTCACCCTCTATCATTGGGACTTGCCACAACATCTGGAAGATAAAGGCGGCTGGTTAAACCGTGAAACGGCCTATCGTTTCACTCAATACGCAGACCTCATGACTCGAGAGCTCAGCCCTTGGGTAGATTACTGGGCAACCTTTAACGAACCCTTCTGCGCGGCATTATTAGGCTATGAATACGGCATTCATGCCCCCGGATTAGCGAAACCAGAGTATGGACGCCAAGCAGCCCATCATATTTTATTAGCCCATGGCTTAAGCATGCCTGTTATTAGAAAGAACTGCCCTAAAGCGCAAGCGGGCATAGTGCTGAATATGAATCGCTCATACGCGGCTTCAGACAAAACAGAAGATCAATTTGCAGCCTTGGTGCGGGAAACGTTAGATAATCAATTCTTCATTGAGCCTCTGCTAAAGGGCCAATATCCGAGATTGCTAAAAGATATCCTACCCCACTACTTACCAAGCGTATTGCCGGGAGACATGGCGCTCATACAAGCACCTTTGGACTTCTTAGGGCTTAACTTCTACACCTGCAATCATAACGCCTATGACCCTGACACCTTGTTTAAAGATGTTAAACGTGGGGGCGATGTCGAGTACACGGACATTGGCTGGGAGGTGGCCCCACAAGCGTTCACAGAGCTACTTGTAAACCTGAATAAGCAATATGACTTACCACCCATGTATATCACGGAGAATGGCGCAGCCTGCGCCGACCAAGTAGAGAATGGCGAAGTAGAGGATAAACAACGTGTAAGGTATCTCAACAGCCACTTAAACGCTGTTCACAAGGCCATAGAAGCGGGTGTGGATATTCGTGGCTACTTTGCTTGGAGCTTGATGGATAACTTTGAATGGGCTGAAGGCTACAGCAAACGATTCGGGCTGATCTACGTGGACTATGAAACCCAAGAGCGCACCATTAAACAAAGCGGCCACGCTTACCGAAGCTTCCTAAAAGAACGCTCCTAATTCATAGCATGCGCTTAAACGAAAAAGCCGCAGAATACTCTGCGGCTTTATTTCTTATCGCCTACAACCCAACTACTTTAAGTGACCTGGATTATGAAGTTCGCGATCTTCTTTCGCTGGTGGAAACCATTGGTACACCCAAGTTTCGGACAAGACTTGTCCATTCGCCTCTAAGTGCATCTTAATATTAATCGGCTCAACAGAATCATCTAGCGGCACCAGATCAAACATTGCACGGTAGCCACCAATGTGATGCTGCGGGCGTGCTGAAGTAATTTCTACGCGACCACGGGATGCCTCAATCACAGGCTTCACTTCCGTATCTTGGCCTAACGCTTCAAATGCTCCACCCTGGAAGTCCACTGCAAAACGCTTACTGTAATATTGGCGCTTCTTACCGATTACACCACCAATACCTGTATAGGTACTCTGCACTTCCGCTTTACCAGAACGTTGTGGAGCTTGGCTCCCCCAATACATGTTGTAACTGTAGAGCAGCTCGTCTCCGGCCTTCACCTCGCGGTCAGGATTCCAGAATGCAACAATGTTATCGAACGTTTCATCCAGTGTCGGAATCTCTACCAATTGCACAGAGCCTTTACCCCAATCACCTGTTGGCTCAATCCACAGACTTGGACGCTTCTCATAAAACACCCCATCATCAAGGTAATGATCAAAGTTGCGATCACGCTGCATTAAGCCAAATCCCTTAGGATTCACATCTTGATATGCGTTGAAGCTTAAATTTTTTGGATTGGTTAATGGACGCCAGATCCAATCACCGTTACCCGTTAACATTTCTAAACCATCAGAGTCATGAATCTCAGGACGCCAGTCGTAGTTCGTACGACGGTCATTTTCACCAATCATGTACATACTCGTTAATGGCGCAATACCCAAGCGTTCAATGCTTTTGCGAGGATACAGGGCAGTGTCTACATGCATGGTCAGTGGTTCACCTACCTTCATATCAAAACGGTATGCCCCGGTAATACTCTCCGAATCCAACAACGCATAGACAGTCATATGCTCAGAACCTGGCTTAGGCTTCTCGAACCAGAAATGGGTAAACACAGGAAACTCTTCCGGCTTATTCATCGCCGTATCAATCGCCAGACCTCGAGCAGATAAGCCATATTGCATTTCTGCTCCAACGGCGCGGAAATAGCTTGCCCCTAGAAAAGCAATAACATCACGCTCCCAGTCCGTTGCAAACTGCATTCTAAAACCAGCAAAGCCAAGGTCTTTCGGTAAACTTTCACCATCGATATCGGTTTTACCGTAGTCAAACATATCGGCATCGTACTCTACTGGCTGCGACACACCATTTTCGACTACATTAATCTGAATTGGACTGATAAAGCCTTGCCCTAAATGAAAGAAGCCTGCACGAAAGGCAGTGTCATCTTCCGCCCATAGACTTTCATCTTTTTTGAAATGCAATTGCTGGTATTCATCCCAATCCATATCAGACAGCTCTTTTGGCACCTCGCCCTCATGACTAGCATAGGGCTGAGTAGCCAGATTTCTGGCATGGCCTTTTAACCAAGCATAATCGAATTTCTCGCCTGGCTCAGGGTTCACTTGAGGTGTTGCAGCACAAGCCACAACACTTACCATCACACTCGCTGAAAGCAGTAATTTCGATACCATTTTAGAGCTTTTCATAAATGATCCTTTAAACAGTGCCAATGCACTCCCGTTGTGCTGAGAAAAGTTGAAACGATTCATATCTCTTAATATTTGTGACTAAATTAATCACCAATGCTACTGACACCTGCCTAAGACTTATACCTGCGAATCAGTAAACATCTTCAAATAAGGCTGCACAATAAGGATGAAATAGCTCACATTAATGACTTTTCCACATGCCTAGCAAAAACACCCCTAGATTTAAAACTGTGCATAATAAAGCCGCTTATTCACAAAGTGACACACATAAATGGATTCGAGCCATTTGGAAGGGTAAAGGGATAATTAAGAGAATAGAGCCCATACCCCTCTCCCTTTTTAAGGGCAAAGCTGAGATAGGGTTCGGACTCGTAGGGGTCGGATCCCTATCCTGTTAGTTGTTGCTAGAAACTATTCTACGTAAAGGCATCTGACCCCTTTATAGAAGCGTACTCACGCACTGAGGTCTCATGTCCCTTCCCCTTTTCAAGGGGAAGGCTAGGATGGGTTAGATCTGCCACGTCGGACTCGTAGGGATCGGATCCCTATCCTGTCAGTGGTTACTTGAAACTGATGTACGTAAAGGGATCTGACCCCTTTATAGAAGCGTACTCACGCACTGAGGTCTCATGTCCCTTCCCCTTTTTAAGGGGAAGGCTAGGATGGGGTTAATCGCATTTTAAACAAGCACAAAAAAGCCCTGACCATTGCTGATCAGGGCTTCGTATTTGAAGCTTGACGACGACCTACTCTCACATGGGATCTCCCACACTACCAT
>NZ_JBHTMN010000006.1:0-149687 GCF_042679525.1 Rhodanobacter aciditrophus
GCATAAAAACATAAAACTCTTTATTATCAGTGGTTTGTGTTTATTAAAAAACTACCTTAGGGTGGCTTTTTCAATGGTTATGTTTTCAGGCGATATCTTCTACGAGCGCTGCCCCGGCTCAGGTACATCGTCCTTGGTGACGCCCTCTTCTTTAGTGATGTCTTTAGCCAGTTCTTTATCTTCTTTTGTGCATTCCACGGCTTCTTGGTCTGAACCTTTCTCAGGTGTTAGAGCCAGCTGTGTCAGTAACGGGAAATGGTCTGAGCCAATGGAGGGCATTCGTTCCATGTGGCTCAAGGTAAAGTGAGAACTATGGAACACGTGATCAAGGGGCCAGCGTAGAAATGGATAACCTGCATGGAAGGTACAAAAGATTCCCCGGCCAATACGTGGGTCTAACAGGCCACTGATCTTGCGGAATAGCCGAGTAGTGGTCGACCAAGCCACATCGTTGAGGTCCCCCGTCACAATCACAGGCATGGTGCTTTCTGCAACGCTCTTTCCGACAATGGTAATTTCCGCATCCCGCTCTTTGGATTCGGTGTTTTCCGTAGGACTGGGTGGCGCAGGATGGAGGAAGTGCACGCGAATGACGCGACCATTATCCAGGGTTAGAGTGGTGTGCACCGAGGGAATGTCGTCTTCTACCAGGTAGCAGAGTTCTGTATCTCCCATTGGAAAACGGGAATATACATGCATGCCGTAAAGGTTATCCAGAGGGCATTTCACCGTATGGGGTAGTTGCTCTTCTATCTCCTTAAGTTGATCCTCCCACCATTGATCCGACTCCAGTGTTACCAGTACATCGGGGCGGTGCTCTTTGACTAAGTTCACCAGCTTGTAAGCGTCACGATTCGGTGTCAGTACATTGGAGGTTAAAATGGTGATTAGGCTGTCTTTTGGCGGCTGATGTGCCGCTTTCACTTCCTTGGGCAATAGGGGCGTGTAAGGCAAAACCCACCAGAGTTGAATCCCTAGGGCAACCAGTGTCGGCAGGATCAGCCCCCAAGTTGATGCTTGATCCATGGGCAGTAACGCCACTTGAGAGACGAGCAAGAGCAACGCCAATAGCGCAAATTGCAAACGTGGAAAGTCGCAACTACGTACGATCCAGTGTGTTATTCGACACATGGGTAATAGGGTGATTACACAAATAAAAGCCGTAAAACCAGCGACAATCGAATAGGTCATAGGGGGTTCGCTACCTAGCATCCATATTAGTGACTTATAACGCTAACACGCCGTTGACGAAAAACCAGCGCTTTGCACAAAAGAGCATCATTCCACCAAACTTATCCCCAAAAGCTCCGTAATCCGAAACAAAGGTGCCTAGATTGAAACCATAATGATTAATAAATAGAACAAATTATTACGACTCAGACTGATCCAGTCGTCTAATCTATAAACATTAACGTTTCCTTAAGGCGAGGGCTCGACATGCTATTTTCCTTTAAAAAACACCAAATATTGCAGGACGCAGCCGATACCTCTGAGCAAGGAAGCCTTATTGATTCTCTAAACGAGCATTGCGCCACTATTTGCTTTACACCGGAAGGCGAAATTCTGGAAGCAAACCAGCATTTTTTAGAGGCAACCGGCTATTCCCTGGACGAAATCATTGGTCGTCACCACCGTATTTTCTGTGATCAAGACGAGGTGAATTCTATTGCCTATGCCTCGTTTTGGCAGAAGCTGGCGTCAGGTGAAAGCCATAAAGGACAATTTTTACGTCGTCGTAAAGACGGCAGTATCTTGTGGATCGAAGCTACCTACTTCCCTGTAAAACACCAAGGCAAAGTGATTAAAGTCTATAAAATCGCGGCAGATATCACGGCGGAGAAAATTCGTTGCCAAGCTCAAGATGCATTACTGGAAGCCATAGATCGCTCCAATGCCATTATCGAGTTTCAGCCAGATGGCACGATTATTACGGCAAATAATAATTTCGTGCAGGCCTTGGGATACAAGTCGTTAGCGGACATTCAAGGGCGTCACCATCGTATGTTTTGTTTTGACGATTTCTACGAGGAACAACCGAATTTTTGGCAGGAGCTGGCTCAAGGCCAAGCTAAAACAGGCTTATTTCGTCGGATGCGTCGAGATGGCTCTGCAGTATGGATCGAAGCCTCCTATAACCCAGTGATCTCCACTAAAGGTGAAGTATTACGTGTGGTAAAAGTCGCGGCTGATGTCACCGAGCGTATTGAGCGTTCACAAAAGATCCAACACGCGGCAGAAGTAGCCCACAGCACCTCTGTGGAAACTGCCCAAGTGTCGGAGCGTGGTGCGGTGTTGTTGAAACAAACCGTGAGTAACACGGAAAACATCACTACAGACATTAATGCTTCAGCGCATCTTGTAGAGGATTTGAATCACCAGTCTGAAGAAATCGACAAAATCGTCAGCACCATTGGTGCCATTGCTGATCAGACGAACTTGCTGGCACTGAATGCAGCCATTGAAGCAGCCCGAGCTGGAGAGCATGGTCGAGGCTTTGCGGTGGTTGCTGATGAAGTACGTACCTTGGCGGCGAGAACCAGCAAATCCACGGAAGAGATCAGCTTGATGGTCAATAAAAACACCCAGCTGGTGGCCAACACCAAAGCCAGCATGTCCAAAGTCACTGAACGAGCCAGTGATAACCTAGGACGAATTCAAGAGGCCGCGGCCATTATTGATGAAATCTTAAAAGGAGCCGAACATGTGTCGGTTGTGGTGGGTGAGCTGGTGGATACCTCGGATGCGTAACAAAATTATTGCCAATGGCATTAATTTTGCTTAAATTTTAGACAAATATTTCGGCAGGTTATTCCTGCTAGGCAAAGGCGCCTGATTCCGCGACAGACTCTCTGTGGTGGTTCAGGCGCCTTTTTTTTGGTTCTACACTGGAGTGAAGGATTATGAGGTGGCTTACTTACCCCGCATTTCTGTTAATGCGTGCCCTAGGAGTATTGGGCATGCTACGCATTTTGATCGGCATTGCCGTGATCGGTGGTACCACAATACTGTTAGTCCCTGCTTGGCCAGTTCAATGGCTTTGGGCCCTGTTAACGTATTTAGCCGTGGCGAGTTTATGGCTAATGCATCAGGAGCTTGGGCAGTTACAGCGTTACTGTGAGACCGCAGCCCAGCCTGTTCAGCAGGCACCTACTAATGATACTAAGTGGCTTATGCTGCAATCGGTGAACCGAGAGTTTCAGCAATGGCTGAGCCGTGAACATCGTCAGCAACAGTTATTACAACAACGACTGGACGAGATTTCCCATTCGTCCACTGAGTTGCAGCAAAGTGCAGCACTGGTGACGCGTAACGCCCAAGGGCAAAGTGAATCAGCCAGTGTGGCCGCAGCGGCGGTTGAGGAGCTTAATGTCAGCATTGTGGAGGTTGCCGCGTTGGCAGAAGCCTCCCGTCAATCTGGTGTGGTGGCCAGCGAACAGCTCGCCGATGGCATTTTGAAACTCACCAACTTGGTGCAACAAGTTTCGGATATGGCGCAGCAATCAATCAAGACCAATAACTTGATTGTAGAGTTGAATGAGAAATCCCATACGATCAATGAAATGTCTGGGGCAATACGGAGCATTGCGGATCAAACCAACTTGCTAGCGTTGAATGCGGCCATAGAAGCTGCCCGAGCTGGAGAAAGTGGCCGTGGTTTTGCGGTGGTGGCTGACGAAGTACGTCGCTTGGCACAACACAGTTTGGAGTCCGCTGACGAGATCAGTCGCAATATTGAATCCGTGCAGCAGCATATTTCCGATGCCACGGTACAGGTTTCTGACCTTACCGAACTGGCCCATCAAAGTGCGACAAGCTCAAAGACTGTTCGCACCTTATTAAATGAGGTTCAACAACGCACTCAACAGTTGACCGAACAGGTTGACCAAGTGGCCCTCAGCACCGAACAACAAGGACTAGCCGTAGCAGAGATTGCGCAGTTGGCGGACCAAGTTCGTCAAGGCAACAATGACAATCTTAATGCTGCTGATCAGGCACGCACCATTGCCCATCATCTGGCTCATCTTACAGGACAAACCCTATGAGTATTCTCACAGAATTCTATTATCTAATGATTATTGCGGTGGCTTTTGGGCTGTTGTTTTACGGATTGCACCGAAGCCTTCGACGTCAAGATCGACTCCACGCGGAATCTAACCTTCAGCAATTGCTGCTGTTGAGAGCTTTGACCGCAGACTTACAAAAGCATCGAGGTTTAACCAGTGCCGTGTTAAATGGCGATACCAGCATGGCTCAAGATATGGAGAATATCCGCCAGCGGGTTAATCAGCATATTGCCACAGCAGAGTCTTGTAAAAGCACCCACAAAGAGACTTGGTTTGGCATTATTGATCACTGGTCCCGTATGCGTGAAGGGCGCAGTCAGGACCCAGAAAATAACTTGAAACAGCACAATCTGATTATTCGCAACTGTATCTTTTTGATGGAAGACATTGCTTGTGAGGTGGATCTTACCCAAGGCAAAGCAGAATTGGCTTATTTAACGTGCATTTGGCGGGAAGTCATTCCCGCAGCAGAGTGGGCGGGACAAGCTCGGGCACTTGGCGCTAGCATTGCTGCCACAGGCTACAGCAGTCCAGCCCAGCGAGTGCGTTTGCAATTCCTCTATGAAAAGATCGAACAGTTATCGGGCGATGCGTTTCATACTTTGCAGGCCCATTTGGCGGCACACCCTGAAACCACAGGGTTTCAGCTGCAGAAACAGGAAGCAGTGATGGCGGAGTTTCTCACTTGCATTAAATCAGAACTACTGAGTACTGCGTCCCCGGGAATCGATGCCAAAAGCTACTTTAAACGGGCAACAGAATCCATTGATGCATTGTTTGCCTTAGTGGATATCGCCTTACATCAAGTGCAATCCCAAAAGCTAAAGTATTAAAACTCACCTGAATGGATAGGCCGAGCCCCACTCGGCCTATCTATTAGAAACGCCAGTAAGGTTAAACAACCATGAGGTGGATCAAAGGCTTCCAATTCGATGAATTCAACCCTGTGCTAAACTACTTCATGCACCACAAATACATGGCACATTTTCGTTCCCGAGATGCGTTTCTGAGTCACGGGCCCATAACTTAGAGTCAGATGAGACATATCGCTAAAGGGCTCAAGGGAAAACCTTGGGGCTTAAGGAGCTTACATGGCAAATCAAAAACTCTCAGAACAAGAACTTCAAGCCGCCTTTAACAAGCTGAACGCAGAGACCGAGCATAAGTGGGTAATCGAAGCGGGCAAACTGAGCAAAACCTTTACCTTCAAAGACTTTCGTCAGGCGTTTGGTTTTATGACTCAATGTGCCCTCTATGCGGAGAAAAAAGACCATCACCCAGAGTGGTTCAATGTCTATAACAAGGTCAGTGTTCAGCTGATGACACACGATGTTTCTGGCTTATCTCTAAAAGACTTTGATCTTGCAAAACATATGGATGCGGTCGCTGCGAACTGTCAATAAAGCACCCAGTGCGATAGATTGTTAAGTATTGAACATCAAAAGGAGCCCCCATGAATCTGTATCTATACGATCACTGTCCATTCTGTGTGCGAGCTGAAATGGTCGCCAATTACAAACAAGTGAACCAGCAGAACATCTACCTTGCTAACGATGACGAAGAAAGCTGCTATAAGCTGATTGGTGCGAAAGTGCTGCCGATATTAGAGCATCAAGGTGATGCCATGGGCGAGAGCTTGGACATTGCCAAGCGCCTTGATGAGCTAGGCAATCCAGAAAAGATCATTGAAGAGGGCGGTCACGCGAAAGACGTGCTAGAGGTGCTTAATCAGGTGAACTTCTCGATTAATTGCCTGCTATTCCCCCGTAATATCCGCATTGGCTTACCTGAATTCAAAACTCAATCGGCTCAAGATTACTTTGAAGGTAAAAAAGAGAAGATCATTGATATGTCCTTTGCCACCGCCATGGACCAGACCCAGGAACACATAGATAAGGTTGAAAATGCCCTAGGGAAACTGCCGTCCTTGTCTCTCCCTTCAGACCGAGAAAACACCCTGAGCTGGGATGATGTGCTGGTTTACCCCGTGCTACGTAACCTGACCATGGTGGCAAATTTAACCTTCCCTGATTCGGTACAAGCCTACATTGATGAAGTGTCCAAGCTGACTCAAACTCATACCTATTTTGATAAAGCCATCTAATTCCGCCTTAATGACCCTACAGCACAGGCGGCATGCCCATTGTCGTCTGTGAACACTGGATAGGGAATTCCACGAAATTTGCTCCACTGGGGTGGATTAATGCTTAACAGCCCCAATTGTTTGGTTTAAATGGCTGTGTCAGTCCTTTCCATAGCTCCTAAAACACCAGACAAAAGAGTCACTATGAACGAACAATCGAAAGCCATCCCAACCAATATCATTACTGGATTCTTGGGTGTTGGCAAAACCACCACCATTAATGCGCTGCTCGCGAATAAGCCAGAAGGAGAAGTCTGGGCTGTGCTCGTTAATGAATTCGGCCAAGTGGGAATTGACCAAGAAATGATGCCCACCCAAGACGGACTCCATATTAAAGAGCTAGCCGGTGGCTGTATTTGTTGTTCATTGGGGGCGTCTTTGGGACAAACTCTGCGGGCGCTGATTGAACAGGCGAAGCCTGATCGCTTGATCATAGAACCAACGGGTATAGGTCACCCAGAAGGCATTATCGACACTCTCATGGGGCCAAACTTTAAAACGGTGCTCGACCTGCGGGCAACGGTCTGCTTGCTCGATCCACGTTGGTTGGAAGAGGAAGGTGTGATTAATAATGAGATCTTTCATGACCAGCTTAACCTGTCGGATGTGGTCTTGATCAACAAGTGCGATCTTGCAACACCAGAACAGATCGAAGTGGCGGAATCTGGTTTGAACGACATGTTCCCACCGAAGCAATTTATCGGGCGAATAACACAGGGTAATATCGATCCAGCATTGCTTGATCTGGTGCGTAATGGTCAGCTAAAAGCGCAATTTCCAGACGCCCATGCTCATCATGATCATGAACATTCGCACCATGACCACGACCACGACCACAACCACAACCACAACCACAACCACAACCATGACCATCATGATCATTCCCATCACGATCACTCGCACCATGAAGCTCAGCCTGAACCTGGGCAACCGATCCGAAAAACTGGCCATGGTAGCGGCTTGTACAGCTGTGGTTGGATCTTTCACCGGGATGACTGCTTTGACTACTGGGAATTAGAGAAAATTCTAACGGGGCTCAAAGGTGTTAATCGCGTAAAAGGCGTGATTCGTATTGGCACGGCTTGGGTGTTCTTTAATCGTGTTAACGATGAGCATGACTTTGATAAAGTCGCCTACCGACGTGACACACGTATCGAAATCATCAGTCCAACGGACCTTGATTGGCAGCAGATAGAGCAAGAAATGTTGGCCTGCTTGCAGCATTAATGGATGGCGTACAGCCCCTCGCGACAACCTAGTGGAGACGAATTCTGATGGCAAATACAACCGCCACCCTAACCATATTAAGCCAGCGTGACGGCATTGATTTAAGTGACTTCCAGCGTGATGCCAAAGACTTTGGATTACCCGCTGATGTGCCTTTACATGTGGAACAAGTCACCCTAGTGGGCGGTAAGCAACAAGGCTCCCGCCTCATTGCTCTGACCGTGGGGGACATCACTGTGCGAGTGATCCCCACCCGTGGGATGGGGATTTTAGACGCCGTTCGCGGGGATGTTCGATTCGGTTGGGATTCCCCAGTAAAAGAAGTCGTGCACCCTGGCTTTATCAACCAAGAAGCCTCCGGTGGCTGTGGTTGGCTGGATGGCTTTAACGAAATGATGGTGCGTTGCGGTTACCAGTGGGCAGGGCATCCGGGGGAAGACCGTGGTGAATTCTTGACCCTCCATGGTCGTATTCAAAATACCCCAGCAGATGACATTGTATTGGAAGTAGATCAGCAGCCCCCTTATAGGGTGCGATTGCGGGGTCGCGTGGATGAGAAACGCTTTAAATTCACCAATTTTGAATTAGATACCTGTCTAACCCTGACTCCTTCATCGCCTTACATTGAAGTGCAGGACACCCTTACCAACCTGTCTAGCTATGACAACACCTATCAGGGGATATACCACAACAACTTCGGTGCTCCCATTCTTGGGAAAGGGGCGCGTCTACACGTCACAGGTAAAAAAGTTGCGCCGTTCAATGACTACGCTGCAACAGGCTTAGATACTTGGGCGCAGATGTCTGAGCCCACAGCGCAATTTGATGAAATGGTGTTCAACATAGAAAGCTTAGGGGATGAGCACGACATGGCCTATGCCCTGTTAGAAAGTCCTAGCCAAGGTCAAGGCATAGAAGTCGCCTATAAGATGGACACTCTGCCTGTACTGACCATTTGGAAGAACCTAGATACCCCAGAGCAGGGTTATGTGGTCGGCATCGAGCCGGGCACATCCTACGCCTATAATCGCCGACACCAGTGGGATTTGAATTTGGTGCCAACGATCAAGGGAAAAGAAAGTAAACATTTCTATGTGCGCTTTGGTTTGCTGACCAATGCAACAGAAGTGCATGCCTCGAAAGACCAGATCGCAAAGGTTCAAGGCGAAACCCCTTGCGTTGTGGAGACTACCCCCACGGTGCGTTTGGACTAAGCACCAGCCTTCATCTGTATAAATTTAAGCTTCGTCTTACAAAGCCACGTCACAGACGGCCCAATCGCTGCCGTCTGTCCAGACGTTGCCTTCCTGCTCTGTCAGCTCGGGGTGATTGGCAGTGTCGCTAAAAAACGCCCCATTCGTGGCTGACATAGCGCGGCCTTGCACGGCCACCTGAATGCGGTCTGGCTCAACCTGTTTTACGACCCCGACACTGTTTTGCCAAGTACACACAGTCGTGCCGACAGACTTATCCAAAGCAAGGCGCTGCTCAAACGTCGCCTCACGTTGTTGAATCTCTTGCTCTGTGGCGGCTTGCTCTTGCTTGGCTTCCTGCTCATCGGCCTTAATCTGTGCTAGCACGCCTTCGTCTGACGAACTAGCGTCTTTCAACGGCGCAGCTTGCACCTCACTAGACTTGGCTGGTTCTGCTTGGGTGCCACCATTCAGTGGTTGGCTCGGATTTGCATTACAGGCCACCAGTAGCAGAGGCAAAATCAACAGACTTAAGATACGTACAAGCATGGGGGCTTCCTTTTATGTGTTTCATATCCTTAAAGCCTAGCACCACCCCCCATCAGCACTCTTTAAATAGTGCGCAGATAAGATCCAATAAAGGGGGAGGTTGGGGAACAAAGGTAAGTTGAGAAGGGCTAAATGATGATTTCCCCATCAACCAATGCTTTGAAACGTTTTATTAGATGCCATTTATTGGCCTGTAATTGTGAAACCGAAGCAAACTGTTAAAGTGCTCTTTTTAATCATAGGAATCAGGTATTAGACATGATCCACCTGCAAGACTACTTCGCCCGTATCCAATATCAAGGGCCAGAAACACCAGAGCTTTCGACTCTAAAAGCCATTCACGCTCTGCATCCAAAGCACATTCCCTTTGAAAATATTGACGTCTTACTTGATCGTGGTATCCGTCTGGATTTAGACAGCATCCAACAAAAACTCATCGGCGATCGTCGCGGTGGATACTGTTTTGAGCACAATGCGCTATTTATGCAAGCCCTTAAACAACTGGGGTTTGAAGTGGAATCCCTAATGGCGCGCAACGTTTGGCGACAACCCGAAAATGCACCATTTGGCCCAAGAACCCATCAGGTGCTCAGAGTTCGTATCGAAGGGGAATGGTGGCTAGCCGATGTGGGCTTTGGTGGTCTCGTGCTGACTGATCCCTTGCGATTGGGGACCAGTGAGGCGCAACAGGGACAACACGAAGCGTTTCGTATTCTCCCACAAGACCACGGCTGGATGTTGCAGGTGAGCGTACAGGATCAATGGGAAGACCTTTACGATATTGCCAGCCAACCACTTGAGCCGATCGATATGGAAGTGGCTAACTGGTTTACCTCGGCCAGCCCCAACTCTAAATTTCGCCATAACCTAATGATGGCACGGGCAATACCGGACACTCGCTATGCACTATTGAACAATCGCCTAACCGTCCGCCCTCGCAACGGCGCAGTGGAGCAGCGAGAGCTAAACGCAGAGCAGTTAGCCGATGCGTTAGAGGAATGTTTTGCGCTGAAGGTCGAAAGTGAGTGGATGCCACTGCTAGAAAAGATTGTTGAAAAAGCTAAGTCGTAAACGCGTTAATCAAGGGGGCGCACTGGTCTGCAGCCCCCTTTGAGCTTAACTGATTTGAATGGAACCGTAAGAAAGAAGAGTGCCGTCATCATTTAAGCGAGTGGTTAACATAAATGCCTCAAAACCACTTCTTGGGAAGACGGTATCTCGGCCACTAGAGAGCGGTGTGCCCTGTTCGCCACGGGCCATGTAATTTGGGTGTTGTGTGCAAATCTCTTTTGCTAGACCGTCTTGGAAGCAAAACTGAGACGTTACGCTCGCATTACCATTTGAATCCGTCACACTGAAGTGAATGTGGATGGTGCGGCCTTGATACCAGCCTGGGAAACACGTCTTAAAATTGACTCGGCCATCTGAGTCAGTCATCAGCTGTCCACGGAACCATGTGGAGGATAACGCGGACTCTTTGTCCCCTGAACAGAAACCTTCATTAAAGCGACGAGAATATTCGCTGTTGCTGGTGTCAGCAGAGTAAATGCCTTCTGAATCACAGTGCCAGACTTCGATCTTATGATTGGCCAAAGGCTGACAATTCTCATCGATTAATTGCAGGCAGAGCTGCATCGGCAACCCTTCACGACCCTCGGAGATGTCTTCCCCCGTACTGTCCTGAAAATAACAAGGGCCTTCCGTCGTTCGTTCCGTCAGTGCGATACTACAAGTGCGACCCGTTTCAAAAATGGACGTGGGAGGATAAGCGCTTGTAATCAAATCGGTACCACCCACAGCCCAAGGACCAGAGTAAGTTCCTTGAGACACAGTGGACGCTGCCACAGCACCATCTTTCATAACACCGGTGCGATCGCACCCAGCTAAAGCGAACGCCGACATAAAGGGCAAAGCCCCTAGGGATTTAACCACCGTGCGGCGGGTATAGCTGTCACTGACAGCCGAATGAAGAGATTTTAATTTAGTCATGAGGGGAAAAAGCTCCATTTGCTTGAACAACCTATTTTAGCAGCTAGGCCAGCACTGTCAGGCATGTGTTATGTAAACAAATAGCATCAAAGGGGTCAGATCTCTTTCATATCAAGACTTGGTGATAGTCTCAATTGAGCTAGATGTATAAGGGATCTGACCCCGAAGCTAAGTCAGCGATCTGCCTGTTTGCCAAGCATTTCGAATAGTATTGATCTCTTGTGTGTTTTGCTGCTGCTCAAACATAGACAAATAGTTACTGCTTAGTGTGACAGTATCTGAACCAGGTGCATTAAAAACAGGATGAGGCGTAATAAAAGACAGTGGCTTTAAGCCGCTATTATGTTGAAAGCTAGACCAACGATAGTGGGCGGCTTGCTCCACCATATTAGCCCTTACAGGATTTAATTCGATATAACGCATTACTGCCAGAAAATAGTGTTCTGATTGCACTAGGTTGCTTTTATAGCGACCTTCCCAGATAGAACCGCTGCGGCCATATTTATGGTTTATGAAAGGAACGTAGCGGCGTCCTATGTGCTGCATAAACTTGCCTACATTTTCAGGATTCTTAGCCGTTAGCAGGATATGAATGTGATTAGTCATCAAGACAAATGCATGGATGGCAATGTCATAAACCACAGCGGCTTCCTTCATCCAACTTGCATAGGCTTTGTAATCCTCATTCTCGAAGAAAACAGCTTTATGTGAAGCACCACGCTGAACGATATGGACGGGTACATTTGGTAGTAATGCACGAGGTCTTCTTGGCATCTTTTCCTCCGTGAATAGAAACCAAAGTGTTTTAGGAAAAGGGGTCAGATCCCTTTCACGCAAAGGCTAAGTTTTAGTCTCAACCAAATTGGTGTATAAGGGATCTGACCCCTGATAGTAAGTTCGTTAATAATAGACGAGGCTTAATGCGCCTCGTCCCAGTTATTTCCAACCCCTGTTTCCACAAGCAATAGTACGTCGATCTCGCTGCTGATTTGCATGATTTCTACGATTTTGGCTTGTGCAGAATAGAAAGGGGTCAGATCCCTTTCACGTAAAGGCTAAGTGTTAGTCTCAATCAAATTCAGTGTATAAGGGATCTGACCACTGAGAGTAAGTTCGTTGATAATAGACGAGGCTTAATGCGCCTCGTCCCAGTTGTTCCCAACCCCTGCTTCCACAAGCAATGGTACGTCGATCTCGCTGCTGGTCTGCATGATTTCTACGATTTTAGCTTGCGCGGCATCAAGGTCTTTCTCAGCAACTTCGAAGATCAATTCATCGTGTACTTGCATGATCATGCGTACGTCTAGGTCGGTGTCGGCGAGCCAGTTGTGCATGTTGATCATGGCGCGTTTGATGATGTCGGCGGCGGAGCCTTGCATTGGGGCGTTGATGGCGGTGCGTTCGGCCGCTTGGCGCATCATGGCGTTACGGGCTTTGATCTCAGGTAGGTACAGGCGGCGACCGAAGATGGTTTCCACGTAGCCTTTTTCTTTGGCGCTTTCACGGGTGTTGTCCATGTAGGAGCGCACACCTGGGTAGCGTTCAAAGTAACGTTGTACGTATTTTTGCGCTTCTGGGCGGCCAATGCCGAGCTGTTTCGCGAGACCAAAGGCTGACATGCCGTAGATCAAGCCGAAGTTGATGGCTTTGGCGCGGCGACGTTGCTCTGTTGTCACTTCGTCTGCGGTAGTGTCGAAGACTTCTGCTGCGGTGGCTTTATGCACGTCTAGGTCATTGGCAAAGGCATCCAGTAGCCCCTTGTCTTGGGACAAGTGTGCCATGATGCGCAGTTCGATTTGCGAGTAATCCGCGGCGATGAGCTTGTAGCCTTGTGGTGCAACAAAGGCTTGGCGAATACGACGGCCTTCGGTGGTACGAATCGGGATGTTCTGCAAGTTTGGATCTGTGGACGACAAACGACCTGTGGCGGTCACCGCTTGGTGGTATGAGGTGTGAATGCGCCCAGTCTTTTGCAGCATCTCTGGTAGCTTGTCCGTGTAGGTGGACTTTAGCTTCGACAGACTGCGGTGCTCCATGATCAAGCGTGGCAGCTCGTATTGTTCCGCCAGCTCTTGCAGGATTGGCTCTGCGGTCGAAGGCTGGCCTTTTGGTGTCTTCTTGATAACAGGCAAACCTTGCTTTTCAAACAGGATTTCTTGGAGCTGTTTGGGAGAGCTTAGGTTAAAGGCTTGGCCCGCTTCTTCGTGGGCTTTGATCTCGATTTCTTGCAGCTTGCTGGCAATCTCGGCGCTTTGAGCATGGAGTAGGTCAGGGTCGATCAGGGCACCGGTTTGTTCCATTTTTGCCAAGACTGGCACTAGGGGCAGTTCGATGTCTTTTAGGACTTTGACCAGGTCCCCTTCTTTTTCCAGTTTAGGCATGATGGCTTGGTGCAGGCGCAAGGTAATGTCTACGTCTTCTGCCGCGTAAAACGCTGCTTGCTCAAGTTCAATCTGGTTAAAGGTTTTTTGCTTCGCGCCTTTGCCTGCGATCTCTTCAAAGCTCACTGTGGTGTGGCCGAGGAATTTAGACGCTAGGCTGTCCATGTCGTGACGGGTGGCGGTGGAGTTGAACACGTAAGACTCCAGCATGGTGTCGAATTCGATACCGCGCAGGGTGATGCCGTAGTTGTTCAGTACGTTGGCGTCGTATTTTAGGTGTTGGCCGACTTTCTTTTGGTTGTCGTCTTCAAGCCAAGGCTTCAATTGCTCTAATACCCAATCACGGTCAAGTTGCTCTGGGGCGCCTTCGTAGTCGTGCGCTACTGGGATGTAAGCCGCTTTGCCCACTTCTACTGAAAGTCCCACGCCTACTAGCTCTGCGGCCATGTAGTTGAGGGAAGTGGTTTCCGTGTCGAATGCCACCAGCTCGGCTTCTTGGATCTTTTTCAGCCAAGCGTTGAAGCTGTCTTTATCTAGGACGGTGTCATAGTCCACTTCGATGTTGGCGGCCGGTGCAGGCTCATCTTCATTGTCTACAGTATCATCGGCGGTGCCGTGAACAGGGGCTTTGTCGATGTCGCGTAGCCAGGTTTTGAATTCCAGCTTTTGGAACCATTCACGTAGGGCTTCTTTGTTGATTTCTTCGTTTTTCAACGCATGGGGATCAAAAGGCAGCTCCACATCGCACTTGATGGTGGCAAGGGTGTAGCTCAGCTCTGCCATCTCACGGTGTTCTTCCATCTTTTTCGCCATGGTTTTGGAACCACGGAAGCCCAATGGGGCGATGTCGTCCAGACGCTCGTAAATCTCTTTGATGGAGCCAATGCCTTGCAGCATTGCCAGAGCGGTTTTTTCGCCAACGCCCGGTACACCGGGGATGTTGTCGACCTTGTCGCCCATAAGAGCTAGGTAGTCGATGATCAGCTCAGGGGGGATACCGAATTTGTCGTGTACCCCTTGGATGTCCATCACTGTGTCCGTCATGGTGTTCACTAAGGTGACCTTGTCCGTCACCAGCTGTGCCATGTCTTTATCACCAGTGGAGACGACGACTTCACGGCCTTCACCGCCGATTTGTTTGGCGATGGTGCCGATCACGTCATCGGCTTCCACGCCTTCGATGATGACAAGAGGTAGGCCCATGGCTTCGATCATGCGGTGAATCGGCTCGATCTGAACCCGCAAATCGTCTGGCATAGGCGGACGTTGTGCTTTGTATTCGCTGTAAAGGTCGTCTCGGAAGGTTTTGCCCTTGGCATCAAAGATCACCACGATCGGAGAATTCGGGTAGCGGCCAATCAGGCTACGGATCATGCTGATCACACCGCGGGCCGCGTTAGTGGGCTGGCCGTCGCTAGTGGTTAACGGTGGAATCGCGTGAAAGGCACGGTACAAATACGAAGAACCGTCTACCAGAACCATGGGGGATGTGTTGGTCAGTGAGTCTTGAGCCGACATAGTTTTCCTCTTGGCCGTCCGGTGTCGTGGACGGCTCTGTTCAAAGTCTTCCGCTGTTTGCGGTGAATACGAATGCTAAATTGTCAGTTAGACTAACATAATCGCTGCTTTTTGGCGGTCTTGAATTGACCTTTTTGCTCTGATTGTGGAGCATAAGCGGCTTAATGCGATTACGCTCGATTTTAACAAGTTTAGGTGCATCACTTGGCGGTTTATACAACTCTTACGGACTCTGACATGCGCGGCCTTGTGGCCGATTATTACTTGGGTGAATTGGTGTCTTTTCAGGGCATTTCTGGGGGCGTGGAAAATACCAACTATTTTCTGACCACCACCACTGGAAAATACGTGCTTACCCTGTTTGAAGAGTTTGAGTTTGATGAAGTACCGTACTTCTTAGATGTGGTGGCTCACCTTAAGCATAAAGGCTTTAACGTCCCAGCGGCGCTGATCGACAACCATGGTGAGCGCCTGCGTACAGTAAAAGGTCGTCCTGCAATTATCGTGGATTGCTTTGCCGGCGGTTTGATCGATGGCACCTCGGTGGAAAGCTGTCGTTTGATGGGCAAGGTCTTAGCGCAATTACATACGGCGGGCATGGATTTTCCCGAGCACCGTGAAAGTCATCGCGGTATCGAATGGTGGCGCAACACCTCTAAAGCCATCGCCCCTGAGCTAGAGCCGGAACAAGCCCATTTGCTGTTAGCACAGGTGGCTGAGTTCGATACCTTTATTGCGGATTACGATGATCAGTTGCCAAAGGGCACGATTCACGGTGATTTGTTTTACAACAATACTCTGTTTGAAGGGGACCAGTTGTCCGCCATCATCGACTTCTACAATGCCTGCTATGCATGGTTGATGTATGACCTAGCCATTGTGATTAATGACTGGTGTACGGATTTTGAAACGGGCGAATTGGATATGGATAAGTACCACGCCATGATCAATGCCTATGTCCATGAGCGTGAGCCCAGTGCCGCAGAAATCATGGCATGGCCGCATATGTTGCGCATTGCAGCGTTGCGTTTTTGGTTGTCCCGTTTGGAAGCATGGCACGGTGCGAAGGATGACCCTGAGCGTTTGGCGCAGCAACATGATCCCATGGAATTCCAGCGTATTTTAGAAGCCCGTGTGCGTTTTGCCCCGAGTTTGATGGAGAATTAATCCCATGATAAGACGCCTAATCATGAGCTTGTTGGCCTTGGGAGCGGTTTGGCAATCCACCGCTGTCATGGCGCACCCTCATATTTGGGTGGATTCTTATTATCGGGTGGTGGTGAATCAGCCCACCTTGCAAACCCTCGAAGCCAACTGGGAGTTCGACCTGTTCTCCAGTTTAGACATGTTGATGGCGTTTGATACCAATGCGGATGGGGTGTTTCAAGGTCAAGAAAAGGCGGAAGCTGCGGTGGCCATGACCAACCTTGCCCAATACGGTTATTTCCTGCGTATCCAAGTGGATGGGGAAGAAATCGCGCCAGCACAGGTGTCCATTGTAGATCTGGCTATTTCGGATCAAAAACTACAGGTGAAACTGGGTATTGAGCTGGCTGAGCCGGTGAACATTCAGCAGCAGACCCTGCGCATTGGCTTTGGTGACAAAGAAAATTACTTTGCCATGGTGATCCCAGATGCTGGCTTAATTCAGCTAACGGGTGTGCTGGCAGAAACCTGCACGCCAACACTGGTCGACGCAGAAGAAATTTATATGGAAGGTTGGATCGACCTTCATTGTGATCGTGGCTAGTAGCCGTTCCCATTAAGGAGTCAGCAGCGTGTTAGAGCATTTTCAGTGGTTACCCTTTTTGTTGGCGATTTCTGTGCTGACTATGAGTCCCGGTGTGGATACCTTGTTGGTGCTGCGTAACTCTGCGGTAGCGGGTTGGCGTGTTGGCTTTGTGTGTAGTTTGGGGATTTGTCTGGGCTTGTTTGCCCATGCGACGATTTCAGCTCTGGGCTTGTCGGTGATCCTGCTAGGCTCGGCGACTCTGTTTACCGCTTTTAAGATGGCGGGGGCTTTGTATCTGGCTTATTTAGGGATTCAAGCATTGCGTAGCGCTTGGCGACCAAAAGGTCTGACATTGCATGTACCAGAAGGTCGTAAGGTAACCGCTGGTAGCGCGTTTCGTCAGGGCATCCTATCAAATGTACTGAATCCAAAAACCATCGTGTTTTACATGGCGTTTTTGCCACAGTTTATCGACCCAGCCCATTCGGCTGTGGCGCAATCTCTGTTTATGGCCGCACTGCACTTTATCATAGCGATGGTGTGGCAAACGTTTCTTGCCGTGATGGTTCATCGCGCGCGAGTTTGGCTGGCGCGACCAAAAGTGGCGCAAGTCTTGGACGGCATCACTGGCGTATTGCTGGTGGGCTTTGGCGTTAAATTAGCACTGACACAACGCTGATCGTGTTATGAGGTGCTTGTTGAGTATTCACCTTCATGAGTTTATTGATCTCTACTTGGATTAAGTTCTTTTTCCTTTTCGCACCGTTTTTCGTGTTGTCGATGTTTTTGGCGTTGACCCGTGGCGAAGCGCCACAGGCACGCAAGAGCGTTGCCAACAAAGCGATTATTGCGGCGTTAGCTATTTCCCTAGTGTTGATGTTTTTTGGCAGTGCCTTGTTTGAAGTGTTGGGCATTACCTTGGATTCGTTCCGCATTGGCTCTGGGATTTTGTTGTTTATGTCTGCCATTAGTTTGGTGCGGGACGGGACTCGAAATCATGCGACAGGCATGCCCAACGAGGAACGGGACGATGTCTCTGTGGTGCCCTTGGCGGTACCCACCATCATAGGCCCTGCCACCATAGGTACGATTCTGGTCTATGGTGCTGAGTTTCAGGGCTGGGATCTGGTCATCGGCGTGCTGGGGTTAGTGGGAGCTTTGCTCACCTTGGGCGTGATTTTGTACTCGGGTTCTTTGATCGAAAAATTGTTAGGCCGTACTGGCTTAAACATCTTATCTAAGATTACTGGCTTGATCTTGGCGGCCATGGCGGCACAGATTTTTATGGGTGGCGTGATGGGGTTTTTGCACCCAGTTGCTCCTTAAAGCAATTGCCACGGCTTCTCGTTTTCAAGGGAAGCCGGAATTCACTTCTCTTTACGCCTTTTGAGGGTCAAAGTCCTTCAAGGGGCGTGTCACTTGTTATAACATAACAGCCTAAAATTTATTCAATGGGAGTAGTCGTCCTAATGGGTCGATGGATACTAGTAGCTTTGTTGCTGTTATCGGGTAGTGCTTGGGCGTCTGGCCAAGTGGAAGTGTTCGAAATCAGTCGCTGGATGATGGAGCAACAACGGGATTTTCACCGGGAGTTGGCGCGCTTAGTACAGACGTTGGCCCGTGAAGAAGATCCGTTTTTGATCGGCAGTTTGTTGGTGGCCAGTTTCTTGTATGGGATTTTCCACGCAGCGGGACCGGGCCATGGCAAGGCGGTAATTGCATCCTACATGCTGGCGACCAAAGCCCCTTCGATGAAAGGTATTAAGTTATCTTTTGTTTCGGCCATGATCCAAGGTTTGGTGGCGATTGCTTTGGTGTTTATGTTGTCCCAAGTCTTTACCTTGGCGGGTATTATTACTGAGACGACTCGAGTGCTGGAAATCGCTTCTTATGTGGCCATTGGTCTGATTGGGGTGTGGATGTTGTGGCGTTTGGCCTGGGGCAAGTCAAGCTGTGGCCACGATCACAGCCACGATCACAGCTGCTGTGACCATGATCATGCCCATGAGCATCATCAAGACCAGCAAGTCGCGAAGCGCAGTACTTGGGCCATGGTGTCTGCCATTGGCATTCGACCTTGTTCTGGGGCGGTCTTGGTGCTTTTGTTCGCCACCAGTACCGGCATTATGTTTTGGGGGATGTTAGCGGTAGTCGCTATGTCCCTAGGGACGGCGATCACCGTTTCTATTTTAGCGATTGTCAGTGTGGCATTGCGCGATGCCAGCGTAGGACTGACACCAAGCGTTTGGCGCACACGTATGACCCGTTTACTGGGCATGGTGGCGGCTCTGGCGTTAATTTTTATTAGTGTTGCTATGATTTACAGCGACCTACAAGTAGCAGGACGGGCATTCTAATGACCGAAGACAATCATTCTCACGACCATAGCCACAATCACAATGTGTGCATTGAGCAAGCCTTGGAAACCGCCGAGACGGTTTGTACCCAACAAGGTCAGCGCTTAACTAAGGTGCGCCGTCGAGCCTTGGAGCTGATTTGGCAAAGCCATCGCCCGCTCGGGGCTTATCAATTATTGGCAAAACTTGCGGAAGAAGGTTTTAACTCTGCGCCGCCAACCGTCTACCGAGCGTTAGACTTTTTGTTGGCGGCGGGGCTGATTCACAAGGTGGAGTCTATGAATGCTTACCTTGGTTGTGCCCATGCGGACAAGCCCCACAAAGGCTATTTCCTGATCTGTGATGAGTGCCACAATGTGGCGGAATTCGATTATCAGGACATCCACAGTGCGTTGATCAATAAAGCCAAAGAGCAGGGCTTTCAACTGCGTGCCGAAACCATTGAGCTGACGGGACTGTGTGCAAACTGCCAGCAGGAGAGCGCCCAATGAGTACCTGCTTGGCCGAGCTAAAAGACATCGGCATTCGCTTTGGTGACCGTCAGCTGTTGAGCAATATTAATATGCCTCTGCATCGTGGTGAGATTGTTACCCTGATCGGCCCAAATGGCAGTGGCAAAAGTACCCTGATTCGTACCTTGCTGGGATTACAAACCCCCACCAGTGGCGAAGTGGTGCGACACAGTGAGCTGCGCATCGGCTACATGCCCCAGAAGCTGCATATTGATCCCACTTTGCCCCTGACGGTGAAGCACTTTTTGGGCTTGGTGCGCGGCGTGGATAAGCGTGAGATCCGCCCAACCCTTGAGAAAATCGGGATTCCTCATTTAGAAAACTCCCAAGTACAGGTCTTGTCTGGTGGTGAGACGCAACGCTTGTTGCTGGCTCGCGCCTTGTTAAATCGTCCCAATTTATTGGTGTTGGATGAGCCGGTCCAAGGGGTGGATGTGAATGGTCAGGTGGAGCTGTATAACCTCATTGCCAGTATTCGTGATGAGCTGAATTGCGGCGTTTTGATGATTTCCCATGATTTGCATTTGGTGATGGCGCAAACAGACACTGTGGTATGCATTAATCAGCATGTGTGTTGTTCTGGCTCGCCGCAACATGTGAAAGGCCACCCAGCCTATCAGGCACTGTTTGGTGTGCCCGGGGCGGCAGAATCCATTGCCATTTATGCCCACAGCCATGACCACGTTCATGATGACAGTGGTGAAGTGGTCGAAGAAGGCCATGTGCACAGTGCTAGCTGTCAGCATCACCATTAATCCCAAGTAGAGTAGAAAGAAATGTTAGAACTGTTGATACGGGCTTTGTTAGGCGGTCTTGGGGTCGCAGCAGTGGCCGGTCCTTTGGGAGCGTTTGTGGTGTGGCGCCGCATGGCGTATTTCGGTGACACCTTGGCCCATTCGGCGTTATTAGGGGTTGCTCTTGGCTTCTTGTTAAACATCAATTTGAATTTAGCCATTGTGGTGCTCTGTGTTGGCTTGGCGCTGGTGCTGGTGACGCTACAAAAGAAACACATCATTGCTACGGACACCTTACTGGGGATTTTGGCCCACTCGTCTTTGTCGTTAGGCTTAGTGGCGGTGAGCTTTTTGGACCATGTACGCATTGATTTGATGGCCTATTTGTTTGGTGATTTATTGGCCATCGGGCAAACGGATTTGTATTGGATCTTTGGTGGTGGGGCGCTGGTAATGGCCTTGTTAGTGATTTTTTGGAAGCCCCTTTTAGCGGTGACGGTCAATGAAGAGCTGGCGAAGGTAGAAGGCTACCCAGTAGAAACCATTCGCCTGTTGCTGATGCTATTGGTGGCTTTGGTAATTGCTGTGGCGATGAAGATCGTCGGTGTGCTCTTGATTACCTCGTTAATGATTATTCCTGCTGCGACGGCTCGCCGCTTGTCTAACACGCCCGTGCAGATGGCGACCATGGCGGGGGTATTAGGCTGCTTGTCCGTGTGTGGCGGCTTGTGGGCTTCTTACCATTGGGATACGCCAACGGGCCCAAGTGTGGTGGTGTGTGCGGCTTTCCTATTCTTAGTGGCGTATACCTTGCCGTTCATGAAGGCGCGCAGTTAATGCTGGATCCTTCCTAGGTGAAGACGATTTTAAAAGGGCCTGCTCTAAAAAGCAGGCCCTTTTTGTTAGTGGTGACGCCAACCTTCCAAAGACAGTTTGCCCGGCCCCCGTTGCATGATGAAGAGCGCTATAGCGGCCCAAGAAGCATGGAGTACGTAGGCTTCTGGGTAGACAAATGTTTGAATCACCAAGGTCATCAGCATTAGGCCAAAGGCGCTTAGACGTGTCCCTACACCTAACAGCAACATGATCGGTAAAAGATGCTCCGCTGTGGTGGCGAGATAGGTTGCCCAAGTGGCCGGAATCAGCGGTAGGGCGTACTCGTATTCAAATAAAAAGAAGCTGGTGTCTTTGATGCTCGGCCAGCCAAATTCGAAGGTTCCGGTCAAAGGGTTTAGGGCGAATCCTTCTATCTTGGTTTGCCCTGAGAGCCAAAAGACCGCCGCCAAAGCAAAGCGCGCTAGTAATAACACCAAGGATTCAGGAATGTGGCGAAAAACTTGTTCCGGTAGTTTGTTTATAAGGCTCAGCATAAAGGCTCCTTGGATTCTTTAATGGCCGTGAACATCTGCCATGTCATCAGCTTTGCTAGGGTTTGGCCGAGATCAAAATCTTCCTGTGAGGGCAAAGCTCGGCTCAAGCTGGGGTGAGTCTGTAGGGCTTCCACAAAGGCAAATTCGGCTTCAGTGAGTACATAGACCTGACCGTATAGGCCACGCTTGGTGAACAATAAGCACTCAGCTTGGTGAATATCGATCTGTTCTAACGTAGGGAGCACTTGATATTTATTCGTTTGGTGGGCGAGAAACAGAGAGCCCACCCTATACCCTGTGCGCAGCAGGGTGCACAGGGGGCTGAGATGTAACTCAAGTCGCTCTGGGTGTTGCACCTGACTCAAGCTTTGTTGTGCGGCTTCCAAGCTCAATGTGGCCGGCTCGGCGGCATGAGTCAGCTGAAGTAATCGGTATTCTAGGTCGCACAGCTCGGCTAAGTAGGGTAAGGACTGAGCGGGAAAGAAGTGTGTGACAAACTCGCTAAACTCATCCCCATAACAGGTTAACACTGGGGATTTAGGCGGGTGGCGTTCCACAAATTGCCGCCCCATGGCGTTAAAGAAATCCTCGCCGACCACTTGTTTGCAGACAGGGAAAATGTCTCCAAGGGCGGTCATGAGGGACACAAACACATTGTTGCGGTAGATGTTTAAACGTTGATTGCGCTCGGAGTTATCTTGTCCCTGAATGTCCTCTAGGAGCCTGTTCCGCTGTTCTGGGTTGGGGGCAAACAAGGCTTGGCTAAATTGCTTTTGCATGGGGAGCCTCCATGACTAACCGGCGAATCTGGTTGGCTTGTTCCGCTTCCTGTAATAGGACGTCTAAAGCAGGGAAGTTTCCGTCTCGTTCGATTAAAGTGGGGCAATCGCCAATCTGTTGCAGCACATACTGATACAGGTGCCAGACTTCTGCCGCGACCGGTTGGTCATGGGAGTCGATTTTTAGCTGGGTAGCGTCTGCCACATCTAGACTATGGCCTGCTAAATGGATCTGCTTTACTGCGTTTAACGGAAAGTGTGCCAAGTAGTCCAGTGGGGAACGACCATGGTTAAAGCAGGATACTTCTACATTGTTCACATCTAAGAGCAAACCACAGCCAGTGCGTTGTACCAGCTCGGCGATAAAGTCTTGTTCTGGCATCACACTGGAACAAAACTCGAAATAAGTAGACGGGTTTTCGATCAGCATTGGGCGTTTGAGCCGCTCTTGTACTTGATGAACGTGTTCGCATAGGGCCGTTAGGCGGACTTCTGAGTAAGGCACAGGGAGCAGGTCATTGTAGAAGCTCTGCCCGTGGGTCGACCAAGCCAGATGTTCAGAAAAGACCGCCGGCTCGATGCGCTCTACCAGTTGCGCCACACGCTCTAAATGATCAAGGTTGAGGGGCTCGTTCCCGCCCAAAGATAACCCCACGCCGTGAATACTCACCTCATACAGGGCACGAATTTTGTCCAGATAATAGGGCGCAGGGCCGCCAGCGCTGAGGTAGTTTTCCGCGTGGATTTCAAAGAACCCAATGTTAGGGCGCTCCGCTAAGATCTGCTCATAGTAAGCGGGTTTAAGGCTGATGCCAGTACGTTGGGAAAAGCCCGAGGGTAGTGGGCTACCCTCGGTATGCATCCCACGTTGGGTGCTTGTTATGGTCATGGGGGAACCCTTAGAAGGCTTCCAGTTTGCCGTGACCGCTTGGGGATTTCGGTGAAGGCATGTCCATGCAAGTACCTGCTGGTACCAGTTTCCATGCGTTACCTTGGTAATCCATAGTGGAAGTGCCAGCACAAGAGGTGCCTGGGCCCGCCGCACAATCGTTTTGGCCCGCTAGGGCAACACCGTAGCATTTTTCTTTACTGGCAGCCTGAGCTGGCATCGAAACCGCAGACAGAGCCACCGCAGTACCAAGTGCTAGAGCAAGAGAAGCGTTTTTAGTAGACATGATCTGGATCCTCCAAAGGAAACGTTTTTGTTAGTTACCTTCGTTTGACGGGGGAGGGGTTGGCTTCTTACAGGGGCGGTGAAAAAAACTGAATATTTTTTCACCGCCCGCCAGATTAGGGGGATTTTGAGAGGTATTTAACGGTCTTTTGGAGTCTGATCTTCACTGTCTCCAGTTTGACTCACATAGCGTTGGCTCACATCCCGTAAGATCAGCATATGTTTGCCAAACTGACGACAAGCGGGACACATGGCCGTATGAATGCCCAGATTAACCTTTTCTTTTTTCGACAATGGTCGGTCGAGTTTTTCGGACAGTAATTGTGTGGCTTCGATGCAGCGAATCATGTTGTTGTCTCCTCTTGAAACCAGTTGTTCTCAAGGCATTCACGTAAGCGCAGGCGCGCTCTGAATAACGTAGTGTTTAAGTTGCTGACGCTTATGTCTTCGTTGTCACAGATCTCATTGGTGTCCAACTCGAGGAATTCTCGCATCATAAAAAAGCGACTGTATTTTGCCGGCAGAGCATCGAGGCAGGCATCGAAGATGCGCCAGAAATGCTGACTTTCAATGCCATGGTCTGGCTCATCCCACTTTTGTGGGCGTTCGTGCTTTTGCCAATGTCCATTATCGGTAAACAACTCTTCGAGAAGGGCTTCACCATTACTGTTACGGCCTTCTTCTAGAGAGCTGGCATTGGTATAGCGCTTCTCCTTGCGCAAAATATCAATCAGCTTGTTTTTTAAAATGGCGAACACCCACGTCTTTAGAGCTGCTTGTCGGTTAAAGCGTTCAATATTTTGATAGGCGGAGAGCATGGCGTCTTGCACTGCATCTTCAGCGATGGCTTCGTTACGTACTTGTAACAGGGCAAATTTAAACATTTGCTGGCGCAGACCTTCCATAAAGACGGTGTCCTGGAAGATGTATCCGTTGCTGGGTTCGGTGGAGCGAGATAGGGCTTGTGTCATGTTAAATCTCGGCTTGTCGTAAACGTTAATTAGCAATGTAGCCAACTAGACGTCTCAAGCCGAGTATTTATTACACTTTGCGGCAGAAAAAATTTAAAAAAAGTTAAGCGCCTTAAAGTTATCGAATATTACTCGCTTGGTGACGAGGTGTTCGCTGCTTCAGCTAGGTACTCGTCTTTTAGCTTCACGTAATTTAAGCCAGCGTATTGGAAGTATTCGATTTCTTTTTCGCTTAAAGGACGTGCTTGTTTTACGGGAGAGCCCATGTACAGATAGCCGGACTCCAAGCGCTTACCCGGAGGCACTAACGAGCCTGCACCTATGATGACTTCGTCTTCGATCACGGCACCGTCTAGGATGGTGGTGCCCATTCCCACTAACACTTTATTACCAATGGTGCAGCCGTGGAGCATGGCCATGTGCCCGACGGTCACATCGTCGCCAATGTGAAGTGGGTGGCCCTCTGGCTTATAACTGCTGGCATGGGTAATGTGTAAGCAGGAATTGTCTTGAATGCTGGTGCGTTGGCCAATACGAATGCGGTGCATGTCACCACGAATGGCTACCAAAGGCCAAACTGAGCTGTCGTCACCTATTTCAATGTCGCCAATCAGGACTGCACTGTCGTCAACCCAGACCCGTTGCCCCAGTTTTGGCGTGTGACCGCGAAACGTTTTCATAACCATTTTGACTCGACCTTAGCACTCAAGGTGCAGCATTAATGAAAGCTATGGAAGTGATCGACGCAACACCATTGAAAAAGCGCCAAGACCACATATCTTATATGTCAGTACTAAAATTTTTGACGAGGTGCTAGAGCATCTCGCTGACGCAAAAAAGGATAACACGATATGACACAATCCGTATGGGATGCCACAAGCTTGCCTGAGTTTTCCAAGGTTGAACCGGCTAACATCGCCAAAGACCTTGAAGCTCTATTAGAAAAGAACCGTGCAGACATCGAAGCGGTAGTGGCGAAAAATAGCGCCCCGACGTGGGCTAGCCTAGTGACGCCATTGGATGAGATTCATGACCGTCTAGGACACTTCTGGTCACCCGTGAGTCATTTGAACTCAGTACAAAATACCCCTGAGATTCGTGAAGCCTACAATGCGTGTTTGCCAAAATTGAGCGAGTATTACACGGAGCTGGGACAAAATAAGGCGCTCTATGAAGCCTACAAAGCCCTAGCGGAAAGTGAAGAAGCCAAAACCTTAACCCCAGCGCAAACGGAAGCACTAACGCAAACGATCCGCGACTTTGAATTATCCGGTGTGGGTCTAGAAGGTGATGCTAAAAAACGCTATGGGGAGATCAGCTCACGCTTGTCTGAGTTAAGCAGTCAGTTTGGTGAAAACGTACTGGATGCTACCCGCGCTTGGAGCAAGTTAATTACCGATGAAAGTGAACTGGAAGGTCTGCCAGAATCCGCCTTGGCCCAAGCGAAGCAAATGGCAGAAGCGAAAGAGCAGGAAGGTTGGTTATTTACCTTGGACATTCCGTCCTACCTGCCGGTGTTAAGTTACGCGGACAACCAAGCCCTGCGAGAAGAAATGTACACGGCCTACGCCACCCGTGCGTCAGAGCAAAGCAATGAGGGTAAGTTTGATAATGCGCCATTGATTGATGAGATTCTCGCGTTACGCCATGAAATGGCAAAGATCTTAGGCTTTGATAACTACGCTGAGTTGTCAGTCGCCACGAAAATGGCTGAAAACGGCCAGCAGGTTATCGACTTTTTGAATGACCTAGCGGTGAAATCTAAACCGTCTGCTGAAGCGGATCTTGCGGATCTAAAAGCCTTCGCCAAAGCGGAGCATGGTGTAGAGGAATTGAACTCTTGGGACGTGGGCTACTACGCGGAAAAACTGCGTGAGAAGAAATACGCTATTTCTCAAGAAGTGCTGCGCCCTTACTTTCCGATCAACAAGGTGACCTCTGGTTTGTTCTACACAGCGCAAACCCTGTTTGGTGTGGACATTCGTGAAGAGTCTGACTTTGACACTTACCACAAAGACGTGAAGCTGTTTACCATCTCTAAAGATGGGGAAGACATTGCGCGCTTCTTCCTAGACCCTTATGCCCGTGAAGGTAAACGTGGTGGTGCTTGGATGGATGAGTGTCGCGTGCGCCGCCGTTTAGACGATGGTCGTTTGCAGCTACCAGTTGCCTACCTAGTGTGTAACTTCACGCCACCGATTGGTGATAAGCCTGCGCTGCTTACCCACGATGAAGTGACCACCTTGTTCCACGAGTTTGGCCATGGTCTGCACCACATGCTGACTCAAGTGGAAGTGTCTTCCGTATCTGGTATCAATGGTGTGGCGTGGGACGCCGTAGAGTTGCCAAGTCAGTTTATGGAAAACTGGTGCTGGCAGCCAGAAGCCCTAGCACACATTGCAGGACACCATGAAACGGGTGAGCCACTGCCTCAGGATCTGTTGGATAAAATGCTGGCTGCGATGAACTTCCAGTCGGGCATGCAGATGGTGCGCCAGCTTGAGTTCTCCTTGTTTGATTTCCGTTTGCACCGTGAATACCAGACGGGCATCAAGGCGCAGGAGATCTTAGACGATGTGCGTAGCCAAGTGGCGGTGACCATTCCGCCAGCGTTTAACCGTTTCCAAAACAGCTTCTCGCACATTTTTGCTGGGGGCTACGCGGCGGGTTACTACAGCTACAAATGGGCGGAAGTATTATCTGCGGATGCGTTTTCTAAATTTGAAGAAGATGGCATCTTCAACACTGAAACCGGTGCTCACTTCCGTGATACCATATTGGCAAATGGTGGTTCACGCCCCGCTGCGGAATTGTTTGAAGCGTTCCGTGGTCGTGAGCCAAGTGTCGATGCGCTGCTACGCCACAGTGGTATTGCAGCTTAAGAGGTAGGTGATGACGACCAAACGTTTTATTGCGGGGGCCGTGTGCCCTCGCTGTAATGAGATGGATAAGATTCGCGCATGGCGTGATGATGAGGCAGAAAAGCAGTTTCGTGAGTGTGTGTCTTGTGGCTATACCGATGAGCAATCCACCGTGGTGCAAGCTCAGCCCCAAGAAATCCCCACTCGTGTGAACCAGCCTCATTCTGCTGCGCCAGAAGTGGAATCTGTGGTAATTAACTTTATCCCAAACCCAGGCGACACCAAGCATTAAGCTTGGTGTTTTGCCTCCTTCCTAGTGCCTAGTCAGCGTAACCGCTGCCGATGGCGCGAAACGGCATATCTAGCTCTAGTTCAGGTACTTGCAAACCAACCCAAGCGGGGAAGGTGTTGCTGTTTGGTCCCGGAAAGACTGTGTACTCATCGGCCCATGGGTAATGGGCGATGGCGTCTTCGATCTTTGGAATGATTTGAGCCGCACGTTCACCGGTAATGGATTGAATCTTTTCCGGACGCGCTCCAAACCAGTATCGATCCGGTGTGGCGGTAGTATAAGAGTAGAGCGCTGGTTGCCCCCGTTCGACACGCCAGCCAACCACTTCATGAACCTTGTACTCAGACGCACCAGCTTCTTTGGTGGCGATCCATGTGTGAATGGCGAACCAGCCGCGCCAGCTAAAGGCGTCCGCACCATAGACTTCTACCACGGCTTCAGGCTCTTGCGCAGGATTTGGAGCTATGCCCGCTGGCTCACGGCTGGCGGTACGCCAATCTGAATTAGAAGAGCAGGCACTGAGCAGAGCGGCCAGTGCAGTGAGTGGAAGCAGTCGTTTCATCATGGTGTGATCCTTTTTGTCAGTCATTAACCCCTAGACAAGCAGGGGCTCAAAAAGAGCCCCTGTTATCGTTTGTTACGCGATTAATCCACGTTTCGGATGAAGTCTTCTTTGGCGCGGCGAACTTTCTTCAGGTTCACTAGCCAGTCGCCTTCCTCTGCTCGATAACCCAAAGGTAGGATGATCACGGAGCGTAGGCCTTGCTCTTTTAGGCCAAGGATCTGGTCAACTTTCTCCGGATCAAAGCCTTCCATTGGTGTGCTGTCGACGCCTTCTTCAGCGGCTGCAATCAGAGCAGAGCCTAAGCCGATGTAAGCTTGGCGTGCCGCATGGGCGTAGTTCACTTCAGGGTCACGTGGAGGGTAAGTGTTAAGGATCATTTTGCGGTAAGCTTCCCAGCCTTCGTTGGTGAAGCCGCGCTCATCATTCACTAAGTCGAACATCATGTTGATGCGATCTTCGGTGTAGTTGTCCCAAGCAGCGAAAACCAGTAGGTGAGAGCCGTCTAGGATTTGCTGCTGGTTCCAAGCGTGGGGCATGATTTGCTCGCGGATGTCTTTGTTGGTGACCACAAACACTTCGTAAGGTTGTAGGCCACTAGAGCTAGCAGATAGTCGGATGGCTTCAAGAATGCGGTCAACCTTTTCTTGTGGAACAGATTTGTTGGCATCCATTTTTTTGGCGGCATAGCGCCAGTTCAGTAGATCGATAGTATTAGACATAACAAAACTCGTAATTTGTGGATAGATACCCACTAAATTAAGTCATTTTCGTCGAACTTCAAGGCAACCTTTGGGGATGAATTGCGTAAACTGATCTGCTTCTTTGTTATATCTCTAGGGCAAGTTAGGACTATCTTTAACTTGCCTGAATGTTGAGATGCTCCACCATTTCTTCTTCTGTCACCGGGTGAAGGAAGAGATAGCCCTGCAAATAATCGATGCCCATGTCCGTGAGGATTTGTTTTTGTTCCTCGGTCTCAACCCCTTCGGCCACTACTTGATAGCCAAAAGAGGAGGCAATTTGAGATACCGCTTCGACGATGGCGCGACCTCCTTGATCCATAGTCCAGATAAAGGTTCGATCGATTTTAACCAGATCCACGTCGAATTCTTGCATCACAGATAAAGAGGAGTACCCGGTGCCAAAGTCATCAATGGAGACCTCAATGCCCACTTTTTTGAGGCGAGAGATGTTCTCAATGAGTCGGTGTTTGTCGTGGGCAAATAGAGACTCTGTGATTTCTAAGTGCAAGTTTTCAGGTCTGAAACCTGTCCGCTCTAGGGTGGCTTTCACATCCTCTGGAAAGTTTTCATCCAGTAATTGTTGGATGGAAACGTTAACGCAGACAGACAAATCCGGTACCAGTTGTTGCAAACGTTTGCCTGCCATACAGGCTTCACCGAGCACCCAAAGGCCAATGGGTTTAATAAAACCGTACTGTTCGGCAATGTTAATGAATTCATCCGGTGGGATGTATTCATTATCTAGACGCCAGCGCAATAGGGCTTCCACGGCGGCGATGCGGTTGGTCTTGGCTTCCAGAATCGGTTGAAAAACGAGAAACAGTTCGTGGCGATGGATGGCGTTTTCAAGATGATCACGCAGGCGGATTTCCCGCAGTAATTGCTCCCGTAGGGATTCATCAAAGATGCCAACGCCACCTTTTTGGGCGCGCTTTTGATGGTACATGGCCATGTCTGCGCGCTGTATCAGGCGTTCGTGATCATTGCCATGGGCTGGGTAATACGATACCCCTATGGTGGCACCAATGGAGAGTTTAGAACCATCCATTAGATAGGGTTCGGAAATGGTTTCTATGAGCTTTTGGGCATTTTCGATCACTTGATCGTTTTGTTCCAGTGCTAACAGAAACTCATCACCGCCCCAGCGGCAGACTAGGTCGCTCGCATGGCTGCTCTGAAGAATACGTTTACCAGCTTCTCGAATCACATGATCTCCGATTTCATGACCGAGGGAGTCATTAATGGTTTTAAAACCATCTAAATCGATAAACAGGATTGCTTGCTTAATGTTGGGTTGGGTCAGCAATCGGTAATCCAGTTTTTCCACAAAGGCTTTACGGTTGTATAAGCCTGTCAGGGGATCAGAGTTGGAGAGAGAATAAATTTCTTTTGTCCGCTTAACGACCTCATGCTCCATATGAGCCAGTAAGTGATCGTTTTGATGCTTGAGGTGGATGGCCTTAGCCGTGAAACGGGCAGACTTATTAGCACTTAGAAGCATGATAATAGCGAACGTCAAAGCAAGTAGGCCGAGGGTGTTGTAAAACGGCTCATCGGCGAGAATTAAGGCGATGGTGAACGGAATGGTCAAAATGCTCGAATACAAAATCGATATTGTGCGGGAGCCAGAGAGTAGATTGGCTGCGCCCCCAGCGAAGGCAGAGAGGATGATACTGAACACAGCGACTTCGGGCACAGAGGCATGGGGAATCATATACAGGGCGTAACTCGCCCAAAACACGGCGGTTAATAGGATGCCAATGGTAAATCGGGCAAACGCTCGACCATATTCAAAGTCACTGGTTGAATGACGCACACGGCGGTAGTAGTACAACATGTCGATACCGCGCAACGCTAAGAGTGCACACATGCCCATCCACCAGCCAAACTGTAGTGTTCCTAAGCTCCCGCCATGGGGAAAGGCAAACACGAAAATGGTGGCGGCCAGAAAGGTACTCGCCAACCCCGTATTCATGTTGTAGTAGAGTAAGTCTACCGCGTCTTTTTGCTCAATATGTGAGAAATCTTTTGGTGGCATCGGGCGTCTTTAATCCATGTGAGAGCGACTTAGTACGGGTACCAAATGAAAAATAGAATTCTAATTCTAGTCAGTATAGGTCAACAGCCAAGGCTGCGTCGAAGTCGTAATGCTCTAAGCTTTGTTTAATTATATCTAACTTATTGGCAGCTATAGAGGTTTCTTGAAGTTTGTGGAGATAAAATAAGGCTTCATCTGCATCCCCTAGCTGGCAAGCATGGGTAAATCTGTCTACCAAGGCTTGCTCTTCGCTAGCAGTGATTTCAGTCATGGGGGGAAGACGATCGTCTTGGGTTCTGGACGGAAGTTCTTTAGTAGGGGGGGGAGACGCCAAGGTCATATTGAAGACTTTCTTAATCGCTCGGCATAATTGCTCTAGCTCCACTGGCTTTGGAACAAAATCAGAGAAGCCATTTTTTAGGTAGTAACGTTTTTCATGTTCAAAGCTGGAGGCGGTGACTGCCACCACTGGAATGTTAGCCAAGTGCTGTTGAGAGCGGATGTGATGAATGAGTGTTAAACCGTCCATATTTGGCATACGAATATCACTGAATACCATGTGAACAACGTCTGTCTTTTCTAATATGGCTAGGGCTTGTTCCCCATCCTCCGCCACAAGGGTATTAAAACCAATACGCCCCAAGATGTTCTTTAACAGGTCTCGGCTGAGTTCGTCGTCTTCAATGATTAAGGCAACTTTAGGTTCTTCTTCTGCTAAGCGCCAATTTTGGTTCCGCTGCGGTAGGCTGCCTTCCTTCTCTACTGTTAATTCCATTGGGATTTGGATCGTTACCGTGGTGCCTTGTCCTACCACACTGCTCAGATTAAAGCTGCCGCCCATGGCAGTCGCCAGTCTGCGTGATAAAACCAAGCCAAGCCCTGTACCACCGTTAATATTGCCACTGGTTCCTTGGCTAAAGGGTTGAAACAAGGTGTCCAGTTCATCTTGACTGATGCCTGGCCCAGTATCTGTCACTGTGGCAAGCAATTGGCCATTTTTGTATTCCACTTTGAACAGGACACTACCGGACTCGGTGAACTTGATGGCGTTATCAATGGCGTTAAGTAAGATCTGACCTAGTTTCGTGCGGTCCACTGTCACATGGTCTTGTTTGCTGAGTTTAATATCTTCTTTAAAAGCGAGGTCTTTGCTCTGGGCCCGTTGACGGTGAATAGCGAGTAGCTCTTCTAGTTCCTGGCGTAGAGAGACTTTTTCAGGGTTGAATTGCAGCTTACCTGCTTCAATTTTAGAGAGGTCAAGGATGTCGTTGATCAATCCCAGTAGACGGCGACCTGCTAGATGTACACGATTGATTTGACGGGATTCTTCTTCATTTAGGTGCTCACTTTGGGTGAGTATTTGTGAGTATCCTAAGATGGCATTTAATGGCGTGCGAATCTCATGGCTCATGTTTGCTAGGAATACTGTTTTACTTGTGTTCGCCTGATCCGCAAGGTGTTTGGCCTCTTGAAGCTCCTGTTGCAGCAGATATTGGTCGGTCATGTCTCGGGCAACCGAAAGTATGCCAATAACCTGACCTTGGTCGTCAATAAAGGGCACCCGCAAAATACTAAAATAAGTTTGGGCTGCATCTGTCGGAGACAGCCAGCTTTCAAAGTGGCAAGAATGTTTAAATTTGATCAGGGTGTCCTGCTGTTTTTGCCACGTTTCGAGTTGCTCTGGAGACAGGGTGTCAGAAACGCTTTGGTCACCAAAGTACCGGCGATAGGCTTTATTAGATATCTGATCTTGGGGCTCAAATAAGTCTAAAAATATCAGATCTGGAATGGCGTCAAAGAGCAATGCGATCAGCTTATCGGTGCGGCCTTTTTCTGCTTCGACCTGTTTACGATAAGAGATGTTTTCGAGTGTTCCTGCCAGATAGGGCTTACCAAAATCATTAATCGCACTGCCTTTTAACGCCAGCCAACAGGTGGTTTGGGTGTTTATACGAAACTCAATGTTGATCAAGCCATCTGCCGATAAACGGGCGTTGCGAAAGGCATTATAAACACGCTCCTGATCCTCAAGGGTGATCATTTCAATGAGTTCGTTTAAGGTCGTTGGCGCTGTTTTGCGTTCTGGGAGAATGTGGGTAAACCCTTCCGGTACATCGAGTCGAGCTGACTCCCGAGGCATCTTCCATTCCACCGCATTGATGGCGGCCAAGGCCGTTTCGAATCGTAGTTTATGTTGGCGTAAGGTAGAACGACTATGAATCCCGTAGGCAATCAAGCCAAGCAGAACTAAGATGACCACGATTAACCAGGCCACATAGGTCCAGTTTACCGTTTCGTAGGAGAAAAAGTCTGTGTTCTCCAGATACCAGCTTTCTGCAATCTGATAGCGTTGTTCCGGGGAAAGGGAGTTGATCCAGCGATTAAAGATCTCTACTAGCTCAGGCCAGTCTTTACGTACAGCGAATGCTAGGTAGGTTTCTACGTCGAGTTGTCCCCGTAGATGTAGGCCTGATTTTCCTAAAGCTGATAGCTGAAACTGCCCCAGTGCATAGGTTGAAACGAGGTAATTGAACTCTTTGTTCTCTAAGGCCTCAAGTCCCTCTTGAATGTTGTCCACTTCTACGAAGCTCACATCTGGGTAGCGCTCGTACAGTTCCCAAGTATAGCCGTAACCCTTAATTAGGCCGATCTTGGCATCACTCAGTTCGTTTATATCTGAAATGGGGACACCTACGGTGTTTGAAATCAGTACCAGATTGTTGGTGATATAGGACTTGGTAAACGTGTGGGTAGCGTAAAGGGTTGCACTGCCCAATACGTCAGAGATCACATCAGCATTGCCTTCTGAGGCCACATCTAAGCTTTCTTGCCAGGTGGCTGTCGGACGAAAAGCGATATTGATGCCAGTGTCTTGGGTAAACTTCTTTAAGAAGGAGGACACAATCCCTATGTATTGGCCGTCTTCGGTAAATGCTTCAAAAGGTAGCCAATTTGGGTCCCCCACAAAAATTATGTAGGGGTGATCGTCGATCCAAGCTTGTTCTTTAGGGGTGATTTGAAATGTTTTGCCTTGCGCACCCATGGATGTGAGTGCGAGCAATAAACCCGTGATTAAAAGAGAAAGTGTTAATCGGCATCGATGCATTCTTGAGTCCCAAGCAAGCACCTTTGAACGTTTTCCACGGTCATTTCTTCTGGTTTATGGAAATAATAGCCTTGGCCCCACTCGATGCCCATTTTGGTAAAGCGGGTGGCGAGAGCCTCGTTTTCCACAAACTCAGCAACACAGGGTTTCTTGAGTTTTTGAGCCACATCTTGGATAGACTGAACCATGGCCATGCTGGATTCGGAGTGTTCTACCTCTCTGGCAAACATGCCATCGATCTTAATGTAGTCAAAGGGGAACTCGCGCAGATAGCTGAAGCTCGAATAGCCGCTACCAAAGTCGTCTATGGCGATGCTACAGCCTAGCTCTTTTAGCTGTTGGAGGATGTTCGAGGTTTGGCTCACATGAATGATCTGTTCTGTCTCTGTCACCTCAAAGCAAATCTTCCGCGGATCTACTCGGTATTTAGATAGCACATCGCACACATAATCCACCAAATACTTATCTCGTAAAGTGGAAGGGGACAAGTTTAGGGACACATTATCGATGCGCTGGTAGAGGCTTGGGTTGTCAAATAAGAACTCCGCCACCTTGCGGATCATCCAACGGTCAATGTCAGCAATGAGTTGGTATCGCTCTGCGGCGTATAAAAAGGTGTCTGGAAACAGTAAGGTGCCTTGATCTGGTGCGTATAAACGAACTAAGGCTTCCAAACGCATGCCACTTTGTTTGGCACTTAAAGGATGAATCTGTTGGAAGAAGACGCGGAAATGGTCATGCTTGATACCATCGATCAAGCGTAATGCCCAGTTTTGTCGGCTGTCCTTTTTATTACAGTCGCTGACTAAATCACTGAGATAGCGAACACAGCGCCCGCCAGAGCGTTTAGCACTGTACATGACATCGTCCGCCAACATCAGTATCTGATCAAAGGAGGTGACGCTTTCATCAATCTTAACCACAGCAATAGTGGTGCCCACGTCAAAGCTGCGATCATCCCAAATGAACGTAAACCGTTCGAACTCGTTAAACAGTTGGTTGGCGAGAGAGGTGATGGCTTGCAGATCTTGGGTTGGGTACACCACCGCAAAGCTGTCGCCACTTAAACGTGCCACAAAAGCTTTATGGCCCAAAATAGTCGAGATCAGCTCGGCTGCTTCGCTGAGTAACTCATCACCTGCAATCAGACCGCAGCTCTCGTTCACAACTCGAAAACGGGACAAATCGATGGAAAGGTAATAAGAAGGGGTAAAAGATTCTGGGGGCTGACTGATGATATCAACCACATAAGATTCCAGTGCTGTGCGATTATAAGTGCGACTGACAAAATCGTGCTCAGCAAGATACTTTAAGCGATCCTGCATGTAGCGTCGTTCGTTAATTTCTTCACGCAATTGTTTGTTCGCCGTTACCAGCTCAGACGTACGCAGGCGAACACGTTCTTCTAACTCGGAATTTAAACTACGTAGTTGCTGTAGTAGTAAGTAGCGTTCTTTATGATGCTGAACACGGGCTGAGACTTCATCAGCATTGATCGGTTTAGTGATGTAGTCGTTGCCGCCGACAGAGAAGCCTTGGCTGATGTCATCGGTGCGGCCAGTGACGAAGATAATAGGGGTATCGGCAAAGCGTTCGTCTTTACGAAGCAAACGACATAGATCGAAGCCACTGATGCCCGGCATCATGACGTCGAGTAGAATAAGGTCTGGTGTGAGTTGCTCTAAAATAGTTAATGCGCGCTCCCCGGAGGTCGCAACGGACACCTTACATTCAAGGGGGGAGATCACCTTGCGTAGGATATCAATATTGTCGGGTACATCATCAACGATTAGAACCGTGAAAGCCTTCATCTTTACCCCTACTTACTTTCCATGCTTTTAGAATCGTTTATTTTTCACGCAAAGTCTAGTGTAAGTGAATCATCAAGTTTATTGGCAAAATTTGTCAGTTTGTCATAAAAATGAGAATACAGTCAGATACTCTGATGCCCGACATTGACAGCTTTCCTAAGGCAGCTCAGGGTGTTATGAACAAGATAGTTAAAAAAACAATTAGGATGACTTTATGACGCAACATCTGGTGTTAACAGTAATTGGTGATGACCGTCCAGGCTTAGTCGAGGCATTGTCTGATGTGGTGGTGGCCCATCAGGGTAACTGGAGCGAAAGCCGCATGGCCCACTTAGCGGATAAGTTTGCTGGGATTGTGACCGTAGAAGTGCCCCTAGATCAGGAGGAGGCCTTGGTGGCGGCTCTGCAAGGGTTGTCTACGGTTGGCTTAAAAGTGACCGCTGAAAAAGCAGTTCATGCTGCGAAACTGGGTGAAACGGCAGTGATCTCTGTGATGGGCAACGATCGTACTGGTATCGTTCGCGAAGTAGCCAAAACCCTCAGTGGTTTGGGAGCCAGTGTCAGAGATTTGAACAGCTACTGTGAGCCTGCGCCGATGAGTTCTGAAATGCTGTTTAAGGCCGAGCTAGAAATTACCCTACCTGAAAATGTATCTCTTGAAGCCCTAGAGGCAGCCATTGAGGACATTAGTAGTGACCTTGTGGTGGAGCTTGTCGACTGATTTTGTCTTTAGGTAATGGGCGTCATATAGGGAAAAATTGTGATGCCCATTGCAGCATTTTGAGAACCTGCTTCAATAGTGCCTCACTTATGACAGGATCGATCAAAGCGCCCCATGCAACTACCCACCACTTTTCGCGCATTAGCTAATTCCAATTATCGCCTTTGGCTGATTGGTGCTTTCATTTCCAACATAGGTACTTGGCTACAACGCACTGCGCAAGACTGGATTGTGATTGCCGATCTCTCCGACCAGAATGCCTCGGCGGTGGGGATAGTGGTCATGTTTCAGTTTTTACCTCAGATTCTGCTACTTCCCCTAACGGGCTGGGCTGCTGACCGATTAGATCGACGTAAGTTATTACTTACTACCCAAATATGTATGGCTATATTGGCGCTGATACTTGGTGTGTTGGCGCTTACTAACATGATTGTGTTGTGGCATGTTTATGCCTGTGCGCTGGCTTTGGGGATAGTCGCTGCCTTTGATGCACCTGCCAGACATGCCTTTGTTTCAGATGTGGTGTCTGAAAATGAAGTTCCTAATGCGGTGGCCCTAAACTCAGTGTCTTTCAACTCGGCCCGCTTAATTGGTCCTGCGATAGCTGGCTTGCTCATCGCCCTCGTGGGTGCTGGCTGGGTGTTTATGATCAACTTATTGTCCTTCATTCCATTATTGAGTGCTCTAGTGATCCTAGGTGGCCGCTCTCTAGCAGGCTGTGAAACCAAGCGTGAGACAAGCCACAAAATGGGCTTTCTGGATGGCTTCCGGTACTTGGGGGCCCACCGTGAAATGATTGTGATGCTAGTCATGTCTTCTCTGGTCTGTGGGTTGGGGATGAACTTTTCTGTTTACCTATCTGCCATGACGGTTCATGTGTTTGGTGGCCATGCAGGGCAATATGGCTTATTGATCTCCATGATGGCGATTGGCTCTATTAGCGGTGCTTTGATTACCGCCAGCCGACCCAAACCCAACTTTGGTTTTATGGTTTGCTTGCCTGCAATCTATGCCATGGCCAGTGTGCTTGTGGCTTGGAGTCCGAATTACCTCACCTTCTCTGGGCTCTTGATAGTTCTCGGCTTGAGTTTGCAGTTGTTCACCACATCTTCTAATACCTTTATGCAAACCTCTACGTCTCGAGCTTATCGTGGACGGGTAATGGCCATTGTCCTAGCGACCATGATGGGCAGCACTGCCTTAGGAGCCCCCTTTGTGGGGTGGGTGGCGGATACCATAGGGGCTCGATGGTCCATCGGGGTGGGGGCGGTCTTTGGTATGCTCGCCTTCTGCATCGGTGGAACCTACTATTTGCGTTATTACCGTCACCAAGAAAAAGCCGCCTAGTGATTAAACTGGCGGCTCTTTTGAAGTTAAGCGCTGCAACTGACTTTTCGCCAGCGTTGTATCGGTGCAAAAGACAGGTTGCTGATTAAAGTCCCCACTAAAATCATTACCAGAGCGATCACCAAACCTGGTGTCCATGCTTCTTGAAACATAGGGATAGCCAAAACACTTGCAAAGACTGGCACCAGTGCCATTAACCCCCCCATTTTAGTCGCGCCAATCAGGTGTACTGCCCGGCCATAACACACCATCTGTATGGTGGTGGCCATGACGCCTTGGTAAAACGCCTGTAGCGCCAACATTTCCCAAGGTGTCGCCGCCAAGTTATGGGGTAAAAAGAGCGCATAAACAGGGGTGAACAACAAGGTCGTCACTGCAATGATGCCTAATGTGGCGTGCCAAGGGGCAAACTTCCAACGGCGTAGTAATACAGTGAAAGTGGCCCAAAACACACAGGACAACACAAAGCTTAAATCCCCTTGCCAATAGGAAGCACCGTGCCAAAAGGTCTCAACCAATAGGGCCAAAATCCCCAAACTGCTGACAATGATGCCTGTCCAAGAGGCGCGGCTGTGCCGCTCCCCTGCGACAAAATAGGCGAACACCGCAATCATAATGGGCATCAACCCCGGTAGTAACAGCGCGGCATGGGTTGCGGGCGCATTGGCAAAACCATTAAACACAGACAAGGCATATGCCAATCCACCGATACTGCCTAGGGCAAACATACGCCATTGAAAAATCACCTTACGATGCTTCCAAATAAAGGGTGAAAACAATACAAAGGCGGTGCCAAAGCGCACCATGATCATGTCAGGGATGGCCAGCGCGCCTAATGCCCCAGCTTTTGAAACCAATATGAATCCTGTCCAAATCGCTACCGCTGCCAGTCCATACAGCAGTCCAGAAGTAGGTAGTGAGGACGGGGAAGTGCTTGAGTGAGTCATAAATAGCATCCTCTTGTTGATTAACTTTCCTACAGTATAGGGGTGGATTTCTTTCATTAAAAATGAATAATAAAGAAATACTTATTCACAAATAATGAAAAGGTGTGCCGATGGACATTTCTGATCTGACCGTCTTTAAAGCAGTTGTTGAGCACAATGGGGTGAGTCGCGCCGCCGAAGCCCTACATCGAGTCCCCTCTAACGTGACGGCCCGTTTAAAAAAGCTGGAAGCAGAGCTAAATGTAGATCTTTTTTTGCGGGAGAATAACCGTTTGTCGGTGACATCAGCAGGACTGCGCCTGTTGGACTACACCGACAAAATCCTACAACTGCAAAAGAGCGCTATTGCGGAGCTGACCCAAGCGGAACCTGCTGGGTTGTTGCGCTTAGGGTCCATGGAAAGTAGTGCGGCATCCCGCTTGCCCAAGATCTTGTCTGACTTTCATCAGACTTATTCTGCCGTGCGGTTGGAGCTTATGACGACGGCATCCATGCCCCTGATAGAGAAGGTGTTGGATGGGGAGCTGGACTTGGTCATGGCGTCAGATCCACCTGAAGACGAGCGTCTAGAGAGTGTTCATTGTTTTGACGAAGAGCTGGTGTTGATTATGCCAACAGAGTGGGCTCAGCGGGAATCACTGCCCAGCTCCTTGATGATGGTGGGATACCATAAGGGATGTTCTTATCGTCATCGTTTGGAGCGCTGGTTGAAACGTACAGGGCACACCTGTGAGAGGGTCATCGAGATTCCTAATCATTTCACCATGATCGGCTGTGTGATCGCTGGTATGGGGATCGGTATGGTGCCGCGCTCCGTTCTCGCATTGCACCAAACCGAAGGCCTGACGGTACAAACGGTGGAGCGGGACATTGCCCACGCACCCACCTATTTGATTTCTCGAAAGGATAACCCTTCCAGTGCTATCCAAGCGTTTGTGCAAACCACACTGGCGTCACCGGATGCGGTTGCCCATGAACTGGGTGAATAGCACTGGATTACTTGGCTTGCAGGAAGTCCCTCACGTCCAGAACGATGATTTCATTATCATCCACCCGCCCCTGCTCACGGCCAACTGAGAAGGGGTAGTTGTTGTCGTTAGCGATAACAATATGATGCTCATCAATACGATCTACGTTCTCAATGGTGAAAAATGGGAAGGTGAAGATGCCATCAATGGTGCCTCTAATGGCCACCTTATTGGGGTCTTGAATGTCCATTAGGTCGATGTAGGCAAGTTTACGGATAACGCCTTGATCGTTTACTTGGTCTAAATCCACCAAGTAAACACGTTTAAACCTAGCAGGATTTTTCGACCAGTTTTCCCTAGGATCTCCAGTGCCATTATCGCGCTCGATAATAAGCGCCCGGTGATCATCGATCATATTGAAATCACCAATGGCATGGCGAGGGTTCTCCAATGGGTAATAAAGAACCTGATCACCCCATGTTTTATTATCAAGATCAAATGACAACATGCGCAACACTGGCTGGCCATTGACGGTTTCAGGTTTGCCCGCTGTTACATCATAGATGGGCTTTTCGAGTAGGGGATACAAGGTTTTCTTGTCTGCTGAAATGGCCATGCCTTCGAATCCCCCAGAACGCATGGTAATGACGTCTGGTGATTTCTCATTTGGGTTCGGCATGAGCAGAAACGGATTATCGGGCGAGGCGTAATGGGTGCCGTTTACGTGAGTGGCGATCACATCTTGAACCACTCCCTTGTTGTCCACATGAATGAGCCAAGGACCGAACTCATCCCCGATCCAGTAACCATCTTCCGTGGGCTGAATCGACTCTGGGTCAAAGTCTGCCCCAGTAAGGAAGCGTGCTGGGCTGGTTTCATCCGTGATCGGGAAGGGGACTTTACGATCTGGGTCCGTTAAAAAAATGGTCTCCTGTACGTTAACTCGACCTGTGTCCCAGTCAACTTGGACCTTATGGAACATGAGCAAGGCGTCCGCAGAGTTGATGGCACGGCCAAATCCATTGTCTGTTAAGACAAGATAGTGGTCATGGTCAATTGCTCGAATTCCAGAGAAGCCTTGAATAGGTTGGCCCGGGAAGGGTAAGGCCAAGCCCGTGGCTGGTTGATAAATATGGTAGTTTTGCTCGACCCGCTGGTTGTCCTTGGCAGTAAATCGACCCGAATGGTTGAAGTAGCTCGGGGCCGAATCAGGAGGAAGAACAAAGGTATTGGCGGGTAGTTGTGCGTGCTCTTTCAGGACAGCGGTAAACTTGGTCGCTTCGGTTGCTGAAGCGAAAGACGACAATCCTATCAATGTGATCATACAAACGTTGCGTAGCATAAAAACTCCTATGACATCCTGTACAGGGTAAGAAGGGACGATCATAGGGAAGAGGTGTTGAAGTTTTATGACGGATGACTCACCTAGGGAAAGGCGATTTGAACGGGACATTAAACGTTAGGGAGCCTGTTGCTATAGGCTCCCTTTGATTGTTGCCATATTTACTATGGCTGCTGCGTAGGGATGAGTTCCCGTTTCACCATGTTATTTAGGTGGTCGATCAAGGTGTCGTCCGACCGTTTGGTCATGTGTTGAAAGCCCGCTTGTCTGGCTTTGGTGACGTCAAACACAGCATCCGTTTGGACGTGAAAAATAAAGTCACCGAACCCTCCTAACGCAAGTTGGGTGATGTCTTTTTCTGCTAGCCCCATGTCTGTTGCGAGCTGTTGCCACATTTCAGAACTGGCGCGGTCCAATCGTTGGGCTAAGGAGATGGGTTGGGGCTCTCCAACTTCTAAACCAAACCAATTGGCCAGCGCTGGCCAGACATGTTTCCAGCGGAATTGGTCCCCATTAGTGACATTGTAGGCCCCATCTTTTTGCTCCAGCGCGGACCATAGAACGGCTTGGCCGAGCACTTCGGCATCACAAATATTGACTAATACTTCATAGGCTTGGGCAGGACCTGGAAATTGCATGGCCAGTCCCATTTGCTGACAAAGGCTGCCATAAACACCGATCAGGTTTCCAAGATTCATGGCAGACCCTAACGAATGTCCAATGACAATGTCAGGTCGCAGGGCGGTCCATTGCACGCCTCTTTGGGGCAAGGTGCGGGCATAGTCTTCTTGGGTAAAGTACAAGTTTGGCGGGAAGTGTCGGCTATCATCTTCGCGTGCAGGGGTTTTATAAACACCCAAGTGAGCGCCGTAGACTTTCCCGCCTTGGAGAAAAATAACCCGCTCCAGTGGTGCTCCCACATGCAACAAGGTCTCAACGAGGTTCTCCATCATTTGACCGTTTTCTTGGGCTTCTGTGAGGGCGTCATCGTTTGGCTTTAATGCCGCATAGAATACATGGGTCACTGTTTTCAAGGTGTCTTGGTGAGCCATTAAACTTTCACGATCCAGCAGATCCGCCTGCAAATGAATGCCCTTGCTCGGGCCGCTGGAGGAGCGCGACAAAGTGATTACGTCTAGATGGGCGTGTTCTAGTACTTGGGTGGCGCCATAACCGGTGACACCACTGGCTCCAGCAATTAAGAATTTCATATGTCCTCCTTATATAAGATGTTTGGCGGTGTTCCTAGGCAATACGACCACCACCATCCACGTTGAGTACTGTGCCGGTAATAAAGCCGTTTTCCAGTAAACTGATGGCAGCATGGGCAAGGTCATCCACATGGCCAACACGTCCACTAGGTAAGCCGCCTGCAACGTCCTTGAACATGGCTTGGCGGTCCGCTTCCGTTAAAAAGTCCCAGCTTCCTGCATCGACGACACCCGGGGATACCGCGTTAAAGCGTTTGGGCTTCATTTCGATGGCAAGGTTTGCTACTAGACTTTCAAGTGCCATGTTTAATGCGCCGACGATGGAGCTACCTTCTCCTTGGCGGTAGGCCGCTAAACCGGAGAAAAGCACCACACTGCCTTGAGCATTTAGGTGTTTGTTGGCGCTTCGAGCAATGTTGATTGGCGTATGAAATTTAGAATTCAGCATCTTGTTAATGTCATCATCAGACAACTCAATGAAGGGTTTAAATGTCAGGTCGGCCGCGGTATTGATGATGTGGTCCCAAGGACCTTGCTCAGACAGGGCCGCTTCAAGAGCCTGGCCATCAGATGCGTCTAAGGAGTAGAGGCCGAGTGCTGGTGAGGAGAGGGTTTCGGCCGTCCCTTGTAGTTTGCTGGCGGTACGTCCTGCCAAAGCCACTTGTGCGCCTTTTGCAGCCGCCATTTTTGCGATGGCAGCGCCCATGCCGGACCCTGCGCCAATGACAAAAATCTTTTTACCTTTTAAAACTGAATGTTGTGGATCAAATTGGGTGATTGGTGTGGTGCTTGTCATGACTCGTCTCCTTTTCAATGGATTTAAGATCAGTTTAAGCATCCTAATTTTTTGAATAAATGAGGCGTAAATGAATGCTTTATTTAGATTAAACTTAATAATCTTTATGAGGCTTCTAGGATATTCCCATGGATCGACTGCATCTCATGCAAACCTTTGTTGATATTGTTGAGCTCGGTAGTTTGGCGGCTGTTGCGCGCCAGCGAAATGTTGCCCCGGCGGCCATTACTCAAGCGCTGCAATCCCTAGAAGCTGAGGCGAGCAGTCGTTTGCTGGTCAGGACAACCCGGAGAATGAGCTTAACGCCGGAAGGTGAGCGCTTTTTATTGGATTGCCATCGGATCTTGAACGATGTGGACGACAGTTTTGAGCGGGTCGCAGATAAGGGACCCTTGAGGGGTACCATTCGACTAACGACCACTAATGATTTTGGTCGTCATCACTTACCGCCTTTGATTGATGCATTTCTTTTGCTGCATCCCTTAGTTCGGTTTGAACTGATTTTAAGTGACGGCATGGATGATCTGGTGCAAGGACATTTTGATTTAGCGATTCGTATGGGGCCATTAACCGACTCGCGTTTTCGCTCCCGTCGTTTGTTGACGGATCACAGGAAGGTATGTGCGGCGCCAAGTTATTGGGATGAGCACGGCCGTCCGGATCAGCCTGAAGCCCTGCAACAACATAACTGCTTGGTATTGGCTCGACCCGGTGAGCCCCAGTCTCATTGGCACTTTTCGAAACAGGGGAAGACTTTCTCCGTTGCCGTTTCCGGCAATCGCAGTGCGAGTGATGGGGGCGTATTACGTCAATGGGCTCGACAGGGGGCTGGGGTGGTGCTTAAGTCTGGCTTTGATGTTCGTCATGACTTGGAACAAGGTCACCTTGAAGCAGTCTTAGAGGCCTACACACAACATGAAGTGAACATTTATGCCGTTTGGCCAGGGCAGTCTTTAGTGCCCCGTCGAGTTCAAGGATTTTTAGACTTTATACAAGCCAAATTGGAGCAAGAATGGTAGCATCATGTCCCGATAAAATTAGCGTTAATCGAGAGACTTACTCATGCCGCAATACACAGTATTAATTCGCGAAGATCTAATGAGAGCGGAATCTGACCCAGAGACCATTGAACGTTTTAAGCGCTGCGGTTACGCCGTAAAAGGGGCATTTGAGGCGACCACAGCGGGTGGGGCGCTAGGTCAATATCGTGAAAAACACCCAAAGCCAGTGCGTGAAGAGAAAGCACCTATGTCAGCCAAGATGCGTTACTTTTTGATTGGTGGCGCGGTCGCGACCGTACTTTGGTTGTGCTTTTTGGCGTTTGGCTTATTGCCCATGGCGCTTTAATTGCGATCAAAAAAAACCGGCTAACCCAGTGCGAAGGGAGAGCCGGTGAAGAGAGTCACATGGCGGGGGCAGCCGCCATGTTTGATCTAAAGGGGAGATTCGCTTAGTTGCGAATCAGGTGATCAAAGGCGCCCAGAGCGGCTGTTGCGCCAGCTCCCATAGAGATAATGATTTGCTTGAATGGCACGTTAGTCACGTCACCGGCAGCAAACACACCTTCCATCGATGTACGGCCGTGAGAATCAATTACGATCTCGCCACGATCTGTTAATTCCAGCGTATCTTGCAAGAATTCACTGTTTGGCACTAGGCCGATTTGCACGAAGATCCCTGCAACGTCTAGCTTGTGCGACTCATCTGTTTTACGGTCTGTGTACTGTAGACCTGTCACACGCTCTCCATCACCAAGTACTTCAGTGGTCATAGCGTTTTTGATGATGGTCACGTTTGACAAGGACTCAGCTTTTTTCACCAATACATCGTCTGCACGTAGGGTATCGCCAAATTCCAATACGGTAACGTGTTCTACGATACCCGCTAGGTCGATGGCCGCTTCGATACCAGAGTTACCACCACCGATTACAGCGGTTTTCTTGCCTTTGAACAATGGGCCGTCACAGTGTGGGCAATAGGCAACCCCTTTGGTTTTGTACTCTTGCTCACCTGGAACATTCATTTCTCTCCAGCGTGCACCTGTGGCTAGGATGACGGATTTGCTTTTCAGCACGGCGCCATTTTCGAGTTCGACTTCCACGAGTTCTTTCTTTTCAACACGTACCGCTTTCTGTGTCTTCATTAGGTCAACATCGTAATCTAAGACGTGTTGCTCTAAGCCTGCGACCAATTTTGGACCATCTGTCGCTTTCACAGAGATAAAGTTTTCAATGGCCATGGTGTCTGACACTTGGCCACCAAAACGTTCTGCTACGACACCGGTACGGATGCCTTTACGGGCTGCGTAAATAGCGGCTGCAGCACCCGCTGGACCACCACCCACGACAAGAACGTCGTAAGCATCTTTTTCAGATAGGGCGGCTGCTTGTTTCTCGCTGGCACCGGTATCTACTTTGTTTAGGATTTCGTCTAAGGTCATGCGGCCTTGACCGAAATGCTCACCGTTAAGGAATACGGCTGGCACACCCATGATGTTGCGATCTGTGACTTCTTCTTGGAAGACACCGCCATCGATCATGGTTGCAGTAATTTTAGGGTTCAATACAGCCATTAGGTTGACCGCTTGAACGACATCTGGACAGTTGTGGCAAGACAATGAAATGTACACTTCAAAGTTAAGTTCGTTGTCCAAGCCTTTAATTTGTTCTAGGGTCTCTTGTGTTGCTTTTGATGGGTGACCACCGGCTTGTAGCAGTGCTAACACAAGGGATGTGAATTCGTGTCCCATTGGAATACCGGCAAAACGTACGCGGGCTTCTTCACCTTTTGGGCCAACTGCCATTTGTGGTGCGCGGCCTTGTGGGTTTTCTTCTACCAATAGGGTGATTTTGTCTTGGTTAAGGGACTCAATGTCGCGAGCCAAACCAAGTAATTCTTCAGATTTAGGATGCTCATTGATAGACACAGTAATTTCAATCGGATTAACGATGTTTTGAAGGTATGTGCCCAACTGCTGTTTCATGTTTGTGTCTAACATAATATTTAACCCGTTTATTTAGTTGAGTGATTACAGTGCCAATAAAATTTCGAGCGAGCGAGGTCATCACCTGTCTCTATGCGAGAGGGAGGCGTGAGGTTCCTTAGCTCGAAAGTTGTGTTGTGGGCTTTTAATGCCTAGCACTGGAAGGCAAGCCCGAGTTGGGCGCAGGGCGCCCAACTATTGGGAGGCGTATTAGATTTTGCCTACTAGGTCTAGAGATGGAGCAAGTGTCGCTTCACCTTCTTTCCATTTAGCTGGGCAAACTTCGCCTGGGTGAGCTGCTACGTATTGAGCTGCTTTCACTTTGCGCATTAGATCTTCTGCGTCACGGCCGATGCCTTCTGCAGTGATTTCCATTGCTTGGATCGTACCTTCTGGATCGATCAAGAATGTTGCGCGGTCAGCAAGACCTTGGCCTTCACGCATCACATTGAAGTTGTTTGTGATGTTGCCAGTTTGATCGCCTACCATGTAGTAGTTGATTTTGCCGATTGTTTCAGAGCTGTCGTGCCAAGCTTTGTGTGTGAAGTGAGTGTCTGTAGATACAGAGTAAACTTCAACGCCAAGCTTCTGAAGCTCTTCGTATTTGTCTGCAACGTCGCCTAGTTCAGTAGGACATACGAATGTGAAGTCTGCTGGGTAGAAGAAGAACACAGCCCACTTGCCTAGTACGTCTTTTTCAGAAATTTCTACGAACTCGCCGTTTTTGAATGCAGTTGCGTTGAATGGTTTGATTTGAGTATTGATCATTGTCTATCTCCTTAAAGTGTTTCGCTGTGTGCGTTACCAACAGTTGATATATTAGGGAGATATTGGTGATTAATAAAATTGTTAATACCTAAATACTTGATAAATATTTCCTATAAATCTATTCGTCTGGGTATTTCGCTCGTATGGCCGTGATGGCTGGAATTAAGGGTAGCGTTAGTTCAACCAGTTTAGGATCAAAGTGTTTGCCGGATTGCTCTTTTAAGTGAGCAACTGTTTTCTCTAAGCTCCAGGCCTCTTTGTAGGGGCGTTTAGACAGTAGGGCATCGATGACATCTGCAAGGGCGACGATGCGGCCTTCAAGGGGGATTTTGTCTCCGGTCAGGCCATAGGGGTAACCTGTTCCATCCCATTTTTCATGGTGGGTTAGGGCGATGCTATGGGCCATCTTTAGCATAGGATCACTGTCTTGGGATAAGATCTCGGCCCCATAAAGGGTATGCTTTTTCATGATTTCCCACTCTTCCGCATCCAGCTTACCGGGTTTCAATAGTATGGTGTCGGAGACCCCGATTTTGCCTACATCGTGCATTGGAGAGGCGTGATAGATGCGTTCAATCCAATTTAGGTCGTCCACACATTGCTGGGCAATCAGGCGGGTGATTTGGCTCATTCTAATCACATGAGCACCGGTTTCATTGTCCTTATATTCAACTGCACGACCAAGATGTTGAATGATCCGTAGTTTGCTGTCCTCTAGGGCTTGAGTGCGCTTTTGGACTTGAATGCTGAGTTGGCGGTTTTGATCGTACAGGGCAAGATGAGTCCGAACTCGAGCCTTCACTAGTGGAGGGCTGATGGGTTTGATGATGTAGTCCACAGCTCCCAGTTCAAAGCCTTTCTCTTCGTCTCGGATATCGTGTTTGGCCGTCACGAAAATCACGGGAATATTGGCGGTAGTGGGGTCGGCTTTTAGACGGCGACACACTTCGTAACCATCCATATCCGGCATCATCACATCCAAGAGGATGAGATCTGGCTTAGGTGTGCTTCGAGCGACAATGAGGGCTCTCTCTCCACGGACAGCCACTTTTAAGGTGTACTCATTATCCAGAGACGCTGCTAGTACGTCGATGTTGTCTGGTGTGTCATCCACTAGTAAGACGATGGGCTTTTTAATTGGTGCTAGGTGTTGGCTGTCAGTGGCTTCTGCTTGCATCTCATGCCCTTATAAATCAGTTATCGTTCACCAAAGCTTTGAGCGATTCTAGATGCTCTGCGGCCTTATCAAAGTCGAACATGTTGACCGCCTGATCGATATTCTTCAGTTCGGCTTTTTTCTCTGGCGTATCAAAATAGGGTTGTATGTCGAGTAATACGTCCCGAGTTTCCAATAGGTTCTGTTCTATATAGGAGGAAAGCTTCTCTAGTGCTTGACGCTGTTCTTCTGGAGTCACTGGAGTGACTTCTTCATTTACCTCTTCTTGCTGTTGAGCGGACCAAGTTGCCAGTGCGGAAAGTACTTCTGTCAGCTCCTTCTCTAATGCCTCGAGAATGTAAGCGTGACCAGATTGTTCACTCATGGCGGTTTCCATTTCGGCTGCGAGGCTTGCTAGTCTCTGAATGCCTAATGTTCCGGCGGTACTCTTTAATGTATGGGCTAATCGCTCAGCATTGTCAAAGTCTTCTTTCTCTATGGTGTGTTTAATGGTGGCAATAAAGCCCTCTTGGCTATCATAGAATCGCTTGAGCAATCGTACATATAGGGCTTCGGTGCGGGTATGTTGTAGGCCGAGTTCAGTGTCAATTTGCTCTATATCGGGCAAGCTTTGTGGTGTGCTTTGCTCTGGCTTGGCCTGCGCCTCAGTTGTGATATCGGCTGTTGGCTTGATAGAGGTGTTGGGGAGCCATTTTGAAATGGTGGCAAACATTTCCTCCACTTGAATGGGTTTGGCGATGTGGTCGTTCATGCCAGCTTCCAGTGCGCGTTCTACATCTTCTTTGATGACATTAGCAGTCATGGCGATGATAGGTAACTTGGCAAATTTTGGCACTCTGCGAAGCTCTTCTGTGGCTTGGTAGCCATCCATTACCGGCATTTGACAGTCCATTAGCACCAAGTCAAAAGGTTCGAACGCTAAGATATCGAGGGCTTGTTGACCGTCTTCAGCAATCGATAGCTCGATTCCTACTTGAGAAAGTAACTCTTCAGCGAGCTCTCTGTTAATCTCATTATCCTCCACTAGAAGGATACGAGTGCCAGTTAACTCTGGGTGTAGGGCATGCTCTTCGATGATTTCTTCATTTTCTTCCAGAGTAAACCCTTCAATGCCATAGGTTCTTGCGACCGTGTCATATAAGCTGGAGATGGTGATGGGCTTGGTTAAGTAGCCCGATACTTGAGTCCCTTTGGCGGCCTTTTTTACATGCTCTAGACCATGGGCTGTCACCATGATTAAAGTCGGTGGCGTCTCTTCTGGAGCGAATTCTTTGAGAATGCGCTGACAGGTTTCCACCCCATCCACTTCAGGCATTTTCCAGTCCACCAAAATCAGCTCATAGTCGCCGCCTTTGCCTCTTATTGCTTGCAGCATCTCGAGGGCCTGTTCACCGCTGTTGGCGGTGTCACAGGACAAGCCCATGGATTCGATATTAGACTGAAGCACTTCCCGTGCGCTGTCGTTGTCATCCACAACCAGTACTTTGGAGATCTGGATGCTGTCTGAAAGGCTGGTTTCCGAAAGAAGTCCTGCCTCTGACCGGCCAAAGCGCACTGTGAAGTGGAATTCGCTGCCTTGTTCTTCCTCACTTTTCACCCAGATACTGCCGCCCATTAACTCTGTAAGTTGTTTAGAGATGGCAAGGCCCAGTCCGGTGCCGCCAAAGCGGCGTGTGGTAGAGGTGTCTGCTTGAGAGAAGGATTGGAACAGGTTGCGTTGCTGTTCTTCGCTGATACCAATCCCAGTGTCCTTGATGGTGAACTGCACGACGATCTCATCAGCAGAGTGTGTGAAGTGACGTGCTTTGATGATCACTTCCCCTTCTTGGGTGAACTTCACGGCATTGTTACCAAGGTTTAACAGAATCTGGCGTAGACGAGTCGGATCACCTGTGACCATTTTGGGCAAATGAGGGTCAATGTCGAAAATGAGTTCGATGTCTTGCTCTTCCGTTTTTAGACTGAGCAGGTTGGCCACTTCGTCCAGCACGTCTTGGATATTGAAGGAGACTTGCTCGATGCTGACTTTGCCCGCTTCGATTTTGGAGAAATCTAAGATGTCATTAATGATGCCAAGTAATGACTCTGCGGAGTTTCGGACTTTTTGGATGTAGTTCCGTTGTTTGCGATTTAGGTCGGACTGCAGCGCTAAGTATGACATGCCAATAATAGAGTTCATCGGCGTGCGGATTTCATGGCTCATGTTAGCAAGGAAGTCGCTTTTCGCACGGCTAGCGTTTTCAGCCACTTCTTTGGCAGCTTTCAGCTCTTTAGTTTGCTCGGCAATGTCTTCTTCTAGCTGCTCTTTATAAGATTGCAGTGAGCGCTGGGCATTGTGCTTTTCAGTAATGTCTCGCCAAGTGCAGATGATTGCTGGTTTATCATCGTAGGTAATCGCGATCATAGTGATATCAGCATACAGCAAGGCGCCATCGAAGCGACGGAAAATCCACTCGCCACGGTAGTGGCCTTTTTGAATCACGATGTTGTAGATCTCTTCCAGTTGTTTTGGCGCATTTTGGCCATTCATTTGAGAGAAAGAGGACAAATCCAACACGGATGTTTGCATCAGGTCATCTTTAGATGGGTAATGCAACACTAGGGTGGTCGCGTCGTTACAGTCAACAATGGACTCGTTCACTATAATCCATGCAGGGTCTGGGGACGCATCGAACATGGAACGGAAACGGTCTTCACTGTTTATCAAGTTGGCGAGCTGACGTTTTACCCCTTTGGTGACCACCCAAGCCAAGATGCTTAAAATGGCAATGGTAATGGCACTGATTGAGATAATAGTGCTGTTTACCCGTGTAAGCTGCTCTTCGATTTCTTGTTCCTGCTCGGAGGATTTGGTTTGCACAATGTCGCCAATTTGATCCAGAAGACGTGGCAGTGGCGAGAAGATCGCTTGAAACTCACGGTTTAAGGCTACCCGCTGGGTTTCGATCTTGAGTTGGGCGAAGCGCTCGTTAAACAGCCCCCCTTCTCCTAAATTCATGGTCTGAGTATCACGGCTAAAGCTGGAGTCTGTGCCAAATAAAATGTCGTTGAGTTCCGCGATAAGGCGTTGGAAGCTTTGGGCGCTCGATGGATACTCTTCTTGGGCTTGATTAATGACATACTGCAACCGATCGATAGATGGCACGAGCTGGTTTTCCAATAAATCGATCAGCTCTTCGTTACGGGAAGCATTAATCGCAAGGTTGATCGCTACCTCTAAGATGGCGATATCCTCGGTGGTGGTACTTAATGAGGAGTTCAATGAAGCCAAACGTAAGTCTAGATACTCTTCCGACAGCAACCTCTTTTCAGAGTTATCATCGGTGTTTTCATAAGTGTACAAAAGGCGGCTTTCTTTCAGACGGTTACGTCCGTTTAAAGCAGTCAGCAGAGTTTTTAAAGCACTCACTTTTAAGAGGGCTTTCTGGGCGAGATCGTCTTCTTCCTGTATGGCCTCGAACTGGGTTTTTCTTTCGAACCAGTCGTTGATTTTGTAAGTGACCTGCTCGATTTGGTTACCACGGGTTTTAAGTACCACGCCCAATACCGTAGTGCTGGTATTTTTCGGAGCTGCCGCTCGTAGTGTCGTCACAGCATCCGAGAAGCGGCTGAAGTTGCTCACATCCTGATACATCATGTTAGTCCCGCCATACAAGGCTTGGCGCAATCGACTTTGCTGTGCGGGGATGATCTCACGCAGCTCTGATGCGGCAGTCAGCATGGAAGTTTGCTGCATCCGTATGTCTGCTTGCTGTTGGCGCAAATCCGACAAGGTGCTGGATAAAATGATGGCACCAATGAGTGAGGAAAACACGGCAAATATTGCCAGTGTCCAAACCAATGGCGACACTGAAACGTGTTTACGGTGGCTGCTAGTCATAGTCATGGCCCTCCGAATTGGCCAAGTCTGCTGATTCGTTGTTATATAGTAGTTCACTATTTTGTGAGACGTCTTGAACCTGTCCCCCCGAGATCAACCTTAACCAGATGGTCTTGTGGTTAGGGGTATCGGTGGATTGTAGAGCGAGTTTAAACCCAGCGCCTAAATCAAAACTGCCAACTCGATTCATGCTCACAGAGAGGGACTTGCTGGTTGGAATATGTTCCCTATGAAACTCGCTAAGTATCAAGCCTAAAATACGTGCTGAGATGTACCCCTCTAGTTTCAAGTTAGTGGGGGTGTCTTCGGGCATAAAATTCGCACTGTCTGTAAGAAACTCTTTAATTAAGGGTAGATAGTTGTGGGACAGTGGTGGTGTGGATTGGGTAAACAGAATCATGGCTTTTGTGTGCTGAGTACGATCCGCCAATGCGCCAATTCCTGCCGCGGACAGTGTCGCGTAAAGAGGTGAAATGTCCATTTCGTCGAGAATGGAAATGAGTTGGCTCGCTACTTCATAGGTGCCAATGATAAATACTATCTTGGGCAGTTTCTTGTGTGAAAGTATGTCTGCTGCCGCATGTTCGGCAAAGGGAGAGTTGCGAGCGTAACGTATTTGCAAGGCTTGTTCTGGGTGTTTGATGCCATGGTACTTTAGGGCATTCAAGAGACTGTTTAATCCCGATTCACCATAGGCGTCTTTTTGTGCCAGTATGGCGATATCTTCAGAGTGAATGTTTAGGTTTTCGACGAGCTTTTCTACCAATAGGAAGACTTCGTCTTCGTAGCTTGCTCGTACGTTAAAAATGGTGCCTTTGGCTCGTTCACTGTATAGGTATTTTGCTCCGGTTAAGGGGGCAATCAGAGGCACGTTGTAGTGTTTGAGCAGGGGTAACGTGGCTACCGCTGTGGGGGTGCCGACACTGCCAAGCATGGCCTTAATATCGTATTCTTCTACCAGTGCGGTAATGGCTTCAGCAGTTCGAGCGGGTTCGTAGCTGTCATTCATCGGTACAAGCGTGACATCATAATTCAGAGATTTGTGGGCGTTAATGTGCATTAACCCTAGCTCTATTCCGCGAGAAATCTCTTCTCCTAAATAGGCGTTTGGCCCATCAAATGGACCAGTGAAACCAACGCGCATAGGTTCAGCATGGCCCAATACAGGTAGGGTCATCCAAACCGCAATCAGCGCCATCAATTGGCTCACTCGCTTTATCATAGGGTACTGCTTCCCGTAAAAATCAGAACGTGTATTAAGTCTTTAAGCCGTAAGACCAATCCTAAAAAACAGATTGAGATTGGGCTTAAGGGCATTCGTATACGGTAGAGTATGCATAGAAGGCCGAGATTATTCGTTATAGTTTAGAAGATGTTTGTGTAATACAGGGGAGGGGTTGTGTGATGTTCTGTAAAAATAGAGGGTGGAAGCGGGCTCAACTTCGCTTAGTTGAGCCCTTTCGGGAAGAGGCTAGGCGTCAGACTGAGGCTATCGCCATTGGGCGATACGAGCCATTTGCAGTAACCGCTCCCGCTCTGCTTGATCAACGGAAACGCAATGGAAGCCTATGATATCTCCGGGTTTTTTCTGTGCTAACAGCCCTCCACCAAAGGCTGTGACGCAGCCTATTTTGGGATAGCCTCCAATGGTTTGACGGTCCCGTAATAGCACAATCGGTTGGCCGTCATTAGGGATCTGAATGGCACCATAAGCGATGCCTTCTGAGATGATGCCTTTTTTGTCGCCACCAATGGCTCGTCCATTCATACGATAGCCCATACGGTCACTGTCGGGGGTGACTTTGAAATCACTGCCAAAAAAGTGTGCCCGATCGAGTCCCGAAAAGGTTTTGAATTGATAGCCCATAACCACGGGAATGTCGGGGTTATCATAGTTAGGGATGGCTAAGCGCGGCACAATTCGCTGCACATGGTCATCGGTCCCAGTGAAAGGCAATTTGTCACCTTTCTCAAGTTTTTTGCCCTTACCGGATAATCCCCCCAGTTGCTCCCGCATCACAGTGGAGACACTGCCGAGAACTGGCTCAACTTGGAAGCCACCCTTGACGGCTAAATAAGCACGTAAGCCGTGGTTCGGTTGTTGGAATGACAGCACATCCCCTTTTTTAATCGGGTAGGTTTGCCATGGCAAAATAGGCTTGTCGTTCAACTGAGCCCCAAGGTCTGCGCCTGTGATAGCGATGCTGGTATTGGCTTGGGCTTCTAAGGTCAGCATACCAAAGGTGATTTCAATCTGCGGTGCGTTGTCGGCGTTGTCTAAGAGAGCATTGGCCCAGCGGAACGCTAATTCGTCCATTGGGCCTCCAGAGGTGACCCCTAGGTGCTGATAGCCGTGGCGACCAAGGTCTTGGATAAGTGCCAACATGCCGGGCTTTACAACATTAAAAGCCATCTAATTTGCCTCCTTGTGCGAGGAATTCTTCACGGGAGATCGGTGTGAAACGCACGGTGTCGCCAGCTTCGATCAAGGCTAGACTTTCACTGCCCCAATCAACCAATTGTAAAGGCGTGCGGCCGATGATTTGCCAGCCACCTGGGGTCACGCTTGGGTACACAGCGGTTTGCTGTTCTGCGATGGCGACACTTCCAAGGGGCACTTTTAGTCTTGGGGTAGTTTTACGCGGGATATGCAGTGCTTTGGGGGTGTTCCCCAAGAAGGCAAACCCCGGTGTAAAGCCAATCGCATAGGCACGGTAGGCGGTTTCAGAATGCTGTTGAATCACTTGATCAACACTCATCTGGCAGTGTTGCGCCACGTCCTCAATATCGGGCCCCACCTCGGAGCCGTAATACACAGGAATAACCACTTCACGGGCATCCCGAGCTTGGGCTTCGTTGGGATCTAGGTTATCGATGACTTGAGCGATCTGATGGCAAATTTTAAAACGGTCAAAATGATCCGTATCAAATACTACCAACAGGGTAGTGTAAGAAGGGATCAGGTCTAGGATGCCTTCAATACAGCGCAGTTTCTTTGTAACCAAGCCAATCCGGTCCGACACTTCATTGCTGATGGTGTCTGAAAAAGTCAGCAAGCAAGCATGATCGCTGACCATTTCAATGGCCGTATCCATGGCTTGTGGTAACGGGTGTTGGTGACTGCTCATGATGCGTTTGACCCGTTGACCACTGCGCGGATGCGTTTTACCGCTTCAACGGCGTGGGCACCATCACCATGGACACAAATAGTGTCCGCATGGACTTCCAGCGATGCACCGGATTCTGTAGTGAGCTTTCCTGTATTGCTGAGCTCAAGCACCTGCTGTTCAATGCGCTCAAAGGAGCTGTGTACGGCATTGGATTGCTTCCGTGGCGTCAGACGCCCTTCGTCTGTATAGAGACGATCGGAAAAGGCTTCGAACCACAGTGTCAGTTGGTATTTTTGCGCCAAAGCTTTCACTTCCTCGGCTTCTGGCACCGCCATGACCATAAGTACCAATGAGCTGTCCAGCTCGCTCACAGCCTGCATTACGGTTTCAAGTACCGCGAAATTGCTCATCATGGTGTTGTACAAGGCACCATGGGGTTTTACATAGGTGACATGAGTGCCATGGGTGGCACAAATACCCTGTAACGCGCCAATCTGATACTGGATCAGGGCTTTTAACTCAGCAGGTGCCACATCCATATTACGACGACCAAAGCCGACTAAATCTGGGTAAGCGGGGTGGGCACCTATCGTAACGCCATGTTTGGCAGCCAGTGCCACGGTTTTGCTCATGGTGAGTGGGTCTGATGCATGAAAGCCACAGGCAATGTTAGCCTGGTCAACGAAGGGCATGATTTGCTCGTCTAAGCCCATGGTCCATGCGCCAAATGCTTCGCCCATATCACAGTTTAATTTCATGATTCTCTCCAATTAGCGTTGCGACATCGTAGTGGGTAGGTAGGTCACGATTTCTGGGAATAACGTGACTAAGCCAATTGCCACAGCAATCAATAAGAAGAACGGCAGTGCCGCACGTGCTACGTACAGGATGTTTTTGCCAGTGAGTGCTTGGATAACAAATAAATTGAAACCTACCGGAGGGGTGATCTGTGACATTTCCACCACCAACACGATGAAGATACCGAACCAAAGTAGATCGATCCCAGCGGCTTCTACCATGGGCAATACCACGGCAACGGTTAGCACCACCACGGAAATACCATCGAGGAAACAACCCAGCACCACAAATAAGACGGTTAGGTATAGGATCAACTCCATCGGGGATAGGTTTAAGCTACCGATCCATACAGCCAACTCTTTAGGAATGCCTAAGAAGCCCATGGCAAGGGTAAGAAAGTGAGCGCCGATCAAGATGAAGGTGATCATACAAGAGCTTTTAACGGCTCCCATGATGCTTTCCATAAAGCTACTGGTAGACAAGGAGCCCGTCATGGCTGCAATCACTAGGGCACCTGTAACACCTAACGCCGCGGCTTCCGTTGGTGTGGTAATGCCGCCATAAATAGAGCCCAATACAAAACCGATCAATCCCACCACAGGCAGCAATTGTTTAAGGGCTTTAATACGTTTACTCCAGCTAGTGTGCTCAGAGGTTTGCTGAGGCAGTTCGTCTTTGCGCAACATCCCCCAAATCATGGTGTAACCCATGAATAGGCATACCAATAGTAAGCCAGGCAGTGCCCCTGCAATGAACAAACGAGCAATGGACACTTCTGCGGCCACCCCGTAAACGATCAAGATGATCGACGGTGGGATTAACAGCCCTAAGGTCCCCGAGCCAGCAAGGGTGCCGATGGCCATGCGCTCGCTGTAACCTTGGCGCTTAAGCTCAGGTAAGGTCATACGACCAATGGTGGCTGCTGTGGCAGCAGAGGAGCCAGACACTGCAGCGAAGATGCCACAGCTTAAAATATTCACGTGTAGCAGTTTTCCAGGCACACCGCCTAACCAAGGGGACAAGCCTTTAAATAAATCCTCTGACAGACGTGTACGGAAGAGGATCTCACCCATCCAAATAAACAGAGGTAATGCAGTCAGGGACCAAGCGGTACCTGCTCCCCATGAGGAGGTGGAAAATAACAGACCAATCTGCATGTTGCCGGACATGACTAGGCCTAAGCCACCGATGAAAATGAGGGTAAAAGATACCCAAACACCGAAGGCCAACATGGCGATCATGGCAACGGCGAGAACAATTGAAATTAACGTAAGATCCATGGCTTATTCCTCGAAAGACAATTCGTCTTCATGCTTCATGTAGTTCGGGGTTTTCCCGCGTAAAGAACCCACCCAGGCATCCAGTACCGCAAGCACCAGTGCAAGGGCGCCAATCGCCACGGGTAATTGAGGAATCCAAAGAGGAACAGGGATGTAGCCATAGGACACTTCTTCATAAATGTAGGACTCATACACCATGTAACAGCTGGCGTAGGCGATGAATGCTGTTAAAGCTAAGGCCAGCGTGAGGATGATGGCTTCTTGGACCTTTCGACTGCCGATGGATAAACGCTGAATTACCAGCGTCACGCGGATATGGCCGCCTTCATTGAAGGTGTAAGCCAAACCAAAGAAGGTGGAAGCGGCTAAGGCAAAGCCAGCAAAATCTTCGGCGGAAGGCACAATAAAGCCAAACAAGCGGCCCAGGATTTGTGCTAACAAAAGCAATGTAATGGCTAGGATGCAGATACCAGAAAGCCAGCCTGACAAGCGATAGCAGGAGTCTTTGAAGTTTTTCATGGTGTTCTCTTCTTTTAGGAATGTCTCCCCAATCATAGCTGATTGGGGAGAGCAGAGGTCTAACAGAGGGATTACTTATTGTAGGCGTCTAGGATTGCGCCGACTGCTTCTGGATCTTCCGCTTTCCATTCAGCAATCATGGTTTCACCGATTGCTTGAAGCTCACCGACCAATTTGTCAGATGGGTCGCTTACGTTCATGCCGTTTTCGACCAGTTTTGCTTTGTCACTTGCAGCGCGGTCGGCAACCCCTTCCCAAGCTTTGGCTTCAGCGTGGGCTGCGGCGGTCATGATGGCCTCTTGAGTGGACTTGTCTAAACGACGGAAAGCACGCTTGTTAACCACGATGATGTTTTTTGGAATCCAAGCTTTCACATCTGTGTAGTAGTTCACATAGTCCCAAGCTTGAGAATCCACCCCTGTAGAGGGGGACGTTAGCATGGCTTGGATGATGCCAGTGCTGAATGCCTGAGGAATGTCAGGTACTTGGATTGTCGTTGGGGTAGTGCCCATTAAATCTGCTAGGCGAGAAGTAGATGGGCTGTAAGCACGCATCTTAGAACCTTCCAAATCAGCCAACTCATTTACCGGCATCTTGGTGTACAAGCTCTGAGCTGGCCAAGCGACCGCGTAAAGCAGTGTCATGCCGCCTTTATCAAGCTGGGCCGCTACCGCAGGCTTCGCTGCTTCCCAAAGCTTCTTAGCGTCTTCAAAAGACGTGGCTAGGAAGGGAATGTTGTCGTGTTTGTACACTGGGTGTTCGTTGCCCAAAATGCCTAGGAATACTTCCCCTAGCTGTACTTGGCCGCTTTTTACTGCACGTGGGATTTCTGTGTGTTTAACCAAGGAGCCACCGGAGTGAACGGTGATGTCTAGATCGCCACCTGTGGCTTCTTTGATTTCTTCTGCGAAACCGTAAGCGATTTGTGTCGGCAAGTTGCCGTCGCCGTATGGGGTTGGCATGTGCCATTGCGCCGCCATTGCAGAAGTTGAAAGTAGACTACCGAACATCAAAGCTGTGCTGAGTTTTTTCATCGTTCCTGTCCTTTAAATGCGAAGGGTTAGTTTTTGTTGTGATTATGGTTATTAAAAAACCACGGCCTATAGGGATAGACCGTGGAAAATCAGATACTTACATAATTGCGAGGTCAGTATCTAAAATGTCGGTCACCAGCATTTTGCCTGGGGCATGGGTGATACAAATTGGGGGTTTCGCGTTACGGATGGCCAGTTGTGGTGTGACGCCACAGGCCCAGAAAACTGGCACTTCCCCATCTTTAATGGTTACAGGGTCGCCAAATTCAGGTTTGTTTAAATCTTTAATGCCGATGGTTGCTGGGTCACCAAAATGCAGTGGTGCGCCATGGGCTTTAGGGAAACGAGTCGTGATCTGGATTGCACGGATGGCATCTTTGGGCACATAAGGACGCATAGTGACGACAGTGTTGCCATGGAAGCGTCCAGCAGGCTTGGTTGGAATGTTGGTTTCGAACATGGAAACGTTCACGTCTTGCTCGATGTTACGAGGCGTGAGTCCCGCCTGAGATAGGGCATTTTCAAATGAAAAGGAACAGCCTAGGACAAACGCTACCATGTCTTCTTGCCAAAGATCTTCAATATCAGAGCGGCTTTCGACCATTTCACCGTTGCGGTAGACATAGTACTCAGGAATGTCATGACGCATGTCGATGTCTTCCCCTAGCATTGGCATGCGGAAATCGCCGACCGCTGACACGCCGATTAAAGGGCAAGGCACAGGGTTGTTCTGACAAAACATCAAAAACTCATTGGCGTACTCGGCAGGTAAAATCACCACGTTCCCTTGCATGGCACCTGTGGCGAGACCACTGGTTGGACCAGTATGCTCTTTGTTGCGGATGGCCTGACGAAGAGCAGCCGTTTGTTGCAATAATGTGTTGGGTATATGCGCCATGCCGTTTTCCTAATTCTTATCACAGTTGGTATGAATTAAGAGTAGATTTTAACGGCATGAAAAGTCTAATCGTGTTTTTTTGCTATTTTTGATCAATTTTTTTTATCAAGCTATAGATTGCTCGTATTCATGGGCGATTTTTACGGCGATTTGCGCCGCCACATCCGCCATGGGGTTAAAGGGCTCGTCAGAGTACGAGGCAGTGAAACGCAGCTCGCTAGGGGTCCAGATGGTGCGAATTCGCTTCAATGTGCCCTCTGCAATGTCTTGCTCAATCATCACGTCTGGCATGGTGGCCACGCCAACCCCATCCAGTGCTAAAGAGCGGCAAGCAGACAGGGAGGTAGAGGCAAAAAAGTGGGCTGGTGGTCCCTCTATTTCACGAAATTTATGGGTGACTTCCGCGTAGGGCTTGCTGTTTCGGGCGTAGGAAATAATCGGCCATGGGGTCAGTTCTTCTAAATACAGAAGACGATCAGGCAGGCCTAAACTCGGGCTGGCAGCCCAAGACAAAGAGAAAGTACACAGCTCTCGGTTAACAATATTAGGCTCGTTGATCGGCCCCATTAACAATCCCAAATCCAAAGAACGATCCTTGATACCTGCAGTCAATGTGGGCGTCACTTCAACGGTCAGTTCCACATCTAGATTGGGCATTTCTCGATGCAGTTGCGCTAGAAACCGTGATAGCCAAGTGTGGGCGATGGTTTCAGAAACGCCAATACGAATCACCCCAGAGTAGGCGCTGGAGCTTTCCGCGCGTTTTCGTAATTGCTCTGACTGGTACAGGATTTTTTCTGCGTAGGGTAATAGATCCTTGCCTTTGGCTGTCAGGGAGATGGGGGCAGATCCCACTTCACGCTCAAATAATTTCACTCCTAGCTCGGATTCTAATGCTGAGATCCGTGCAGAAATGGCTGGTTGGGTGGTGTACATGCGTTCTGCGGCTTTACGGAAGCTGCCTAGGCTGGCGACCCACACGAAGGTTTCTAAGCGTTTGTGATTCACTGTGTTGTCTCTCCTGTTACTTGCGTCAGATTAAAGTACCAATAGGTCGGATCACAAGCTTTCATGTCAGGGTTTTGCAACAAGAAGAATTGCTGGGGCTTCCTTGATCCTTGACGAAAGATTTCATCCGTATCTGTATCTATGCTGGTACGGCTTTTGTATGCTCTAGGGGACTTTCAGGAGAAAGATATGAATCGACTTATAGCATTGATCTTAAAAGGCTTAGTGGCCGTGTTGCCGATTGGTTTGACGGTGTACTTGTTGTTTTGGCTACTCTCGACTGCTGAGGCCCTCGCCAAGCCATTGGTATTGTTGGTTTGGCCAAGTGATTACTATTTTCCCGGTTTAGGTTTGGTCACCAGTTTGCTGTTACTGGCCGTGATTGGTTTGATTGTGAACCTATATGGGGTGCGCTACCTGATGAAGGTAAGCCAACGTCTGTTTGAACGTATTCCCTTAGTAAAGTCCATTTATGGCGCCATCTGCGACATGATGACAGTCTTTAACTTGTCGAAGAAAACCGACATGCAAAGTGTGGTGTCTTTGGAGATTCAAGGCATGCAGCTGATTGGTTTTGTCACTGGGGCTGACATGGGTAAACGCTTGTTTGGAGAAAGTGATTTGGTAGGTGTTTATTTGCCATTGAGCTATCAAATTGGGGGCATGACAGTGTATGTTTCACGGGACAAATTAACCCCTCTTGATATCACGATGGAAGAGGGTATGCGTATTGCTGTAACGGGAGGCGTGCAATCCACGAAATCGGAATGATGCAATTAGAAGACATCGCTAAATTATTAGAAGAAAAGGGTTACCCCGCAAAATTAAAAACCTTTCCCCGCCGGATTTATGTGGGATCTTTGGGCTCTTTCTACGGGGTGACCATAGTGCAGAATGCTCAAACTGGTGCTCTAAGAGTCTCTTATCAGCCACTTATTTTATTAGTGGGTGGGGCATTGCTGGTGTACAGCTTTGTGGTGAGTTATGGCAACGACAACATGTTGTCGGCATTAATCGGCATCACGGGGGCGTCTGTATTTGCTAACTTTTTTAAATCCCGTGTGAAAAAGCAGGAGATCGTGGAGATTCTGAAAGAGTCAGGCGCGCTCTAGCTCGACCCTTTATTTCTTATCTGTGGCCATCTTTCTGTATGGCCTTTTTTGTTTCAAATGAAACTATAAATTTTCATTTGAAAATTAACTATCATCAAAATGAAACATTTTCCCCGTACATTGACCCGCGTTTGATGCATTTTTGAGCGTTTCATCTTTATCTTTTTCAAAATAAAACGAGGGTAACTAACCATGCGCAATTTAGCTTTGGTTTCTATGGCGGTCGGTTTAGCAGTTTCAAGTTCTACTTTTGCAGCAACGCAAGTGGAGTGGTGGCATGCCATGGGTGGCGCCAATGGTGAGAAAGTGGAGGAGATTGCAAAAGCCTTCAATGACTCCCAAGACGCCTACGAAGTAAAACCTGTTTACAAAGGCAACTACACAGAGACCATGACCTCTGCCATTGCTGCTTTCCGTGCGAAGCAACAACCAGCGATTGTTCAGGTGTTTGAAGTCGGGACAGCGAGCATGATGGCGGCTGAAGGTGCCATCTACCCAGTGTACAAACTGATGCGTGAAAACGGTCAATCTTTCCGTCAAGACGGCTTCTTGTCTGCGGTAACAGGTTATTACTCTACAGAAAGCGGCGATATGTTATCTATGCCGTTTAACAGCTCGACGCCAGTGCTTTACTACAACAAAGAGTTGTTCGCTAAAGCAGGTATTAAAAAAGCTCCGACCACTTGGAAAGAAATGGGCGAAGTCTCCCAGAAGCTACTAGACAGTGGCGTATCTTGTGGTTTTACAACGGCTTGGCAGTCTTGGACTCAGCTAGAAAACTACAGTGCTCGCCAAGATCTTCCGTTCGCTTCTGAAGCGAATGGCTTTGGTGGTGTAAACACTCGTTTGCAGTTCAACGGTGACAACCAAGTGGCGCACATTCAACAATTGAGTGACTGGCACAAGAGCGGCATTTTCAGCTATGGCGGTCGCCGTAGCGATGCGGCACCTAAGTTCTACAGCCAAGAGTGTGGCATGTACATGGACTCTTCTGCGGGCTACGCAGGTATGAAGCGTAACGCGAAATTTGACTTCGGTGTTAGCCAGTTGCCCTACGATGATAAGGTCATCGACACGCCTAAAAACAGCATCATCGGTGGCGCTTCACTTTGGGTGTTACAAGGTAAATCGGATGCAGAATACCGTGGTGTGGCGTCTTTCCTAAGCTTCCTATCCCGTGCTGAAGTTCAAGCGGATTGGCACCAGTTCTCTGGTTACCTGCCTATCACCCAAGCGGCCTATGAACTAACAGAAGGTCAAGGCTTCTACGCAGCGAACCCAGGAACAGATGTGGCGGTTATGCAGATGTCTTCAGGCACGCCAACGGCGAACTCTAAAGGTTTACGCCTAGGTAACTTTGTTCAAATTCGCGACATCATCAACGAAGAGCTAGAAGCCGTTTGGGCGGGTAAAAAGACCGCTAAGCAGGCGTTGGATACGGCTGTGAAACGTGGTGATGCCTTGCTAGCTCGATTCGAGAAAGCGAATAAATAACATCACTTCCTCATGGTGAGGTGCCTCCTTCTTCGGGAGGAGGCTTTTTTTGTGATGTAAAAGCGTGTTTGGATGAGCCTAGATATGTCGGTGTATTTCCCCCATAAGCAGCTACCCTATTTGTTGCTGCTGCCTCAGCTGTTAGTAACAGCGATTTTCTTCTTATGGCCTGCGGGCCAAGCGGTTGAGCAAGCGTTTTATCAAGAAGACGCTTTTGGCTTAAGTCGTGATTTTGTTGGCTTAGATAATTTTTCTGAGCTGTTAACCAGTCCTGAATATTACGCGTCTTTGAAGACCACTCTGGTGTTCAGTTTTTCCGTCGCATTTTTGGGAATTGCTGTGGCCCTTTGGTTGGCAGTGATGGCCGACCGAGTGATCCGTGGCAAGTTGGTGTATCAGACTTTATTGGTATGGCCCTACGCAGTAGCTCCGGCGCTGGCAGGGGTACTTTGGTGGATTCTGTTTGATCCAAGTATGGGGCCAGTGGCCCTATGGTTAGAGTATGTAGGTGTTGATTGGAATCACTTTTTAAATGGCAATCAGGCGATGATTTTGGTTGTGATTTCAGCGACTTGGAAACAGATCAGCTATAACTTCTTATTCTTTTTAGCGGGCTTGCAGGCCATTCCTCGCTCCTTGATTGAAGCCGCCGCCATCGACGGTGCGAGCCCTTTCAAACGTTTTTGGGACATTGTCTTTCCATTACTGTCGCCCACCACATTTTTCCTATTAGTGGTGAACCTAGTGTATGCGTTTTTTGAGACCTTTGGGGTGATCGATGCCACGACCCAAGGGGGGCCAGGGCAAAGCACGACGACCATGGTCTATAAGGTCTACAACGACGGTTTTGTAGGCCTAGATCTAGGGAGCTCGGCGGCCCAATCGGTGATTTTGATGGTGATCGTCGGGTTAATGACGATCGTGCAGTTTCGCTACATTGAACGTAAGGTGCAGTACTAATGATTGAAAATCGTCCTTGGATGGCTGTTTTTAGTCATGCCATTTTAATCTTTGGTGTCTTTATTGTGGCCTTACCGGTTTGGGTGGCCTTGGTGGCGTCGACTCATCCAGCGAGTGCTTTTGGCTCTGGGCATATTCCCATGTGGTTTGGACAGGAAGGGTTCGCCAACTGGCAAATGCTGTTAGTGGGATCAGACGGTCAGTCCAGTCAATTGCTGAAGATGCTGATGAACTCTTTGATCATGGCTTTGGGGATTACCTTTGGCAAGATCGCCATCTCCTTGATGTCCGCTTATGCCATTGTATTTTTCCGTTTCCCTTTTCGTGGTTTGGCGTTTTGGATCATCTTTTTTACTTTGATGCTGCCCGTTGAAGTGCGCATCGTGCCCACCTATGAAGTGATCGCTAATCTCAACCTATTAAACAGCTACACAGGTTTAACTCTGCCTCTTATTGCCAGTGCCACGGCGACTTTTTTGTTTCGCCAGTGTTTTATGAGTATGCCAGGGGAGCTGGTGGAAGCGGCACGTATCGATGGGGCAGGCCCCATTCGATTTTTCTTCGATATCTTGCTGCCTATGTCGCGCACGAATATCGCTGCCTTGTTCGTGATCCTCTTTATTTATGGTTGGAACCAATATTTATGGCCTTTGATCGTCACCACAGATGATGCCTATTACACCTTGGTCATGAGTGTGAAACGCATGCTGTCCGTGTCGGAAGGGGATATTCAGTGGAACCAAGTGATGGTGTCTACCTTGTTAGCCATGATTCCACCAGTGATGGTGGTGATTGCAATGCAGAAATTATTTGTTAAAGGCTTGGTGGACGCGGAGAAATAAGATGTCAGATTTAGTATTAGAAAATATTGGTAAAACCTACGCCAACGGCTACCAAGCCATTCCGAGCATCGACCTTACTATTGAAGAAGGGGAGTTTATCGTCTTGGTTGGGCCTTCTGGCTGTGGCAAGTCTACTTTGTTACGCATGGTGGCAGGCCTTGAGAGCATCTCCCAAGGGACATTGTCGATTAAAGGGAATGAGGTGAACAACAAGGAGCCTGCGGAGCGAGACATCGCCATGGTCTTCCAAAACTACGCCCTCTATCCCCATATGTCGGTGTACGACAATATGGCCTACGGTTTAAAGAATCGTGGGGAGTCCAAAGCTGAAATCAAAACCAAGGTGAATGCTGTGGCGCAGATGCTTGGTCTGGAAGAACTTCTAGTGCGTAAGCCCGGTCAGTTATCTGGTGGTCAGCGCCAGCGCGTGGCCATGGGGCGCGCCATGGTACGTGATCCACAGGTGTTTTTGTTTGATGAACCCTTGTCCAATCTGGATGCAAAACTACGTGTGCAAATGCGAGTGGAAATCCGTGAATTGCAGCGCAAATTGGGGACTACCACCCTGTATGTGACCCATGATCAGGTAGAAGCCATGACTCTAGCGGATCGCTTAGTGGTATTGAACAAAGGCCATGCGGAGCAGATCGGCACACCGATGGAACTTTATGAGCGCCCAGCGACGATTTTTGTGGCGGAGTTCATTGGTTCCCCCGCTATGAATCTTATCCCCGCTCGGGTGGAAAACGGCCAAATGATGTTAGATGTGGACAACACACTGGCTTGTCCACAGATTGCCGATGGCAATTTTGTCTGGGGGATTCGCCCAGAGCATGTGCAGATCACGACCCCGGAGCAAGCGGATCTCATGTTTACCGTTAAAGCAGTGGAAGCCCTAGGGGCAGAAACCCTGATCCATGGAAGCATTTTAGGGAGCGCAAATCGCCAATCTTTTGTAGTACGATTATCAGGCAATCATACATTCAAATGCGGCGACCAGTTAGCTCTGAGCGTCCCTGAGTCGGCATGGCATGTGTTTGATTCCCATACACAACAGAGAGTGAACGCGTCATGCAATTGAGTAAAGTTATGGGGCATCGTGGTGCGGCCTTATTGGCACCAGAAAATACCTTGGCTTCTATCCGCGCTGCGGCAGAAACCGGTGTGAAATGGGTTGAAATTGACGTCTATCCGATTGCCCAAGGTGGATTGATCATTTTCCATGATCATTCTTTAGAGCGCTGTACAAATGGCTCAGGCCTGACCTTGGATGCTAATTTAGAGGCGATACTGTCACTGGATGCAGGGGCCTGGTTTGGCGTGCAACATACAGGTGAAAAAGTCCCTACCTTGGAGCAAGCCATTGCTTGTATTCAAGAATTAGGGATGGGACTAAATCTTGAAATTAAGTACGAAGGCACGGATGTGGAAGCGATTGTGCCGCCGATCCTTGCGGTACTGGCCGAGCATTGGCAAGACAATGACAAGTTGATGATCTCTAGCTTCAATTATCCTGCCTTGGAGATTTGCTATGCCATGAATAAGCAGCTTCATTTGGCTTATCTTGTGGAAGATGTGCCTGATGACTGGTTGCTAAAATTGGCTGCAATTGAGGCGTATAGCTTGAATTGCTATTACCTCCCTTTGACGGAACAACAAGCCCGTGCGGTGAAAGCGGCAGGCTATAAGTTGCTGTGTTATACGGCCAATGAAGCGCGCCTAGTGGAGCACCATTGGGATTGGGGGATGGATGCGGTGATTACCGATGATCCAAGGCAATTTATGCACCTGGAGGCTCAATCTTGAGTCTAAATGAACGTCAGCAACACATTCTAAACTGGGTTCAGCAGTGTGATCTGCTTCGAGTGGAGGACATTGTTGAACGTTTTGGGGTGTCTTCCCAAACCATTCGTAAAGACTTGAACCAACTGGCGGAACGGCATCTTGTCCGTCGCCAGCATGGTGGCGTTGCCCCGGTGTCTACTGCGGAAAATCTCCCTTTTGCTAATCGCCAGTTCATGAACAGTGAGGCGAAACAGGCTATCGCCGCGGGGGTAGCAGAGCACATTCCTAATGGGGCCTCGGTGTTTTTAGGGATCGGCACCACGGTGGAGTTTGTTGCGAAAGCCCTGTTGCAGCACCAAGACCTTCAGGTGTTTACCAATAATTTAACAGTGGCCACTATTTTTGCTCAAAACCCGAGTGCCACTGTTCGGGTCACGGCGGGACGTATGCGTCACCGTCACTGTGATTTGGTGGGTACAGAAGCCCTCGAAAGCATGCGCAAGTACGTTTTTGATTACGGCGTACTGGGATGCGGAGGTCTCCATGAAATCTATGGGATTTTGGATTTTGATCCTGATGAAGCCAATGTCAGCCGAACTCTAGTAGAGCAAAGTCGTCACGTGTTGTTAGTCGCGGATCAACACAAGTGGGGACGTAAGGCCAGTGCTCGGGTGGCGGAGTTGAATGCCGCTGAAACGCTCTTTACCGATGCGATTCCCCCTAATTTGATGACCTATCTCACCCAAGAAGGCGTCAAGGTAGAAATATGTCAGCCCCAAGCATCTAAGGAAGGTTAATGAGTTCTGTTGCCAATAATGGGGTGTCCATGCCTCAGCCTATTGCAGGGTTAACCACTGCATGTCTTAAGAACATAGGGTTTGTGCTAACGGATTTTGATGACACCCTGACCCTAGAAGGTAAGCTTCCGGACCAAACACTGAGTGCCTTGTATCGTTTGCAAGAGGCGGGTATCCATGTGATTCCTGTTACCGGTGGCTGTGCTGGTTGGTCCGATATGATGACTCGTATTCTGCCTGTTTCTGGTGTGATCACAGAAGGAGGCGGGGTGTTTATGACGCGCAGTTCGGGCTCAGTAAACTACCAGTATTTCCACGATGAAGCCTCTATGCGGGTAGAGCAGGCGGCCATATTGACCATGGTAGAACCAAGGTTAAAACGCTTTGAAGCCCTACGTCTTACCAAGGATCAAGCTTATCGTTTGACGGATGTGGCCATTGATTATGCCCAAGATGTTCAGCCTCCAGCAGAGCAAGAAAAAGAGATGCTGTTAGCAGAGTTACGGTCCTTAGGGTTGAATGCGAAGGCCTCTTCAATCCATATAAATATCTGCCAAAAGGGCGTCGATAAATATGCCATGGCAAACAAGATATTGAGCGAAAAGTATGGACTTTCGCCTGAGCAACAAAAGGTTAACGTTCTGTATGTGGGGGACGCACCCAACGATGAGAGTATGTTTGCTCAGTTCCCCATCAGTGTCGGGGTGGCTAATATTGCTCCCCATTTGCCTGTTTTGACACACAAGCCTGCCTATATTACCCAAGGAAAGGGCGGATTAGGGTTTGCGGAGTTAGCCGAAATTCTGCTTGATGCCCAAAATTAAGCCTTTAAATCAAAAAAGCCCCATCCTTCAGTGAAGGATGGGGCTTTTTATTAACTATTTTGTACGAAAACGCCTTTAAAACAAGTTCTCAAGGGCGTTTTCAGTACGGGTTTCTTGTTCCCCTGAATCCCTAATGCCTGTGCTCTCGGAGATGGGGGCTGCAATACTGCGTTGCGCAGGCACATGTTCCTTACGGAAAATCTCGAAAATGGCATCTTTTTGGCCCGGTAGCGCTCGCTCACCTGTGAGCGGATCAATACGGACTGTTACCAAGGAAGAAGGTTTGTCGATATAGCTCTTTGGTAACTCTGCCAGGGCTGGGCGCATATAGTTGATCCAAGTAGGCAAGGAAGCAGATCCCCCCCACTCTCCTCGGCCAAGAGGAGACATATCGTCAAACCCTGTCCAGACAGATGTCACGATATCGCCGTTATAGCCAGAGAACCAAGCATCTCGACCATCGTTGGTGGTACCCGTCTTACCCGCAATGTCGTCACGATTGAGCACTCGCGCCCGACGGCCAGTCCCCTTGGTGATCACATCACGCATGATGTCATAGATGATGTAGCTGATTTCTGGGTCTAAAACCCTTGGTGCGACGGGTAAGCTTTCAAAGCCGCTTAGGGTATTGAATAGCCCCATTTGCTGTTCGTCAGGGGTGCTCTTTTCAAGCAAAGTACAGGTCTTACACACGGTAGTTGGATTCGCTTGGAAGATGATGTTGCCGTAACGATCTTCTACGCGGTCGATGAGATAAGGTTGAACTTTAAAGCCGCCGTTGGAAAACACACTGTAACCCGATGCGATCTGTAAAGGGGATAAGTTGGCGCTGCCCAAAGATAAAGATAAGTTGCGTGGAAGTTCGTTGGGATCAAAGCCAAAGTTCTTTAAAAACTCCAATGTTGAGCTTATTCCCATTTGGTCGAGTAAACGAACCGATACGATGTTTTGAGAGCGGTATAAGGCTTGGCGTAATCGTGTAGGGCCGTAGAACTTACCACCATCATTTGTCGGTCGCCAAGCTTGTGCAAGATTTGTGTCGTGGAATACCACAGGGGCATCATTGATGACCGTTGCTGCCGTATACCCTTGGTTAAGTGCCGCAGAATAAATAAAGGGCTTAAAGTTGGAGCCAGGCTGGCGTTTAGACTGAGTGACTCGGTTAAACTTGTTACTAAAGTAATTGAAGCCGCCTACTAAGGACTCAATAGCGCCATCTTTGCTGTCTAATGACACTAGAGCACTTTGTACCGCAGGAGTCTGTGCTAGGCGCCATACGGTATCAGAGTCCGGACGCAGTTGGATAACATCACCAACGACGAGCACATCCCCCACCGTTTCAGGTTTTTTCCCCCTAGAGTCAGCGCTAAGGTAAGGGGCTGCCCAATTGATAGCATCCCATGGTAGTTCGAATTGCTCACCATTTTCTAATCGGACCAGTGCTGTCGTATCACTGACTTCTAGAACCAGAGCCATCACCCAAGAGGGGACATTGCTGTGCTCTTTTAAGGCCTCCTGCTGGTCTTCTACCGATTCCTCCACTAGCTCGGTACGAGTCTCTATTGTGCCACGGTAACCGTGGCGCTCGTCATAGGACAGTACGCCATCATAAATTGCCTTATTGGCGTCTTTTTGGCGCTTGGAGTTGATGGTGGTGTAGACCACTAGCCCTTCTGAATACAGGGCTTCACCATAGGTTTCGTATAGCTCAGAGCGAACCATTTCAGCCACATAGTTGGCGTCAACATCAGGCTGGATGCCATAGTTCTTCGCTGTAATAGGGGATTCCACTGCGGCCTGATAAGACTCTTTATCAATCATATCTAATGACAGCATGCGCTGTAGGATCCAGTTGCGACGAATTAATGCGCGAGAAGGGTTTACTACAGGATTAAAGCGAGAAGGCGCTTTAGGTAGCCCTGCAATCATGGCATATTGGGCCAAATCTAATTCGCTTAATGACTTGCCATAATAAACTTGTGCAGCGGCTTCAAAACCGTAAGCGCGTTTACCTAGGTAAATCTTATTCATGTAAAGCTCGAGGATCTCGTGTTTGCTGAGCTGCTGCTCCATCTTGAGCGAGATGAATATTTCAGTAAATTTGCGGGTAAAGGTTTGTTCAAACGATAGGAAGTAATTACGGGCGACCTGCATGGTGATAGTACTGCCGCCGCCTTGGATTTCACCGGTGGAAACCAACTGATAGACAGCGCGCAATAGCCCCATAATGTCCACCCCAGGGTGATGGTAGAAATTGCTGTCTTCTGCTGCTAATACGGCGTTTTCAAGATCCTTCGGAATGTCATCATAGCTAAGAGGGGTACGTCGTTGCTCACCATATTCGCCAACCAGCTGCTCATCACGAGTGTATATACGTAACGGGATTTTAAGCTCAATGGCTTTCATCTCTTCGACGGTGGGAATGCGATCTTTTACGTGCTGATAGACCCCGTAAGTGATGCCTCCTGCGGCAATGACTCCGACAATGAAGAGTACTACTAATATTTTAAATGTCTTGGCCATGATGGGTCGCTGGTTGATTTGTGTGCGGGCATTATACCTAAGTTGTCACTGCATTCGAGCTTGTTCTAGATGGAATTCATGTTATCTTTGCATTGCAGTCTGACGAGTTAAGAACTTGTAAGTTCCTTGTCAGCAAAAATTAAATGTCACAAGGAAGGTGACATGGCAACTTCATGGAGGAAGTAATGCCCCTAAGATCTCGCCCATATATATTGGCGTGGCGTTCCCAATCCTGGCAGCTCTTTATTGCCCATGACGGGATGCCTCCCAGCACGCCCCAGTCGTCAGATACGGCGACTATATTATCGCTGTTGAATCAGCTGCCTGTTAAAACTCAGAAAAAGTGTCGTGGTATAGCCCTCCCCACGGAGCTTGCTAAGGTCTATTCACAGCAAATCGATCACTTATTACCTTGTGAACTATACCCTCTTGCGGCGCAAACCTTTGCTGAAGACAAAGCCGGCTCCAGCGCTGGTGAAACAGTGGTGAGTTCATGGGTCACTTACGAGCCGTTAACCCTACATTTTGCGGTGATGCCATGGTCATTATTTGATGACTTGCAGCAGGCCACATCACTTCCTCTATTTAGTGAAGCTATGTTCTATTCTCCGGTGACGCCAAGAGTGCTGGAACGGGGGAGTCCGTTCGCCATTTTTCAAGCGGACTTTTTAGAACGACAAGAGCATGCTAAAGCAAAGCGACGACTCTACATCGCAGCACTACTCATCGTGCTTATCACAACTGTCATCATTGAGATGCTGAAACAAGACACGCCTGTTGAGCTGGCGTTTACTTGGCCATGGACCAAACCTCAATACCAGGAACAGACCTTTGAAAAAGCCTTGTCTTACGTGCGGGCCTTACCTTCAAGGGTGAGAGTGGATCGGATTCAAATTTCTAGGGACCAAGTGCTGGTTGAGGTGACAGGGGTGGCTAGTGATTTGAAAACCTGGAAACAGCATTGGTCCAGTGATTTACCACCGCTAGAGTTGCAAATATCCCCTCCTGAACCTGAAGGAGGGAAGCAATGAAAGGGCTCTTTGTTCGAGGATCTTTACTGACCCTGCGCCAGGCGAATATCTTGATTGTGATCCTAGTGCTGATTGCATTTTACGGAGTACATAATGCTTGGGTGGAGCGGGAGCAAGGGTATGTGAAAGCACGACAGTATGCCTATCAGCAAACCCTACTTGCCCACCAATTAAATGCTATTGATTTTGTCGTGCGACGGTTAAATGGCTATGTCGTGTATAGCGCAGATTATCCTGATCAAATTGAAGGGGTGGGGGTAAGAGGCAGCTGGCCTTTGGCAGATTGGCAGAGAATGTTGGAGCAGATCCAACAAAACCTTTGGCTTACTCCCGAGTTTGTTAACTGGCAAAGGGATTTAGAACATCCTAATCAATGGTACGGTGACATTTTTTGGCGTATCCATCGACCTGATGTATTAAAACCGAATCATGATTGGTTGCCCTTATCTTCTGATGCCTCACCGAGGACGCCTGTGCTGCTACTTTCCGTCGTGCATGATAAGCGCTCGGCGGCATTGTTGAGGGTGGATGGTGAGGAGCATTGGGTGTCGGAAGGTACCTGGCTGCCTGCATTATCGGCCACCATTGAAGGTATTCAGGAGCAAAGCATATTACTACGATATGGCACAGGGGAGCTTAAAGTGCTGTCCCTCCATGGTGTAAAGCATCCTCTATGGAGCAAACAACAGGAGGGGTAGAAATGTCCCGATGGAGCGTCTTTTGTGTTTGGTTTTGGAGCGGATTTGTTTGGCCCCTTGATGTGTTTGTGCGGGATCAACCTGTAGGTGAGGTATTGCCACAGCTGGCAGCTGAGCTCGGTGAAAGTATTCTGTTGCAGGAAGGCATAGATGCCAAGGTTACCTTAGCCATTCGTGATGCAGACTGGTCTCAGATTCTTGATGCCATTGCAATGCAGTTGGATTTAGAGGTGGCGTGGCAAGAGGATATCGCGCTTCTAGTGCCAAAAAGGTCGCCTGTTAACAGTGCCCATGCTCCTTCAGCGGCTGCCCATTGTGATCATAAGGTTTGGCGCCTGCGACATGGGGAAGCAGATAAAGTAGGTGCCCATATCAAACAGTACTTTCAGGGTATTCAAATTATCGTAGATGATCGCACTAATGCCCTGATGACCCATTACTGCGGCCCGTCAGGGCCCCTTGAGTTGGCGATAACTTGGCTTGATAGCCCTATGCGCCAGATCGAAATCGCCGCCGAGATCGCTCAGGTCAAAGAGAGTGTTCAACATCAGTTAGGGGTGAATTGGGAAGCAAATCTAATCGACGCGGCAGGAAATGGCCTCATTGGCAGTGCAGGTTTGGATCTGTCTTCTTCTCCAGTGGTGCTTGGTATCTCTGGCTCCAGTGACTCACTGACTCTTTCGGCCACGTTAGATTGGTTGGAGCGAGAAGGGGAAGCGTCCGTATTGGCTCGCCCTAAAATAGTGACCTCTGAAGGTCAGCCCGCGCGGATTGAGTCGGGCACGGAAATTCCCTATCAAGTCATGAATGACGAAAATCTAAGTGTCGAATTTCGCCAAGCTGGGCTGGTGTTGGAAGTGACGCCAGAGGTAAAAGACGAACACACGTTACTTATGAAACTCAAAATTCATCAGGATGCAGTGGGGGATATGGTGAATGGAGTGCCGAGTTTAGAAACCAACCGTGTGCAAACTCAAGTTGAGGTGAAAGATGGCGAAACCCTTGTGCTGGGCGGGATTTTTCGAGAAGAGAATATTGTCAGCGTAAGCAAAGTTCCTGTGTTGGGGGATGTGCCAGTTTTGGGTAAGTTGTTTCGTCAGGAGACGCAAAAGCAAGAAAAGGTTGAATTACTTGTATTTATTACGCCAAAACTGCTAAAAATGTCGGTAAACTAGGCAACAGCCAAAAACAGTTTAACTTCGAAGTAAACATTATAATGATTAATGCCCCCACTATTATTCTGGTGGGCCCGATGGGTGCTGGAAAAACGACCATCGGACGCCTACTGTCCCAACAATTGGGCAGAGAGTTTTTTGATTCGGATCGGGTGATTGAAGAAAACGCAGGGGCCGATATTCCTTGGATTTTTGAAAAAGAAGGGGAAGACGGTTTCCGTAAACGTGAAACTCAAACACTGCGAACCATGCTTGAGGAAGACCAAGCCCCTGTTGTGCTGGCAACTGGTGGCGGTATCGTCATGCGCGAGGAGAATCGCGAGCTACTTAAGACTCAACCCCTTGTTGTTTATCTTTTTGCGTCGGTGAATCAGCAATTACAACGTACTTCCAAGAGTAATCACCGCCCGTTACTCAAACAAGGCAATCCAAAAGAAACCTTAAAGCGCTTATTTGCTATTCGAGATCCTTTATACCGGGATGTGGCAAGCGTGATTGTCGAGACAGATTCGCGTCATCCTAAATCTGTTTCCAACAAAGTAATGGAAGCCATTAAAAAGCATTTACAAGCGGAGGCCTAATTAAATGCGAACGCTGAAGGTCGATCTAGGAGACCGTAGTTACCCGATTTACATTGGTTCGGGAATTCGTCAACAAAAAGCCCTGTTCAGTGAAGCGATTCACGGCAAACAGGTGATGATTGTCACTAACGAAACAGTAGCGGCCCATTATCTAGAGGATATGGTGGCCATGCTGAGTGAAGATTACCAAGTGGATACTTGTATCTTGCCCGATGGCGAACGCTACAAGACCTTGGCAACCTATGAACAAATCATGACCTCTTTGCTAGAGGCCAAACACAACCGTACCACTACTGTCATTGCCCTTGGTGGTGGAGTGGTAGGGGATATGGCTGGATTTGCAGCGGCGACCTATCAGCGCGGGGTGCCTTTTATTCAGGTGCCCACCACCCTGTTGTCCCAAGTGGATTCTTCGGTGGGTGGGAAAACTGGCGTAAACCATCCCCTTGGCAAAAACATGATCGGGGCTTTTTACCAACCTCAAGCCGTGGTGATTGATACGGATTCTCTCAATACCTTGCCGGAGCGAGAACTCTCTGCCGGTATGGCGGAAGTCATCAAATATGGTTTGATTTGTGATGCGCCGTTTTTTACTTGGTTAGAGAATAATATTGACGACCTAATGACGCTTGACGGTGAGAAGATTACCCATGCAATTTACGAATCCTGTCTCGCGAAAGCAAAAGTCGTAGCACAGGACGAGAAAGAAGGCGGTATTCGCGCAATTTTGAACCTAGGTCATACTTTTGGTCATGCCATCGAAACAGAAATGGGCTATGGCAATTGGTTACACGGGGAAGCCGTTGCAGCGGGCACAGTATTGGCAATTGACTTGTCTTGGCGCCTAGGAAATGTCACGGAAACAGATGTGGCCCGCAGTGTTGCCTTGCTGGAAAAGGCAAAGTTGCCGATACTACCTCCTAAGGGAATGTCTCGGGACGCCTTTATTGGCCGCATGTTGCTGGATAAAAAAGTACTAGATGGCAGTCTACGATTCGTGTTGCTTAAGGCACTTGGCGAGGCTTATGTGACATCCGATTTTGCTCTGGATGACTTTAATGCTTGTTTGGATGACGCAATCGAAGCGGCGGCTCAAGCAAGTTAATAATACGGACGACTTGAGGACAGTATGGCGGAGTCAAACTTTCAGTTCGACCTAGAAGAAGCCTTGGACCATCAGCCCAAAGTGATGCTGAGGAACCCTTTTGGCGCCAACGATAATCAAGTCTTTTTTGCCAGCGAAGAACGCAACCAACAGCTGGGCATGTTGGAGCATTTAAGCCGCTACTCAAATCTTATTTCTGTGGTAATGGGAGAGAGTAGCAGTGGTAAAACTCGATTTTTGCAGGAGTTCATTCGCCTGCAAAAAGACACCGCTGTTATTTCCCATGTAAAAGCCACCATGTTAATGACAGCGGGGCAGCTGTTGCAGGCCATCTACAGAGGTTACGCAGATGTCTTGGAGCATGCCGAGGGGGAATCCTCTTTCGGTCCCTTGCTAAAATTTGCCCACGAAATGGAAGGAAAAGGGCAGAAGGCGATTATCCTAGTGGACAACGCCCATGAGCTAAACACGGATGCGGTGACCATGCTAATGGACATGATGTCCTTGGCCACTGAATCTCAAGAAGTGCCACACATTGCGCTGTTTACAGAACATTCCCCTGCACGCAATCTCGATGCCTATCAGAAAAGCCGCTATGAACAGCTGAGCCATGAGTTACGTCTAGCGCCATTTACTTTAGAGCAAACTCGAGCATATATGCTGCACCGGGTGCGAGCGATTGGAGGTGGTATCAACCTTCCCTTCAATGACCGTCAAGTAAAAAAGATTTATCAGCAATCCCAAGGAATGCCAGGTCGTATTAATAAAGTCGCCCTAAGTATGATGGGAGATGGTAAGACTTCGGCAAAAGAGGCCAACGACGGTAAAAAAAGCTTATTTAAAGGAGGGCTATCATTTGGCTTTCCTGTGGTACACATGGCGCTCTTGTCGGTTGTTATGCTAGGCATTTTGGTTGCGGTGATTTTTAATGACCCAGAAGAATCCACTGAGACTGCTGCTACGACCACCTCGATTGCCCCCATTAGCCAAGCGCCTCGTCAGGCTAGCTCCGAAACAATCGCTCGTATCGAAGCGATGCAGCGTCAAATTGGCCAAGAAGCACCATTATCTCTGCCGCCGATCCCAACAGGGGCTGTTCCTTCAGGTGCCAACTCGAGCACTCAAGCTCAGGCTCCAACCATTGAATCTGCTCCATTGAGAGAGACGACAGAACTTTCCACTAGCGAACCTGAGAATATCAGTGAGCCAGTACTTGAGACTCCTGTTTTACAATCTCAGGCAACGCAACCTGTCTCCGAGCCAGAGCCCACAGTGCAAGCTGAGCCCCAGGATCGCTTTGATAAGACTGCCCAATGGACTGAGCGTAATCCTAACCGTTATACCTTACAGTTATTGGGAACCCACAACAAAGATACCGTTCAGGAGTTTATCCGTGATCAAGGTAGTCTAGAGGTATTTAGCTACTTTCAGACGGTTCACAATGGTCGTGACTGGTTTGTTGTGGTCTATGGTGAGTACCGCAACCGAAGTGAAGCCATCGCTGCAGTGGAAAATTTGCCAAGGGATTTACGTGACTTAAACCCTTGGGCAAGAAGTGTGCGTGGCATTCAGCAAGATATTGCTAAGGTTGGAGCACAATAACCTCTCATTTCTGATGGTTTTTTGATCATTTGCAACTTTTCTGCACGTTTGTCGTCGTATTTTGATAAAAAAAAAGAGAAAAAAGCAAAAAAAACCATATTTGCCTGAATTCTTAGGGAAGTCAGAGGAATTTTCTGCCTGCTTATAGCCGAACCATAGATAATTCTACTTTCCCATGAGAACTGTTCTTATTTGGCTCCTAAAAGAGCCTAATTTCCCCTATCCTGCGTCCCCGGCAGTTTGAGCGACAGGGGACCACGGAGTAGTATGACTCACCGTTTGAATGATTAGGTGGGGCTTTAAACACCTTTTCTAAAGCACGTCCGATGCTTGTCTACCTAATCAAATTTGAAGTAAATCCAGTAGAGTTTTCTACATTCTAACTGTGGGAGTTGGTGTATGAATGCAGGCCTTTATCGTCCTGGCGAGTTCAAAGACAACTGTGGGTTTGGCCTAATTGCTCACATGGAAGGCACGTCTAGTCACGACCTTCTTAAGACCGCAATCGAATCTTTAACATGTATGACACACCGTGGCGGTATTGCTGCTGATGGTAAAACCGGTGACGGTTGTGGTCTATTGATTCAAAAGCCAGACGCATTTTTACGTGAAGAAGCCAAGTCCTTGTTCAATCACGTTTTCTCTGACCTTTATGGCGTCGGCATGGTCTTCTTAGATCAAGACGAAGCCTTGGCAACAGAGCAGCGTGATGCCTTGACTAAGCAACTGGAAACAGAAGGGTTGAACGTTGTGGGCTGGCGTGAAGTGCCAGTTGATCCTTCTTGCTTAGGTCGTATTGCGGTGGACTGCCTTCCGCGTATCGAGCAAGTGTTTGTCGACAGTAATCGTCTAGATGCACGTACTTTTGCTACACGCTTATTTGTGGCTCGCCGTCGCACCGAAATCGAAATGGCGCAATACGAAAACTTCTACATTTGTTCCCTATCTGACAAGGTGCTGGCGTACAAAGGCTTGATGATGCCTGTTGATCTGCCAACCTTCTACAAAGATTTGGGTAATGAGAAACTGAAAACCGCGATTTGTGTTTTCCACCAACGTTTCTCAACCAACACTGAACCGAAATGGCCTCTCGCTCAGCCATTCCGCATGGTCGCTCACAACGGTGAGATCAACACCATTGATGGTAACCGTAACTGGGCGTTGGCTCGTGGTAGCAAACTGCGTTCACCAATGATCCCTGAGCTGGCAGACCTGCAGCCAGTGGTTAACTTAACTGGCTCTGACTCGTCTTCCATGGACAACATGTTGGAGTTGTTGGTAATGGGCGGCATGGATATCTTCCGTGCAGCGCGCATGATCATTCCACCAGCGTGGCAAAACGTAGAAAACATGGACGCAGACTTGCGTGCATTCTACGAATACAACTCTATGCATATGGAGCCTTGGGATGGCCCAGCCGGTCTAGTAATGACCGATGGTCGTCACGCGATCTGTATGCTTGACCGTAATGGTCTACGTCCTGCCCGTTGGGTCGTGACGAAGAATGGTTTCATCACCTTGGCATCTGAAATCGGTACCTACGATTACAAGCCTGAAGATGTGGTGTCGAAAGGCCGTGTTGGTCCTGGCCAGATGCTGGTTGTGGACACACAAAACGGTAAGGTTCTACACACAGATGACATCGATAACAAACTGAAGTCTGCTCACCCTTACAAAAAGTGGTTGAAGCAAGAAGGTTTGCGCATTGAGGCGTTGCTGCAAGAACATTCTATGGAGTTTATCCCCTTTACTCCTGAGCAAATGTCCAGCTACCAGAAGATGTTCCAAGTGTCATTTGAGGAGCGTGATCAGATTTTCCGTCCATTGGCTGAAAGTGGTCATGAAGCAGTAGGATCTATGGGTGATGATACGCCGATGGCGGTCATGTCGAGCCAGACTCGTCCCGTGTCTGATTACTTCCGTCAGAAGTTTGCTCAGGTAACCAACCCGCCGATTGACCCATTGCGTGAGTCTGTGGTGATGTCCCTTGAGACATTGATCGGTGTGGAACGCAACTTATTTGAAGAAACGCCAAAGCATGCAAACCGTATTATTCTGTCGTCGCCAGTCTTGTCGCCACGTAAATACAGTCGCCTATTGGCAATGGAAGATCACCGTTTCCGTCTAGTGCGTTTGAACACTAACTACAACCCAGAGGAAATTTCTCTGGAGCAAGCGGTTCGCAATCTACAGATCAGCGCTGAAGAAGTGGTACGTAACGGTGCTGTGATCGTTGTATTGAGTGACCGCGAGATCGAAAAAGGTCTGCTACCTATCCCTGCGCCAATGGCGGTGGGTGCAGTGCATCACCATTTGACAGCAACGGGTCTTCGTTGTGACTCCAACATTATTTCGGACACTGGTTTTGCCCGTGACCCACACCAATTCGCAGTATTGCTAGGCTTTGGTGCGACAGCGGTGTACCCATACCTATCTTACCGCTTGATCAACGATATGATTGATAAAGGCGAAGTGTTGGGCGACCCAATTATTTCGCATCAGAAATACCGTAAAGGCATCAACAAAGGCTTGATGAAAATCATGTCTAAGATGGGGATTTCTACCATGGCGTCTTACCGTGGTGCCCAGTTGTTTGAAGCGGTTGGTTTGGATAGCAAAGTCGTTAGCCTATGTTTCAAAGGAGTGGCGAGTCGTATCCAAGGAGCAACCTTCGAAGACTTCCAACGCGAGCAAACTGCGGTTGCTGCGAATGCTTGGAAAGCACGTAAGCCTATCCAGCAAGGTGGTTACCTAAAATACGTTCACGATCAGGAATACCATGCGTTTAACCCTGACGTAGTGCGTAACCTTCAGACAGCAGTAAGCAGTGGTCAGTTTGAAGACTTTACCAAGTACACCGAGTCCGTGAACACGCGTCCAGCGTCTATGTTGCGTGACTTGTTTGGTTTGTCTGATAAGGCGAAACCGATTGCTCTAGATAAAGTGGAGCCGATCGAGTCTATCCTGCCACGTTTTGACTCGGCTGGTATGTCTTTAGGTGCTTTGTCTCCAGAAGCTCATGAAGCACTTGCGCAAGCTATGAACGAGCTGGGTTGTCGCTCTAACTCTGGTGAAGGTGGTGAAGACCCAGCGCGTCACGGTACTGAGCGTCGTTCTAAGATCAAGCAGATCGCTTCTGGTCGCTTTGGTGTGACACCAGAATACCTAGTGAACGCTGAAGTGTTGCAGATTAAAGTCGCTCAGGGTGCTAAGCCAGGTGAAGGTGGTCAGCTACCAGGTGGTAAAGTAAATGGTTTGATCGCACGTCTGCGTTATGCAGTACCGGGCGTGACCCTGATTTCGCCACCACCACACCATGACATTTACTCAATCGAGGATTTAGCGCAGCTTATCTTCGACTTGAAACAAGTGAACCCAGAAGCATTGGTTTCTGTGAAGCTTGTTTCTGAGCCAGGTGTGGGCACCATCGCAGCGGGTGTTGCAAAAGCCTACGCTGACTTGATTACTATTTCTGGCTACGACGGTGGTACAGCGGCATCGCCCATTACCTCTATCCGTCACGCAGGTTCCCCATGGGAACTTGGTCTAGCGGAAGCACAACAAGCACTGCGTGCTAACGATTTGCGCGGCAACATTCGTCTGCAAACAGACGGTGGTTTGAAAACCGGTCTAGACGTTGTCAAAGCAGCGATCCTAGGTGCGGAGAGCTTTGGCTTTGGTACTACCCCAATGGTCGCCATGGGTTGTAAGTTCCTACGTATCTGTCACTTGAATAACTGTGCGACGGGTGTTGCAACCCAAGATGACAAGCTACGTGAAGATCACTTCATTGGTACTGTTGAAATGATCAAAAACTTCTTCCAGTTTATGGCGGAAGACACTCGTCAGTGGATGGCAAAACTAGGCGTTGCTAGCCTTGCTGACTTGATTGGCCGTACGGATCTATTGACTCTGCTACCAGGTGAAACCTCTAAGCAAGCGAACTTGGATCTGTCGCCAATTTTGAACAACGACGCGATCCCAGCAGACAAGCCACAATACTGCCAAGTTACTAAGAACCCACCCCATGACCAAGGCCTATTGGCTGAGAAAATGTGGGCAGAAGTTCAAAACACGGTTGAAGAGCGTGAAGGTGGTGAATTCAGCTTTAACGTGACCAACTGTGATCGCTCTATCGGTGCGCGTTTGTCCGGTGAGATTGCGAAACGCTACGGCAACCAAGGTATGGTGGATGCACCGATCACCTTGAAGCTAACTGGTACAGCGGGTCAGTCTTTTGGTGTTTGGAACGCCGGTGGTCTGCACATGTACCTTGAGGGTGATGCCAACGATTACGTAGGTAAAGGTATGACCGGCGGTAAGCTAGTCGTTCGTCCACCTAAAGGGTCAGCGTTTGAATCACAAGAATCCGCCATTATTGGTAACACCTGTTTGTACGGTGCAACGGGCGGTAAATTGTTCGCGGCAGGTACGGCTGGTGAGCGTTTCGGTGTTCGTAACTCAGGCTGTCATGCGGTGATCGAAGGCGCTGGTGACCACTGTTGTGAATACATGACTGGCGGTTTAGTCACCGTGCTAGGTAGCACAGGCTACAATTTTGGTGCGGGTATGACAGGCGGCTTTGCTTACGTACTCGACCTAGACCGTACTTTCGTAGATAAGTACAACCACGAGTTGGTCGAAATCCAACGAGTGGGCACAGAAATAACTGAAGAATACCGTTCGCACCTACGCAGCGTGATCGAAGAATATGTTCGCGAAACTGATAGCGATTGGGGCCGAGAAATCCTAGAAAACTTCTACGACTACATCGGTAAGTTCTGGTTAGTGAAACCAAAAGCCGCAAGCTTAGGACAATTGTTAGCGAACACTCGCCAACGTCCAGAGTAATTGAGCTTTATAGAACGTGACTAACTCAGTTTGACCCATTTGAAAGAGTGCCGCGCGGTGCGCGGCCACAGGAGATAGCAGCTTATGTCAGAGCGCTTGAACAACGTATTTCAATTTGTTGAAGTAGATCGTAAAGATCCAAAGAAAAAACCACTGCTGACACGTAAGTCTCAGTTCGTGGAGATTTATCGCCCATTCGAAGAGACTAACGCAAAGGGCCAAGCCCACCGTTGTCTTGAGTGTGGTAACCCATACTGTGAATGGAAATGTCCAGTACACAACTACATCCCTAATTGGTTGAAGTTGGTGTCTGAGGGCAACATTCTTGAAGCAGCGGAATTGAGCCACCAAACCAACTCGTTACCAGAAGTGTGTGGCCGAGTGTGTCCTCAAGACCGTCTGTGTGAAGGGGCGTGTACCCTTGGTGAAGGTGGCTTCGGCGCGGTGACGATCGGTTCCGTTGAGAAGTACATTACCGACACAGCGTTTGCTCTAGGCTGGCGTCCAGACATGTCTAAGGTTGTACCTGTAGACAAAACCGTTGCTATCGTGGGTGCGGGCCCTGCGGGTCTTGCCTGTGCGGACATCCTTGTTCGTAATGGTGTCAAGCCAGTGGTTTTCGATAAGAACCCAGAGATCGGTGGTCTGCTAACCTTTGGTATCCCTGAATTCAAGCTTGAAAAATCCGTCATGACTCGTCGTCGTGAAGTATTTGAAGAAATGGGCGTTGAGTTTGTATTGGGTACTAGCGTAGGTGATGACGTGCCATTTGAGCACCTACTAGAAGAATACGATGCCGTATTCCTAGGCATGGGTACTTACAAGTACATGAAAGGTGGCTTCCCAGGTGAAGACCTTCCAGGTGTGTACGACGCGCTCGACTTCCTCGTTTCAAACGTTAACCACTGCCTTGGCTTTGAAGAAAGCGAAGACGAGTTTGTCAGCATGAAAGGCAAGCAAGTTATTGTACTCGGTGGTGGTGATACAGCCATGGACTGTAACCGTACTTCTATCCGTCAAGGGGCTAAAACAGTTACTTGTGCTTACCGCCGTGACGAAGAAAACATGCCAGGTTCACGCAAAGAAGTGAAAAACGCTCGTGAAGAGGGTGTGCAATTCCTATTTAACCGCCAGCCAGTAGAAATCATTGGTGACGGTAAAGTAGAAGGTTTGAAAGTGGTTGAAACGCAAATGGGTGAGCCGGACGAAAACGGCCGTCGTAGCGCAGAAATCATCGAAGGCAGTGAACAAATCATCCCTGCGGATGCGGTGATTGTAGCCTTTGGTTTCCAACCTAGCCCAGCGCCTTGGTTCGAAAAATTCGGCATCGAAACCGATGCTCGTGGACGTGTGAAAGCGCCTAAAAATGGCCAATTCATGTTCCAAACAACGAATGAGAAAATCTTCGCCGGTGGCGACATGGTTCGTGGCTCTGATTTGGTCGTAACTGCGATCGATGAAGGTCGTAAAGCCGCTGAAGGCATTATGGATTTCTTAGACGTTTAATCGTTCGTCATGTGATGCCGGGTGACTGGTGTCTCATCTGAGCCCCTACTCTTTGAGTAGGGGCTTTTTTTTGCTCAGAACCAGGTAATAAGGTTGTAAACATCATGGCTAAGGGGAGGTACTGTCATCCAGTGGCATGGCCTCCCTCATGAGGCCGTGCTAGTGTGAGCGCCTTTCTATAGTAAGGACTGCTTATGAAGCCTGTCATTTTAACGCTCGCCTTAGCCGTTCCGGTGATGAGCTATGCTGATACAGCGCAAGAGATCGAAGCTCTCATTCAAAAAAATATGACATACACCGAAAGCGAAAATGTGGAAGCTGTTATGTCCACCATGCATTCGGATTCTCTATACTATCAAGCAACTGTGCAGATGTTACAGCAGCTCTTTTCTGTCCATGACTTATCCTACACTCTAATGTCTTATAAGTTTGTTGCTGAAGAGGGAGGTTATGCTTACGCCCGTATAATACAGCGCACCGAAAAAGTAGAGGGGCCTGACTTCCGTGACAATGACCTAGAGTCCTTACAAGTCTTTAAGCAAGAAGACGGTGAATGGAAGCTTTGGTCCCAAGCAAATCTTCGCATAGAGTATTTATAGCGTTTACGAACTAGCACCAAGGTTCTTATTCTTTTGAATACGTTCCTGATACTGAGTCTGATCGCCATTGGGGCTGGGGAAGCTCCATGAGCAGAAAAGGCTCTAAGCGAAAATCTAATAAATATTTAACCGATCGGTCAAACTTGGCAGGAATCCTGCTACCCTTGAAGAATAAATACTGCGCTCTGTGACAAATTAGGCATACTAATTAACAGAGTTTAAAACCTGAAACCAAAATCTTTAATATATTTATCAATAAGTTATATGATTTTGATTGGGCGATATGGTGGCGCAGTAAGACGAATCTTTAGGGAGTAACCATCAAATGATCCGGTTTTTATTTAATGATGAGTTGGTTTGTCTGGACGATTGCTCCCCAGACACTACCGTTTTGGAGTATCTTCGCACCATTGCAGAGCAGCGTGGTACCAAAGAAGGGTGTGCGTCTGGGGATTGTGGCGCCTGTACCGTGGTGATAGCTGAGGCAATCGATGGGCAGTTACGCTACTGTAACGTTAACAGCTGTATTACCTTTCTGGGTGGGCTCCACGGCAAGCAGCTATTGACGGTGGAGCATTTGCAGCAGAGCGGTGCCTTGCATCCTGTGCAACAGGCTATGGTGGACTTGCATGGTTCCCAGTGTGGGTTTTGCACTCCTGGCTTTATCATGTCTATGTTTGCCCTCTACAAAAACACCCATTCTCCCAGCCGTGCTGAAGTAGAGCGTGGACTGGCTGGTAATCTTTGTCGCTGTACCGGCTACCGTCCGATAATCGATGCGGCTCTGAGTCTTGCAGGCAAAAGCGGGCAGGATCAATTTAGTGATAGTGAGCAGGCGACATTGGAGCGCTTAACGACGTTAGTGTCAGAAACCCCAACGGGGCAACTTACCTACCGGGGCAGACACTTTTTTGTGCCCACTTCCAGTGATGAGTTGGCCAGCTTGCTACTTACTTATCCAGACGCCAAATTGGTGGCAGGGGGAACGGATCTCGCCTTGAGCGTGACTCAACAACTGCAGCAGCCAAATGTTTTGATCTACACTGGGCGTGTCGCGGAGCTACTAACGATCACTGACAGTGATGCCGCTCTAACCATCGGGGCAGGTGTGAGTTATTCCGAGGCAGAACCTTTGCTGCATCAGCACTTTCCCGCCTTTGCTGAGCTATTGGATCGCCTTGGGTCCTTACAAGTCCGAAACCAAGGAACCCTTGGTGGCAATGTGGCAAACGCTTCCCCCATTGGTGATACCCCGCCTGTGCTGTTGGCTTTGAATGCTGTACTGCATGTGCGCACTGGGGATCAACGTCAGTCCATTGGTATTGATGACTTCTTTTTAGGCTATCGTCACACCGCATTACCAGAAAGCGGCTTTATCGAGCGCATTGAAATTCCTAAACAACCGGATCAACAGCTGTCTGTGTTTAAAGTGTCAAAACGACTGGACGACGATATTTCTGCGGTCTGCGCGGCTCTGGCATTGGTCATTGAAGAGGGGCATGTGAGGGCTGCCCGACTAGGGTTTGGGGGAATGGCAGCGACTCCTGCACGGGCCCTGAAAGCAGAACAAGCTTTAATCGGTCAGCCGTTCACCGAGGCTGGCATCGTGGCAGCACAACAGGCCCTTGCTCAAGACTTTCAGCCCATTGACGACGTGCGAGCCACAGGCACTTACCGTTTGATGGTGGCGCAAAATCTCCTGTTAAGAGCCGTTTATGAGCAAGGAGCGGATAAGGAGCAAGCTATGGAGGTGGTGCAATATGCGTAATCTAAGCGACATCTCACATACCAAGCAGACGAAAACGGGCGCCACAGGTGTGTCTAAAAAGCACGAGAGTGCTCCCAAACATGTGGCAGGCACGGCCGTCTATGTGGACGACATGCAAGAACCCCGTGGCACCTTGTATGGGGCGGTAGGTTACAGCTCTATCGCCAAAGGCCGCATTATGGCATTGGATCTAGCCTCTGTGCGAGCCAGTGAAGGGGTGGTGGATGTTTTGGAAGTGCAAGACATTCCAGGACACATTGATATTGGTGCGGTTTTTGGTGGTGATCCCCTATTAACCAGTGACGAGGTGAAATACCAAGGTCAGCCAATCTTTGTGGTGGCCGCCGCTACCGAGTTACAAGCCCGTCGAGCGGCTCGTAAAGCGATCATCCAGTATCAAGAAGAGACACCTTTATTGGATGTGACGAAAGCCTTGGGGGAGCAGCAGTTTGTGCGTCCTTCCCATTTTATGAAACGGGGGGATCAAGACGCGGCGCTGGCGAATGCGCCCCACCGTTTACAGGCTAAACAACATGTGGGTGGGCAGGAGCATTTTTATTTAGAAGGGCAAGCGGCCTTGGCAGTGCCCGCTGAAGACGGTGGCATGTTGGTTTACAGCTCCACTCAACACCCCAGTGAAGTACAGAAGCTGGTGGCGGAAGTGCTGAATGTGCCTCTAAATCGCATTACGGTCGATATGCGCCGTATGGGGGGCGGTTTTGGTGGCAAAGAAAGCCAAGGCGCCGCTTGGGCTTGTATGGCGGCCTTGCTGGTAATGAAAACCGGACGAGCCGTCAAAGTGCGTCTGCCACGGGTGGACGATATGTCCATGACGGGAAAACGTCATCCGTTTTACAACGCCTATGATATTGGCTTCGATGAGCAAGGGCTGATTTTAGGGGCTGACATCATGGTGGCGGGAGATTGTGGTCACTCCCCGGATTTGTCAGATGCCATTGTCGATCGGGCCATGTTCCATGCGGACAACGCCTATTATCTACCCGATGTGGCCATTGCAGGTCATCGCTGTATGACCAATACCGTGTCTCACACAGCGTTTCGGGGCTTCGGTGGCCCCCAAGGGATGATGATTATTGAACGCGCCATGGACGATATTGCCCGTGTCATTGGATGTGATCCTTTAGATATTCGTAAACGCAATCTCTACGGTGGCGCGGGGCGTGATATGACGCCTTATCATCAGCAAGTGGAGCATAACGTGTTACTTGAGTTGATTGAGCAGCTTGAGCAATCCAGCGATTATCGCGCCCGTCGAGATGAGATCACTCAATGGAATAGTACAAGCAAGGTGTTAAAACGGGGTTTGGCTCTGACCCCAGTGAAATTTGGTATTTCCTTTACCCTGCAGCACCTGAACCAAGCCGGTGCCCTGATTCATATTTACACGGATGGCAGCATTCAAGTGAATCATGGTGGTACGGAAATGGGGCAAGGCCTGCATACCAAGATTATCCAGATCGTCGCGGAAGCCTTGTCCATTGATCCCAATGAGATTCAAATCACGGCTACTCGCACAGATAAGGTGCCAAACACCTCACCGACGGCGGCCTCAAGCGGTACAGACCTAAATGGTCAAGCCGCTAAAAACGCAGCGTTAACCCTTAAACAACGTATAAGTGAATGCATCGCGGAGCAAAAGGGCTGCACCATTGAGCAGGTGTCATTTGCCGATGGCAAGGTGCACTGGGGAGAAGGGGAGTCCATGAGCTTCGCCGAGGCGGCACAATTTGCCTATGTGAACCGGGTGTCCCTGTCTGCCACCGGATACTACAAGACGCCAAAAATCTGGTACGACCGAGAGCAAGCGAAAGGCCGTCCATTCTTCTATTTTGCCAATGGCGCAGCGGTGTCGGAAGTGGTGGTGGATACCCTCACTGGTGAGTACAAGGTGGTGGGTGTGGATATCCTTCATGATGTGGGGCGAAGTCTAAACCCAGCCGTTGACCGTGGCCAGATTGAAGGAGGCTTCATTCAAGGAATGGGTTGGCTTACCACCGAAGAATTGAAGTGGAACGAAAAAGGCGTGCTGACCAGTAATGGGCCTGCAACCTATAAGATTCCAGCCATCAGCGACACCCCAAAACGTTTTAATGTGGATCTGTTTGAGCGTGATAACGACGAGGAGACCGTATACCATTCCAAGGCTGTTGGGGAGCCGCCTTTTATGCTGGCGATCTCTGTTTGGTCGGCCCTAAGGGATGCCATCTCCAATGTGTCTGATTATAACGTTAGTCCTGCTTTGGACACGCCTGCAACCCCAGAGCGGGTACTTCATGCGGTTATGGCAACAAAGGCCGAGATGGCTCGGGGAGGTGAGTCATGATCCATTGGGGAGAAGCACTCGCGACATTACAAAGCAAAGGTGAGGCCTATGTCTTGGTGACCGTCATTGGTACACGAGGCTCCACCCCTAGAGAAACTGGCAGCAAGATGGTGGTCACGGCAGAAAACAGTTTTGACACCATTGGGGGTGGGCATTTGGAATTCAAAGCCATCGCCAAAGCGAGGGAATTATTGCTGTCAGAACAAGAGGCTCAAGCACTCGAACAATACCCGCTGGGGGCCACTCTGGGTCAATGTTGTGGCGGCCATGTGTCTGTGTTGTTTGAATACTTTGCAGGCGCCAGTAAGACTCTATTGGTGTTTGGTGCAGGTCATGTGGCAAAAGCCCTTATCCCTATTTTGGGAGAGCTACCGCTTAAGGTGGTATGGGTCGACAGCCGAGAAGAGCAATTTCCAGATTATGTGCCCAGTAACGTGAATAAATGTCTGACAGATACCCCTGTAGACGAAGTACAAGATGCCCCATCAGGTAGCTTTATGTTGGTGTTAACCCATAACCATCAGTTGGATTATGAGTTGACCGAGGCGGCTCTGAAGCGGGGGGATTTGGGCTTCTTAGGGGTGATTGGATCAGATACTAAGGCACGACGCTTTCGTCAACGTTTAGCCCACCGCCAATTTAGTCCAACTGATATCGCTCACATGACCTGTCCAGTAGGCGCGCAAGATGTACCGGGTAAACGCCCAATGGAAGTGGCTGTGTCCATTGCAAGTCAGCTGATTGCCTTGTATCACCAGGATCTTCCCAAGCAGGTGTCACCTAGCGCAGCAGATTGGTCTGAGATCAAACAAGCCCTTGAGGTTTAGCCTAGGGCTTGCTCGAAGCCTGTGTACGTGAGTGCAACGAGTTGATTTGCCCCTGGGGGTCATTGGCAAAGGCGCTGGTTAAAAACTCAATTAAGGCCTTCACCCGGGCACTTGGGTGGCGGGCCTTAGGGTACACCAAGCTGGCGGTGGTTTGTCCGAGGGACCAGTCAGCGAGTACCTGCACCAGCTGGCCATTTGATAAGGCTTGTTCAACATAATAGCTGGGTTGGCGAGTGATCCCTAAGCCTGCCAAGGCAAAGCTATGGGCCACATGCCCGTTGCTACATTGTACCTTGGCTTGGACAGTGACTTCGTAAGGCTTCTCTCGATTTTCATGATGCTGCAATGTCCACTTTTTGATGCTGCCATTAATCAACGCATGATGTTGTAGGTCCCTAGGATGGTTTAAAGGCTCAGTGTTTAGAAGGTAATCTGGACTCGCTACCAGATAGTTCTGATAATGCGTTAACGGGCGGCCAATGAGGGAGGAATCGGACAAGGTCCCCATACGCACCACCAAGTCAAACTTCGCTTCAATCACATCTTCTCGAACGCTGGAAAAGTCCAGTTCAATCTGCACCTCTGGGTGTCGCTTCATAAACTGTGCTAAGACTGGCGCTAGAATTTGTTCACCAAACAAGCCTCCCACAGAGTTGATTCGAATCACGCCACTGAGATTGCTGTGCATATCTTGGGCGTTTTCCACAGCGAAATACAATTGATCGATGCCCGTGCGGCATTGTTGATAAAACACTTCCCCAGCACTGGTGAGTGAAATCACTCGCGTGGAGCGATGGAATAATTGAATCCCTAAGGTTTGTTCTAGCTGCCGAATGACTTGGGAGATTCGCGCACGGGATAAACCAAGACTTTGGGCCGCGCCAGTGAAGCTTTGATGTTCAGCAACGAGCAAGAATTCTTCAATACCGAAGGGTAGGGTAGATGGCATATTGTTAAATCTGACTTACCAATGGGTTAAATGTATTGCTGATTATAGACAATCTTTGTCAGGGTACACTATTTAGATATCGAACAAAGCCGAACCATTGGGGGTGTTATGAAGTATCGAACATTAGGTAAAACAGGATTCAAGGTCTCTGAAATCGGCTTAGGATGCTGGCAATTAGGCAACGACTTTGGGCCAGTGGAAGAGCAAATGGCTCAGGACATTTTGCAAACGGCCCAGCGCCATGGGGTGAATTTTTTTGATACCGCTGACGTGTACGGGGGCGGCATATCTGAGCAGCGTATTGGTCAATGGCGCGGGGAATTATCAGAGAAGCCTTTTATCGCAACCAAGGTAGGACGTAATCCTGATTTGTATCCGTCGGGTTATAGCAAGGCATCTGTGCGTGCCAGTTTGGAAGCATCGGCACGACGCTTGGGCGTTGAGGCAATTGATTTGGCTCAGCTTCATTGTGTTCCCCGAGAGGTCTTGTTTGCTGGGGATATTTTGGCGTGGATGGAAGACCTACAGCAAGAAGGCTTGATTCGTCACTTTGGCGCCAGTGTGGAGATGATTGATGAGGCGGTATTTGCTGTGCAGCATCCGAAAGTGGCGTCACTACAGGTATTGTTCAATATGTTTCGACAGGATGCCATCACCGAGTTGTTCCCCATTGCGGAGCAAAATAACGTGGGCATCATAGTGCGTTTGCCCCTCGCCAGTGGCCTATTGTCAGGCAAGATGACCCTAGATCGTCAGTTTGCCGAGACGGACCATCGATCCTACAACCAAGATGGGGCAGCCTTCCACGTTGGTGAAACCTTTAATGGCTTGCCCTATGCAACAGGGGTGGCCCTAGCCAATGAGGCACAGGCTTTGCTGCCTAATGATATGGCGTTGCTGGATGCAGCATTACGTTGGATTCTGGATCAACCTCAGGTGACGAGTGTGATTGCGGGAGCCTCTTCTGCCGCCCAGATTGAGCGTAATGCAAAAGCCTCTGACTTGGCGCCCCTAGACAGTGTCTTGCACAAGCAATTAGCGCAGTTTTATCAAGAGCGGGTACGTGAACACATACGCGGCGGTATCTAATTTGTGAAAAGAGGGTTCATTGAGGCAGCCGTTACATCGGCTGCCAATCACCTTCATAAAGTCGCGCAATGTGTTGATCCTGCCACTGGAATAAATACAGCCATTCGTTATCAACCAAATGGCTGAGTACCGAGTGCTTTTTAACCAGCTCAACAATGCGATCTTTTGGAGCATGGATGAAAACGTTTAAGCGCTCTGGGGTGTGCATCCAGCGCTCGCCGTCATAAATGGATTGGGTCGCAAGCCCGATGCGCAAATCACCACCATTGCCTTCAAACAAGCCAATGTGTTCCCCCACTGCGTTGTGCAGTACTTTGTTACCGCTGCCAAACTTGAAGTTGTCTGTCGTGGATAAGTTGTACTGCATGTTGATCCAATGGGTCACCAGCATAGGGGCTGTCAAAAGACGTTCTAAGATGCTGCCATCTGGGTCTTTATCTGCTTGGTAATCATGTAAGAAGCTACGGCCTTGGAGGTCCAATCCTCGGGTTAGGGCACGCGGCGCGATGACAAAGGCGTTGTTGTTTGCCAAGCCCCACTCAGGACGAGTTTGCGACCAATCCTTCGCTCTCAATTGATAGGCATGATCCCTTTCCACCTTATCCATATCCATTAACTTAGGGTCTAAATCTAGTGCCCGCTCTTGTTGGGTAAAATAGGTGGCTTGCTGTAACCAATGAATGACACCTTCCTGCTTTGGATGCAGGTAGCAGGTCACGTGATCCGTAATGGTATTGTGTAGGGCAGGCACAAATTGGGTGTTATCTGGTAGGTCATACCCTAGGGAGCGCAGTGCCTCACGAACGCCAGCATCGTTTAACAGTTGAGCCAATACGCGCACGTTAATCTCACCGCTTTGACCGCCACAAGCGCCACACTCTAGCCCTGCGCTTTGCAGGTTGTTACGGCTGTTACTGCCATGGCCTACCAGCAAGATGGTTTCGGCAAAGGACTTGAGTCCCATGACGTCAAGGACGCCTTTGGCGAGCTCCGCTTGGTCTTGTACGGTTAACGCTGTTCCCTGACGGGTTAGGGACCAGTTTACGGTTTTGGGTGGCTTGGCTGCTTCTTCAGCATGTTGATGGCTGAAAAGGTCGAGGCAGGTGTTTTTGAACATCTTAAAGGCGTACCACCAGCCCATGGATTCCACCATGGAAAAGGTGGCGACTGCCGTGGAGCCCCAACGGTGCCAGCTGGCTTCCCGAGAGGCTTCATTGAGTAATTCTTCATCCGTGTGGGATTCAAATACTTGTACGCTGGGGGCAATCAGGCCCGGAAGTTGTGGGCGAAAGCTCTGGGTACCTGCTTGTTGGTATTCAATGGGTAGACCAAAGAAGCCTGCAAACCCGTAAGTCTCGATGTTTGGGCTCAGTTGCTCTAGGGCGCGACGGTAGACTTCTGAGCGGACATCAATACAGAAAATCGCCTGCATGCTTGGGGTGTTAGCTGGCTCAGGGTGGTGACTGCGCAGTTTTTTTACTAGGTCTGTTTGTTCGCTCAGCTCCAAAGCGCGTGCCCAGATCATTTGCGGCAATAGGGCTATCTTGTGCTGTCCACCTAGGTCATGCATGTTGCGCAGTTGGTTATCCCAGCGCTGGGTCAAAATATCAAAATCGTCCTGATGATGGCGGCTCATGTAGCGCCAAACCACCCATTCCCAAGCCAATTTAATGGCTAATAAGGACAAGATGTCTTGATCTTGGCTGCCGGATTTCTCCGCTTCAAACCGACGGTAGGCCAGATACGCCCCCCAACCATTTATGTCCAGCAATAGGGCTTGGCAATAGAGACTTAAGGCAGCGTCTGATAGACCGAATTCTTTGATCACTAGGGCAATCAGTTCTTCTTGGTTTTCAGGCAGTTGGTCGAATTCTTTGTTCAGTTCGTCCTCTGACATGATGATGCTTAGGCCGCGATCCTGGCGGGTAATGTAGAGCCAGTGTTGGTACAGGTTCATGGACTGTTCGCGGTACTGACGTTGCAACATGGGCCGTTGTTGCTGGTAATGAGCGGCACAGAATTGACTGATCTGATGGGTGATTTCATCGTGCCAAGACATCTTGTTTTCGGAGCGGGAAAGATCCGCCCAATCCGCTATGTTGCGCCAACTGTCGGGGCGTTTTTCGGGGGTTATTAAATACCCCATCAATTCATCACCACGGAGTTCTAGATCGTACTCTGCGGCAGCCTTTTCTAAAGCGCTATCATCAATGCGCCCGTCTTTGTACCAGGCGTAATAAGTGGCTTGATCCATATGACAACGGGCACTGGCCAACCAAGAAACATCTGCGGCCACTTGATTAAAATGGTGATCGATACGTTGCCAAAGTGGGTTCACGGCGATCATTCGATCCAAAGGCCAGTTAGGGGCAATGCTCTGGGTCGCAATCGAAAGCGCCTGTTGTTGGCTTTCAGAAAGTGATTTAGACGTTGAGGCTTCCATAACTATTTTTTCCATTTCTTCGGTAACTTAGTCAGACCAAACTTGTTGCTTTGGTGTTTCACTTTTGAGTGGGCAGGTAAGCGCACTGGCCAAATCTGTAGAGTCACTTTGGTGAACCATTCATCCAGATAAAAGCCTGCAAACAGTGCCGTTGAAAATTGACGCACCCAGGGTAAATGGGCGTAGTAACGTAGACAAATAGCCAGTGCTACTAGGGCAATAAAGAGTGCACAGGCCCATAAATCTGGCGCGCTGTAGGCCGCTACGGTATGGGTTGTTGCATGACCTTCAAGGGAGTTTTGTAATAGCCATCCCATAACGGTTTTGAGGCCACCATACAGCAATGCTAACCCAAGGCTAACAGCCCCAAGGCGTACCAAATGAGCTGGACGAGGTACGCTGCGACCTTGTGCCACTAGGATAGTGAGGGCAAAAGCAAACAGCCACCAAGGGCTCATTGGACCGTGATATCCCCAGAACCATATCGCCAGGGTGACAGATACAACACTGAAGGCTGCTGCGGCAATCCACGATAAATAGTTAGGTGACTCATCTGGTGCCAGCTTGCGCTGTAGAAACTCCTGTACAGCGCTGCCTGAATTTAAGAAAGCATGGGCCTTGTAAACCGAGTGAGTGAGCAAGTGAAGGATCGCGAGTTCATACAAGCCTAGGGCACATTCCAGCAGCATTAAGCCCATTTGCGCACTGGTGGACCAGGCTAAGCGTACCTTCACACTGATACGGGTGGTCATGATCAAGGCACTGACAAGGGTGGTCAAACCGGCCACGATCAGTAGCAACCAGATGGCCAATCCACTCAAATGCAGCAATGGGTAGAAGGTTAAAACGAGATAACCACCAAGGTTAATAATGCCTGCGTGCAATAGGGCACTGACTGGCGTTGGGGCTTCAACTACTTGCATCAACCAACCATGGACTGGCAGCTGAGCACATTTCATTAAAGCTGCCACGGCGATCAAAATGGAAGCGACTTGCTCTTGCCAAGTGAGAGGTTCATCCATTTGCGCCATGATGTTAGTGATATACCAGCTATCATGGGCTTGGGATAAGAGCCAGAAGGCGACCAAAAGTGAGATTTCAGCCACCCGCGCCAGGATAAACTTTTTATGGGCAGCAATGATGGCGCGATGACGGTCTGGGTAATAGGTCAGTAAGAAGTGAAGCCCTAAACTAATGCCCATCCAACCGGCCCAGAAGGCTAATAAATGGTTGCTGGTCAGGGTCAGAGTTACGGCGCTAAGGGTCAGCATCAACCAACGATAGTAATGACTCACTCGCTGGGAACCCGCCATGTAATGCTGGGAGAACTGTACAAGAATCCAAGCCATAAACACCACAAGGATCAGCATTAACGCACTCAGCATGGTGCCATTCACTGGGGCGTCTAGGGCTAATGCAAGGCGGCTTGGGGCTTGGAACATCCAAGAGATTAAACTTATTAATAGGATCACAGGAGCAATGCGCGATCCCCATAGGGCAATTTTGGCAGCATGTTTTTGCCAACGTTGGAGTCCACAGGCGATGCCAGTCAGTGCAAACAGTATAGGAAGTAAAAAAGTAAAGAAGGTCATGTCGAGCTTGGGTCGTCCTTTATTGCCATGGAATCCATTATGCCAGCGTATAAAAGTTAATAAAAATACATATATTTAAACAAATCGTTCTGTTTTGGTTATGTATTTTTAAATACCATTGATGCTTTCTGTTATGGGTCCCATGGGGTTGCTATGTCACGCTTGAACTACCACCACTTATATTACTTTTGGCGTGTTGCGAGTATAGGTCATTTGACCCAGGCAGCGGAGCAATTGCACATTTCACAATCCGCTTTGTCTGCTCAGATCAAACAATTGGAAGGTAACATTGGTCAGCCGTTATTTGAAAGAGAGGGACGTCGCCTCGTACTGACGGATGTGGGTAAGCGAGTGCAGCTCTATGCCCAAGACATTTTCTCCACCGGAGAGGAGCTGGAGCAGTTTTTGAAAAGCGGCAACAGCGCCAGCCATCAACATCTAAACATTGGCGTTGAAATGCACTTGTCTCGTAACTTTATCGAGGCGTTTATCACCCCTTTGCTGAATGAACCAAACGTTAGCTTTTCCCTGTATGCTCGTACCATGAATGACCTGATGGAAGGCTTAACCAATCATGAGCTGGACATAGCGTTAACCAATCGCGCGCTTAGCAACGATGTCCATGGTGTGCTTTGGCAAAACCAGCTGGTGGCGCGCCAGTCTGTGGCCATTGTTGGCCCATATGGTGAGCAACCTTTACGGGCGTTTCCTGAAGGTTATCAAGATAAAAAATGGATTCTTCCAGCGCGCAATATGGGTATTCGCTCAGTCTTTGAATCCTTCTGCGCAACTCACCATTATCGTGCCGAGATCAAAGCCGAGGTGGATGATATGGCCATGATGCGATTGCTGGCACGAGACAGTGGCTATTTGTCCGTGATGCCGCCGGTGGTGGTTAAAGATGAGATCGAAAGCAAACGTTTGCAGTTGTATCAGTCTCTGCCTCAGGCATTTGAGCACTTCTATGCCATCAGTCTACCCCGTAAATTTATTCCAGAAGTGTTGTTAAACCTATTGCGTTCTAACCAAGTGGAATAGAGGGCAAAGAATAGGCTCTTGTTCACATGTTGTTACTGACATTTGTTGTAAACTCATTATGATTCAAAGATCGTTTTTAATTTGTCTAAGTACCTGAACCCTTCTCTATGTCCACAGAATATGACCATCTAATGCATTTATCAGACCACTCACAGGTTGAGCTGTTTGAGTTGATCCCAGATGTGGTTTGGATCTTCGATCTGGACAAACATGGCTGGTGGTGGGGCAATTCTGCCTCCCTTAAGTTCTGGGGATTAACGACTTTGGATGAATTGATCAATAAAGATCTCTCTGGCGATACACAAGGTGCGAAAGATCGTACGGCTCAGACGTTTGAGTTGGCGGTAAAAAATGGTTTAACCATTGACCCTTGGACCACTTACCCAAATGGTAAGCCCAAAACGATTTATATGCGCCATCGTGCTGCATTAGTGGGGCCTGAAAAGCATCGCGCCATCATTGCTTTTGTGAACGAAGAGGTGAATTTAGGGGAAACCCCTGAGAATCTTTTGTTGGTAGAAGCGATGCGTTATACCAGTGTCTTGGTAACGAGCTTTACCTTTGCTGGGGAGCCCATTGTGGAAAATCCCGCTGCTACGGAAGCTTATAAACACTTATCACGCGATGGGTTTGCCGAAGACAAGTCGTTCTTTACGGCCCGTTTTGTTGACGAGGCTGAGGGCCAGCGAGTTCTAGCCCAAGCCATTCATGACAAAGGCGGTCAATGGACCTGTGAAGTAAATACATCACAAGGTATCAAAAAACACACTCTAGACCTGCGAATGACTCGACACCCTTTGACGGGGGAGTTTTTACTCTTGATGTCCGAGTATGATGTTACCCAGTTGCATGAAGCATTGGATACGGCGGAGAAAGCCCAGCACCAGTTGCGCCAAATGGCCCATTACGATGCGGTGACAAGCATTCCTTCGATGCATTATATGCTAGCCAAAGAGCGCGAGCTGATTGCTCAGGCAGAATCTGAGAAGGGCGGTTTGGCAATCCTATATTTGGATCTAGATGGCTTTAAAGACATTAATGACAGCTACGGCCATGATGCTGGAAATCAGGTACTCAAATGCATTGCTGAGCGAATAGATCGCTTGGTTCGTAATGTCGGGCAAGTCGTACGTATCGGCGGCGATGAATTTTTGATTTGGCTGGAAGGCAAGTTAGACGATGAAGCCATAGAGGACGTTGCTCAAAGTGTGTTGGCCGCGGTGCAACAAGGTATTGAGTTGTCCTGTGCTGAAACGTCTGTCTGTGTCACCACCAGTATTGGGGTTGCTCGCTACCCTGAGCACGGAAAAAATTTAGAAGCCTTGATTCAAGCGGCAGACAGTGCCATGTATCAAGTGAAAAAGTCTGGCAAAGCCGCTGTGGCAAAGCATTCTTAGATCGTTTTTTTGAGTTCAATATACCGTCAGCGCAAACGGTTTATGAGGTGTTATCGCCTCATTAAACATGCGCCTCCTCTGTTAAAACCGATGGATTAGATTTTAAAAGTTATGGAATTTATTTGGATTTTATTTGCGTTTCTATGTGGCCTAGCGGTGAAGTTGGTAAAACTACCACCGCTAATTGGTTTTTTAGGCGCGGGCTTTTTGCTGAACTTCATGCAGGTGCAGCCTTCGAGTGTGTTGTCCCATTTGTCTGATTTGGGTATTACCTTGATGCTGTTTTGTATTGGCTTGAAGCTTCATGTGAAGGATCTGTTGAAGCGGGAAGTCTGGGCCTCGACATTAGGGCACATGGGAGCCTGGACCATAGTTATCATTGGTGTGGCGTCTCTACTTGGCATCATAGGTCTGAATTATTTTGATGTGCTGACCCTGCGCACTGCAGCGTTAGTGGGTTTTGCTCTGAGTTTCTCTAGTACTGTATGTATTGTGAAGCTGCTGGAAGAAACTGGTGAGATGAAAACTCGCCACGGTCAGTTGGCCTTGGGCATCTTGGTCATGCAAGACATTGTGGCGGTCGTGTTTCTGGTGTTGGCAACGGGTAAGGTGCCGAGTCTGTGGGCCTTGTTGTTGTTTGCCTTGATTCCACTGCGTCCAGTGCTGGGGCGTATTTTGGATAAATCTGGTCACGGGGAAATGTTGCCACTGACGGGCTTGTTCTTTGCTTTAGGCGGTTATGAGCTGTTTTATCTAGTGGGTGTCAAAGGGGATTTAGGGGCTTTGATTTTAGGGATTTTGTTGGCTTCCCACAGCAAGGCGGCGGAGCTGAATAAATCCCTAATGAATTTTAAAGACTTGTTCCTAATCGGCTTCTTTTTATCGATTGGCTTTAGTGCGTTACCTACTTGGGAAATGTTTGGCTTAAGCTTGATCCTAACGGCGCTTTTGGTGGCTAAATTTGTCTTGTTCTTCTATTTCTTTGCCAGCTTGCGTCTACGTGGTCGTACTTCGTTCTTGGGGGCATTAGCACTGTCAAACTACAGTGAGTTTGGTTTGATTGTGGTGGCCTTGAGTGTGAGTTATGGCTGGTTGAGCAATGAATGGCTGGTGATTTTGGCCCTAGCCGTGTCTTTCTCATTTGTGATTACGAGTATTTTGTACCGCAAAGCTCATAGCTACTTCCGTCGCTATAAGGATACGATTCGCCGCTACGAGCATTCGGTGGCGTTACCAGAAGATACCTTGTATCAGCCGAAAAATATGGAAATCTTGGTCGTAGGACTAGGTCGAGTGGGACGTGGTGCCTATGACTCGCTCAACAGTATGGTGTCTGGCGGTGTAGTGGCTGGTATGGATGCGGATCAGTTCCGTATCAAGGCCATGCAAGCTGACCAACAGAATGTTTTCTTTGGTGACGGTGAAGACGTGGACCTTTGGGAGCACCTGGACTTATCAGGCGTGAAACTGATTCTGTTGGCACTGCCGTCTGCGGATGACAGCGTGAACGTGGTGAAACAGCTTCGCAGCGCAGGCTTTGAAGGGCAGGTGGCGGCCATTGCCCGTTACCATGATGAACGTGAATACATGGTCAAGGCGGGCATTAACAACGTCTTCAACTTCTATACCGAAGCCGGTACTGGTTTTGCCGAAGAAAGTTTAGCCCTGTTAAAAGCTTAATAGAGTCTCCGTTTTTCAACGGTGCGGTGAGGTGTTTTGTGCTAGCCTAGCTTTCCTAAAAATAAGGAACGCTTATGAAACGCCTCACCCATGGCTTCTCCCTAAGCGCCCAAAAGGCGCTGTCTGAAAAAGAATTCATCGCATTATTTTCGATAATGATGTCTCTCACGGCCCTGAGTATGGACGCTGTCCTGCCTGCCTTCCGTGATATGGCCCTTAGTCTGCAGGTCGCAGATGTGACTCGTATGCAATGGGTGGTTTCTGCCTTAATCGGTGGGATGGTGTTTGGTGAGCTGTTATTCGGTCCCTTGTCTGACGCTATTGGCCGCAAGAAAAGCATCCTCATCGGTGTGGGGATCTATATGGCGGGCACCTTGGTGGCGATGGGAGCTCACTCCTTAGAAACATTATTGCTAGGGCGAGCAATCCAAGGGTTTGGGGTCGCCGGACCAAAGATTGCGTCTCGTGCTCTGATCCGAGATCTGCATAAGGGCGCCCGTATGGCGCGTATCATGTCCTATGTGATGGTGATCTTTATATTGGTACCCATGTTGGCGCCTTCTTTAGGGCAGTTAGTCCTCATGGTGGGGAACTGGCGTTGGATCTTTGGTGCCTTGATCCTGCAAGCCGCTATTGCCTCCCTTTGGTTGATATTACGTCAGCCTGAAACCTTGCTCCATGAAGCGCGTAAACCCTTACATGCTGGCCGATTGGTACAGGATGCCCTCAGTATTTTTGCCCGTAAAGAAGTGGTGTGCTACGCCATGATGGCGGGCTTGATGTTCTCGGGTTTGATGCTTTACATTGGCTTGGCTCAATCCATTTATCAAGACCTGTATCATGTGGGGGATGCTTTTCCCTTGTACTTTGCCTTGATGTCCGGCGGGGCGGGGATAGCGTCTTTTACGAATGGGCGAATTGTGGTGCGTTTGGGAATGCGACGTGTGGTGTCTTTTGCCCTGAAATTAAAGTTTACCGCGGCCATTAGTATGCTCAGTGTCTGCCTTCTGTTTGATGGCGTTCCGCCAATGTGGCTGTTTTTGAGTATTGGTATGGTGTTGTTTTTTACCTTGGGTTTATTGTTTGGCAATGTGAATGCTTTGGCCATGGAGCCCTTGGGGAAAACCGCAGGATTAGGCTCCTCCTTGGTGTCATCGTCGTCGAGTTTGTTGGCCGTTATTTTGTCGGTCATTGTGGGCAGTTTTTATGACTTTTCTGTCACGCCTTTGGCGGTGGGCTTTACCTTATTTACGGCGACAGCCTATGGTTTGTTTCGTTATGCGGATCGAATTAAAGCAAGCTACGGGGAAACAGGGGAGTAAAGGTGCCGTCTCATAAAAAGCCACATCTTCCAGAAAAGGTCTGTCTAGTGTGTGGGCGGCCGTTTGCTTGGCGCAAAAAGTGGGCGTCTTGCTGGGAAGACGTGAAATATTGTTCTGAGCGCTGTCGGCGACAGCGTGCCAAGCAAGCAAAAAGCGGGGAAAATTCACAATAGTGACCCTAACTTCCAGTACAATGGCGCTCATTAATCGGCTTTTCTAATGACCTCGGAGTTCCATGCAATCCAATAAAAACGTTGCAAAACAACTATTCTCTATGACTTGGCCAATGCTGTTTGGCATCTTGTCATTGATGAGCTTTCAGCTTGTAGACAGTGCCTTTATCGGTCAGCTGGGTGTGCTTCCCTTGGCGGCACAAGGGTTCACTGCTCCTATTCAGTTGATTTTTATTGGCCTTCAAGTGGGCCTTGGTATCGCTACGACGGCGCTGATTTCCCGTGCCTTAGGGGCAGATAATCCGCACTTTGCAAAACAGCTGGGTGGATTAGTTATATTGCTGGGTGCGGCGGGGATTTTTGTCTTTTCTTTATTGATTTGGTTTTTCCGCGGCCCTGTGCTGGCGATGCTGAGTGCGCCGGACTCGGTGACGCCTATCATTGATGATTACTGGATTTGGTGGCTCATCAGTACTTGGCTAGGGGCAATGATTTACTTCTTCTACAGCATCTGTCGCTCCAACGGCAATACCATGCTGCCGGGCATCATGATGATTGTCACCAGCTTGCTGAACATTGCCTTGGACCCGCTGTTTATTTTTGTTTTTGACATGGGCATTGTAGGGGCCGCTGTGGCGACTATTTTGGCGTTTGGTATCGGTCTCTTGGTGATGACCCCCAAGGTGTTGGCCAATCATTGGCTGAGCTTTGATTTTAGCGATCTCAATATTGGTGAAACCCTAGGTAAGATCGGCCATATTATGGGGCCCGCTATGATGAGTCAGTTGTTGCCGCCCGTTTCAGCGGTCTTGGCGACTAAGCTGTTGGCAGGCTTTGGTACAGCAGCGGTGGCCGCTTGGGCGGTGGGTTCCCGTTTTGAGTTTTTTGCCATCGTGACTGTACTGGCGTTGACGATGACCTTGCCACCCATGGTGGGACGTTTGTTTGGTGCGGGCAATGTGGCTGAGATCAAGCAGCTGGTGCGCATTGCTGTGATGTATGTACTGGGATTCCAAGCTTTGGTTGCTGCCTTGGTGTGGTGGTTTGCCGCGCCTTTGGCTGCGCTCATGTCCAGTGATGCAGAGGTGATCGAGTTGGTTACTTGGCATTTGCTTTGGATTCCGATTTCTCTAGGGCCATTAGGCGTTTGCATGATCATGGTGTCGGTTGCCAATGCGTTAGGTCGGTCCTATCGCGCTTTGTGGATTTCCACTTTACGCTTGTTTGCTTTCTTTTTACCTGGGCTGTGGCTCGGTGGGCAGATCGGTGGCCTATGGGGGATTTTTATCGGTGCCGCCATTGCGAACATCTGTGCTGGCATTGCAGCGTGGCAGGTTTATCAGCGTATTTTGAAAGCGACCTGCAATACGTCTGTGCCGGCCGCTTCTTAAAGGCTTAAAGTTCTTCTATGTTGTCTAGGCACCATTGGGCCCGATCTAAGATGTCTTGGCGATAGCTGGCATCCTGGCGATCCCAGTTACCATAAATCACACCTATGCGTGGGTTTTTGAATAAACGCTCCCGATGCTTGTCCATAAAGCGCCAATAGAGGCTGTTAAGTGGGCAGGCATTATCAGTGGTTTTTTCGTCCACGTCGTAATGGCAGCTTGCGCAGTAGTCACTCATACGTTGGATGTAGCTGCCGCTGGCGGCGTAGGGTTTGGAGGCGATCCAGCCCCCGTCAGCGAACTGACTCATACTGCGGGTATTGGGTAGCTCTACCCATTCCAAAGCATCCACATAGATGCCTAGATACCATTCGTCTACTTGGCTCGGCGCCACTTCAGTGAGAAGGCAGAAGTTCCCCGTTACCATCAAACGTTGAATGTGGTGGGCATAGGCGTATTCCAAAGATTGGCCAATGGCTTGGGACAAACAGTTCATCTTGGTATGTCCATTCCAGAAATAGGAGGGTAGATCTCGATGGGCCTCTAAAGCATTCTGATCGTGGTAGTCGGGCATGTTGATCCAGTACATACCGCGCACATATTCACGCCAGCCTAAAATTTGCCGTACAAAGCCTTCTACTTGGGCAATACTGATGTCTTTTTTGCGGTATTCGTAAGTCAGTACTGCGGCTTTGATCACATGCTTTGGGCTGATCATTTTGGTGTTCAAAGCAAAGGACAAACGTGAGTGATATAGGCTCCATTTGTGGGGTGTCTGGTCGGTCATAGCGTCTTGGAAACGGCCAAAATTAGGCAGCAGGTGATCACAGAAAAACTGCAGCAAGGTCAAAGCATCGTGACGGGTGACCGGCCAGAGTAGGGTGTCGCAAGGTTTGCCCAAGTAAGGAATCTGATGACGTTCAATGCGCTCTTTGATGGTCGTTACATCCTGTTGGAAACACAGAGGTTCAGGAATATGGGCCATGTCTTTTGCTTTGAGCTTATGACGGTTGGAGCTGTCAAAGTTCCACTTGCCTCCCTCCGGGGTGTTTTCATCTTCCATTAGAATATTAAAGCGCTGGCGCATTTTGCGGTAAAAATGCTCCATACGGGTAGGCGCTTTGGGTTTGAAGTGCTTTGGAATGTCGTCGAAAGGCAGCATAAAGTGCTGTGTATCGTGGAGGGAGACGGACTGCACGGCCTTTTCTGCCACGGATTTGTATTCCATCAACACTCGATATTCGTCTGGACGCTGCAATTCAATGCGGCGGACGCCTATCTCATTGGCTGTTTCCATAATGAGAGAGGCCAGTGTTTTGTCTTGAGTGTGATCAAGGGTCAAAAAGCGTACCTGGTGCCCAGCTTCTTGTAGCGCCTCAGAGAACTTTTCCATAGCGAGGAAGAAAGCACATAACTTTTGAAAGTGGTGTTTTACATAGGTGGCTTCAGGGTGTAACTCTGCCATCAGGTAAAGGACGCCATCGTCCACTTTACGTAGCCATTTATGACCAGCGTTGAGTTGATCGCCAAGAATCACCCGAAGCGTGTGGTATTGGGTCATGACGGTGTCTCCGATTGGTCCTTGCGTGTAGCACGGGCCTGTTTTGCAGCTTGGTTAGGTGAGCGCACATGGCGGCTCAGAATGCGCTGCTTTTCACTTTGAACTTCAGGGTGTTTGCGGTATCCCCAAAGCCGCTCTCGTGCGGCCTTGGCCGCTGCTCCCAGATCGATGATCGGGGCAGGATAATCTTTGCCTATATGGCACTGGTGCAGTGCTTCTTCCATGGCGGTCATCTCCCAAGGTGTATGGATTAACGGAGCCGGTACATCGCGCAATTCTGGCACCCAGCGGCGGATGAAGTCACCTTCTGGGTCTTGGTCTTGAGATTGTTTGAGCGGATTGTAAATGCGGATGGTATTGGTCCCCGTCACACCTGCTTGCATTTGAAATTGTGGATAATGGATGCCTGGCTCAAAATCGAGAAACAGGCGCGCTAAGTGATGTACCCCAAGACGCCAATCGATATTTAAGTGGTGGCATAAAAAGCTGACGAGCATAGCGCGCATGCGAAAGTTTATATACCCAGTAGAGTGTAAAGCCCGCATACAGGCATCAATCATTGGGTAGCCCGTTTGCCCGATCTGCCATGCTCGCAAATCCTCCTGACAGCTTGCAACCTCGCGATATGGAAATAGGGTGTAAGCACGATTGACTGGTCGGAATTCCATGTCCGACTCGCTTTCAAACTTTTGCATAAAGTGACAATGCCAGTGAAGTCTTGAGCTTAACGCGACGAGAGTGCGCCGCCAGCCTTTAGTGTGCCAGCGTGATAACAGGTCCTGATACACCTCCCTCAGACTAATATTTCCCCAAGCTAAATAAGGCGACAGGCGAGTGCAGGCAGAGCGGCTGCTGAGAGGACTTGAAAGGGAGCGATAATAGTTTTGACCTCGCTCTTCATAAAAACTATGCAGTGTTTGCCAGGCGAGGCTAGGGCCGCCAGTTTGCATGCCTTTTTGTGGCTGCTGCCAAGTGTCAGGAATGATGGACTCATCCAATTCAGGCAAAGGTTTAACATCAAACCAACGAACCGATGACAGCGATATATTTTCTAAGGGGGCTCGCATCATGGTTTGCCAGTCTTTATCCCAACTGTCTCGGTTGTTAAGAGCGCGGATCACTGCACCGGTTTGAAACTCACGCCATTGAATGTCTTGCTCCACACACCACTTAGCCACGGTTTTGTCTCGAGCAAAGGTAAGGTTGATACCAATTTCTTGATGGCTGAATAGCTCTCGGAAGCCGGTTTGTGTCTGCAGAGAGTTGAGAGCCTCCAGAGTGTTTCCCCAAACCAAATGGATTTGACTGTTATAAGGAGCCAATTGTCGATTCAAATCCAGCAGGGATTGCCAAACAAAGCGCCAATGACGATCCTCATAATGGGGATCGTCAATTAACTCGGGTTCAAAAATATAAAGCAGCAACACCGGCCGCCCCGATTGATGAGCGCTATGTAACGGGGCATGGTCGGTTAAACGCAAATCACGTTTTAGCCAAACCACCACGGGTGTCTCGAGTTCAGAAGGTGTGTGTGACATGGTTACTGGGAAGGCGAAATGGGCCAATCGGCGGCATCCACCGAATCCAATTGAGCGTCAAAATTATGGCCACACCATTTCTCAATAAAATGGTGCTCGGGATCATACATCTCAGTTTGCTTGGCGATATTAAAATGCCGTCCGCCGCGAGGGTCGGCACCGACACCAGCAATGTACTGCCAATTACCCCAGTTGGAGCCCACATCATAATCAAGCAATTGTTGCTCAAAATACGCCGCACCATAGCGCCAATCAATGCCGAGTTCGTAGATTAGACAGCTGGCCACTATTTGACGTCCCCGGTTGCTCATAAAGCCTGTTTCCTTGAGCTGCTTCATGCAAGCATTTACCAATGCATAAGGAGTGTTGCCTTGGCACCACTTCTTGAATCGCTCTGGATAGAAGCTGCCTCGGAAAGGGCGTTTGAAAGGACCGTCCTGTTTGAAGAGATGCTTGCCATGCAAGATGGCGTACCAATGAAAATACTCTCGCCATAACAACTCAAAGAAGATCCAATAGGTAGACTCATTGGCCCCATGATCCCGTTCATACACATCTAGGCAAGCGCGAATTTGTCGTGCTGAAAGACTGCCTTGGGCAAGCCAAGGAGAAAACTTTGTGGTGCTCTCCCAACCATCCAATTCGTTCCGGGTTTGCTTGTAATGGGACGCCAGATCAGTGGCGAAATAGTCGCTGAGTTGGTTCAAGCCTGCCAGCTCGCCACCATTAAAGGTGCTGTGGTCGGAGCGTTTTTTAAGTGGCCAAGGAGCGATGCCATTTAGGTTGAACTTAGGAGCAGGGGGTAATTCGTCTAGCTCAGGAAGAGGTGATTCCACAGGAAGTTCTTCGATCAAACGGCGGAACTTTGAGAAAGAAGCGGGCAGTTGTTCCAGCTCAAAAGGAAGCTGTGCTGCGCTAAATAGGGTTAGGCCGTCTTCTTCGTGGAATGCCACATCCGTGTATCGCTCGGACAATCGCATCAGCGTCTGGCGTTCGTTGTGACCAGAATGTTGGTTCCGATACACATGGGAGATCGGCAGACTGTTGAGCAGTAAAGCAATAGTAGAGTGGGCCGTATGACGGCTTACATATAAGTTTTGCCCCAGTCCATTTAAACCACGGGAAAGTTCATCGAGCCCTTCGGTTAGAAAGCGCTGACGTTGCTTGGACATGCCTTGTAAACCATAGCGATTAGGTTGATGTAAGTGGGGCTCATCACAATACACGCAGACTAACTGGTCGACTTCTTGGGCGGCGCGCCAGAGTATCTTTTGGTCGGCACAACGGAGGTCATCACCAAACCATACTAATCCGATCTTCATGGACTTCTCCTTTCATACTAAGGACTAATACGTTGCGATTTTGGAATCAGATTTACACTTTATATTTGAGCTAATTGTTGTAAATGCAGTTGAGAATAAATATCATTAGGAGGCTTGTTATTATTTATGGAGCAAGGTAATGGACAACACACTTAGTCAAATTCAAGAATTCCTTATCATCGGGGGCCCTGTTGTTTGGATCCTGATGGGGTTCTCTGTTATTGCGCTCACTATTGTTATGGTGAAGTTCTGGCAACTAACATCGTTACGTGCAGAGAGCCGCAAAGCCCTAGACCTAGCACTAGAATCATGGCGCAACCGTGATGCGGACGGTGCCATTGCTATGCTGTCGGATAAGCGTCCTGTAGAAAGCATAGTCGCTTACAGCATGGAGGCACTACGTAGCACAAGCCGAGATGTGGCAACAGTAAGAGAAGAAGCTGAGCGTCGAGCTCTAAACACCTTGCACACCCTTCGCTCAAACCTGCGTCCATTAGAGATTATTGCTTCTTTAAGCCCGTTACTCGGTCTTCTAGGTACAGTACTGGGGATGATTACAGCCTTCCAAAGCATGGAATCTGCTGGTAGCCAAGTTGACCCTTCCGTGCTGTCTGGTGGTATTTGGCAGGCACTTTTAACGACTGCGGTGGGTATTACGGTCGCAATCCCTGTAGTGGCTCTTCATGCTTGGTTAGAGCGCAAGGTTGAACGCATTGCTCACATTATGAATGATGCCGTGACTCAAGTGTTTACGTCTAAAGAAGGTGAACGCCTAGCTGCAGTGGTTGCCGCTCGCGGAGCCTTGCATGCCGCTTAATCTTGAGCAGCCCCGTCGCAAACAGTTAATCAGCCTTACACCACTCATTGATGTGGTGTTTATTCTTTTGCTTTTCTTCATGCTGACGTCGACTTTTGTGGCGTGGCGTACCGTTGATACGCCCCTATCAACGCCTTCAGAAACGCCTATCGCCAGCGAAGATCCAGCGCCGCCAGCTGTATTTGAGTTGCGCGCCAACGATGGCCAAGTATGGTTTGAGGGTAGTCCTATTGCATTAACCAATGGCAATCGCATTCGTGACTTAGTGCAACAGCATGAAGGCCAGCTGTTTGTGCTAAAGGCTGATGACAATGTGGCATTGCAAACCCTCATGACACTGGCTGACCAGCTTAAACTTCAAGGGGCAGAGAAGCTGTCCATTGCGAATGCATTTAATGAACCCAAACCATGAATATTGATCGAAAGTTTATTGCCCAACGGGATGCGGGCAGCGACAACAGTGTCATTCCGTTGATCAATGTTGTGTTCTTAATGTTGATCTTCTTTATGGTGGCGGGGCAGATTCAAAAATCTGACCCGATTCAGGTCAACCCTCCTAACTCTATTAATGAAACACGCCCAGAGAATGACCCTGATGCCATGATAGTCATGGGAGCAAACGGTGACATTTACCTTAACGATGACCTAGTTCAGCTCGAAAATATCGAGCAGAACTTAACAGGCTTATTTGAAGGTAGCTCTGACCCTGAGGCTTTTTGGGTGCAGATTAAAGCGGATGGTGATCTGGATATTGCCAGCTTGAGACCATTGTTTTCTGCGATTCGTCGAAGTGGCTTAACCAAAGTGAGTGTTGCGACGCAGCTCGGACAAGGATCGTAATTGTGAAGAAGTACCATTGGATCGTTGCGGGTAGTGTCGCCGTGTCCCTTCATGCAGGCGCTTTTTACACGGCGTTTTACCATCAGCAAGATGGCAGTATTGATCAAGGCACTCAAGGGGTTGAGTTTGATCTAGGGATGCTCGGTGATATGGGCGCAGAAACAGAAACGGTCGTGGCTCAAGCGGAAGTTGCACCCCCAGAGCCAGTGGTAGAAACCGAACCTGAAATAGAGCCAGAACCTGTTGTTGAACCTGAACCAGAGCCCGAACCAGAGCCTGAACCTGAACCAGTCGTAGAACCTGAGCCAATCATTGAGCCTCCTCAAGAGGAAGTAGAGGTTAAACAGGAAAGTGAAGTGGTGGCTCCACCAATCGTTGAGCCTAAACCTGAGCCAAAGCCAGAACCTAAACCTAAACCTGAGCCAAAGCCAGAACCGAAACCTAAACCTGAGCCAAAGCCAGAACCGAAACCTGAGCCAAAGCCAGAACCGACACCTGAGCCAAAGCCAGAACCGACACCTGAGCCAAAGCCAGAACCTAAACCTGAGCCAAAGCCAGAACCTAAACCTGAGCCAAAGCCAGAACCTAAGCCGAAGCCGGTAGCTGCTCCAACGCCCGCTCCAAAGGTGGTGGATCAAGCCAATGCAGAACAAACCACAGTGAAGCAGAAGGCGACAACGGGTAAATCTAATGCGTCTACCAATGGTGGACAGGCGGGCGCTCAAGCAACTTATTATTCGGAATTGGCAGCGAAGCTTGCCAGTACCAAGCGTTATCCACGTCAGTCTCGCCGACGTGGGGAAGAAGGGGTTGTTACCATTTCCTTTGTGGCACATCCAAGCGGCGATGCCAGCAATATTAAGGTTGTGGAAAGCTCCGGTTCACGAAGATTGGATAATGCTGCCATCGACATGGTGAAGCGAGCACAGCCTCTGCCAGCCTTCTCGCTGGAAATGGGCAGCGAACCATTAAGCATCACACTGCCCGTTTCCTTCACATTACGCTAAGGCGTTTTGACTAAGGCAGTAGACTCGGCCGCCCGTGGTAACAGTAACCATACGCGGCCGAAGTGTTTTAGTTGCCCTGCGTGAAAATGGGCATCCTCTCCAATCCCTTGATACCAATCTATATGTCCTGGCCCTTTGATTGCGCCCCCCTTGTCTTGTGCCAATAACAAGCGAAATTCGTGGCCAATGAGCTGACCTTGTTCGTTTAACTTAGGCACTTCTCCCAGCAGAATGCTGCCCAATGGGATGACAGCAGGATCTACGGCCACTGAGTACAAAGGGGTTAAGGGGACATTGGCGGCTCCGACAGGCTTGTCTAAACCTTCGCTGAAAAATAAGTAACTCGGGTTGGTGGCAAGCACTTCTCTCATTTGCTCAGGATGCTCCGCTAACCAAGAGCGAATAGATTGAGCAGAGACATGTTCTCGGTCGATTTCTCCTCGTTCAATCAGCACTTTCCCTAGGCTACGGTAAGGATGACCATTGGCCCCTCCCCAAGAAAACAAGCGGCGCTCACCGTCTTCAAATTCCACGACCCCTGAGCCTTGGACATGAAGAAAGAAATTGTCTACAAGGCTTGAGGTATAGGCTAATTCGAGGCCTTGTCCATCCAAAGCGCCCTCAAAGTCGATTTGATCTCGAGTGGGCAAAGGTGCGCCATTCACAGGTGTTGGTTTGCGGTACAGCGGGTAGCGATATAGGGCATCCGGTTGGTGTCTGACTTCCAATACAGGGACGTAGTACCCGGTAATCTGTACATTGCCCCGTTGGTCTTGGCCAGCCAGCTGATAGGCGCTGAGCGCTGGCCAATAAGTGGGGTCATTAAGCCACATCTGCAGTTCACTGGCAGTGGCGCGCAGATCATCCCGACTTATTTGCAGGTTGCCAACGCTGTAATCTTGGGCTGAAATTCGATCCAAATAACGGATTTGTTGCCCTAAGCCCTCTTTGAAACTCTCATCAGGCATTGGGAACCCAGGGGGCAGTCGCTCGTCTAAATATAAGGTGTCTCGTTTGAAAGCGGTTTCATCTCGTCCATTATTAGGAAATTCGTTGGAAGAGTCGATTTCTCGAGTGGAACAGGCGCTGAGAATAAATATAGGCAGCAGTAAAAGTAACGATCGTGTCATCATAGAATTGGAAAGTTTGTTGTTGGTATGGCGTATGAGTAAATGGAACAAAGAAAGTTCACGAATGAGAATGGATTAAACACTCATAAGCTTGTCGTAAAGTAATAAACACATCCGTGTCTCCGCCTCGATCTGGGTGGGCCGCGTGGGCCAGTTTACGATATTGGCGTTTGATGCCTTCCTTATCATCTAGGAAGCTTTCGTCTAACTCCAGCGTCTTTAAAGCTTCTTTACGCACGTCCACGTTAAAGACACCGTGGTAAAAACTGTCGAGCAAACGACTGACGTCTTCTTCGTCCGTTTGCACGTATTCGTTCCAATCGAGATAGTAGGCGGCGAGCTTGGCGTCAACACTGTCGGACAAAGTAGTGGTGCTGCTGATTTCCAGTTCGCTGGCCCCATGGACTTTTATGTGTGTGGCAGTGATGGTGAGAGCCAAGCGCTCTTCTTGCCAAAGGCTGGTTTGCAGTTGGTAGAGAGCATTCATAATTAGAAAGTGCTGTCGGAACAAAGTGAGATTGGCATCTTCGGCTAGCTTGTCTAATTCGGGGCGTTCCGATTTTAGTGCTTTTAGCAAGGTGTACTCCGAGATTCCTTCTGGATGTTCCCGTAGAAGCGCTAAAATGTTTGGGATCAGTGGGTTTCGCATAGTTGGCTCCGTGCTTTGAATTCAGTGTAGGGCGGGTCCTCTTCTGGGTCAAAAAATGAGGCCTAATTTATTCGTTAGTGGGGCGTTTAATGATTTATGTACTGTTATTGGTTGTGGTGTTAGTGCTTTTTTTTGGTCCACAACTATGGGTAAAACACATACTTAAGCGATATCGTGCGCCACGTACCGATTTACCGGGGACGGGAGGGGAATTAGCGGTGCATCTAATCCAGAAATATGAGCTGGAAGGTGTCACCGTAGAAGCTGCGCCAGAGGGTAAGGATCATTACGATATCTTGGAGCGAAAGGTTCGCCTAAGTCCCTATGTATTAAACGAACGTTCTTTAACCGCCGTCGCCGTGGCGGCCCATGAAGTAGGGCATGCCATTGCTCATCATCGTAATGAAACCGTGGCGCGTCTGCGTACCCGGTATTTACCAGCAGCGATGGTGTTACAGCGACTTGCTGCGATTATGTTGTTTGCATGGCCGATCTTGAGTGCCGTGTTGCGCTTGCCTTATACGCCTTTATTGCATGTGCTGGTGGTGGGGACCTTGGGGCTGATGACGGTCTTTATCCAGCTGGCCATTTTGCCAGAGGAATGGGATGCGAGCTTTAACAAAGCGCTGCCTATCTTGAGAAAAGGGCGCTACCTGCCCAGTCAAGATATCCCTAAAGTGCGCAAAATCCTTACGGCCTGCGCCATGACCTACGTGGCGTCAGCCCTAACCAATATTCTGTTGTTCTGGCGGTTGCCAAGACGATAATGATTGCATAAAAAAGGCCCCATAAAGGGGCCAAGCGGAATCAACCTAACGAGGTGGTTAGCGTTGTTTCGTTTCGAACTCTGGGTGAATCCAAACAGGCGCATCGGCAGCTGGTAGCAATGATTTGCCAAGGATCATGTCTGCAGCACGCTCCGCAACCATGATAGTTGGTGCGTTTAGATTGCCGTTGGTGATGGTTGGGAAGATGGAGGAATCCACCACTCGTAGTTGCTCAATACCTCGTACGCGGCATTCTGCATCCAGAACGGCCATAGGGTCGTCATCTGAACCCATTTTACAAGTACAAGATGGGTGGTAAGCACTCTCTACGTTGTCTTTTACCCAACGATCAATTTGTTCATCGGTTTGCACGTCCATTCCTGGTTGAATTTCTTCACCACGGAACTCGTCCAATGCGGATTGCTGAAGCAGCTCACGGGTAAGACGAATGGTGTCGCGCCAATCTTGTTTGTCCTGTTCCGTGCTGATGTAGTTGAACACAATGCGTGGCTGTGCCGCTGGATCGTTGGATTCGATCCATACTTTACCGCGGCTCTCTGGTTTGTTGGGGCCCACATGTACTTGGAAACCATGACCATCCACAGCTGCTTGGCCGTCATAGCGCATGGCAGCAGGTAGGAAGTGGTATTGAATGTTGGGGGCTTTTAGACCCGCACGAGAGCGGATAAAGCCACAAGATTCAAAGTGGTTAGTTGCCCCAAGACCGTCTTTAAAAAGAATCCATCGAGCACCGATCATGCCTTTGCTGATGAGTCCCAGCTTGCTGTTTAAGGTCACAGGCTTTTTACACCAGTATTGGAAGTAGACTTCCAAATGGTCTTGCAGGTTCTCTCCGACCCCAGGCAACTCGTGCACCAATGGAACCTTGGCTTTTTCTAGTACGTCTTTAGGGCCAATGCCTGAACGTTGTAGCAAAGTGGGTGAGCCGATAGAGCCAGCGCTCAAGATGACTTCTTTTGATGCGGTCGCTGTGGCGTCAACGCCGTTATGGCTGTACTCAAGACCAATCGCTACCTTGTTTTGCACCACAACCTTGTTACTCAGAACACCCGTTCGTACGGTCAAATTTGGGCGCTTCATTGCACGGCGTAGGTAAGCATTAGATGTGGACGCACGCACGCCATCTTTTACCGTCATGTGCATAGGGCCAAAGCCTTCTTGACGGTAGCCATTGTAGTCTTCCGTTTGACCGTACCCTGCTTCTTCCCCAGCATTGATAAAAGCTTGGTAAAGTGGGTTTAGGCGCATGTCATTGCCGTTGTTGGTCGACAATGGGCCAGAACCGCCTCGGTAAGTGTCTTCTCCATCGCGCCATGTTTCAGCACGTTTGAAGTAAGGTAGTACCGTTTGGTAGTTCCAACCAGCTGCACCGTTTTCTTCCCATTCATCAAAGTCGCATGCATGGCCACGTACATACACCATGCCATTGATGGAGGAAGAGCCGCCCAGTACTTTGCCTCGAGGACAGTGCATTTCACGGCCGTCTAGACCGTCTTCTTTGTCCGTATGAAACTGCCATGCGAATTTATCTGTGTTCATTGGGTAGGACAGTGCGGTTGGCATCTGAATAAAGATATTTTTGTCAGAGCCTCCCATTTCTACCAGTAGAACCTTGTGTTCACCGCTTTCAGTTAGGCGATCGGCTAGCACACAGCCAGCTGAGCCCGCCCCAACAATGATGTAATCAAACTGTTCGTTGACCATCGCTCGGATCCTCCGTTAGTAAGGGCTAGGAATATCTGTCATAGAAACCAGCACACTCTTCACTTGAGTGTATTGGCGCAGAGTTTCAAGACCGTTTTCACGACCGACACCGGACTCTTTGTAGCCACCGACTGGCATTTCAGCCGGAGAAGCGCCCCAAGTGTTGATCCAGCAAATACCCGCTTCTAGCTGTTTGATGACGCGATGTGCACGGCTGATGTCTTTGGTGAAGACGCCTGCTGCAAGGCCGTATTTTGTGTCGTTAGCGCGGCGAATCACATCCGCCTCATCGTTGAAGCTTAATACTGACATGACAGGTCCGAAGATTTCGTCACGTACCTGTGGCATATCATCGGTGCAATCTGTGAAGACCGTTGGAGCAACGAAAGCCCCTTTTTCGCAACCATTAGCAGTGTATTGCTCGCCACCACACAGCAGTGTGGCACCCGCTTCTTGAGCTGCCGTAATGTAGCCAAGCACTTTTTCCATATGGTCTTTGTTGATGAGCGAGCCGACTTGGGTATTCATGTCCATCGGATCACCGATGATCATGGCTTCAGTGCGGGCTTTCAGCTCTTTTGTGAAAGCCTCTAGCATGTCTTCGTGAACGAATACGCGAGTGCCGTTGGTGCACACTTCACCTTGGGTGTAGAAGTTTGCCAACATGGCACCAGAAACCGCTTGGTCGACGGGCATGTCTGGGAAAATGATTAGCGGAGACTTACCGCCAAGTTCCATGGTCACTTCTTTTAGAGAAGAGGCGGCAGCGGACATGACTTTTTTGCCAGTACCTACTTCACCAGTGAAAGAAACTTTGTCGATTTCAGGGTGATTTGTGATGAGCTGACCTGTACGAGCGTCCCCTTGAACCACGTTGAATACGCCATCAGGAAGACCCGCTTCGGTGAAAACTTCCGCAAGACGGTAAGCGGTCAGAGGGGTTTCTTCAGAAGGTTTGAAAATCATTGCGTTACCAGCGGCTAGGGCTGGACCGGATTTCCAACAAGCGATCTGCACTGGGTAGTTCCAGGCACCGATACCCGCACAAATGCCTAGGGGCTCACGGCGAGTGTAGTAGAAGCTGTCTGCGTCTAGGTCTTGGAAATCCCCTTGGATTTTATCTGCAAGGCCTGCGTAGTATTCGATTACATCTGCACCGGTTTGAATATCAACAACCATGGCTTCTTGCATCGGCTTGCCTGTGTCTTGTACTTCCAAGGCGGCGATTTCATCGTTGTATTGACGTAGCAGATCCGCTGCACGTTTAAGGATACGTCCACGTTCAACACCGCTCATGGCAGCCCATTCTTGCTGACCTTTCTTGGCAGAGTCGATGGCTGCTTGCAGTTCTTTTTCCCCTGCAAGTTCTATGGTTGCAAGTACTTCACCTGTTGCTGGGTTCAGTGTCTCGAAGGTTTCACCCGTCGTTGATGCAAGGTAGCGGCCGTGAATGTATTGCTGCTTATGTGCCATGTTTCACCTCTCAGAATCGATCAGCGTATGTGCTGTGTGTTAAAAGTTTAGCGCGTGTCGTTAACTAAATGATCGGCATTTAATTTTTATTAAACGCGCGTTTAATAAAAACCAATTGTACAGAAATTAAGTGGTTTTGACACCACCTTCGGTTAAAACGGATAAATTTTGAGGGTGAAGTAGACGCTTTTGGGGCTTAAAAATGTTTCTTTCAGGCGCAACAAAGCCCTGATTAGTGAGGCATCAGGGCTTTTGCAAAAGTAGGTCGAACGCTTATGGATTAAATGTCGATCACGCAGTTTTGGTCATGACTGACAGGGCTCGGAATATAGGCGTCCGCACTTTCATCATTGACCCAAGTGGTACCGTCAACAAGGTATCGAAACTGATACTGCTTGTCTTTTTCTAGGTTAATAGTCGAGGCGAACACACCTGTCTTCTGCTTACGCATTAACGTGGCTGTCTCATCCCAGTTGTTGAAATCTCCTACCAAGGCGACATTCTTCGCTCCATTTAGAGCGTCTGCTGGTAGCGCAAATTTCACTTTGCATTCAGGCTTGGTTTTTAAGTAGGTCTTTTCAATCATCTTCAGCTCCTTGAGTCTGGTATGAATGGGTGTAGAAGTTATGAACACCTGAAAGATGCAAAGCAAGTCTCACGCCAATGGGGATAAAACATGGTTTTATCCCCAAGTTCGGGTTGTTTTTGGCGTTATAACTTAATCAACATACTAAAAACGCTAAATATGAGGGCGTTTTGTTTAAAATATGCACAATATTCTAGCGCCTGACGCTAAACTTCATGGTGAACATCAAAAAACAATAAGAGGTGACCCTTATGGAATTTGCTCACATTGTTCTCATTGTTCTCGCTGTCGCGTTCGTCGCGAAACTTTCTTACCTGTGGTACATCAAGCACCATGACCATGGTAAACACCATGATCATCATCGCCATTAGTGCTCGGCGTTTGCTTCCAAGTAGCGCTTACGCTTGCTGTCTTTGACTTTGTTTAGGTCGACAAGTACGAGTCCATCGATGCAGTAGCCAAAGTCAGCATCTACGCCGAAATCTAAGAAGCGTACGCCATCGTCTTCACACAGCTCGCTGTACTGTTTAAATAAAGTCGGTACAGCAGCTCCTACATTGCCTAATTGCTCTTTCAGGGTACGAAAATCCTCTTCGTAGTTGTTGCCGACGAAATAGCTTTTCATTAGGGCTTGGTTGTCTACAGAGATACGGTAGGGAGTGTAGGAGGAGGCCAAATACTCAGGATCAGAGAAATAGGTACGGTAGAAGTAGACGATCATATCTTTGGCAATGTCTGGCACATTACCACTCAGACTGACAGGGCCGAACATGAAACGCACTTCTGGGTGGCGCACCAAATAAGCGCCAATGCCATACCAAAGATAGTCAAGGCTACGTTTGCCCCAGTATTTGGGTTGTACAAAACTGCGTCCTAATTCAATGCCTTGCATAAAATAGGGCTCCATATCACAGCTGTAACTAAATAAGCTTGCGCTGTAGATGGTTTGATCCTGATCCGCCTGCAGGTATTTGTAGACTTCGCCAATTCGGTAGGCCCCGACGATTTCAAGCTCGTCTTCATCCCAAAGAATTAGATGGCGATAGTATTGATCATATTTGTCTAAATCTTTTTTCTCACCAGTCCCTTCCCCCACTTTACGAAAAGCAACTTCCCGTAAGCGACCGATCTCTTGCATCAAACTAGAGTCGTGTTCGTAGTCTACAAGATAGATTTGTTTATTGTCCTTGGTACTGCCCAGGTGCTCCGCTCGTTTGAGCTCTGCTTTCAGTTGTTGGCGGTTTTGTGGGTGAGAAACGGTTTTTTCTGTTTTAAGAAGCGGTTTACGACCCTTGGCAATACGGTAAAGATGGCGCTTAACCAGTTTGTTCTTTTCTTTGGTGCTTAAGGGTAAACGCGCCAATTCTTGAATTGGAATAGGTTGGCCCACTTGCATAGGAATGCGACGATTTCGCTGGCGGAACATTTCATTGGCCAGTTGAACCGTAGACAGGGGGCGATAGATCCATGAGCTGGTGTAAAACAGCATGGAGTTTCGGCCACCAATATGCACAGGTAAAAGAGGGCTATTGGTTTTTTGGGCGATCTTTAAGTAGCTTGAGTTCCAAGCTAGGTCTTTTACTCCGCTTGGAGACAGTCGAGAGACTTCCCCAGCAGGGAAGATGATGACTGCTTCTTCCCTATGTAGACAATCCATGATGGCTTTTAGTTGTGAGCGCCCAGTTTTACCGCCGATATTGTCCACTGGCAGAACCAATCCTTTTAAAGCATCGAATCCTAGCAGTAAGTCGTTGGCAACGATTTTGACATCCGTGCGAATCTCGCCGATTAGGCGCAGTATAGCGAGGCCGTCAAGTGCCCCAAGAGGATGGTTGGCGACGATTAGAGTTCGCCCCACCGCTGGAATATTGCGGCGGTCCACTTGGCTGACTTGATAGCCAAAGTTGAAATGATCCAGTACTCGGTCGATGAATTCAAAACCGATGCAGTCACCGTTATGCTCCAGAAAATCGTTGACTTCGGATTCATGAAACAGCCGCTTTAACAAACTCAATGTGGGCTTGGTTATTAAGGGGCTTTTTTCAAAGAATTGAGGGGATTTGTCTGCAATCAGTTGTTCGACTTGTAGCACGATGCGCTCCGTTAGCCTGTATCATCTAATGAATAGGCTATGACTAGTACATGACAAGTCGGTGACGCTTTTATGTAGGCTTGATGACAGCGGATCGCTTGTGGCAAATGGGTATAAAAAAGCCGACTCAGGAGGTCGGCTTGTTAAGATCTTAGAGAGTCGGCTTACTCAGCTTTCGGCTTGCTGTTACCGAGCGTGATGTGGCGAGATCCCTTGAAATTGGTTTGTCCACTGACGCCAGAATCGATTTGTTCGATTTGGCCGCCACGGGATAAAAACTCTTCCATTTGTTTAGCAATTGAGTCAGAGGTTTCCACCGCTGCTGGTTGCTTCTTCTTAGTCGCCATAATCTGTTCCCTTATTCTTTTCAATTGATGTATCTGTGATCATATCAAATTTCGCCTTCCCTGGCTTGAGTTTATTTTTTAGACGATCTATGCCTCGGCTGGGGTATTGTTCGGATGGAAACGACGCATGATGGGGTTCAAGAATCGAGTCAGCCATCCGGTGAACTCGATGGGCGCATCGAGAACGATCAAACAAATACATTCCGCGTCTTTGGTAACCCGAGGCTTATGCTTGTCATCATCGTTACGACAGATGAAATCTCCGCGACGATAGACCCCTTCTTCATCGGAGAAGGCTCCTGTCAAAACCAGCGTAATTTCGTTGCCAGTGTGAGTATGGGTAGGCATGTGCGCACCGGCTTTGATACGCGATAAAGCCACTTGGGCACCACCGGGTTCACTGCTGAGCATCGCCAACTTGAATGACGGTGTGAGACTCATCCAACTTAGGCTATCGAAGCCTTTTGGAATCAAGCGACGTAGCGAAGCAGGAATGTCTTTAAGGGTTTCATTAAGCTCAGAAGCTTGAGTAACTTCTGTCTTAGCTGAGACCTCTGTTTGCCCTTGAATGGCTTCTAGCACATTGGCTTTTAGGGCTGACAACTGGCTATCAGAAGCACTGGTTGGCTGCTCAGAAAAGAGTTCTGCCCCAAGCGTATTGAGACGTTTAAGTTGTTCGCGACACTCGGCGCATTGATCCAAATGAGCAGACACGGCTAAAGCATGTGGCAGCGCCAGGGCACCAGACGAATAGTCAACTAACATGTCTAAAGATGGATGGTAGCAAAGCATAACGACTACCTCTTAATAAAAACGGATAACTTGTTTAATGCGAGACGCACACGAGATTTGACAGTGCCTAACGGCAATCCAAGTTCTTCGGAAGCTTCAGAATGGCTTTTACCTTCTAAATATACCTTCGACAATACTTGGCGTTGGTCACTGGGGAGCTGCATGAGCCCCTCCCGAATGCGAGTTTCATCGCGCTTCTGTTGTGCTTCCCTGAACGGATCGGCACTTTCATCCACCATCTCACTCCAAAAGCTCTCCGGATCGATGTCGCTTTGATAGCGTCCATTTTTACGCATGTAATCAATACGGGCGTTTCGAGCGATAGTGAAAACCCAAGTATTCAGTGATGCTGAAGATGGGTTATAAAGATGTGCTTTATTCCATAGGCGAATCATCACTTCTTGAGCAATGTCGTCAGCCATCAAATTAGATCCTGGATGCGACGCAAGACAAAACGCTCTGACACGGGGAGCATAGTGATCAAACAGACGTGTTAATGCCTGAGTGTCACGATTGTTCGCGACCCGTTCAATATCAGTTAGTAGAGATGTTTCTATCGTCGTATCAGAAACTGTATTCATCCTTTGCTCCAAACGTGCACTGGTAGCTTGGTGAGTGGAGGTATTCCGCTCAGTAAGTATACGCACTGAGCTATGTCATTGGATCAGTGATCTGATCGTTTTTTTTAAGCGTAGTTATAGGAACAAGGTAACACCATTTATCGCTAAGGGTAATTAACTATGTATCAAGCCGCTTCGGAGGAAAATTTAGCGCTCATTGAGCGTTTTAAATCCTTCTACAAGGATGTGAAGAATCCTCGATTGGATTCTATTGCGGATGTTTACTCTGCCAATATTAAGTTCAAGGACCCAGTTCATCAGATCACGGGGTTGGCTGAGTTGCATGCTTACTTATCGGCTATGTGTGAAAACGTCGAAAGTGGGCGTTTTGAATTTCTCGACCAGATGGTCGGGAAAGATACCGCATACATCAAGTGGAATATGTATTTTCGGCACCCAAAGCTTGGTAAAGAAACCATCGTCGTTCGTGGTATGTCTCAAGTTCAATTTGGTGAACGCATCTATTTCCATGAGGATGTCTACGACATGGGGCAAATGATTTACGAGCATGTGCCTGTATTGGGGTGGGCGGTAAAGCGACTCAAACAGAATTTAAGCACGGAGGATTAAGGTGACAGTGGAGCCTAGCCAAAAAACAGTTTGGATTACGGGGGCCAGTTCAGGTCTGGGGTACAGTCTTGCTCAAACTTACCTTCATAAGGGGTTTAAGGTCATCGCTTCGGCTCGTAAAGAGGGGCAGCTGGCTGAATTATCGAAGAGGTATCCTGAACAGTTGGAATTTTTAGCGTTTGATGTGGCCGATGAAGAGCAAGTCAGTGTCGTCAGCCAGCGTCTTGCGGAACTCACATCACGTTTAGATTGCGCCATTTTGAATGCAGGGACGTGCGAATACTTAAACATGGATGATCCGGATTGGTCCTTGTTTGAGCGGGTCAATGAAGTGAATTACATGGGAGTGGTGCGTTCCGTACGTGTCTGTTTACCATTATTAAAAGAGACACCCAATGCGCATTTGGTGGGAGTCAGCTCCCAAGCGGTTCAAGCGCCTTTTATTCGTTCGGAAGCCTATGGTGCGAGCAAAGCTGCAGTGCGCTATTTGATGGCTTCTTTGCGCTTAGATTTGGCGCCAGATGATATTGCTGTGACCTGCATTCTTCCCGGTTTTGTGGATACACCCCTGACACAAAAAAACGATTTTGATATGCCTTTCATCATGTCGTCTGACGAGGCCAGTGAACGGATCGTAAAAGCCATTGAAAAACGTGTATTTGAATACGCATTCCCTAAACGATTGACCGCAGTACTGGCGTTATCTCGCTGGATGCCCCATCTTTGGTTTAAGCGAAATGCTCGTACTGGTTCATAGAATAGGAAAAAAACTTCATGGACATAGCTGTTATCGGTACAGGAATCGCGGGCTTGACCGCGGCATATTTACTCAATAAACAACATTCAATCACAGTGTTTGAGCGTGACTCTCGCATTGGCGGACACACGGCTACAAAAGACGTAAAAGACGGTGATTCTGTCATTAAAGTGGACACTGGCTTCATTGTTTACAATGACTGGACTTACCCTAATTTTATCCGTCTGATGGAAGAGTTAGGGGTCACAACCAAACCGACCGAGATGAGCTTCAGTGTCAGTTGTCAGCGTACTGGATTAGAGTACGGCGGTAACAATTTAAATTCTTTGTTTGCCCAGCGTAAAAATATATTTAACTTGCCATTTCTAGGCATGCTGAAAGACATCATGGCGTTTAATAAAGCGGCCATTCAAGACTTGGACTCCGGCGTGTTGGATCCTGCTATTACTTTAGGAACCTATCTCAAGCAGAAAGGCTATGGTGAACTCTTCGCGAGTCATTATTTGATCCCTATGGGGAGCGCTATTTGGTCATCGACCTTGGAAGAAATGTTGGATTTTCCATTGGTGTTTTTTGTGCGCTTCTTCAAAAACCACGGTTTGTTGAGTGTGAATAATCGCCCTCAATGGCATGTGATCGAAGGTGGCTCAGCGGCCTACCTTAATCCATTGAGCTTGTCGTTTCAGCCAAACATTAAGCTTAATACCCAGATCACACGGGTAGAACGTCAGCCTGGCCAAGTCACCCTCCATTTTGAAAACCAAGAACCCCGTGTGTTTGATCATGTGGTGTTTGCGTGCCATAGCGATCAGGCGTTGGCTTTGCTCGGAGACGATGCCACTGACAAGGAAAAAGAGATCCTAGGGGCGATTCCATACCGCAGTAACGAGGTAGTGTTGCATACGGATACGTCCCTCATGCCTAAGGCAAAACTTGCTTGGTCGAGCTGGAATTACCACCTTGGTAAAGACACATCGAAGCCAGCCACTTTGAGCTACAACATGAACATCTTGCAGGGGTTTGATATCACAGAGAAAACCTATGTGGTAACTCTAAATAACACTGATGATATTGACCCTAAGAGCATTATTGGAACTTACCACTACGACCACCCCACGTTCACTTTAGAGGGGATTAATGCCCAAGAGCGTTGGGCAGAGATTAACCATGAGAATACCTGGTTTTGTGGCGCTTATTGGCGAAATGGTTTTCACGAAGATGGGTGTTGGAGTGGGGTGCGCGTTGCGAAGGCATTAGGTGTGGATTGGTAATGTCAGAACATTTAGCAAGCGCCATCTATACTGGGGTTGTGCGGCATCGTCGCTTTACCCCCCGCAATCATGATTTCACTTACAACGTGTACATGATGTATTTCGATTTGAGTGAAATCGAGCTGGTGCTTGGGAAGTCTGTTTGTTGGTCTAGCAAGTCTTGGCGTCCTGCTCGGTTTGTACGTGAGGATTACTTTGGCGACCCTAATATTCCATTGCAGGAAGCCGTCAGGGCAGAAGTTAATCGGCGGCTTGGAACTGAGCTCACTGGTCCAATTCGACTGCTCACAAATGCCCGTTATTTTGGTTATTTGATCAACCCAATCTCTGTTTATTACTGCTTTGACGAGCAGGAAAAATTGCAAGCCATGATGCTGGAAGTGACCAATACACCATGGGAAGAACGGGTGACTTACGTATTTTCCTGTGATCCAGCAAAGCATACTCAACGTACAAGAATAGACAAAACAATGCATGTGTCACCGTTTCATCCCATGGATCATTTCTACGATTGGCGTAGCACGGTCCCCGGTCAAAAAATTGCGATACATATGCAGAATAAAAAGCTAGATTCATTAGAGAATTGTGTTTTTGATGCAACCTTGTCACTTCGACGTGAGCCTATTTCATCGGGTAATTTGACGTCTATTTTGTGGCGTTATCCTTGGATGACAGCCAAGGTTGTATGGGGCATTTATTGGCAGGCGTTAAAACTGTTTATAAAGCGCGTGCCAGTTCATGACCACCCAAAACACAGTTCTGGACCTTCGTCTGATTAAGGGGCTGTTGATGATTAATTCCGTGAGTGCTAATAGAAACAGTAAGTCTACTTCCCGTTCCAGTGTCATGGATAAGGTGGCAAAAAGAGCGGTTTTGGCTTTGCTTAAGCGGTTAGAAATCGGACACTTAGTGGTGGAAGATGGGGATGAGCATTATACATTTGGTCAAGACCCAGCGCTCACCCAATACCATGCCCACATTACGGTAAAAGACCCGAGTGCCTACCGGGATGTGTTTTTTAACAGCAGCATCGGTTCCGGTGAAGCCTATATGAAAGGTGCATGGGTGACACCGGATTTGACCAATGTGATTCGACTTATGGTGGCGAACTTAAATGTCATCAATGAGGCGGATGCAAAGCGTCCTATTTGGTCCCGAATCGGCAGCAAACTGTTTCACTCTTTTAACGCCAATACTAAAGACGGTTCCCGTAAAAATATCTCAGCCCATTATGATCTTGGAAATGACTTTTTTGAATTGTTTCTAGATCCGACCATGATGTACTCCGCTGCTATTTACCCTAGTAAAGATGCCAGTCTTGAGGAAGCGGCAGTACACAAGTTAGATCGTATTTGCCAAAAGCTTGAATTGACCCCTGATGATCATCTATTAGAAATCGGTACTGGCTGGGGCGGCATGGCGATTCATGCGGCGAAACACTATGGTTGTCAGGTGACCACGACGACCATCTCAAAAGAGCAATATGATTACGCCAAAGCCCGAGTGGTTTCAGAGGGGTTGGAAGGGCAGATTACTCTTCTACTCGAAGACTATCGCGATCTGACCGGCCAATACGATAAGTTGGTCTCCATTGAGATGATCGAGGCAGTGGGTCACGAGTATTACGACAGCTACTTCAAAAAATGCAGTGACTTATTAAAGCCCCACGGTTTGATGGCAATCCAAGCCATCACCATTGCCGATCAACGTTATGACTATGCCCGTAAATCAGTGGATTTTATTCAGCGTTATATCTTCCCAGGTGGTTGCTTGCCTTCTAATGCGGTCATTGCGGATAAGGTTTCCAATAAGACAGACATGCAGATCGTACAATTGGAAGACATTACTGAGCATTATGCGGACACTCTGATGCATTGGCGTGAGCGTTTTTTCGAGCGATTGGAGGTTGTGAAGCAGCAGGGCTTTGACGACGTATTTTGCCGTATGTGGGAGTTCTATCTGGCTTATTGTGAAGGTGGATTCCGGGAACGGGCCATCAGTACAGGGCAGTTTGTCTTCGCGAAACCGAATTATCGGTTCCGTTAATTTCAATTGCTAAACGATCGGAGGCCCCAATGAAGTCTTTGGTCAACGCCGCCGCTTTCCAAGTGTTTTGGTTTGCCTGTGTGTTAGGCGGAGATAATTGGAGTGTTGCGGCGATTATTTTGTACTTTGTGTTTCACCACTTTTACTTTGTGGAACACTCATCTGAATGGTATTTGATCGCACTTTTTGTGGTGCTCGGTATCCTCCTTGACGGTGCCTTGATGTTCGGGGGCTGGTTGGAGATGCCTCACTCGTTATGGTCACTATCGATTCCGCCACCATGGCTGTTAGGGCTTTGGGCTGGCGTGGGTTCTTTGTTTTTCCATTGTCTCTATTGGGGACAACGTTACCCATGGGTATTAAGTGGCTTGGCGGCTATTTCTGCGCCAGCCAGTTATGTTTTAGGGGCAGATTTAGCAGAAGTGTCATTAGCGGAGCCTATGATTGAGACTTTATTGCTGATGGCATTTATTTGGTTTTGGGTGGTGCAAATAGGTGTCTTTGGTGTTCGTCTCGTAGAATCAAAGCGACAAGGTTGATGTTATGAAAGCTCGAGCTATCTCACTATTTTTATTGGTCTTTTCGAGTGTGGTTTCGGCAAACAGCCAACCCTCTCAAGAAGTCATCGGCAAAGCCTATGATCTAGACAGCGGTGACCTCTTATACGTGGAACGGCATCGTTATCTTGCCAATAAAACCCACGAAGTACGTTATTTCGACCCGGATGGAAAGCCCTTTGCGCGTAAGGTATTGGATTACAGTGTGTCAGAGAACGCTCCTTCTTTTGAGCAGCGGAATGATTTGCGTGGGGAGTGGATTCAAGTCACCGATGACGGTGATGAGCTGCTGTTGAAGTACCAAGAAAAAACCGGTGAAACCGTCTTCGATAAACGCTTTGATTTGTCTGATAACCTGCTGGTGGATGCCGGTTTTGATCGCTATGTGAAAAACAATTGGCAGGCGTTGAATGCCGGCAGTAGCGATATGTCCATCGAGTATTTAGTGCCTAGTAAGCTTACCACTGTAGGCTTTAATGTCAGTAAAGTGGATTGTTTGCCAGAGACCCCAAAGGGTGCCGTATGTTTTGCTATTGCACCTCAGTCTTGGTGGGTCTCACTCGCAGTTGACCCCATCATAGTGGCCTATGATGTCAGCTCAAGAAACCTGTTACGTTTTAATGGGCGCGGCAATATTGCCAGTGCTCAAGGTAAGTACCAATCTGTTGATATTCGTTACGAATACCCAGAGAAACTGGCGCAAAACTAGGAGTTCGTTATGAGCCGTTTATTCGTCCTGTTGCTGTCTTTAGCCGTCCTGTCTGGATGCTCATCCACCACAGTGGAGCAGTACGCAGATAATCGTCCAATATTTGATGTGACGTCTTTTTTTGATGGGGAATTAACGGCCCATGGGATTTTAAAAGATCGTAGTGGCGAAGTAACACGCTACTTTTCCGCTGATTTAAAGGGCCACTGGGAAAACGGAGTTGGCACCCTAGAAGAGTGGTTTGTTTTTGATGATGGTGAGCGTCAGGAGCGAACTTGGACGTTAACGCCTAATGGAGATGGTACTTACACTGCTACGGCAGGGGACGTGGTCGGCTCGGGACTGTTGAAAACCTCTGGTAATGCCTTGTTTATGAAGTACGTGTTACAGGTCCCCTATAATGGCGACACCATAGATGTGAACGTGGATGATCGTATGTATCGTGTGAGTCCTGATGTGGTGATGAACGAGTCAGTCTTAACTAAATTTGGCTTCGAGGTGGGGTATCTCACCCTTACTATCATTAAGGCCCCCAGTGAATGAGCGACAAGCCCTAAGGCATTTGTTAACCTTGCGCCCTTTAGTGTGGCTTTGATTAGGTGAGTGAGTGGCGCAGTTAGTTTTTCGATTAAAAAATGTTCCTGATGCAGAAGCGGATGATATTCGTGAGTTGCTAGCGGAGCATGACATTGAGTTTTACGAAACCACTGCTGGCCGCTGGCAAATCTCCATGGCCGGCATTTGGGTGCGGGATGTGGAACAAGCCAAACTGGCCAAACAATTAATTGCCGAAGATCAAGCTCAACGTGCGGGTACAGCAACGCCCATTTCTGCATTGGATTGGGTTCGTGGCGCATTGAGTCACGCTCGACAAAATCCCGTGGAGTTTATTTTTACACTGATCGCAGTGCTGTTTGTACTTGCGATCAGTGTGTTCCCCTTCATCATCTAATGGGCAGTTCCTACACTGGGACGCAATGTTCTTGGCCCTGTAGCAGTGCCGTCATGACTTGGCGGCGATTCACAATTCCGATTAAACGGCCCTCTTCCACCACGGGATAGATCTTAGGTTTGTTGTCTGTCATAAGTTTTGCTACCTGCATGATTTGCTGGCTCGGTGTCAGGTAGAGCACGTCCTCACTCATCAAGCTAGAGATGTCCTTGGCGCTATGGCAGTAATACACCGCCTGCATAAGTGGCTCCAATAAGTCCTGTTCTGAAATGAACCCAATTAAATTATCGTAGCGATCCGTGACTGGCGCGCCGCTGAGTTTGTGAGCCGCAAGTTGACGAGCGCAGTCGTCAATGCGCGTGGTGGGGTAAACGTGGAATGTGTCTCGAGACATAATGTCCCGGACGGTTAAGGCGTCGAAACTCATAAATCCCCCGCATTTCACTGGTTGTGTCCTTTCAGTGTAGCGGGGGTTTATGGATTTGCGTATTTAAGCGTGGGAAGTTTTTAGTTTATCGAGTGCGGCTTGGCGTTTGTTCAGCGAGGCCGTTAGGAACTGTACGATAATAGCCGCTGCCACCACTAAGCCCATTCCAAATAAACTCAAGCTGTCAGCATTAGAAGAAGTGATGACCCCTTGCCACCAACCGAATGTAACAGCCGCCTCAGTAAAGATAAAAGCTACCACGGGGGTCAAAGCAATGGATGCACTGACTTGTACGGTTTGCCAGTAGTTCATGGCTTGGGCAAAGGCACCGTAAGCCACAATGGTATTTAAGCAGCAAAATGCGGCAACCAAGGTTTGATTCAGATCCATTTCTAATAGGGCAGAAGGGGAAGTGAAAGGAAACATGACCACTAATGCATACAGATAGATACCGAGTAATATATTGGTGCTCGACAGGATTTTAAACAGTGACTTTTGTAATAGGGCATAAAGACACCAAGCACTGGCTGACAACTGCACGATTAGAAAACCGACCAGTACATTGTTTGAGCTACCTGCCCCTTGTCCTGTTAATACAGGGTGAAAAAAGGTCAGCATACCAATGCCGAGAACCACAAAGCAGGCCCACTGTTGCCAGCGAACTTTTTCTTTGAAAAAGACTAGGCCGCCAAGTGCGAGGAATAGAGGGGCCACTTGAAAACTCAGTTGTGCGGAACCCGGATGCAAATAATCCAAGCTCCAGACAAAACTGCTGTAATTGATGATCAGAAAGCTGCCGGCGGCAAAAAGGGTTAGCCATTGCTTACGAGTAAGCTTGGTAAACTCTCGCAAAGCTCCCCGTTGCCATTGCCATAAGAGCAGTATGAGTCCCGCCACGGAAAAGCGTAGCCAAGTTAGTGTCACTGGGTCCGAAAACCCACCTGACAACTTCAGCGCAATGGGGAGGGTGCTCCAAAATACAACACAGATGGTGCTGAAGAATAATCCGTACAGGAAGATTTGTCGTCCTGTTAGCATTGGGAACCTCCTTTGCGTTGGGTAATAGAAGAGGTTTAGCTTGGCGGGGGAGAAGATTTTTATCCAATGCATAATGCTTCTAATTATTATGCGTATTATGGAAAACGCTTAATAAGGTGAATGAAGGCATCTTTTGCATTGGTTTTTTACTTCCGGTTAAAAGTCTTTAGAATAGGCTGCTCGAATTCAGATTCTTCCATTTGGTCACATTCCCTTATGAAAACGGTTAAAAACGACAATAAGTTAAAGCTTCATCCGCGTAACCCTCATCGTGCGCGGTACAACTTTGCTTTGCTGGCTGACTCTTGCCCAGAGCTGGCCCCGTTTATTCAGTTGAACCGTTATGGCTCTGAGACCATCGACTTTTCAAATCCTGATGCGGTAAAAATGCTTAACAGAGCCTTGTTAGTGCATTTTTACGGTGTGCTGTTTTGGGATATTCCAGAAGGCTATTTGTGCCCGTCTATTCCGGGGCGTGCTGATTACATTCATTACCTTGCGGATTTATTAGCTCAGAGCAATGATGGCACTATTCCCCGTGGGCGTAGTGTGCAGGCATTAGATGTAGGGACAGGTGCGAATTGCGTGTATCCCATTATTGGTTCCCAGGAGTATGGCTGGCAATTTGTAGGCACGGACGTCAACCCTGTGGCGGTGCAGTCGGCAAGCACCGTAGTGCAGGCGAATTCCAGTTTGAAAAAGCGTATCAAGATCCGTCAACAAGCGGATGGTGAACATATTTTTGCTGGGGTTTGGCAAACTGGGGAGTGCTTTGATGTGACCCTTTGCAACCCACCGTTTCACAGCAGTGAAAGTGCTATGTCTTCTGAAAATAAGCGCAAATGGCGTGGGTTGGAGTCTAAAGAAGATGCCAAAAAAGGCACCTTGAACTTTGGCGGTCATGGCCCTGAGCTTTGGTATGAAGGGGGCGAGACAGGCTTTATTACGCGCATGATTGAAGAAAGTGTTGCGGTAAAAGAGCAGTGCTTTTGGTTCACCAGCTTAGTAGCGCGTAAGGACAATCTTAAACGTCTCTATCAAGCACTAAAGCAGGCTGGGGCCACGGATGTAAAAACCATAGAAATGTCTCAAGGGCAAAAAATCAGTCGTTTTATTGCATGGACCTTCTTAGAGCCGAATCAAATGGACTTTTGGCGTGATACTCGCTGGCGTAAGTAGTCAGTTTATTTGACGATCTTCGTATTTCAGTAAACACTTAATCCATAAAAAGATTCCTTATATAAAGGTGACGTGATGATAGCGATTGTCAGGCTAATCATTCTATTTTGTTTGATCATCCTTGTGACGGCCTATGGCCTTCTGCTTTGTCTTGTTTTAGGTCGTTCGAAAGATCGTGTGTATTACGTGGCAAAAACTTTCTCTCCGGTGGCGCGTTTATTCGGACTGTCTGTTACCAAGCATGTGTCCTATAAGAGCTTGGATGTGAAGCAAGCTGTGTATGTTGCGAACCATCAAAATAATTATGACCTATTTACCTTCTCCCATGTGGTGCCCCATGGGGTAGTGACCGTAGGTAAAAGCTCATTACGTTGGTTGCCATTCTTTGGGTGGTTGTATTGGGCCAGTGGTAATTTTTTGATTCATCGACATGACCGCAATAAGGCGATTGCTACCATCAGCGAGATTGTCGATAACATGCGTGAGACAGGCTTGTCCATTTGGATGTTTCCCGAGGGGACTCGTAGCCGGGGAAGGGGTTGGCTGCCTTTTAAGCGCGGCGCCTTCCATGCGGCGATTCAGGCACAAGTCCCTATCATTCCCATCGTCTGCAGCTCTACCCATAAACAGGTGTCTCTGAACCGTTTAGATAATGGTCCTGTGAAGGTAGAGATCATGGATCCTATCTTTACCGAGGGACTTACCGACGCAGATATTCCCGATTTAGTGGCTCGCTGCGAGTCGCTCATGCAAGCTAAGCAAGCGGAAATGGACCTTGAGCTGGAGCGAAAGCGCTAGTTCTTGGTGCTTAAGTGCGAAATTTCCTTGGTTAAGCTCTCAATTAGCTCGTGACGAGGGAGTGGGTCTGTCTCGTCCAATGCTTGCCATTCGGTCCTTTGAGCAAGCTTTTTAAACAGCTTGTCTAATCGTCCTATGTCCTCTTTTGAAGGTATTACCTCGTTCTTAGTTTGGAAAGCAACTTGAGCCGCATGGCCTCGGTGATGGAGATGGTTGATCAATTCCGTACCGCGATAGAGCAGGGCAATCAAAGTACCACTATTAGCGGCTAATACGGCACGGTTACGCAGCTTATTCACTAAACTGGCTTTGAAAGATTGACCTGTCTGCCAGCCTGCACCCAGCAATGCCCCTAATGTTGTGGCCGTACCTAAGGTTAACCCAGCGCTAAGAATATCGATGCCTGCCCCGATTGCGGCCCCCGTAGCGGCGACTGTAGTGGTTTGGATGCCCCAGCTTTTGAGGGTTTGCGCATCAAATAGATCTTGTTCCCATTGGTGGCCATCAATGTCCAAGTTCTGTAAGGCTACATCACTGGGTTGAAAGTCATAAATGGCTAAGCACTGCTGGATAAAATGCTCTTCTTGGATACGGATTTTGGATTCAAATTCTAGCTGGTCTTGGGGTGACGGTTTGGCGCTGGCACACAAGTGTTGGTAAGTGGCACAGCTGATAAGGGTGCTGGCTAATTGGTTCTGAGCTCTCTGTAAACGCTGTTGGGCATCCTGTTGGCGTTGGCTAATTAATGACTGCAAGGCATCGTAATGATCTGGGGAAAGGCTCTGCAGGGTTTGATAAAGCTTACGTTCATCAGCAAAGTAAAATGCGACCGTATCGTAGCGTACATGGGCGTGAAGTTGGCGTTCAGCAAGACATTGTTTCCAAGTATCCAAATGACTCGGCTCACCATTACAGAAGTTAAGTATGGGCACAATAGGCTTATTGGCGCAGGCGAGTATGTCTAATTCATTAAGGTATTTTTCTAATGGAGCTTGGCGTAAGTCGATGAGGTAAAGGGTGATATCGCATTGAGGTAGCTGGTTTAGAATCTTAAATTCTTGATCAAAGTGCTCTGTAAGGGCCCCATCAGTGATGATTTGCTCTAACCATTGTTGGTTGGTTTGCTGGTCATAGGGGGCCATGCGGCGGGTTTGCCAAAGCCCCATGGAGTCTTCAAACCCAGGTGTATCAATCAACCTTAGTAAGGTTTCACCCTTAACAGATAACGGGATTTCTTCCACATGGCGAGTGGTGCCAGAACGGTTGTCCACCTCGCCAAAACGTCTGTCGCGCATCAAGGTGCGAATGAGGGAGGTTTTTCCTGTGTTGGCATGACCAACGATCAATAGTGAAATAGCCATTGTTTATTCAACCAACCTTTGAATCTTACTGTGTTCAATGCCTACTTTTATGAGTGCTTGCTGCCAATCACTGCAAAAGGTCGCCCCCACCAAATAGTAGTGGGTGTCTGTGGCTTGAGTCTGTGCCATAAAGCGAAGACTGCCGCGGTCCGGACTAGTTTGGCTGTCTATTATCAGGGCAGCAGGATGTTCAGCTGCTAAAAAGCCTTTTTGCTCATCGAGGGAGTTTATGTGTAAACAAGCGTGTGACGTTATTGTGCTGGGTTTAGGGTTGCTCCACTCAAATAAATAGCAGGTGAGCTCCTTTGGAATCTGTTTGACCGAAGGTATTGATGGGTTGCCATTGAGTGCTTGGTGTTTTGATGGGGAGCTAAAGTCAGGGTCGATGATATGGCTTTTAGGGGATGGCTCAAGCTGACTAGAGGAACGTGTACTCAAGAAACGTGTGTGTGCAAGGCGGTAATTTAAGTGGCAAATCAAGTACAAGATACCTCGTACCAAGACGCCGTAAATCATTACGCAGGCCAGTAGCCAGATGGCCCACATTTGTCGTAAGGACTCTGATTGAACTGCCGCTGACAATTGACTTTGCTGGATATCACTCAGGCTTGGAACCGGGATTCCCACCAACCCCGGAAGGACACTCAAACCATGGGTGAGGGCTGCAAAGTCATTGCTGGTGAGCAGTGTTGTTTCCCAGACAAAGTGTACTTGGTGGGTCATGAGGAAGAATAAAACACTGGTCAGGCCCCCTAGAAGGTAGGCTCCCCAAAAACCATGTATGAGCCGAGCTCCGAGCCATTTCGCACGGTTTCCAGTGATTCGCATCTGGAGAAAAGCGTCAAATATCAATGAAGGGACATTTAATCGTGGTGCAAGGTGTTTTGACATGGACGTCAAAATTGAGGTGCTGTAGGGTGTTTTACGATGGTTAACTATAAGGCTGATGCTCCATAGGGCTAGACTAAAAAAGTGTGCTCCTAGTAATACCCCAAGCAGCCAAAAGATATTGATTTTTTGGCTGCCCGACGTATCGAATGTCATGGGGGCTGCCAGCATACCGACTAAGAAAAAAATTAGACTCATGCCCCATTGAAAGCTTCGCATATTTGTCACTAACTTGGAGTAGGCTAGCACCGCATTCTCATTAGAGATTGCTAGGGACGATTGGCCTTTTGTGGAGTGCAACGTTTTCAGTAGCACGGAGCGTTCTTGGACAGAGATGGTCATCTAGACAGTATCCTTAGTCATCATGACAGATAGTGACACTCGCTGAGCATAATAGTGCCAGAAAGTGTAACAACAGGAGCCCGTCATTGGCGAACTGTAAATGACCAAGGGGAAAGTGTGTGCAATTGTTATTTCAAATTGATTCGCCAAATCGTACTACTCTAATATTCATACATTCTAAATAATCAGTAAGGTTGGAACTGATATGCGTTTAAATTCTATTCGCTCAAAGGTCACTGCACCCATTGCGTTACTCGGCATCATATTAATTGGGGTGTTTTTATCTTTTTTATCCATTGTCGGGATGCAAAAGGAGCAAATGGCCGTTCAGTCTGAACGCTATTTTGCCGCAGCAAACTATGTGCTAAACGCTGACCGAGATATTTACCAAGCCTTAGTTGGACGCAATGGCATTCTAAATAAACAGGGTGATTATGATTCTAACCTTGCGGACTTTGAAGAAAATGCCCAACAAGTTAAAGACCGCTTTCAACTTTATCGTGGTGCTTTAGCAGGGGAAGCAAATTTACTGAAGTCATTTTCGAACTTTGATGGACTATTTAACCAGTGGCTAAAAGCCGAGCGTGCCTTGATTGCCAGTGCTAAAACGGGCACGGTCAATAATGCTGCAATAGCCTCTACTGATGCATTGTTTTCCGATATTCGCGATGTTCTCGATGTGGCTGGAGAGGCTGTGAGCAAGCGTGCCCAAGAGTCCCAAGCTGAAACCATGGCGACTATCCAATCCCTACAGAATGTTGTGTTGGTGATCATTGTTGCGGCCTTAGTTGTTGCGGCAGTAAGCGGCTACATCGTGCCAAAACGTTTGAATCGCCGTGTCTCCAACCTAGCCAATCGTATTAAAGAAATCGCTGAAGGTGACGGGGATTTGACCCTGCGTATCAATTCCACTGCAAAGGATGAATTGGGCGATCTAGCCCATGAATTCGACACTTTCGTTGAGCGTTTAAGGGGTATTATTGGTAGTGTTCATCAGCAGTCAAACTCCCTTGGTGGTATGACTAACGACCTTAATCAGGCTTCAGAGCGCACTGCGGGTATTACCACGACTTTAGTGAATGCCTCTAACTCGATCGTGAGTGCTGCCCATGAGATGAGTATGTCTAACCAGCAGATGGCAGATGTGGCAACTAATACAGCGCACGAAGCACAGAACTCTAGTGAACTAGCAGATCAAGGTATTAGTGCTGTGAATACTTCCCAGTCTGCCATCTCCAACTTGGTCAATGACATTAATGATGCTTTAGGTCGCTCTTCTGAATTGGAGCGTAGCTCTGAGGCCATTGCGTCTGTGTTGGAGGTGATTCGTAACATTGCTGAGCAAACCAACCTATTGGCGCTCAACGCTGCGATCGAAGCGGCCCGTGCTGGCGAACAAGGTCGAGGCTTTGCGGTGGTGGCAGATGAAGTCCGTACTTTGGCCACCCGCACACAAGACAGCACCAACGAAATCGAGTCAATGATTGAGCAGTTGAAGGTGAACGTTCGTGAATCCTCTAAAGCGATTCAGAACAGCCGTTCAAACGCGGATACCACAGTGTCTAATTTTGATGATGTGATTCGTATTTTCGGGGAGTTACAGGAATCTTTCGCTAAGGTTCAGGATATGGCGGCTCAAACTGCTCAAGCCACTCAAGAGCAATCTACCGTATCAAATGAGATTAACGAAAACCTATCTGCGATGCAGTCTCAGACAGAGCAGGTTCAAAGTGTTTCGGATCTAGTGCAAGAGCATTCTCGCCACATCCGCAATTTATATAAGGAACTGGATCGCCAAGTGGGCAGCTTTAAAGTCTAGTGATCCATGACTGATAAAAAAACCGCCATTTGGGCGGTTTTTTTTATGGCATTCAAAGAGTGTTAGTTACGTTTCTTTAGTAAATAAAGCCCTGCAGCCAAACACACAAGAATAGGTATCAATATACCAAGCAAAGGTGGTAATGAACTGACTAAACTCATGCGCCCGGTGATGTACAAAGAATTTTGGAACAGCAATCCGATTAAGACACCAGAAAAGATCCGAGCCCCCATGGTCGAAGATCGTAATGGGCCAAATATGGTGGAGATGGCCACAATGACCAGTGCTAATGAAGATAAGGGGCGGAACACCTTATTCCAGAACTCTAACTCGTAGTTGCCCGTGTTTAATCCCTGTTGCTGCAAAAATTGGGCGTACTGATTTAATTGAGTCAGGGAGAGGCTATCCGGTTCCTGGGTCGATAAATACAGATAATCTGATTTTAGAGTGGAGGTCCATCTTTCTTCTTTTTGAGTGTTGGTTTCAATTCTGTCCTCGTAAAAAGAAGAGGATTTAATATCCTGCAATAACCATTCGCTGTCGTTTACTTGTATAGCTGTTTTAGCCGTTTTGATGGATTTAAGCTGGTCATCAGAGCGGTCATAAATGGTGATCTTGTAAAGCGTTCCGTCTTGATCTGCAGCATCGATGTAAACATAGTCGGTGTCAGTTTTAAGCCAGCTGCCACCTGTGATGGAAAAACTGCTGGCTGCGCGTCCAGATTGTAGCTTATCTACTAAATTTGCCTTCTGCTCCGCAATAGGGGAAACAAACTCTGCGATAAGTAATCCCATAAGGGATAGGAGCAGTATAGGTTTACAAGCGGATAAGCCGATCCGCCATAAAGGGATACCAGCGGCACGCATGACGGTGATCTCTGAGGTCGAAGCCAATGCCCCAAGGCCGATTAAGGTGCCAATGAGAGATGATACCGGAAGGTACTCAGCCAGCTTGCCTGGCAAGCGTAGCGCTAAGACCTCCATCAAAATGGCGGTGGTGTATTGCTCGTTGATTTTTTTTACTTCGTCAATAAAGGTAATCGCAAAATCCAACCCCAATAGGACAAATGCCACCAAGCAAACCGCCATCAACACGCTGTTGCCAATATATCGATCCAGTTTACCCATGGTTGCCTCCCTGTTGCGGTAATCTCGCACTCCGGCGACTAAAAGCTTGGTTAAACATTAAAAAGGTATAAGCACCGATTACAGCAAATATGGCATGTATCCACCATAAACCAAATTGGATTGGGATCTCTTGTTTTTCCAGTGCGGTTTTCCCCCAGATCAACATACCTAAATAAGTAATCATCAAAACAATCGCTGGCAGCATTTTAAAGAACCGCCCTTGGCGCGGGTTAACTTGGCTTAATGACAAGCCGATTACACCAAGTATGGGTACTATCACCACGAGGCTGATACGCCACTGTAATTCAGCAATGTGCTTGGGATTATCTGACTGCAGTAAAAAGGTTGTCGGTAACGCGTATTCTGCGGTGATATCTTTTGGTGGAGTATCTTCTAAACGCAGCGCATAGGTCTCAAATGTCGTAATGCGAAAGTTCGCTTGCCCTGGCGTGCCTTCATAGCGAGTACCATCTTTTAACACCAGATACTGCAAATTGTTATGGTCTGGTAAACGGACAATCTCTGCATAATGGGCAATGGTTTGGGTGGGGACTTGTTGATTATTACGAGTTGAAATGTCGGATAAAAAGACGTTTTCCATCCAGCCTTCGCCGGAGGTGATTTGTTCTACATAGGTGGTTTTTTGTCCGGAGCCTTCAAATTTACCTGGCTGAATGAGATCAAATGCGGTGAGTTGATCTTGCTGTCGATAGATCTCTTGCACCTTGTATTCAAATGATGGGGACATCCAAAAATTAATAACAGCAGAAATTCCTGTCACAAATAGCGCAATACTCAGAGTGTAAACTCCAAGTTTCATCTTACTCACACCACTGGCGAACAAGATCGACATTTCGTTTTCAATGTACAAACGTCCATAGGCCAATAGCAAAGATAAGAAAAATGCTAAAGGGAGGATCATTTGAATAAAGCTAGGAATATGCAATCCTAGAATAATAAAGAGAAAATCGAAGCTCATTTTGCCGTCCGCAACACGACCTAAATAGTTAACGATACGGCCGCTTAAGATGACAAGAAGTAGTATGAAGGTGACCGCTGCGGTTGACACCAACACTTCTTTAGCCAAGTATCTGAATAGTTTCAAAGGAACCTCTTCTGGAGTTCTAGCGTGACTTCAGGCAAACGCTACGTTTTGCAGCCAATATTATCTCGATAGTTGCGGACGGTAGCCAGTATTTTTAGAAAGTTTTATGGAATTGGAAAAGATTATGAGAACACAGTTATTTAAGAATGTTGCAGAGGTAGACGCTAATTTAGTCGTGGCTTTTGTCCCAAGTGAAGGGGACTTGCCGACCGCGACCGCTCAGATCAACGAGACATTAGCGGGTCAAATTCAAACACTGCGTGAGCAAAGTGTGTTCAAAGGTTCCGTTGCCCAGACACTATTATTACCCAGCCTTGCGGCGGATAAGCCAGCGGTGCTTTTGGTTGGTACAGGCAAAGATGCCTTATCAGATATGAAATTGAAAAAAGTCATTGCGGCGATCGGCTCTAGCATCAAAGCCTTGCCTTATGAAACGGTTGCTGTGGCGGCGAGCGGGTTGCCGGCGAAAGATCGTGAATCTAACAATGTAACAACTTTACTTGCCCAGTGGCTGAACGAAAGCTTTTATGAATTTTTAGGCTTCAAAAAAGACGACGCTGAAAAGTCTACTAAAGTTGAAACCCTATTAATCGAAGGCACGGATCAAGCTGCATTAGACATTGGTGTGGCCACTGCCTCCGGCTCGGCCTTTACCCGCCAACTTGGTAACCTTCCAGGTAACGTCTGTACTCCGGCTTATCTAGCGTCAAAAGCACAGCAGCTTGGAGAAGATTTCGGTATCGATGTGGAGCTATTGGATGAAACCAAAATGGACGAGCTAGGCATGCATTGTATGCTGTCTGTTGGTCGAGGCAGTGATCAACCAAGCTACTTGATTGTGATGCATTACCGCGGTGGTGCTGAAGACGAAGCTCCCCATGTTTTATTGGGTAAAGGTATCACCTTCGATACCGGTGGTATTTCATTGAAACCAGGTGCCAAAATGGACGAAATGAAATACGACATGTGTGGCGCTGCCAGTGTGTTTGGCACCATGAAAGCCATCTGTGAACTGAAGCCTAAACTGAACTTTACTGCCGTGATTGCTGCCGCTGAAAACATGCCAAGTGGCCATGCAACCAAGCCTGGTGACATCGTTAAAACCATGTCGGGCCAAACGGTTGAAGTATTGAACACAGATGCGGAAGGTCGTTTGGTATTGTGCGATGCATTGACTTACATCGAACGCTTCAAACCACAATCTGTTGTAGATATCGCCACCTTAACCGGTGCCTGCATCGTTGCTTTGGGAAGTGTTAACTCTGGTATGTACGCCAACAAACCAGAAGTCGCTGATGCCCTTAAAGCAGCCAGTACTGAAGCCGCAGATAAGTTATGGCAGATGCCCCTAGATGAAGAATACCAGCAACAACTGGATAGCAACTTTGCGGATATCGCTAACATTGGCGGCCCAGAAGCAGGCTCGGTGACCGCAGCATGTTTCTTGTCTCGCTTTACTGAAAGCTACCCATGGGCGCACTTGGACATTGCTGGTACCGCTTGGTCTGGCGGCGCAGCGAAAGGGGCAAGTGGCCGTCCAGTTGGCTTGTTAACACGTTATCTTCTAAATAAGGCAGGTTAAGGGTTATCAATGAGTTCGGGTAGTAGTCGTTATGTTTTTTTGATGTGTTTAACTTGTTTGCCCTTATTAGGGCATGCAGAGGATTCAGAAGAGTCTTTTTTTCAAAAAGTCGCTGGCGACTATCAAAACTTTTATACCCTCTCCACCGCCCGGGCGCTTGCGCCCGGGTTCTTTACTGCAGCAATCATGGCTAACTCTGGGATCGATCGTTCAATACAAGATGAAGTGCCACTTCATGACAGGCGATTTAGAGACCATTCCAAACAAGTAAACTATTTTGGTGACTCCACTCGCACCATTCCAAGTATCCCTATTTATGCGGCGGCTATGGGGATTGATCATTGGTTGAATGAAGAGCAAAGCGTAGTTGGGCAATGGGGAGAGTACTCCTTGCGTACGTTTCTAGTCGGAGCGCCGTCAGGTTTCATTTCCGCCAATATCCTTGGAGGCAGTCGACCCACTGAAGGGCGTGGCAGTGATTGGCGCTTGTTTGATGACGTTAACAGCATAAGTGGCCATGCCTTTTCCGGCGCGGTGCCTATGATTAACGCGGCCATGTTAAGCAAATCCTTCTGGGCTAAAAGCGTCTTCTATGGTTTGTCCACATTACCAGCCTTGGCTCGGGTTGCCATGGACAAACACTACACCTCACAAGCGGTACTGGGGTGGACATTTGCTTACGTCAGTGCGAAAGTTGTACAGCGTGATCGCCCAGATATGTCTGTGGCGGTTGGTTATTATCAAGAGACCCCTGTATTAACCTTAGTAAAACAGTTTTAAGTTGCTGTGGTGTTTTATGTCTGATGTGTTGTCTGATACCGAAATGTATAGCGCAGAACCTGATGAGACGGTTTTGACGGCAGCGTTGCGTAACAAAGATGATATTCCTATTTTGATGGACATCGTCGGCGAGGCGAGCGCCCCTGTTAGTCAAGAACAGCACTTTGTACAATCTTTTACTAATGATAAGTCACAACAGCCTGATGCGGCTGAAGAGCCAGCTTTAGAAGCGGGTGCCACGGCAACTCCTGTCACAGATTCTAAGGCCGAAAGCACTGCTGAGGCGTCTTTAGACATTGATTCTGAGCGCTTGTCAGCAGCGATCGAAGCTGTTTTACAGCGAAAACTCCCCGAAATCGTTCAAGAGGTCGTCTTAGAGTTATCTAAGAATGAGACAGCATAACCATCAATTGCTTTCTCGGTTGCCTTTGAAACGTTATAATTCCCCAACTTTATTTGCCATCCAAGAGCTATAAGACACCATAATGGAAAAGACTTACCAACCCCAAAGTATTGAACAGCCGATTTACACGCGCTGGGAAGAGAACAATTACTTCGCACCAAGCGGTGACGGCACGCCATTTTCTATCATGATTCCACCGCCAAACGTCACGGGTAGTCTACACATGGGCCATGCATTCCAGCATAGCTTGATGGATGCCATGATTCGTCGCGCTCGAATGCAAGGTAAGCGCACATTATGGCAACCTGGTAGCGACCACGCAGGTATCGCAACCCAGATGGTGGTAGAGCGTCAATTGGCGGCACAGAATTTAACTCGTACCGGTCTTGGTCGTGAGAAATTTCTAGAAAAAGTCTGGGAATGGAAGGGCCAATCTGGCGGTACCATCTCTGATCAAATGCGCGTCTTGGGTGACTCGGTAGATTGGAATAAAGAACGCTTCACTATGGACCCAGGAATGTCTGCGGCAGTACAAGAAGTGTTTGTTCGCTTATTTGACGAAGGCATTATCTATCGTGGTCAGCGTTTGGTTAACTGGGATCCTAAGCTGCATACAGCTATCTCTGATTTAGAAGTATTGTCAGAGGAAGAAAATGGTTTCATGTGGCATTTCCGCTATCCCCTAGCGGATGGCGTGAAAACCTCCGATGGCAAAGATTACATTGTGGTGGCGACGACACGCCCTGAAACCATGCTTGGCGACTCAGCTGTTGCCGTGGCACCGGATGATGAGCGTTATGCTGATCTAGTTGGCAAAGAAATCATCTTGCCACTGGTGGATCGTCGTATTCCTATTATTGCTGACGAATACGTTGATAAAGAATTCGGTACTGGGTGTGTGAAAATCACCCCAGCCCACGATTTTAATGACTATGAAGTGGGTAAGCGTCACAATCTGCCTATGCTTAACATCTTCACAGATGATGCGGCTATTAACAGTGATGCCCCTGAGAAATACCAAGGCCTTGATCGTTTTGATGCCCGTAAAGTCATTGTTAAGGACTTTGAAGAGCTGGGTCTATTGGAAAAGATCGCTGATCACAAACTGAAGGTTCCTCGTGCAGAACGTGGTAACACAGTGGTTGAGCCGTACCTGACGAACCAGTGGTATGTGGCCGTTGAGAGTTTGGCAAAGCCTGCCATTGAAGCGGTTGAGAACGGCGATATTCAGTTTGTTCCTAAACAGTGGGAAAACACTTATTTCTCTTGGATGCGTGACCTTCAAGACTGGTGTATCTCTCGCCAACTTTGGTGGGGACATCAGATTCCGGCTTGGTACGATAACGCTGGCAACTTCTACGTTGGTCAGAGTGAAGAAGACGTACGCCAAAAATACAATCTAGCGGCAGATCTTGAACTGGTTCAAGACGAAGATGTTCTAGACACTTGGTTCTCTTCAGCCCTGTGGACATTTGCGACTCAAGGCTGGCCTGAGAAAACCGAAGACTTTGACCTGTTTGCTGAGTCTGATGTGTTGGTAACAGGCTTTGACATCATCTTCTTCTGGGTTGCCCGAATGATCATGATGACCTTGAAGTTTACCGATAAAGTGCCGTTCAAAACCGTTTACATCACCGGCTTGATCCGTGATGAGCGGGGCGACAAGATGTCTAAGTCTAAAGGTAACGTCATCGATCCATTAGACTTGATCAATGGTATCGACTTGGAAGCCTTGGTTGCCAAGCGTACCTACGGCATGATGCAGCCACGTTTAGCAGAGAAAGTTGAGAAGAATACCCGCGAAACCTACCCAGAGGGCATGCCTTCTTACGGTACTGATGCATTGCGTTTCACTCTCTGTTCTCTTGCGTCCGGTGGTCGTGATATCAAGTTCGATCTGAACCGTTTGGAAGGTTACCGTAACTTCTGTAACAAGATTTGGAACGCGGCCCGTTATGTGTTGATGAATACTGAAGGCCAAGACTGTGCTCAAAATGGCGGTGACGTAGAGCTGTCACTTGCAGACAAGTGGATCATCTCTCGTTTGCAACATGCCGAAGAAGCGGTAAACAAAGCCTACGATACCCATCGTTTTGATTTGGCAGCGCAAGCAATTTACGAATTCATGTGGCATGAATACTGTGACTGGTACTTAGAGCTTTCTAAGCCTGTATTGTGGGACGAAAATGCCACCCCAGCACAGCTTGCCGGTACTCGTCGTACCTTGGTTCGTGTATTGGAAGCTTTCTTACGCCTTGCCCACCCAATGATGCCGTTTATCACGGAAGAAATTTGGCAGCGTGTAGCGCCCCTTGCAGGTCAAGCGGGTGATACGGTGATGACTCAAGCCTTCCCTGAAACGGAAGAAGCGAAAAAAGACGCCGAAGCCGAAGCCGATGTTGAGTGGCTAAAAGGTGTCATCGAAGGCATCCGTAACATTCGTGGTGAGATGAACATTGCGCCTTCTAAGCCTTTAGATATTTTCTTCCGCAATGGCTCTGAGCAAGATCAAGCTCGCATGGAAGCTAACTTAGCTTTCTTGCAGAAACTTGCGAAGATTGAATCCATTACTTGGCTAGAAAGCGGTGCCGAAGCGCCTATGTCGGCTACTGCATTGGTTGGTGACATGGAAGTATTGGTGCCTATGGCAGGTCTGATCGACAAAGAAGCTGAGCTTGCGCGTCTGCAAAAAGAGATCGATAAGGCGAGCAAAGACCTACAACGAATCGAAGGTAAACTTGGCAATGAGTCTTTTGTTGCTAAAGCACCAGCGGCGGTTGTAGAGAAAGAGAAGGCTAAAAGCGAAGAGCTGAAATCCGTGGTCGCTAAGCTGGAAGAGCAAAAAGCGAGCATTGAGTCCTTGTAATGCATAGTCCCCTGCCATCGAGTGGGGGCTAATGACGCAAAAATAATAAGAAGAGGCGGCACATGACAGATAGACTATTTGGCAAAGTTAGGTGGTTTAATGACACCAAAGGCGTGGGATTTATCAAACGTGATGAAGAGCCTGACGTTTTTGTGCATTACAAAGCCATCCTTTCGGAAGGACACAAAACCTTAAAAAAAGGTCAATCAGTGAGTTTTGAAATCACTGAGACGGATTTTGGTGTTCAAGCCGCAGAGGTAAAACTTGAGAAAAAGCCTGTCTAGTCGCTGATTCTGATTCAAAAAACCCAGCTTAATGCTGGGTTTTTTTATATATAACGGCGCACATCAGAGCATGACGTTACAGCGACTGATGGGCTAACTTAACAAAATCGATGGGACTTAAAATGCCCACTAGCTTGCCTTCATCTACCACAGGCAGGCTACCGTATTTGTTTTCGATAAAAAACTCCGCCGCTGCTTTAAGTGAGAGGGTGGACGAAACCGTGAGAATGTCTTTGTTCATGGCATTACGGACGGGTGTTTGCTCTTCCTTTTTACTCAATTGCTGGGTACCGAACTGGCTAACAAGGTAAAAGGCATGTTTGAGGTATTCACGCTGTGTCAGCATACCTAAACAGGTGCCGTCAGCGTCCACCACAGGTAAATTGCGGATGCTCTTTTCTGCCATGAGTGCTTTGGCGTGAGCCAAAGAGTCGGATTCTTTCAGTGTGACAAGTTTGGTGATCATTAAGTCTGCTACAGTTTGCACGCTCAGAACTCCTTGTATAATGGTTCACTTGAGTTTAGGAGATAAGAAATGCCAAGTGCAATAGACCCTAGTCACCCTTCTGCGGAAGAAGATGCGTTTTGGATGGCTAAAGCCCTAGAATTAGCCTGCACAGCAGAAGCGGCCAGTGAGATTCCCGTGGGAGCCATTGTGGTACTGGAGGGTGAGATCATTGGTCAGGGTTTTAATTCTCCCATTCACAACTGTGACCCCACAGCCCATGCGGAGATTCAAGCGATTAGAGACGCTTGCCGACATATGAACAACTACCGTCTGCCTGGGGCGACCTTGTATGTGACCTTGGAGCCTTGCTCCATGTGCGCTGGTGCGATTGTCCACAGTCGTATTGCTCGAGTGGTGTATGGGGCGACGGAGCCAAAGAGCGGTGTCATTGAAAGCCAACAAGTGTTTTTCGAGCAAGACTTTTTGAATCATAAGGTGGATGCCTCCGGTGGCGTATTGGCTGACCAAGCGAGCAGACAGCTATCAAACTTTTTTCAGTACCGCAGAGAGCAAAAAAAGCGGTTAAAACAACAGGCTAAGACGCTATCCAAGGATGCTGGTGAAGGAAAATAGCGATATTGCAAAGACTGTGCTGGCTTCAAAACACCTCAATGATTTAAAATGTGCGCAAATTTTTCCCCAAACTACCACATGAGGCAAAACTCGACATGCTGACTCTGCATGGTTCCGCAGCGCTTTCTGCGTTTCGCAAAGCTAAGCTACTAGCCGGTCTACAAGATCTGCACCCATCCATCACAGATATCGATGCCCAGTTCCTTCACTTTGTTGAATTGAAATCAGGTCAGGCGCTGACTTCAGAGCAACAAAATGTACTTGAACAGGCTCTAACTTACGGGGCTAAGTCTACGACGACTCGATTGTCTGATAACTATGTTTTGGTCGTGCCTCGTTTAGGTACTATCTCTCCATGGTCATCGAAGGCAACAGACATTCTTCATAACTGTGGTCTTGAGTTGGTTGAACGTGTTGAGCGTGGTGTTCAGTACTTTATTCATTCAAATGAGTCTTTCTCTGAAGTACAACGTAGCCAAATTGCGGCCTTATTACATGACCGTATGACGGAAAGCGTGTTGCTAGACTTAGATGCTGCGACATCTATGTTCAGCCATGCGACCCCTGCGCCCATGACAAGCGTAGACATTCTTGCGGGTGGCCGCGAAGCATTGGTTGAGGCGAACCAAAAGCTTGGCTTGGCACTGGCGGAAGACGAAATTGACTACTTGGTAGAGTCTTTTAAAGAATTGGGGCGTAACCCTAATGACGTAGAATTGATGATGTTTGCTCAAGCAAACTCTGAGCACTGCCGTCATAAAATCTTTAACGCATCGTGGACCCTTGATGGGGAAGAGCAAGAGCGTTCTTTGTTCAAAATGATCAAAAACACTCACGAGCATAACCCAGACGGCACCTTGTCTGCTTATAAAGACAATGCGGCTGTGATGGAAGGTCACAAAGCGGGCCGTTTCTTCCCGAATTCTGAAACCCGTGAATACGATTTCTCCCAAGAAAATATCGACATCTTGATGAAGGTGGAAACCCACAACCATCCAACAGCGATCGCGCCATTTGCAGGTGCTGCGACAGGTTCTGGTGGTGAGATTCGTGACGAAGGTGCTACCGGTATTGGTGCTAAACCGAAAGCAGGTCTATCTGGTTACACAGTGTCTGACCTTAAGTTGCCTGGTTTTGAACAACCATGGGAAAGCCAATATGGCAAACCAAGCCGTATCGTGACACCACTGGACATCATGATTGAAGGTCCGATTGGTGGTGCGGCATTTAATAACGAATTTGGTCGTCCAAACCTATTGGGTTACTTCCGTACATTCGAGCAAAAAGTTCAAGGGCCAACGGGTGACGAAGTTCGTGGTTACCACAAGCCAATTATGTTGGCGGGCGGTATCGGTAACATCCGCCGTGAGCACGTAGAAAAAGATGAGATCCAAGTAGGTTCTAAGCTAGTAGTGCTTGGTGGCCCGGCTATGTTGATCGGTCTAGGTGGCGGCGCGGCGTCTTCTATGGCGTCTTCTGACGGTAACGAAGATCTGGATTTCGCCTCTGTACAACGTGGCAACCCAGAAATGGAGCGTCGTTGTCAGGAAGTTATCGACCGTTGTTGGCAGCTTGGCGACAAAAACCCAATTAGCTTCATCCACGATGTGGGTGCGGGTGGTCTTTCTAATGCCTTGCCAGAGCTTGTAAAAGACGGCGAGCGTGGCGGTAAATTCGATCTTCGTAAAGTATTGAATGACGAGCCAGGCATGTCTCCTTTAGAGATCTGGTGTAACGAATCTCAAGAGCGTTACGTCATGGCTATCCCTGCTGACCGCATCGACGAATTCGCTGCTATCTGTGAGCGTGAGCGTTGCCCATTTGCTGTGGTTGGTGAAGCGAAAGAAGAGCTGCACCTAGAAGTGGAAGATCCACATTTCGACAACAGCCCAGTTGATCTGCCAATGTCTGTTCTATTTGGCAAGCCACCTAAGATGCACCGTGAAGCGACCAAAGCGGACGTGAAAGGCGACGACTTTGATGGTTCTGAGGTTGAGCTTGTTGAAGCCGCGAAGCGCGTGTTGAGCTTGCCAACAGTTGCTTCTAAGAGCTTCTTGATCACTATCGGTGACCGCACCATCACAGGCATGGTGGCTCGTGATCAAATGGTTGGCCCTTGGCAGGTGCCAGTAGCAGACGTAGCGGTAACGACTTCTTCTCTAGACAGCTACACTGGTGAAGCTATGACCATGGGTGAGCGTACCCCTGCTGCCCTATTGAATGCGCCAGCATCTGGCCGTATGGCCGTGGGTGAGGCTCTAACCAACCTAGCCGCAGCGAAAATCACCAAGCGTAATCACATTAAACTGTCTGCAAACTGGATGGCTGCTGCAGGTCATGCGGGTGAAGACGAGAAGCTATACCAAACCGTAAAAGCAGTCGGTATGGAACTATGTCCAGCTCTGGATATCGCCATTCCTGTTGGTAAAGACTCCATGTCCATGAAGACAGTATGGAAAGAAGACGGCGAAGAAAAAGCCGTTACCTCACCTTTGTCTCTTGTGATTTCTGCGTTTGCGCCAGTGGAAGATGTTCGTAAAACATTAACACCTGAACTTAAGCAAACTGACAGTCAGTTGATCCTATTGGATCTTGGCGAAGGCCAAAATCGTCTAGGTGGCTCTGTACTTGCGCAAGTGTTCAATAAAGTGAGCAATGCGACACCAGACGTGGACAGCGCAGCAGTGCTTGCAGGCTTCTTTGATACGACTCAAGCATTGAATGCAGAAGGTAAATTGCTTGCCTACCACGACCGTTCAGATGGCGGTTTATTTGCTACCTTGACTGAAATGTCTTTCGCAAGTCACATTGGTCTAGATGTTGATCTTACAAATGTTGCTAAAGACAAAGCGTCTCTAGCGGCGGCATTGTTCAACGAAGAGCTAGGTGCTGTGATTCAAGTTGCAAACGGCGAAGTGGAAACTGTACTAGCGGCTTACCAAGCAGCGGGTGTTTCTGCGACAGCGGTTGCAACCCTAAATGATAGCGACACATTAAACTTCGCCTTCCAAGGTGAACAAGTATTGTCCCAAGATCGTATTACTTGGCAGCGTACTTGGTCTGAAACAAGCTACCGTATTCAAGCCCTACGTGATAACCCTGAGTCGGCACAGCAAGAGTTTGATAACTTGCTAGATGCGAAAGATCCGGGGCTTTCTGCGAAACTGAGCTTTGATATCAATGCCGATGTTGCCGCGCCTTACATTAACACGGGTGTGAAGCCTCGTTTGGCTGTATTGCGTGAGCAAGGTGTTAACGGTCAAGTAGAAATGGCGGCGGCGTTCCATAAAGCGGGATTCAATCCTGTGGATGTGCACATGAGTGACATCCTTACTGGTCGCGTTTCATTGGAAGAGTTCAAAGGTCTAGTGGCTTGTGGCGGCTTCTCTTACGGTGACGTATTGGGCGCTGGTGAAGGTTGGGCGAAATCCATCCTGTTTAATGCCCGTGCCCGTGAGCAGTTCGAGGCTTTCTTTAATCGCCAAGAAACCTTCTCCCTAGGTGTATGTAACGGCTGTCAGATGCTATCTAACCTTCATGACTTGATCCCAGGTGCGCAGAACTGGCCTAAGTTCGTACGTAACCAATCAGCTCAGTTTGAAGGTCGTCTGGTTCAAGTGGAAGTGAAAGAGTCTAACTCTGTCCTACTTGCGGATATGGCGGGTTCTGTTATGCCAATCGCCGTGGCCCACGGTGAAGGTCATACTGAGTACCGTGATGAAGCACATAAAGCGATTCTTCAGGCCAATGGCCAGGTAGCACTGCAGTATGTTGATCACTATGGTCAGCCAACAGAGCGTTACCCATACAACCCGAACGGCTCTGCTGAAGGTATTACAGGTCTAACGTCAGAAGATGGCCGTGTGACCATCATGATGCCTCACCCAGAGCGTGTTTACCGTGCGGTACAACACAGCTGGAAGCCAGAAGATTGGCAAGAGCAAGGTCCTTGGTTGCGTTTGTTCCAAAACGCTCGCAAGTTCCTAGGCTAAGCCATTAACGGAATTAAAAAGCCCGCTACTGAAAAGTAAGCGGGCTTTTTTGTGCATCCTGGAAATAGCTAAGTTAAAGAGGCAACCAGATGGCGTACATTACTGTGGGCATAGCGGTTGTGCTCAATACCGTAATATCGCCCTAAATTTCCTTTCTGCTCACTTAATGAAACCAAGGTGCCCATCTCAAGGTCCTGCCGGATTAATGCTTCAGGGCATAACGCAACACCTTGGGCGGCAAGAGTGGCCATTTTTAGCAAGTGAAAATCTTCGTAAATCAGTGAGGCGGATTGTTCTAAAAGGTGTCCGCTTTGAGTAAACCATTGCTCCCAGCTGGCGGAGGAGTGGTCGTGTAGTAAGGTGGCGTTTAGCAGTCCTTCTGTCGTATCAAGAGTTGGATGCTGACTCAGATAAATAGGGCTGCACACCGGTACCGTTTCACCTGAGAAAAGACGCTTCAATGAATAGGGGGAAGAAGTGTTCGCTTCATGGCTACCAATACGCACACTGTGTTCATCAAGGTACTCTGGTGCAGAGGAGTGATAACGAATGACCAATTCCAAAGAGGGATTGGTTTCCTTGAACGCTAATAGCCTGGGAAGTAACCATGGCTCCAGCAAAGATGGTAAGCAATACAAGGTAATAGTGTTGTGGGAGTGAGGCCTCTTATTCAGTAACACCTGATCAATATGATCAAAGGGTTGCTCAAGCTCCTGCGCCAATTGAGCTCCTTCGGGGGTGGGTTTTAATTGGCGACCAGATTTGTAAAACAAAGCATAGCCTAGTTTGTCCTCCAAGCGTTTAATCTGATGGCTGACAGCTGATTCAGTCAACTTCAAATGTTCAGCAGTTTGTTTCAAAGTGCCAAAGCGTACGACTAGATGAAAAGTGTGTAGAGCAGTGTAGGGCAAACTCATCTTCAGACTCTTTAATAAATGTCATGTAATTAAAATAAATGTCACTTTTGTTGAGTTTCTCAAATACGTACTCTGAGTCAATTAAAACTCATAAGAGGAACGGATTATGGCAAATGTAGAAGCAGCGTACCGCTCAGGTGAAGGTTCGAAGCTGGCAATCAACAAAGAATTCTATGGCTCACTGATTCAAGGTAAGGCGAAGCGAACCTTAGTTGAAACCGTCAAGGTACCCATGCGCTCAGGGATAGCTTGGAAGGTGCCTGCAGGACATGTGTTTCGTATTCGTGTCTCTGACGGTCCACAAGTGGGAGACTTTAATATGTGGAACCTGCACGATCCTAGAGAAAGAATGTGGGCATCCCGTACTCGTCAGCTCCAGCGTGCCCATGTAAGCACTTATGACCGATTATGGTCGACGCTGCCATTTCTACGACCGATGGCGACCATCATTGAAGACACACTGGCTGACTATGGTAAAGATGAAGATGGTGGTCGAGTCCATGACTTATTAGGAACCCGTTGTGACCCATATATTAATTATCTTTTAACGGGAGAAGACTTCGATTTTCATTGCCATTCAAATTTAGTGAGAGCGGTATTGCCCTATGGTCTAACGGAGTTTGATGTACATGATGTGTTAAATGTATTTCAGTGCACCGGATTAAATGAAGACGATCAGTACTTTATGAAGCCCTGTCCAGCAAAGAAAGGAGACTATCTTGAGTTCTTTGCGGAGATTGATTTGCTGTGTGCAATGTCTTGTTGCCCTGGTGGTGATTTGTCGGTGGATTTCTTAGGTCGTGATGGCGTTGACCCTTTATCGACCTGTCATCCGTTAGAGGTTGAAATCTATAAATTGGAAGAAGATGCCTTAGCTGGATGGGAGCAACCTAAGAGCCCTGCTTATAAAGGTGCTCACGGCATGAAGTCTCCTACGATTGATTGGGCGGAAGTGAAAAGAGAGCTCTAATCTAAGGGTGTTTCAGGGAGGTGGATTAGGATTGTGCCTCCCATCTAAACAAGATTGTTTGATAATTCATCAAAAACAGCCTAAAACAACTGATTTTGGTGAAACTTTGATCAATGTTTTGCTGTTTCAAAATTATTTTAAGTTATTTTAAAAAAGTCCTTGCGCTCAAAATTCTGATGCGTATTATACGCACCCACTGACACGGCAGG
>NZ_JBHTMN010000007.1:0-51969 GCF_042679525.1 Rhodanobacter aciditrophus
TTATCTATTTTAAAGAGCGTTGCTGACTTAGTTTGTTTGGCTAGCTGCTTCGTTGTTTTGAAGCGCTGTCCGTGTCAGCGAGGGCGTATATTAAGGATCTACAGATTTAGTGCAAGTACTTTTTTGAAGAATTAATAAAAAAGTCACTTGTTCTTAATATTTCCGACAAGGGCGTTAAGTTTTAGTCTGATTTTTGAGCAAAAGCAAGATAAATCGTTCACTCTTTATACAATTTATCTTGCTTTGGATGGAAGTGGCTTATTATGCCTTTTGCTCTTGTCTGCGTTTTAACTCATAGACGACAGCAAGAACGACTGTAATAGCAATTAATACTAACCCTAATGCATTCACCGCTGGCGTTAATCCTGTACGGACTTTAGAGGCGATATAGACGGTAAGAGTGGTATCGTAGCCTTTTACAAACAAGGTCGTATTGTAGTTTTCAAAGGACTGCAGAAATGCAATCGCAGCAGCGGAGAATATGGCAGGCTTTAAATAAGGCAACAGAATTCTTCTGAAGGCTTGCCACTGGGTTGCCCCTAAGCTCAATGCGGCATTTTCTAATGTTCGATCAAAGCGCTGTAGTCGCGCTAGCACCATTAACATAACGTAAGCTGCAATAAAGGTTGTCTGAGCAATTACCGTCAACATAATGCCACCGTTTACCGACATACCACGCCAAAAGATCAAGGTTGATATGCCAACGATTACGCCTGGGGTTAACAATGGAGACATCATTAGAGAATATAAAAACGTTTTCCCTTTTCCTTCCACGGTAGAAAGAAACAACGCACAACAGACACCAATCGGTACAGCAACAAGCAACACACCTGCCGCAACCACCACGCTGTTACCTAACGCTTCCCACATGGCACCATCTTGAGCCAATGCGTCAAACCACTTTAAGGTTGCCCCACGCCAAGGAGAGATCGTTGGGAAACGGCTATCGTTAAAAGTAGCCAAGCCCATCACGATTAAGGGAGTAAACAAGTAGAGAAAGAACACACCAATATAGAAGCGCACGCCCCACTTTAGAATAGAGTCTGATTTCATCGTGCGATATCCCCCAAACCTACTTTAAAGACTTTCATTACCAACGCGATAAAACCAATACAAATGATAAGAAGAAGGAAGGCGTAAGCAGCACCTTGGTTCCAGTCTCCACCTTCAAAAAACCAGTTATAAATAATCTGGGTAAACCAACGACTACCGGGTGAACCGAGCAATGCAGGCACTGCATAGCTACCTGCAGCCAACATAAAGGTCATAATGCAGCCGGTAGCAATACCTGGTTTAGCATGGGGAATAATCACTCGATAATGGGTTCTGATCCAGCCAGCTCCTAGGTTACGAGCAGCTTTAACCTGATTGGTATCGAGACTCTCAATGGCGTTATAAATAGGAAAGATCATAAATAGTATGTAGGCGTATACCATACCGATCAAAACGCCCCCGTCACCAGAGAGAAATCTCACTGGACGATCTATCAAGCCCAACCCTAATAACAGAGCATTCAATGGCCCCTTGTAAGCCAAGATGATGTACCAAGAAAAGGTACGTAGAATCTCGTTAATCCAAAATGGAATAATAAGTAACAACAAACATAACGCCGCTTGCTTTGGCGTGGCCACTTTCGCTAGATAAAAAGCCAACGGGTAACTGACCACTAAGGTTAAGAAGGTAACCAACACACTTGACCAGATGGTTTTGAAGAAAATAGATAAGTGAATGGTGTTCCCGAAAAGGGTGGTGTAATTCACCAAAGAATATTGATCCTTTGGCCCCCCAACTTCGCTCGGAAGCAAATTAGGCTTAAACGAGTAATCCACCATTAAGAGCTGCGGCAGTATCACCATGCCAATTAGCCAAATCGCAATGAGTGCAATGATGCCAACTGACAAAGGCCCGCCAAAGCGACCTTTAAGCTGACTATACATCGCTGGCCTCCCCTGCAATGACGATGGCATCTTGAGCACGATAAGACAGGCTCATTGCCCTCCCTGCGACCATATCTTCAGTATATTGATTAGCTGCCAGCTGAATGGCCAGTGACTGAGCTCCCGCAGACTGGCTATTTAAGGTTAGATATGAGCCTTCAAAGTTCACCTCTTCAAGAGTGGTTGGCAACACAAAATCAGCCCCTTCTCCTAACTGGAACGACTCTGGGCGAATGAAGAGTGTCGCACGAGCACCAGGCGCAATGGGCTCAGCTACACGCCCAGCTAATTTACCTAACACCCCCGCATCGATAATAGCCTCACCATTTCGTGATTCAACGACGGTTCCTGAAATGCCATTATTCTCCCCAACAAAGGAAGCAACGAAGGATGTTTGTGGATCACGATAAAGAGCAATGGGATCAGCCACTTGCTGCAGTTTTCCTGCTGACATGACTGCCACACGGTCTGACATTGTCAGCGCTTCACCTTGGTCATGGGTAATATATATAAAAGTGATGCCTGTTTTACGCTGGATTTCTTTTAATTCAGTACGCATGTGCTGACGCAATTTTAAATCCAACGCTGACAAGGGCTCATCTAATAACAACACTTGAGGCTCAACGGCTAGCGCTCGAGCAATCGCGATACGCTGCTTTTGCCCCCCAGATAACTCGGATACTTTTTTAGTACCGCTACCTTCCAGCGCCACTAACTCCAACAAACGATCAGACGTTTTCTTACGCTCCGCCTTCGAAACCCCGCGGACCTCTAGGCCAAATTCGATATTCTCTGCCACCGTCATTAGGGGGAACAAAGCTAAATTTTGGAAAATCATAGAGGTCGGACGCTTGTTAGCAGGCACGCCACGCATATCTTTCCCGCCGATACGAACGGCACCCTCACTAGGGTCTAGGAAACCACTCACCATATTTAAAATAGTGGTTTTACCGCAGCCAGAAGGCCCTAGAAAGCTAAAGAACTCGCCGGATTCTATTTTCAAATCCATCTTTTGTACGGCGGTAAAATCGCCAAAACGCATGACTACATCATCTAAATGAACACTACTGTCCATGGGGCCTCTCGAATCATTTTTATATAAAACGCGGAATGCCCGCTGGCGAACCAGCAGGCATCTATAGAAGGTTACTTGGATAAATTATGCAGATAGGTAACGGTCTTGATACTCGTTACGAAGCGCCACATACCAAGGTTCTTGGATTGGCCACCACCATAGGTTTGCCAAGTCCTGATCGGAGTAGGAATCTTTAAAGAACTGCTTAGTGGCTTCCGGTAGAAGATCCGCAGCGCCCTTAGAAGTAGAGTTGTAGCCCGTCGCTTTCACAAACATAGCACCCGCTTCAGGAGTGTAGTACCAGTTAATGAACTCGTAGACTGAATCGACGTTATTAGCATTTTTAGGAATGACAAAGCCTTCCATCCACGCCAAAGCACCTTCTTTTGGCGCGCCGTAGGCAATTGGCTCACCTTCTTGGCCAAGTTTAAAGGCTGTACTGTCCCAAGTTTGACCTATCAAGGCGCCGTTAGTACGGAAAGCACCTTGCGCTTCGTTTTCAGTAGACCAGAATTGAGCGATCATATCTTTATGCTTAACCGCTTCTTTCAGGATCACATCGAAGTTAGCACGCATGGCTTGTTCTGTTTTGTATGACTCTAAAAGTGGGTAAGGAAGCTTGCCCATTTTCTCTAGCCAAAGACCAATGCCCACAAGTGCTGAATGACCACGCACGGTCACACCGCCCGCATGCTCTGGCTTCCATAAATCGCCGTAGCTCAGATTTTTAGGATCCACATCAGCATAGTCTTTATGGTAAGCAATCGCTTCAGTACCCCAGTCAGACGGAGCAAAATAACGTTTACCGTCTACCACTCCACCCACTTCGGAACCTGACATAGCGCTGTCTAAACAGCCATCCCAGTTAATACGAGTTGTATCTAGTGGTTGAACCAGCTCGTAATCAACATAGCCAGGAACACGATCGACTGTCGGCATGATAATGTCGAAACCCGTGCCGTCTGTAGCACGTAATGAGTTCATCAACTCGTCGTTAGTTCCATAGGGTGTGAATGTCGCATTGATACCCGTTTTCGCTTTAAAGTCGGCCAACATTTCATCGGTAATGTAACCAGCCCATGCGTAAATTCTAAGCTCTTTTGTTGCAGCTATAGCGTTGCCAATTGAAAACGGCGTTGCAGCCACTGCTCCAGCAGCAGACGCGCCCTTTATAAACTGACGGCGAGAAATTGTCATATTAGCTCCTTGTATCCTTTTGACATTCGTTCCCATGACGGGCGACGGAAAGCCACCTTTTTATTAAATATTTGTTTAATTATCTGTGACTAATGTTTCAATTTAGTGACGAAAAAACAAACAGTCAATAGAAACTGACATTTTGGTCAGTATTCATAGCCGAAAAAACCTTCAACTTTTCCTCCAGAGGAGCAATCTATCCAGTCACACCAGAAACTGAAACAAAACCGTCACATTTTGATAATAAAGTAGCCCCATCCAATCCAAGGCCTAATTATTGAAAGCGAGACTAAATTGAAAATCTCCCATGTCACCCGCATCACCACCTCAAGCTATCTAGTGATTGCCGTTGCACTCATTGCGCTGCTACTTTGGAGCACTCAAAAATATCGTAACGCCTTTGAACAAAACGAGGCCTTTAATACGGTGTGGGAAGCGTCTGCCATTCAATTAGAACAAAGGATCGAGCACTACTTAACGACTGGAGAAGCCTCTCTATTAAATGAGTCCGAGCTTTTTATCTCCGAAACCATTACCCCTCTACTAGCCACTTTGCCTGAATCACTTCAGATCTCGTTATCAGAACGTCTTGCGGCCATCTCTAACAGTTTACAATCCGATGTGAGAGCGGCAGGAAAGCTGTCGGGAAATCCCTACGCTTTAATTGAGAACAACGAACGCCAAATGTTGCTGTCGTTGGAGTATTTAAACCAAGAGCTCAACAATGCAGACAGCAGCATCGATTCAGATTTGGTGCTGCAGTACCTCAAAGCCCAAGGCAATATATTCGCAGCACTTTCGACAATGCGTCAGGCCTCAGGCGAATTCTTAAACAGCCCGTCTGATGACAATCGCAACAACCTTACTCAAGCCAATCAATTACTTATTCAGCAGGTGTCTAAGCTCAGCGCCTTACCTGCCTGGCAAAATAGTGATGACTCAGAGGACTCATCAGGAGACGACCTATCAGCCCTGATGGGTTGGGGTAGTGACGAAGACGAAGATGAGGTGTCGGACGCCTTTGAAGAAACGAAAAGCGAGCTTAACACTTGGTCAAATCGATACTTAAAAGATGTGAATACGAGCCTAGAGGTTATCGCTCAAGCAGACCAAGCCAAACAGAATATTCGTCAGCTCATTTCTCAACTAGAAGAGGAGCTTGAAAAAGGCACAGCAACGATTAAGGCCGCGACTGCTGAAACCGAGCGCAATACCTTAATCGCATTTGGCGCTTTCGTGGTTATCATGATCTTAACCACCATCATCACCCACCTATTCCAAACTCGAGTCGTCGTCAACAGTGCTAAGGATTTATACAATGCAGTGAAAGCCTTGGTTGAGAGTGATGACATTCATACTCTCGCCGTTGCCAATAGCAAAAATGAGCTGTCTGATGTCGCTCGTTATTTAAATCGCTACCTTGAGCAAATCGCTGCACAACGGGTTCAAAGGGACAATGAATTACAAAACATTTCAGCGTCCTTGAACGAAATGCTGAACGCATTTGGCCAAGTTCATGACATCAGCATGGCATCTAAACAGGCCCTAGAGCAAACTGTAGAGCAAGCTGGCCATGTGGACGTATTGGCAAACAAAGCGGAGGTTCGCGCTAAAGAGGTAGAGAGCTACGCCAGAGAAACCAGCGTGGCCATGCAGACCAGTCTTCAACAAGCGTCTTCTTTGGAAAAAGCAAACCAAGCAACAGTAGAGCAACTGCAAAGCAGTAAGTCCGCTTTGGTAAACCTTGAAGAGTCCGTGTCCAGCGCCAACTCAATCGTGACAGGTATTCGAGACATTGCCGAGCAGACCAACTTACTCGCCCTCAACGCCGCCATAGAAGCTGCTCGAGCAGGTGAAGCGGGTCGAGGATTCGCTGTGGTGGCCGATGAGGTGCGCACTCTGTCTGGCCGCACTCAACATTCTCTCGCTGAGATTACCGCCATTTTTGATTCACTAACCCTTTCGACGACTAACTTACGCAAAAACTTGGAGCTTATTGAATCAGTGACAGGCGATCAACGTAACCTCACTGTGGAGCTGGGACACTCGGCTCAGGAAGTTCAAACAAAATCGGAGCAGTCTTCAGTCTTATCCCGTAAAGCAACAGGTTACGCAGAAGAACAAAAGCGTAGTGTAAGCTTACTGACAGAGACCGTTGATCGGGTACGCGAACAAGCAGAAGAATCTGAACAGTTCCTAGCACAGATGACAGCGAATATTCGCAAAAAGATCCAAGATATTACGACCACTCTGGGTATTCGCTAACACTGGATGCGTTTGCGACACCTATAAAAAAGCCGATACACACTGTATCGGCTTTTTTGTTCTGAAGGGATCAAATGAGATTAGAACAACACTCGTGCTTTAATAGTGCCTTCTACTTCTTTCACTTTTTCAAGTGCAAGCTCGCCTTCGTCTGCATCCACTTCCATTACCATGTAGCCAAGTTTCTCAGTTGTACGTAAGAACTGGCCTGTGATGTTAATGTCATTTTCAGAGAAGATAGCGTTGATCTTAGACAACACACCTGGACGGTTCTCGTGAATATGTAGAATACGGTGTTTATCCGCTTGTGCAGGCAATGCCACCTCAGGGAAGTTCACTGCAGCAGTTGTCGTACCGACATCAGAGAATTGAATCAACTTCTCAGCCACTTCCACGCCAATGTTTTCTTGTGCTTCCATTGTGGAGCCACCAATATGCGGAGTCAAAATAACATTGTCTAGGCCGCGTAATGGGGATACGAACTCTTCTGCGTTGCCTTTTGGTTCAACCGGGAATACGTCAATCGCTGCACCAGAAATGTTGCCCGCTTTGATAGACTCAGCTAAGGCATCTAGATCTACTACTGTTCCGCGAGAGGCGTTAATGAAAATAGCGCCTTTTTTCACTTGCGCGATTTCTTCAGCACCGATCATCATCTTAGTGCTCGCCGTCTCAGGAACATGCAAGCTGATGACATCTGACGTAGATAACAACTCTTCTAAAGATTTAACCTGACGTGCGTTACCTAATGGTAATTTCGTCACGATGTCGTAGAAGCAAACCTCCATGCCTAAGGATTCTGCCAATACGCTTAACTGAGTACCTATGCTGCCATAGCCAACAATACCCAGACGCTTACCGCGAGTTTCGTAAGACCCTACGGCAGACTTCATCCAACCACCACGGTGACACACAGCATTTTTTTCTGGAATGCCACGAAGTAGAAGAATCAACTGACCAATCACTAACTCAGCAACGCTTCGTGTATTTGAGAAAGGCGCGTTAAAAACAACGATACCTTTTTCAGAGGCTGCGTCTAAGTTCACTTGGTTTGTGCCAATACAGAAACAGCCAACAGCTACAAGCTTGTTCGCATGCTCCAGTACTTTAGCAGTAAGTTGAGTACGGGAACGAATACCGATGAAATGCGCCTCTGAGATTTTCTCAATCAGCTCATCTTCTGCTAGGGCAGTTTTATGGTATTCAATGTTGTCGTAGCCGGCAGCGTTCAACGCTTCGATAGCAGATTGATGCACGCCTTCCAGCAATAAAATTTTGATCTTTGATTTATCTAAAGAGGTATTGCTCATCGCTTCTTCTGACTTCTCTATGGTAATGGGGGATTTTTAAGGGGTTATGTTAACACACAACCCAAATAGACGTAGCAAAGATAGAGGAATGTGGTTCATCTTGACTGGAGCAAAACTCAACTCAACGATAAATTACGTCTTTTTTACGCAATTTAACTGGAGATGTACTGACCAGCCCACTAGAATATACTGATCAAATTTCAAACAACGAGGTGTTCTATGGACATCCAAGAACTTAATAACAATGGTTACGTCAGCCCGGTATCGAGTCAAACATCGACTGGGACTACCGCTAGTTCGGCGACGACCAGCGTAGCTCCTACATCGGTAGATGTGAGCGTTGAGATCTCACCTCAAGCACAACAGTTAGCCCTAGAAAGCATTCAACAGACGACCGTTACACAAGCTTCTGACATTTCTACATTGGCCGACTCAACGGTGGCAGATCCAACGTCAGAATCTCAGTTTGGAACAAATGCAACGGTGAATAACTCCGCATTAGCAGCAGAAGTCTCCGGCACCTCAGGCGCCACATTGAATGGCACACCATCTAACTCAAGCCAAAGCGCGAGCGTTGCTTCCCAATACAATGTCAGCCCTGACACCGCTCTTGGCCAAACCATCGACTTTTCCGCTTAACACCCCAAGTTAGAGCGACTTAGCGTCGCTCTAAAAACACCCCAGCTTCAACGTGATGGGTATATGGGAATTGATCAAACATGGCGAAACGCTTAACTTCATGAGTAGAGCTCAACGCTTCCAAATTATTCTTTAGCGTCTCTGGATTACAGGAAATGTAAAGAATCTGGTCCACTTTACGCACCAACTCTACCGTTGCATCATCCAATCCAGCCCGCGGCGGATCAACCAACACCACTGATGGGTTGAGGGTATCCATACCAGCTTGTACCAGTGCCTTAGGCAACTCCCCTTCTCCATTCAAGGCGGCAGACACATCTTCACTGGCCATTTTAATCACTTGAACGTTCTTAACGCCGTTCATGGCAATATTCAAACTGGCTGAATTCACTGACACTTTGGCAATTTCAGTACCAATAACACGATCAAATCGGCGAGATAAAGGTATGGAGAAGTTTCCATTACCACAGTACATTTCTAGCAAATCGCCAGAACAGTTTTGCGTCACATCCAACGCCCATTCCAGCATCTTTTCACTGATGCCAGCATTAGGCTGAGTAAAGCTATTTTCCACCTGCTGGTAATGATACAGACGACCACCCACTCGCAAGGTTTCCATAACAAAATCGCGAGTAAGCACCTGCTTACGCTTACGGCTACGACCAATAAAGTGACACGCAGGGAACTGCTCGTTTAAAGCCACTGCAGCCTCATGCCAGGCCTCATCGATGGGCTTGTGGTACAGCATACTAATAAGCGCTTCACCCGTTGTGGTCGTTAAGAAATCCACTTGAAAAAGCTTATGACGCAGCACTGGAATGTCTCGAATGGCATCCAATAACTTAGGCATTAATTCATTAATCAACGCAGATGCCGGAATAAACTGATCGACACGAATAGGCTGACGCGGGTCGGCAGAATCAAACATGGCGTAAAATAAGTCGTCACCTTCATGCCAAATACGAAACTCTGCTCGCATCCGGTAGTGGCTTGGCGCACTTTCAAATACTTCGAGTTCTGGCAAGTTCTGATCTGCCATTAGGGCAATCAAAGTATCTTTCTTTGTTTGTAGCTGAGCATCATATTGCTCAGGCTGAATCTGGTCCGGTCTCATGCATGATTTCCGCAAGTGGTTCGTGGAGGCGCGGCATTATACAAAGAGTCCGATTGTTTTGCGAACACCTGAATCACTGCCGCTATAGGTACTCTTGTCCCAGTAGCACTTCTAATGACAAAGTCAGGGACAGAGCCGCTTCATAATCATTGTCCCTTGCATGGGCAATTTGTGGCTTCACTTCGCCAATTAACCAGTTCTCATACAAGAGCTTCTGATACTGAACAAAGTAAAGGACGGTATCAGACGTTAGATTAGGCCACCCATATTGTAGATAACTTAATTGATAGCGTAGTTTGCTGTCACGATTAAGGGCATGGGTCAGATAAAGGTTTTCTCGCCAATAGGTTTGCGAGTCAGAATCCAAATAGGTCGCCCCAAAGTCCACACCCGTACTATAGGTATCATTAATCCTTCGGTCAGCTTTAAGACTGTAACGCCCGCCATTTCCCAGAGAGTAATAGCTAAATAACGACTCCGATTGGGACCACTGCCATTGACCGGTTTTCCAAGACTGAGCGACTTTAAATCGTAGGAACGGGTCCATGGGCATATCTAACAATACCCCCAAGTCCACATTGGTATTCCACTCTTTCTTGATATAGCGTAATGCTGTGGCGACTCGAGTATTACGAGCAGACTGCAAAATGTTTTGCCCTGCTTCGTTTTCACTCACACGGTTATCTTGGGTCAGCTCATCCCCATCCGTCTCAATCACCAAGTTAAGGCGGTTTTCTGTGTTGGGCAGACGAATACGGGTATCTAGGTTAAAAAAGCCAGAAACACCGTCGCCTTCGTCAATAATAGAACCAAATCGCATACTGACGAAGCTTTGGTTAGCAACCTTGTCACGACGTCCAGAAAAGAACGAATCCAGACCGTTTGACCAGTCACTGACTTTCTCGGAGATCACTTCGTGGGTCGATAGAAACCATTCCTGTGAAGCACTCTTCAGAGTGGGCTCCAATGATTTCTGAGGTTGGGATGTGCTGTCTGCGAAAGATAAGGGACTCAGGCAGCCTATCACTGCCCAACACAACACCTTAAGAGAACACACATCCCTGTAATACAACATTTAGATATCCTGCAACATGGCACGAATCATTTTTGACGAGTTTTGCGCCGCCACGACGAGGTACTCTTCAAAACTTGCCGGAGACTCTTTGTCCGCCACATCGGATAGAGAGCGCACGACTACGAATGGTACTTCAAACTTATGACACACTTGGGCAACGGCTGCCGCTTCCATCTCTACGGCTTTCATAGAAGGGAAAAGAGCCCGTGCTTGCGCAACTCGCTCAGCTTCACACATAAACACGTCGCCAGAGCCGATCAAACCTGTTTTGGCTTTAACTTCGCCCACCTTAGCCACTGCCGCCTGGGCGATTGCAATTAATTCTGCATCTGCCGAGAAAGTCTCAGGCATACTCGGAAGCTGACCCGGCTGATAGCCAAATGCCGTGACATCCACATCGTGATGTACCACTTGGTCAGAGATGATCACATCCCCCACTTCTAATTCAGGATCAAAGCCACCAGCAGAGCCAATATTGATCACTTTAGCGGGTGCAAACTTGGTCATCAGTAGTGTCGAGGAGATAGCAGCATTAACTTTGCCGATCCCAGACTTCAGCAACACAACCTCTTTACCATCTAATTTGCCATGGTAAAAATCGCAGCCAGCTTCACTGGACTCAACGACGTCTGTCATCCACTCTTTGATCACAGCAACTTCTTCGTCCATCGCTCCGATTAAACCAATTACACTCATGTTTTTTACCTTATGTTTTAAATCGCCGACACAAATCAGCTACTTGATCTGCACTTGGGAGCGCAGCTCCCACTTCAAAATATTTTATAAAATCAGGACGCTCTAAGAAGTCCTCTACGGTCACGACAACTGACGTTTCCGGTAAATCTAGCGTCATCAGACCTTGAGCTGTGTGCTTGTCTAAAAGAAGAACAACCGTCTGGGGACTAAAGCCCAGATTGGCTTCTAAACGCTCCATATCAGGCTCTTTACGGGCGGTCACACCTTGCGCTCTCAACTCAGTTTGCCAGACTGCCTGTACTAAGGCGCTCCCCCCAACTAACAACCACTGCTGTTCACGCTTGAAACCTTCTACCAGATTGATAGTGGGCCTAGTAAAGACTTTTTGCAAAGCTCTTAACATGCCATAACTAAATAAGTGGCTGTGAGGAAGCCTAGGATATGGGTCTTCTTGTTTCACATCGCCAACGTAAAGCAGAGGTAAATCGGATGCCTCATCACACATGGTTATAAGGCGAGAAATACCTTTTTCAGCTTTGCTTTGATCCCCTACGCCGACTAACAAACCGTCATAGGGAACAAGCTGCGCCCGGCTGGAATGAAAGAATTCATCGAACGAACCAAAAACATCCAGCTCAATATTTAACCCAGTAAGTAAGGCCTTAACCTTCGCAGCACTATAAAAATCATTTTCTATGAATGCGACTACTTTGTAAGCAAGGCCGCTATTATCCTCATCAGCTCCTATCGGCTCAATCGTTGATAGTAAGGTAATACGCCCTGAGCCTTCATAAAACACCCGCCCTTTCACAAGCTTAGGCAGCACTTCTAGCAACCACGCTAGAATTGGAGTGGGTTCAGAGGCCCCCTGAACTGAAATCGTTAACTTACTTACTTGCCAATCAATCATTAGTCGACGACCGGCCATGTTGCCATTAAGACAAAGCAAAAGTGCTATTTGCAACAAACATTTATGGTCTGAACTCCAACGCGCCTTTCTCGTGGCAGCCGTTAATGGCATCCCAAGTTCAATCTCTGCTAACTGCCCAGACGACAAATGAAATATGCGCCCTACTGTCTCTAATTGCTCAATAAAAAGATCGCCTAAAGTCTGCTCAGAGGTCGCGATTTCAGCCTGGTTAGAAAGGGCGCTTAATAAACCATGAACTGCCCTTAGCCAATATTCAGGTCGAACAGCGTCAACCTCATCGTAGTCTCGATCTAATAAACTCATTTCATTTATCAAAACTTCGGGTTCGGGACGCGGACGATCCAAAGCGTTATTCGGATGTAAGTTATCGATATGCCAAGCCAAACGCCTCAACTCAGTGATATCTCTACCAACCAACATCACACCACGAAAGCCATACTCATTTACGAAAGAGTAAGTCAGCCACTCATAGATCTTGTTTACATGTTCTGCTTCTAGTTCGAAACGACCACCAAAGTCACCTTTCAAAGCGCTCTGAATGGGCTGATGGAAATCTAACGGTGCCATGTCAAAAATCGTCTTTGCAACACCATAATCAGGGAAAATAGTTTTCGCTTCTTGGTTGATAGCCGTGACGCGGGCGGACTCATCACAAAATAATATAGCTGACTGGAGGGAATCCAAGAGGAGATGCAAATGCTGCTCACCAGCTTTAAGCTGAGTTTGAAAGCGATTCATTTGCGCAATCAGAGGCTCAAATTCTTCAAAGCTTACATTAGACTTCTGTGCCATCGTAGGCATGGACGACAGGGGCCGATACATCCAGCGGCGAGCATAGTACTGCACAGACCAATACAACAGGGCTATGCCAAATACCACAGCACCACAAGCCAATAAGAACCATTGACTGACACTCCCTGACAAGGGCTGGATAAGCTTTAGCTCCACCTTAAATTTATCGACCAATGCTGGCAAAGAGAGCACGCTAGTATGACCAATAGTCACCGTCTCATCATCCAACCTCGGAAGCGTATCTTCAAATAAGGTCTTGCCTGTTAAATCTTGCAATCTCATATAGTCCACATCCGCTCCGGACATAAGATCGCTGGATAAGGCTAGGTTATTATCGAGTGAGATAAAGCCATAGAGGTAGCCTTTACTTCTGCCGACGTCATCCACAGGCAATACTTTTTTGAACACCAGCAGCTCACTACCTTCACTTGAGGTTAATCTCATCCAATAATTGAGCCGTGCTTTATTTGATAAAACATTTAACGCATCACGAGTATAAAGACGCGAGCGAGGGTCTAACATGCTCTGCCCATCCGACAGTTGCACATAGAAAAAATCTAAGCCACCAAAAAACAACACATCATGGAGCTGGAACAAGCTATCTAAATCACCCTCTTTACCTACTTGCTGGGCCAAATATTTCGCTTCAAACTCAGCACGATCTAGATAAGCCGAAAAGTTTACTTGAACCGCCAAAGCCCTTTGTTTTAACAACTGCTCCGCTTGGTCTTGGCGCGCGGCAAAATCCGTGGCCCAGAGAATGCCGATCAGCAGCAGTCCAATTAAGGTAAAAGCAAAGCCTGAATGGCGGGTAAACTGCCGCTTTAAACTCACTGAGGCCATAGGGGCCTCGAATAAATAAATGCCTGCTCGTAAATGATGTTCAACGTTTGTTCATCCATTTCTTGTGTAATCAATTGCGAGGATTCGGCATAAACCATGGGGGAAAGACGAGACTCCATATGCGCCTTGACCACTTCTGCCGTTGCTATAGCCATATTGTCATGCATACCCAAAACTGTAACCAATAAATTGGGCCTGGAAGACTCCCCTGGATACGGCGCCTGACCACTCCAGCTATTGGTATAGGAATAGGGAACTTGTGCTGCTTTGAGCGCCTCCCACACACCTAGACTGATATTCGGCGTGCAGGCAAAAATAAACTGCTCACGACCAGTGTCTTCATCATCAATGTGAAGACTGCTGTGGTCAAGGGATGACATGGCCGCTCGATACCCTTCTTCAGATGAATCCGCCACAATATAATAATCGCGAACGGATCGACCAACCGTTTCCAGAGCATTTACAAAGGTACTACATCGGCTGTCATAGAGATAAGCATCTTCCACAGTCACCACATCAATGGTTGCATCGTTACTTAGCCGACGATCCAAATAGCTGGCTAATCGCCCCATAGACTGAGAATAATCTACCCCAATATAAACTAACGGCGGATGAAAGCGCCAAACACGAAAGGGAGTGGAAACATTCAACATAATGACTTTTGGGTAATCACGTTTTAGCACACGCTCTAACTCGGGACGTAGATACTCAGTTACACTATCTATCACTAAATAATCAAAGCGTGACACTCCTACCGCGTCAAATGCCCTCACTACATCTCTCACATCGTGGCCATTGGGGAGATAGTAGACATCCAACCGATAATCAATTCGCAAGATCTGCATGCGACGCTTGAACGCAATCAGCCAGGCTTTATTTTCGATATCGCTGTCGCTACCAGAGAAAATCACGCCAATTTGAAGTGTCGCGGTTTGAAGGGAGTTTATTGGGGCCGGGAGCGAATGCACACGTACTGCGAGTTGATCAAGCAAGGCCTGTTGGCCAGGGTTTTCTTCTAAGAAGCGCTGCAGGGTGACACCTTTTTGACCGAACACGCCCCCCCAACTGATCATGGGGATCATTAAAAGCAATAGGCATAAAGAACGGACATCAAAGCGCATTGTTAGAGTACATCTCAATGGGGAATCAAGACATTCTAACGGGAACACACCTGAAATAAACTGCAGACGAAAAAAAAGCCGACTTAAAGTCAGCTTTTTTTAATTTGGTGCGGAAGGAGAGACTCGAACTCTCACGCCGTGAAGCACTGGAACCTAAATCCAGCGTGTCTACCAATTCCACCACTCCCGCTTGGAATGGCGAGCATTATAGGTTAATCAGTTTTAGGGTCAATAGTTTTTTTTCAAAATCACCTAAAAAATATGCCTAAATGCTCGCGGATACCCGTTTTAGAAGCGACGACCGTTCGCGTACTCGCCACGCTCGTAACGAATGGCCATTTCTTCCAAGTCAATTGTCTTAATACGAGACGCCTGACCTGCACAACCAAAGGCTTCATAACGATCGATACAAACTGCCTTCATAGCTTTGATACTTTCAGTCAAGTATTTACGTGGATCAAAGTTGCCTTTGTGCTCCGCCAAGCTACGGCGAATCGCGCCCGTTGCCGCCAAACGCAAATCCGTATCAATGTTTACCTTACGAACACCGTAGCGAATCGCTTTTACGATTTCTTCTACAGGTACGCCGTAAGTCTCTGGGATCTCACCACCAAACTCATTGATGATTTCCAACCAATCTTGTGGCACTGAAGACGAGCCATGCAACACGATATGAGTGTTTGGCAAGCGTTCCGCGATACGGTTAATACGCTCGATGTCCAAGATATCGCCAGTTGGTGGACGCGTGAACTTGTAGGCACCGTGGCTAGTACCAATGGCAACGGCCAAAGCATCAATACCGGTCGCTTCCACAAATTCGAAGGCTTCATCTGGGTCTGTTAGCATCTGGGAATGGTCAAGAATGCCTTCCGCACCCACGCCATCTTCTTCCCCAGCTTGGCCGGTTTCAAGTGATCCCAAACAACCTAATTCACCCTCAACAGACACACCACAAGCATGTGCAAACTCAACGGTACGACGAGTGACGTCAACATTGTAATCGTAGTCTGCTGGTGTTTTGCCGTCCGACTTCAAGGAGCCATCCATCATAACCGATGAAAAGCCAAGTTGGATCGAGCGCTGACAGATTGCTGGGCTCGTACCGTGATCCTGGTGCATGACTACCGGGATATGTGGGTAATCTTCAATCGCCGCTGCAATCAGGTGGCGAAGGAAGTGAGAGCCTGCATATTTACGCGCCCCTGCTGAGGCTTGCATGATCACTGGCGAGTTGACCTCGTCAGCGGCTTCCATGATCGCTTTGACCTGCTCCATGTTATTCACATTAAATGCAGGCAGTCCGTAATCATGCTCTGCAGCATGATCTAGCAGTTGACGCATACTTATTAAAGGCATAAAAGTTTCCTCTGACAATGAAGTATTTGGTGGTTAGCAGGCAAAGCCGTACGAATCACCCTGTGATTGTTATTCATGCGCATGTGTGTCACATGTGGCTTTCGCCTTATCGTTATATTGTCATTCTGTCTAATGACAGACCGGTCACTCTCTAAGTGTTAGTTATTATAGGGATGAGACGCTCATCTCCGTGACATCTCATCCTGCAGGGTTATCCCTGTCTTATTCAAGCATAAGCATTAAGCTTTACACTAATTTTGCGTGCATGACTCCAACATAGCAACAGCTGGAAGCACCTTTCCTTCAACAAATTCTAAGAAAGCACCACCACCAGTAGAAATGTAGGACACCTTATCCGCGATTTCGTACTTATCTACCGCGGCCAAGGTGTCACCACCACCGGCAATAGAGAAGCCATCACTGTTAGCAATCGCCATAGACAATGCTTTGGTGCCTTCACCAAACTGATCGAACTCAAACACACCGACAGGGCCGTTCCAAATGATCGTTTGCGCACTTTCTAACAAGCCAGCCAGCTTAGCCGCAGCTTTAGGGCCAATGTCCAAAATCATGTCATCAGGCGCAACATCTTTAGCATCTTTTACTGTTGCTGCTGCGTCTGCAGCGAACTCAGTGGCAACAACGACGTCTTCAGGCAAAGGAATACTGACCTTTTCCATCAAGGCTTTCGCTTGCGGGATCAAATCTTCTTCATAAAGAGATTTCCCCACTGGGAAGCCTGCAGCCGCTAGGAATGTATTGGCGATACCACCACCTACAATCAGTTGGTCCACTTTATCTGAAAGAGACTCCAATACCGTCAGCTTCGTTGAAACTTTTGAGCCACCTACGATTGCTGCCATTGGGCGAGCAGGTTTAGCCAAGGCTTTTTCAAGGGCTTCTAACTCGGCTGCTAGCAATGGTCCAGCACAGGCAACTGGCGCAAACTTACCCACACCATGGGTCGATGCTTGAGCACGGTGGGCAGTTCCAAACGCATCCATGACATAGATGTCACACAAGGCCGCCATTTTCTTAGAAAGGGCTTCGTCGTCTTTCTTTTCGCCTTTGTTGAAGCGAACGTTTTCGACTAAGACTAACTGGCCAGCAGCCACGTCGACGCCGTCTAGCCAATCTTTCACTAGGGGCACATCTTGGCCAAGTAAACCGGCCAAATGATCAGCCACCGGCTGCATCGAATACTGTTCTTCGTATTCGCCTTCCGTTGGACGGCCTAAATGGGACATCACAATCACTTTGGCACCCGCTTCCAACGCTAGCTTAAGTGTTGGCAACGCTGCACGGATGCGTGCGTCACTGGTTACTTTGCCTTCTTTTACCGGCACATTAAGGTCTTCACGAATCAACACGCGTTTGTTCGCAAGATCCAAATCGGTCATTTTAATTACGGTCATGCACGATTCCTCGTCGTTTTAAAATTGCTAGTGCTGCGCACCATCCACCAATAATTTTTGCCAATAGCAGGCCACGTCTAACATACGATTAGCGTAACCCCATTCGTTATCAAACCAACACAATAATTTAACCATATGACCATCCACCACTTGGGTCTGGGTGCCATCTACAATGACAGATCGAGGATCATGGTTAAAATCGACTGAGGCATGGGCCTCTTGGGTGTAGCCCAGCAGGTTCGCGTATTTTGAAGACGCCGCCACCTGCAGAGCCGTATTGACTTGTTCCACTGTCACAGGGTGTTCTGTTTGGATCACCATATCAATCACGGATACGTTCAAGGTCGGCACACGAATCGCGTTACAACCAATTTTACCCGCCAACTCTGGCATCAGACGGGCAATACCTCTGCCCAATCCCGTATTAACAGGAATAATGGAACTGATAGCCGACCGAGTCAGTCTCAGGTCATTGGTATGGTAAGCATCAATCACAGGCTGATCATTCATCGCCGAGTGAATCGTTTGAGTGGTGCCATGGACGACCCCAGCAAGGGACTGCAAGGTATCCAACACAGGGATCACACAGTTTGTGGTACAGGACGCCGCCGAAACAATCGTCTGTTCAGCGGTGACCTTAGATTCATTAAAACCATACACAATGGTGGCGTCTACTTCCGCATCGGCTGGTTGAGACAGTAATACACGGGGCACACCAGCATCCACAAAGCGTTGTACCTGCTCACGAGCAGAAAACGCCCCAGAACACTCCAACACTAGGTCAACATTCAGTTCTGCCCAATCAATGTCTTCAGGGGCTTTTGCGTTAGTACAAAAGATTTCGTCTTCACCGATCACTAGATTCTGACCACGTACGGAAACAGGCTTAGGAAACCGACCATGTGTAGTGTCGTATCGGGTGAGATAACTGATGGTTTCAATATCAGATAATTCGTTAATTGCGACCACATGCAAACGGTCTCGGAAGCCGTTTTCATAAATCGCACGCAGTACAGATCGACCAATTCGGCCGTAACCATTAATCGCTACTCGCAACATAGCCCTTCTATTCATGTTCTTACAACAAAAAAGAGGAGCTCAAACGCTCCTCCTTTTGCTGTGATGCCGTTAGGCTTCTAGCAGTTTACCTGCGGTTTCAACAACATTGTCTACCGTGAAGCCGAAGTGTTTCAGCAAGTCACCGCCTGGTGCAGATTCACCAAACGTACGCATGCCCACCATAGCGCCACCAAAACCAACATATTTGTACCAGTAATCCACATGCGCCGCTTCAATGGCAACACGCTTAGTGACACTGCTTGGCAAGACAGATTCTTTGTAGGCAGCATCTTGTGCATCAAACGCATCGGTAGATGGCATAGAGACAACGCGCACTTTAGTGCCTTTCTCCGCCAACACTTTTGCAGACTCAAGAGCCAATGATACTTCTGAACCAGTGGCGATCAAGATTAGCTCTGGTGTACCTTCGCAATCAGACAGCACGTAGCCACCTTTAGCGATGTCAGCAACTTGGGCCTCTGTACGCGCCAACGCAGGCAAACCTTGACGGCTGAAAACCAAAGACGTTGGACCATTGCGACGCTGAATACCCGCAGCCCAAGCCACCGCTGTTTCCGTTGCATCTGCTGGACGCCAAACGGACATATTAGGAGTCATACGTAGGTTAGCAAGCTGTTCAACTGGCTGGTGCGTTGGACCATCTTCACCTTGACCAATGGAGTCATGGGTGTAAACGAAGATATTTTGAATGCCCATCAAGGCAGACATGCGCACAGCGTTACGAGCGTATTCCATAAACATCATGAAAGTCGCGCCGTAGTTGATGAAGCCACCGTGCAAAGAAGCACCGTTCATAATACCGCTCATACCGAACTCACGCACACCGTAGAATACGTAGTTGCCGGCTGGATCTTCTTGGATACCTTTTGAACCAGACCATAGGGTCAAGTTAGAACCCGCCAAGTCAGCAGAGCCACCTAGTAATTCTGGAAGCATAGCGCCGAAAGTACCGATGGCGTTTTGTGACGCTTTACGGCTGGCGATGTTTTCGCCTTTTTCCTGACATTCTTTCACGTAGGCAGCCGCTTTTTCAGCAAAGTCTGCTGGCAATTCACCTTTGATCACACGACGTTCGAATTCTGTAGCAAGTTCTGGGTAAGCGGCCTTGTAGGCTTCAAATTGCGCTTCCCATGCAGATTGAGCCTCAGCACCTTTCGCTTTACCGTCCCAACCTTCGTATACGTCAGCAGGGATTTCAAATGGTGCATGGGGCCAACCTAGGAATTCACGTGCTGCGGCAATCTCTTCGTCACCCAATGGCGCACCGTGACAGTCGTGGGAGCCAGACTTGTTTGGAGAGCCAAAACCGATAATCGTTTTACAGCAAATCAATGTAGGTTTAGACGTTTCCGCTTTCGCGGCTTCAATTGCTGCTTTAATCGCTTCTGGATCATGACCATCAACACCTGAGATCACGTGCCAACCGTAGGACTCAAAGCGCTTAGCGGTGTCGTCAGTAAACCAACCTTCAACGTGACCGTCGATAGAGATGCCGTTGTCATCCCAGAACGCAACCAATTTACCAAGACCTAAAGTACCCGCTAAAGAACAGGCTTCATGGGAGATACCTTCCATCATACAGCCGTCACCAAGGAAGCAGTATGTGTTGTGGTCTACCACTGTGTGACCTTCACGGTTAAATTGCGCCGCCAAAGTTTTCTCTGCGATCGCCATACCTACAGCGTTACTGATACCTGCGCCCAATGGACCTGTAGTGGTTTCAACACCATCAGTGTAGCCGTACTCTGGGTGACCTGGGGTTTTAGAATGTAGCTGACGGAATTGCTTCAGGTCTTCGATTCCTAGATCGTAGCCAGATAGGTGAAGCAAAGAGTAAATCAACATGGAACCGTGACCGTTAGACAACACAAAGCGGTCACGATCAACCCACTTAGAGTTGCTCGGATTGTGTTTTAAAAAGTCATTCCAAAGCACTTCCGCAATATCGGCCATGCCCATTGGTGCACCTGGATGTCCTGATTTTGCTTTTTGAACGGCATCCATACTAAGAACGCGTATGGCATTGGCGAGTTGTTTACGAGACGGCATTGTTAATCCACTCCTGGTTACTGTACGAAATGTCATTTCATTTTCCATGCTATCTCTCTGCCATGCAACGACTCGGGGCATGATATGCCCAGTAATTAGGCAAAGAACATGAAATTGCACAAAGATGGTGGAGAGCATAACAAAAAAGCATCATAAACGCCCATCAAAACCGCCGTACTGCTTGAATTTTAGCCGCACCTAGTCCATTATTCGCACCACAGCGTCGATTTGTTTCGGCTTGCGGACGCTATATAAATTCAGCTAAACAGAAGCACAGAATGCCTGTTTAGCCCTTTAATCCAGCTAAGCGGGTTTTTTTATGCCTGTTTGGCTCTCTTGACGACCATTTGATAGAGGCACAAACATGTCAGAATATTCTCTATTTACTTCAGAATCCGTTTCTGAAGGCCATCCAGATAAAATCGCAGACCAAGTCTCCGACGCCATCCTAGATGCCATCCTTAAAGAAGACGCAGACGCTCGCGTTGCCTGTGAAACCCTTGTGAAAACAGGCATGGTTTTAGTGGCAGGAGAAGTCCGCACCAACGCTTGGGTCGACATCGAAGACATCGCCCGCGGTGTGATTCGTGAAATCGGCTACAACAGCTCAGACATGGGTTTTGACTGGGAATCTTGCGCCGTCCTAAATGCAATCGGTAAGCAGTCTGCAGACATCGCTGTGGGCGTTGACGAAGCAGACGAAAAAGAACTGGGTGCCGGTGACCAAGGCCTAATGTTCGGCTTCGCCACCAACGAAACCGATGTTCTCATGCCCGCTCCTGTGACTTACGCACACCGTTTGGTTCAACGCCAAGCAGAAGTTCGTAAAAACGGCACCTTAGATTTCCTTCGTCCAGATGCGAAAAGCCAAGTAACCTTCCGCTACGATGAGAATGGTAAGCCTTGTGCGATTGATGCCGTAGTATTGTCTACCCAGCACAGCGCTAACATTAAACAAGCGGATCTTCGTGAAGCGGTATTGGAAGAAATCATCAAGCCCGTACTTCCTGAAGAATGGCTATCAAAAGACACTAAATACTTTATCAACCCAACCGGCCAATTCATCATTGGTGGCCCTGTAGGGGACTGTGGTTTAACAGGTCGTAAGATCATCGTTGACACATACGGCGGCATGGCACGTCACGGTGGCGGTGCTTTCTCTGGTAAAGACCCATCCAAAGTAGACCGCTCAGCAGCCTATGCTGGTCGCTACGTGGCGAAAAACATTGTTGCTGCTGGCCTAGCGGACAAATGTGAGATCCAGGTGTCCTACGCTATCGGTGTTGCTGAGCCAACGTCCATCAGCATCAACACCTTTGGCACTGGCAAGGTGAGCGATGACATCATCTCTCAATTGGTTCGCGAGCACTTTGAATTGCGCCCAGCTGGCTTAATCAAGATGCTAGACCTTAAACGTCCAATCTACCTGCCAACGGCTGCATACGGACACTTTGGTCGTGAAGGGGATAACTTTACTTGGGAGCGCACGGATAAAGCCGACGCACTTCGTAAAGCCGCTGGTTTATAATTAGCTCGTTTTCCGTTATAAAAGCCCTCTCAATAGAGGGCTTTTTCATTTATGCGCATTCCACGAATATTCGTCGACCTACCACTGTCAGAACACACACTGTTTGACTTACCAGATGGTGCTTTCCAACATTGCTGTAAAGTGCTTCGACTCAAGGATGAACATCCCGTAATAGTGTTTGATGGGGCCGGTGGACAATATCGAGCCCACCTAACCAATGTTCAAAAACGCAGCGCCCAATTGGCAGTAGAGACGTTTGAAGAATTAACCAATGAATCCCCCCTACAAGTGACCATTGGCCAATCCATTTCCCGGGGGGAGCGCATGGACTATGCGGTACAAAAAGCGGTGGAAGCCGGAGTCTTCAAGATCCAGCCCCTATTCAGCGAACGGTGTGAGGTCAAACTTAACGATGCTCGCATAGAAAAGCGCGTGCAACATTGGCAACAGGTTGCTATTAGCGCAGCGGAACAATGCGGCCGAGGAATCGTGCCTGAAGTCGCCATGCCTATGCCATTAGCTAACTGGTTGCAGACCTGTGACAATATGTTGAAATTAACCCTTCATCATCACAGTGCGCGGCCAATACGAGAATACACCCTGCCTGAGTCCAAACAAGTGGCCCTTTTAATTGGCCCAGAAGGTGGCCTAACCGAGCAGGAAGTTAATCGCGCCCAAGAGGCAGAATTTCGAGCTATCGCTCTAGGTCCGAGAGTACTTAGAACCGAAACGGCTCCCGTTGTTGCCCTGACTGCATTGAACTTGCTTTGGGGCGACATCTAGACATTTACAATTTATTACATAAAACATCACTTAACCCGTACATAAACCGCCCCTTGGTTAACACTAACTCTACACACCGTGCAGCATTTTGTCATACGATGGAGGGACTTAGGATGAAAACGCAACACACTTACAGGTAAACAAAGTCATGATGCGACGCAAACAACTAGTGAGCAGTCTAGTATTAGCCTCTTCACTGGCTGCCTTTCCAGCGTTAGGGATCACGCTAGAAGAAGCAACCTACATTGCTATCGAAAATAGCCCTGAAGTTCGACAAGCTTTAGCAAGTTACCGTGAAGGCATAGAGAATACCGAAATCACTCGCCGTGGCGGCTTGTATCCGTCTATTGATTTGTCAGCAGGTCTAGGGCACGAAACCACCTATGACTACCAAGACTCAGGTGAAGATGTGGGGTTAACGCGCCGCGAACTGTCTTTAAGTCTTACCCAACCTATTTTTGATGGCTTCATGTCTAAGTTCGACACTCAACGTCTAACAGAAGAAACCGAGGCCAGCCGCTGGGGTGCGTTGATCGCCGTAGAAAATACCGCCCTAGACGTAGCCGAAGCCTATGCCAACGTATTGCGTCATCGTGAACTCGTGGATTTAGCCAACATTAACCAACAAACCCACGAGCGCATTTACGATCAGATCAAACTCAAAAGTGATGCAGGCGTGGGTCGTCAATCAGATCTTAGCCAAATCACAGCGCGACTAGCAAAGGCCAATGCCAATCGCCTTTCAGCTATTAACAATCTACAAGATGCGGAATCCACTTACAAAAAAGTAGTGGGTGAACTGCCACCGGAAGAAATGATCTATCCAGTGCCGGATCGCGACCTGATTCCAAGTTCCATGGAAGAAGCCGTTGCCGATGCGATGAAGTACAACCCCGCTATCGAAGCCGCCCGATGGGACGTGAAAGCTACCGAAAGCTTCATTAGCGCAACCGATTCCAACAAGTACCCAGAAGTTAACTTCCTACTTGAGCGCACATTTAACAACAATATTGATGGCGATGAAGGTCCTTCTGAAGACCTAACCGCAATGTTTCGTATGACCTACAACCTCTACGGTGGCAACACAGATAAGCGCCGTAAAGAAGTGGCCGTCCAGCAAAATGTTCAGGCTTCGGAAATTCAGCGTAACACCGCCCGCGAGACAGAGCTATCCGTGCGCCTTGCTTGGTCTGCCTATGAAGCCTCTTTGGGCTCTAAAGAGTATCTACGGGAATACGTCATCGCCACCAAAGAATCGCAAATCGCCTACGACAAGCAATTCCGTCTTGGTCGTCGTACCTTGCTAGACGTACTCGACAGCGAAAACGAGCTGTTTACTGCGCGCCAAGACTACGTAAACGCGGACTATGATGAACTCTTTTCTGAGTTCCGACTGTTCAATGCCAAAGGCGAGTTAATGCGCGCCTTCCGTATTTACCGCCCACCTGTACTTGGTTTTGCTGATGCTTTTGAAGAAGATGAAACGCCACCACGAGGCGCTTCCGCTATTGATGAATTAAAACAAGCGGAGACACAGATTCAAGCACCAGCGACAACAGAACCACAAAGTGCGCCGGCCCAATCTCCTGCAACAGACACAACCTCGGATGAAGACAGCTTATTCCTTGATGCTACTGAGGAAGGTCGCAGTTGGTAAAAGCGATGCCCTTGTTGTTTCCTGTATTGATAGCTTTAGTTTGGGCTGGCATGACACCAGCCCAAGCCGAGTCCCTGTTTGGCGATCGAATTACCAAGCAACAACTGCAAGACAATGATGAAGACGGTGTCATTAATGCACGGGATCTGTGCCCCAACACGCCACAGGGTGCCCGCGTGGACAACGACGGCTGTCATGAAGTCACCACAAAGCTGTTATCGGTGGAAATGAACGTCCTGTTTGACTCAGGTCGCTTTGACGTCAAACCCCTGTATTTCTCTGAAATCAAAAAAGTCGCAGACTTTTTACGATCTCAACCCAACAGCTCCGTAGTCATTGAAGGCCATACGGATGACGTGGGTAACGATGAATACAACCTTAACCTGTCACAAAACCGTGCCGACGCCATCGCTAACGTCCTGATTAACAATTTCCGCATTGCGGCCTCCCGCGTGGAAGCCATTGGCTATGGTGAAACACGCCCCATCGCCAGCAACAGCACCACCTCAGGACAAGCCCGTAACCGCCGGGTTGTAGCAGAAGTCTTTGCAAATTCGGTAAGAGACGTGGAGCGCTGGACCATATACAGCGTGGACTAGGTACGCAAACTTTTCGCGCCCTCTCCCTTATTTTTCCTTCGCTGAGTCCTTATACTGCTATACCATCCCTATTAAAATTTAGGCTTTATACTTAATTCAAAGCCACCACAGGAATCGATTCAGATGACCATTAAACTCGGCATTGTCATGGACCCTATCCAGTCCATCACCTACAAAAAAGACACGTCTCTGGCCATGCTCTGGGCTGCGGCAGAAAAAGGCTGGTCACTCCACTACATGGAACTAAAAGATATGTTCCTAGACCAAGGCAAAGCCTTTGCCATGACCAAGCCTTTATCCGTTTTCAAAGATCCAGAACATTTCTATGAACTCGGCGAAGAAGCGCCAATGGCCCTAGGAGACTTGGATGTCATCCTAATGCGCAAAGATCCGCCATTTGATAGCGAATTCATGTACAGCACCATGATCCTTGCCCAAGCCCAACGTGATGGCGCCATGGTAGTGAATGATCCAAATGCTCTGCTTGAATGCAATGAGAAGCTGTTTGCCACACGTTTCCCTCAATGCGGACCCAACGTACTAGTGACACGCCGCGCAGACTTACTAAAAGCCTTCCACAAAGAGCACAAAGACGTCATCTTTAAACCATTGGATGGCATGGGTGGCAGCTCCATCTTCCGCATTAAAGAAGACGACCCTAACGTTAGCGTTATCATCGAAACCCTAACCCAAATGGGCAACGAACAAATCATGGCGCAAAAGTTTATCCCAGAGATCAAAGATGGGGACAAGCGTATTCTGATCGTAGACGGTAAGCCTATTCCTTATGGTTTAGCACGCATTCCGGCCTCTGGCGAAACTCGTGGCAACTTAGCCGCAGGGGGACGTGGCGAAGGCCGTCCACTGACTGAGCGAGACCTTTGGATCTGTGACCAAGTGATTCCAACTTTGAAAGAAAAAGGGCTAATGTTCGTAGGGCTCGACGTGATCGGCGATTACCTAACCGAAATCAACGTCACCAGTCCAACCTGTGTCCGTGAACTCGATAACCAATACGGTCTAAACATTGCCATGACACTGATGGATGCAATCGAGGCTCGCCTGCAAGGCAACTAACCTCCATGCGCGTAGCTGACCGTTTTTCCATTACATTGTTTATCGCCATCAGCTTACACCTGATGGCGATAACCTTGGTTAACTTTGACTTCTTGTCAGAGCGGCCAGCAGCGCGCAAAACCCTTGAGGTGACACTGGTTCAACACCGATCAACACCTCCTAAAGAAGCTGACTTCATCGCCCAAGCTGACCAACAAGCAAGCGGAACGGAGCTGCACAAACAAAAGCTCACGACGACCGAAACAGCCCAATTTCGTGCCGATGATATTCAAGAAATGACGCCTCCGGTGCAACCACAGCTAGCATCCGCAGAGCCCGTTGAAGATCCCCACCTGATTTCAAGTCGTAACCAATCTGACGTATTCCGCGTATTAGAAGAGCCAGAGCAGCAAAACAAAACTCTGGAAGAGCGCTTCCTAGGGGAAACTCAAGTACCAAGCCGCCTGTCCTCGGACATCGCCACCCTAGAAGCCCTACTGGACCAGCAGCGCCAAGCCTATGCTAAGCGCCCTCGCATCCGACGCCTGACCTCCGTATCAGCTAAATCTGCGGTGGACGCCCGCTACCTAGACGATTGGCGGCGACGCATTGAGCGCATTGGTAACATTCACTACCCTGCTGAAGCCAAGCAGCGACACTTATACGGTCAACTACGTTTAGCCGTCTCAGTTTTGCCGAACGGGTACGTGAAAGACATTGAAGTCCTGCACTCATCTGGCTTCAGAGTGTTAGATGATGCCGCCATGCGTATTGTACGCTTGGCTGAACCATTTGATTCTTTTCCTACGGAACTAAAATCCGAAGTCGATCAGTTAGAAATTATCCGCACCTGGCAATTTGTCCCTGGCAACCAACTTCGCAGCCAATAATTCCTTAACGACCGTCTGTCAGTAGATAGGCTAACAGGCACAAAAAAGCCCTCACATGGAGGGCTTCTTTTAATCGTTTGACCTAGGGAAAGACTTAGTGGAACTCTGCTTCACCCATAGCCGCACGAATCTTTTTCATAGCATTCTTTTCAAGCTGACGAATACGCTCAGCAGAAACACCATACTCAGCAGCCAAATCATGCAAAGTGGCTTTTTGCTCGTTCAACCAACGACGAATCAGGATATCACGACTACGATCGTCCAGATCTAGCATGGCTTCTTCTAGACGGCGGTTAGAGTCTGCTTCCCAGTTGCCATGCTCAAGCATAGAAGCTGGGTCATAACGGGCGTCTTCTAAGAAGTTAGCAGGCGCTTGATAAGCACTGTCATCGTCATCGTCCGAGAAGGCATCAAACGCCATATCAGAAGAGCTCATACGGCCTTCCATCTGGCGCACAACTTCAGGCGTTACACCCAAGTCTTCTGCCACTGACTGTACTTCCGAGTTGCTCAACCAAGTCAAAGACTTCTTCGCACTACGTAAATTGAAAAACATCTTACGCTGGGCTTTTGTGGTCGCGACTTTCACGATACGCCAGTTTTTCAAAATAAATTCGTGGATTTCAGCCTTGATCCAATGCACAGCAAAGGACACCAGACGAACACCCACTTCGGGGTTAAACCGTTTTACAGCCTTCATTAGGCCGACGTTACCCTCTTGGATCAAATCCCCTTGATTCAACCCGTAACCAGAATAGCTTTTCGCAATATGAACGACGAAACGCAGGTGAGACATAACCAACGAACGGGCCGCTTCAAGGTCGCCTTGATAGTAAAGACGCTCTGCTAGTTCGTTTTCTTCTTCTGCTGACAAAATTGGAATGGTACCAACGGCCTGCATATATGACTCAAGGTTTTGACCCGGTGTCATCATGTCGATTGGCTGGAGAGCTTTACCCATTTCTATTTCACCTCTTAGTGTTCGTACTGAGTATGAACACATACTAGCAACAAAGTTAACACGGTATGTGCCGCAAATGTGGATAATAAAGGGGCATTCGTAAATCCAAACACCGTTTTCATCCGCAATTATTGCAGCTCTATATCTCTGATATGACGGCTCACGGCAACCCAAGAACCTACCACACCAATAGTAGCGCTAATAGTTAAACACATAATAATTTCACCTGCATTAAAACTTTGCAGTTCGAAACCCGCATGATACAGCTCAACTAATCGCTCCGCGGGCGCGCTGACCCACCAAGTCAGCAACAAGATACAAACTGTAGCAAGCACACCCCCAATCACCCCAAACCAAAACCCCATGTACAGGAATGGTCGGCGAATATAGCGATTGGTTGCTCCCACTAATTTCATCACCAAGACTTCATCACGGCGACTTTCCACGGCGGTGCGTATGGTGTTCCCCACAATCAGTAACACAGCCATCACCAATAATGCTGAGATGGCGTACACGAAGCGCTTACCGAAATTCAGAATGGTCGCCAAACGCTGCAACCATTCTGCGTCTAACTCGGCGTATTCCACCTGAGGCAGATCTTGTAGCTGATCGCGAAGTGTTTGTAGGGCTGGTAAGGTTTCTAGATCCACCAATGCCTTAGGAATCACCTTTAACACAATCGGCAAGGGGTTTTCTGGCAAGGCAGACAACACTTGTTCGTAGCCGCTGGACTGCTCGAAATAACGCAGTCCTTCTTCCTTGGAAATGTACTCCACAGAATCCACGTCGGCCCGGCCGGATAACTGATGGGATAAAGATAGAGCTTCCGTATCCTCCTGATTAGGGAAAAGATACAAGGTGATGACTGACTGCTGCTCCCAGCGGTCGGTCACTGACTGGACGTTCTTTAACAAAACGAAAAGTCCACCAGGCAAAGACAGGGAAATAGCAATCACCAGAACTGTCATAAAGCTCGCCAATGGGTAACCCAACAATCGGCTAAAGCTTTCCATTAAAACCGCTTGGTGGTTACGCATATAGCGGCCTAAATTGAAGCTCTCGGCTCCTGACCAAAGGCTTTTACGGGTCGATGTGTGCTGTTGGCGGGTCGCACCACGGCGCGTTGGGGGTGTCGGCTTTGCCATTAAGCAAACCCTCCATCGTTTACCATTCGACCTTGATTCAAGGTCAATACCCGATGGCGCATACGAGCCACTAACGCCAAGTCGTGACTGGCCACCAATACGGTGACGCCGACACGATTAAACTCTTGGAACAGATTCATGATTTCAGACGATAACCTAGGGTCTAGGTTACCCGTAGGCTCATCCGCCAATAATAGTTGCGGCTTATTAACCACTGCTCGGGCAATACCAATACGCTGCTGCTCACCGCCGGATAGAGCCATTGGGTTAAGTTTTTCTTTTCCCAATAAGCCCACTTTATCCAATGCTGCACGCACACGCTTACCGGTTTGATCAGGGTCAGCGCCACTGACTTGTAAAGGCAAAGCCACATTATGGAAGACACTACGATCAAACAGCAGTTGGTGGTTTTGAAACACCACCCCAACTCGACGTCTATGGTATGGAATCGCCTGTTTGCCTAGGGTGCGCAAGTCCACACCATCCACTAGGATTTTCCCATAGCTCTGGCGTTCAATCATCATAATGAGTTTCATCAAGGTACTCTTACCTGCACCCGAGTGCCCAGTCAAAAACGCCATTTCTCCTTGGCGTAAATGAAAGTTCACCTGCGACAAAGCTTCTTGGCCAGTGTCGTACTTTTTACCTACTTGTTGAAACTCAATTTCCACACAAACTTCCCGTTTTCAGTGTTAGTGGTTAACTGTTACTCACTATCGAACAAGGCGTCAACAAATTCTTGGGATTTGAACGGACGCAGATCATCCACTTGTTCACCCACTCCGATGTAGCGAATTGGTAGACCAAACTGTTTCGCAATGGCGAAGATAATGCCACCTTTTGCGGTACCATCCAGCTTGGTTAACGTAATACCTGACACACCAACGGCTTCGGTGAAGAGCTTGGCTTGGCTCAAGGCGTTTTGTCCGGTGCCTGCATCCAGCACCAACATCACTTCATGGGGCGCTTCCACATCTAGCTTCTTCATAACTCGAACCACTTTCTCAAGTTCGCTCATGAGGTTCGCTTTATTTTGCAAACGACCTGCGGTGTCAGCAATCACCACATCTACCCCACGGGCTTTAGCGGATTCGATGGCATCGTAAATCACTGACGCAGAATCAGCACCGGTATGTTGTGCGACAACAGGAACATTGTTACGTTCCCCCCAGACTTGGAGCTGCTCCACTGCAGCAGCACGGAAGGTATCTCCGGCCGCCAACATCACACTCTTACCATCCGCTTGATATTTCTTCGCTAATTTACCAATGGTAGTGGTTTTACCCACCCCATTAACCCCAACCATCAGGATCACAAACGGGCCATCAGCCTTAGTTGGATTCAGCTCCTGCTCGGAGTTACGAAGAATGTGGTTAAGCTCATCCTTTAGCGTCGCCAATACCCCAGGGCCATCTTTCAACTCTTTACGGTTCAACTTCTCTGTCAATGTCCCCATTAGCTCTGTGGTAGCGTCCATCCCCACATCCGCCATAAGAAGCTGAGTTTCGAGCTCTTCTAGCAGGTCATCATCGATTTTCTTGCTGCCCAATACGATGCTAGACAACCCCGATCCAAGACCATTTCGTGTACGAGATAACCCAGCCTTAATACGCTGGGACCAAGATAAGCTAGGTGCCGCTGGCGTTTGTTCCAAAGGAGCAGGCTCAGTGGCCTTTGGCTCAGGGTTAAGGGCTGGCTCAGGCTTAACCTCTGTTTCCACCGGCTCAGGGGGATCAACTTGAGCTGACTGGGCTTCTGCAACGTCAGCCTTGTTGTCCTTAGAGGCAGGAGATAGGGGTTCTTCTGTCTGTTCTACTTCGTTTACGGAAGACTCTTCTGGCGTCTTGTCTTTGCCAGCTTTGATGTCCGCATCCATCCCCTTTATCACTTTGCGTTTTATCACAAACGCAATAATGGCCAAGATGGCACCGATAACGATCGGAGCAAAACGCGCGTACTCGCCGAAATACGGCGTTAGGTAAGCAATAATCTGGTTAACAAATTCCATTCACATCTCTCTAGATCTGCCCCGTTTAAGGGGATATGGGCAACAGCACCTACTCTCAAAACCTGCGTAAATGCCTTAAAAGCGGTGATTTTAGCATCATTCCTATTGGCAAAAAGCCCCACTTTCGTGGAAAAATGCATATCAAACCTCTGATCATGCGACATTTTTTATGATTAAACGCGATAAACCCTTGTTTAGCCGCCCAGTACTAGCGGTCATCATAGTTGCTTGCACACTGGCTATTTGGCTGCTCAACCTTACTGCGCCTCATACTCAGTTGGCGACACCAAATATTGAAACTTGGCAAACCGAGTCAGACATCCCAGTTTATTGGGTAAACCAAGGTATTTGGGAGGGCCAGGATAAGCTAGCGATTTCTTTTGTCTTTCAAGGGGATACTCGTAACGCGCCACTCACCGCTGCCACCTTGGGGATGATGCTTGGCCCTAGCCTACCTCTTAGCACGGCCACCATTAACCAGCGCTTAGCCCCTGCAGCGGCCAGCGTTGATAGCAGTTTTGATCATCTTCAACAGACTCTGAATGTCACCTTAAGTAGCCAACCACAATACCTAGCGCCCGCCTTGAAGGTGTTAGACACTTGGTTTAATAACACCCAACTCAAAGCCACACCCCTGGAAACTTGGCAACGCCAATACACCCCCGACCCTGCCGAGCAACAGCTTTGGCAGCAATTTTTCTACGCGCCGGACGCCCCCTTTTCACAGCCAAAACAAGCACTCACCTTAGAAGATATAAACACCTATTTGCAGCATCTAAAAGCTCACGTGTCCCACATTTTAATCGCAGGCGCCATGGACGAAAACGCTCAGCGGGTCTTGGCGAGGGGGCTTTCATCTATGACGAAATCATTGCAGCATAACCTTTACCCTGTCTCTTGGCAGCTCCCTACCCAGCCAGCTACCGCAATATTGGGCAACAATGACCTCAGCGCCATCTATGGCGTTGTGGCAATGGAGCCCTTAGCTTCTGTAGAAGACTGGCTAGCACAGCAAATCTGGGTACGAGATATGTTGCAAGCACAGCAGGATCAGGTCGGTAGCCAGGTGCCCCAATGGGAGCTGCACTTAGGTCGCCAACTTGCCTACGCCAATTGGCAGATAGACGTGCCAACTCAAGTGTTTATAGACGACCAACAACCCTTAACAGCTGCATCCAGCTGGTTCGCCAGCGAAAAGCTACCTAGCTACACAGACACTGGACGTTTTAACGAACTGAAAGCCCAGCTTTTGAATCAACTGGAAGCCTTGGCCAAGAACCCTAGCTGGTGGGCCATCATGGGCACCCGTGTTGCCTTGCCAGACAGTCCACTGTCTCTTGAAACTTTCAGCAAAAGCTACAGTGACGCGGCGAACTCTTTTACAATAGAGCAATATCAGCAGCATATTGATGCGCTCCTAATACCGTCCTCGCGACAAGAAGTTCAGGTCAAACAATGAAGAAGCCTTCAGGCAAACGCTCAACCTCAAAATCCGCCTCCCACTCAAAACTTCGCATTATTGGCGGAGAGTGGCGTTCACGCCAATTACCGATTCCAAACATCGAAGGATTAAGGCCTACCACTGACCGTGTTCGAGAGACAGTATTCAACTGGCTTAACTTCGATATTCCTGGGGCCTCTTGTTTGGACTTATTCTGTGGTTCAGGGGCACTCGGCTTTGAAGCGCTCTCCCGTGGTGCAAAAGACTGTACCTTTGTAGAACTAAATCGCTCCGTTTCGGAGCAAATCAAAACAAACCTAAAAACCCTACAGGCCCATAATGGAAGTGTTATCAATACCGATGCCACAACCTTTTTGCGACAACCTGCGACCGGGTTTGATGTGGTTTTCTTGGATCCGCCCTTTCGCAAGGACTTGTTAGATCAAGTTATTCCTCTGCTGACATCTGGTTGGATCAAGCCTCAAGGCTACATCTACATTGAAAGAGAAAGTGAGAAGTCCCTTGAGTTACCGGACAACTGGCAGCTAGAAAAAGAAAAAGTCGCGGGACAGCTGACGTTTTCTTTGTACCGCAACGCCTGACCTACCTCACCGCTCCTATGGCACGTTTTTATTACCATAAAAACGTGCACAGATATTGCACAGCCCTGTTCACCAGAACATGACTCTCTTTATATAGGTGCGGTTGTATTATGCTCAAGAATCTCTCGTTTCGTGCAAAACTCATCATCTTATTATTGTGCGCCATTATTGGCTTCGCCTTGGTCACTTGGACTGCCATCCAAGGCATGCATTCCCAAAAGCAGGCAAACGCTCAGCTGCGTGTGTTTGGTAGCATTCAAACCAGCGTTGACCGAATGAGCTTAGGCATTCTAGAGGCAGCTGACCGACTTCGCGGTCTAAACAATGACACTTACGAAGCCTATGCCAATGATCTAAAAGCGCAAAAAGCGGCTGACCTACAAGCTTTAAGCGATAGCATTGAACGCGCCCAAAGTGATCAACTGATCAATGCGCTGCAAGCCTCACAAGATGAACTGTCTCGCTACGCTGACGCGCTACTGGAGCTCGCCTACCAACGTAGTGTCATTGGCTTCGACAACAGCTCCGGCTTGAAGGGACAAATCACTTCTCTCGGCAACAAAATTAGTAATGATATTGCCGCTCTCAGCCTACTGAAAAGGGAGTTCGTCAACGTACGTAAAGCAGAAGGCACCTACTTAAGCAGCCCAAGTCCGGAAGTCCTTGCAGAATTAGACGCCAGCTATGAGCGCTTTATGGCACGGGTAGACAACTTTGGTTTCCAAGATACCCATGGGCAAACCGCGGCCCAGTACCACGATGCCATTCTTGCTTATGGCTCAGCCTTCAGTGCTTTAGATGCCGCTGAAACCACCTTCGATGCAGAAAAAGACGCTTTCGCCGAAACACAAGTCGCCCTAGCGGATCTACTGACCACTTATATCATCGCTGCGGAAAACGAGGCAGAAGCCAGCAGTGATCAATCTTTAATAGCCCTCCTCGGCGTCAGTGTGGCCGTGTCTATTGTCTCCATTCTGCTAATGCTAAGTATTGGCCGTAGCGCCCGAAACACCCTTAACCGTGTAATTGCTGACTTAACAAAAGTAAAAGACGGCGACATGACCTCCAAAGCAGTGATCAACGATAAACGCAACGACGAGTTCGATGCCCTCAGTCGCTCCCTCAATGAAATGACTGGCGGCCTTGGCAATGTCTTATCCGAAGTCGTGATCACCACCGGTAGTGTCGGCACCATGATCACAGGATTAAGCCAAGCCATTGGCAATATTGCCGACAACAACCGCTCGGTTAACCAACGTACTAACTCCTTAGCGGAGTCCACTGACGACATCTCTACCCGCATCACCACCTTGTCGACCACCACTGACAACCTACGAGAGCACTCCAGCGAAACCTATCAATCCGCGAAAGCCGGTGCAAAAACCATCCGCGAGGTATTAGACAACCTGAAAGACACGGTAGAAGCGGTTAACCTGACAAGCCAAGAGTTAAATGAACTGGGCCGTTTGTCCACGGACATCGACAACGTGATCAACATGATCAATGACCTTGCCAACCAAACCAACCTACTCGCCCTTAACGCCGCCATTGAAGCCGCCCGTGCAGGGGAAGCAGGACGAGGCTTCTCTGTGGTAGCGGACGAAGTCCGCTCTTTGGCAGAAAAAACCGTGGATGCGACGTCTAAAATCACAGACATAGTCGGCACTATTCAGTCGTCTACCCAGTCCGCCATTAGCACTATGGAAAAAGGCCAACAGCGCCTAAGCGTCATTGAACAAAGTGGTAACGAAGCAGAAGAAGCCATGCGCACCATAGAAACCAATGCGCAAACCAGCTATCAAGCGTCCGATGAGATGGCCGCTTCCATTCAAGATGTGGCGTCAACAGCGGTGGAAATGAGTACCGAAATGGAACAGATCGCCCAGCAACTAAGGGAAGACACCAGCTCCATTGAACAGATCGTGGGGAACGCTCGCCAGATCCATGATATGGCCAATACCTTAGCCGATAAAACCCGCGTCTTTACCCTGTCCTAAAAGCCCATCATTAACACGCCAGCCTGTCTGAGCAGGCTGGCTTTTAACCACTCTCTCTTGATGCCACACAGCGCAAACGCTAGACTGTGCGTCCATTTACCATGATTCCATTGGCCGCAATACTTTGCGGTGTTTTCGCTTTCATTCATCAGGAAACGTACAACCTATGCCGGATACCCTTCCTGCCGACTCAGTAGGGCTCGTGTCACCAAAAGTGGCCCAGTTTGATGAGCCGCTGATTCTCGCTTGTGGCCAAACGCTGCCAACCTATCAGCTTATCTACGAAACCTACGGCACGCTTAATGCGGATGCCAGCAATGCGATTTTGATTTGTCACGCCTTGAGCGGTGACCATCACGCGGCCGGCTATCATTCCATGGAAGACCGTAAACCCGGCTGGTGGGACAGCGCTATTGGCCCAGGCAAACCCATCGATACCAACGTTTTCTTTGTCATCAGCCTTAACAATCTAGGCGGCTGTTGTGGTAGCACAGGGCCCACTACGGTCAACCCAGCCACAGGCAAAGTTTGGGGAGCAGAGTTTCCATTTGTCACCGTGGAAGACTGGGTTGAGAGCCAAGCTCGCCTAGCCGATCGACTAGGGATCAAAACCTTTGCTGCCATTGTCGGAGGCAGCTTGGGCGGTATGCAGGTACTGGAATGGAGCATCCGTTATCCAGATCGTTTGCAAGGGGCGGCGATCATTGCCTCGGCGCCTAAACTATCAACGCAAAACATTGCCTTTAATGAAGTGGCTCGTCAGTCCATTCGCCGTGACCCAGAATTCTTCGATGGGCAATATGTGGAACACAATGCTGTCCCCACCAATGGCCTTGGCTTAGCCCGCATGCTTGGTCACATTACTTACTTGTCTGATGATTCCATGGGTAACAAGTTTGGCCGTCAGATGCGTCATGATGCCTACCAGTACAACTATGAAATCGAATTTGAAGTGGAAAGCTACCTGCGTTATCAAGGGGAAGCCTTCACCAAACGTTTTGACGCCAATACCTATATGCTGATGACCAAGGCATTGGATTACTTCGATCCAGCTGCTAGAGAAGGTGGCGATTTAGCCAAGGTACTTTCTAAGGCTCAATGTGAGTTCTTATTGGTGTCCTTCACCACGGATTGGCGCTTTGCCCCAGAACGTAGTGAAGAAATCGTCGACGCCTTGATACGCTCTGACAAACACGTCACCTACACCAAGATTGACTCCATCGAAGGCCATGACGCCTTTTTGTTCCCGATTCCCCGCTACATGGCGGCGATGCGTGGCTTTTTAGGCCGCATTGCAAAACGTCTACCAAAGGAGAATGTCTAAATGCGCGCTGACCTCGAATTAATCAGTGACTGGATCGCTAAAGACTCGCGAGTACTCGACCTTGGCTGTGGCAATGGCGCTCTGTTAGAACACCTAGCGGAGCATAAGAACACCACCGGCTATGGACTCGAAATCGATGCAGAGAACATTAACTTCTGTATTGAAAAAGGCATTCCGGTGTTAGAGCAAGACATCGACGAAGGCTTACAGAACTTTGATTTGCAAAGTTTTGACGTGGTCGTCATGGCCCACGCCCTGCAGCAATTCCGACGCCCTGATCTATTGTTAGATGAGATGTTGCGCATTGGTAAAGAAGCCATCATCACTTTCCCAAACTTCGGTCATTGGCGTAACCGCATTCACCTAGGCATCAAGGGGCATATGCCCGTGTCTGAGTTTTTGCCTTATAACTGGTATGACACACCGAACATCCACTTCTGTACTTTCAACGATTTTCGCGACTTATGTCAGCAGAAAGACTTAAAAGTACTACGCTGGGCCGCCGTTGACGGACAATTACGAGATCATTGGTGGACTCGCATGATGCCTAACCTTTTCAGCGAAACGGCCATCTTTCACGTTAGCCGTTAATATAGAGATCTACCCATGAGCCAAACCATTGTGCTTGCCAGCAATAACGCGGGCAAAATAAAAGAATTCAACCGACTGTTTGATGCCTTTGATGTGGAAGTAAAACCTCAAGGTGACTTCAAAGTGGAAGACGCAGACGAGACCGGTTTAACCTTTATTGAAAACGCCATCATCAAAGCCCGCCATGCCTGCGAAAAGACAGGTTTACCAGCTTTGGCGGACGATTCGGGTATTGAAGTGGACTACTTAAATGGCGCACCAGGCATATACTCCGCTCGTTTTGCAGGCGGCCACGGGGATAACGAAGCCAACAACGCCCTACTACTCGAAAAGCTAGCAGGGGTTCCCGCAGAGCAACGTACCGCACGCTTCCATTGCGTCTTAGCTTTCATGCGTCACAAAGATGATCCGACCCCCATTATTGCCCACGGCAGCTGGGAAGGTCGCATTTTAGAATCTGCAGAAGGGGTGGAAGGATTTGGCTATGACCCTATCTTTTATGTACCCGAAAAAGGCTGCAGCTCTGCAAGCCTGTCCAAAGATGAAAAAAACCAGCTGAGCCATCGAGCGAAAGCTCTAACGCAACTGTTTGATGCGCTACAAGCAGGCAACATTCTGTCATGAGCGCCCTGCCGCCTTTAAGCCTCTACATTCACGTCCCTTGGTGCGTACGTAAGTGCCCGTACTGTGACTTCAACTCCCACCAAGCGGACCGTTTTGAAGAGCAAGGTAAGCTGCCCGAGCAGGCCTACTTGGATCAGCTACTGGCAGATTTAGAAGTTGACCTGCCTTACGTGGCAGATCGCCCCATTCAAACAGCTTTTATTGGCGGCGGCACGCCCAGCCTCATGAGCGCAGATTTTTATTACCAATTAATGGATGCCCTGCGCAGCAAACTGACTTGGGTGGACAATGCCGAAATCACCATGGAAGCGAACCCCGGCACCTTCGAACAAGAAAAGTTCGCCCACTTTCGTCAAGCGGGGATTAATCGCCTTTCCATTGGTATCCAAAGTTTTCAGCCAAACCTGTTGAAAACCTTAGGAAGAATCCACAATCGCGAAGAAGCCTTGCACGCTGTGGATAAGTCACGGGCCGCTGGATTCGATAACATCAACTTAGACCTGATGCATGGTTTGCCGGATCAAACCACCGCCATGGCTCTGGAAGATCTGCAACTCGCCATCGATTTGAACCCTGAGCACCTGTCTTGGTATCAACTGACCATTGAGCCCAATACTGAGTTCTATCGTCGACCGCCCACCTTGCCAGAAGACAATACCCTATGGAATATCCAAGACGAAGGGTTAGCACTACTGGAGCAAAAGGGTTATCACCAGTACGAAGTTTCCGCCAATGCAAAAGCGGGGCGTGAAGCCAAACACAATCTCAATTACTGGCGATTTGGGGATTATCTAGGGATTGGCGCTGGCGCCCACGGTAAAATCACCCTGCCCGATGGGCAGATTTTTCGTACCCGCAAAACTCGCCACCCAAATCATTACCTGAGCAATTTGCCTGAAGCCTTATGCATCAAAGACGCCATTGAGCCAGAAGATTTGCCTTTAGAGTTCATGATGAATCGCTTACGCTTGTTTGAAAGTTTCCCCCTAAAAGCCTTTGAGCAATATGGTTATCGCCCTGTACCAGCCGTGTTAAAAAGCGCCTGTGAGATTGCCGCAACCCGCGGATTATTAAGTGAAAACTTATGGAAAAATGGAATAATAAGCACCACAGAAAAGGGTAAATTATTCCTCAATGAGTTACTCGAACTTTTCTTGCCAGAATAATACTTACACTTACAATAATTTGACATCTAAGTATTTTGCTGTCATTCTGCCTTCCATCAGGTTGTTTTATAGGCGATCTTATATGACAACCTTGAACGTTTTGGCGATTTTTTAGCCAAGTTGAAGTGTCAAAGCTTCTATTTCAATCAGGCCTTTGCCTGTACATGTGCGTCCCTCAGCACACTTTTGTGAATAGTTTTACTCGCTTCGTTAGAGTAAAAGCACAGCGACAATTGGAATGGTTGTTTTTAGGCAGCGTCGAAACGTGACTCTCTCCTTTGCCGTCATTCCAATTGTTACCATCTTAATAATTGGGAGATAAAAGATGAGTAATACTACTCCGCCAAAAGGGCGGGAAGAGTACAGCACATCCTACAAGGTCGGACAGGATAACGTTCAGTTCCTTGGCTTAGATGTACACAATCCAGTCTTCGGCATCAGTGCCCTAATCATTTTAGCCTTCGTTATTGGCTCTATCGTTTTCCCTGGTGACGCCAAAGAGCTTTTAATGGCCGCTCGCGGTTGGTCAATCAACAACTTCGATTGGTTCTTTGCCATTTCTGGTAACCTATTTGTTTTATTCTGTTTAGTCTTAATCGTTCTCCCAATGGGTAAAATCCGATTAGGCGGTACAGAAGCCAAATCCGAACACTCTACGATAGCCTGGTTCTGTATGCTGTTTGCAGCAGGTATGGGTATTGGTTTGATGTTCTGGAGTGTGGCAGAACCTGTGGCTTACTACACAGGCTGGTACGGCACACCGCTTAATGTGGAAGCAAATACTCCTGAAGCGGCTCGCTTAGCAATGGGTGCAACCATGTTCCACTGGGGTCTACACCCATGGGCCATCTATGCGGTTGTGGCTTTGTCCCTCGCTTTCTTCGCGTACAACAAAGGTTTGCCTTTAACCATCCGTTCTGCGTTCTACCCACTTTTCGGTGAGCGTGTCTGGGGTACTTTGGGCCACTTTGTCGACATCCTATCGGTAATTGCGACCATCTTTGGTTTGGCAACATCCCTAGGGTTTGGCGCACAGCAAGCAACGTCTGGTTTACATTTCCTATTTGGTTTACCAAACACGCTAGCCACTCAGATCTGTGTCATCATCGCTGTTACCGGTGTTGCCATTATTTCGGTTGCTCGTGGTCTAGACGGTGGTGTGAAGCTGCTTTCGAACGTTAACATGATCATTGCAGCAGTATTGGCTTTGTTCATCGTGATCGTTGGTCATACGGGTGCCATCTTCGCTGCCATTGGTAGTTTCTTCCTAGGCTATGTTGAAAACATTATTCCTCTAAGTAACTGGATTGGTCGTGATGACCAAACCTTCTACCACGGCTGGACAATCTTCTACTGGGCTTGGTGGATTAGCTGGTCACCATTTGTTGGTATGTTTATCGCCCGCGTATCTCGTGGCCGTACCGTACGTGAGTTCATCATTGCCGTATTGCTTGTACCGACTGCCGTATCCCTTGTGTGGATGGCGATCTTCGGTGGCTCTGCTATCGAGCAAGTAGAAAACGGTGTAGGTGCTCTGTCAGGTGGTATCTCAGAAGTATCGTTGGCCATGTTCCAAATGTTTGAGCAGTTGCCACTTACCTCTGTGATTTCATTTGTGGGTATCGTATTGGTCTTGGTGTTCTTCGTGACCTCTTCTGACTCTGGTTCACTGGTTATCGATGGCATCACTGCCGGTGGTAAGACAGATGCACCTATGTCTCAGCGTATTTTCTGGGCTGTGATGGAAGGTATTATTGCGATTGCCTTGTTGGTAGGCGGTGGCTCCGACGCCTTGACCGCCATCCAAGCTGCGGCGATTACCATAGGTCTACCGTTTACCTTGTTGATGCTGGTTATGTGTGTCAGCTTGTTTATCGGCCTAAAACAAGACCTTAAATTTGTCGGGAAATAATCGTTCCTAACAAATTACCTTCGCAAAGGCGGGCTTAGCTCGCCTTTGTTGCGTTTGGGGAGCCCTTAGATTAGAATTGCTTCACCTCTTAAGGGAGTAATCTTCTTCCTATCTGTGAAGATCCTCTGTCAACATAATTGAGCCTCAAGCTCATGGCAGGAGAGTCCTAGAGCCTTAGCGCTTCGGATTGATGAGACTTAAGACGATGACTTGGCTCAGGTGGGCACAGGTTCATTGTCTTATGTTTAATCGCCCACCACGGAAACACAAATGGAAGCCTTACTAACCTCAATTTCAACTGTCGCACTGGCAGAAATGGGTGATAAAACCCAGCTTCTGGCACTCTTTCTTGCGACACGATTCTCTTCTAAATTTCAAATCGTTCTTGGTATTCTTGCCGCGACTATTCTTAACCACTTAGCTTCGGCATGGTTTGGCGCACAAGTTGCTGACTGGGTGCCTGAAGGTTGGGTAAATTGGTTAGTCGGTGCTAGCTTTATAGCAGTAGGCTTATGGATCTTGATCCCTGATAAGGATGACAGTGAAGAAAGCAACGTTATGAAATCTGGTGCGTTTATTGCGACGTTTGTTCTCTTTTTCCTAGCGGAAATCGGTGACAAGACACAATTGGCCACCGTTATACTTGGGGCTAACTATCAATCAGTACTTTGGGTGACCGTGGGCTCAACCATAGGTATGCTGTTAGCAAACGTACCTGTCGTGTTTGCAGGTAACTGGTTAATGCAACGCATCAACCCGGCGAAAACACGAATCGCTGCTTGTATTCTATTTGTCGTACTGGGTATTAGCGCGATCATTTATCCAGTCATGTAATTACGAGGATATTATGGACATTGAACTCTCGGAAATATTGGACACCCTTTGTGAGTACGCACCGTTTGCGGACCTAAAAGACGAACCCATCTTGCAAGAGATGGTAAAAGACATCGAAATCCAATACCTCCGAGCGGGACAATGGGCCATCGCCCCTGAAGAACGGAATGAAACGTTATTCTTCATTCGCAGCGGCGCAGTAGAGTCCAAGGGCAGAGAGGGCAAGCTACTGCGACGCATGCATGAAGGTGACATCTTCGGATCTTCGTCACTGCTCCGAGGGGGTAAGTCTTCACAAACCATGCGCGCTTTAGAGGACACACTCCTCTATCGCATTCCGGCACGTTGGTTTATTCAGTTTTATACGGATTTCGACGCATTTTCTGACTTCTTTGAAGTATCTCGAGAAGTACGTTTGAAAGCCGCCATGGACAGCCAGTCCTCAGACTTGTCGTTAATGACCTGTCCAATTCACAGTCTCTTACGCCGTCAGCCCATCACCGCTGATCAAAGCGTTGATATTATGACCGCCGCTAACATCATGGCTGAGGAGCGAGTCTCCTCATTACTGATTACCGAAAACGATATGCTGGTGGGCATTTTAACCGACCGGGATTTACGCAACCGAGTAGTGGCAAAGGGTTTGCCTTTCGACACGGGTGTCAGCACCGTCATGACCCGTGATCCTATCTCCGTGGACGCGGGGGATTTTGCCTCTGAAGCCGTGTTAAAAATGATGTCAGCAAACATTCACCATTTGCCTGTGCTCAAGAAAGACCGCCCTATTGGTGTCATCAGCACCGGTGACTTGGTGCAACGGGAAAGCCATGGCTCCATCTATGTCATCAGCGATATTTTCAAACAAGAAAGCATCGAAGGCCTGGTCAGCATCAGTAAAAAAATGACTCACACTTTCACTCAGCTGGTGAATGCAGATGCCAACACACAAATGATCGGCAACGCTTTGTCCCACATTGGCGTCGCATTTGTGAAGCGTCTATTACAGCTGGGTGAGCAACAGCTTGGTCCAGCGCCAGTCCCCTACTGTTTCTTGGCCCTAGGCTCCCAAGCTCGGGAAGAGCAAACCATTAGCACCGACCAAGACAATGCCATGATCTTAAGTGATCGTTATAACGAAGCAGAGCACGGCGATTACTTCCGGGAGCTGAGCGAATACGTTTGTAACAACTTAGACAAATGCGGCTATCCGCTTTGTACTGGGGAGATCATGGCCATGAACCCCAAATGGCGTATGACTCTTTCTCAATGGAAAGAGCAATTCTCTGAGTGGATCCTCAAGCCAAAAGCAGAAGCTCTACTGCATCTGTCGATCTTCTTTGACCTACGGGGCATTTATGGGGATAAGATGTTCGCCAAGCAGCTTAATCGTCACATTCGCGAACAGGCCCAAAGCCACAAAGGTTTCTTATCTGCCTTGGCGCGCAACGCTAACCAACGCACGCCACCGCTAGGGTTCTTCCGTCAATTTGTATTGGATGATGAAGGCAAACAGTCCCGTACCTTTAACCTAAAAGGTCGTGGTATTGCTCCGATTTGTGATTTGGTGCGGGTACATGCCTTGGCACTAGGGTCTTCTAAGCTCAATACCTTCGAACGCTTGGAAGACATCGAAGAAGCGGGGGTGATGCCAGACGGCAGAGCACGAGACTTGATCCTCGCCTTGGAAATGATTGGCATGGTGCGTATCAAAAACCAAAAGTCTCAAATCGAGAACGGTGAAGAACCTGATAACAAGGTTGACCCAGAAACGCTTTCAGCCTTCGAGAAGCGCCATTTGAGGGACGCTTTTAACATTGTTTCGCGTCAGCAAGAGTTCTTGAAATACCGCTATCCAGGGAAGGGTTAGTTCCACATTATGCAATCACCTTATGAAACACCCGATGATTGGCAGGCGACCTTCGCACAGCTTGCCAAAGAAGTGCAAACGCCTGAGCTTAAAGCGTTTTATGAAGCCGGAGCCGCTCGTTTTGATGGCAATCTCCAAGAGGCGCCGCTGGTAGCATTAGACATTGAAACCACTGGACTGGACCCTGATACGGACGACATTGTGAGCATTGGTTTAGTGGATATGACATTGGATCGTATTCCTCTCAATCAAGCCCGCTATTGGCTCGCTAAGCCCCATGGTCCACTGACAGCAGAATCCGTTACCATTCATGAAATCACCCATGAAGAGATCAAGGATGCCCCGCGACTTTCCAGCTTTTTGGACGACGTTTTAGAGGCGATCGCCGGTAAAGTGGTGGTGGTCCATTGCGCCGCTATTGAACGCCCGTTTCTTTATCAAGCGGCACAAAAATACTTCGGTGAGCCATTACTGTTTCCCATGGTAGATACCATGGCCCTTGAGGCGGCCATCATCCACAAACCTTGGTGGAAACGCTTTGGTAGACAACCTTCCGTCCGTTTAGATGCTTGTCGCCAGCGCTACAATCTCCCCCGCTACCGCGCCCATCAAGCCTTGATTGATGCCATCTCTTGCGCAGAGCTTTTGCAAGCGCAAGCAGCACACCACTTAGATGTCGAGCGCCCCCTAAAGGATTATTACTGCTAACCATTCCTCGGTTCACAATAACACGCTAGAGTGCGGGACAACTTTCCCGCACCACTAGTTGGGTTTCAAGCTCCACATCTTTTGACTCACGCAAACCTAAAAAAATCTCCGCGGCAATGCGGCCTTTGGCAACAGTCTGCTGATACACAGTAGTAATGGAAGGATGGAAAGTCTCGCTTTCTGGAATGCCATCGAATCCCACCACTTGCAGATCTTCCGGTACGCGAAGGCCCATTTGCAATGCTGTCTGAAGCGCCGCCAAAGCAATCCGATCACTCATGCAAAGTAATAACTGAGGGCGATTAGCCATGGTGAGGGCTTCTCTAGCCGCTTGATAAGCCAACTTATGATCGTTATGGGGAATGTTCCAGATCAACTCTGGAGGCAGCTCTACTTGAGCTTCTTGCAAGGCCCTGCGATAGCCCGCCAGACGCTGAATCGAGATTGACGCCGCCGCATCAAACAGCTCGTCATCACGTATGCGACACACTCGATCCGTTTCTAATAAGGCTAATCCCAATATCGCAATATGCTCAGGCTGATGCACTAGAGCATGCTTGGCAATGTCGTAGGCGCCCTTTTCATTGGTCACATTCACCGATGGGGTGCCGGGAATGGCACTGTCGACCGTAACCACATTTTTGCGCGCATCTAACCAAGGCGCACTATGGTACTGCTGGGGCTTGTGTCCATAGACGATAAAGCCATCCACCATGGACGACTGCATGCGCGTTTGCACATCCTGCTTGGCTTCTGTCGCGGACAACAGCAGCATGTTGTAATCATTGGCTTCAAAGACTTCCGCCATACCTGTAATAAACTGATTGGCAACCGGATCAGACAGGGAATAACTCAGCTCGTCCGATAGGACTATCCCCACAATCCCAGTACGCCCAGTACGCAAGCTCCGAGCCGCCGCATTGGGGCCGTAATAGCCCATCTCTTCACACTGCTTCAAAATATTTTCGCGCAGCTCAGCAGACAGCTGATCAGGACGATTAAAGGCGTTAGAGATGGTCGCGGTGGACACATTCAGATGCAAGGCAACGTCTTTGAGGGTGAGTTTTTTTATTGTCGTTTTCATATCAACCTGCAATACAACTCGACGGGTAAACAAAGCGCCCCAACTCATCTGTTGGGGCGCAAAAGGGCTAGCCTAATACCCCATAAAACGCTTGGTAAGGCGGTAATGACACAGTACTTCCAGAGATCGAAGCCGTGAAGCCATGACCCGTGAGTGGCTCAGACACAGCCACAGATACTTCTGCAGTGTGGTGGTCACCTGTCATATTTAGCACGACCAAGACCCGTTGCCCTTGGTATTCACGCTCAAACGCCACCAGGTCATCATTGGCTACGTCGATTAAAGTCAAAGCGCCATTCACTAGGGTTGGCTGGTTTTGGCGCCATGCCATCAAGCGACGCACCTTATGTAATAGGGCCTCTGGGTCCGCTTCTTGCTCCGCCACACTCAGTGGTAATTGCGCCGCGGAGACTGGCAACCATGGCTCCACGGTAGAGAAGCCACCAAGAGGTGATTTGTCCCATACCATGGGAGTACGACAGCCATCACGGCCTTTAAACACTGGCCATAGAGGAATGCCATAAGGGTCTTGGATGCGCTCAAAGGGCACTTCTGCTTCAGGTAAGCCTAGCTCTTCCCCTTGGTACAAGCACACACTGCCGCGCAAGGATAAAATCAGCGCCATGGCCACCAATGGGTAAGCTCTCGGATCTTCCCCTTTGCCCCAGCGGGAGCGGGAGCGCTCTACGTCATGGTTCGACAGGGCCCAACATGGCCAGCCATCCCCCACAATCTCATTCATGTTGGCTAAGACTTCACGGATGTAAGCCGGTGAATGGGGCTTGTTCAAAAAGTCGAAGGTGTAAGCCATATGTAGCTTATCGCCACCGGAGGTATATTCCGCCATGCGTTTGAGAGGGAAGTCGTCACCAATCTCACCCACCGTGGTGGTGCCTGGGTATTCATCCATCAAAGCCCGTAGCTCTTTGAGGAAGTCCAAGTTTTCCGGACGGCTCAAGTCATACACGTGACGCTGGTAAGTGTATGGATTGTCCTCTGGTGCGCCTTTGGTTTTTGGCTCACCCGGCGGCACTGGTGGGTTGTCTTCCAAGCCTTGACTATGGAAATAGAAGTTCACCGTATCAAGACGGAAACCATCCACCCCCAAATCGAGCCAAAAACGCATATTATCCAAGTGGGCTTTACGCACCACTGGATTGTGGAAGTTAAAGTCCGGTTGGCTTTCGAGAAAGTTATGCAAATAGTACTGCAGACGACGGCTGTCCCATTTCCAGGCACTGCCTCCAAAGATCGACAGCCAGTTATTTGGCGGAGAGCCGTCTGGTTTTGGGTCCGCCCAAACATACCAGTCCGCTTTGTCATTGGTCTTGTCCTGACGGCTTTCTTCAAACCAAGGATGCACGTCAGATGAATGGCTGATGACCTGATCCACCATGACCTTAAGATTCAAAGAGTGAGCCTTGTCGATCAGAGCTTTGAAATCCTCCAAAGAACCAAACATAGGGTCAATATCACGGTAATCACTGATGTCGTAACCAAAGTCTTTCATCGGTGAAGTAAAAATCGGCGACAGCCAAATCGCATCGACCCCTAACGAGGCCACATAGTCGAGCTTCTGTGCAATGCCCGCAAGATCTCCAATGCCATCGCCATTGGCGTCCATAAAACTGCGCGGGTAAATCTGATAAATCACCCCGCCTTTCCACCAGTTCAGATCGGTTGACATAACACCATTCTCCAAAAAATTGGGTGCTGAGATAAAAGACTCAGCACCGGTCATCAATCATGCATCACATGACCGCTAGTCGCGGCGGTATGTGTTCTCTTGTTCATCAAACAAATGTAGGGCTTCAGGCTTCGCCGCTAAGCGCACTGGGTCGCCCTTTTCGATTTTTAGGGTACCCGCTTGCTTTGCAATCACCATGCCTTCTACTCCAGGTACCGCCACATATAGCAAGGTGGCTTCCCCCAAAGACTCAATAAAAGACACTTCCCCAGCCAACATCGCCCCCTCGTCCTCAGCCACAACGTCCAGATGCTCGGGACGAACACCAAAGAAAGCCGTCTTACCCTGCTCTGAACTCTCGGTGGAAATCGGTACAGTGACAGTCTGCTCTGATGCCAAGGTCACAAGGGTTTCACTGCCCGTAGAAGCGATCTGACAAGGCAGGATATTCATGGCTGGAGAGCCAATAAACTTCGCCACAAACACGTTTTCAGGACGTTCATACAAAGCGAGCGGTGAGCCTACTTGCTCGATGTTGCCAGCGGATAACAGCACGATTCGATCCGCCAAGGTCATGGCTTCCACCTGATCATGGGTCACATAAATCATGGTGCTGTCCGGCATGCTTTCTTTTAAGTTAGCAATCTCCATACGGGTTGCCACACGCAAAGCTGCGTCTAGGTTCGACAAGGGCTCATCAAACAAAAAGACTTTAGGACGGCGCACAATCGCACGACCAATGGCCACCCGTTGACGCTGACCGCCGGATAAGGCTTTGGGTAAACGGTCCAAAAACGGCGTCAATTGCAGCATTTCTGCTGCTTTACGCACCTGTTTGTCGATTTCCGCTTTGTCTTCTTTGGCGATCTGTAAGCTGAACGCCATGTTGTCGTATACCGTCATGTGCGGATACAGGGCATAACTTTGGAACACCATAGCGATACCGCGTAGAGAAGGCGGCACATCGTTCACCACAGTCCCGTCGATCTCCAAGGTGCCACCGGAGATTTCTTCCAGACCGGAAATCATGCGCAACAAGGTGGATTTACCACAGCCAGAAGGCCCAACAAAAACGATAAATTCGCCCTGTTTAATATCTAAATTGATGTCTCGCATGACCTCCACTTGGTTTGCGTAGACCTTTTTAACATTGGTTAGCTTTACATCTGCCATGTCTATTGCCTCTTTTCGCGAGCGCTCTGGGCGCTTCGCCATTCAAATTCGACGTTATTTAACGGATCCAGCCAATAAGCCACGTACCAGATAACGCTGTAATCCAAAGAACACACATAAAGGAACTATGATGGTGATAAACGCCGAAGCGGTGAGAATCTCCCAGTTGCCACCACGGGAGCCCAACAATTCACGCAGCTGTCCCGTCATTACCAGCTGATCTTCGTTGTTCCCCAAAAACACCATCGCAATCAGCAAATCGTTCCATACCCAAAGGAATTGGAAAATGGCAAAAGACGCCAACGCAGGGAACGACAGAGGTAAAATAATTTTGCGGAAAATGTCGAAATCCGAGGCACCATCTACCCGAGCAGATTCAATAATCTCGCTCGGCAAACCAGCGATATAATTGCGTAGGAGATAAATAGCCAAGGGCAAACCAAACCCCGTATGGGCAAGCCAGATCCCCACATAGGTTTTCGCTCCTACCCCTAAAAACTCCCCGATTACATTGTAGGTTTTCAACAGGGGAATCAGAGACATTTGTAATGGCACTACCAACAGTCCCACCACCGCAGCGATCAAGAGCGCACGACCGGGGAACTTCATCCACGCCAAGGCATAAGCCGCAAACGCTGCGATCAGAATAGGGATAATGGTCGCAGGGATGGTCACCGTCAGGGAGTTAATAAACGACTTGCCTAACCCTTCTGCTCCCAACACCTCACGATAGTTATCCAGGGTGAAACGGGGTGGCACTTCTGCCGTATAGAAAATCCGCTGACCACGGCGACCACTCATTTCTTCTTCCGAAGAAATTAAATAATCCCCGTTCGCCATCACCTGTAGCTGAATACCACGCTTCAGTGCCACGGTTTCCCCTGCAGCATAAGCCTCTGGCTCTAACGAGCTGCTACCGAAGCGAGTGATTTTCGCAGAATGATCTGAGCCATCGCCAAGCACATTGCCTCGAATCACCCAAAGATTGCCTTCTTGGGTTTGCGCCTCTGCTGAGGCGGCACGCTCCACGAGACGTTGCTCTGAGGTTGCTAGCGCCGTCCACCAGCCTGATGTAGACAACTGATCTTTATCGCGAATGGAAGAGACAAACAGCCCCAAAGTAGGGATGGTCCAAATAATCACCAATAGCAATACCGTCACATGGACCACTGCGGTTAAGGCAGAGCCTTTCTTTGAGATCACCATATTAGCGGCCCTCCATTTCAGCGTTGGCACGCTTGATGTTCCAAACCATGATAGGGATGACCAGCACCATGATGACAATGGCTACGACCGCGCCACGACCAAAGTCACCGCCCCCGCGGAACATCCAATCAAACATCTGGTTCGCCAGCACCTGTGTCCCCCACTGACCGTTGGTCATGGCCAATACAATGTCGAATACCTTGAGTACCAGAATGGTTATGGTGGTCCATACCACAGCGATAGTGCCCCAGATTTGCGGCACCATGATCTTAAAGAAAATCTGCACTCCGCTGGCACCGTCCAACACCGCGGCTTCGATGGTTTCGTCAGGAATTCCCCGTAGCGCCGCAGACAAAATCACCATGGCAAATCCCGTTTGGATCCACACCAAGATGATCATCAAAAAGAAATTGTTCCAAAATGGAATCGTAATCCACGCCTGAGGCTCGCCACCAAAGGCCACCACCACAGCGTTTAACAAACCGATCTGTGGGTCATCGCCACTGCGGTAGTCGTAGATGAATTTCCAGATCACCGATGCCCCGATAAAGGAAATCGCCATAGGCATAAAGATCAAACTCTTGGCGATGTTGCCCCACCAGACGCGATCGGTCATGGTGGCGATGACTAAACCGAAGAAGGTCGCCATGGTAGGCACAAAGATCAGCCATAACATGTTGTTTTTGAACGACTCAAAAAACTCGTCACTGCCAAACAACCACACATAATTGCTAACACCGACGAAGGCTTCCCCAGTGCGATCGTAAAAAGACAAGCGAAACGAATCGATTACCGGATAAAACAAATAGAAGGTTAAGATCAGTACCGCTGGCCCAAGAAACAACCAAGGTCGAATGCGGTTACTGATACGAAGGTTACGAGCCACCACTTCTGGGGGGCGGTTCTTCCCTGGAAATATCATGTCTAATAAGGCATTAGAGCCATAAAAGTATGCTGCGCACGCAAGCACGCCTAAGATCATGGTCACTAACGCTGTCGCGAGCTGTCCCATTGTCTCTCCAATACATCGCAAAAGAGGTTGTGAAAGGGTTAATCAGAAGCTTGGAGGCTCTTCAGAGCCTCCAAGGTATGGCGTGCTATTTCAGCGCATCCCAAGTTTTCTGGATGCTATCAGCCACATCTTTAGCGTCCTCACCACCGGCATAATCGACCATGCCCGTCCAGAAGGAACCAGCGCCGATCTTACCTGGCATGAGGTCCGAGCCATCAAAACGGAAGGTCGTGGCGTCATGAAGGATTTCCCCTTGTTTACGAGCGGTTTCGGTCACGTAAATGTCTGGGTTAACCTTGCCATGGGGAGACAGGAAGCCTGTTTGCGCCATCCACAGTTCATGGGCGATGGGTGAACGTAGGAAGTCGATGAAGGCACGGGCACCTTTAGAATCCGCCGTAATGGCTGCCAAGGTACCAGCACCCAATACGGGATTACCTAGATCTTTGGCTTCATAAGATGGGAAGTAGAAGAAATCCGCATCCAAGCCCACTTCCACCTCTTCTGGGAAGAAGGCTGGAATGAAAGACGCTTGGCGATGCATGTAACATTTTGGAGGGGACGCGAATAAGCCTTTAGGGCTATCACGGAAGTCCGTAGAAGCCACAGCCCCTGCGCCACCATCCACGTAATCGTCATTGCGGGCAAACCAGCCGAACTCATTGATGGTTTCTACAATACGAGGGTCGTTGAATTTCACCTCATTGGTCACCCACTTATCGTACACATCCGCTGGCTGCAAGCGTAGTAACAAGTCTTCAACCCAGTCTGTTGCCGGCCACCCAGTAGCCGCGCCGGAACCAAGACCAATACACCAAGGAGTGCCGCCATCAGCCACAATCTGTTGCGTCAGAGCCTTCAGCTCTTCCATAGTTTCAGGCACGTCATAGCCTGCATCATCAAAGTTGTCTGGAGAGTACCAGACCAGAGATTTCAGGTCCGCACGGTAGAAGATACCGTAAAAGTCTTGCTTGCCTGATGCGTTAGTGAAGGTTGCTAAATCTACCCAGGATTGTCCCGCGGCATAGTCATCTTGAATGCCCTTCTTAACCGTATCAGACAGAGGTGTTAGGAAGCCTTTAGACGCCAAGTCAGCCGCTAACCCCGGTTGCGGGAAGATGGCAATGTTAGGGGCACTCCCAGCTTGGGAGTCGATCACAATCTGCTGTTCAAAGGAGTCCGAGCCAGCGTAACTTACGTCTGCGCCAGTGGCTTTTTC